>OZ241868.1:0-1902500 GCA_965202905.1 Alphaproteobacteria bacterium | reverse complement strand
GCGATCCTGTCGCTCGGCTTCCTGGTGTTCGCATTCTCGAGGTTCGAGGGCAGTTGGGCGCTGGGCCTCCTCGTCATGTTTGCAATCGTCTTCGTTCTCCTTGCCGACTTCCTGCTCCTCCCGCCCTTGCTGATGGCCATCGATCGGAGAAAGTGAATCATTTCCGCGCGTATCGTCGGGTGTTCCGATCGTTCGGCCCGGTCCTCCTGGCGTGTCTGAGCCCGTTCGCAAGCGCGAAGGCGGCCACTCCCGAGGAGACCGGCCTCAGGATCGTGACCGAAGCCCGGGAGCGCGGAAAGGGATTTTGGGGATTTTATGGCTCGTCTGGCGATGGTGCTCCGCAACAAGCAGGGCCGGGAAAGCCGCTGGCAGCTATGGCTCAAGGTCCTCGAAATCGAGGGTGATTGAAATCTTGTAATATTCGTTGGATTTATACTACGAGTGAGAATCCCGCGGTATTGCTTGGGGATTCGCCAGCGCGACAGTCCCTGTTCGCATCTGCTATTCTGGCCGCGGTCCGAACGAGGGAGGTGCGCGGATGCGGGTTCGGGGGCGGCTGATCGGGATGGCCGCGATCGCGTTCTATTGTCTCTCGCCGAACTCAGGGTGGGCGCAGGCGGCGCGGGCGGTTCCCGTCGATGTCGAGCTCGCTTTCGTGGTCGATGCCTCGTTCAGCATCGACGAGGAAGAAACCAAGCTGCAGCGCCAAGGTTATGCCGCCGCGATCGCCGACCGGCAAGTCCTCCGGTCGATCTCGGCGGGGTTCCTGCGCTCGGTCGCGCTGGCCTATATCGAGTTCGCGGCGCCGGGGTGCGCCCGGATCAGCGTGCCGTGGACGAAAGTCTCCGACGAGGACTCCGCCGCGGCGTTCGGCGCGGCTATCCTCGCCCAGCCGCGGATGGAATGCCCCGGCGGCAACGCCATCGCCGAGGCCATCGGCGTGGCCACGCTGTCCCTGGAAAGCAACGGCTTCGCAGGCACCCGTCGGATCATCGACGTCTCGGGCGACGGGCCCAATACCACCTTCGGGCCGGTCGAACTCGCCCGCGACATCGCGGTCGCCAAGGGGATCACCATCAACGGGCTGGTGATCGAGCGGCCGGCCATGCCGGATCTGCCGGAATACTACCGCGACGCGATCATCGGCGGCCCGCGCGCATTCGTCATCAAGGCCGAGAGCCGCAAGGCCTTCGCCGAGGCAATCCTCAAGAAGCTGATCCTGGAGATCGCGCGCGCCGATGACGCCGCCTATCGTCCCTTGAAGACCGGCTTGCGCTTCCCGGAGAAGGCGTTGATGCCTTCGAGATAGTCCTCGGTCGACCGGATCTTCTCGTAGGAATGGCCCTCGATGTCGAGCGCGACCTTGAGGCTGGTGTCATAGGCGCTGTTGAGCACCCGCTTGAGCGCCCTGAGCGAGATCGGCGCCAGTGCGTTCAGCCGCTCGGCATAGTCGTGGACCAGCGCCGTCAACGCGTCGCTATCGGCGGCCACATCGGTCACCAGGCCCCAGTCCCTGGCCTGGTCCGCCTTCAGCCGCTTGCCCAGCATGACCATGTCCTTGGCCCGCGTCAGCCCGGCGATGCGGACGACCCGCACGCTGCCGCCCGAGCCCGGCATCTGGCCGATCGCGCTTTCGGGCAGCGCGACCAGGCACTCCCCGGTCGCCAGGCGGAAGTCGCAGGCCAGCGCGAGCTCGAATCCGACGCCGAAGCAGTATTTTTCCAGCGCCGCGATCACCGGCTTGGAACAGCGCTCCGGCGCGCCGATATTGTCGGCGAGATCGGACATGCCGTCCTTGCGGATCGAGGGGAAGGATTTCACGTCGCCGCCGGAGGTGAACACGCCGTTCGCGCCGCGGATAACGATCACGCCGATGTCGTCGTCTTCGTCCATCGCCTCGATGATGCCGCGGATCTGCCGGCGGGCCCGGTAGGAGACAATGTTGAGCGGCGGCCGGTCGAGGATCAGATGCCCGATGCGGCGCCCGGCATCGACATCCACCCGCAGGCCGTCGAGCTCGCGCAGCAGTTCCGCGCTGTGTTCGGCATAGTTTCGCTTCATGGGCGCTCCCCCTTTCCTAAAGTGTGCTCTCGAAGCCCGGCAGGACCGTGTAGTCGCCGTCGCGCAGCAGCCGGCGCAGCAGCTTGCCCGCGCCCGAGCGCGGGATGGCCTCGACGAAGACGTAGGCCCGCGGCCGCTTGAACCGCGCAAGCCCGCTGGCCAGACATGCGGCATCCAGCATCTCGGCGTTCGCCCGCTTAGAGGCCGGATCGATGAATGCCACGACCTTCTGGCCCAGCCGGTCGTCGGACATGCCGATCACTGCGGCCTGGCGCACCACCGGCATCGCGTCGAGCACGTCCTCGACCTCCTCGGGGTGGATGTTCTCGCCGCCGGAGACGATCATGTCGTCGACCCGGCCGACCAGAAACAGCTCTCCGTCCGCGTCGAAATAGCCGAGATCGCCGGTGAAATACCAGCCGCCGCGAATCGCTTTGGCGTCCGCATCCGGGCGCTTCCAATAACCTTCGAAGGCGTCGAGGCTGTTCATCGGCGCGATGACCTCGCCGATCTCGCCCTGCGGCAGGGCGCGGTCGGGGCCCGATCCTGCGTCCGGGTCGGCATGGACGATGCGCAGCCTCTGGCCGATACCCGCCCGCCCCGCGCAGCCCGGCTTCTCCAGTACGTGATCGCAGGTCGAGAAGGTGTAGATCTCCGAGGAGCCATAGAAGTTGACGAACATATCGGGCGCGAAAATCTCCGCGCAGCGCCGGGTCAGCGCTGAGGTCATCGACGCGCCGGCGAATCCGAGATGCAGGACCGAGCTCACGTCGGTCCTGGCGCAGTCGGGATGGTGGACCATGTCGTGGAACATCGTCGGCACCAGGAACAGCGCCTCGATCCGCTCGGCGGCGACCAGCGCCAGCGCCTCTTCGGCATCGAAGCCCGCCATACAGACATAGGCGCCGTTCAGGAGCGCCGACATCTCCAGCGCGCGGACCCCCATGGTGTGGAAGAGCGGCATCACGCCGAGCTGAACCTCGCGGTAGGCGTAGCGGAGCTGGGCGATGCAGGCGATCGACGCGTGACGCTCGGCGTCGTGCGAGCGCGGCACGCCCTTCGGCCGCCCGGTGGTGCCCGAGGTATAAAGCATCAGGCAGGTCGAGGCAGGATCGACCGGCCCGGTTGGCGCGGCGGGCGCATGTGCGGACAGCGTAGCGAAGGCGACGCCTTCGCCCTGTGCATCGCCCACCAGGATGCGGCGCTCCGCCGGGATCCCGCGGCGATTGGCGGCCGGCGCGGCGGCGGCTTCGGACCGTGGCTCGTAGATGAAGGCCGACGCTTCGGCGTCTTCCAGCACGTAGGCGAGATCGTCGGCCGAGCCGCGCCAGTTGACCGGCACGAAGCGCGCGCCGAGCGCCTGGCAGGCCCAGAAAAGGCTCGCCATTTCCACTCGGTTCGACAGCGCCAGAACGACCGCGCCGCCCGGCCGGATGCCGAGACTGGCAAGACCGCCGGCGAGCGCACGGATCTGCCGGTCCCAATCGCCATAGGTCATCCGGGCCGGCCCGTCGACCACCGCGAGCGCGTGCGGGTCGCGTTCGACCGCACGGGCGAAGAGCGTGCCGAGAGGGATCGCGGTCATGCGGGATCAGTCACCCCGCCTCCCGCGACCTCGAGGATCGCCTGGACCATGCCGTGGTAGCCGGTGCAGCGGCAGATATGGCCGGACAGCATGTCGCGCACCTCCGCCTCGCTCGGGCGCGGGTTGGTCTGAAGAAACTGGGTGGCCGAGATCAGGATTCCGGCCGTGCAAAACCCGCATTGCAGCGCGTGGCGCCGGTGGAAGGCCTCCTGCAGCGGGCTCAGGGTCTGCCCGTCGGCCAGCCCTTCGACGGTGCGGATCTCCGCCCCATCGACCTGGACGGCGAGCCGCAGGCAGGACCGGGTCGCGAGGCCATCGATCATCACGGTACAGGCGCCGCACACGCCATGCTCGCACCCGACATGGGTGCCGAACAGCTTGAGCTCGTGGCGCAGGAAGTCGCTCAGCAAGGTGCGCGGCGCGGCATGGCCCGACCGCGACCGGCCGTTGACCGAGACGCTCACGCGATGCCGGGTGTCGGATTCGATGCGCAACACGGTCTATGCCCCTCCCTGCGCCTCGGCGAATGCGCGCCCGATGACCCGCGCGCCGAGAACGCGGACGAGTTGGCGGCGGTAGGCGGCACTGGCCTGCCTGTCCTCGATCGGCTCGACCGACCCAGCCGCCGCCGCGGCGATGGCGCCTGCGGTCTCCACGGTCGCCGGCGCGCCGATGAACGGCGCGACATCGACGAGGACCGGCCGGTCCTCGACCCCGCCGAGCCCGAACGCAAGGCCGCGGATCGATCCGTCATCGTCCACCGTGGCCACGGCCGCCGCTGCGGCGATGGCGAAGTCGCTGCGGCGCTGGGCGATCTCCTCGAATCCGTACCCGGCGCCGGCCGCGGCCACCGGCCAGCGCAGCCCGGTCAGCAGCTCGTCGGGCTCCCGATTGGTGCTCAGGATGCCGGAAAAAAACTCATCCGCCGGAACATTACGCTGGCGGGTCTTGCAGGCGAGCGCGACCTCGCCGCCGAGCGTCAGCAGACAGAGCGGGATCTCCGCGCTGGGATCGGCATGGGCAACCGAGCCGCCGAGCGTGCCGCGGTTGCGCGTTTGGAAATGGCCGACGCTGGGCAGCGCGCGCGCCAGCAGCGGAACCGTCTCGGCGAGTTCACGGGATTGGACGGCATCGACCTGGCGGCAGATCGCGCCGGACTCGATCCAGCCGTCGCTGCGCGCGATGCCGCTGAGCGCCTCGATGCGGTTGATGTCGATCAGCGCGGCGGGCCGGACCAGCCGGAAGTTGAGCATCGGACAGAGCGACATGCCGCCGGCCAGGACCGCGCCGTCGGCGCCGAACTCGGCCAGCAGGTCGAGCGCCTCATCCAGCGTGTCCGCGCGACAATATTCGAACGGCGGCGGTTTCACGTGCGGCCGGCCTCCCCGGCCTCCTGAGCCAACTCCCAGACCTTGTTGAGCGTCAGCGGCAACTCGACGTCCTCGCGCCCCAGCGCATCGGCCGCGGCATTGGCGATCGCCGCCGGCGCCAGCATGGATGAGCCGTCGCCCATACCCTTCGATCCCAGCGCGTTGTGCGGCGAGGGGGTGTTGAAATGGCCGATCGTCACCTCCGGCATCTCCGGCGCGGTGATGCAAAGATAGTCGGCGAAGCTGCCCGATTGCGGATTGCCGTCGGGGTCGTAGACCATCTCCTCCAGCAGCGCGCCGGCAACGCCGTGGGCGAACCCGCCATAGATCTGCCCTTCCACGATCAGCTTGTTGAGCACCGTGCCGATGTCGTGGACGGAAACGTATTTCTTCACCTCGATCCGGCCGGTGGCGGGATCGATCTCGATCGCGGCGAGGTCGCAGACATAGCCGAAGGTCACCGCCGAGGCGACGCGGTCGTGCTCGTCCGGCGGGCCGAGCTCGGGCGGGGACATAATCACGGTCTCGAAGATACCCGGGTCCATCCCCTCGGGCAGACCCGCGGGGTGCCAGTGCGTGCGCGCCGCGACCCGCTTGAAGGGCAGCGCCTTGCCGGGCACGCCGACGACGCGGGCGGTCCCATCGACCAGCTCGATATCCTCGGGCGCGACCTCCAGCGCATCGCCGGCGAGGAGGCGGATCTTGTCCGCGACCCGCCTGGCGCCGTCGGCGATCGCGCCGACCACGACCGAGGAAAAACGGTTGGCGTAGTTGCCGGAGGCAAGCGACCAGGCGCTGGTCAGTGTGTCCACCTCGGTGACCACGTCGATGTCGTCGGGATGCAGGCCCAGCGCATCGGCGACCACCTGGGCCGCGACGGTGCCGTGGCCCTGGCCAGCCGGGGTCGAGACGGTCTTGACCGTCACCGAGCCGGACGGGTCGATCGCCACCGTGCATGTGCCGAGCCCGCCCGAGCGGCCGCCGGCCTTGGCGCGCTCCTCCGGCGTCTGGGCGAGCGTGACATAGGCCATGTTCGAGCCCGACGGCTCGACCCCGACGGCAACCCCGATGCCGAACAGCCGGCCTTGCGCGCGCGCGTTGTCGCGCTCGGCCAGAAGCTCCGGGTAGCCGGCGAGCCGGATGGCCTCGTCGAGCCCGGCCTCGTAGTCGCCCGCGTCATAGAGGGCGCCGGCCGGCGCCCGGTAGGGAAAGGCCTCCTTGGGGATGAAGTTGCGCCGGCGGATCTCCGTCGGATCGATGCCGAGTCGGCGGGCGCCGGCATTCATCGCGCGTTCGAGCGCAAAGAAGAACTGCGGGCCGCCATAGCCGCGGTTGAGGCCGATCGGCACCCGGTTGGTCACCACCAGCCGGTTATCGACGAAGATGTTCTGGACCCGGTAGCAGGCGTTCGAGGCCGAATGCATGCGATAGACCGAGGCCGGCTCCGGTGCGCGAATATAGGCGCCGACATCGACGACGTTGATGAACTTGAGCCCGATCAGCTCGCCGTCGGCACGGAAGGCCGCCTCGATCGCGTCTTCGCGGTTCGACGCGCTGGAGGACGCCGTCAGGTGCTCCAGCCGGTCCTCGATCCACTTCAGCGGCACATCGAGCAGCCGGCTCGCGGCGGCCAGCAGCACCATGTACGGGAACATCCCCTGCTTGATCCCGAAGCTGCCGCCGCTGTTGGCCGAGGTAATCAGCCGCAGCCGGTTGCCCGGCATCTTCAACGCCCCGCACATCAGCGCATGGAGAATGAAGGGACCTTGGAAATTCGACCAGACGGTGTAGCGGTCGGGCGCCGGCTCGAACTGGGCGATCGCGCCGCAGGTCTCCATCGGCGTGGAGGCATAGCGCGGGAAGCGCCAGTCGAGCCGCACGATATGATCGGCCTCGGCGAACGCGCCCTCGGGGTCGCCGTATCGGAAGGTCCGGCGATGGACGATGTTGGAGCCGACCGCCTCGTGCAGCAGGGTCGCGTCTTCGGCCATCGCCTCCCCCGGATCGACGACGGGAGGCAGCGGCTCATAGTCGACCCCGATCAGCTCCAGCGCGTCCTCGGCCGCGTAGCGGTCCTCGGCGGCGACCAGCGCCACCGGCTCGCCGGCATAGCGCACTTTGTCGACGGCCATCGGGTAATACTCGATCGGCACGCGCACCGCGGACGGGATCGGGTTGGTGATCGCAGCGATGTCAGCGCCGGTGACCACGCCGTGGACGCCGGGATGATCGGCCGCACGCGCAACGTCGATCCCGCGTATGCGGGCATGGGGATGGGGCGAGCGCAGGAGCGCCACGTGACGGATCCCCGGCACCGGCTCCATGTCGTCGATGAACCGCGCCCGTCCGGTCAGGAGCGCGCCGTCTTCCTTGCGCGGATAAGCCGCCCCGATATGGGCCTGCCGCTCAACGGGCATTGAGGGCCGCGGCGGCCGACAGGTAGTCCTTCACCATCGTCTCCAGCATGGCGGCGAGCGCCGGGTCCTTGAGCTTGCCGTCCTGGTCATAGGCTTGGCGCGCCTGGGCGAGCGAGAAATTCTTGGGATAGCACCAGCATCCCAGCCCCTCCAGCGGTGTCCGGAGGTTCATCAGCCCGCGGAAACCGCCGACCAGAGACGGCGAGGCCGAGAGCAGCAGCGCCGACTTGCCGTCGATGGCGACGGGCTGCATCCGCGACAGCCAGTCGATGGCGTTCTTGATGGTTCCGGGCACGGTCCAGTTGTATTCCGGACAGGCCAGGATCCACCCCTCGGCCGCCTGAATCCGCGTAGCCAGCTTCTTCGCGCCGTCCGGTATATCGCCGCTCATCGCCTTGTCGCCGTCGACCAGCGGCATGTCGAACTCGCGGAAATCGGCTTGGTCGACCTCGTGGCCGGCGTCCCGGACGATGCCGAGCGCGACCTCCAGGAGTTGCTTGTTGATCGACTCCTTGCTGAGCGATGCGGCGAACGCAAAGACCTTCATTTCCTCCGAGCCTTCTGTTTCAATCCGGCGATGGTACGGCACCAGACCATAACGAGGACGCACCGGCCGGTCCACGCCCCGCGGTCGGCGACGTGAACGGGATCGAGATCCGTGAAATCGACGATCGAACGGCGCTGGAAGCCTCGTTGGCCATCCGGCGCACAGTCTTCTGCGTCGAGCAGGGTGTGCCCGAGACGCTCGAGATCGACGGACGCGACGGCGAGTGCCGACACTACCTGGTCCGGCGCGACGGGATCGCGATCGCCACCGCGCGGGTCAGGCCGACCGGGGCGGGCGAAGCGAAGATCGAGCGGGTGGCGGTGCTCGGCCCGCACCGCGGCAACGGGATCGGCCACCGCCTGATGCGCCGTCTGCTGGACGACCTGGCCGGCGCCGGGACGGCGACGGCGGTGCTGCACGCCCAGGTCGCGACCGAGAGCTTCTATGCCGCGCTCGGCTTCGTTACGCAGGGCGCGTCGTTCGAGGAGGCGGGCATTGCCCACGTCAAAATGACACGAGCCCTCATCGCATCGCGGGATTGAGATGCTCAATGAATTCTGTTCTGATAGCGTGTACAGGACGCGATACTCAACTGCGAGTGACAGGGAGGTCGAAGAGACCCATGAGCAAAGCAATTCTGAAGGCCCTCGCGCTCGGCGCGCTCGGCGCATTGGCCGTCGGCGCCGCCGCGGCAATGTCGCCGGCCGAGTTCTACAAGGGCCGGACGGTCAAGATCATCCAGGGCTACGGCGTCGGCGGAACCTACGGCAAGAGCTCGACGTCGCTGGGGAATCACCTTAAGGACGAGATCGGCGCGGCATCCGTCATCGCCCAGTCGATGCCGGGCGCGGGCGGGCTGAAGATGACCAACTATGCCTACAACGCCGCGCCCAAGGACGGCTCGGTCATCGTCATGCCGCCGGACACGCTGGTGATCACCGAGCTGCTTCGGCCCGGGAAAGCGAAATACCAGTCCGACAAATTCACCTTCCTGGGCGGCGCGGTGCGGAGCAACTCGTTGTTGGCGATCCGCAGCAGCACCGGTGTGAAATCGTGGAAGGATCTGCAGACCATGGAGGCGCCGTTCGCCTCCTCCGGCGTCGGCTCGCAGACCTATCAGATTCCGGCGCTGCTCAACGGGCTCCTGAAGACCAGGATCAAGATCGTCCGGGGCTATCGCGGCTCGCGCAAGATGATGCTGGCGATGGAGCAGGGCGAGGTCGCCGGCATCAACCTGTCCTGGCTGGCCTTCAAGACCAGCCGGAAGGCTTGGTTCGAAAACGGATACGCAATCCCGCTGATCCAGATGGGGCCGCAGGCGGCGCCCGAGCATCCCGACGTGCCGCTGCTGCGTACCCTGGTCGATCCCGTCGACCGGCCGATCGTCGGTTTCATGTCGACCCTGGTCTCGATCGGGCGCAGCCTCGCCTTCCCGCCCGGCGTACCGGAAGACCGGGTCGCATTCCTGCGCGCGGCCTTCGCCAAGGTCGTCAGGAAGCCCGAGTTCATCGCCGAGATGAAAAAGAGCCGGATCGAGGTCACGCCGTCCACCGGCGAGGAGATTCAGCGGATCGTCGCCGCCAACCTCAAGGCCCCGCCCGCGATTGTCGCCAAGGCGCGCGGCATCCTGTTCGGCAAGGCAAAGTAGCGGCCGTCCCGATCGATCCACTGCGCCCCGGCGCATTCGGGCGGGGGCGTTTCGTATTGCCGGCCCATCCGTTGCAGGCTTGTCCGCGTTAGCGCGGGGAGGGGACGATGGGCCGGCTTTCCGAGACCCATGCACATTTGTCCGAGGACCTGATCTACGACAGGCGGCCGGGCTGCGATCCCGAACCGATCTGCCGCGGGCTCGAGCCGGTCACCGAGATCGAACGCCGCGGCATGGAGGCCCTCAGCAAGACCGAGATCGAGCTCTTGACCCACGAGTTCACCTCGATCGTCGAGGAGGCGCACGACGTTTACACAGCGCTGTCGATCTCCGAAGGCGCGATGCTGGGCGACATGAACTGCAGCATGTTCACCGCAGCCGGCGATCCGGTGACCGTCGGGACCGGAATCTATTTCCACGCGCTGCTGAACAACGCCCAGCTCAAATACATCCTGAAATACTACCGCGACGACCCCTCTGTGGGGCTGGCCGACGGCGACATGTTCTTCTTCAACGAAGAGCTCGCCGGCGGGGTCCACAACCTCGACATGTTCGCCGCCATGCCGGTCTTCTGGGAGGGTGAGCTGATCGCCTGGGTCGAGGTCGGCAGCCATCAGGGCGAGACCGGCTCGATCACGCCCGGCGGTTTCGCGCCGACCGCGACCTCGCGCTACGAAGAAGGCTTCTACATGCCGTGCGTGCATATCGGGCGCAACTTCCAGCTTCGCCGGGACATCCTCGACTATATGGCGGGATGGCGGGCAGCGTGCGCAACGGCTTCATCTTCACCGTCGATTTGAAGTCGCGCTTGGCGACCCTGTTCCAGATGCGCAACCGGCTGATGCGCGAGGTCGAGAAGCGCGGCGTCGAAGCGGTTGTGGGCGGCATGCGCCGCCTCCTGATCAAGGGCGAAGCCGATGCGCGGGCCCGCCTGCTGGAGATCAACGACGGCATCTACCGCTCGATCCTGTTCAACGACGAGAACGGCGCCTTCTTTGGCCTGACCCGGATCCCGGTGACGGTCTTCAAGGAAGGCGACGAGATGGCCGTCCTGCTCCAGGGCGTCTCGCTGGAGAACGGCAAGGGACCCTATCACGCGACCTGGCACCTGAGCCGGGCTGCCACGGCAGTCTATCTGTTCTCCTGTTTCTTCCGGGGAATCCCGCCCAACGCGGGCCTCCTCGAGCCGATCACCTACTACGTCGAGGGCCCCTCGATCATGAATTCGCGGGACGAGCTGGCCCACGGCTTGGCCAATCACGTCTGCTCGTTCGTGACCCAGAACATGTACATGGTCGGCGCCAAGATGATGTTCGCCAGCCTCTATCGCGAGGCCGTCCAGGCGCCCCATTCACGCAACTTCGTCCAGCCGGTCTTCGCCGGCGTCAACCGGCGCGGCTATTTCTCGGCCAACATCAGCGGGACCGCCAATTCGGCCGGCGGCGGCGGGCGCTACGACATGGACGGCAAGCCCGCGCTCGGCTTCTACCAGGCACCCTGGGCCGATGCCAGCGAGGTCGAGGAGATGGACGAGCGCCAGCCCCATTTCATCCTGTCACGCAAGCTCGACAAGAATTTCCATGGCTTCGGCAAGTACCGCGGCGGGACACCCCTGGTCGAGGTCGCCTCGGTGTGCGGCGATGAGCCCTGCGCGGTCTCGATCTGGGGAAGCTGCGACAAGCTCAGCTTCAACTACGGCCTGTTCGGCGGCTATGCCGGCCCGCCTAACCCACGCATCGTGATCCGCAAATCCGATGTCTACGAGAAGCTGCGCGCGGGCGAAGACCCGGCTATCAGCCAGTACGACATCCTGACCAGGCAGGAAATCGGCGGCGAATACATCATGACATCCTCGGCCAGGAGCGCCGAAATCTTCGAAGAGAGCTACATAATCGTCCACAGTGTCGGCGCCGGCGGCGGCTATGGCGATGTGCTGGAACGCGACCCCGAGGCGGTGCTCGAAGACTGGCGCGAGGAGACCATCACGATGGAGATTGCAAAATCCGTCTACCGCATCGCCATCGATGCCGAGGCCGGCACGGTCAACCGCGCCAGGACTGCCTCCTGGCGCGCCGCAGGCGCCTCAAGGCGGCCCAGCCGTTCGAGACCTTCGTCGAAACCTGGCGCAAGCGCCGCCCGCGCGCCGACATCCTGGAGTTCTACGGCAACTGGCCCGAGCCCCGGCTGGAGTCCTACGACAAGCCGTTCTGGGGCGATTACCGCGGCTGAGTCCGGCGAGCCCCGGCGGCAATCCGCCGATCCTGCAGGACGACGTCGACCTCTCTCGCCGACGCGCCGCCCGGGAAGGGAGGCTCGGTGCGAACCATCGGATCATGAACCATCGGATCATGGGGTCTGGCCGTCGCTCCCTGGCCGCCCCATATGACAGCAGATGACCGGAACCGACCCCTACAGAGACCGGATTCCCGTCGATTTCGAGACGCTCGCCCAAGACGAAGCTGTGGTCGAGCGTGGGCTGAAGGACAAGATCCGCGCCACGCTCGGCAAGGCGCCGTTCGTCGAGGATGCGGTGGCCGCCTATTACTGCGCCATCGATGCGAACACGCCGCTCTACGTCAAGGCGCTGACAATGGGCGCGGTGGCCTATTTCGTTGCGCCGGCGGACGTCATTCCGGATTTCATCGCCGGACTCGGCTTCACCGACGATGCGGCCGTGCTGGTGGCCGCGATCAAGGCGATCGGTAGCCATTTGAGGCCCGAGCACCGCGAACGCGCGCGCGAGGCGCTCGGCAAGGGGGACACCGGCGCCGAACGAGGCGCTGGCGCCGGGCGGCCCGATCGGGGAGCATGAGGCGAAGCCCCGCCCACCGAGAGGAGCCCGCGATGGTTTACATCTCACGCCTCGGTCCCGGTCCCGGAAAGAGCAAGGCCGTCATCCGCCGGGACGCGGTTTAGTACAATGGCCTCACCGTCCGACGGGCTGGCGCGGCTTTTCGATCCCGTCTCGGTTGCCGTCGTCGGCGCCTCCGCATCGGCGGACAAGGCGGGTTTCCAGATCCTGAAAGCGCTGGAGGGATTTCACGGCACGGTCTATCCGATCAACCCGCGCGGCGGCGAGATCCTGGGCAATCCGGTCTACCCGAGCCTGTCCGAGGTGCCGGGACCGGTCGATCTGGTGGCGCTCGTCCTTCCTGCCCGGCATTCCCTTGCGGTGATCGAGGAGGCGGCCGCGATCGGCGCGGGGGCGGCGTTCATGGTCAGCGGCGGGTTCGGCGAGACCGGTGCGGACGGGGCCGAATTGCAAGCCGCGGTTCTGGCTGCTTGCCGCGCCGGCGCCCTGCGGCTGCTCGGACCCAACACCTCGGGGTTCCTGCGGCCCTCGCGCGGGCTCGCCTGCACGTTTCTGCCGGCGGCGGCCGGGATCGGCGCGGGGCCCATCGGGATCGTCGCCCAGTCGGGCGGCATCAACCTCACGCTCGCGTTGATGGCCAATGCCGAAGGGCTCGGCATCAGCCTGGCCGCCGGCCTCGGCAATGCAGCCGATTTGGGCCTCGCCGAGGCGATCGGCTATCTGGCGGCCGATGCCGGGACGCGGGCGATCGTCGTCCACCTCGAAGGCGTCGCGGACGGCAGGGCGCTGTTCGAGGCGGTGCAGGCCGCGGTCGCCGTCAAGCCGGTGATTGCCCTGCCGGTCGGCAAGACCGACCTCGGCGGCTTCGCCCGGTCGCATACCGGCGCCCTGATGGGCAGCCACGCATTGACCCGCTCGGCGCTGCGCCAAGCCGGCGCGGTGACGACCGACGGGCTCGCCGAGGCGCTCGATGCCGCCCATGTCCTCTCGCTTGCCCGGCTCGAGCCCAACCGCGACCCGGGGATCGGCATTCTTACCGCGCAAGCTGGGCCGGGCCTCCTGATGACCGACACGCTGAATTCGGCCGGCGCGCGGATACCCGAGCTCGCAGCCGCGACGGTCGAGCGGATCGCCGCCCACCTGCCGCCGCTTACCTACATACACAACCCCGTCGATACCGGCCGCCCGGGCGAGACCTTCGGCGAGGTGCTCGCGCTCATCGCCGGGGATACGGCGATCGATGCGGTGCTGTGCTACGCGCTGATCGAGGATGCGACGCTCGATCCGGTCTCGGTTTTCGTCGCCACGCGCAAGGCCCGCCCCGAGCCCCTGGTCTTCGGCACCAGCGGAGCGCCCGTGCGCCTGGCCGAAGTCGTCGGCGGGCTTCGCTCGGCGGGGATTCCCGTGCTGCCGGCGCCGGACCGCGCCGCGCGGGCGATGCGCGCGCTGATCGAGGAGTCGCGCGCGAGGGCCCGCGCGAGGCCTGAACGCCCGAACCGGGCTGACGTCCCGCCGCTCGGCCCCGGCCCGCTCGACGAGAACGAGGCCAAGGCGCTGATTGCCGGCTGCGGCATCCCAGTCCCGAACCGCCGCGCCTGCACCGGAAGGCGCGAGGCGCTCGCCGCCTTCGCGGCGCTCGACAAGCCGCTGGTCGCCAAAGTGCTCGATCCCCGAATCGATCACAAGACCGAGGCCGGCGGCGTCCATCTGGGGATCGAGAGCGAAGACGACCTGATCCGGGCGCTCGAGGCCATCGGCAGCGAGCGCGTCCTGATCGAAGAGATGGCCCCGCCCGGCATCGAGCTGATCATCGGGGGGCGCAACGATCCCAGCTTCGGGCCCACGG
This sequence comes from Alphaproteobacteria bacterium, assembly GCA_965202905.1. GTDB lineage: Bacteria > Pseudomonadota > Alphaproteobacteria > MPNO01 > MPNO01 > CAYFYS01. The sequence continues at coordinate 1,888,214 of OZ241868.1, read as the reverse complement.
TGCTCCTGGGTCTGGGCGGCACTGCGGCCGAGGCGATGGGCGATGTGGCGATCCGCCTGGCTCCGCTCGGCGAAGACGACGTTGCGGAGATGATCGAGAGTCTGGCGGGCCGGGCGGTTTTCGGGCCCTGGCGCGGCGCCGCGGCGCCGGACCGGGCGGCGATCGTTGGGGCGGTGCGGGCGGTCGCCGGCCTGATCGCTTCCCGGCCGGAGATCGCCGAGCTCGACCTCAACCCGGTCCGGGCCTGTCCGGACGGGGTGATCGCGCTCGATGCGCTGGTGGTGCTTTAACGGGCCGATGCCGCTATTGTAAGGGGACAAGACCTCGGGCGAGCGGAGACGCGCCATGGAACGGACGTTTGCGAAGGAAGTCGAGCTTCTCAGAAAGGGCGACGGCGAGTACTTCGAGGGCGAAGGGATCCTTGCGATCACCAAGGCCCTGCTGCAATCGGGCGTAAGCTATGTCGGCGGCTACCAGGGTGCTCCGGTCTCGCACCTGATGGATGTGCTGACCTCGGATTCCAAGGGCCTCATGGCCGAGCTCGGCGTCCACACGGAGGTGTGCGCCAACGAAGCCGCGGCCGCGGCAATGCTGGCGGCTTCGGTCAACTACCCGATCCGCGGTGCGGTGACCTGGAAGTCGACCGTCGGCACCAATGTCGCCGCCGATGCGCTGTCCAACATCGCCTCGGCCGGGGTCACCGGCGGCGCGCTGATCATCCTGGGCGAGGACTACGGCGAGGGCTCCTCGATTATCCAGGAGCGCACCCACGCCTTCGCGATGAAGTGCTCGACCTGGCTGATGGACCCGAGGCCCAGCCACCCCCGCGTGGTCGACTTGATCGAGAAGGGCTTCGAGCTCTCCGAGGCCTCGCACACGCCGGTGATGGTTGAGTTCCGCATCCGGGCGTGTCACGTCACCGGCCGGTTCGCCACCCGGGACAACAAGCAAGGCACCTACTCGACCAACCGGCCGCTGCCCGGGCCGGAATTCAGCCTCGACCGCATCGCGCTGCCGCCGGCGACCTATATGCAGGAAAAGCAGAAGATCGAGCAACGCTTCCCCGCGGCGATCGAGTTCATCCGCCGGCACAAGCTGAACGAGGTCTTCGACGGCCCGCTGGATGACGTCGGCATCATCTGCCAGGGCGGGCTGTTCAACTCGGTCATCCGCGGCCTGCAGCAGCTCGGCATGGCCGATGTCTTCGGTGAGGCCAAGGTACCGATTCTGTGCCTCAACGTCACCTATCCGCTGATCGATGACGAGATCGCCGCGTTCTGCGTCGGCAAGCGCGCGGTCCTCGTCGTCGAGGAGGGTTTTCCCGATTACCTGGAGCAGGCGATCAACGCGCTGTTGCGCAAGGCCGACCTGAATACCGGGATCCACGGCAAGGGGCTCTTCCCCAAGGCCGGCGAATACCAGGCCGAGGTGATGCTGCGCGGGCTGGCCGGGTTCATGGAAGGCACGGTGCCGCGCGGGCTCGATCTCGCGCCGATTTCCATTGCGGTGGCCGATCTCGACAAGACCAAGGAGTTGGCGGCCGAACTGCTCGGCGCGCCGATCCCCAAACGGCCGCCGGGGTTCTGCACCGGCTGTCCCGAGCGGCCGGTGTTCAGCGCCATCAAGCTGGTCCAGCGTGAGGAGGATGTGGGCGAGTTCCACATCTCCGCCGACATCGGCTGCCACACCTTCGCCGCCCTGCCGCCCTTCGGGCTCGGCAACACGGTGACCGGCTACGGGCTCGGGCTCGCCTCGTCGGCCGGCGTGGCGCCCCAGTTCAACAAGCGCATGGTCTCGATCATGGGCGACGGCGGGTTCTGGCATAACGGGCTTGCCACCGGCATCGGCGGGGCCGCGTATAACAAGCACGATTCGGTGCTGATCATCATGGCCAACGGCTATTCGTCCGCCACCGGCCAACAGCACCTGCCGTCTACCACCGCGGGCGGCGCCGTCCAGGCCGATACCGTCATGCCGATCGAGCGCGCCATCCGCGGGCTCGGCGTGACCTGGGTGCGCAAGCAGTACACCTACAAGGTCGGCAAGATGCGGAAGCTGCTGCACAAGGCGCTCACCACCAAGGAGAAGGGCCTCAAGGTGATCATCGCCGAGGCCGAGTGCCAGATCGCCAGGCAGCGCCGGCTGCGGCCCCTGATCGCCAAGGCGCTCCGGGCCGGCGAGCGAGTGGTGCGCACCCGCTTCGGAGTCGACGAGGACACCTGCACCGGCGATCACTCCTGCATCCGCCTGTCGGGCTGCCCATCGCTCACGATCAAGCCCAACCCGGACCCGCTGCGCAAGGATCCGATCGCGCATGTCGACAACGGCTGCGTCGGCTGCGGCCTGTGCGGCGAGGTGGCCGATGCGGCCGTCCTCTGCCCGTCCTTCTACAAGGCCGACATCGTCCAGAACCCGTCCGCAATCGACCGCTTCCTGGACCGGAGCCGCAAGCGGGTCATCGCCTCGATGGGCGGCGTCGCGAACAGCGCCCATGCGAACCGGTCAGGGGCCAACGGCGCTTCAGCAAACGGCGCTGGAGCAAACGGAGCCGGGGCGGACGGCGCGGGTGCGAACCTCTCGGGGCGCAGGCCCGCCGAAGCGGCTCCGGCCGCGCGGTCGGGAGCCGGCGTATGAGCGCCGGCAACGGCGCCGGCGCGCTGCCCGAGCGCACCTACACCATGGTCATCGGGGCGCTGGGCGGCGAAGGCGGCGGCGTGCTCTCCGGCTGGATCGTGGGCGCGGCCGAGCAGCTCGGCTATCCGGTGCAGTCGACCTCAATCCCGGGCGTCGCCCAGCGCACCGGGGCGACCACCTATTACGTCGAGATCTATCCCGCCCATCGCGACCGGCTCGACGGTCGCAACCCGGTGATGGCGCTCTACGCCACGCCGGGCAACATGGACATGGTGATCACGTCGGAGCTGATGGAGGCCGGCCGCGCGCTCGAGCTGGGCTGGGTGACGCCCGGCCGCACCACGCTGGTCACCTCGGGCCACCGGGTCTTCTCGATCCTCGAGAAATCGGCGATGGGCGACGGCCGGTTCGAGGCCAGGGACCTGCTCAAGGCGGTCGACAGCCTGGCCAGGCGCGCGATCCTGTTCGACATGGAGCGGCTTGCCCGGGCCAACGGTACGGCGGTCAACGCCGTCATGCTGGGCGTGATCGCAGGCTCGGGCGAGACCCCCATCCCGGCCGAGGCCTTCGAGAAGGCGATCGGGAACGCCGGCGTCGCGGTCGCGGGCAATCTGCGCGGCTTCAAGGCCGGGCTCGCCTTCGTCCGCGGTGAGATCGAGATGCCCGCCGGGCCCGCGCCGATCGGCCGCGCCGGGCCGAAGCTCGACCTCGACACCCTGCTGGCGCGGGTCGCCGACGGCTTCCCCGCCGACACCCACCAAGTGCTCCAGGACGGCGTCCGCCGCGCCGTCGACTACCAGAGCCTCGCCTATGCCGACCGCTATCTCGACCGTTGCGCGCGCATCCTCGCTGCCGACAAGGCGAACGGCGGCGCCGGTCGGGGCTTCGCGCTGACTGCCGAAGGCGGCCGCTATCTCGCGCTCTGGATGACCTACGAGGACATCATCCGGGTCGCCGACCTCAAGAGTCGGCCCGAACGCATGGCCCGCGTCCGCCGCGAGGTCGGCGCCGGGGACGGCGAGCCCCTGGTGGTGACCGAGTTCCTGAAGCCGGGCTTCGAGGAAATCGCCTCGGTCCTGCCGCCGTTCTTCGGAAGGGCGCTCACCCGCTTCGCCGACGCCAAGCCGTCCCGGCGCAACTTCCATGTCGCCATGCGGGTGAAAACCAACACCGTCTTCGGCTACGCCCGCCTCAAGGGCTTGGCCAAAATGCGCTTCTGGCGCCCGCGCACCTACCGCTATGCTGAGGAATGGGCCGAGATCGAGACCTGGATCGAGGCGCTGAACTCCTCGGTCGCCCGCAGCTACGACCTCGCGCTGGAAATCGCCGAACTCCCCAACCTGCGCAAGGGCTACTCCGACACCCACCGCAGAGGCATCGCTAATTACCGCAAGGTTTTCGCGAAGCTCGCCAAGCCGGCCGCGGATGCCACCGGCGACCCCGCCTCCGCAGTGGCCGCCCTGAAATCCGCCCGCATCGCGGCCCTCGCCGAGCCCGAGGGCGAAGCCCTCGACGCCGCGCTCGCCGCAAACCGCCAGCCCGCCTCACCGACCGAAACGGCCGCGGCGGCGGAGTAAAATCGTCAAGCGCAAAGGAAATCGGCGCTGGTTTGGCGGATCCGAATCCCGATCGGGGAAGTCACCCAGCGATCCGGTTATCCGGTGGAAAGGAACGCATCCAAGATGCTTGTGTTCCTACCGCCACCATGTCCTATGCTAACTAAGAAATTGGTGTTTTGATTTTTTCCTAACTTATCCAAGGCGCCATTCGGTCTTCAGCCGTCCAATCAAATCGGATTGTCTACGCTTCATTACGTCGGGCGTCCATTCGGTATAGTTGAGCACTTGGGAGGTGAGCGCAAAGGGCGTCACCTCCTTTTTTTGGAAGTATTCTTTCTTCTTACGCTCAAAATCGAAGTTTTTCGATCGGGTGTTTTTCTGTCGGGAGAGGAGAACCAAGTTGGCAAGCCTGTGGGTCCAGTATTCACGGGTCTTGTCTTCAGTAAACCATGTCAACCAGACCGAGTCCGACGCAGGCGTCTGGGGAAGCACATGCTCGATACTCACTACCTTATGATCGTAAGTCGCCCCACCATCGGCAAGAACACTATCGAGCCGGAGCAGTAACGGCTTTGTCACCCTGTTCTGAAGGTAAATAGGCCCATCCAGTGAATCAAGAACCTCTGATTTTTCGCGAGCCGAAAGCTGTAGCGCCGAGGTATCGGCGCACAGGTTGTCGCCTTGCTCAATCGCGCGCAGCACATTGGCATAGCGGTGAATGCGATGGTTTACGTTGACTCTAGTTATGAAGAGTGCATAAGCTAACCGCTCCAGGTCACGGGAAAATTCAACCAATGCCTCCTCGTCATCCCGATGCTTCTCAAAATATGCTATCGCTGGCGGGACCCAGTCATAATTGTCGAGGCGGCCTAAATACCTCAGATAGGCATTCACCCTCTCTGCGTCACCGGTACTTTCGTAAGCCGTCTTTGAGACAGTTTGATATGCTTGGGACAACGGTATCAAAATGCTATCAATGAAATCACATCCGTCGACCTTTTCGAGAACACCATCCTGGAATTCCTTATTGAGGTTCTCGCGCGCTTTGCTCTTCACGTAAATCATACGAATGTGCGCAAAAAGGTCTCTGAAATTCTCTCGGCCGAGATCTTCCTCAATGATTTCCCACTTATCTGTGTAGTCCGAGCGGCTTGCCTCCGGCATTGCCCCGATGATGTCAGCCTTGAGAATATCGGTGGGCGAAAGATCCAACCCGCGGTCATTCATCACGGAAAATATGCGATAGGCCGAGTCCTGATCAGATGCTGAGACAACAACGAGGTAGCAGCGTTGCACAAGGAACATCGCGAGATGATCACGCTTGGACGGGTCCTCCTCCGAAAGCCGCTTCTTGAGATAGCCCGCGTTCTCGTACATGCGCTGTTGGCTCTCGGTAAAGCTCGCTTTGTCTTGATTTAAGAAATCTCCAATTCGGCCTTCTTCTTGTACCTTCTTTCTGAAGAATTCCCGGTCCCGTTCTCTCAGACTAAGGCGAAAGCGATCCTTTCTGCCGACAAACTTACCCCCCTTCTCGCAAACATACTCGTCAAGATCGGTTCTAGAGGCAGCGTCCTCAGATAGCTCCCGAAGGACACAAAACAGGATCGTAAGGGTGGTAAGACGTTGCTGACCGTCGACAACTTGAGAGAAAGCACGCGTCGGGTCTTTGATCAGCACGATGCTCCCAAGGAAGTATGGAGATACATCCTCTATTTTTCTGTTGCTATCCATCGCTGTAAGAAGATCTTCAAGCAATTCTTCCACATGCTCAGTCGTCCAGGAGTATGGACGCTGGTAGGCAGGTATTTCGAATAAGTAGCCGCCATTGAATATCTTATCCAGTTCCTGTTCTTCTGCTTTGATAGTCTGTTTCATCAGGTCCCGTCCTCAATTTGAACTGAAATAAGCAGTAGCCGCTCCCGTTTCTAGCCGGGATTCGCCATGTGAAGCTCCGTCGAGGAATTGATGCTGACATAGATTGACCGATCGCACAAGCGGTTGCCCTCAAGGAGGCCGGGGGATCGGGTGAGTTTCGCGTGACATTTTCTGCGCTCTCTGAATCGGTGACGCTGCAAACTGATTGACGCGGAGGTTTGAAGCGATGGCGAGCGGAGCAAAAAAGGCCCAGAGGCATTCGATCAAGTCATTGAATTTCTGGAGAGTTTCGAGGATTTGGAAGACCCGCGCCAGCGCGCGAAGGTGCTTTACCCGCTCGACGAGGTGCTGCTGACGCTCTTCGGTGTGCTCGCCCGCTGCGAGCGCTGGGTCGAGATCGCCAAATATGGCAAGAAGAAGCTGAATTTCCTGCGCCGATTCCGGCCGTTCGAGGTCGCAACACCCTCGCACGACCAACTCGGTGACATCTTCGCAGCGTTGGACGCGGAGCAGTTCCAGCGCTGCTTCATCACCTGGACCGCCTCTGTTGTAGGCGTGGCCCAGGGTGTCGTTGCCGTCGATGGCAAGATACTCAGGCGTTCCTGTCAGGAGGTCGGCGCGCAGGCGCCGATCCACATGATCCCGGCCTGGAGCGCGGCAGAGCCTTGTCTTGGGCCAGGCCGGGGGGGCGGACCAGTCGAACGAGATCGTCGCCATCCCCAAGCTGCTGGACCTGCTGTCGATCGAGGGCGCGACGGTCGCCATCGACGCCATGGGCTGCCAGCGCGAGAGCGCCGCCAGGATCCTCGACAAGGAGGCCGACGACATGCCCGCACTGAAGGGCAACCAGACGAGCCTGCACCAGGATGTGGCGCTGTACTTCACCAAGCAGACCGCGCGCGGCTTCGCCGAGTGCGCGCCCAAGCGCCACGAAACATTGGCAAAAAGCCACGGACGGATCGAACTACGCACGATCACCGCCATCGACGACATCGCCTGGCTGCAAGAGCACCATCATTGGCCGGGACTGCAATCATCGTCATGGTCGAGAGGGCCCGTGAGAGGGGTCCGCGCGCCAAGCCCAGAATCGAACGCAAGACGAGCGACTACATCGCCTCCATCACGGGGCAAGCCGTGCACGTCTGGGTGAGGCGATCAGAAGCCGCTGGGGCATCGAGAACGGGCTCCATTGGATCATGGACAGGGTCTTCCGTGACGATGAGTGCCGCATCCGCAAGTCGAACGCGCCAGCCAACTTCACCACGGGCAAACACATCGCCGCCAACCTGTTCAGACGTGCCCCAGGCAAAGACAGCCTGCGCGTCAAACGCAAGATCGCCGCCTGGGATGGGACGATGACTTCCTGGTAAGCCTCGTCGCAGCCTGAAACCATTCACCCGATTCCCCTGCTCAAGGAGACGACCGTCAAACGCTATCAGTATGACAGCCTCGAGACGCTGCGCAGTCACCTCGGCACCTTCATCGCCGCCTTAACTTCGCCCGACGCCTCAAAGCCCTGAACGGCCTCACACCCTACGGATACATCTGTAAACTCTGGACAAGCGAACCCAATCGATTCAGGCTCAACCCAATCCATCAAATGCCGGGACTAAACAACCAGTGATTTGAAACTTTCGCTTCGAACCACTGGTTTTTATGGTGATGGATCAACTTATCGAGACATTCGAATGGGTTATGGTCACCAGACGTCATCGGCCGGGGGATTCAAATGTCACGGTTGATCCACTAGCCCTTGTCGGCGAGCTTCGGATAGAGGTTGCGGTAGCCGAGGCGCTTGCGCGCCTCGGCGTTCTCGCGCGCCTTCTCCGGCGTCATCGGCGTGAAGCCGTAGCCCTGGACGAGGCGGCACATGAAGTTCATCCGCGCGGTCACCGCGATCGCGTCGTGCAGCGCCTTCTCGTCCCAGCCGGCGGCGAAGACCGCATCGGCGTCGGCTTGGCTGACCTCGCTGGGCGCGAGCGTGAGTTTGCGCGCGTAGGCCAGCAGCGGGCGGAACTTCCGGTCGACCGGCGCGGTGTCGAGATCGGCGAGCAGCGCATCGATCAACCCCTCGGCGATTCCGTGGGCCTCCGCCGCGGCCCGGTGGGCGACCAGAGCGTATTGGCAGTTCGCGGCGCCGACGACGAAGGCCGCGATCGTCTCGCGCTCGCCGGGCGAAAGCGGCGAGGGGCCGTTCATCAGCGCCTGGCTGGTATCGGCCCACGGCCCGTAGATCTCCGGATAGGCCTGGAACACGTCGCCCGGCCCGGCGTCGTCGGGCAGTGATTTGAAATACGGCATGTTGGGCAGAGCCTCCGTTTCAGCGTGCGTCGAAGGCGGATTGCATCGCCGCGGTGACTGCGCGCGCGACCGCCGGCGGATCGTCGGCGCGGACGATCGGCCGTCCCATGACGATGTAGTCCGACCCGCCTTCGATCGCGGCTTGCGGCGTGCCGCCGCGCTTGTGGTCGTCTTGGCCATGGCCCGCCGGACGCACGCCCGGCGTGCCGAGCAGCAGCGATCCGGCCGGCGCGATCGTGCGGATGCGCGGGGCGTCCTGCGGGGCCGCGATCAGCCCGTCGCAGCCGGACTCGACGGCCTTTCTCGCCCGGATGTCGATCAGGTCGGCGACCGGGCGCAGATAGCCCATCTCGCGCATGTCGTCGTCGTCGAAATTGGTGAGCACCGAGATGGCGAAGATCTTGAGCGCGGCGCCCGCCTTGCCCTTGACGGCGGCCTCGAGGATGTCGCGGTTGCCGTGGACGGTCACCAGGTTCACCCCGCGCCCGGCGGCGCGCTTGACGCCTTCGCGCACGGTCTCGCCGATGTCGTACATCTTGCAGTCGAGGAAGACTTCCCGGCCGGCGCTCACGAGGCGGTCGATCAGGCCGTCGATCCCCGGCGCGTGCAGCAGCCACAGCCCGATTTTGTAGAAGGCGACCGCATCGCCCAGCCGGTCGATCAGCCCGTGGGCCTCCTCGACCGTCGGCACGTCGAGCGCTACGATCAGCCGCGACTTGGCATCGACCCCCATCAGCGCCCACCCGCCTCGGCGAGCCTGGCACGCTTGGCCCGGAGGCGCTCGGCCTGCTTGTCGCGGTCGATCACGAAGCGGGTGTGGCGCGCCCGGCCGACCAGATCGCATGGGTCGTTGACCTCGACCAGAAGGACGATCCTGCGCCGGTCGACCTCGCTGATTTCGGCCTTGATGTCGACCCAGGAGCCGGCGAGCGAGGCGCCGAGATGATCGAGCTCGACGGCGGCTCCGACGGTCTCCTGGCCCTCGTCAAGATGTTCCTTGATCATCTCCAGGCAGGCGATCTCGATGTCGCGCAGCATCATCGGCGTGGCGTAGACCCGGAGGTTCTCGCCCATGAAGCCGATCGTCTTTTCCTCGTCGATCTCGAAGCGGCGGGTCGCGCCGAGCCCCGGCTTGAGCGTGTCCTTCATGTGTTCTCCTTCGGCGCCGGAGCGCCGCCATAGATGCGGCGAAGCTCTGTCTTGAGGATCTTGCCCATCGCCGATTTGGGCATCTCGTCCACGAAGGCCATGTGGCGGGGGATCTTGTAGCCGCCGATGCGCGCGCGGCAATGGGCGACGATCTCGTCCTCGGCGAGGCTCACCCCCGGCGCGGGCACGATGACCGCGAACAGCGCCTCGCCGTATCTCTCGTCCGCAACGCCGACCACCGCGCACTCGTTGACGCCGGGATACTGGTAGAGCGCGGCCTCGACCTCGGAAGTATAGACGTTCTCCCCACCGGTGATCACCATGTCCTTCTTGCGGTCGAGCAGGTACATGAACCCCTCCTCGTCCATTCGCCCGACATCGCCTGTGTGGAACCAGCCGCCGCGGAAGGCTTCTTGCGTCTCGGCCGGCCTGTTGAGGTAGCCCTTGGCGACATTCGGGCCGCGCACGACCACCTCGCCCGCCCCGCCGGTCGGCACCGGCCGGTCCCGGTCGTCGACGATCAGCATATCGACCCCGGTTACCGGCCGTCCGGCGGCTTTGAGACGCTCGAGACTGCCGGCCTCGATCGCCCGGCGGTGCTCGTCGGCATCGAGGGTGGTCAGGATCGGCGAGGTCTCGGTCAGGCCGTAGCCCTGCTGCAGTTCGGCATTGGGGAAGCGCTCCATCGCCCGCTTGATCCATTCGACCGCCATCGGCGAGGAGCCGTAGAAGATATGGCGCAGCGCCGAGACGTCGAAGCGCGCGAAGGCGGGATCCTGCAGCATCAGGATCAACATCGTCGGCGCCATGAAGGCGAAGGTGACCCGGTGGCGCTCCATCGCACCCAGCATCGTCTCGGGCGTGAACTGCGCCAGGTAGACATGCGCCGCCCCGAGCAAAGTGAACCCGGTGCCCAGGAGGTCGGCGGAATGGAACATCGGCGCAGCATGAATGTAGACGTCATCGCCCCGCATACCGAGCGCGAGCGCGCATTGCTGGCCGTTGGCGTAGACGTTGCGGTGGCTGAGCCGCACGCCCTTGCCGCGTCCGGTCGTGCCGCCGGTATAGAGCAGGATCGCGTCGTCGTCCTCGCCGCTCCGGTGGGCTTCGGCCGGCGCGGCGCCTGCGAGCAGCGTCTCATAGTCCGGCCGGCCGCCATCTCCGGGCGCCGCGCCGACATGGAGGATGCGCTCGCGCCAGGGCGCAAGCCCGGGCGCGCCGGCGAGCCCGGTCAGCGCCTCGTCGACCGCCAGCACGCCGCTTTCGGAGTCCTCCAGGATGTGGCGGATCTCCGGCGCCGCAAGCCGGAAGTTTATCGGCACCGGGATCGCGCCCATCCAGTAGCCGGCGTGGATCAACTCCGCATGGCGGAAGGTGTTGCGCGACAGAATCGCGAAGCGCTCGCCCGGCTTCACCCCGAGGCCCGCCAACACGCCGGCCGCCCGCATCGCCCGGTCGCTGAACTCGGTCCAGGTGAACGTCCCCTCGTCGTCGACGATCGCCGGCCGGCCGCCGTAGAGCCGCCGGGCACGCTCGATCGCGGAGACCATCGTCAGCATCGCCGCCGTCCGTCCAATCTCACAGCGCGGCCCATGTTAACGGAGAACGTGCGCCGGCGTCATCGCCGCGATCGCATTGCGCGGGTGCCGGATGGTTCATAGGATGGCCGGCCGTCGTTTCCGGAGGGCCAGACGTGAAGATCGAGGATACATTCACCGTCAATGCGCCGGTGGACCGGGTCTGGCAGATGATCACCGACCCGGAGATCGTCGGTCCGTGCATTCCCGGCTGTCAGGGGATCGAGGTGACCGGGCCCGATACCTACAAGGCCGACATCAAGGTCGCGGTCGGGCCGATCAAGACGACATTCGCAGTCACCGTCGAGAAGACCGGGGAGCGGCCGCCGTATTTCGCGGCCTCGGCCACCAAAGGCGAGGAGGGTGGCAAGGCGAGCACGCTGAACGCCACCTCGACGCTGGAGCTTTGCGAAGCCGAAGGCGGCGGGACGGCCGTCGCCTACGCCTCGGACGTCTCGGTGTTCGGCCGATTGGGCAAGTTCGGGCTCGGCATCATGAAGAAGAAGGCGCGCAACATCGGCCGCGAGTTCGCCGAGACCTTCCGCAAAAAAGTGGAGAACGGCAGCGATGTCTGATCCGACGGCGCCCGATCCGAAGGGGGAGGCGCCGGAATACGCCCGGCTGTTCATGGAAGGGCTGAAGGAGGCCGGCGTCAGCGTGGTGACCGCGCTGCCCGAATCGCTGCTCAAGACCGTCTTCCGGCTGTGCGCAGAGGACAACGCGATCCGCTACGTCCAAGTCTCCAACGAGGCCGATATGCCGGGAATCTGCACCGGCGCCTATCTTGCCGGCAAGCGTGCGCTGATGATCATGGAGAACTCCGGCATCCGTCAGGCCTGCGAGCCGATCGCCCGGCTCGCCTTCCAGCACGCGATGCCCATGGTCATCGTGATGAGCTATCGCGGCGAGTGGGGCGAGCAGAACTGGTGGGGCCACAATCACGCGCAGACCATGGCGCCGCTCCTCGATTCGCTGCGCATCCCCTACCGCTTCGTGCGCGAGCCCGACGAGATCAAGCCGGCCATCGGGCGCGCCTTCAGGCACACCGACGGCAGCAACTGGCCGGTGGCGCTGGTCTTTACCGGCAATTGCGTGGAGCTTCCGGCTTATGCAAAGGATTGACGTCTTCCGCGCCATCGCGCCGATGGTCGCGGCCGACGACCTGTTCACCACGTCGATCGGCGGGACGTGGGACGACTGGTGGAACCTCAAGCCGGCAGCGGACAACACGTTCTTCACCGGCGTTCTGGGCTCGGTCACCTCGACCGCGCTCGGGCTTGCGATCGCGCTGCCGCATCGCCGTGTCATCGCCTTCGAGAGCGACGGCTCGATGCTGATGAACACTGGCATCCTGTGTACGCTCGGCGCCGAGCGGCCGGCGAACCTGACGGTGCTGGTCTTCGACAACGGCATCTACGAGAACATCGGCGGGCCGCCGACGCTGACGTCGAAGAACACCGACCTTGCGCGCATGGCCGAGGGCGCGGGCTGCCTGAACTGCGCGACCGAGACCGAGACCGGCGCGGTCGCCGAGCGCTTCTCGAACATGCTCGATGACGGCGAAATGGGATATCTGGTTGCCAAGATCGAGCCCGGCAAGCACCCCTGGATCTGGAAGGACCGCAAGCCGACCGACGGAATCGAGGACAAGTACCGCTTCCTGCGCTATGTCGAAAAGCTTGAAAACGTCGTCATCCATCCCGGCGCCCCGCAGAACTGAACCGCACGGATCGGGGTCAGGTCTCACATTTCATCAGGACTGTCCGGCCATCAGCGCTATCCAGGCCCATCAGGACTATCCGGGCGGCGACGCGCAAATCTGGTCGTAGCGGTAGCGCTCCCTGACCGTGCCGGCATAAGCGAAGACCTCGAGCACCGCCTCGAAGGCGGGCTGGGTGATCTCGGCATGGGGGGTCCAGCAGCCGAGCCGCTGGTAGGTCTCGATGCACCGGGCGAGCACGTCCTCGTCGATGTCGGGGAAACAGGGTTTCTCGGCCGCGGCGATCTCGGCGGCAGGCGCCTCGTTCATGTAGAGCCGGGCCTTGCGGTAGGCGCGCATGAAGGCCCGGGCGATGTCGGTCTCCAGCCAGTCGCGCCGGGCAGCCAGGCTCGAAAAGCCGATCGGGCCGATCAGGGCGCCGACCTGGGCGACGATATGGCCGATCCCGTCGGCCTCGAGTTGCTGCGGGAACGGGCCCTGCTGCTGCACATACTGTCCCTGCCCCTCGCGGAACGCCCGGTCCATGTCGGCCGCGCCGCCGACGTTCACCGGCCTTATCTTTTCGAAGTCGATGCCGGCCTTGTGGCAGGCGTATTTGAACATCGCCAGCGGCTGGCCGCCGCCGAACAGCACCATTTCGGCCCCTTCGAGCTTGTTCCAGGTGAAGTCGGGGTCCGGCGCCCGGCCGGTCAGGAAGAAACCGTCCATCTCGTTGATCTGGGCGAAATGGACCGCTCCCGGCGTCTCGCCCTTGGCAAGCGGGCCGAAACCCTGGCTCAGGGCGGACTGGACGACATCGACCGAGCGGTCCTCGACCGCGGCGATCGCCGAGACCCCGGGCGGCGAGACCGACCATTCCGGCTCCAGCCCCTCATCCTGCAGGAAGCCGGCCGCGAAGCTCGCGATGAGCGGCGAATAGAATGCCGAAAACAGCGTGAATTGAATCCTTATCGCGGCCAAACCGTTTTCTCCCCTTGCCGGCGTCGCTCAGCCCTGCGAAAGCAAGGGTGCGGCGCTGTCGTATAACCGGTCGGCCAGAGATTCAATCTCCGCCTTCATCGTCAGAAGTTGCCGCCATTCGAACGGGATGGCCTCGACGCCGTAATGCGCCCCGGCGATCTGTCCGTAGATGGCGCCGGTCGTGTCGGCGTCGTCCCCGAGATTGACGGCGCGCAGCGCCCCGTCACGAAAGTCCGTCGACCTGTGGAAAGCCCATAGCGCGGCTTCCAGCGCCAGGACGACATAGCCCGCGCCGGCGATTTCCGGCGGATCCTTGCGCTTGAAGGAACCCGCCGCGACGGTATCGATCCGTTCGGCCAGGGATCCCCGCCGCCGCCGGCCTTCGACCGGACAGTAGCGGTCGGACAGGAGCGTTGCCTTGTCGAGCCCCATCAGCGCGCCGACGAGCAGACCGGAGAAGTAGCGGCACGCGTCGACCGCCTCTTCGGCGCCGTGGGTCGTTCTCGAGCTGTCCGCGCTCCGCTCCATCGCCTCGGCCGCGTCGCCGGCGAAGAACATGGGGACCGGAGCCAGGCGCATCAGCGAGCCGTTCCCGGCCGAACCGGGTTCAGCAGAGCCGGCGAACGGCTTCCCGGTCCTCTCGAATCGCGACAAGGCGCTGCGGGTGTGCCGATGTCGAAGCATGCGCCCGTGGAGGAGAGATAGCCCTCGCGCCACCAGCGCACATAGCGCGTCATCTGGTCTTTCGGGTCGAGCCCGCCGCGCTCGACCAGACTGGTGGCCAGACACAGGGCCATCGACGTGTCGTCCGTCCACTGGCCCGGCCGCAAACCGTGGTACCCGCCGCCGACCATGTCGTCGATCGGCTCGAACGAGCCGGGCGGCTGGAATTCCAATGCGGTCCCCAAGGCGTCCCCGGTCGCCAGCCCCAGGAGACAGCCGCAAAAACGGTCCCGAACCGATATCCCGCTCATGCAGTCGATCCCGTAACGAGGGTCTCGATCGAAGTGAGGTTTCATCATAACGGGACCCGTCTGCCGGTGACAGGGATTCCGCCGCAACCTCTCGGGCCGACCACGCTCGCGCTCGGTGATTTGAGCCCCTGCCGCGGGTTGTCCCGCATGAAGACAAGTCAGTAAAATGGCCTCGTTCACGCCTCACCGACAGGACCATGATGACCCAGGATGTCGTTGCCGAGATCGCCGCGAGCGGCACGCTGAGAGCTGGAATCAACCTTGCGAACTTTCTCCTGGTCACCGGCAAGACGCCCGAGGGCGACCCGGAAGGCGTCGGCCCCGACATGGCGCGCGCGATCGCCGACCGGCTCGGCGTCGGCATCGCTTTTGTCCCCTACCCCGCGCCGGGCCCGCTGGCCGATGCCCTGGCCGATGACGAATGGGATATCGGGCTGATCGGCGCCGAGCCTGCCCGCGCCGAGACCATCGCGTTCAGCGCCGCCTATGTCGAGATCGAGGCGACCTATCTGGCGCCCGCCGGCTCGCCGTTGAAGATGGTCGAAGACGTCGACCGGCCCGGCATCCGGATCGCGGTCTCCGGCCGCAGCGCCTATGACCTGTACCTGACGCGCAACCTGCATCATGCCGAACTGGTGCGGGCCGAAGGGATCGCCGCCTCGTTCGCGTTGTTCAAGGATGAGAAGCTTGACGCGCTGGCGGGCCTCAGGCCGGCCTTGGCGACCGCCGCCGGGGAATTGCCGGGCGCGCGCGTCCTGGATGGAAAATTCACCGCCGTCCAGCAGGCCGTCGGCACCGGTCGGGCCAATGTGGCAAGCACGAAGTTCCTGGCCGCATTCGTCGAGGAGGCGAAGGCGAGCGGGCTGGTCGCCAGCCTGATCGAGCGCCACGGGGTCGCCGGCCGGCTGTCGGTCGCGCCGCCGGCATAGCGCCTCAGGAACCGGACGGGCGCCCGGTGGCGGTGCGCGTCGCCTTGGCTTCGCGGATCTCCGTCGAGGCCTCCGCGTCGACCGCAAGGGTCTGCGGATCGCACACCACACCGTAGTCGCGAAGCGCCGCCCCCGGGCTGACATAGCCCTGGCGAACATCGTTGGCGACCGCCTCGATCGGCCGTTCCAGAGGGGCGCCGAACCCGCCGCCGCCGCCGGATCTGAACGAGAACGCATCGCCCGGCCCGAGGCGCTGGGTAAGCACCTTCGCGTTGCTGTAATCGTCCCGCCAGACGCCCTCGCGGCGCAGCGAGACGCTGTTGCCGGCGGCGGCGAGCCCGCCGTCCAGCCCCCAGGGCGCGCACTGCACGCGATCGATCTGGGTATTGAGCACCAGGTCTGTCCGCGCCTGGACGATATTCTCGATGCCGAGACCGCCGCGCTGGCGCCCGGCGCCGCAGGAATCCGGGCGCAGGGCATGTGCCTCGAACAGGATCGGATACTTTGCCTCGAGCTGTTCGACCGGGCTGTTGTGGGTATCGCCGTCGTTCATGCAAATCGTGGCGCTGTTGCCGTCCTCGTCGCGCTTGGCGCCCCAGCCGCCGCCGGTGGGTCCGATGAACCCGATATAGAACTCGGAGCTTCGCGGGTTGATGCCGCTGAACAGGCCGACGATCAGATCGGCGTGATGGCCGGCGACGGTCCGATCCGGGATCGCGGGCGCCATCGCCTTGAAGACGGTATCGACGATGGTCATCGGAAAGGTCATCCACCAGCGCATCGGCGCGGGTTTCCGGGCGCTGACGATCCGGCCCAGCGGCACGACGGTATCGAGATTGCGGAACGAACCGTCGTTGATGGGGTAGTCGGTGGGCGAGGTGAGGCACTTGAAGGCCACCTGCGTACAGGCATAGCCGGTCGTCACGCCCGAGTTGTAGAAACCCTTGACTTGGTCCGAAACGTCGGACAGGTCGACGGTCATGCGGTCGCCTTCGACGATCACCTTGACCCGGATCGGCACCGGCTTGTCGATGTCGACCCCGTCATCGTCCATGTACGATTCGGCCTCATAGACGCCGTCGGGGATGGTTGCGGTGTGTGCGCGCGCAGCCGCTTCGGACTGGTCCATGATCGCCGCGATCGCGCCCAGCACCTGCGCGCGACCATAGCGGCCGATCAGCTCCAGAAACCGGCGCTCGCCCGACTTGACAGCGGTGAGCTGGGCGCGCAGGTCGCCCATCGCGCGCTCGGGCAGGCGGACGTTCATGTGCAGAATGTCCAGCAGATCCTGGTTGACAACGCCCGCGCGCTGGTACTTGACGATCGGAATCTGGATGCCTTCGGAGTAGATGTCAGTGGTCATCCCGTCCAGCGCGCCGCCGATATCCGGCCAATGGGCCATGCAGCAGGCGAAGCCCACCAGGACGCCGTCATCGAAGATCGGCAGGCTGAAGGTGACGTGGTTCAGGTGGCTGCCGGTGATGTAGGCATCGTTGGTCACCAGGATGTCGCCGGGATGGATGTCGTCTCCGAAATGGCGCAGCTTCGCCTTCACCGTCTCGGCCATGCCGCGGATGAACATCGGAAGCCCCAGCCCGATCGAGACCGTCTCGCCGGAGGCCGTGAACAGCCCGACCGTGAAGTCCAGCGCCTCGTAGATGATCATGTTGTAGGCGGTGCGCATCAGGTTGGTCTTCATCTCCTCGGTGATGGCGATGACGCCGTTGCGCACCAGCTCGGTGACCACCGGATCGATGTCGGTTGCGGGATCGCTCATGTGCTTCGGCCCCCGACCTCGATGCGCAGATTGCCGTGCGCATCGACACGCATCAGATCGCCGGGCAGGAGCAGGGTGGTCGATGCCTGCTCTTCGATGATCGCCGGGCCCTCGACGCGGGCCTCGGGGCCGAGCGCCGCCCGCGCATGGACCGGGGTGTCGACGAACCCGTCCGCCTCGGAAAAATAGACCCGACGCCGTCCGGTCGGCACATCGAGCGGATCGGCGCCGCGGACCGGCGGCGGCTTCGACAGGATCCCGGCCACCGTCGCGCGCAGGCTGACGAGCTCCGCCGGCTCCTCGGGCGCCGACGTGCCGTAGCGTAGCGCATGGACTTCGTCGAACCGCGCCTTGATCGCCGCCCGGTCGCCGTCGGCGAAGACCTCGGCCGGGAAATCGACGGTCACGGCATGCTCCTGACCGACATAGCGCATGTCGGCCGACCGGCCGGCGAGGATCTCCTCGATCGCGGCGCCGGTCGCGGAGACCGCCGCGCGGCCATGTTCCTCCATCTCGGTGTAGAGCCGCTCGATCTCCTCGAACGGCGCCTCGACGAGCCGGGCGAACCAAGTTCGAACATAGTCGTATCGGAGATCGGCATGCATCATGCCGATGGCGGAAAAATGTCCCGGCGCGGGCGGCACGACGATCTCGCCCATGCCGAGCTCGCGCGCGACCGCACTGGCGTGCAGCGGTCCCGCGCCGCCGAAGGCGACGAGCGCGAAATCGCCGGTATCGAGCCCGCGCTCGGTGGAGACGCCCTTGACCGCGAACGACATCGCGGTGGCGGCGATTTGCAGGACGCCCGCGGCGGCGGCCACGACATCCATGCCGAGCGGGAGAGCAACCGCGTCGCGCATCGCGCGTTCGGCGGCGCTCGGATCGAGCAACATGTCGCCGCCCAGAAACTTGTCGGGCGCGATGCGGCCGAGGATCAGGTTCGCATCGGTCACCGTGGGCGCCGCGCCGCCCAGCGCATAGCACGCCGGTCCCGGGCTCGCGCCGGCGCTTTCGGGGCCGACTCGGAGCGCGCCCTGCGGCCCGACCCGGGCGATCGAGCCGCCGCCGGTGCCGACCTCGAAGATGTCCATCATCGCGATCTGGACCGGCAGGCCCTGCTCGTAGCCGCCGATCATCGCCGAGCCCGTGGTCAGCGCATCGCCATGGTAGATGACGCCCGACTTCGCCGTCGTGCCGCCCATGTCGAAGGTGATCGCGTTGTCCAGCCCGATTGCGCGGGCCAGCGCCCGGCCGGCGATGACGCCCGCGGCCGGCCCCGACTCCAGCATGTGCACGCAGTCCTCGCGTGCCTGCACGACATCGTATAGCCCGCCCGTCGACTGCACCACCAGGAAGGCACCGGGAAAGGATTCGGCGCTCAGGCGATCGCCGATTTCGCCCAGATAGGCGCGGACCTGCGGGCCGATATAGGCGTTCGCCGCGACCGTCGAGCAGCGCTCGAACTCGCGGTACTCCTGGGACAACTCGTAGGAGGCGGTGACGAACGTCCCGGGCAGACGCTCCCGGAAGATCGCCTTGACCCGCTTCTCGTGGTCGGGGTTGCGGTAGCTGTGCAGCAACAGGACCGCCACCGCCTCGACACCGAGCCCGGCCAGGCGGTCGGCGAGCGCGTGGACCTCGTCCTCGTCGAGCGGGGTCAGCACCTCGCCCTCGGCAAGCATTCGTTCGTCGAGTTCGAAGCACATCGCGCGCTCGATCAGCGGGACGTGCTTCTTGAAGAACAAATTGTAGGAGTCCGGCCGGTTGACCCGGCCGATCTCGTAGATATCGCGGAACCCCTTGGTGATCACCAGCGCCGCGCGCGCGCCTTTGCGCTCCAGCATGGTGTTGATGGCGATCGTCGAGCCGTGCAGGAAAAGCGCCGCGTCGGAGAACGTTACGCCGGCACGCGCCACACCGGCGGCGATTCCTTCGACCAGATGTGACGGCGTCGACAGCGCCTTACCGAGGCGGAGCCCGCCGCCTTCGGGATCGAACGCCACGATGTCGGTGAAAGTGCCTCCAATATCGGCGGCGAGCCGGAGCCCGCCGCCAAACGATTGTGTTTCCGCCATGTCTCAGCCCGGGCGCGTGATTCGATGCGGCCGGGACTATCGAAGCGGCCTGGGACCGAGTCAACCGCGCCCGGCCCCTCGACCCGCGCCCGTCGATGGGTGTTCGGCCGCGTCACCGGATCGCCGCGGCGTTGACCTGCGGTCGGCAACTCCCTTCGGCGAGCGGGAAAAAATGTGGATACAATGAAGAAGCCCAGCGCGATGTTCACGAGACGCTTGGCCAAATCCGCCCACCGCCGGGGCGCGGTGAGAGGCGCGCGATGCGATCTCACGCCGGGGCCGCGGGGTGCGGGGCGGAGGCGTCGGACGACAGACCGCGTAGCATCCGGATGATGCCGGAGAAGTCGCCAGCGCCCTCGCCCGCCTCGCAATAGCGCTCGTAGAGCGCGGCGGCATGGGCGCCGAGCGGGGTGGCCGTGCTCGTGGTCTCGGCCGCCGCGCGGGCGAGCTTCAGGTCCTTCAGCATCATCCGGGCAGTGAACCCCGCGGCGTAGCCGCGATTGGCCGGCGAGGACGGCACCGGCCCCGGCGCCGGGCAGTAGGAGGTGAGCGACCAGCACTGGCCCGAGGCGGTGGACACGATGTCGAACAGGGTCTGGGCGTCGAGCCCGGTGCGCTCGGCGAGCGTGAAGGCTTCCGAGACCGCGATCATCGAGACGCCCAGGATCATGTTGTTGCACATCTTCGCGGCCTGGCCGTTGCCCGGCCCGCCGGCGTGGACGATGGTGCGGCCCATCGTGGCCATCAGGGTCCTGGCCTTGAGAAAGGCGGTCTCCGCGCCGCCCACCATGAAGGTGAGCGTGCCCGCCGCGGCGCCGCCGACGCCGCCGGAGACCGGCGCATCGAGATGGGCGAACCCTGCGTCGGCCGTCGCCCGGTGGATTTCGCGCGAGGCCTCCAGGTCGATGGTCGAACAGTCGACCAGCAGAACGTCCGGGCCGGCCCGCTCGATCAGACCGCCGGAAGCCGTGTAGACCGCACGCACCTCATCGCCGGCCGGCAGCATCGTGAACACGGCCTGTGCGCCGTCGAGCGCGCCGGCGATGTCGTCCGCGATCGCGATGCCGCCCTCCTTCGCCGCGTGGCGGGCCGCATCCACGATGTCGAAACCGCGCACCGCGTGGCCCGCCGCGGCCAGATTGCGCGCCATGGGCCGGCCCATGTTGCCGAGCCCGATGAAGCCGATCCCGGCCATAGCCCTTTCCCTTGTCAGTCGAATTCGAGTTCGCGCTCCAGCGGGGCGAAACAGGCCGCCACGGCCGCCTCGGAGATGTCGTCGAGCCGCGCCGGGTCCCAGCGCGGCTTACGGTCCTTGTCGATGACCGCGGCCCGAATACCCTCGAAGAAGTCGTGGCCGTCGAGGAAGGCGCACGCTATGCGGTACTCTCGCCGCACGATCTCCTCCCAGCCGAGCCCGGCGCCCTCGCCGAGTTGGCGGTGGGTGACCAGGAGGCTCGTCGGCGACTTGGTGCGCAGCTCTTCGGCGGTCTCGATCGCGAAATAGCCGTCCGCTTCCTCCAGCGCCGCGATGATCGCCGGCACGTCGGGCGCGGCGAAGCAGGCATCGATCACCCGCGCATGCTCGCGGATCTGCACCGGTCCGGGGGACTCCGCGGCCCCGGCGACGATCGCATCGATCGCCCGGGTCCCGGCGCCGAGATCGGCGGCCGCAAGCCGGTCAACGAGGTCTGCGACTTTCCCGGACGGGACGAAATGGGTGCCGATGCCGGCATGGATCGCATCGGCGGCCTTCAGCCGCGCGCCGGTGAGCGCGAGATACATGCCGAGCGCGCCCGGGCATCGCGGCAGAAATTCGGTCGCGCCGACATCGGGAAACAGCCCGATGCCGGTCTCGGGCATCGCGAACAGCGTGCGCTCGGTCACGATCCGGTGCGAGCCGTGGACCGAGACCCCGGCGCCGCCGCCCATCACGATCCCGTCGACAACCGCGACATAGGGCTTAGGGAAAGAATGCACCGCGTGATTGAGCCGGTATTCATGCCAGAAAAAGTCGCTGATATTCGGATCGCCCGCCTGCTTGGCGGCGTAGAGCGCCTGAATGTCGCCGCCGGCGCAGAACGCGCCGTCGCCCTCGCTGGTCACCACCACCGCCTTCACGTCGTCGTCCCCGACCCAGCCGAGCAGCGCCCGGCGGAAGGCGATGCACATCTCTTTGCTCAGCGCGTTGAACGTGCCCGGCGAATTGAGGTGAACGCGGCCGATGCCGCCCCGGCGGTCGAGCCGGAGGGTTTCGTTCATGGCTCAAATCCCCGCCGACAGGCGCCGGGCGACGATCGCGCGCATGATTTCGTCGGTTCCTTCCAAGATCTGATGGCCCCCGAAATCGCGAAGATAGCCATAGCCACCATGGCGCTGCGGCGCCTCGTTGCACGCATCGGACCCGGTGTCGGTCGCGCCGGCCCGAAAGACCATCGGCCGCCCGGCACGGATCGTCGGCCGGCAGGGCGGGTCGGCGCTCACGGCCGCGCGTGGATTGCCGCCCATATCTGCTCCGGCGTGGCCGGCATGTCCATATGATTGACGCCGAGCGGGGCCAACGCGTCGAGCACGGCACCGATTGCCGCGCACGGCGCGGCGACCGCGCTGGCCTCGCCCGCACCCTTGACGCCGAGCGCGTTGGTCCCGGTCGGCACGTCGTCGAGCCAAGTTTCGAACTGCGGCAGGTCTTGGGCGCGCGGCAGCGCATAGTCCATGAACGAGCCGCTCAACATCTGGCCGGATCGGGGGTCGTAGACGCAGCGTTCGAGCATCGCCTGGCCCAAGCCCTGCGCCACCGCGCCGATGGTCTGGCCGTCGACGATCATGGGGTTGACCGCGCGTCCCACATCGTCGACCGCGACATAGCGCACAATCGTCACCCAGCCGGTTTCGGGATCGATCTCGACCTCGCACACATGGCAGCCGTTCGGCTAGGCCACGAGATCGTTCCGGTGATGCGTGTCCGCGGCTAGCGGCGAGTCCCCGGCGAGCTCGGCGATCGAGACGCTCCGGTCGGTGCCGACGACGCGGAACGACCCGCCCCGGTAAGCTAATGTCCTCGAGCGGGGCTTCGAGACGGTCGCCCGCCCGCGCCCTTCCCTTCTCGATCAACGCGGTTATCGCCTCGACGGCCGCACCGCTGGCCTTGATCATCGAGCACGAAGCAAAGGTGCCGACCCCGTCCGCCACGATGTCGGTGTCGCCCGAGACGACGCGGATCGACTCGAACGGAAGATCCAGCTCCTCGGCTGCGAGCTGCGCAAAGGTCGTTTCGTGCCCCTGGCCCTGCGATTGCGCGCCGGTGCCGAGGACCACCGTGCCGTACTCCTCGGCCATGCCGCCCGCGCCTTCGACCACATAGGCGACGCCGATGCCGCGGAGCCGGCCGCGCCGGGCCGGGAAACCCACCCAATCGGCGCGGCCCAGTGCGGCGTCCAGGAGTCGGGGGAACTCTCCGCAATCCAGTACCGAGCCGGTCGGCGTCGTCCACGGCATCGACGATGGCGGCACCAGATTCCGCCGGCGGATCTCCGCGCGGTCGATGCCCACCAGCAGCGCAGCGCGGTCGAGAAGACGTTCCAGCACATAGAGGTCCTCGAACCGCCCGACACCGCGATAGACGTTGATTGGCACGGTATTGGTGACGAAGCCCTTGAAATCGAGCCATACCGCCGGGATGGCGTAGCCCGGCCGACCGCAAGGGCGCGCCACGGCGGATTCTTCAGGCCGCTGTCGTAACTCGGGTAGCCGACGCCGAGCGGGTCGTTTGGATTGAGAATCGGCTCGACGCCGGCCGCGACGAGGTCTTCGCCGGTGAACACGGTCGTCGCGCCGAGGCGCAGCGCGGCCGCCGTATCGATCGCGCGAATCAGCGCATGGGCGTGCGGCGAGCGCACGAACACCGCGTACAGCGCGCCGGGAATGGCGAGGTCGTCGGTGAATTCGCTTTTACCGGTCAGCAGCCGCAGGTCTTCGACCCTGGGGATGGAATGGCCCATCCGGCCGTAAGCGCCCTCGGCGGCGCGACGCCCGTCGACTGCCACTGCCTCACCCCCTTACGTCGGCCGTCTCGTTGCCCGCGATCATATCGCCGCGACGACGGAGCGTCACCGCGCCCTCGACACGCGCCCTCGACGACGCCCGGTTATGCTCCAACGACCCTGTATGCGCCGAACACGCGCCCGATTCCGCCTTGGAGGGACGGCAACTGCAAGGCGCGGCCTGTCACGGCTGCCTGCTGGTCGCCGAGACAAGCTGCGAGCAGCGCAACGACTTCCTCGACCGGGCGCTCGTCGTTCGCACCGTCGGCGTCGAGGATGCCGCGTTCTTCGACCTCGCGAGTCATGGCCCGTGACCGGATTCGCCGCCGCATCCGGCAGCGCGCTTCGCACGACTGCCCGCGGCTCCCCGGTTGCCGGACACGGCCAGCGCTCACAACCGGCTGAAATCGCTCAGCTCATTGCTTCGGCGGACTCCATGGCGAAGATCCCTGTTCGCCCGGCTTCGGCGGTTCGGGATCGATCTCCTCGAACTCGCCGTCGATGACCGTCCCGCCAGGACCCCGATCGCCGCCCGGGGGCCGGTGCAAGCCGGACATGTCGACCCGGCCGTGGGCCCGTAGCCAGGACATCGCCCGTTCGCGCAGCATGGCCCGCGCCGGCGGGGCCAGCAGCACCAGCCCCACGGCATCCGTCACGAAGCCCGGCGTCAGCAAGAGCGCGCCGGCGAAGACCAGGCACAGCCCGTCGAAGACCTCGCGCGCGGGAAACTGTCCCCGGTTCAGGCTCGCCTGGGCGCGGCCCAGGGTCGACAGGCCTTGCAGCCGCAGCATCCATGTCCCGAATACCGCGGTCGCGATCACCAGACCCAGGGTCAGCCACACCCCGATGGCGCCGCCGACCTCGATCAGGATCGCGATCTCGACGATCGGAACGCCGATGAATGCGAGAAGGATCAGGATCGGCACGCTTGCGCTTTGGTTGCGTTGGGCATATCTACATACTTCCGCTGAATGTCCTGGCCACGGTCCCGGGGTCTAATTGGGTGCGTGGCTGGGAGTACGGTGCGCGGGGCGGCATCTCCGCGACGGTGCGCCAAGGGCCGCGATCATGAACGAAGGCTTCCAGTTTTTCGACATCATCTTGTTCGCGATGGTCGCGGCGTTCCTCGTGCTCCGGCTGCGCAGCGTACTCGGCCGCCGGACCGGGCATCAGCCGCGCCCGCCGGACAACATGACACAAAGGCGCATGGATTCCGATTCCGAGGGCAACGTGATCGAGCTGCCCGACCGTAGCGGGGCCGACCGCACGGGGGTCGAGGACGCGGATGAGGACGCGGCCGAGGATGTCGAAATTGCCGGGCTGGACCCGCTCGCGGCCGGACTCAAGCGGATCCGCGCGGCCGATCCGTCGTTCGATGCCGGCGATTTCGCCGCCGGCGCGCGCTCGGCGCTGGAGCTGATCGTCCATGCGTTCGCCACCGGCGATACCGGAACGCTGCGCTCGCTGCTCAACGACGAGGTGTACGAGAACTTCCAGCAGGCCATCACCAGCCGCCTGCAAGCCGCCGAGACATTGGAGACCACGGTGATCGGCATCAAGACCGCCGAGATCCTGGAAGCGTCGATGAGCGGGCGCAACGCCATCGTCGCCGTGAAGTTCGTCTCCGAACAGGTCAACGTGATCCGGGATGCCGAGGGCGGCGTGATCGACGGCGATCCGAACCATGTCGCCGACGTGACCGATATCTGGACGTTCTCGCGCAACACTCGCTCGCAAGATCCCAATTGGAAGCTGATCGAGACCCGCAGCAACAGTTGAGCCGCGCCAGCCTTGCGAAACGTGGGCTGCGCCGGCTCGCGCCGGCGTTGCTGTTGCTCCTGTCCGCGGCGTGCGCGCCGTTTGCCGAGGACGATGCGGCCCGGCTGCGCCTGGAGCCCGTCGCATTCTCCGGCCTTCCCGGCTGGCAGGACGACCGCCACGCGGAGGTCCTGACGGCGCTCCGGCGGAGCTGCTCTGCGCGCCGCGCGGCCCGTGCGCGGTTCGGCGCGGAGGCGGCCTGGCGGGCGGCCTGTGCCGCCGGTGAGGCCATCCCCGGGGGCGACCACACCGCCGCGCGGTCCTATTTCGAGATTTGGTTCCGCCCTCACCGGGTCCTCGGGCCGGAGGGCGCGGCGGGCCTGTTTACCGGCTATTACGAGCCCGAGCTCGCCGGTTCCCGGGTCCGCGGCGCAGAGTTCGCGGCGCCGCTCTACGCCCGGCCCGGCGATCTGGTCGCGGTGCGGCTGGCCGACTTTCGGCCCGACTCGTCCCATGAGCGTCTGGCCGGGCGGGTCGTCGACGGCAGGCTCGAGCCCTATTACAGCCGTGCGGAGATCGATGCTGGTGCGCTCGAGGGCCGCGGGCTGGAGCTTTTCTGGACCGACGATCCGATCGGGGCCTTCTTCCTGCACATCCAGGGCTCCGGTCTCCTGCGGCTGCCCGACGGCGCCCGGGTGAGGCTCGGATATGCGGCGGCCAACGGCCGTCCCTACACCGCGATCGGCCGCGTTCTGGTCCGCCGCGGGGCGCTTGCACTGGCAGATGTCTCGCTCCAGTCGATCCGGGCCTGGCTGCGGGCGAACCCGGCGGAAGCCGCGGCCGTGATGGCCGAGAACGCCTCCTACGTTTTCTTCCGCGTGGTCCCGGGCGAGGGGCCGATCGGGAGCCAGGGCGTCGTGCTCACCGCCGGCCGCAGCATCGCGGTCGATCCGCGGCACCTGCCGCTGGGCCTGCCGATGTGGATCGATATCGTCCATCCGCTGGCCGGCAACCCGCCGCTGCGTCGGCTGGTCGTCGCGCAGGACACCGGCGGGGCGATCCGCGGCGTCGTCCGCGCCGATTTGTTCTGGGGCGCGGGCGCAGACGCCGAGGCGCGCGCCGGGCGCATGCGCGCCAACGGGCGCTACTTCGCCCTGATCCCCCGCGAAGCCGCAGTCGCGGCGGCGCAATGAGGTCAGGCTGGCGCGGGCTGCTGCTCGCCACGGCGGTCATGGTTGCGCCCGGCGAGGCGATTGCCGGCGCGTCTATCTCCCTCGGCTTCCGGCAGGTCGAGCTTCACACCGAGACCGAGGGCGTGGACCGGCTGGAGGCGCTCTTCTGGCGCGGCGGGCTGGAGCTTCGATCCGAGGATCCGCGCTTCGGCGGGCTGTCCGCGCTGGATATCTCGGACGATGGGGCCGCGATGCTCGGGCTGACCGACCGCGGATACTGGATTCGGGCGCGGCTCGGTTATGACCGCGAAGGCCGGCTTTCGCGGGTCGGGCCGGCCTTGATCGGGCCGCTGACGATCCTGCAGGGGCGCTCGACCCGCCGGCTGACCGACTCCGAGGCGCTGGCCCGCTCGACGCGCGGCATCGTCGTCGCCTTCGAGGGCCGGCATCGGCTGGTGGAGTTCGGACTCGATAGCGCGGGACATCCGGTCCGCGGACATCGGCTGGTTTCGCCCAACGGGCTGTCGAGGCTTTCGGTGAACGCCGGTATCGAGGCGCTGGCGCGGCTCGGCGACGGTCGGCTGCTGGCGATCGCCGAGGGGCAGGAAACCATGTCGGGCGCCGCGCGGGCCTGGCTCGGCAAGCCGCCGGCGTGGTCGCGGGCGCAGTTCGCGGTCGGCGGGCGGTTCCGCCCGACGGGCGCGGCGCCGGCGCCGGACGGCGGGCTCCTGGTGCTGGAGCGCCGCTTTTCCTGGATCGGCGGGGTCGCCGCGCGGATCAAGAAGGTCGCGCTGGATGACATCGTGCCCGACCGGCCGATCCGCGGCACGGTCCTGGCGACGCTCGAGACGCCCTTCATCAACGAGAACTTCGAGGGCATTGCCGCACGGCGCGGCTCGGCGGGCGAGACGCTGATCTATGTCGTCTCGGACGACAATTTCCTGGCGCTGCAACGAACACTGCTTCTGCTCTTCGCGCTGCCTGCCGGCTCCCCGCGATAGACCGTTGCGCCGCCCGCCGCGGCGCGACATTCTGCGGCCGTCATGACCGCGACCGTCGGATTGTTCGTCACCTGCATTGTCGATCTGTTCCGGCCCCAAATCGGCTGGGCCGCCGTGCGGCTGATCGAGCGGGCCGGCTTCACGGTCGAGGCGCCGCCGCGCCAGACCTGCTGCGGCCAGCCGGCCTACAATTCGGGCGACCGGACGAGCACGGCCGGCATCGCCAGAGATGTGATTGCGGCCTTCGAAGGGTTCGATCACGTCGTCGTGCCTTCGGGCTCCTGCGCATCGATCCTGCGCTGCCACTACCCCGGCCTGCTGGCCGACGATTACGGCTGGGCCGGGCGCGCCCGGGCGTTGGCCGCGAAAACCCACGAGCTGATGGCATTCCTTGCCGACGTGGCGCGCTGGCGCCCGACGACCGGAGCGGCGCTTGCCGGGCGCGTCGCCTATCACGACGCCTGCTCGGGGCTGCGCGAACTCGGCATCCGCGACCAGCCGCGGGCGCTGTTGCGCGAAATCGCCGGGCTGGACTTGGTGGAGATGGACGGGGCCGAAATCTGCTGCGGCTTCGGGGGCGCGTTCTGCGTCAAATACCCGGCGGTCTCCAAGGCGATGGCCGATGCCAAGATCCGTGCGGTCGAGAACTCCGGGGCGGATCATCTTCTGGCCGGCGACCTCGGCTGCCTCCTGCACCTCGCCGGCCGGCTCGCCCGCAAGGGCTCGTCGGTGACCGTGCGCCACGCCGCCGAATTGCTGGCCGGAATGGCCGACGGCCCGGGCATCGGCGAAGCGGCGGGGCGCTGAGCGTGGCCCAGCTTTCGCCGGCGGCCTTTCCGCGCAACGCCGCGGCCGCGCGCGGGAACGCCGTCCTCGCCGGCGCGCTCGAGCGGTTGCAGCGCGACACCAGGGCCTCGCGGCCCGCGCTGCTCGCCCGGCTGCCCGAGTTCGACGCGCTGTGCGATGCGGCGCGCGAAATCCGCGAGGACGCGCTCGACCGGCTGGCTCCCCTGTTGGAGGCGTTCGAGGCCAAGGTGCGCGAGGCCGGCGGCCATGTCCACTGGTGCCGCGATGCGCAAGAGGCGCGGGCGACGGTGACAAGACTCTGTCGCGAGGCCGGCGCCCGAACCGTTGCCAAGGGCAAGTCGATGGTCTCCGAGGAGATCTCGCTCAACGACGCGCTGATCGCGGCCGGGTTCGACGTGGTCGAGACCGATCTCGGCGAATACATCCTCCAGCTTCGCGACGAGGCGCCGAGCCACATCGTGATGCCGGCGATCCACCTGACCCGCGGCCAGATCTCCGAGACATTCCGGGACTCCCACGACGATCTGCCCGCCGACCGGCCACTGGAGGAGGCGCGCGCGATCACCGACGAGGCGCGGGCGCGGCTGCGCGAGGCGTTTCTACGCGCCGATGTCGGCATCACCGGGGCCAATTTCCTGATTGCCGAGACCGGCAGCGTCGTCGTGGTGACCAATGAAGGCAACGGCGATCTGGCCCAGGCCTTGCCGCGCACCCACATCGTGGTGACCGGCATCGAAAAGGCGCTGGCCGAGATCGAGGACGCGCTGTGCCTGATCCGGGTGCTGGCCCGCTCGGCCACCGGCCAGGAGATCACCGCCTACACCACCTTCGCAACCGGCGCCAGGCGCGCGGACGATGTCGACGGGCCAGACGCCTTCCATGTGGTCCTGATCGACAACGGGCGGACCGACCTGCTCGCCGGGCGCAAGCGCGAAATCCTGCGCTGCATCCGCTGCGGCGCGTGCCAAACCGTCTGCCCGGTCTACGGCGCCGTCGGCGGCCATGCCTATGGCTCGGTCTATGCCGGGCCGGTGGGCGCGGTGCTGACGCCGGCACTGCAAGGCCACAGGGCGGCCTACCATCTGCCGGAAGCGTCTTCGCTGTGTGGGGCCTGCCAGGAGGTCTGCCCGGTGCGCATCCCGCTGCCGGCGCTGCTGCGGCACTGGCGCGAGGACGCGCACGAGAACCGGATCTCTCCTGCGGTCAACCGGCTCGGCCTTGCCGCCTGGGCCTTTGCGGCCGCAAGGCCCGGGCTCTACCGGCTGCTGATCGGGCTCGCCTCGGTGGGCCTGCGCACGCTCGCGGGACGCCGCGGCCGGCTGCGCCGCGTGCCGTTGGCCGGCGGCTGGACCGGCGGGCGCGACATGCCGGCGCCGGCGGGCCGGCCATTCCTCGCTCAATGGCGGCGGAACAAGCCGCGATGACCGGTGCCCGCGCAGAGGTCCTGGAGCGAATCCGGCGGGCGAACGCCGGCCGCACGCCCCGCTCGGCGCCGATAACCCGTCCGATTCCCGCCCGCGCCGCGGGCGATCCGGCGACGCTGCGTGCGCGGTTCCTGGAGAACCTCGAGGCCGCCGGGGCGAGCCATGCGGTCGTGACCGACCGCCACAGCGTTGCCGGCGCCATCGCGGCGCATCTGTCCGGGTGCGGTCTGCCGCTCGATGCGGTGGTCAGCGAAGATCCGCTGCTCGATGGCGGCGACTGGCGGGCTGCCGGTCTTTCCGTGCGGCGCGGCGTGCCCGGACCCGGGGACGCGGTGGCAGTGACCGGAACCGTGTCGGGGATCGCCGAGACCGGCACCTTGATGATCCGCTCCGGTCCCGGACTGTCGGCGCGGTCCTGTTTCCTGCCGGAAATCCATGTCGCCGTGCTGGCGACGGCGGCGATTTGCGGGTCCTACGAGGACGCGTTTGCCGCCCTCGGCCGCACGCGCCCGGATTGGCCGCGGACGGTCACGCTGATCACTGGCCCGTCGCGCAGCAGCGATATCGAGCGCATCGTCCAGATCGGCGTCCACGGCCCCCGCGCGCTGCATGTGATCCTGATCGATGAGCCGTAGGCTCAGGCTCCCCAGCGCGGCCGATCGCGACCTGTTCGAGCGCGCGATGTCGGACGTCCGCCGACTGGGCCCCGGCGAGAAGTCCGACGCCGAACCGTCACCGCCACCGGCCAAGCCTGCGCCGCCGTCGCCGCCGCGCCCGCCCGAAATGACGCTGCCGCAGATCGAGGCCGGCGCCGCCGCCGGCGTCGACGCGCGCACGGTGACCCGCTTGAAGCGCGGCCAGCTCCGCCCCGAGGCGCGGATCGACCTGCACGGCATGACTCTGGACGAGGCGCATCGGGCGGTCTCGGGGTTCATCGCCCGCTCGGCCGGCGAGCGGCTGCACTGCGTGATCGTGATCACCGGCAAAGGAAGGGTCGGCCAAACATCCGGCACGCTGCGCACGGAACTGCCGCGCTGGCTAAACCTGTCGCCCACTCGGTCCCGCATCCTCGCCTTCGCCGTCGCGCGGCCGCGCGACGGCGGCGGCGGGGCGTATTATGTGCTGCTGCGGCGCCGGGCCTGAGCCTGCGGCGCGTCCGGGGCGAGGATGCCGGCGCGCTCCAGCACGCGGCGATAGGCGTGCGAGACAAAGGGGTGCATACCGAGCGCGATCATGCGCGGCTGGTCGAGGCTGACCAGCGCCGCGCGCTCCTCTCCGCTCAGCCCGGCGACGCCGGC
This sequence comes from Alphaproteobacteria bacterium, assembly GCA_965202905.1. Lineage (GTDB taxonomy): Bacteria > Pseudomonadota > Alphaproteobacteria > MPNO01 > MPNO01 > CAYFYS01. The sequence continues at coordinate 1,857,184 of OZ241868.1, read as the reverse complement.
GGCATAGGCGGCGCGGGATCGGCCAGGTAGCGCTCCCGTTCCCCGGTATCGGCGGTCAGCCGGTGCAGAGTCTGCGACAGGATCACCCGGTCGGGATGGATCGGCGGGTAGTGCGGACGGAATTTTTCGTCGGCCGCCGCAGACGTCCAGGCGATGGTGCCGTAGTTGTGGTGCCAGGTCGGCTCGAAATCGGTGAGGTCCGGCGCGCGGTCGCCGATCATGCCTGCGGCCACGGCCCAGCAGCGCAGTTCGATGTTGCCGGTCTCGTCGAGCCGGCGCTCATCCAGCGCCAGCAGGTAACGCACCTCGCCGCGCTCCATCATCGCCATGAAGTGCCGGTCGAATTCGGTATCGGGCCCCGGATCCTTGTAGCGCCCGGTGCCCGGGTAGTGCGACAGACCGCCGCTGCACACCACGACCGCGCGCAGGCCCAGCGCCTCGATGCCGTCGGCCAAGGCCCGGCCGAAGGCGAAGCAGCGCTCCATCGCCGGCTGCGGCGGGACATAGGCGTTGACGAACACCGGAATCACCGGGACGCCGTCCATGCCGGTGAAGTCGAGCGGGATGCCGAAGGCGTAGTCGATCGCCGCGTTGCTGGTGAAGCCCGGATCGAAGCCGTTGCGCTGCACGTGGCGGATCAGCGCGAGCGCCGCCTCGCCTGCCACCGGATAGGCATAATCCCGTCCGGCGAAGGCGCCCTCGGCGGTCTTGCCGATATGGATGACGAAGCTCGTCGTGCAGTGCAACAGGAACTGCTGGGCGTGGTCGTTGGCGATGACGATCGCGATATCGGGCTGAAGCGCTTTCAGGCGTTCGCCGACATCGCCCAGGAGCACTTTGAGCCGGGCGACGACCGCCGGGTCCTCCGAGGCGGGCAGGGTCCAGAGCTGCGGCGCATGGGCCGTGCATACCCCGCCGATGACGCCGACATCGGCCACCGCGCTAGTGGATCAACCGAGACATTTGGATCCCCCGGCCGATGATGATCTGGCGACCATAACGCATTCAAATGTCTCGATAAGTTGATCCATCAACATAAAACCGGTGGTTCGAGGCGGAAAATTCGAACCACTAGAGCCAGTCCGGCGCCGGCAGGTTCCGCTGGCGCAGGAACTCCGGGTTGAAGAGTTTGGAGGCGTAGCGCTGGCCGCCGTCGCACAGCACCGTGACGATGGTATGCCCGGGCCCGAGCTCCCCGGCGAGCCGGATGGCGCCGGCGACGTTGATCCCGCTGGAGCCGCCGAGGCACAGCCCCTCTTCCTTGAGCAGACGGAAGATCACCGGCAGGGCTTCGCTGTCGGGGATGCGGAAGGGCGCATCGACCGACACCTCGGCGACATTGCCGGTGATGCGGCCCTGGCCGATCCCCTCGGTGATCGAGCTGCCCTCCGAGGCGAGTTCGCCGGTCTTGAAGTAGCTGTACATCGCCGCCCCTTCGGGGTCGGCAAGCCCGACGACCAGATCCTTGTTGCGCTCCTTCAGCGCCTTGGCGGTGCCCGCGAGAGTCCCGCCGGTACCGATCGCGCAGATGAACCCGTCGACCTTGCCGCCGGTCTGGCGCCAGATCTCCGGGCCGGTGGTCTCGTAGTGGCCGCGCCAGTTGGCCGGGTTGTCCCATTGGTTGGCCCAGATCACCCCCTCGGGCTCGGTCTCGGCAAGTTCGGCGGCGACCCGTTCGGAGACGCGGACATAGTTGCCCGGGTCGCGATAGGGCCTGGCCGGCACCAGCCGGACCTCGGCGCCGCACAGCCGCAGCATTTCGATCTTCTCGACGCTCTGGGTCTCCGGCATTACGATCACCGTGCGGTAGCCGCGCGCGTTGGCGACCAGCGCCAGCCCGATCCCGGTGTTGCCGGCGGTGCCCTCGACGATCGCCCCACCGGGCTTGAGCGCGCCGCGCGACTCCGCGTCCTCGATGATGAAAAAGGCCGCCCGGTCCTTGACCGAGCCGCCGGGGTTGAGGAACTCGGCCTTGCCGAGGATCTCGCAGCCGGTGCGCTCGGAGGCCTTGGCGAGCCGGATCAGCGGCGTGTTGCCGACCGCGCCGTTGAAGCCATCGCGGATGTCGTTCCCGCCGACGCGCAGGTCTCGCTCGGTCATCGCCGCTCCTCCGTCCGTTCGGCTCGGCTCGGGCGGTCGTCGGGCGGCGGCGACTCGCCCGGCTCGCCACTCCCGTCTTCCGTGTTTTCCAGGTGTTCCACACGGCCGCGCAGCCGCGCGATCTCGGCCGAAAGCGCTTCGAGCGCCTTGAGCGTCGGGTCGGCGATCTCGCCCTCGGTGGTGCCGTAGGCGCGGAAGTCGGGCTTCGCCTCGCCGCGCTCGCGCGGCAGCACCTGCCTGGCCGGGATGCCGACCATGGTCACGCCGTCCGGCACGTCCTTGAGCACGACGGCGTTGGCGCCGATGCGCGCGTCCTTACCGACGGCGATCGGACCCAGCACCTGGGCGCCCGAGCCAACGATCACCCCATCGCCGAGCGTCGGATGGCGCTTCTCCTGTTCCAGCGAGACGCCGCCCAGGGTCACCCCGTGATAGAGCGTCACGTCATCTCCGACATCGGCGGTCTCGCCGATCACACAGCCCATGCCGTGATCGATGAACAATCGGCGCCCGAGCTTGGCGCCCGGATGAATCTCGATGCCGGTCAGCACCCTTCCGGCATGAGAGACGAACCGGCCGATCAAGTGCATCCGCCGGCGCCAGGCGGCGTTGGCCAGCATGTGGAATAGCCGGGCGTGGAATCCCGGATAGCACAGCACGACCTCGACGCGCGAGCGCGCCGCGGGGTCGCGCTCCATGATGGCATCGATATCCTCACGCAGGCGAGCGAGGGTCGACATACCGACTTTTCCGATCCAATCGCCGTTCCCTAACACTTCCGAACTGGTAATCGAGGGTCGCCGGGTCAAGGCGCCGGCGACCGGCCGCAGGATTGCCCAACTGCCTGATTGCCTGGGCTAAACCCGATCCCACATAGACTGTCACGGACACCAATGGACAAAGACGGACACAGGGAGCGGGCGCAGTGGCGGTCATGCTGAAGACGTTCATCGAGGAAGTCCGGGCCTGCCGCGTCTGCGAATCCGAATTGCCGCTGGGCCCGAGGCCGGTGGTGCGGCTGGCCGGCAGCGCCCGGCTCCTGATCATCGGCCAGGCGCCGGGCGCCCGGGTGCACGCAAGCGGCATCCCGTGGGACGATGCAAGCGGCAAGCGGCTGCGCGGCTGGTTGCGGCTCGACCGCGATACGTTCTACGACCCGAGCAGGGTCGCCATCGTCCCGATGGGGTTCTGCTATCCGGGCGTCCTGCCGCGCGGCGGCGACAAGCCGCCCCGGCCGGAATGCGCGCCGCTGTGGCATGCCAGGCTGCTCGGCGCGCTGGGCGAGATCGGCCTGACGCTGCTCGTCGGCCGGTACGCCCAAGCCTATTACCTCGGCAAGCGCAACAAGCCGACGCTCACCGAGACGGTGGCTGGCTGGCGCGACTATCTGCCTGCCTACCTGCCGACGCCACATCCGAGCTGGCGCACCACGGCTTGGCAGAAGAAGAATCCGTGGTTCGACGCCGAGTTGCTGCCGGCGCTGCGCGAGCGCGTCCACGCTCTGGTGGGCCGGAGTTAGAGAGACCGGCGCCTCAGGTCGGGCGTTTCAGCGCGACGGTGCCGAGATCCTGGTCGCCGTCAGTGGTCACGATGGCCTGTACGTCGCGGTAGCCGTCCATCCGGATCTCGACCCGGTATTTGCGGTCCGGCTTCATGTCCTTCAACCAGAAATCGCCGAAGGCGTCGGTGTGGACGGTGGCCGAGGCGTCCTCGAAGAGATCGGTCGCGGTGATCGAGGCGCCGGCGATCACCTCGTCCGCCCCGGCGTCGATCACGGCGCCGGCGATCCACGGCTTGGGCAGGCCGCGCCAGGCGACCCGCGGCTCGGCCATGTACTCGGGGCGGTAGGTTTCGGCATCCGGATCGGCCGCGCCCGCGCCGAAGACGATCGCCTCGTGCGGGCAGACCTCGGCGCAGCGCGGCAGGTCACCGGCGTCCACGCGGTGGGCGCAGCCGGTGCATTTCTGCGCGATGCCGAGATCCTCGTTCATGTAGATGACGTCATAGGGGCAGGCGTCCCGGCACAGCCCGCACTTGGTGCAGGCCGCCGGATCGATCCACACCAGCCCGTCCGGCCGGGTCTTGATCGCGCCCTCCGGGCACGCCTTGATACAGGGCGCATTGCGGCAATGCTGGCACAAAAGCGGCAGGAAGCTCATCCGCAGTCGGGGCGCGGCGCCGCGCTCCAGCGCCTGGATGTCGATCCAGAACTGCCCGGTCTCCGGCTGCGGCCGGGTCCAGGGCGCGTATTCGCTGCCGACATGCTCGTCCTTGCAGGCGATCACGCACAGCCTGCAGCCGGTGCATTTGTCCACGTCGATCAGGAAGCTCGTTTCGGCCATCGTTATCAGCCCCCCGCCGCCGGCACGCCCGACCCGCCGCCGGCGACGATGTCGGACGGATCAATCTTGACCACCTCGACCAGGAAGCCACTCACGTTCATTTCCGGTATCGCGATCTCGGCCCCGGCGCCGTACTTCTCCTGCGGCGTCGGCGCGATCAGGTTGATGCAGCCACCGCGGTCGATCTGCGTGTTGTTGAGCAGCGCGAGATCGATCTTGGCGCCATGATCGATCGAGACCGCGCCGGGCACGATGCGCTCGGTGACGACCGCACCGGTCAGAACCGCGCCGCGCTGGTTATGCACCATGACGATGTCGCCGTCCCCGATGTTCCTGGCCGCGGCGTCGTCGGGATGGATCCAGCAGGGCTCGTACATATTGCCGTCGGCGCCGCGGACCTTGGCGATCTCACGGATCCACGCGATGTCGTCGCCCTGGACATGGAACCGGAACCGCGGGTGATTCGACATTACGCTCAAGGGATAGTCGTGCGACCGGGCGGTCCCTGCCAGCTCCGGGTGCGGCGTCCATTTGGCGACCGGCGGCCGTTCGGTATTGTCCGGGTCGCGCTCGGCGATCCGCCGGGAGACGAACTCGATCTTGCCCGATTCGGTGTCCAATCCGCCGGCGGACCTCCAGTACCAGTGGAGCCCGCCGTCGTTGGGCCCGAAGCCGTGATCCTTCTTGATGTCGACCCATTCGTCCCATGTCGGGCAGTCGTAGACTACGAACTTGCGTTCCTTGAACGCCGGCCAGTCGATGCCGAGATCGGTCGCGGCAAAGGTCTCCTCGTAGGCCGCCTTCAGCCAGTCGCCGGCCGGCGGGAACGCGCCGTCGAGGCCCAGTCGCTGGCCGATCATGCGGTGGATCTCGTAGTCGCTGCGCGACTCTCCGATCGGCTCGACGGCCCGTTCCTGATAGAACAGGCCGAGTACGTCACTGCGCTGGACCACCACTAGGTCTTCGTGCTCGTAGTTGGTCTGGGCCGGCAGGATCAGGTCGGAAAACGGGATGTCGTTCTCGATCCACGGGTGAACGGCCAGCACGAAGTCTACGCGCGGGTTGCGCAGCGCCTCCAGCCAGTTCCAGCCATGGCCCCAGCTTCCGGGCTGGCTGCCGTTCTCGTTCCACACCATCCGGATCCCCGGATGGCCGTCGTTCGGCGGATAGCGGTAGCTGCTGAACTGGTCTTCGGTCCTGGCGAGGGCCGCGGTGGTGCTGCGCCAGGAGATCGGCGAGTTCTGGATCGCCTCGGCCGCGAGCGTGCGCGGGACGAACACCGGCGATTTCGGCCCCTTGCCGATCGCGTACTCGATCATCGGGTTGAGCGCGAGGCCGCGCATGTCGATGTCCGGATAGCGCGGCACCTGCGCCAGCGACTTCTTGTAGAAGGACGGCGCCCCGGTCCGCAGGAACTGCCGGCCCGGACGGCCGATGCCCTGCATCGCCAGCACGTAGGCCTCGGTCCGCGTGGCCAGGTGCGACAGGGTCCCGCGGATCTTCGGGCCGCCGAAATAGACCGAAAGCGTGGTCTTCCTGGCCGCCCATTCGCGGGCGAGCGCACGGATCGTGTGCGGCGGCACGCCGGTGATCGGCTCCGCCCAGGACGGCGTCTTGGCCACCCCGTCGTCCTCGCCCAGGACGTGACGCCTGAACTCCCCGAAGCCGACGGTGTGGGTCCGGACATAGTCCTTGTCGTAGGCGTCCTCGACGATCCAGGTGTGCGCTACCGCAAGGTAGAGCGCGGCATCGGAGTTCGGCTTGATCGGGATCCACTTGTCGGCGTGGATCGCCGCGGCATGGTTGAGGTCGGGCGAGATGGCGATAATCTTGATACCAGCGCGTTTCAGCCACTTGGGCATATCGAGCGCGACGGAGCCCGACATGCCGAACCCTGTCGCCTCCGGGTCGTTGCCCGAGAAGATCACCATCTCGGCGTGCTCCAGGACATCGTCCCAGACCGCGTCCTGGTAAGGCTCGCCCAAGGTGTGATCGAAGCCCCAGACGTGCTTGGCGCCCCAGTAATAGCCCTCCCAACTGTCCGGGTTGCGCACCTGCTGGGTCCACCACCCCCAGCCCAGGCGCTCGCGGATCATATCGAACAGGTAATGCCCCCAGAAATGAAGCGACTGCAGATAGCCGCTCTGGCCGTGGCCGTCGGCCTGCACCAGCACCGGCTCCATCGAGCCGTATTTCTCGCGGATCCGCTCGAGCTGGGAGACGATGATGTCGAGCGCCTGGTCCCAGCCGATCCGGGAATAGCCTGACCGGCCGCGCTGCCCGGTGTTCGGGTTGTCCGGTCTCCAGTCGTCGCGCAGCAGCGGATAGCGCACCCGCGTGTCGGAATGGACGCGCTGCCTGGCGGCGAACGCCAGCGGCATCTGCACTTCCTTGCGCGACCTGGCAAAGGTCCCGCGCGATGTCTTGATCTCGTAGAGCCGGACGTCATCAGGGATATAGAAGGGCAGGGACCTTACGATCTTCGAGCCCTCGACCTCGCACACCAGCGGAAAGTTGGACCGCGCCAAGCCGCTGCCGGGGTGGGAGACGTAGACGGTTCGGAGTCGCCGGTTGTCGGGCATGGAGCGCATCCTGCAATGATCGGGCGCGGCGCCGGGGCGAGCCTGAGCTTTGCCGCTTCGCGCGCGCTTGGCAAGGCGGTCGTTTCCCGGCGCGGCCGGCTGCAATTCCAGCCCGGGCCGAACGCGCGGAAAGACCGGAGCCGCGAGGCCCTTCGCGCGAGCTGGCTCAGTCGGCGTTTTCGATCCGCTCCATGTCGCGGTCCGACAGGCCGAAATGGTGGCCGATCTCGTGGATCAGGACGTGGCGGATCAGATGCATCAGGTCCTCGCCGGTCTCGCACCAGTAGTCGAGGATCGGGCGGCGATAGAGGAAAACCATGTCGATGTCCTGCGGGGTGTGGCCGCTCGCCTTCTCGCCGATCGGGATGCCGCAATAGAGCCCCAGGATGTCGAACGGGCTGTCCAGCCCCATCTCCTCTTCGGTCTCGGCGTCGGGAAAATCGGCGACCCGGAAGACCACGTCGCGGGCGAGCCGGCGCAGGCGTTCCGGAAGGATCCGGAACGCCTGCGCCGCACACTCCTCAATATCGGCCAAACTCGGGGCTTCGGTGTATCGGAGCGCCATGCGCCGTCATAGCGCGGCTTGATCGCATGGCCAAGCGAAGGCACCCTGGCGCGGTCACAGGAGGATCGGTGCATGGTCGGAAAGCTTGACGCGGATGCGCGCGAGGCCGCGCTGGCGGCGCTCTCTGGGTGGAACGAGGCCGAGGGGCGCGACGCGATCGTTAAAAAGTTCCAGTTCGACGATTTCAACGCGGCGTTCGGTTTCATGAGCCGGGTTGCGCTGCTGGCTGAGCGGGCCGACCACCACCCCGAATGGTTCAACGTCTACGACCGGGTCGAGATCACGCTGTCGACTCACGACGCCGGCGGGCTGAGCCAGCGTGACATCGACTTGGCGCGGCTCATCGATCGGGTCGCCGGCTAGCGCCGCGGGCGGCGTAGAGCGCGCCGCCGACGATCATCAGCGCGCCCGCGATCGTCCACGGCGAGGGAGTCTCGGCGAACAGGAAAGCGCCGATCAGGGTTGCATAGATAAGGCGGATATATTCGAGCGGGCCGACCACCGAGGCCTCGCCGACGCTGAAAGCCTTGACGAAACAAGCCATCGCGATGGCCGTCAGCACGCCGATCAGGATCAGAAGGCCGAGGCCCGCCGGATCGGGGGTCTTCCACACCCAGATCGCCGGGCCGACGAACAGCGCGATCCCGAAGACGTGGTAGTAGAACAGGATGCGGATCACCGGCTCGGTGCTCGACAGCCGGCGGATGAAGACGAGCGCCAGCGCAAACAGCGCCGCTGCGGCGAGCGCCACCACCCAGGCGATATCGAACGGCGTCGCGCCCGGGCGGACCATGACCAGGACGCCCAGGAAGCCGAAGGCGGTCGCGCCCCAGCGGCGCCAGCCGACGAACTCGCCCAGCATGACGACGGCCAGCAGCGTCAGGAACAGCGGCCGGGTGAAGGCCGCGGCGGTAGCATCGGCGAGATAGAGATGGATCACCGAATAATAGACCGCCGCCTGGCCGACGCCGGCGACCACCGCCCGGATCAGGTGCAGGCCGACGCGCTCGGACTGCCAAGCCGCGCGACCGGCCTTGATCAGCCAGGGGGTCAGGATCAGGAGGCCGATGAGGTAGCGGAACAACGCCATCTGGACCGGATCGAACGCTTGGCCCAGCGTCTTGACGACGCCGTCGTTCAACGCGAAGAACGTCGAGCCGAGGACGATCCAGCACGCGCCCTGGGCGTTGCCCGACAGGCCGGCCAGCGCCTTGCTCAATCCGGCCTTGCTCAATCCGGCCTTGCTCAATCCGGTGCGCCCCACATCCGTCCCTCGCCTCGTATCTGATGGGCCGAGGCGCCGAGGATCACGACCGCGCCGATCCACGTCCAGAGACCGGGCGTCCGGGCGAACCTGAAACAGGAGCGCCACGATCGGACCGGCGGGCGCCATACCGAAGACCTGGAAGACGCCCGTGCTCGCCGCCCGCGCGGCGCGGCATAGCGGCCGCGCCTGCCCTAACATGACGGCCGGGCGGCGCCGGCGAAAGGGCGGACGATGACGGAAGACGCGTTGCGCGGAAGACGGGTCTGGATCACCGGCGCATCGGGCGGCCTCGGCGAGGCTCTGGCGCACGCTTTCGCCGAGGGCGGCGCGCGGCTGGCGATCTCGGCGCGCCGTACCGCGGCGCTTGAAAGGGTCGCCGCAGACCTGAGCGCGCACGGGGCGGAGGCACTGGTCGCGCCCGTCGACCTCGCCGTTCCCGCTTCGATCGAACACGCTGTTGCGGCCGTGCGCGCACACTGGGGCAGCGCCGACGTACTGGTCAACAACGCCGGCCTCACCCAGCGGGCTTTGGTCCGCGACGCCGCGCCCGACGTCACCCGCGCGCTGTTCAAGGTCAATGTCTTCGGCCCGCTCGCGCTCACCCGCGCGGTCCTGCCGGGAATGGAAGAGGCCGGCGGCGGGCGGATCGTCGTAATCTCCTCGATCGCCGCGCTGTACTCCTCGCCCTACCGGTCGGGCTACAACGCCGCCAAGAAGGCGCTGCACGGCCTGTTCGACGCGCTCCGCGCGGAGGAGCACCGGAACGCAATCGGCGTCAGCCTGATCGTGCTCAGCTCGGTCCGCACCGATGTCTCGATCAATGCGCTCCGGGCCGACGGCAGCGCCTACGGCCGCATGGACCCGGCGATGGCCGCCGGCATGGACCCGATGACAGTCGCCCGCCGCATCGTCCGGGCCATTGCCGCAGGGCGCGAGGAAGTCACGATCGCCCCGCTCGCCCAGCGCTGGCTAGTCTGGCGCAAGAAGTATTTTCCGAAGCTCGCCTCCCGCGCGGTGCGACTGAGGGCCAAATAGCCAGCGGGGCTTGACGCTCGCGCGGGGCTGCGCGAGATAGGGTGGCTGGTGCAAGGGGACCGTTTTGACCGAGCCGCTGTGGACGCCCTCGCCCGAACGGATCGCCGGGGCGAACATCACCCGCTACCGCCGCTATCTGGAGGATGAGCTGGGGGTCGAGGCGGCGGACTACCCGGCGCTGCACCGCTGGTCGGTCGCAAACCGCGACGAATTCTGGCGTTCGGTCTGGGACTTCTGCGGGGTGATCGCCGAGTCCCGCGGCGAGACCGTGCTCGCCGACGGCGAGCGCATGCCGGGCGCACGCTGGTTTCCCGATGCGCGGCTCAACTTCGCCGAAAACCTGCTGCGCCGGCGGGACGACGGCCCGGCGATCATGTTCCGCGGCGAGGATCGGGTGCGTCGCACCCTGAGCCACGCCGAGCTCTACCGCCTTGTCTCCCGTCTTGCCCAGGCGTTCGAGGAGGCAGGCGTTCGCGCCGGCGACCGGGTCGCGGGGTTCCTGCCCAATATCCCCGAGGCGGTCGCGGCCATGCTGGCAGCATCGAGCCTGGGGGCCATCTGGTCCTCCTGCTCACCCGATTTCGGGGTGGCCGGCATGATCGACCGATTCGGCCAGATCGAGCCCAGGCTGCTGATCGCCGCCGACGGCTATACCTATAACGGTGAGCCGATCGGCTCGCTCGAGCGGGTCGCCGAGGCGCTGGAAAGCCTGCCCTCGGTCACCGACGTGATCGTGGTCCCCTATCTTACCGACGCGCCGGACATCGCCGGGCTCGCCGCCGCCAAGCTGCTGGACGATGCGATCGCGCCCTATGCCGGGCGCACCATCCCGTTCCGCCAACTGCCGTTCGCCCATCCGCTTTACATCCTCTACTCCTCGGGGACGACGGGGAGTCCCAAATGCATCGTCCACAGCGCCGGCGGCACGCTCCTGCAGCACCTGAAGGAGCATGTGCTGCACGCCGACGTGAAGCCAGACGACCGGCTGTTCTACGCGACCACCTTGGGCTGGATGATGTGGAACTGGCTGGTCTCGACACTGGCCGCCAGCGCCACGGCGCTGCTTTATGACGGCGCGCCGTTCCATCCGGGGCCCGAGGCGCTGTTCGATTTCGCCGACGAGACCGGCATGACCCATTTCGGCGCCTCGGCCAAGTACATCGATGCGGTCAAGAAATCCGGCTTGGTGCCGGCCGGGAGCCACGCGTTGGCGCCGCTCCGGACGATGATGTCGACCGGCTCGCCGCTGGCGCCCGAAAGCTTCGAATGGGTCTACCGCGCGGTGAAGTCCGACCTCTGCCTATCGTCGATCTCGGGCGGGACGGACATCGTCTCGTGCTTCGTCCTCGGCAACCCGACGGCGCCGGTCTGGAGCGGCGAGATCCAGGCATTCGGTCTCGGCATGGACGTGGCGGTCTTCGACGATGACGGCGAGCCCGTCCGCGGACAGAAAGGCGAGCTGGTCTGCGCCGCGCCATTTCCAGCGATGCCGATAATGTTCTGGAACGACGCCGATGGCGGCCGCTACCGCAGCGCCTACTTTCAGCGGTTCCCCGGGGTGTGGTGCCACGGCGATTATGCCGAGGTGACCGAGCGCGGCGGCATGGTGATCTACGGCCGCTCCGATGCGGTGCTCAACCCCGGCGGGGTGCGTATCGGCACGGCGGAGATCTACCGCCGGGTCGAGCAGATGGACGAGGTGGAGGAAGGGCTCGCGATCGGCCAGGACTGGCAGGGCGACGTGCGGGTGGTGCTGTTCGTCCGGCTCGTGGCCGGGCGGACGCTCGACGAGGATCTGATCGGGCGCATCCGCGAGCGCATCCGCACCGGCGCCAGCCCGCGCCATGTGCCGGCCCGCGTGATCGCGGTCCCCGACATCCCGCGCACCAAGTCGGGCAAGATCGTCGAGCTCGCTGTGCGTTCGGTGGTTCACGGCGACGAGGTGCGCAACATCGAGGCGCTGGCCAACCCCGAGGCGCTGGAGCATTTTCGGGATCGTGCCGAACTCAGTGTCTGATCCGGATTGAATTGAGCGGTTTCAGCGAGTTGTGCTTCACTGGCGGTGTCCTGTCAGCGAGCAGCCGCACCGTGCGGGCTGAAATCGCTCGACCGAAACATGCATGCGACGGGAGGAAACGGTGAGCAAGGACTACAAGGCAATGGCCGGCGAGGTCGACGCCCGGGCGGGCACTCTGTTCAAGGCGGCCGCCGAGCCGATGCGGGCCTTCCGCGGCCTGATGGAGGCGGCTTCGTCGGCCGGGGCGCTCGATACCAAGACCAAGGAGCTGATGGCGCTGTCGATCGCGATCGCCACCCATTGCGAGGGCTGCATCGTCTACCACGCACGCGCCGCCCACAAGCTGGGCGCGAGCCGCGAGGAGGTCGCGGAGACCGTCGGCGTGGCGATCGAGATGGGCGGCGGCCCGGCGGCGGTCTATGGCGGCGAGGCGCTGGCCGCCTTCGACCAGTTCGCCGCGGGATAGGACGGCGCGGATGGACGACGCCCGCCGCGACATCGAGCGGCTGCGCGACCTGATCGAGGGCGCCGCGCGGGCGGTAGCGTTCACCGGCGCGGGAATCTCCACAGAATCCGGCATCCCTGATTTCCGCAGCCCGACCGGGATCTGGTCCAAGACCACGCCGATCTACTTCGAGGAGTTCGTCGCCTCCGAGACCGCGCGGCGCGCGGCTTGGCGGCGGAAGTTCGTCGTCGACCGCGACATCGACGGCGCAGAGCCCAACCGCGGCCACCGTGCGGTCGCGAGGCTGGTGCGTACCGGCAAAGTGACCAGCGTGATCACCCAGAACATCGACAATCTGCACCAGGACTCCGGCGTCCCGCCCGAGCAAGTGATCGAACTGCACGGCAACGGCACCTACGCGCGGTGCCTGACCTGCCGGACCCGCTACGAACTCGGCCCGATCAAGGCCGCCTTCGCGGCAGACGAGAAGCCGCCGTCCTGCACTTTCTGCGGCGGGCATGTGAAGGCGGCGACGATCTCCTTCGGCCAAGCGATGCCCGATAGCGAGATGACCCGCGCCAGCCGGGAGGCGCTCGCCTGCGACCTGATGCTCGCCATCGGCTCCTCGTTGGTGGTCTACCCTGCCGCCGGCTTTCCGGTGCTGGCCAAGGAGAACGGCGCACGGCTTGTGATCCTCAACCGCGAGCCGACCGACCTCGACGAAATCGCCGATTTGGTGATCAACCGCGAGATCGGCCCGACCTTGGGCGAGGCGGCCAACGTCAACTGAGGACGCCGCCCGATGGCGCACACACCGCCGGGACCGGTCCGCCGCGCTTTTCGCAATTTCCGCCGGGTTCTCCGGCGCGCGGCCTGCATGCTGGGGATGGAGCGCGGCAGCGCTTCCGAAGGTCTGATCGCGCGTTGCAATCGCATCGTTCGCATTCCGGCCCGGTTGTCGCTAAACCTTGCTGCGGTCGGCGCAGTTGTGATGTATGACCAGTCGATTTCGGTCCGGCGGTTCGCGGATTGTCCGGTGGCGCGCGTCGGGTCCTGACCGGCCGGACCCCAAGCGCCCGAGTCCCGTCGAACCAATCCGGAGGTCGCCTTACCGACATGTTGCGAACATCAGCATCGACGGTCTCGGTCCTCGCCGGCGCCGCATTGGCTGCCGGCACGGCGCTGGCCGCGGGCACAGCACTGGCCGAGCCCAAGCGGATCGGCGGCTCCGACATCTGGGCCGCCTTCGAGACCGGCCGGGGCATGGATCGGACCTGCTTCGTCCACGGCGTGCCCGAGAGCAGCCGCGGAAAGTACAAGCGGCGCGGCGAGGTCTATATCCAGGTCGCGCACCGCCCCGCCCGGAAGGTGCGCGACGAGGTGAGCGTCACCGCCGGCTATTCCTACAAGGCCGACAGCACGGTCGCCATCGACATCGACGGCAAGAAATTCTCGATGTTTACCGATGGCGGCAACGCCTGGGTCGAGAGCGCCGCGTCCGACCGCAATCTGGTCCGCGCCCTGATCCGGGGCCGGCGCATGGTGATCCGCGGCCGCTCGAGCCGCAACACGCTGACCACCGACACCTATACGCTCAGCGGCTTCACCGCGGCCTACCGCGTGGCGAGCCGGGCGTGCAACGTGCCCACGTCCTGAGATGGGCGCGGTCCCGGCCGGCGACGGGCGGCGCGACCTGCTCGGCCTGAGCCGGGACGAGCTCGCCCGGACCCTGGCCGAAATGGCGCTGCCGGCGCTTCGCGCCAAGCAGGTCTGGCACTGGATCTACCACCGCGGCGCCACCGCGTTCGATGAGATGACGACGCTCGCCAAGCCGCTGCGCGCGCGGCTGGGCGAGATGTTCACAATCTCGCGCCCGGCGGTGGTGCGCGAGCAGATTTCGGCGGACCGGTCCCGGAAATGGCTGATCGGCTTCGATGACGGTAAAGAGGCCGAGACCGTCTTCATCCCCGAGGAGGACCGCGGCGCGCTGTGCGTTTCCTCCCAGGTCGGCTGCACGCTGAACTGCTCGTTCTGCCACACCGGCACCCAGCCCTTGGCGCGCAATTTGAGCGCGGCCGAGATCGTCGGCCAGCTCATGCTGGCGCGGGACGCCTGCGGCGAGTGGCCGAGCCCGGACGGCGGACGGCTCTTGTCCAACATCGTGCTGATGGGGATGGGCGAGCCGCTCTACAACTACGACAATGTCGCCAAGGCGGTGCGCATCATGTTGGACGAGGAAGGCATCGCGATCAGCCGGCGGCGGATCACCCTGTCGACCGCCGGCGTGGCGCCGAGGATCGCCGATGTCGGGCGCGATCTCGGCGTCCGGCTGGCGATTTCTCTGCATGCGGTGGACGACGCGGTGCGCGACGCGCTGGTGCCGCTGAACAGACGCTACCCCATCGCCGAGCTCCTCAAAGCCTGCCGCGACTACCCCGGTTCCCGCAACGCGCGCCGGATCACGTTCGAGTACGCGATGCTCGATGGCGTGAACGATTCGCCGGCCGATGCGCGGGCCCTGGCGAGGCTGCTCAAGGGGATTCCGTCGAAGGTGAATCTGATCCCGTTCAACCCCTGGCCGGGGGCGCCCTACGAATGCTCTTCCGATACGGCGATCGCGCGCTTCGCCGGGATCCTCCGCCACGCCGGGCTCGCCGCCCCCGTGCGCACTCCGCGCGGTCGCGACATCATGGCCGCCTGCGGCCAACTCAAGTCGGCGAGCCTCCGCGCCCGCCGGCAAGCGTCCGCAGAGCGCCAGGGCGACCACCGAGCGCGATGAGCCTCGGAGCGCGCGCTCTCTGACCGCCCGGTTCTGACCGCCGGGCGCCGCTACAGCTTCAACAGTCGCTCGGCGTTGCCGTGAAGAATTTTTTCGCGGTCCTCGTCCGATAGCGGGATCGTCTCCATCCACACCGTGCCCGCGGCGTTGGAGGCAAACGGGTAGTCGACCGAGAAGATGATCCGGTCTGCGCCCATCTCCATCACGCTGCACAGGAGCGCGGTGTTGGAAAAATTGCCGCTGGTGGTGATCCAGAAATGCTCGCAGAAGGCGTCGCGGAAGGAAGCGAGCCGGGAATCGGTCCGCGACAGCGCCTCGTCGATGCGGACCAGCAGGAACGGCAGCCCCTCGCCCAGATGTCCCAGGATGATCTTGAGGTTGGGGTATGCGTCGAGCACCCCGCTCAGGACGATCCTGATGCCTGCGGTCGCGGTCTCGACGGTAAACCCCCAGGCCGCGGTCAACAGGCCCGGGAACTCCTCGATATAGTCCTTGTAATAGGCTTGGATCACGTCCTCGTGCGGGATCGCGGGGTGGATGTAGAGCGGCACGTCGAGTGAAGCGGCCCGCTCGAAGATCGGCCAGAAGCGCTTCTCGTCGAGAAACTCCGTGCCGCCGGTCAACCCGTGGACCATCGCCCCCTTGAAGCCGAGCCTGTCCACGCAGCGCTCGAGCTCGGCGGCGGACGCGGCCGGATCGGCCGTCGGCAGCGCGGCGAAGCCCTGGAACCGCTCGGAATTGGCGGTCACCGCCTCATGCAGCCGGTCGTTGACGACGCGCGCCATGCGGATCCCGGTCTCGGCATCGAGCTTCTGCAGCGACGGCGCGCCGTGCGAAAGGATTTGCAGATCGATGCCGGCCTCGTCCATATCCTTCAGGCGCAGTGCGCCCAGATCGCTCAGCCGCTCGCGGATCGGCGGCGGCGTGCGCAAATCCCGTCCGGTAAACAGATCCGGCAGTTCGGCGTCGAAATAGTGCTCCTCGATCGCGATGACCTTCGATCCGTCCTTGGTCGCCATCTCCGTCTCCCCGAAATTCGGCCTCTCGGCACAGGCGACCACATCGGCGCCCTGCGACGCAAGCCCGCCGGCGGCGGAACTCCCCGGGCTTAACGCCTGCGCCTCAGTTCCAGCGCTCGGGGTCGCGGGTCTCGTCCTCGGGCGGCGGGCGGCCCTGGGTCGGGCCGGACTGATGGTGGATCATCTTCCACAGCCGGCCATCGCGGACGAACATGTTGGTCGCCAGCAGGAACTGGCCGTCGAGCTCCTCGTAGCAGATGACCACGCCGAGCTCGGCCTTGGCATGGGCGACGGCGGCATGGCACTCGATGTCGGGCGAGTTGGGATTGCCGATGATCGCCGCCCAGCTTTGCATCACCTCTTCGCGGCCGGTGAGGAGATCCCAGCCCGGATGCATGCACACGATCGGCTCGCGGTCGCTCCAGATCGCGTCCATCGCCGCGGCGTCGCGGTCGGCGAACGCGCGATAAAACGCTTCGTTGGCGAACAGCAATGCGTCGATATCCGACATCGTCTTATCCTGGCCCGACACAAGACCAGCACAAGCAAAGCGGTTTGGCAATCGCGCCCAGGCATCGCACCCAGCCACGCGCCGCGCGGCCGGTACGGCATCTGGCCGGTCGATCGGCGCCGGATGGCTCCGCCGGATAGCTCCATACCGTCCAGGACGTGCCGATGGGCGAGATCTTCAACGCCTCCTGGCCGTTCGTGTTCCTGACGCTCCTGGACATGGTGCTCATGGCCGTCTTCCCCGGGATCGTCACCACCCTGCCGAGGGCGATCCGGTAGGCACGGATTCATCGTCGAGATGCGGTACCCTCGGGCGCCGCTCGTTGACGCTCGGGGAGCGCAGCCTCGCAAAAACCTGGATAGCGTGGATGTTTCTTGCTAAGAAATTTCCCATATTCTGTTTCTGTCGGAGGATGCTTCAAGTGGCTGAATGCGAGGTCGCTCTAAAGCGCGCTCCTGAATGGTGAGAATTGCAGGCGCTGATTGATCGCGCCAAGACGGTCACGTTGACCGACGCCCAGCTTCAGGAACAGAAAGCAAGTTTTGTGTACGGCAACGCGCCGAAAGGATCCCGGATTACAGGATTACAAAGGAGTCCGCGCGCAGGACCGTAGAACGTTTTCGCGTTGCCGACACGTCAACGTGAGAATTGGAAACTCGCTGACAACGAGACGAATTGTGCTGGAGCGGATCAGGGACAATCGCGATGGATACGAAACCGCCATGAACAAGGCGGATCGTGCCTGGCAAGAGGGTCACCTCGATTTCACGGGCATAGAAGATTACCTCGCTGCGTTGCTTCAGGCGCAGTTGGAAGAGGAATGGCCGTCGTAGAGGGCGGTTCACGGGCCTGGGACTAACCCGACGCCCCGCGATCCGGACGCACCGATGTGGTCGCCCGGCGAAGGCGCCAGAACCCAAGCCCTGCAGCGAAAGGGCCTGCCATGTGGCGTCCGCCGCAGCGCATCAAGTGGTCTCCCGATCCGGGGCGCTGGCCGAGCCGCGCCGAGGCCGCCGCCGCCCTTCTGTTTCAGCCGGTCGCGGTCGGGCCCTCGATGCTGGAAAGCCGCACTTGGGTGCCGGCGATGGTGCCTTGGCGCGCGACCGCGGACGGCGACGTCACGCCGGATGTGCTCGGCTGGTACGAGCGCTTCGCCCGCGGCCGGCCCGGCGCGATCGTCGTCGAGGCCACCGGCATCCGCGACATCCCGAGCGGGCCGCTGCTCCGGATCGGCGACGACCGGTTCCTGCCGGGGCTCCGGACTCTGGTCGAGACCGTGCGGGCGGCCTCGGGCGGCCACACCAGGCTCTACATCCAGCTCATCGACTTCCTGACCATCCGCCGCCGGCCGGACCCGGCACGCTATTTCGGCCGGTTCCTGCGGATCACCGATCGCCACCGCGCCGCGCTCGGCGCCGAGGACTGGTCCGAAGAGCAAGTGCGCGAACACTTGGCGGGGCTCGACGACGACGCGCTGGAGGCCGTGCTCGATGCGCGCGAGCTGGACTCGTTGCGCCGGGGCTACCGCGAGCGGGTCACCGACACGGCGCTGCCGCATATTCTCGGGCTGCCGTCGGTCCTGCCCGATCTGTTCGCCGCCGCAGCGGACCGCGCGCGCACGGCCGGCTTCGACGGGGTCGAGCTCCACTATGCCCACGCCTATACGATGTCGCAGTTCCTGTCGCGGCTGAACGACCGGGACGACGGCTATGGCGGCCCCCGCGAGAACCGCATCCGGCTGCCGCTCGAAGTCTACCGAAGGGTGCGCGAGGCGGTGGGCTCCGACTATGTGGTGGGCTGCCGCTATCTTGCCGAGGACTGCGTGGACGGCGGCAACACGGCCCGGGACGCGGCCTGGTTCGGCGCGGCCTTCGCCAGGGCCGGCTTCGACTTCCTGTCGTTGTCGCGCGGCGGCCGGTTCGAGGACGCGCTGCAACCGGCGGTCGGCGCGGCGGCCTATCCCTATACCGGGCCCAGCGGCTACGAGTGCATGCCGCAATATGTCTCGGACGAGACCGGTCCGTTCGGCCGCAACGCGCCGGCCGCCGCGGCGGTGCGCGACGCGGTGCGCGCGACGGGGTGCGCAACCCCGGTGGTGGTCACCGGCGGCATCCACGGCTTCGACCAGGCCGAGGCGCTGCTCGCGGACGGCAGGGCGGACATCATCGGCTTCGCCCGCCAGAGCCTCGCCGATCCGGACTGGTTCCTGAAGGTCCGGCTCGGCCGCGGAGAGGAGGCGGTGATCTGCGAGTACACCAACTACTGCGAGGCGCTGGACCAGAAGCACGTGCCGGTCACCTGCAAGCTGTGGGACCGCAAGGACCGGGACGCGCCCGGCGCCCCGATGACCGCCGACGGCAGGCGCCGTCTGACCGCGCCGCTCTGGGAGCCCGACCTCGACATCGACGCCGCGCTGACGGCGGAATAGCCGGCCCCGGCTATTGCGCGGCCTGGGCAGAGGGCTTGTCGCCAAGCGCGCCACTGTCCCAGATCTGGGCGACCTCGTCGCCCCGGTAGCCGAGCACCTCGCGCAGGATCTGCTCGGTGTGCTCACCCAAGAGCGGCGAGCGGACCACGACGGCGGGCGAGTCGGAGAGCTTCACCGGGCAGCCGACCGAGATGTAGGGACCGCGCTCGGGGTGATCGACCTCGACGATGGTGCCGGTCTCGCGCAGGCTCGGCTCCTCGGCGATCTCCTTCATCGACAGGATCGGACCGACCGGGATGTCGAGCGGGTTGCAGATCTCCATGACTTCGAACTTCGTCTTGGTCCTGGTCCAGTCCTCGATCGCCCCGAAGACCTCGTTCAACCGTGGCAGCCGCGCCTCGGGCGTGGCGTAATCCGGGTCTTCCTTCCAGCCCGGCCGGCTGATCAGATCGCAGATCTTCGGCCACACCGCCGCCTGGGTGATGAAGTAGGTGTAGGCGTTGTCGTCGTCCTCCCAGCCCTTGCACTTGAGGATGCGGCCAGGCTGGCCGCCGCCAGAGTCGTTGGCGGCCCGCGGGGTCGCGTCCTTGAAGGGGATGCCCTCGCCATACTGCGAGTACTCGGTGAGCGGGCCGGCTTTCAGCCGCTGCTGGTCGCGCAGCTTGACCCGGCAGAGGTTGATCACGCCGTCCTGCATCGCGGCCTGGACCCGCTGTCCCTTGCCCGAGCGCTCGCGGTGGAACAGCGCGGTGACGATGCCGAGCGCCAGATGCAGCCCGGTGCCGCTGTCGCCGATCTGGGCGCCGGTGACCATCGGCACGTTGTCGGGGAAGCCGGTGGTCGAGGCCGCGCCGCCGGCGCATTGGGCGACGTTCTCATAGACCTTGCAGTCCTCGTAGGGCCCGGGCCCGAAACCCTTGACCGAGGCCATGATCATGCGCGGATTGATCTTCTGAACCTGTTCCCAGCCGAAGCCCATGCGCTCCATCGCGCCCGGCGCGAAGTTCTCGACCATCACGTCGCATTCCTTGATGAGGCGCGTCAGCACCTCCCTGCCAGTCTCGTTCTTGGTGTTCAGTGTGATCGAGCGCTTGTTGTGGTTGAGCATGGTGAAGTAGAGACTGTCGGCGCTGGGCACATCGACGAGCTGGCCGCGGGTCGGATCGCCCGAACCCGGCCGTTCGACCTTGATCACGTCGGCGCCGAACCAAGCCAGAAGCTGCGTGCAGGTCGGCCCGGACTGGACGTGGGTGAAGTCGAGGATCTTGATCCCCTTGAGGGCTTCCATCTATCGGACCTCCCGGGCGTCTACTTGTACATGGTCTGGGCTTTGGTCCCCGGCGCGTACTCGTTAGGGTCGACCCAGACGTTGAGGACGGCGCAGTTGCCGGTCTTGGCGATGGCCTCCCGCGCACGGCGCAGCGCCGGACCGATCTCGGCAGCCTCGCGCACCTCCTCGCCGTAGCCGCCGATCATCGTGCCGAAATGCGAGAACGCGACGTCGCCGAGCTTGTTGCCCACCCCGCCGCGCTGGGCGCCGTACTTGGCGATCTGGCCGTAGCGGATCTGGTTCATCGCCGAGTTGTTGCCGATGACGGCGAGGTAGGGCGCGCCGAACCGCTGGGCCGTCTCCATGTCGAAGGCGGTCATACCGAAGGAGCCGTCGCCGTAGAGGCACATGACCTCCTTCTCGGGATGGGCGAGCCCGGCCGCCATGGCGAAGCCGGTGCCGACGCCGAGCGAGCCGAGCGCGCCCGGGTCCATCCACTGGCCGGGCTTGCGCGGGCGCACCGCCTGGGCGGAGATCGTCACGATGTCCCCGCCGTCGCCGATATAGATCGTGTCCTCGCCCAGGAACTCGTTGATCTCGTAGGCTAGGCGGTAAGGGTGGATCGGGCTGTCGTCGTTCTTGAACATCGGCATCAGCTTTTCGAGCCTGGCCGTCTCGATCTGGCGGAGCCGCTCCATCCATTCCAGCCGCCGCGTGCGCGCCCCCCGGTCGATTCGTCCGTCGCGGCCTGAGCAACTGCGGCCAGGATCGCGCCCGGATCGCCCGCAAGCCCGAGCGAGATGTCCCGGTTCTTGCCCACCGTGGCGTAGCTCTGATCGATCTGTACCAGCGTGGCCCGGTGGGAGATCCGCCGGCCGTAGCCCATGCGGAAGTCGAACGGCGTGCCGACGATCAGGATGACGTCGGCGTCCTTGAAGGCGTCCGAACGCGTCCGGTCGAAGTGATGTGGGTCGCCCTCGGGCAGCATGCCGCGGCTGGCGCCGTTCATGTAGGCCGGGATGTCGAGCGAGCGCGCGAACGCGATTGCGGCCTCGTGGCTGCCGCTCGCCCAGACCTGCTGGCCGAACAGCGCCGCCGGACGTTCGGAGGCGGCCAGGATGTCGGCCAGCCGCTCGATGTCGGCCGGATCGCCGATCGACCTGGTCGAGACCCGGTAGTGTCCGGGCTCGGGGATCCGCGCGCGTTCCAGCGGGATCTCCGCATCGAGGATGTCGCGGGGGATCTCCAGGTAGGCCGGTCCGTACGCGCCGTTGAAGCACTCCCGGGCGGCCATCGAGATCATGTCGGCGACCCGCTCGGTCGAGAAGACGCCCGACGCGAACTTGGTGATCGGCGTCATCATGTCGACATGGGGCAGGTCCTGCAGCGAGCCCTGCCTGTGCTGGGTAAGCGAGCTTTGCCCGCCGATATGCAGGATCGGGCTTTCGGAGCGGAACGCGGTCGCGACCCCGGTGACCGCGTTGGTGCAGCCGGGCCCCGCAGTGGTCACCACGCAGCCGAGCTTGCCGGTCTGGCGGGCATAGCCGTCGGCGGCGTGGGCTGCGGTCTGCTCGTGGCGCACATCGACGATGCGGATGCCCTCGTCGACGCAACCGTCATAGATGTCGATGATATGGCCGCCGCAGAGGGTGAAGATCGTATCCACGCCCTCGTTCCTGAGTGCCTTGGCGACGAGATGGCCACCCGAGATGATGTCCGCATCGCGGCTCTTCTGCGCCAGCGTGTCATGCGCCGTCGCCGAAATCCCGGTCTTTTCCTTCACGCTCACTGTCCGCCTCCCGCTTATCCGACCAGGATCCCGCCCCGGGATCCCGGTGGTTGCAAAATCGCCCCAGGCGCGGCCGCGGACGGCCTCGACATGGGCGCACAGCCCGTCGACGATGTCCTTCGCCATCGCGTCGCCGCCCACGGCAAGACCGCGTCCTGCGATGGAACCCGGCGGCCCAGCTCCCATAGCGACAAGCGGCCGGCCTGCTGCCGTTGCCGCTGGCGGAGACGGCTACCTGAGCTCCTGGCCGGCGATGTCGCCCTCGAGAAACTTGTTGGGCTTCAGGAACATGCTCAGGACCAGCGCGCCGTTCGGCGCGGTCGCGTAGTGCCGGTTGCCCGCGGGGCGCCAGACATAGTTACCCGCGGTCACCTCGCCCTCGTCGTCGACAATGCTGCCCTCGAGCACGAAGGTCTGCTCGAGATCGATATGTTCGTGCATCGGCAGCACCGCGCCCGGCGCCCATTTGAACAGCGCGGTCAGAAGACCGGACTCCGGATCCTCGACCAGGACCTTCATCTCCACGCCCTCGCACTGGGTCGGCCTCCAGGGAATGTCGTCGACATCGACATAGCGCGAATCCAGCGGGCCGAGCGCGGTCTCGCTCTTGAGCAGCGGTGTCGAAGCGGCCATTTCCGGTCTCTCCTCGTTCGGTGACTCGCCCGGACTGTATCGGCGCGCGCAGCCGCTCACAAGCCGGTGCGGATGCCCCGCAGCGCCGGGAAGAACCCGCGTGCAGCGCGGTCGTGGCGTCATCGAGGCCCGGCGGGACCTTTCGGATGGCGTCCAATTGCCGCACCGGGGCCGGATGATAGTATCCCGGCCGGACGGTGGCGAAAGGAAAGCGCGCGATGGCGTCGTGGATGGTGGGAGTCGATACCGGCGGGACGTTCACCGACCTGATCGCGTTCAACGCCGAAACCGGCGAGCGCCGCGCGGCCAAGGTCCCTCGGCGCCCGAGGATCCCTCCATTGCGGTGATCGACGCGCTGGGCGAGCTGTTCGAATCGGGGATCGCGCCGGGCGATGTCGGCTTCCTGGTCCATGGTACGACCGTCGGCGCCAACACTTTGATTGAGGAGACCGGCGCCCGCGCCGGGCTGATGATCACCGAGGGCTTCCGGGCGGTCTACGAGGCGCGCGGCTGGTCGCAGCCCGACCCCGACGACCTGCTGGACCCGTTCTACCGCAAGCCGACGCTGCTGGTGCCGCAGTCCCGCACCGCGGAGGCGACCGAGCGCCTGGAGTTCGAGGGTCGGGTGATCACGCCGCTGGACGAGGCGAGCATCCGCGCGGCGATCGCAGCGCTCAAGGCGCAGCGGATCGACTCGCTCGCGGTCTGTTTCCCGTTCAGCTTTACGAATTCTGCCCACGAGCGGCGAGTCGCCGAGATCGTCGCCGAGGAAGCGCCCGAATGGCGGGTCTCTCTACTCCTGTGAGATCCTGCCGACGATCCGCGAGTATCCGCGCCTGTCGACCACGGCGATCGACGCCTATGCCGGGTTGATGGTCCAGACCTAATCTCCTGCGGCTGGGCGAGCGGATCGCGGCGGCCGGCGTCCACATCCCGCAGCTCTTCCTGATGCAGTCGCATGGCGGGCTGATGCGGATCAATCTCGGCGCCTGTTTCCCAATCAGACCTTGCTGTCGGGGCCGGCCGCCGGCGCCGTCTCCGGGCTCGCGCTCGGCGCGCTGGTCGGGCGCGAGAATGTCGTGACCTTCGACATGGGCGGAACCAGCACCGATATCAGCGTCATCGTCGAGGGAAGGATCGAGGAGACGAGTTCCGGCCGCATCGCCGGCCAGTATATCGGCACGCCGATGCTCTCGGTCGCCACGCTCAGCGCCGGCGGCGGGACGATCGCCTATATCAGCCGCGACGGGCTGATGAAGGTGGGGCCGCGCAGCGCCGGAGCCCGGCCCGGCCTGCTACGGCCGCGGCGGGGAGGAGCCGACGGTCACCGATGCGAATTTGATCCTGGGCGCGCCCGGCGCCGGCAGCGCGCTGGGCGGGCGGATGACAATGGACCTTGCCCTCGCGCGATCGGCGGTCGCGAAATAAGGTCGCCGGGCCTCTGGGTCTCGAGATCGATCAGGCCGCGGCCGGGATCATCCGGATCGTCAATACCAACATGGCGGTCGATCTCCGCCTCGTCTTCCAGCGCCGCGGCGCCGATCCGCGCAACTTCTCGCTGATTGCCTTCGGCGGCGCCGGGGCTCAACAGCACGTTGGGCCTGCTGCAAACCGACGTGCGGCACATCTACGTCAAATCCTCGGTCGGGCTGCTGGGCGGCTTCCCGGTCGAGCGCATGGAGGCCGGAGTTCGGCGAGCTCGAGGCGCGCGCGCTGGCCGATGCGCGGGAGGAGGGGTTCGCCGCCGAGGACGTTCGGCTGCGCCGCCAGATCGACATGCGCTATCTGCATCAGAGCTATCAGCTTGCCGTCGACTGCCTCGGCCGTCCGGTGGCGGACCCGGAGAAGGCGGCGCTCAAGGAGCGCTTTGATGGGCTCCACCGGCAGGTCTACGGGGCCTCGGCACCGGACGAAGACGCCGAGGTGGTTACCTTCCGCGCGATCGCCGAGATCGCCGTGTCCAGGCTCGCGCTGCCCGGGATCGAGGCCGCGCGCGGCGATGCGTCCGCCGCGTTCACCGACGAGCGCGCGCTTTACGATCTGGATTCGGGCCGCTTCGTGCCGGTGCGAATCTACGACCGAGCGCGGCTCATGGCCGGCTATCGGATTGCGGGCACGGCGGTGATCCAGCAGTTCGACGCCACCACGCTGGTCCTGCCCGGCCAGACCGCGACGGTCGAAGCCCACGGAAACCTGATTGTCGATAGCGGGGAAAGCCCATGAGCCTCGATCCGATCACCGCCGAGGTCGTGCTCGGCCGGTTGCGCGAGACCACCGAGGCGATGGCGCATGCGTTATTCCACAGCGGCTATTCGCCGATCCTGCGCGAATCCCAGGACGGTACCGCCGGCCTTACCGACGGCGACGGGCGGGTGATCATGGCTGGCGGCGGGCTGCAATACCACTCGCTGCTCTACAGCAAATCGATCGGCAGCATCTTCGAGCGCTATCCGCCCGGTTCCATGCGCGAGGGCGATACCTTCGTCTGCAACGACCCCTACAAGGCTGGCAACAGCCATGTCCCGGATATCGTGGTCGCGACGCCGGCCTTCCATGACGGCAGAATCGTCGCCTTCGGCGTCAGCGTCGCCCACAAGGCCGATGTCGGCGGCCTGGTGCCGGGGTCCTCGGGCGCGGCCGCGCCCGAGATCTTCCATGACGGGCTGCTGCTGCCGCCGGTCCGCCTGTGGACGGCCGACGGCATCAACCCCGAGGTCGAGGCGATCATCCGCCGACATGGTGATGGGCGATCTGCGCGGCCAGGCCGGCGCAACGCGGCTGGGCGCGGCGCGCCGTCGCGCTGTGCGAGACCTTCGGCACGGAAACCTTCGGCGAGATCATGACGAGCCTGATGGCGCGCACAGCGGACCGGGTCCGCGCCGAGATCGCCGGCTGGCCCGACGGCGCCGCCGAGGCCGAGGGCTTTCTCAATCATGACGGTGTCGACATTTCCCGCCGGGTTCGCGTTCACGTCCACGCGACCAAATCCGGCCGGACCCTGCGGCTCGATTTCAGCGCGACCGACCCGCAGGCCTACAGCCCGGTGAACCTGCCCCAGGCGACCGCCCAGGCGGTCTCCATGCAGGCGGTGATTGCCGCCCCCGACCCGACCATTCCGATGAACTCCGGCGCCTTCGATGCGATCGAGTGTCACATCCCGCCGGGCCGGCTGATCAGCCCGCAGTTCCCGGCCTCGGTCAACCACTACTTCCCCACCGCGCACCTGACCTATAATGTCGTGCTCGCGGCGATGGGCAAGCTCAACCCGTCCCGGGCGGTCGCGCCCTCCGGGCTCGGCAGCGGCGCCATCGCGGTCGGCTATCCCATGGGCCGCGCCGGCAAGCCCACCGTCCAGTACGAGATCCTGATCACCTCGCTCGGCGGCACCAGCGAGGGCGACGGCGCTTCGGTGGTGCTGGCGATGAATCATTTCGCTCCCGGAACCCCCGTCGAGATCGTCGAGACCGAATATCCCGTCCGCGTCAGGAAGTTCGCCATGTGGACGGACAGCGCCGGCGCGGGCACGCAGCGCGGCGGGATTGGCTTCGATCGGGAATACGAGTTCCTCGGCCCGTGCACGCTGACCGTGCGCTCGTCCAATCAGGCGGAAACCGCCCGGGGGATTTTCGGCGGCGGCAGCCCGCAAGCCTCCGAGACGTCGATCACCCTGCCCGATGGGACATCGCAGGAGATGGGCGTGCTGGAGACCAGGGCGATCGAGCCCGGCTTGGTGCTGCGGCTGGCACGCAGCGGCGGCGGCGGGTATGGCGATCCGCACGAGCGGCCGGCTGGGCGCGTGCTCGCCGATGTCGCGGACGGCTATGTCTCGCGCGAGGCCGCCGCACGGCTCTACGGCGTGGCGGTGGGCGCGGACGGCAGGCTCGACGAGGATGCGACGCGGCGACTGAGAAGCCGCTGACCGGCCGGCGGCCGCGTCACGGGCCGGTCGCCAGAGCCGCCCACGCATGGGCCGCGGAGTCCTTCACGCCCCACACCGCGAGATCGACGCCGCCGGGCATGAACACGAATCCGTGGACGGTCGAGTCGATCACCCGATAGTGGGCCGGGACGCCCGCCGCCTCGAGCCGCCGGACGAAGGCCGCGTTGTCGTCGCGCCGGGGGTCGAATCCGGCGGTCATAAGCCAGGTCAGCGGCAGGATCGAAACGTCGCGCATACGC
Source organism: Alphaproteobacteria bacterium (assembly GCA_965202905.1). GTDB lineage: Bacteria > Pseudomonadota > Alphaproteobacteria > MPNO01 > MPNO01 > CAYFYS01. The sequence goes on along the minus strand of OZ241868.1, from coordinate 1,830,223 downwards.
ATCGGCGCGATCAGCGGGTCCTCCAGTTCGGACATGTCGTTCAGATAATGGCCCATTGACCATTTCATCAGCCGCGCGGTCAGGAAATACCCCTCCGACAGGGTCCGCATGGACTCGGTCTCCGGGCCGCCGGCGCCGCCGGGATACCACAGGAACTGGTTGCTGGTTGCCGATCGCCGCGCGCATGGGAAAGCTGGCAGACCGCGATCGCCAGCGCGTCGCGGCGTAGCAGTCCCGTGGGCCGCCGGGAATCTGTGCTCCGGCGCCAAGCGGTAGCCGACCGAGAGCATCATGCAGCCGGACTCCGCCGTCATCAGCCGGCAGAAGCTATCATGGGCGCCGAGAGTGCCAAAGATGTAGCCGCCGGCGTGAAAGAAGACGATCAGCGGCAGGCGGCCGGGTCCTGCCGGCTCGGCGGGGCGGTAGAGCCGGACCGGGAGATCCCGACCGTCCGGGCCCGGAATCTCGAAATCTTCGGGTCCGCCGACCGCGGGCTTGGGATCGAGGCCCCATTTCGCGACGAACGCATCGATATGAGCGCGCGCCTCGTCCGGGTCATATCGGCGATGCGAGCGACACCGGGGTCCTCGAGGTCGGCCAGGACGCGCGCGGTCTGGGGATCGAGCGCGCGCTCAGCCGTCATCGCCGGCCTCCGGGATCTTCCACAGAAAATACCGGCGAGATCCGTAATCGGGAAACGCCTGCCGGCCGCCCTCGCCGAGCCGGGCGGCGTCGATGACGATCGCTTCGGTCACGCGCCTCTCCGCCGTCTCTTGCGGCGTTTCAATTGACAACGCCCCGCCGCACGGGGAATGGTGTCGGACGCGCCATCGGTCAAACGATCTGCGCCCGCAAGCGAGATCCCGATGCGGCGCCGACGCACTTTTGTTACTCTTTGCGCGGCTCGTGAGGCACAGACCGTTCGCAGCGAAGGAGCGCCCGGCAATGCAAGCTTACGTCTACGGCGAGAAACGCACCCTGCCGGATGGGTTCGAGGAGTTCGCCGATCGGGCGAAGACCGCGATCGTCTCGATCGACATGCATCGGGGCCACCTCGCCGACACGCCGGATTGCCCCTGCCCGGCCCCGCGCGCGAGGGAGATCGTTGCCCCGATCGACCGGTTCCACGTCAAGGCCAGGCGCCTCGACGTGCCGGTCATCCATGTCCGGACCGTGCTGCGCAGGGGCGGCATCGACGACGTCAATGGGGGCCGTTCGGCTTGGCGGCTGGTTTTTCCGCTCTATGTCGGCGACATCCCCAACGCCGATGAGCACGCGATCGAGGGCAGCCGCTGGACCGAATTCGAGACCGCCATCGAGCCCGGCGATCACATCGTAGAGACCAAGAAGCGGCTGTCGGTCTTCTATCCGACCGACCTCGACTTTCTTCTGCGTAACATCGGCGCGCGGACGGTCGTGCTCAACGGCGGGTTCACCGATTGCTGCGTCTTGAACGCCGCCTTCGATGCCAGCAACCACGACTACCGCGTGGTCGTGCTCCGCGATCTGGTACGCGGCACCAACGAGGAGATGGAAGAGGCAGCCCTCAAGATGGTCTCGCTCCACATGGGCCTCGTGATGGACTCCACGGACCTGTTAGCAGCGTGGGAGAATTGACCGGATCGGCGGAGCACCATATCATAAAGAACCGCTCGGGCTCCATGTCCACATAGCGGATACAGGCCTTCAGGGACCGCGACAGCCATGCCGCTTCGCGTCGCCATAGACACCGGCGGGACCTTCACCGACGTGATCGCGCTCGATGAGGCGACCGGCAGCCAGTACGCCATCAAGACCCCGAGCACGCCTGCCGATCCGAGCCTCGGACTGCTCAACGGCATCGACGAAGTGCTGTCCGCCGCAGCCGGTGCGCCGGGCGACATCAGCCAGATCCTGCACGGCACGACGACGGCGACCAACGCGGTGCTGGAGCACAAGTTCGAGGGGCTGGGCCTCCTGGTGACGGCGGGCTTCCGCCACATGATCGAGATCGCCCGCCAGTCGGTGCCCGACGGATACGGCAACTCGTTCTTCTGGGTGAAGCCGCGCCGGCTGGCGCCGCTGCATCTGGTGCGCGAGGCGACCGGCCGGCTGCGCCATGACGGCGGCGAGCACACCCCGCTCGATCCCGACAGCGTCATCGAGGCGGTCGACGAGCTGGTCGCGCTCGGTGTCAGCCGGCTCGCGGTCTGCCTGCTGCACGCCTACGCCAACCCGGCCCACGAGGAGGCCGCCGGTGCGCTGATCGCCCGGCGCCATCCCGACATCCATGTCTCGCTGTCCTCAGTCGTGCTGCCGGAGTATCGCGAGTACGAGCGGGCGATGACCACCCTCATCGACGTGATGGTCAAGCCCTATTGCAAGACCTACCTCGCCCATGCCGAACGCCGCATCGCCGAGCGCTCGGGCGAGGCGCCATTCCTGATCATGCAGTCGAACGGCGGCATCGTGACCAGCCGGACCGCCGGCGAGAAGCCGGTCACCATGCTGGTCTCGGGCCCCGCCGGCGGTGTGCTGGGCGCGACCCACATGGCAAGGCTCGCCGAATACGCGAACATCCTGACCTTGGACGTGGGCGGCACCTCGACCGACGTCTCGCTGGTCCAGGACCTGACACCGCAGCTTACCAGCGCGTCGCTGATCGAGACCTATCCGGTCAAATGCCCGATGCTCGACATCGAGACCGTCGGCACCGGTGGCGGCTCGCTCGCCTGGATCGACGCCTATGGCGCTCTCAAGGTCGGCCCGCAGAGCGCGGGCGCTGATCCGGGTCCGATCTGCTATCGCCGTGGCGGCACGGAGCCCACGGTGACCGATGCCGGCCTGGTGCTCGGCCGGCTGCCCGATGCGCTGATCGGCGGCGGGCTCGCGCTCGACGCCGCGGCCGCGCGCGCGGCCTATGAGCGGCTGGGCGAGACACTCGGCATCGCCGCCGAGGAGGCCGCGGCCGGCGTGCTCGAGATTGCCTCGGTCAACCAGGTCCACGGCATCCGCCGGGTGACGACGACCCGCGGGCTCGATCCCGGCGATTACGCGATGGTCGCCTTCGGCGGCGCGGGCGGTCTGTTCGCCGCCGAGGTCTCTGATTTCCTGGGTATCGCCACCGCGGTCATACCGCCCAACCCCGGCAACCTGTCGGCCTTCGGGCTGCATGTCTCCGACGTCAAGCGCGACTACGTCAGGACCTGCGTGCGCCAGCAGTCGAGCCACGATCCGGCCGAACTCGAGGCGCTGTGGCAGACGCTCGAAGACGCCGGCCGGGCCGAGATCATGGCCGAAGGGGTCGCCGCCGACGCGATCGTTCTCGCCCGCAGCGCCGACCTCCGCTATGTCGGCGAGGGCCACGAGGTGCCGGTGCCGATCCCCGAAGACGCCGATGCCGTGCCGGCGATGTGGCGCGAATTTCACGGCGTGCACCGGCGCACTTTCGGCTTCCACTATGAGGGCCGCCAGGATGTCGAGGTGGTGAGCCTCCGCGTCCAGGCTACTGGCCGGGTGCACCGGCCGGAGATCCGCCCGCTGGAGGCGAAGAACGGCGAGGCCCGGCCCTTCGCCCGGCGGCCGGTCTATTGGCGGGGTTCCGGCTGGATCGACTGCGCCGTCTGGCGGCGCGAGGATCTCGCCGCCGGCGTGGCCGTCGCCGGCCCCGCCATCGTCGAGGAATACGGCTCAACCGTCGCCGTGCCGGCGACTTGGCGCTCGCGCACCGACCGCTACGGAAATCTCGTCCTGGAGACGCTTCGATGAGCAAGACCCGAACGCTGGGGCCGATCGAGCTCGAGGTCATCACCGGCACCATCCGCTCGGCCGAGCTCGAGATCGAAGCGGCGGTCGAGCGCACCTCGCGCTCGCCGATGATCCGCGACCAGCACGACTACCGGGTCGCGCTGTTCGACGCCAAGGGGCGCAAGCTCACCGGACGGTCCTATTCGGCGCTGGTCGAGCCGGTGTTCGAGTATTTCGAACCCGACGACATCCACCCGGGCGATGTCTTCTTCTGGAACGATCCCTACAACTCCTCGGGCGGGATCGGCCATATCCCGGATCTGTGCAGCACGCTGCCGATCTTCTACGAAGGCCGGCTGATCGGCTTCTCCCAGGTCTTCGGCCATCACGACGATGTCGGCGGCTCGGTGCCGGGTAGCCTGCCGGTCCACGCCGAGGACATGTGGACCGAAGGCTTGGTGATCCCGCCGATCAAGCTCTACGACCGCGGCGTGGTCAACGAAGCCGCTTTCAAGATCATTGAGCGCAACTCGCGGCTGTCCGAGCACCTGCGCGGCGACCTCGACGCCGAGATCGGCGCGGCGATACTGGGCTCCGACCGTGTGGCGGCCCTGGCCGAGCGCTACGGCGCGGACACGCTGGAGGCCGCCTTCGATGCGATGATCGACACCTGCGCGGAAACCATCAGGCGCGAGCTGCTGCCGCGTATCCGGGACGGAGTCTACGCCTGGGAGGACTACATCGAGAACGACGGCGTCGATGCGCCGAAGCTCCACGCCATGCGCGTGACGATGACCAAGACCGCCGACAAGATCCTGCTCGATTTCACCGGCACCAGCCCCGAGGCCAAAGGCCCGATCAACTGGGCGATCGACTATTCCGACGGCAAGTTCGTGCGCAAGTGGATGGGCCCGGTGCTGCGCTCGCTCGCCGGCTCGCCCGAGCGCGCCGCCGAGATCGACATGAACGAGGGCGTGCTCGATGTCATCGACGTCAAGTTCCCCGAGAAGGGCACGCTGATCACGCCCCGATTCGGCAAGGCGACCGGTATGCGGTTTTTCATCCTGCTGCGCTCGCTCGGCATTTTCGCGGCGCTCCTGTCCAAGGCGACCGGCGGGCGGATGCCGGCCGATCACGAGACCATCCGCATCTGGGGCCTGCACGGCGGCAAGCCGGGCGAGGACTTTTTCCTGTTCCGCGAGGTGCTGGGCGGCGGCGGGCCGGGCCGGCCGTGGGCCGACGGCTCGGACGCGGTCCATATCGTGCCCAACTCGCGTAACCTGCCGGCGGAGTTCTCCGAGACCCGCTATCCGGTGATGGTCGAAAAACTCGGGCTCGCCGAAAATTCCGGCGGCGCGGGGCTGCGCCGCGGCGGCTGCGGCTACGACAAGCGGATCCGGGCGCTCGAGTCCTGCCGGCTGCTGTCCAATGCCGACCGCGCGCTGGTCAACACTTACGGCGTCAACGGCGGCCGGCCGGGATCGACCTACGCCATTTCGATCGAGGACGGCGACGGCAGCGTGCGGGAGCTTGCCGGCATGGTCGACAATATCGACGTGCCCGCCGGATCGGTGGTGCGCATCCGGACGACCGGCGGCGGCGGCTGGGGCGACCCGCTGCGTCGCGAGGCCAAGCTGGTGGCCTATGACGTACAGTGCGGCTTGGTCTCCGCCGATGCCGCGCGCGAGGAGTACGGCGTTGCGGTCGTGCGCGACGGCGCGCGGGTCGGCGTCGACGAGGCGGCGACTCTTGCCCTGCGCGCGCATTGCCGCGCCAGGCGCGGCGCGCTGGCGATGTTCGACCGCGGCGATTATGTCGCCCGGGCGCGCGCCCGCGACGGGCTGGACTGGCCGGAGGGCTGGGAGGATCCGGACGCCGGCTGGTGGGCCGAATCCGTCGGCGATGCCGAGGCCGCCGAATGAAGCCGGCGCTGTTCGACTATCTCGCTCCGGAGACAGTCGCGGACGCGGTCGCGGCGCTTGCAGCCGAGCCGACGGCCCGGCCGCTCGCTGGCGGCCAGAGCCTGATCCCCACCATGAACTTCCGGCTTTCGACGCCGGGCCGGCTGGTCGACTTGCGCAAGGTGACAGGCCTGCGTGGCATCTCGGTCGCGGACGGCGCGATCCGCATCGGCGCGATGACCCGGCATCGCGAGCTCGAGACCCATGCCGGCGCCAACGCGGCCAACCCGCTGATCGCCGAGGTCATGGCGAATGTCGCCCACATCGCGATCCGCAATCGGGGCACGGTCGGCGGCTCCATCGCGCATGCCGATTCCGCGGCCGAACTGCCCTGCCTGCTGGTTGCGACCGGCGGGACGGTGCGCGCGACCGGCCCGGACGGCGAGCGGGCGGTGGCCGCCGAGGGGTTGTTCAGCTTCCACATGACCACCACACTCGCCCAGGCCGAAGTGCTGACCGAGGTTCGGATTCCGGTGCTGCCGCCGGCAACCGGTTATGCCTTCGAGGAGTTCGCCAGGCGCCGCGGCGACTACGCGCTGGCCGGCGTATGCGCGCTGATCGCGCTTGATGAGGGCGGCAACTGCACCGGGGCCCGGCTCGCGGGCTGTGGCGTCGGCTCCCGGCCGGTCCGGCTCGCCGCGGCCGAGGACGCGCTGCGCGGCGCGCGCCTCGACGAGGCCGCGCTGGACGCCGCGGGCGAGGCCGCCAAGCCATATGTGAGCGCGCCGGGCGACCTTCAGGCGAGCGAGGCCTACCGCAAGGATCTTCTGGCGGCGCTGGTGCGGCGCACGGCCACGCGCGCGATCCAACGGGCGAGGGGCTGACGCAATGGCGAAGACCGTTCTCAGGACGCCGATCCCCGCAGCCTCGTCCGATCCCAGGCTCGACGTCACGATCACCGTCAACGGCGAGACCGTCACCCGATCGGTCAGCCCGCGCATGCTGCTTAGCGATTTCATCCGCCACGAACTCGGGCTGACGGGCACCCATGTCGGCTGCGAGCACGGGGTGTGCGGCTGCTGCACGGTGATGATCGACGGCAAGGCGGGCCGGTCCTGCCTGACCTTCGCGGTCCAGGCCGACGGCGCGGAACTGCGGACCATCGAAGATGTGGCTGGCGCGGACGGCCGCCTGCACCCGCTGCAGCAGGCCTTCATGGAATGCCACGCGCTGCAATGTGGCTACTGCACGCCGGGCTTCGTGATGGCAATCCTGAGCTATCTCGAGGAGACGCCCGATCCGGATCTCTCCGACGAGGCGATCCGCGAGGCGCTGGCCGGCAATCTGTGCCGCTGCACCGGCTACAGGAACATCGTCGCGGCGTTCCGCAGGGGCGTCGAACTGATCCGCGCGGGCTGAGGGAAGCGAATCGATGTCGACACGGCAGTTCGGCGAACCGGTCCAGCGCAATGCGGATCCGGTGCTGCTCAAGGGCGAGGGCACGTTCATCGACGACATCGCGCTGCCCGGCGCCCTGCATGCGGCCTTCGTCAGGAGCGCCCATGCCCGGGCGCGGATCAGATCGATCGACAGTTCGGCCGCCGAAGCGCTGCCGGACGTGGTCGCGGTCTATACCGCCGACGACCTCGGCGCGCTCGACATCGCGCTGCCGATGCTGATCCCCCATCCCTGCATCGCCGGCGGCGGCAAGACCCAGCGCCCGCTGGCCCGCGATGACGTCTTCTATGTCGGTCAGTGCATCGCCATGGTGGTCGCAGTCGACCGCTACACGGCCGAGGACGCCTGCGGGCTGATCGTAGTCGATTACGAGGAACTGCCGGTCGAACTCGACCTCGAGGCAGCGATCGCGGACGGGGCGCCGCTGGTCCATGACGACATTCCGAACAACGTCGCGGCCCATTTCATCCAGGAATCGGGCAGCGTTGATGACGCGTTCGCCAAGGCCGAGCATGTCACGACCCTAAAAATCCGGCTGGAGCGCTCGACCGCCGCCCCGATGGAGTGCCGCGCCGTTGCCGCGCGCTGGGATGGGGTCTCCGGCGAGCTGACTGTCTGGGATTCGACCCAGGCGACGATCTCGGTGCGCGGCGGGCTCGCCTCCTTGTTCGGCATCGACGAAGACAGGATCCGGGTGGTCGCGCCCAATGTCGGCGGCGGCTTCGGCCAGAAGATCATGATGTTCCATCCCGACGAGATCATCGTGCCCTATGCCGCGATGCAGCTCGACCGGCCGGTCAAATACATCGAGGACCGGGTCGAGAACTTCATCGGCGCCAGCCAGGAGCGCGCGCAGATCCACGAGATCTCGCTGGCCGCGATGACCGACGGCACGGTTCTGGGCCTGCGCGATTCCTTCATCCACGACACCGGCGCCTTCATCCCCTACGGCATCGCAGTGGCCCAGGTCGCCTCGACTTCGATCGCCGGACCCTACCGCATCCCCGACATCCGGATCGAGTTCAAGGCGGTTTACACGCCCTGCGTCCAGGTCACGCCCTATCGCGGCTGCGGCCGGCCGCAGGCCTGCTTCGCCATCGAGCGTGCGATGGACCAACTGGCCGACGAACTCGGCATCGATCGGGCCGAAATCCGCAGGCGCAACTTCATCGGTCCGGACCAGTTCCCTTACGAGCGCGCGGGCCTGCTGTTCGCCGACGGGCTGGCGGTGAACTACGATTCGGGCGAATACGCCAAGGCGTTGGAGAAGATCGTCGAGGCCTTCGATCTGCCCGCCTTCCGCGCCGAGCAGCAGGCCGCCCGCGCGGAAGGCCGTTATCTCGGCTTCGGGCTCGGTTGCTACGTCGAGGGCACCGGGCTCGGCCCTTACGAGGGCGGCCGAGTCAAGGTCCATCCGATCACCGGCAAGGTCTACGTGAACACCGGGCTGACCGGCCAGGGCCAGGGCCACGAGACCGTGTTCGCCCAGATCGTCGCCGACCAGGTGGGCTGCGCGGTGGCCGACGTGATCTTCGTCGAGGGCGACACCAAGGCCTGCGAATGGGGGGTGGCGACGTTTGCCAGCCGGGCGGCGGTGGTCAGCGGCAACGCGATCCACAAGGCCGCCGTTGCCGCGCGCGGCCAGATCATCGAGGCCGCGGCCAACATGCTGGAGACCGGCCCGGCCTCCATAGAACTCCGCGACGGCGCCGCCTGGATCATCGGCGGCAACCGCTCGGTCGCTCTGGCAACCATCGCCACCGCGTCGAACCCGCTGCGCTATGCCTTCAACGAGGCCTCCCAGGCCGCCACCCAGTTCGCGCCGGCCTCCAGGCACGACGGTCCGCCCCTGGCCGAGGGAAGCCATCCGGGGATCGAGGCGACAGAATATTTCAGCCCGTCCCATGCGACCTGGGCCTACGGCGTGCATGCGGCGATCGTCGCGTTCGACCCCCAGACATGTGCGATGGACATCAAGCGCTATGTCTGCGTCCACGACTGCGGCAACATGATCAACCCGATGATCGTCGAGGGCCAGGTGATGGGCGGCATCGGCCAGGGCATCGGCGGCGCGTTCTACGAGCGCTGCGCGTTCGACGAGAACGGCACGCCCCTGGCGGCGAACTTCATGGATTTCCTGATGCCCTACGCGACCGAGGTGCCCGATGCCGAAATCCTGCACATGGAAACGCCCTCGCCGCTCAATCCGCTGGGCGTCAAGGGCGTGGGCGAGGCCGGCACCATCCCGGTCGCCCAGGTCGTCGCCGCGGCGCTGGAAGACGCATTTGCGCCGCTGGGCATCGCCCCGGTCCGCGAATCGCCCATGTCGCCCACCATGATCCACGCGCTGCTTGCCGAGGCGCGGCAGGCCTGAACGATGGAAGTCCGCCTCGCGCACATGACCTGCGACGAGGTCCGCGAGGCGATCGCGGCCGAAAAGCTGGTCGTCCTGCCGACGGGCGCTACGGAATCCCACGGCCCTCACATGCCGTGCGATACCGACACCCACCAGGCTGACTACATGGCCGTTGCGTTGGCCGAGCGGATCGACGCCGTCGTCGCGCCCGCCATCCCCTATGCGGTCTCAAAGACCTTCGAGCACTTTCCAGGTACGATCTCGCTGTCGATCCCGGCCTACCAGGAGCTGGTCTACGAGGTCGGCGCGGCGCTGATCAAGCAGGGTTTTTCCGATCTTCTGATCCTTAACGGCAACCGCCCCAACGGCACCTCGAACGACGCCGTCGCCCGCCGCCTAATCGACGATTTCGACAAGGACCACGACTTCCGGGTCACCGCCGTGAGCTATTGGGAGCCCGGCGCCGCGGCGATTCACGCGCTCCGCAAATCCGAAATCGGCGGCATGGGCCACGGCGGCGAGTTCGAGACCTCCTTCCAGCTCGCCACCCGCCCCGAACTGGTCAAGATGGACCGGATCGAGGGCGTCTACACCCCGCTGGTCGGCTGGGACCTCGTCGCCCCGGTCGAGCCGTCGCGCACCTACCGCCGGCGCCCGAACCCCGCCACCAACCACGCCTCCATCTTCGGCGCCCCCCATTTTGCCAGCGCCGCGCAGGGCGAGATCTTCCTCGACGCCACCATCGACGCCCTGGTCGACATGATCCGCAATCTACGGCCGTCCTATGAGGAGCGGCCGTAGGCGATCCGCCTCGGGCCTTTTTCGACGCGCCGCCTCGCAGGGGTCCGTTTGCCCGGTCCGATCGACGTAACGAGCAGGACCTCGATCCGGCCGGCGCCGCGGCGCACCGGCGGGACGGCCGCCATGTGCCCGCCCTGGCCCGCCGTACCGCTCACCCGGTTGCGCCGAACGAACGCGAATCGGCGTCGCCGGACCCGCGCGATCCGACTATCGTGTCGCGGGTCGGTCGAGTGCGAACAGGTCGTTCGATGAACGGCGTCCGGCGCACAACAGCGCTCTGCGGGAACCGAAGCCCAGGCTGCCGGGCTGATCGGACGAATGCCGGAAGGGGGCCGGTGAATGACCGTGGCCACGGCGAGCTTCGTCGTCGACCAGGACTTCGACATCGGCGTCCTGACCGCCGGACTCGGCGGCGGGTGTCGCCTGGATGGCGGCGCCTCCCTCCGGGTGCGGCGGTTGCTTCTGGACAGCGCCGATTCCCGGCTCGCCGCGGCGGGGTACGCGCTGGAATTTTCCGATGAGGCCGGGCCGCCGGCCTTGATCCTGTGTTCCCTGGCGACCGGACGGGTTCACGAGTCGATGCCGATGGCCGCGCCGCCGCGATCGGCGGGCGCGGTTCCCGCCGATCGCGGCGGCGCGAGGCGCTGAGCGATGCCGTGGACGGGCAGGCGGTCGGCCCGATCGCCGACATCGATGGGACGCGCCGTACCTATCGCACCCGCGACCGCAGGGGCAAGACGGTCGTTCGCCTGGAGCTCGAAGACGGCCGGATCGGCGGACGCGGCCGCCTCGACACGAGATTGCGGGTGATCGTTTCCGCCGGGTGCGAGCGTGCCCACGGTGATGTCATGGCGGCGCTCGGCGGCCTTAGGCGGTCGCGCCGGAGTGTGTCCCGCAAGCGGCCGAGGCCCTGGCGGCCGTCGGCCAGGGCGCCGGCGCATTACCGCGCGCGGCTCCGCCCGGGCGACAGCGCGTCCGAAGGCGTGCGCGACCTGCTCGCCACCCTGCTCGCCTCGATGACCGCGAACGAGCCGGGCATCCGGGACGATGCCGACATGGAGTATCTCCACCAGCTCCGTGTCGCCATCCGCCGTATGCGCACCCTGCTGGGCGAGATCAAGGGCGTTCTGCCACGCCGAGAGGCGGCGGATTTGCGCGGCGAGATGCGCTGGATCGCCGTCTTGACCGGACACCGGCGCGGCCTCGATGTCCAGATCGAAAACCTCACCGACTATCCGGGTCTGCTGCCCGAGGACATGGCGACGCTGCTCGGTTCGGTCGAGGACCGGATCCGGACGCGGCGTCGACAGGCCCATCCCGAACTCCTGGCAGCGCTACTGCAAGATCCTGCGCAACGGACGCCGGATCGATGAGAAGGCCGACAACGACGCGCTGCACGAGCTGCGCAAGGACTGCGAGAAGCTTCGCTACAGCCTGGAGTTCTTCCGGGATCTGCATCCGGAAGGCGGGACGGCGGCGGCCATCCGCGCCATGCGGCGCCTGCAGAAATGCCTGGGGGAGTTCCAGGATCTCGGCGTCCATACGCAGACGCTGCGCCGGATCGCCGGCAAAGCGCGCGAGACCGAGGCCGCGACCACGCGCTCATTCGCATGTCGATCACCGTGCTGATCGCGGCGCTGGAACGCAAGCAGGCCGGTCTGCGGGCGACGTTCGCCCGGCGCTTCGCGCGGCTCGACCGACAGCGCAACCACGCGCTGTTCCGCGGCCTGTTCAAGCCCGGCGCCGCCCCGGTCAATGCTGACGGGCGCTGACGATCAGGGCCTCGATCGTCGCCTCGCCCAACGCGCGCGCGGCCTCGAACCGGTGCAGGCCCTCGACCAGCACATAGCGCCCTTTGTCGCGGCGGACCTGGATGGGCGCCTTCAGCCCGTTGTCGATGATGTCGCCGGCGAGCTCCTCGACCTTGGCCTCGTCCAGCGTCCGGCGGCGCTTGACCGGCACATAGATCTGATCGAGCGCGATCGGAACCGAGTTCAGCACGGCGTATCCCTCCCCCGCGCAACGTGGTCAGTCTAACGCATTATCCGCCGAAGTCGATCCGGCCGGGGCGCTTGGCGAGGGCCGCAAACGGGCTCACGAACATCTGATGACGCGTGAGGTCGCGATGTCCGACCGCTCTTTCCATCTGTTCCCATCTGTGATGGAACACCCTTCCCATCTGTGGTGAAATACAGGGGGTGCATGTCGGCGAGGGTTCACGATGAAGCCGGTCAAGATCACGCTGTTCCGCTGGGCGGGCCAATGGGGGCCGTTCAAGGTGAAGATTCCCTGCGGCGAATGCTCTCTGACCAAGGACGTGATCGCTGACACGATGGCGATCGAACTCAACGGCGTCCCGGTCGAGCTCGAGACCCGCGACTGGCTGAGCGAGTGGTGGCGCCCGCTGCCCAGGGGCGGCTGGCACGCGCCGATCGTCATGGTCGAAGGGAAGGTGATCAGCCAGGGGGCGGCGCTCAACCGGGGCGTGCTGACCCAGGCGGTGATCGCCGCCCACACGGCGCGCGCCAAGGCGTCGGGCAACCACGTCTTCGGCAAGGAGACCTGCCCCCACTGTGTGCGCGCCAAGGGCTATCTCGACAAGGCCGGAATCGACTATGCCTACCACGATGTGGTCCGCGAGCCGGCGGCGCTCTATGAGATGCTGGCCCGGGTCAAGCCGATCGTCGGGGCCAAGACGCCGGTCACGGTGCCGCAGATCTGGATCGACGGCAGGTATGTCGGCGGCGCGGACGCGCTGGCCGAGATCACTCAAAGCCCGGTCGAGCCCAACCCCGACCGCGGTCAGTGCTCGATCTCTCCGGGCCGGCTGGGGGCCGCGCCGAACCCGGCCTGAGACGCCGTTTCCCGGCTGCCGCTTCGCCGCTACGCTGCCCCGTCACGACGATCGGAGGGCAGGCGGTGGCGCGGCGCGTCACCATCAAAGGCGGTCATGGCGGGCGGATCGAGATCCTGAACCTCGAAGGCCGGCAGATTTGCGACTTGTCTGCGTTCGCGCGCAACGACATCGCGGAGTTCCCGGCGCCGGCCCGCACCCGTGCGCAGCTTATCGAGATCTCCCGGGGGCCGGCGCCGACCGACACCGGCATTTCAAGCCTCGACGATCAGGGGAGTCCCGGCGTTGCGCTGTGAAGTGGTCGCCATCGGCACCGAGCTGCTGCTCGGCCAGATCGCCGATACCAACTCGTCGTGGATCGGCGAGCACCTCGCGCTGATCGGCGTCGATTCGCACTTCCAGGTCAAGGTCGGCGACAACGCCGAACGCATCGCCTTCTGCATCCGTCAGGCGCTGGAGCGCGCCGATGCGGTGATCTGCTGCGGCGGTCTGGGGCCGACCCAGGACGACATAACCCGCGAGGTCATCGCCGATGTCATGGGCGTCGCGTTGCGCCGCGATCCGGTGATCGAGCAGAAGATCCTCGAGATGTTCACCCGGCGCGGGCGGGTGATGACCGACAACAACCGCCGCCAGGCGGACATCCCGGCAGGCGCCTCGCCGATCGCGGAGATGCCCGGCACCGCTCCGGGGCTGATCTGCCCGGTGGGCGAGAAGGTGATCTATGCCGTCCCCGGCGTTCCCTTCGAGATGCGCGAGATGCTCCACGGCGCCGTCCTGCCCGACCTGCAGCGGCGCGCCGGCGCTGCGGCGGTCATCAGGAGCCGCGTGCTGCGCACCTGGGGACAGAGCGAATCGGGCCTCGCCGAGGACCTCGCCCGGCGCATCGAGGATCTCGACCGGATCGGCAACCCGACGCTTGCGTTCCTCGCCAGCGGCATCGAGGGGCTCAAGGTCCGGATCACCGCCAAGGCGCCCGACGAGGAAGAGGCCCGGCGCATCCTCGACGAGGAAGAGACGGTGGTCCGCGGCCTCCTGGGCGATGTGGTCTTCGGCGTCGACGACCAGTCGATGGAGATCGTGGTGCTCGACCTGCTGCGGTCGGCGGGCAAGACGGTCGCTGTCGCGGAGGCGCTCACCGGCGGCCTTGTCGCGGCGCGGTTGAGCGCAGTCGATTCGGCCATGGAAACGTTCCGCGGCGGTCGGGTCGAGCCGTGGCGGCGCGCGGACGGGCCGCCGACGCCGCCGGCCGCCGAGCGCGCCAAGGAGAGCGCGATCGGCATTCGCGCCGCACTGGGGGCCGATATCGGCCTGTCCGTCCTCGGTCCCATACCCGGCGAGGAGGCCCCGCCGGGTACGGTGCATATGGGGTTCGCCGACGCCGGGGGCGCGCGCGCCCGTCAGGTGGCGCTGCCGGGCCAGCCTGGCCGGATGCGCGACTATGCCGTCATCAACCTGCTCAACGCTTTGCGCAAGGACTTGCAGGCAATCCGATCTCCGCAAGACATCGACCGGCGATCGGTTTAGGCTGGCCGGGTCAAGCGAGGGGAATCGTTCGATGGAGCGGCTTTCGATCGGCCATATCGGGCTCCATGTGCGCGATCTCGAAGAGGAGATCGCGTTTCTCGAACTACTCGGCGCCGAGGTGACCTGCATCGACCGGGCGCCGGTCGGGCGCGTCGCCTTCGTTAGCCTCGACGGGGTGCGCCACCACAGCCTGGCGCTGTTCGAGGACGGCCGGAAACTGGCCAGCGGCAACTCCAAGGCCGAGCGCGCCGGCGTCCACCACATCGCGATGCCGGCCGAAACCCGCCAGGATGTCCAGGCTTGGCGCCGGAAGCTCGCGGCGCACGACGTCGAGGTCGACGGTCCCCATGTCCAGGGTCCCGAAGGCGGCGGCATCGACGGCGGCAGCGGCTCCTACGCGATCTTCTTCAACGACCCCAACGGCATCTGCTTCGAGATCTACGCCGGGGCGATGACTCTGCCCGAGTTCCGCAAGACCCGGGCGACAGACGCGAAAGGGGACCGTCCATGAGGAACGCACTCGATGGCGGCGAGGCGGTCGTCCAGGCCTTCCGCTCGCTCGGATGCGATTATGTGATGACCTCGCCGGGCTCGGAATGGGGCTCCGTCTGGGAAGCGTTCGCCCGCCAGGACGTCGCCAACGCGCCCGGTCCAAAATATTTTAGCTGCGCACACGAAACCTTGGCGGTCGATCTCGCCATCGGCTACAGCGAGATCACCCGGCATATGCAATGGAAATTATAAACATTACTTGACAGCCGCGCCGGGTTTCCCTATGTTCGGAGCCTCGACAGAGAGGCATCGACATGGCTCGGAACGCACCCGGAAAGGCCCACCGCGAGGGGCTGACGCTGGTTCAGCTCATGGACATGTTCCCGGACGAGGCCGCCGCGACGGCGTGGTTCGAGTCCGTCGTCTGGAACGGCGCGCGTCATTGCGGGAAGTGCGGCAGCGTCAACACGCGGGAAGTGCCGAACGCGAAGCCTATGCCCTACTGGTGTACCGAGTGCCGATCCTATTTCAGCGTGCGCACGGGAACGCCGCTGGCGCGCTCGAACGTGCCGCTGCGTAAATGGGCCATCGCGGTCTATCTCTGCCTGACCAATCTCAAGAGTGTCTCCAGCATGAAGCTGCACCGCGACATCGGCGTTTCGCAGCCAACAGCGTGGTTCATGCTGCATCGCATCCGCGAGGCATGGGCCGGCGCGGCGGGCGGACCCTTCGACGGCCCGATCGAGATTGACGAAACCTGCATGGGTGGGAAGCGCAAGAACATGTCGAAGAAGAAGCGCAAGACGCTCACAGGTCGGGAGCGGTCGGAAAGACGGCGGTAGTCGGTGCGAAGGACCGGGCGACGAACAAGGTCACGGCACGGACGGTCAAGAACACCGACGCGAAGACGCTCAAGGGCTTCGTGAGCGAAACCGCCGCGCGGAATGCGACCGTCCATACCGACGACGCGGCGGGCTACAAGGGCATGGCTCACAACCACGAGGCCGTGAACCACAGAGTCGGGGAGTACGTCCGCGACCAAGCCCATACCAACGGCATCGAGTCCTTCTGGGCGATGCTGAAGCGAGCGCACAAGGGAACGTTCCACAAGATCAGCCCGAAGCATCTGGACCGCTACGTCTCCGAGTTTGCTGGCAAGCACAACGTCCGCGAGTCAGGAACGCTTGCCCAGATGGGGAACACAGTCACCCGCCTCGTCGGGCGCAATCTCTTGTACCGTGACCTCGTTGCGGACAACGGGCTGGCCTCGGGTGCGTGGCCGTAGCGGCGCCACGCGCCGGAGCAAGGCCCGCGCCAAGGTCTCCGGCGTCGCACCGATCAGGTCGCGCTCCGGATCCAACATTGGGTGTTGCATGTTCGTTCCTTGGCTGACAGGATGCAAGGAAGTTCTTGGATGTACAGAATGACGAATAGCGATCTCGAAAGGGAAATCGACCGCGCCCATCTTGAGAGAAGTGAACTCAAGCAGAAGATCAATTATTTGAGATTTCTATTCTCTTCGATGGGCCGAGCATGCGCCTTCTTGCAGACAACCCCAATCATGGCGATTATCAAGAGTGGACCGCACAGGCGACGGATCCGCGCGAAGACTGGTCTGAAATCCAAAAATCCCTGAACCACATGAGAGAACTGGACAAGTTGCTCAGCCAGATGTAACGTCGTCATCTCCCTACAAGCCATTGATGCACTTCGCCTTGCCAAAGCTGTAGATCACCATCCTGTGCGGCTCCTCACGAGCGGCAAAGCCTTAACGTACACCTGCTCGATGTTTTCCGGCTGCGCGTCCTTGATCAAGGACAGCATAAGGTCCTCGAAGCTATCGGACGAATCGGGATTACCCCGGCGGATGATCTCGCGGAAGCACGGGTCGATGACGTGGGTCTCGATCTACGCCCGGTAGTCCGGCGCGGACGCAGCCTGCGTAGCGGCCGGTATGGCCCAGCCGGGGAACATCTTACCCTCTCCCCTTCCCCCGCTGCATCCGATACTGCCGCGCACCTGCCCCAGATAGTGCTGCGTCTCACGGCAGTACCACGCGCGGTCGAATACCGGGTCGCGCTCCGTCATGATCATTTCGACATACGGCGCCGGGCAACGGAGCCGTTCCGGCAGCGGGCAGCTACCGCCGGAAAAGACTTCCGGCAGGTAGGTTTGCGATTGCGCGATGGCCGGGATTGCCATGATGGCGATTGCTCGCGCTGTTCGCGCCCGGCCCGGCCCCGTGGATGCAGATCACCGGATCCCCGGCCCCCGCTTCCTGGTAATGCACCCGAACGCCCGCCGCGTTCGCATACCGGCTCTCCAACGAGCCCATCGTCACGCCTTCCGCAAATCCAGGGTCGGATCCTGACAAATCCAACACGACACTGCATCATGATTCCACACCGCAAACCGCCGGCGCGATCGGCGCATGGACTTTGGCCAGGATCGGCGGGCGCCGGCTGCGGTTGAGCGCGGCTTCGTTCCGTGGCTTGATGCGGCCTGCATGAAAGAAGGAGATACGATGACGGGCACGGACGAGCCGGTCCTGACCGGCGGCGAGATCGGCCGGCCGGTCCCGCGCCGGCGCGCGCGGCGCTTGGCGCACGGTCGCGGCCAATATACCGACGATGTCGTTCTGGCGCGCATGCTGCATGTCGCCTTCGTGCGCAGCCCGCACGGCCATGCAGGGATCGCAGGCATCGACACGGCGGAGGCCGAAGCGCGGCCGGGGGTCGTGCGGGTGATCACCGGCGCGGATCTGGCCGATGTCTGCGCGCCGATGATCTCGATTCACGGCGCGCGGCCGGGCCACAAATCGGCGCCGCAGC
The DNA here is from genome assembly GCA_965202905.1 of Alphaproteobacteria bacterium. Classification (GTDB taxonomy): domain Bacteria; phylum Pseudomonadota; class Alphaproteobacteria; order MPNO01; family MPNO01; genus CAYFYS01. The sequence goes on along the minus strand of OZ241868.1, from coordinate 1,812,277 downwards.
GGGTGATGGCGATCGAGGCGGCGTACTGGCAGGGCGAGCCGGTGGCGGCCGTCGTGGCCGAGACCCGGGCCGCCGCCGAGGACGCGGCCGAACTGGTCACGGTCGACTGGCGGGAGCGGCCGGTCGTCCACGACGCTGAGGCCGCGCTCGCGCCCGACAGCCCGGTCATCCACGCTTCCCTCGGCGACAACCTCGCCTATGCCCACACCATCGAGGCGGGCAGCCCCGATGCCGCATTCGACGGCGCGCATGCCGTTATCGTCCAGGACTTCGCCTTCGGGCGCCACACCGCGGTCACGCTCGAGCCGCGCAACGTGATCGCCGATTTCCAGCCTTCCGACGACACGCTGACGGTCTATCAGTCTCATCAGTCACCCTATCAGATGCAGGAGGTCTATGCCCAGCTTCTGGGCATGGAAGACCACAGGATCCGCGTCATCTGTCCCGATGTCGGCGGCGGGTTCGGGCTCAAGATCAACGTGCATGGCGAGGAGGTGGCCACGGTCGCGATTGCCAAGCTGCTGGCGCGGCCGGTCAAGTACGCCGCCGACCGGCTGGAATCCTTCGCCGCCGACATCCACACGCGCGACCATACCGCAACGGGGCGAATCGCCGTGACCGCCGACGGCGACATCGCCGCGATGGAGATCGACGACCTGTCGGCGATCGGCCCGTTCACCGCCCATATTCGCTTCGGCATCGCCGAGGGGATGATGGCGATCGTCAATACCGGGGCACCCTACCGCTTCGGGCACTACCGCGGCCGGATGCGCGCGGCTTATGTGAACAAGTCGATCGTCGGCATGTACCGCGGCGTCGGCGTGCCGATTGCCTGCGCGGTGACCGAGCAGCTCGTCGACATGGCGGCCCGCGCCGTCGGCATGGACCCGGTGGCCTTCCGCCGGCGCAACTTCCTGACGCAGGCGGAGCTTCCGCGCGTCACTCACGGCGGCGCCAGCCTGCCGGCGATTTCCTTCGAGGCCGCGCTCGACCGGCTGGTCGAGGTGATGGACTACGACGGCTTGCGCGCCGAGCAGGAAGAGGCCACTGCGCGCGGCGTCCGCCGCGGCGTCGGCGTCGCCACCTTCATTGAGCCGACCGCCTACGGGCCCGGCTATTATGGACCGTCGGAGGCGCGTGTTTCGACCCAGGAGGGCTCGACGGTCAAGCTCGAACCGTCGGGCAAGGCGCGCTGCATCACCAGCCTGACCGACCAGGGCCAGGGGACGCTGACCGCGGTCGCCCAGATCGTCGCCGACCAGCTCGGTCTTACGGTCGAGGATGTGGAGGTGGTCACCGGCGACAGCGCGGTCACGCCGTTCGGCGGCGGCGCCTGGGCCTCACGCGGGCTGGCGATGGGCGGTGAGGCGACGCTCGCCGCCGCGCTCGCGCTGCGCGAGAACATCCTGGCTATCGCCGCGCCGATCCTCCAGGCCGATCCCGCAACCCTCGCGCTCACCTCCGGCGCGGTGGTCGACCGGGCCGACGGAACCGCGCGCATGAAGCTGGCTGAAGTTGCGCGCATCGGCCATTTCCGCCAGGACATGCTGCCGGGCGACCTGCAGCCGGAGCTCGCCGCCACCCGCCACCATGTGCCCAACCGGACTCCCTATTATGTCGCTCACGGCGCGCAGGGCTGCCACCTCGAGCTCGATCCCGAGACCGGGCGGATCGCGCTGCTCGGCCACTGGGTGGTCGACGAGTGCGGCCGGGTGATCAACCCGCTGCTGGTCGACGAGCAGCTCCGCGGCGGCGTCGTCCAGGGGCTCGGCGCGGCCTTCTTCGAGGAATGCATCTATGACGAGGACGGCCAGCTTCTGAACGCGACCATGGCGGACTATCTCGTGCCGATGGCCTCGGAGATCCCCGACATCGTCACCACCCATGTCGAGGGGCTGGAAGAGGCCACCGTGCTGGGCGCCAAGGGCGTCGGCGAAGCGGGGACCATCGGCGCCAACGCGGTGGCTTGGTGCGCGGTCAACGACGCTCTGGCGCCGCTCGGCGCCGTCGCCGCGGCGCAGCCGTTTACGCCGGAGCGCATTCTTCGGGCGATCGAGGCCGCGCGTTGAGCGCGCGCCTCCGCAACAGCGCGGCGCCGGGGGTCGAGGTCAAGCTGCTGGCCGAGGACGGCGGCGAGGGTCCCAGCGAGGGCGAGCTGTGGGTGCGCTCGCCGGGGGTGCTGCTCGGCTATCACAACCGGCCCGGGCTCGATGCCGGGCGGCTGGTCGACGGCTGGCTGAAAACCAAAGATCTGTTCCGTCGCGATGCCTTCTATTTTCCCGAGCCGTGAGTTAGTCTGTTTGCGCCGTGCTGCGCCGCGGTCTGCAGGCCGGCCCCGGCGGATTTAGCCCCGGCGGCGCGGCAGTCAAAGGACGGGACGAAGGCGATGACGGTTCTCGTTACCGGCGCTGCCGGTTTCATCGGATACCACGTCAGCCGGCGCCTGCTGGCGCGCGGCGAGACCGTGGTCGGTCTCGATGTGATCAGCGACTACTACGATGTCCGGTTCAAGCACGCCCGGTTGGACCGGCTGAAGGGCCTGCCGGGTTTCAGCTTCCACAAGCTCGATCTCGCCGACCGCGACGGCGTGAAGGCCACGATGGACAGCGTAAGCGGGATCGACCGGGTCGTCCACCTCGCCGCCCAGGCCGGCGTGCGCCACTCGCTCGACCACCCCTTCTCCTATGTCGATGCGAACCTCACCGGCCATATGGTGATCCTGGAGCTATGCCGGTACCTGCCGGGCTTCAAGCATTTGGTCTATGCCAGTTCGAGCTCGGTCTACGGCGGCAACACCAGGCTTCCCTTCTCGGTCGAGGACCGGACCGACTCGCCGGTCTCGCTCTACGCCGCGACCAAGAAAGCCAACGAGCACATGAGCCATTGCTACAGCCATCTCTACGGCCTTCCGCAGACCGGCCTGCGCTTGTTCACCGTCTACGGCCCCTGGGGACGGCCCGACATGGCGCTGTACATCTTCACCAAGGCGATCGCCGAGAGACGTCCGATCAACGTCTTCAACAACGGCGACATGAAGCGCGATTTCACCTTCATCGACGACACCGTCCGCGGGGTGATCGCCGCGCTGGACAACCCGCCGTCGGCCGAAAGCGGGCCGCCGCACCGTCTCTACAACATCGGCAACCGCCGCTCGGAGCCGCTGATGCGGCTGATCGAGGTGCTCGAGAGCTGCCTCGGCCGCAAGGCGGAGATCAACTTCCGGCCGATGCAGCCCGGCGACATCAAGGAGACCTGCGCCGACATCTCCGCCATCGGCCGCGATCTGGGCTACAAGCCGACCACGCCGATCGACGTCGGGGTGCCCAAATTCGTCGAGTGGTTCAAGGGTTATCATGGCGTGGACGTCGAAGCGGCCTGAACGTCCGGGTCGCTCCGCCGAGGCTCCCGCCCGCCCGGCGATACGACGTCCATTGAAGGATTGGCGACGAAGGGTTGGCGACCCCGGCAGGATTCGAACCTGCGACCTACGGATTAGGAATCCGTCGCTCTATCCGGCTGAGCTACGGGGCCGCTGAAATTGGGATAGCGCAGGCGGAGTCCGGGTGCAAGGCGATGCGAGGTTGGGGTCAGATCGCACAGTCCAACATTGCGCCGCCGGCGCGTCCTCGCCCGGCGGCGCAACGCACTGGCCGGCGCCGGTCTTCCCCGATGCCCGCTCTCTCGAGGCGCTCGGAGTCGCCGAAGACGGTTTCCTCAAAGGCGCATACGCCGGGAGCCGCGAGATCGGCGCGGCGCGAAAGAACCGGGGCGGCGTTTCCGCCCGGTCGCGGCGGTCAGACCGCCATATCCCACCAGACGCAGCCCGTGCCGCAGCGCAGCGCCGCCGCGGGCTCGTAGCAGAGGGTCCGGGCCGGGCGCCTGTCGGCCGCGGCCATGGCGGCGAACCAGGACAGGAGCTCGGTGGCGCCGTCGCCGGCAGCCGCCATGCGGTCGAGCGTCGTCCATTCGAGGACCTTCTCGGGGTCGCCTTCGCACAGAAGCGCCAGAAAATCGCGGTCGAACCGCTCGTCCACCGAAAAGTATCTGGGGCCGCCGGGGTCGTGCGACAGGCCGCCGGTGCCCATGATGGCGACGCGCTCGCCGGCCGGGCGGCAGGTGCGGACGATGTCGGCGATCTTCCGACCCACCCGGTAGCACTCTCCGGGGCTCGGCAGCGGTGGGACGATGCAGTTCATGTGAATCGGGACCAGCGGGATGTCGTAGTCGGGCGTCAGGTACAAGAGCGGCGCCGACCAGTTATCGTCGAACAGGAAGCTGTCGGAATACGCCAGCCGCAGGCCGCGGCGGTCGCCCTCGCGCACCAAAGTTCTCGCCAACTCGGGGTGGCCGTCGACCTCGTAGGGCGGCACATTCAGCCAATCGGAGAACCATTCGGCGGAGCCGGCCCAGCGGCGGCGGCGAGGAAATCGACGCCGGACTCCATCGGGATGTTGAGGACGTGGTCGTTGGCGAGGCCGACGATGACGTCGGGCCCGGCCGCGCGCAGCAGCCGGCCGAACTCGTGAAATCCTTCGGTCGGGTTCTCTTGCGCCTCCGGGCTCGCCCGGTCGAGCCAGCCAGTCATCCCGGGAGCGTGGCTAAGGGCCAGGGTTACGACGATCTCAGCCATGCGAAAACCTCCTCAGCGGGTGTCGGGGTACCAACCGGGACCAGCGAGCCCGGTCGGCAGGCCGCCGTCATAGCCCTCGGCGTTCTCGACCTGCTCGGCCCAGTCCAGCCCCATCGCCTTGAAGATGCGGTTGGTCATCAGGATCAGGCGCGCCTCGTTCTCCGGGTCGGCGTTGAAGTGCTGCTTGACGCAGTAGGCGGGAATGAAGACGAAGTCGCCTTTGACCCAGTCGAAGCGCCTGGGCTCCTCCGCCCAGGTCCAGGTGAAGTCGACATCGACCTCGAAGTTCACGTCCCAGTGCAGGTCGTAGCCCTTGCCCTCGGCGACGTAGAAAATTTGCTCGGCGAGCTTCCGTGATTTGCCCGAGCTCGCGCCGGGCGGCAGGAACTGCATGTACACATCGAGGCAACACTCGGTGGTGTTGAGCTTCTCGTGGACCATGTGCTTCAGGAGCCCGTCCGGGGAGTTCTCGAACGGCATGTCCCTGGCTTTGATCACCGTGAAGCGCTGGCGGTAGTCGGCCCGGAACGCGGCCGATTCCTGCAACCATTCGGCATAGATGTTTGCGTTTTTCTCGCCTTCGTGGGCGAGGTCTCTCTCGTCGGCCAACGGATCCGGCTCCTAAATGTCCTTGGGCGGGGTCCAGTCTTCCCAGCCCGGCACCGCCTCCTTGGGCGGGTATTTGGCGATCTTCTGGAATAGCATGTGCATGAATAGGAACAAGGGCTTGGCCTTCATCACCAGCAACACCAAATCCTCGGTCGTGGACGCGTTGAAGTGCTGGTGCACGCAGCCGTTTTCGACCACCATGATGTCGCCGGCCTCGTAGTCGAAGCGCTTGCCGTCGTGGATGTCGTAGCCCGTCCCGCGCAGGCAGTAGAAGATGGCCGAGTTCATGTGGCCGTGACGCTGGCCGGTGCCCTGGGGCGCGATGACGGAAATATGGGTCTCGATCGACTGGGCGATGTCGGCCTTCATCGGGTTGATGATCGATTTGTCGAAGAGCTGCGGGCCGCCGCGCCATTCCTGGTCGAGCGCGCCGTAGACCCGCGGCTGGTTGTAGAGCTCCTCCTGGAGCTCGCCATAGGTACCCTCCAGCGCGCGCACGAAGGTGCGCTTCCTCTGCCAGCGCTCCCAGACCACCTCCTTGGGCTGGTTGTGGCCGATGCCGGCCTTCTTGGCGCCGGCCTCGATGCCGGCGGGGCCGGACGGGCGATCGTCCATGGGGGTGACCTCCTGGAGGCGCTATGACAGGGCGTTGCTGGCTTGCCTGGGATTATATCGGGGGGCCGGAAGGGCTGTCCAGCCAAGCCGCCCGGTCGGCTGCGGAGCCCGGCTATTCGGCCGGGATCGACGCCCGCCGCGACCGCGCCGACTTCCGCATCGGTCGACGGGCTATGAGTGCGCGGGAGTTCTCGACGCCAGGGACCGCGCGCCGGGCGCTGGAACCGTTGCGCCGCGCACCGGTCGTGTGGCAATCTGCGCGCCGCTTAGCGCCGCAGTAGCTCAGTGGTAGAGCGCGCCCTTGGTAAGGGCGAGGTCGAGTGTTCAATCCACTCCTGCGGCACCAGCCTGACTCACCGAAATTAAAGGAAATTATATACTTGACTAAACGGCTGCGCATTCCTGTTTTGAGGGTCAAGGAGTGCCTGCCATGCTGAGCGCGACCGGACGATCGGACCGTGAGGGAATTACCCTGGTCCAGTTGATGGACATGTTTCCCACCGAAGACGCGGCGCGCGAATGGTTCGAATCCCGCATCTGGCCGGAGGGTCGCCACTGTCCCCGCTGCGGGTCTGCCGAAACCTTGGAATCCGAGGGCCATCCGCCTCTCCCCTACTGGTGCCCCGATTGCAGCCGGCACTTCTCCATCCGCATCGGCACCATCCTCGAACGCTCCAAGATCGGCTTTCGGCAATGGGCCATCGCCGTCTATTTGCATCTGACGAGCCTCGAGGGCGTCTCCAGCATGAAGCTGCATCGCGACCTGAGCGTGACGCAAAAGACCGCCTGGTTCATGCTCCAGCGCATCCGAAAAGCGTTCGAGAACGATGACGACTGGCCCCTCGGCGGTCCGATCGAGGTTGACGAGGCGTATTTCGGGGGCAAGGAAGCCAACAGGCACGCCAAGAAGAAGATCCGCGCCGGTCGCGGGGCCGTGTCGAGAGCGTGACGGCCCCAGATGCCAAGGTCTACACGGACGAGGCGGCAGCATACAGGGGCATCCCTTTCCATCATGAGACGGTGAGCCATAGCGCCGGCGCGTTCGTCCGCGACATGGTTCACACCAACGGCATAAAGCCTTCTGGGCCACCCTGCGTCGAGCTTATAAGGGCGTTTATCACAAGATCAGCCCGAAGCGTCTTCACCGCTATATCAGCGACTTCGCTGCCCGCCACGGCGCGCGGGACATGGATACAGTCGGACAGATGGGTTATGCTGCGGGCGCGATGTGCGGAGAGCGTCTCACATGCAAGGCGCTGATCGCTGCAAACAGTCTGGCATCAGGGGCGCGCGGCTAATATTACCGGCGATGGAACTCCGCAGAGTATTCTCCTTTTTCGGAAAAGCGGGGAAGAGTCAAGCTTTTGCGCCGACACTATTTGCGACGTGAACGGTTATGGCACATGGTTCCGCTTCAAGCGTAGTTGTGGCGGCCGTTTATACCGAGTATCACACATGGTCCGTCGACAGCCCGGTCCGATAGAGGGGAGGAAATCCAGATGACGCCGAAGAAATCATCTGTCGTCAGGACCGGCAATGCTGGGGCGAGAAGAACTTGTTTGACGTGGCAGAGTATCGCGTACTGGCGCCACTACGATCCCGCCACAAAGAACGCGCGGGTCGTGGCGTTCCCTCGGTGACAATAGGGGCGGCTGAAACAGAACCTTAGTCTGATATTTAATTACCAAGAAAAAGGCTTGGAAGGTTGTATCGCCTTGAGCTGCGAGAAATCTCCCGCCATTCTACTGGAGCCTCCTCTGGATGAAGCGTGCATGCCGGCGCCCGAGATGGCCCTGGCGTGGGCCGCGGCCCACGCCCACCGCATCCGGCGCGGCATTTCGGTGGTGAGCCTGCCCTTCCACCACCCCTTCCACGTCGCCGGGCGCATCGCCTTCCTCCACTATCTGACCAGGGGCCGTACACCCACGGCATCGCACTGGAGAAGGTGCTGGCGATCGTGCTCAAAGCGAGCCGATGGCGATCTTCTTCGAGGCCGTGAACCCGCGCCACGAGCACGAGTGGGAGGTCTGGCGCGAGGCCGACCTGCCGGAGGACAAGGTGCTGATTCCCGGCCTGCTGGGCGCCACGACCAACTTTGCGGGCTGGGGTCAGATCTCACATTCTGACACTCGATCAACTGATTTTCGTCTTCAACGAAACTGACCGCCTCGTAGTCGGGAGACGTTGAAACTTGAGACAAGACCGCGAAGCACGCAAGCAACCTTGAAGACGGCTGCGCTACGCGCCCGCCGAGCTCACCGTTGCCCGGCGGCCTTTAACGCGCCACTACCGATGACGAGAGTGGGCTCGTGGGGGGGGGGCCTCCCGTAACACCATTGCTACTATTTTCAAACCGAAAGAAGGCTCGTCAAATCCGCGTCGACAGCCAGATCGCAAGCCGGGAGCCTGCTTTGACGGCGCCGGTGAGGAGTTCGTGGGCCGGGGCCTCGTTCGCTTCGTGCTCCAGCGCGGTCTCGCGGTGGGCGATCTCGTCGGCGCGGAATTGCTCGATCGTCGCGCGGAGTTCGGCCTCGTCCTCGCCCAGCCGGGCGGCCTGGGCGGCGTAGTGCTCGTCGATCACGTCCTCGATGGCAACGGTGCACGCCATCGCCGCGCTCTCGCCCATCAGCCCGGTCACCGCGCCGAGCGCGAAGCCTGCGACGCGCCAGAGCGGCATCAGCGCGGTCGGGCGCACGCCGCGCTCGCCGACCAGCCGGTCGAAGGTCTCCAGGTGCTCGGCCTCCTTCGCCGCCATTCCGGCCACCGCGTCGGCCGCCGGCCCCTCGCCGAGGACCGCGCGCTGGCCGGCATAGATCCGCACCGCGCCGTACTCGCCGGCATGATCGACCCGGATCATCCGCGCCAGGATCTCCTCGCGCGACGGATCGCCCGGCAACCGGTCACAAGCGGTCTCCTTCGGCCTTGCGGGATCGGTATCGGTCATCCGGCGGCCCGTCCCATCCTGAATGCCGCCACGGCGCTGCCGATGGCGAGTGCGGCCGAGACGGCGACATTGTAGCCGGCGAGCGAGATGCCGAACAGCGACCAGGGGATCTCGTCGCAGCGCGCGACGGGGGACGCCTCGAGCATCCGCTCGAGCTCTTCGATCGATCCGGCTCCGAGGCCCGCGCCCGAACAGCTCGCCGGGCCCTGGAACCATCTTTGCTCGACGCCGGCGTGATAGAATGCGATCCCCGCGCCGACGGCGAATGTCAGGGCGCACAGCCCCGTGATCAGCCGCCGCGCCGGCATCCCGCGCAGCACCGCGAGGGCGGCCAGCGACAGGGCGATCGCAATCGCATAGGGCCAGCGCTGATAGAGGCAGAGCTTGCAGGGTGCGAGCCCGCCCCAGTACTGCGAGGCGAGCGCGGCGCCGAGGACGGCCACACCGGCCGCCAGGATCGCGGCCGGCGCGTTTGCGGGGTCAAGCAGCGATTCGCGCGGTCTCACAGGGCATATTTGGCAGCCGCGAAGCCGCCGAGCAAGAGCACGCAGAAGGCGATCGTCACCATGCCGAGCCGCTTTTCGATGAAGGGGCGAACCGACGGGCCGATCCAGTAGAGCAGGGCGGCGACCAGGAAGAACCGCAGGCCGCGGGCGGCGACCGAGGCGACGACGAAGACCGCGGGGTCGAGCCGGGCGGCCCCGCTCAGGATGGTGATCACCTTGTAGGGGAATGGCGTGACGCCGGCGATGAACACGGCCCAGGCGCCCCAATCGTTATAGGTCGCGCTGAATTGGGCGAACCTGTCGGCATAGCCGTAGAATTCCAGCACCGGCCGGCCGGCGGTCTCGAACAGGAAGTAGCCGATCGCATAGCCGAGCAGCCCGCCCAGGACCGAGGCGACGGTGCAGATCGCCGCAAACCGCCAGGCCCGGTCGCGCGCGGCCAGCACCATCGGGACCAGGAGCGCGTCCGGCGGGATCGGAAAGATCGAGCTTTCGATGAAGGCGATCGCCGCCAGCACCCGAACCGCATCGCGGCGGGCGGACAGTTCCATGACCCAATCGTAAAGTCGCTTCAGCACATCCTTCGGCCCGCGATGCGCGGCTGACAGTCCTACGCCGCAACCGACGGCGCCAACAGCCCCAATGTTCGACCCTATGGCTATATGGCTATCGACGAGGGCGTCGACCGGCGGCGTCAGGGCGTCGTCGCGAGCGGCCCGGCTGTCGCGATCGCCCGGTCGAGCTTCTCCCGGAACATTTCCGGCGTCGGCGGAGCGTGGAGGCGGCTGATGTGGATCGGCCGGCCGGCCGTGACCGGCCGAGGCATCGGGTTGGCGCGGCGGTCGACCCAGAGGATGGTGCGGTAACCGCGCGGGCCGAGCGCGTCCTCGAGCCGGCTGGCGAGCGCCGGGTCGAATTCGCCGAACGGGACGGCGAAGTCCTTGGGCGCCGTGCCGAGCGCGGCCGCGAACGCGCGCTCGGCCTCATCGATCTCCGCGTTGACGGCGGCAATATCCATCAGCTCCATCCGCCGATGGCTGGCGCTGTGGTTGACCAGACCGATGCCCGGCTGTCCCAGGTAGTCGGTGCGCAGCTCCGCCCAGGACAGATAGGCCTTCCGGCCGCGCATCTCCGTTTCGGCCCCGATCTTCGCGAACAGCGGGGCGATGAGTGCGGTCTCCATCTCCTCCGGCACGCGGTCTTGTGCCTTGGTGAACCGATAGAAATCCGTCTCCTGAGGACCGAAGGCGCGCTTTGTCGCCGCCGCGACGGTTTCGGGCGCCAGCCGGTCGATGATCCAGTTGACCTTGTCGCGGACCCCGAAACCGTCCGTGGTGATCCCGGCGGCGGGGCAGATATGAAACGGAACGTTTTCGTCCAGGAGCCACGGGCGGACGGATGCGATCGTCGCCGAGACGTCATCGAAGGTCAGCAGGAACGACAGGCCGTCGGGCAGTTGCCCGGCGGCCACGTCATCGAGGCTCACAAACGACCCGCGGGCCCGCGCATCGGCGATCTGCGCTTCGAATACCGGCCGTTCGACGGTGTGCAGCCGGTGAAAGGGGTTCGCCGGGTCGCGGTCGCCGATCCGGTGATAGTTGAGCCCGACGAGAATTGCCGTCATGGGCCGACTATACCAGCCCTCCCTTTGTTGACGATCCGCGCCGCGCCGCTATCATCCACGCGCCGTGCCCCTGTGGCGGAACTGGCAGACGCGGCAGACTCAAAATCTGTTTCCGGTGACGGAGTGGGAGTTCGAGTCTCCCCGGGGGCACCATTCCTTGCGGCGCCGGCAAGGCGGTCGTCGCCACCGCCCGCAAGCTCCTCGCCGTCATCTACGACACCCTCAGGAACCGCTGGATCTTCGAGAACTTCCCCAACTTCAAAATCGCGGAAAGCTCTCTTTCCGCTGGACAACCATCATAGGAGGACACGATGAGCGTCGGGAGCAACCCCATCGTTCACATGGTCGGCAGCCTGCCGCTTGCCGATGCGGCGACGGCGTTTCGCACCATCGGCGAGACGCTCGGCGGCCACATGGAGCGCATCCCCGACGGTGAGACCGGGCGCCGGACGCGCTGGATCAGCTTCATCAACGATCAGCTCAAGGAGCACCCCCAGCTCGAACCCGACCCGACGGTCCCGCCTTTCGAGTTCAGGCAATGGGACGGCAAGGTGATCTACGTGATCGACCTCATCCGGGTGAAGGAAGGCGTCGATCCGGCCTCGCTCACGTTCGCGACCGGCTATGCCGATGACGCGATCCGCAACTACGAGGACTTCAAGCGGCTGAAGGCGGACGGCGCGATCCCTGCCGGCGTGAAATACCAGATCTGCATGGCAACCCCGCTTGCGATCACATACAACTTCATCTCGCCCAAGGCCTATGGCGACTTCCTGCCCGCCTATACCGGGCATCTGAGGGAAGAGTTCGGGCGCATCGCGGCCGCCCTGCCGCATGGCGAGATCTCCTACCAATGGGATGTCTGCCAGGAGGTCCTGATGTGGGAGGGCTATTTCGACCGGCCGGCCGGATTCAAGGACCAGATCGTCACGTCTCTTGGCGCCGTCGGCGACCTCGTGCCGGAGACCATCGATCTCGGCTATCACCTGTGTTACGGCAGCCCGCGCGATGAGCACATGATCCAGCCCAGGGACATGGCGGTCATGGTCGAGATCGCCAACGGGATCGTCGGCGCGATCGCGCGTCCGGTCCAGTACATCCACATGCCGGTACCGAAGGACCGAAGCGACGACGCCTATTTCGCGCCGCTGGATGGGCTCCGCCTGCCGGCGGCAACGGCGCTCTATCTCGGTCTCGTCCATGAGGATGATGCGGAAGGCAACGCCGCCAGGCTCGCCACGGCCCGCAGGCGCGCCGCGGTCGGCGGCGTCGCGGCCGAATGTGGCCTCGGCCGCGGCGCGCCCGAGGCGCTGCCCGGCATGATCGATCAGCACCGCCGGCTGGCCGAGGCGGGCTGAAGCGCAGGATCAGCCGCGGGCCAGCGCGTGCAGCGCGGCGAGGCCGATGGGCGCGCCGGAGAACCCCGTCATGGCGTCGACGAGCACATCCCAGGCGTATCCGGCGGACGCGCTGTCGCCCAGCAGGTGAAAGGCCGGGCTCCCGCCGAGCCTGACGGCGATCACGGTCATCGACAGCCGCGCGACCGAAGTCTGGGCAACGGCGCCGGCCGGGAACGCGGCCGCGCGCAAATCGACGCCGCAGAGCTTGGCCATCAGTGCCGGCCCGTCCGTACCTGCCAGCACGAAGTGGAAGTTCGCCTCGCGCCGCATGACCCGATAACAGGCGGTCGGGTTCTCCGAGGCGTGGGCCGCATCGAGGCGCGCGCAATAATCCGTCTCGGCCACCGGGTCGTCGATGATCAGGGCCTCGCTCGGCGCGAGACGGGCGGCGAGCGCGCCGCCGGGCTGGATGTCGGCGCGGTTGTCGGCGCCGAGGCCGGTCACCCCCCGGGCGGCGAGCCAAGCTAGCGCTGCGCGCCCCCTGAACCCAGTCCGCGGCAGCGGCGACAGGTCGGCAAGCCCGGGCGCGCGGGCAGCCTCCGACTCCGGGTCGCCGAAATCGAGCGCCACGGCCGCCTCGCCGACGGCCTCGAAGCGGGCGCCCGCCGCGGCGAGCCGGCGGTAGACGAAGCTGCGCCGGGCAAAGTCGGTCGGCTGGCGCGCGGCCACGCTCAGCCCTCCTGCCGGGCGTTATCGGGGTCGTAGAACGGGAGTCTCGTCACCTCGGCGGCGGCCATGCTGCCGTCCGGGCGGCGGATCTCGAACCGCGCGCCGGGCCCGGCATCTTCCGGCGGCAGGAAGGCGAGCCCGATCACCCGGTCGACGGTGGGCGAGCGCATCGCCGAGGTCACCCGGCCGGCGATCTCGCCGTCGCGGATGATCAGGCAGCATTCCTCGGGCGGCTCCGCCTCGGGCTCGACCAGGACGAAGCCGGCCAGCCTGCGCGTCGGCGGTGCGCGGCCCCGGATCTCGACCGCCCTCGCGCCGACGAAGAACGGCTTGCGGCGCGACACCGCCCAGGCCATGCCGGCCTCCTCGGGCGTGGTCAGGCCGTCGGTGTCCTGGCCGACGATTATGTGGCCCTTTTCGAGCCGCAGCAGGCGTTGGGCCTCGACCCCGAAAGGCCGTATGCCGTGCTCCGCGCCGGCGGCGATCAGCGCATCCCACAGCGCCTCGCCGCAGCTTGCCGGCACGTGGATCTCGTAGCCCAGCTCGCCGACGAAGCCCACGCGCAGCAGCCGCGCCCCGATCCCGGCGACCCGGCCGGTGCGCACGCCGAGATAGGGAAAGGCGTCGGCGGACAAATCGAAACCCTCCGCCAGTGCGGCCAGGGTCTCGCGAGACCGGGGTCCGGCGATGTTCACTCCGCACCAAGCTGCGGTGACGTTGGCGATATCGACATCGAGCCGCCACTGGGCGTTGTACCAGAGCATCTCGCGGTAGACGCCGTCGACCCCGCCGGTGGTCGCAGTGACGTAAAAGTGCTCGGGCGCGAGCCGGCAGGCGACGCCGTCATCGACGATCGACCCGATCCGGTCGCACATTAGCACATAGCGCAGCCGGCCGACCTCCTGGCGGAGATAGGCGAAGGTGTACATCCGGTTCAGGAACTCCGCGGCATCCGGGCCGCGGATCTCCAGCCCGCCCAGGGTCGAGACGTCGATCAGCCCAAGCGCCTCGCGCACATGGCGCGCCTCCCCGGCGATCGCCGTCTCGCGCGCCGCCGCGGCGGCGTAATAGGCAGGCCGCAGCCAGGCGCCGGCCGGCATCATCTGCGCGCCGGCCTCGAGATGGCGGTGGTGCATGGGCGTGTGGCGCACCGGCTCGAAGCTGCGCCCGGCGAGCACACCGAGCTTTTCGCCGGAGACCGGCGGTCGGACGGTGGTCGTGCCGACCTCCCGGGGATCGCGCCCGGTGGCGTCGGCGGCGAGGCGGACCGTAGCCAATGCCGAATGGCGGCCCTGCGACGGGCCCATGCCGACGGTCGAGTATCGCTTGAGCAGCTCGATGTCGTCATAGCCCTCGGCCGCCGCATCGGTGATGTCGCGGATCTGGAGGTCCTCGTCGAAGTCGACGAACTCCTTGCCCTTGCGATGGGCGAATATCGGCCAGGGGTGGTTGCGACTGCGCTCGGGCGCCGGCGGCGGCGGCTCTTCGCCGGCATCGAAGCCCAGCGCACGCGCCGCGGCCCATCCGGCGCGCCGGCCGTCGGCGATCACCGCCCTCAGCGCATGGATGCCGGCGACCGAGCCGGCGAGCGCCATCCCCTCGGGCGCGCCCTCGACCGCAAGGCCGGCGCTATCGCGGTCATAGACCAGCCGCGCGCCGCCGTGGCAGGCGAGCTGCGCGGCCGGCGTGTAGCCTGCCGCCATGCACACCAGGTCGCAGTCGATCCGTGCGCCCCGATTGCCGAACTTGCCTTGGGCGATGACCGGCGAAGCGATGACCGCGCCCACATCCCTTCCGCCGCGCCGCCGCCGCGCCTCGCTGACGGTGTGGCCGGTCATCGCCGCGATCCCGTGCGCGGCCGCAGCCGCCGCCTCGGCGGAGGCCGTCGGGTCATGGCGCAGATCGATGATGGCGGCGACCTCAATTCCGGCTTCGAAGAGATCGAGCGCCGCGGCATAGCCGTCATGGCTTCCGGTCACGACGACCGCGCGCCGTCCCGGCGCGACGCCGTAATGCCGGATCAGCCGTTGCGCGGCCGAGGCGAGCATCACGCCCGGTAAGTCGTTGTTGCGGAAGACCGCCGGCTGCTCCTGCGCGCCGGTCGCCAGCACAACCCGGCGCGCGCGCACCTTGTGCAGGCGGTTTCCCTGCACGATCGAGAGCCAGTGGTCGGCAAACCAGCCCTTGCAGGTTGCATCGATCATGACGGTGAGATGCGGCGTGGCCGCCACCGCCTCGGCCAGCACTGCCCGCGCGGCGGCCGACGCCGTTCCGCCCGCGTCCATTCGCGCATAGCCCAGCGCGCCGCCGATCTCGGGCTGGTCGTCGACCAGGAGCGTCCGGGCGCCTGCGCCGCCGGCGGCGGCGGCGGCGGCGAGACCGGCAGGTCCGGCGCCGACGACCACGACATCGAAGAATCCGTACTGCTTGTCGAAGCGGCCCGGCGCCGCGTCGATGTCGACCGCGCCCAGCCCAGCGCGCGCGCGGATAATGGGCTCCCAGAACGCCCACGCGGCCTTCGGGCGAAAGAACGCCTTGTAGTAGAATCCGACCGGCAGAAACCGGGAAAAATGCTCGATCCGCGCGCCGCGGTCGTCGGCGAGCGAGCCCTCGTAATTCTGGCCCATCACCGCCATCGCCTCGGCGATCGTGCGCGTGTCGGCCGGCACATTGGGCTCGCCCGGAAGCTGGACCAGGGTGTTCGCATCCTGGCCGGCCATGGTCAGGATGCCGCGCGGCCGGCGGTACTTGAAGGACCGGGACAGGGTGCGGATGCCGTTGGCCGCAAGCGCGCTTGCGATCGTATCGCCGGCGAAACCCTCCACGGCCGCGCCTTCGAAGGAGAAGCCCACCGTTCTGCCGCGCTCGATCCGCGTTCCGATCCCCGGCCCGTGCGCCAGGCGGTAGCTGCCGCTCATGGCCCGTCTCCGGGCGGATCGAAGGACCGGCGCCCGGCGAACAACGCGCCGGCCGGATAGGTCTTCACAATCTCGTCGGTCGCGGTATCGCGCTCGGCGATGAACCAATAGGCCGTTGCGACATGGAACCACCACTCGCGCACCACGCCACGACGGTTCTCGTGCGTGAAGACGTAATCGGCCCAGTCGCGGTCCTCGCCGCAGGCGGGGTCGGGCATTTCCTCGACCGCGCCGCCGCAGACGAACTCCGCGATGTTGCGCGGGCCATTGAGCGGACAGGGCATGATCTTCATCGGCGCCGACTCAATGGCCGACCGACGCCGCGCCGCGCTCGCCGATCTGGGTGAAGGTAGCGAAACGGTCGAGCGCGAAGGGCGTGATCACCGGCGGCGGCGTGCCGGTTGCGATGACCTCGGCCATCCGCTTGCCGCAGACCGGCGTGGCCTTGAAGCCCCAGGTGCCCCAGCCCGCGTCGATGTAGTAGCCCTCGATCGGGGTCTTGCCCATCACCGGGCTGAAGTCGGGCGTCATGTCGGCGAGACCGGCCCACTGGCGCAGCACCTTCACCTCGGCCAGGAACGGGAACAGCGCGAGCATCGGCGTTGCGAGCCCCTCCTTGAACTCGAGTGTCGAGCGCTGGGAGTAGAGCGCGTAGGGGTCGGTCGAGCCGCCCATCACCAGCTCGCCGCGCGGGGTCTGGGAGACGTAGATGTGCAGGCTGCCCGAGACCACGATCGGATCGAGGAACGGCTTGAGCGGCTGGGTCACGCAGGCCTGGAGCGGCACGGTGCGGATCGGCAGGCCGAACCCGGCCATGCCGGCGAGCAAGCTGCTCGAGCCGGCAACGGCCTGCAGCACCTTGCCGCAGGCGATCCGCCCGCCGGTCGTCTCGACCCCCGTGACGCGGCCCGAGTCCCGGATGATCCCCGTGACCTCGATCTTCTGGTGCACTTCGACGCCGCGGCGCGCGGCGCCGATGGCATAGCCCCAGGCGACCGCGTCATGACGCGCGATCGCGCCGGGCCTGTGATAGAGCGCGCCCAGGATCGGATAGCGCGCCGCCGGATCGAGGCTGAGCGGCGGCGCGATCTCGCGCAGGTCGTCGAGCCCGACAACCTCGGAGTCGACGCCCAGATGCTTGTTCACCTCCGCCCGCCAGCGCATCGTCCGGAGCGAGGCGTCGGTGTGGGCGAGCGTCAGGTGGCCACGCTCGGTGTACATGATGTTGAAGTCGAGCTCACCCGAAAGGTCGCGGAAGAGCCGGACCGACTCGTCGTAGAAGGCGACTCCCTCCGGCGTCAGATAGTTGGAGCGGACGATCGCGGTGTTGCGCGCGGTGTTGCCGCCGCCGAGATAGCCCTTGTCCAGCACGGCGACATCGGTGATGCCGTGGTCGCGGGCGAGGTAGTAGGCGGTCGCCAGCCCGTGCCCGCCGCCGCCGATAATCACCACGTCGTAGCGCGATTTGAGCGGGCGCGCCGGGGGCAGGGCGCGCCGGGGAGGGCGCTTGCCCCGGAGGCCGGGCTTGATCAGGCCGAACGGCATCCGAGGGCGCGCGTCAGGTGTCCAGCGTGCGGTCGAGCTCCCACTGCGACAGCGTGGTCGAGTAGCTGCGCCACTCGTCGAGCTTGAGCTTGACGTAGCTGGACACGAAGGCCTCGCCCAGGCCGTCGCGCGCGACGCGCGACTTGTCGAACAGCCTGAGCGCATCGAGCAGGTTCAGCGGCAGGCGGCGGATGCGGCACAGCCGGTCGCCCTCGGTATACATGTTGATGTCCAGCCGCTTGCCCGGGTCGCGGCCGTTCTCGATGCCGTCGAGCCCGGCCGCCAGCACGCCCGCCTGCAGCAAATACGGGTTGGCCGAGCCGTCCATCAGGCGCAGCTCGAACCGGCCCTCGTCGGGGACGCGGACCATGTGGGTGCGGTTGTTGCCCGAATAGCTGATCGCATTGGGCGACCACGTCGCGCCCGACAACGTCACCGTCGCGTCGATCCGCTTGTAGCTGTTGACCGTGGGGTTGAACAGAGCGCACAGCGCGTCCGCCGAATGGATGATCCCGCCGAGGAAGCTATAGGCCAGCGCCGACAGGCCGAGCGCGCCCTCGCCGTCGTGGAACAAATTGGTCTTGCCCTCGCCGTCCCACAGCGAGACATGGCAATGGCAGCCGTTGCCGGTCAGGTTGGCGAACGGCTTGGGCATGAAGGTCGCGCGGTAGCCGTGGCGCTCGGCGACCGCTTTGACCATGAACTTGAAGAACGCGTGCCTGTCGGCGGTCACCAGGCAGTCGTCATACTCCCAGTTCATCTCGAACTGGCCGTTGGCGTCCTCGTGATCGTTCTGGTAGGGCTGCCAGCCGAGCTCGATCATCGCATCGCAGATCTCGCTGATCACGTCGTAGCGCCGCATCAGCGCGGCTTGGTCGTAGCACGGCTTCTCCTGAGTATCGCGCGGGTCGGACAGCGCGATCTCATCGCCCGACAGCAGGAAGAACTCGCATTCCACGCCGGTCTTCATGCGCCAGCCCTTTTCGGCGGCGCGCGCGATCTGGCGCTTGAGCACGACCCGCGGCGAGGCCTCGACCTCCGCGCCGTCCATCCACAGATCCGAGGCGAGCCAGCCGACCTCGCGGTTCCACGGAAGCTGGATCAGGCTGTCGGGGTCGGGGATGGCGAACATGTCCGGATCGGCCGGCGTCATGTCGAGCCAGGCCGCGAAGCCGGCAAAGCCCGCGCCGTCGCGCTGCATGTCCGAAATGGCGCGCGCGGGCACCAGCTTGGAGCGCAGCACGCCGAACAGATCGACGAAGCTGATCAGGAAATATTTGAGTCCCCTTTCTTTCGCCGCCGCGGCGAGGTCGGTCGCCATCCCTGCCCCCTCTATCCCTCAATTAGCGCCCAGGCACCCAATCGGTGCCGGCGAGCGGGACGCCCGCCATCGCCGCGGCTTCGACGGTGAGCGCGGCCATGTCCTCGGGCTCCAGGTTGAGCACATGGCTCTTGCCGCTCGCACGCGCCAGGGTCTGCAACTCCAGCACCATCGCGCTCAGATAGTTCTTGAGCCAGCGTGCGCCGCGCCCGGGATCGAGCCGCGCCTCGAGCGCCGCGTCCTGCGTGGTGATGCCGACCGGGCAAAGCCCGGTATGGCAGTGATGGCAGTAGCCCGGCTCGGCGCCGATCGCCCGGTAGTCCTCGATATGGACCCGGCGGTTGCAGCCGAGCGCCACCATCGCCGCCGAGCCGATCGAGACCGCGTCCGCCCCGAGCGCGAGCGCCTTGGCGACATCGGCCCCGCTGCGGATCCCGCCCGAGACGATGAGCTGGACCTTGCGATGCATGTCGAGCGTCTGCAGCGCCTCGACTGCCCGGCGCACCGCCGGCAGCGTGGGGATGCCGACATGCTCGATGAAAACGTCCTGGGTCGCCGCGGTGCCGCCCTGCATCCCGTCCAGCACGATCACGTCGGCGCCGGCCTTGACCGCCAGCGGCACGTCGAACTGCGGCCGGGAGGCGCCGATCTTGATGTAGATCGGCTTTTGCCATCCGGTGATCTCGCGCAGCTCCCGGATCTTGATCGCAAGGTCGTCCGGGCCGGTCCAGTCGGGATGTCGGCAGGCGCTGCGCTGGTCGATCCCCTCCGGCAGGTCGCGCATCCCGGCCACCCGCGCGGTGATCTTCTGGCCCAGCAGCATGCCGCCGCCGCCGGGCTTCGCGCCCTGGCCGACGACGATCTCGACCGCATCGGCCCGCCGCAGATCGTCGGGGTTCATGCCGTAGCGCGAGGGCAGAACCTGATAGACCAGGGTCTTGGAGGACTGCCGCTCCTCCTCGGTCATGCCGCCGTCGCCGGTGGTCGAGCTGGTGCCCATCTCGGTGCATGCCCGGCCGATCGCCTCCTTGGCGTTGGCGCCAAGCGCGCCGAAGCTCATGCCGGCGATGGTGATCGGGATCTTGAGCGCGATCGGCTTCTCGGCGAACCGGTCGCCGAGGATCACGTCGGTGGCGCAGCGCTCGCGATAGCCCTCCAGGGGATAGCGCGACATCGACGCGCCGAGGAAGACCAGATCGTCGAACGAGGGCAGCGCCCGCTTGGCGCCGAATCCGCGGATCTCGTAGACTCCCTGGTCGGCCGCGCGGTGAATCTCGGCCAGCACATGGTCGGGAAACGTACAGGACGGGCGCAAGCCGCGGCGATCGAAGCTCATCGATAGGCGTCCGCGTGATCGACATCGAAATGATAGAGCTTGCGTTCCGAGCCGAACCGGCGGAACCGCGAGGACTCGGCCTCGATCCCGGCCCGGGCGAGCAGCGCTTCCAGCCGCGCGCGGTGCGCGTCCGTCATCTCCTTCTCGATGCAGTCCGCGCCCAGCCGGCCGGTCGCGCCGCCGACATAGACCACCGCCTCGTAGATCGAATCGCCCAGATCGTCGCCGGCATCGCCGCACACCGCCAACGTGCCCGACTGGGCCATAAAGGCGCTCATGTGCCCGGCCGAGCCGCCGACCACGATGTCGATCCCCTTCATCGAGATGCCGCAGCGCGGCCCGGCGTCGCCGTGGATCACCAGGAGACCGCCGTGGCCGGAGGCGCCGGCGCATTGCGAGGCGTTGCCGCGCACGCGCACGGCGCCCGACATCATGTTCTCGGCCACCCCGGCGCCGCAGTGGCCGTTGATGATCAGCGTGGCTTCCTGGTTCATCCCGCCGCAGTAATAGCCGACATGGCCGTCGATCTCGACGGCGACCGGGACCGTAAGCCCGGCGGCGATCGCATGGGCGCCTCTGGGCCGGCTGATGCGCCAATCGCGCCGGTTGGCGTCGGCGGCCAAGCCGTGCAGCATCTCGTTCAGGGCGCGAACGCCGGTTTCCGACAGATCGACCTCGGTCATCAGCCGGCCCCGAGCGACCAAGTGTAGACGATCGACGGGGCGGGCTCCCAGATCTTCGCCTGCCCGACGCCGGGAAGATCGGCGAGCGAGCGGAACTCCGAGGCCATCGCCACCCAGTCGTCGGTCTCGGCCAGGACCGCCGGCTTGCAGGCGAAGCCGTCGCGCAGCACCGCGAACCCGTCGGCGGTGCCCATCGCGAAGGTATAGAAGCCGTCGAGGTCCCTGAGCCCCGCCTCCAGGGCCTCCTCCAGGCTCGCGCCCTCGCTGAGGCGAAAGGCGAAGTAGCGCGCAGCGACCTCGGTGTCGTTGTCGGATTCGAAGCGCAGGCCGCGGCGGATCAGCCATTGCCGGAGCCGGTTGTGGTTGCTGAGCGAGCCGTTGTGCACCAAGCACATGTCGTCATCGGCGATGAACGGGTGCGAGTGCTCGGTGGTGACCGCGCTCTCGGTCGCCATGCGGGTGTGGCCGATCGCATGCGAGCCGGCCATCGCGTCCACGCCGTAGCGGCGGGTGACCTCGGCCGGAACGCCCTTGTCCTTGAAGATCTCGATCAGCCGGCCATAGCCCATCACCCGGATCCCGGGCGCGTTGGCGGCCAGCCAGGCTAGCACCTCCCCGGCCGCGGCGGCGATTCTCAGGATCGCGTGGTTGGATCTGACCTCGATCTCCGCGCCGACGCCGAGAGCGTCAGCCATTGCCTGGCGCTGCGTGTCCCAGTCGTGGCCGTCATCGCCGGCGAACAAAGTGAGCTTGACCGACCCGGCCGCCACCGGGTCGCGATAGACCGCGAGCCCGGCGCTGTCCGGTCCGCGGTCGGTCATGCCTTCGAGCATCGTTGCGAACCTGGCGCCCAGGCTGTCGCGGAACCCGGGATTCTTCAGAAACAGGCCAACGATCCCACACATCGACGCCTCCCCGGCCGCGGCGGCGCGAAGACTAGCGTGGCGCCGGGAGGCGCGCAAACCCGTCCGGCTCAGCCGGCGCAGTCGATACAAAGGGTCACCGTCGGGTCGGACTCCAGGCGCTTGCGGGCGATCTCCTCGCCGCATTCGCGACATTCGCCGAAGCTGCCGTCCTCGATCCGCTTGAGCGCGCCGGCGATGCGCTGCAAGCGGCCCTTGCGGCGCGCCTCGGTGGCCTGGGCCATCTGCTGAACCTGGATCGCGTCGATCCGCGACAGCCGTCCCACCGCCTGATGGTCGAGCGCGACCGGGCCGCGCTCGTTTGCGGTCGCCGCGCTCGACTGCGCGAGGGTTTCCCGCTCCTCCTCCAACGCCCGACGCATGGCCTCGATACCGATGCCCTTCTTGCGGCCCATCGATCGACCCTCGCGAGGTTTTTCCAACCGATACTCTAGTGGATCAACCGAGACATTTGAATCCCCTGAACCCCCCTACCGATGATGATCTGGCGGCCATAACGCATTCAAAGGTCTCGATAAGTTGATCCATCAACATAAAAACCACTGGCGGCGCCGGTACTGGACGCCATCCGCCTAATCCGGGCAGGATGCGCTGGGCGAACGGGTGTCCGATGGGCGAGACGATCAACCATAACGAGAAATACCGGGTGCTCGAGGACGCCTTCGGATTCGACTCCTTCCGCCCGGGACAGGAGGCGGTGGTCGATACGCTGCTCTCCGGGCGCGACACCCTGGCGGTGATGCCGACGGGGTCCGGCAAGTCGCTGTGCTTCCAGATTCCGGCTCTCGTGCGGGGCGGATTGGCCGTCGTGGTCTCGCCCCTGGTCGCGCTGATGCAGGACCAGGTGGCGGCGCTCAAGCTTGCCGGCGTCGCCGCGGATGCGATCCACTCCGGCAACAGCCGTTCGGACAACGTTGCCATCTGGCGCAGGGTCGCGGCCGGCGATGTGAAGCTGCTGTATCTGTCGCCCGAGCGGCTGATGACCGAGCGTATGCTGGCCGCGCTCGCCCGCCTGCCGGTGAGCTTGATCGCGGTCGACGAGGCGCATTGCATCTCGCAATGGGGGCCGTCCTTCCGGCCCGAATACGAGGCGCTGACCGGCTTGCGCGTCCGTTTCCCGGACGTGCCGATTGCCGGCTTCACCGCCACCGCGGACGAGGTCACGCGCGAGGACATTTGCGCCAAGCTGCTGGCGCCGGGCGCCCGCGTGTTCGTATCCGGCTTCGACCGGCCGAACATCCATCTCGCGGTCGAGCTCAAGACCGGCGTCAGGAAACAGCTTCTGTCGTTCCTGCGCCGCTACGATGGCGCAAGCGGGATCGTCTATTGCCTGTCGCGACGCGGCGCCGAGGAGCACGCGCTCGATCTGACAGCGGAGGGCATTCGCGCGCTGCCCTATCACGCCGGCATGGCCGCAAGGGAGCGGACGGCGAACCAGGACAGCTTCCTCACGGAGCCCGGTGTCGTGATGGTCGCGACCGTCGCCTTCGGCATGGGAATCGACAAGCCGGATGTGCGCTTCGTCTTTCACACCGATATCCCGGCCAGCATCGAGGCGTATTACCAGGAGATCGGCCGCGGCGGCCGCGACGGCCTGCCCGCCGACGCGTGCATGCTCTACGGCCTCGACGATATCCGTATGCGGCGGATGTTCATCGACCAGGACGACGGAGACGAGGCCCACAAGCGGCGCGAACACGCCCGGCTGGATGCGCTGCTCGGTTATTGCGAGGCGCCCGGCTGCCGGCGGGCGACGCTGCTCGCGTATTTCGGCGAACGGATCGAGCCCTGCGGCAACTGCGATCTCTGCCTCAACCCGGTCGCGCTGATCGAGGCGACCGGGGATGCCCGGAACGCGATCTCGGCGGTGATGCGCACCGGCCAAGTCTACGGCGCGCTCCATATCATCGACGTGCTGCGCGGCAATCCGACCGAAAAAGTCCGTGGCGGCCGTCACGACGATCTTCCCGTCTTCGGCGCCGGCGCCGGGCTCGGCCAGCAGGACTGGCGCTCGATCATCCGCCAGCTCGTCGCGGCCGACCTGCTGCGCATCGATATCGCCGGCTACCGCAGCCTCAAGGCGACCGGGAAGGGGCGCGCGTTGCTGAACGGCGAGGGCAGCTTCCGACGCCGGGCCGAGACGCTTGGATCGAAGGCCAAATCCGTCCGCCGGCCCGCCGTCGCGGCGGCGCCCGGCGCATCGGACTCCGGCCTGCTCGATGCGCTCAAGCAGCTGCGCCGGACGCTCGCCGAAGAGCGCTCGGTGCCCGCCTATGTGATCTTTTCCGACCGCTCGCTCGAGGACATGGCGCGCCGGCGGCCGCTCACCCGCGAGGCGTTCGCCGAAATCCACGGCGTCGGCGGCGCCAAACTGCGCGACCTCGCGGAGCCCTTTCTGGCGGCCATCTCCCGATATGCCGGCGAGGCAGGGTCGGCCGGGCGCGCCGCCAGCGAGGGGTGAGCAAACGGTCTATCGTACGCCGCGCCGTTCCGCTCCTGTCCGCGCCCGGCCGATGTGTTGGCTTGTCCGGCCATTTCCCGATCGGAGGCGAGCATGGGCGAGTACGCGCTGGGCCAGTCGGCGCCGCGCTCGGAGGATCCGCGGCTGCTGCGCGGCAGCGGCCGATACGTCGACGACACCGTGCTGCCGCGCATGGCTCATGGCTGGGTGCTGTGCTCGCCCCATGCCCACGCCGAAATCCGCGCGGTGGACACCTCCGCCGCGCGAACGGCGCCGGCCGTGCTCACCGGCGCGGACTGGGCGGGTTCCGGGCTCGGCGACCTGCCGCGCGGCGGCGGGCGGACCCGTTGCGATGGCAGCCCGATATACGTGCCGCCGTACCCGGCGCTGGTCCGCGACCGGGTGCGCCGGGTGGGCGACTATGTCGCCTTCGAGGTCGCGGAGACTCTCGCCCAGGCGCGCGACGCGGCCGAGTCGATCGCGGTCGACTACGCGCCGCTGCCGGCCGTCGCCGGGACCGCGGCGGCGGCCGAGCCGGACGCGCCCGCGGTCTGGGCGGGCTGTCCCGACAACATCTGTTTCGTCCACCTCGGCGGCGATCGCGCGGCGGTCGACAAGGCGATCGAGGCCGCCCCCCCCCATATCGTCGAACGCCGCCTCGTCATCAACCGGGTGACCGCCAGTTCCATAGAGCCGCGCGGCTGCGTCGGCCGGTACGCCGCCGCCGAAGGCCCCTATACCCTCTACGCCACGCTGCGGCAGGTCCATCCCTGTCGCGCGAGCCTGGCCGAGACGGTGCTGAGAGTGCCGGAAAGCCATGTCCGCGTGATCGAGGGCGACATCGGCGGCAGCTCCGGGATGAAATCGGAGATCTACCCCGAGGTTCCCCTGACGCTGTGGGCCTCGAAGCTCATCGGCCGGCCGGTCAAATGGGCCTGCGACAGGACCGAGGCGTTCCTGAGCGACGCGCACGGCCGCGACAACGTCACCGACGTGGCGCTGGCGCTCGATGGGGACGGAAAGTTCCTCGCCATGCGGGTGCGCACGCTCTTCAACCTCGGCGCCTATCTCATGCAGGCTGGGCCGAACCCCGGCGTGATGAACCTGGGCACGCTCGCCGGCGTCTACACCACGCCGGCGATCTCGGTCGACGTGACCGGGCTGTTCTCGAATACCAACCCGACGAGGCCCTGTCGCGGCGCCGGGCGGCCGGAAGCCGCCTATGTAATGGAGCGGATCATCGATATCGCGGCGCTCAGGCTCGGCTTCGACCCGGTGGAGCTGCGCCGGCGCAACACCATCCCGCCCACCGCCATGCCGTTCAGGACCGGGCTCACCTTCACTTACGACTGCGGCGCGTTTGAGGCCAATATGGACATGGCGATCGAGCTCGCCGGGCTTGCCGGATTCGAGGACCGCTGGCGCGCAGCGGCTGCGCGCGGCCGGCTGCGCGGCATCGGCCTGTCGAACACCATCGAGCGCGCGGCCGCGGCCGGGATCAAGGGGGCGAAGCTGCGCTTCGACCGCGGCGGGACGGCGACAATCCTTGCCGGCTCGGTGACGCAGGGCCAGGGCCACGAGACGGTCTTCAAGCAGATCGTCTGCGACATGCTGGGGCTCGCGCCGGCGCAAGTGCGCTGTGTGTGGGGCGACACCGACAAAATCGCCTCCGGCCGCGGCGACGGTGGCGTTGGCCCTGGCGCCCGGGATCGACACCCTGCTCGGCGCCCGCCTGGTGCAGGGCTTCGTGGCGGCGGCCGCCCAGATGGTCAGCCGCGCCGTCATCCGCGACCGGCTGGACCGCGAAGCCGCCTCCCAGGTCTTGTCCTGGGTGCTGCTGGTGATGGCTGTCGCGCCCATTCTTGCACCGATCCTCGGCGCCTGCCTGACCGAGGCGGTCGGCTGGCGCTCGGTCTTCTGGATCATGATCGTCTACGGCGCGCTGGCCCTGCTGCTGCATGCAAGCTGGCTCCCCGAAACCAATAATACGCGCCGCGACCCGCGGGCCCTTGATCCGGCGCGGCTCGCCCGCGCGTTTGCGGCGCCGGCGGCCAGCCGAATATTCTGGGCCCATGTCGCCTGCGGCGCGGTATCGTTCTCGGTGCTGTTCGCCTTCCTGGCCGGCTCGCCCGCGGCGCTGATCGTCTTTCTCGGCGCGAGCCCCCAGGAGTTCGGCTTCTATTTCGCGATCGTGATGCTGGGCAATTTCGTCGGCTATCCGACCGACGCTTGGCTTGTCGGCCGACTCGGGCTGGACCGGCTGTTGATGATCGGCACGTTGGTGGCGACCGCCTCCGCCTCCGCCCTCGCGGTCCTGGCGCTCGGCGGCGTCCACACGGTCGCGGCGATCGTCGCGCCGGCGTTTTTTACATGTGCTTTTTCGCGCTCATCCTGCCGCCTTCGACCGCGGGCGCGTTGTCGCCCTTCCCCGCGGCGGCCGGCGCGGCCTCCTTCGCCGTCGCGGGCTTGGCAGGGTTGGCCGCATACGGCGCGGTGCGGACCAGCCGGGGCTTCGTTTCCGTGCGTCACGATACCGGGAGGGGGGGCGTCTGGCGCGTGCCGGGGCGATCGATCATAATCCCCCCGCCGCTGAGACCGGAGGCGCGCGGTGCTCACGCCCTGTCGCTATGGAGACTCGCTGTGCTCGATCGAGACCAGGCTCCGCCCGGAAGAGAAGGGCGCGGAATACGAGGGGAAGGGCGTCGCCATCCACCCGGTCCGCACCGCCGCGCGCGGCCCGGCACATCGGGAATTTCACCAACACCTGGGGCGATGCGACATGGCCTCGCCCATCGACACAAGGGGAAGCCAACATGATCGTAGTCTTGGGCGGCACGGGGAAGACCGGCAGCGCACTGGTAAAGGTCCTTTCCGGGCGCGGGGTGGACTTCAAATGCATCGTGCGCGACGTGGGCAAGGCGCGCGAGACCCTGGGCCCGGACATCGCCCTCGTCGAGGGCGATCTCAGCAAGCCCAAGGCCTTGCCCGCGGCGATGGCCGGGGCGGACAAGATGTTCCTGCTGTCCGGCCACAGCCCGACCATCCGGCAGCAGCAGAGCGACGCGATCGATGCTGCCAAGGCGGCCGGCGTCAAATACGTGGTGGAGAACTCCGGGGCTGAGAAGGGGATCCGGGCCGACTCCCCGATCCCGGCGCCGCGCGCGATGTACCATATCGAGAACCACCTGAAGGACAGCGGCCTCGACTGGACGATCCTCCGGCCGAACTACTTCATGCAGAACCTTCTGATGGCGGCGCCCGGCGTCAAGGCGGACGGCAAGCTGGTCAACCCGGTGTCGGGCGATACGGTCATGAACATGATCGATGTCCGCGATACCGCCGAGGTCGCCGCCCGCGTGCTCACCGAGGACGGCCACCACGGCAAGACCTACGCGCTGAACGGGCCGTCGACGACGTTGAATGACGCCGTCGCAGCGCTCGCCAAGGCGCTCGGCCGGGAGATCACCCTGGTCACGGCGCCCAAAGAGGCCGCGGTCGCCAGGATGGTGGAGAACGGTATGCCGGACTGGCTGATCGAGCACATGTCCGCGGTCATCGATTCGATCATGGAAGGCGGCATGACCGGCGACGGCGCGGTGCTGATGGAGATGCTGGGCCGCGCCCCGAGGACGATCGAGGACTTCGCGTGGGACTACAGGGGCGCGTTTGGCGGCTGAGCGCGCGACAGCCGAGGCCGCCCTGGCCGTCGAGATCCTGGCGAGCGCGGCCGGGCGCAAGTGGCCTCTGGCCGGATTGATCAAAACGCTGGAGGCGGCGGCGCGCCACTTGATGGACCCCCCGACATCTCCGTCGAAGGAATTGTGTCGGGCAAGGCGGAGAGCGTACGCAATAAACGGAAGGGAAGGCCACGATACCGTGAAGCCGAACAGATGCATTGTCAGGGGTTCGACTGGGAAATCCTATCCCTTTAGCTCCGGCGATCGGCATTTTGTAGGTGATTGGGTTGGCGGCGAAGCCGCTGCCGGGCAGGATGCAGGCTGGGCAGGGTGAGGCGGCACGGCGATTGCGGCGGAGGTTGAAGCAGAAGACGAACGCGTCGAGACAGGCTTTCAGATGCGGCCGCCTCGGCCCGTGGCGGAGGCCGAGCGCCGGGCGCTCGAGATTGGTGAAGATGATGCATTCGACTTCCGGCGCCTGCCGGGAGTAAGGCTTCCAGCCGCACTGGCGCTGCGTCCGGCCATCGACGATCCGGCCAAATCCTCCGGCGCGGAAGGAGAACGCGCCGCGTGGAGGTCGTCGAAAGTCGATGCAGCAGCCGTCCTTTTCCCGTTCGCCGAAGCGGATCGGGTCCGGCCCCTCGCGGCCGCCAATCCCGGCAACCGCCGCGGCCTCCGCCTCGGCGGGTTTCGGCTCCGCTTCGCCAGGTTCCGGCGTCTTGCGCCTTTTCTCGGTGATGTCCGGGCTATAGCGCCGGGTACGCCGAGTCCAAGGGCTTGACCGTCCGGCGCGCGGCGGCGCATCAAGGCCGCGATGGACGGATGGTCCCGATGAAGGCTGCGCTGGGCGCGGGTGCGCGCGCGATAGCCCATGGCCTGCTCGGTGCGGTGCTCGACGGCGGCCGGGCGCTGGACGAAGTGCTGGCTGCCTCCAGGCCGTTCACCGCGCTGGCAACGCGGGACCGTGCGTTCTGCCGGCTGCTGGCGGCGGTGACGCTGCGCCGGCTGGGCCAGATCGACGACCTGATCGGGGCTTGCCTGGACACCGCGCTGCCGCGCCAGGCCGCCGCCGTCCAGAACGCGCTCAGGCTCGGCGCCGTCCAGCTCGTCTTCCTCGGCACGCCGTCGCACGCCGCCGTCAACGAGACCGTGGCGCTGGTCCGCGGCGCGCGGCTTGCCCGCTACCGCGGCTTGGTGAACGCGGTCCTGCGGCGCTTCGCCCGCGAGGGCGCGGCGCGGTGCGGCGCCCAGGACGAGGCGCGCATCAACACACCGGACTGGCTGTGGCAAAGCTGGGCCGAGGCCTACGGCAAGGAAACCGCCCGCGCGATCGCGCAGGCCCACCTCGCCGAGCCGCCGATGGACGTCACCGTCAAGGACGACCCCGGCGCTTGGGCGGCGAGGCTCGACGCCCGGGTCCTGGCAACCGGCTCGCTCAGGCGCGAGGCCGCCCCGGTGGCCGGGCTGCCGGGGTTCGCGGCGGGCGCGTGGTGGGTCCAGGACATGGCCGCTTCCCTGCCGGCGCGGGTCCTGACGGCCGGTCTCGACGGGCCGGCGGACGGTTCGCGAATCGCCGATCTGTGCGCGGCCCCGGGCGGCAAGACGGCCCAACTCGCCGCCGCCGGCGCGCGGGTGACTGCGCTCGACATCTCGGCCGCCCGGCTCGCGCGGGTCGTCGGGAATCTGGCCCGGCTTGGGCTCGCCGCGGAGCTGGTCGAGGACGATCTGCTTCGCTGGAAGCCGGCCCAGCCGTTCGACGGGGTGCTGCTCGATGCGCCCTGTACCGGCACCGGGACGATCCGACGGCGCCCCGATATCGCCCGCAACAAGGGCCCCCGGGACGTCGCGCGGCTGGTCGCGCTGCAGACCTCGCTCCTCGAGGCCGCGGCGCGGCACGTCCGCCCCGGCGGCCGGCTGGTCTACAGCGTCTGTTCGCTTCAGCCGGCGGAGTGCGCCGGCGTGGTCGACGGCTTCCTGGCGCGCGACGGACGTTTCGCCCGGGCGGCGATCGGTCGCGGCGACGTCCCGGGCGCCGGGCCCTTCGTCACCCCTGCGGGGGATATCCGCACCCTGCCCTGTCATCTCGCCGATCAGGGCGGGCTCGACGGATTCTACATTTGCCGTCTACGGCGCTTGACATGAAGCCTGGGTGTTTTAACCCGCTCATATTCCCGGCCCGACCATGCGAGACCGAGTCGCGTGTTTCCTCGCGGAAACGGCTCGGCCCAAACTCCAGGCGGGCTTCGTTGTGACGGCGCTGATCGGGAACGCAGTACTTCCGGGCAATCGATCGGTTCGCATGGTGCTCGAAGACGGGACGGAAATGACCGGCCGCGCATTCGGCGCGCTGAAGGCGGTCACCGGCGAGGTGGTGTTCAACACCGCGATGGTGGGCTATGTCGAGGCGTTGACCGACCCGTCCTACCGCGGCCAGATCCTGATCCTGACCTATCCGCTGATCGGCAATTACGGCGTCCCGCCGGCGCGGCCGCCGGAGTCGATCGACGGGCCCTTCGAGTCCGGGCGGATCCAGGTCCAGGGCCTGATCGTCCAACACTATGTGGGCAAGCCCAGCCACGCCTCGTCCGCGCGTTCGCTGGGCGCTTGGCTGGAAGAGGAGGGCGTGCCGGCGGTCGAGGGGATCGACACCAGACGCCTGACCCGCAAGCTGCGCGAGGTGGGCACGATGAAGGGCTGGCTGCTACCGGCCGCGACGCCCGACAGCAAGGCGCGCGAGTCGGCCGAGTCGGTCGACATGGCCACTGTCCACGACCTCGTCGCGCCGCGCGATGTCGTCCGGTACGGCGCGGGCGACACCAGGATTCTGCTGGTAGACGCCGGGGCGAAGGACAACATCGTCCGCTCGCTCTTGAAACGCGACGCCTCGGTCCTGCGCGCGGGCTGGCGCCGGAACTTGGTCGAGCTCGCCGGCGAGGCCGATGGCGTCCTGTTCGGCAACGGCCCGGGCGATCCGAAGGATGCCAGGGCGCTGATCGCCCAGGTGCGCGAGCTCATCCGGACCGATTACCCCAAGCCGCTGTTCGGCATCTGCCTCGGCAATCAGATCCTCGCGCTCGCCGCCGGCGCGGACACTTACAAGCTCCGCTACGGCCATCGCGGCATCAACCAGCCGGTCCAGGACCTGATGTCCCGACGCTGCTTCGTGACCAGCCAGAACCACGGCTATGCGGTGCGCGACGCGAGCCTGCCGTCCGGGTGGGAACCCTGGTTCGTCAACCTCAACGACGGCACGAACGAGGGCGTCCGCTGCCGGTCGCGGCCTTATTCGAGCATCCAGTTCCACCCCGAGGCCGCGCCCGGGCCGCGGGATTCGGGCGTGCTCTTCGATGAATTCCTGCGCCAAATACGCGCGATGAGGGACCGCTGAGACGATGTACGGAGTCTATCTTCCTGCCAAACCCAACAAGGTCCTGATCCTGGGCTCGGGGGCGCTGCAGATCGGACAGGCCGGGGAGTTCGACTACTCCGGCTCGCAAGCCATCAAGGCGATGCGCGAGGAAGGGATCTCGACGGTCCTGGTCAACCCGAACGTCGCGACCATCCAGACATCCGAGGGGATGGCCGACCGGATCTATCTCATCGCGGTCACCCCGGCCCTGGTCGAGGAGGTCATCCGTAAGGAGCGGGTCGATGCGGTTCTGCTTTCCTTCGGCGGACAGACGGCGCTCAACTGCGGGCTCGAACTCCACCGGAGCGGCGTGCTGGACCGCTATGGCGTGCGTATCCTGGGCACGCCGATCCAGTCTGTCGTCGACACCGAGGACCGCAATCGCTTCATCCAGCGGCTGGACGAGATCGGCGTGAAGACCGCGCGCTCGATCGCCTGCCATTCGGTCGAGGAGGCCCGCGCGGCGACCCGGGAGATCGGCCTGCCGGTGATGCTGCGCGGCGCTTACGCGCTGGGCGGCAAGGGCAGCGGCATCGTCGATACCGAGGACCGGCTCGACAGCGCGCTTCGGCGCTCCTTCGACGGCGGCGTCCCCCAGGTGCTGGTCGAGGAATGCCTGCGCGGCTGGAAGGAGATCGAGTACGAGATGGTGCGCGATGGCCGCGACAACTGTCTCGCGGTCTGCAACATGGAGAACATGGATCCGATGGGGATCCACACCGGCGAATCGATCGTCGTCGCGCCGTCCCAGACCCTGACCGACGACGAATACCAGAGGCTGCGCAGCGTCGCGATCGACACCGTGCGCCATGTCGGCATCGTCGGGGAGTGCAACATCCAGTACGCGCTGCATCCGTCCTCGGGCGATTACCGGGTGATCGAGATCAATGCCCGCCTGTCGCGCTCCAGTGCGCTGGCCAGCAAGGCGACCGGCTATCCGCTGGCCTATGTGGCGGCCAAGATCGCCATCGGCTATGCGCTGCCCGACATCCCCAACGCGATCACCCGGCGCACGACCTGCTTCTTCGAGCCGGCGCTCGACTATCTGGTCTGCAAGTTCCCGCGCTGGGACATCTCGAAGTTCGGCGGCGCGTCCAACCGAATCGGCAGCGAGATGAAGAGCGTCGGCGAGGTGATGGCGATCGGCCGGACCTTTTCCGAAGTGCTCCAGAAGGCGCTGCGCATGCTGGAGATCGGCGTGACCGGCCTCGATCCCGATGCGTTCGACATCGCCGACATGCGCGATGAGATCGAGAACGCGACGCCGTTTCGGGTCTTCGCGATCGCCCGCGCGCTGCGCGACGGAATCCCGGTCGCCGAGATTTCGCGCCTGTCGGGCATCGATCCCTGGTTTCTCGACGGGTTGGCCGAGATCGTCGCCACGCGAGATACCCTCAAATCCGAAGGGATCGGCGATCGCGAGCTTTTGCGCCGGGCCAAGGAGCTCGGCTTCGCCGACATCGCCATCGACGCCCTGGCCCGGGTCGCCGACGGCGAGACCCGGCGCGCCCGGCGCGCGGACGGCATCCATCGCCGGCTGGTCCAGATCGACACCACCGCGGCCGAATTTCCGGCCGAGACCAACTATCTCTACGCCACCTTCAGCGCGGTGGCCGACGAGGCGCCGCTGTCGACCCGGCGCAAGATCATCGTCGTCGGATCCGGCCCCTACCGGATCGGCTCCAGCGTCGAGTTCGACTGGTGCTGCGTGAACGCCGTCGAGGCGGCCGGCCAGCTCGGGTTCGAGACCATCATGGTCAACTACAACCCCGAGACCGTGAGCACGGACTTCGATGTCTGCGACAAGCTGGTGTTCGACGAGATCACCTTCGAGTCGATCCTCGACCTCTACGAGCAGGAAAATCCGCTTGGCGTCGTGCTCAGCATGGGCGGCCAGTTGCCGAACAATCTCGCGCTGGACCTGGCTAAGGCGGGCGTGCGCATCCTCGGCACCTCGGCCGACGACATCGACCGCGCCGAGGACCGCCAGAAGTTCTCCTCGATGCTCGACCGGCTGGGCATCGACCAGCCGCTCTGGCGCCATGTCACCGACCTGGAGCAGACCGGGGATGTCGTCGCCGGGCTCGGCGGCTATCCGGTGCTGGTCCGGCCGTCCTATGTGCTCAGCGGCGCCGCCATGAGCGTCGCCCACGAATCCCACGAGCTCGAGCGCATCCTCGGCCGCGCCTCGGCGGTCAGCCCGCGCCATCCTGTGGTGGTCTCGAAGTTCGAGACTCATGCCCGCGAGGTCGAGATCGATGCGGTCGCCGACCGGGGCAAGCTGGTGCTTTACGCCATCAGCGAGCATGTCGAGGATGCCGGTGTCCATTCGGGCGACGCCACCCTCGTCCTGCCGCCGCAGCGGCTCTATATCGAGACCATCCGCCAGATCAGGAAGGTCGCGGCGGCGATTGCCGGCGAGCTCCAGATCACCGGCCCGTTCAACATGCAGTTCCTGGCCAAGAACAACGCGATCAAGGTGATCGAGTGCAATTTGCGCGCCTCGCGCAGCTTCCCGTTCGTTTCCAAGGTGACCGGAAACAACTTCGTCACTGAGGCGATGCGCCGCATGCTGGGCGTGCGCCAGCCGATCGACAACCACAGCCTCGACCTCGACCTCGTGGCGGTCAAATCGCCCAAATTCTCCTTCGATCGCCTGACCGGGGCGGACCCGATTCTCGGCGTCGAGATGGCCTCGACCGGAGAGGTCGGCTGTTTCGGCGACGATCTGCACGAGGCGCTGCTGCACGCCATGCACGCCACCGGGTTCCGCTTCCCGACCAAGGGTGTGCTGTTGTCGCTCGGCAAGGTGGAGGACAAGTTCTGGTTCGCCGACGAGGCGCGGGTGATCGCCGAGGATCTCAAGCTGCCCATCTTCGCCACCGAGGGCACCGCGCACGCGCTGAGCACGATCGGCATCGACTGCACGACGGTTTCCAAGGCGGCTAACGAGGAGCCCAGCGCGATCTCGCTGATCGACGACGAGCAGGTCGATCTGGTGATCAACATCCCGCGCGAGTTCGACGATCTGGGCCGGCCCGACGGCTACATGATTCGCCGGCGGACGGTGGAGGCGGGCATACCGCTGATCACCGACCTGCAGCTCGCCCGCGCGGTGGTCGAGGCGCTGCGCCGGCGCGACAAGGACTCGCTCGAAGTCCATGCTTGGCAGGACTATATGGCGCGCTCGCCGGTGGCGCTGAATTGAGCCTGATGGCCGCGCCCGGTTCCTTGCTCCGGTCCGGTGAAGCTGGTACCAAGGCGGCGTGTCGCACCGCCTGCGCATAGCGCCTTCGATTCTGTCTGCGGACTTCGCCAAGCTGGGCGCGGAGGTTCACGCGCTCGGCGAGGCCGGGGCCGATCTGATCCATATCGACGTCATGGACGGCCACTTCGTTCCCAATATCACCATTGGCCCGGATGTGGTGAAGGCGCTGAAGCCGCACTCGTCGGCGCCCTTCGACGTCCACCTGATGATTGCCCCGGTCGACCCCTATATCGCCAGGTTCGCCGAGGCCGGGGCGGACATCATCACGGTGCATGCCGAGTCCGGCCCGCATCTCCACCGCAGCCTCCAGCTCGTCCGGGATCTGGGCTGCCGGGCCGGCGTCTCGCTCAACCCCGCAACGCCCGCCGGCGCGGTCTCGGGCGTCCTCGATGACGTCGACCTGGTGCTGGTGATGAGCGTGAATCCCGGCTTCGGCGGACAGTCCTTCATCGAGGGCCAACTCGCCAAGCTGCGCGCTCTGCGGCGGATGATCGATGAGACCGGCCGCGACATCGCGCTGGAGGTCGACGGCGGGATCAATGTCCAGACCGCGCCGCGCGCCGTTCAGGCCGGCGCCGACATCCTGGTCGCGGGCACCGCGGCCTTCGCCGGCGGGGAACGCGCGTATGCTGCGAACATACGCGCCCTGCGCGACGGTGGCTGAGACCGGCGCCTCGACCGCCCGCAGCGCGCCGGCCGCCGAAGAGCCCGCCGGCGGCGGCCGGATAGGACCGGTGCAGGCGATCGTCCTTGCGCGCTACGGCCTGCGTCGGCTGACCGTCCGGCGCTTGGCCTATGCCGGCGCGGCGCTGTGGTTCAACGGCCTGTTTTATCGCCGCACGCTCGGCGGACGGCGCGCGCGCGGGCTCGCCTTCGCGCCGCAGGAATCCTGGCCCGGCGACGCCCGCCGCGGGGTTGCGATCCTGAGGAACGAGTACGTCTTCGCCGGTTACGCCGAGACCGAACCGGAGACGCTGTGGCGCGCCAGGTCGGCCACCGACGACTGGCTGGCGGCGCTGCATTCCTTCGACTGGCTGCGCGACCTTCGCGCGGTCGGCGGCGAGACCGCGCGCCGCCGGGGCCGCGACCTGGTGATCGACTGGCTGAAGCGGGAGGACCGCTGGCGGCCGGTCTCCTGGCGCCCGGACGTGCTCGCGCAGAGGCTCGCCAACTGGCTGACCTATGCCGAATACCTGTTGCCCCCCGACGAGGAAACCGACGCCAGGCCCTTCCTGCGTTCGCTCGCCAGACAATCCAACCACTTGCGCCGTGTCGCCGGGCTGCTCGATCCCGGGGTCGAGCGTCTGGTCGTGCTGCGCGGCCTGGTCTATGCAGGGGTCTGCATCGCCGAACAGGCGCGTCGACTGCCGCGCTGGCTCGACCTGCTTTCGGCGGAGATCGACGCCCAGGTCGCGACCGACGGCGGCCACCTGACCCGTAGCCCAGCGGTCCAGTTCGCGATCCTGCGCCACCTGGTCGAACTGCGCACCCTGCTGCGCGACTCCGGCATCGAGACGCCGCAGGCAGTCCAGAACGCCATCGACCGGATGGCCCCGATGGTCCGCTTCTTCCGCCACGGCGATGGTGGGCTGGCGCTGTTCAATGACACCAACGAGGACGAGAACTGGCTGATCGACATCGTGCTGAGCCGGGCCGGGGCGCGCGGCAAGCCGCCTGCCGAGGCGCCCCATATGGGCTTCCAGAGAATGATGGCCAACCGCACGCTGGTGCTGATGGATACCGGCCCGGCGGCGCCCGCGGGCTTCGACGCCCAGGCTCACGCCGGAACGCTGAGCTTCGAGATGAGCGTCGGACGCCAGCGGCTGATCGTCAATTGCGGCGCCTATGTCGGCGCGCGCGAGGACTGGCGCATCGCCCAGCGCACCACAGCGGCCCATTCGACGATGACCATCGACGACCTCAACTCGGCCGAGATCCTCGGCGGCAAGGTGATCGGGGTGCGCCCGCGCCTCGCCGACGCCGCCCACCGCGAGGCCGACGGCAGTTTCTGGATCGATGCCGGGATCGCGGAGTATTGCGGGATCTCCGGCCTCGGCCACCGCCGGCGGCTCTACCTGTCCTCCAACGGCGGCGACCTGAGGGGGGAGGACACGATCGTGTGCAAGGGCAACCACCGATTCGCGGTGCGCTTCCACCTGCACCCTTCGGTGACCGCCTCGCTCGCCCAGAACGCCGAATCGGTGCTGCTTCGGCTGGGCGACGGCGGCGGCTGGCGGTTGCGCGCGACCGGTGGCGTGGCGAGCCTGCAGGAAAGCGTCTATCTCGGTCTGCGCGGCGAGCCGCGTCGGACCGAGCAGGTGGTCGTCTCAGGCGCCTTGCAGGGAGGCGAGGCCCAGGTCAAATGGGCGCTTACCCGGCTGGGCGCCTGACTAACCCCGCTCGGCGCGCAGGGTTTCCACGACATAGACCCGGATGGCGGACGACAGGTTGCCGCCGCGGGCCTCGTCGATTTCGCTGATCAGCGCGCTCAGCGAGGTGCGGCGCCGGCGCGCGATCCCGGTCGCCTCGACCCAGAACACCGGTTCCAGCGCGACGGAGGTGCGATGGCCGGACACGGTCACGGTGCGGCGCAAAAGCCCCGACAGCCCCGACGGCGTTACGCTCATCGCCCCCTCGAAAGGGTCCAAATGTGGCCCGAAATGAATTGAGTGATCTCAGTGGATTGTACTTCGCTACGGTGCTCGGATAGTTACATTACCTCAATCTCACGAATTACTCGCGCGGCGTGAGAGCGTTGATATCCTTCGGCTACATTGTCGAGCATGCGTTTGGCTTGATCTTTTGTATTCTCCAACCGCGTATTCAGTATAGGTTGAAACTGATCAGGGATCGTGTTCCCCAGCTCATGAAAAGCCTTGACGATGCCGCGAAGCGTCTCGAAAGGATGATGCGTTAGTATGGGATCGTGCAACAGACGGTCACAAATATCCAGGGCTTCCTTCATGTCCCGGAACAATTCCGTCCCGGATCGATTCAACGAAATCGCGCGTTTCGCCAGGAATTTGGCCTTCCGATCATTCAGTTGCTTTCGATTAAACGATCCATCATGCCTTTTATCATAGTTGTCGGCAGCGGTATATCCCATGCTCAGATACTTCTCGGCATTCGGCCATTGTTCCTGTGCACACATGGCCATATGCCACTGTAGCCAGAAAAGCGGCGTCCTTCTGAAAGAGTCAATCTTCGATATGTGATCAAAAAAGCGGTTGATCTCTGCATTGTCCGTAACCACGGAACTTAGAATAGAATAACGCATAAGTTGTGAAAATATATGTTGTTCCCAGTTATTTCGATAATAGTTGATAGCCATCTCTTCAAGTATATTAATAGTTGCCTCGACGATTTTCCGATCTTCAATGACACCGCGAAGCAGATTACGCACGCCAATGGAAGGGGGCGTTCGCACGGATCCTCCTCGTTCAACTCTCACCAGTTGGAGGCCGTCCGATTGATCCGAGATATACCGCAAAACAGATGAAAAATCTTTCTTGAAAATATCCGATATAAATGATGAGCGTGTATCATGCCCAATGTTCGAGATCAACAACGTAGCAATAACCATTTCTTCATCTTGAGGGGTTGAATATATAATCTTATTGTATTCCTCTCTGTATCTGTCTTTCACATATTTTGAATTGAGAAGGCGAAGAAGAACGCCAGGAATGCTATTGTTACATTCTTTAAACTATAAACTGTTGCCTTTGAGAAAGGGACAGAGATTGGAAATCCCTCCAGCCGGCGATCTGGTCAATCAAGACGATCAGGTTATTTGCTTCCGTGGCTGCAGATACGGATGACAAGGTGAACCGGTTTTTAAGTAGGGTCATTAAGGCATAATTTCCTATCTTTTCTTTAAATTTTCTTGCTGCGTTTTTTATATCTTTATATCCGTACTCATGTCCCGTCTTTTTTAATTCTTCATTCAGCATGTGAAGGAGGCGAGAAGTTGCCCCAATGGTAGAATTGTCATCAAAATTTAGGCAGTCGGCTGTCAAGCCTGCACCACAGAAGAGTATGGCATTACCATTCCGTCCTTTCTGCATACGTTCTTGCAGTTTGTCCATTTGCCCTAACCCTGAAGTTTGTTTCTTACTAGCAACAAAAGTGGCCAGACGTCCGACAGTATGGAGTTGGTAGCGACGGTTTGCCGAGTACGGCATCGACGGCCTGCTGCGCGACAAGACCCGGCCTCCGGGAAGAGGGCACCGCTGGCGCCGGAGACGATCGCTCGCGTGGCATCATGACCTGCCAGGAAGAGGCCGCCCGCCGAGGCTACCCAGTTGGACCAGCAGAGCCATGGCCAGGGCTGCTAGCATCAGTCTGCGCTCGGTCCAGCGTTATGTGGCTCCAGCAAGGCCCATTGCGCATCGTTCAAAACCATCGTCATTATCGACAAACCTTAACGTTTCGGGAACTTGGATCACGATCCAATGCGGATCACAAGTGCAAATTTCAACAGGCCCTAGAACAGGCCCTCGATCTCCCCCCGTTCGTTGACGGCGATGGAGTTGGCCGCGGGGACGCGGGGCAGACCCGGCATGGTCATGATATCGCCGCAGATCGCAACCACGAACCCGGCGCCGTTGGCAAGCCGAACATCGCGCACGGCGAGGTCGTGGCCCTCCGGCGCGCCGAGCAGCGCCGGATCGGCGGACAGGCTGAGCGGGGTCTTGGCCATGCAGACCGGCAGCATACCGTAGCCGCCGTCCTGGTAGCCCTGGATCTGACGCTTGACCCGGTCGGGCGCCGTGACGGTCCCGGCGCCATAGACCCTGCGCGCGATGGTCTCGATCTTCTCCCACAGCGGCATCTCGTCGGGGTAGAGGAGCCTGAACTCCTTGGGCGCCCCGGCGGCCGCGACCACCTTCTCGGCGAGCGCCGCGGCGCCGGGCCCGCCTTGGCCCCAGTGGTTGCACTCCACCGCGTCGACGCCGCGGGCGGCGCAGGCCTCGGCGACAACCGCGATCTCGGCATCGGTATCGGCGACGAACCGGTTGAGCGCCACCACGACCGGCACGCCGAAGCCCTGCAGGATCTCGACATGGCGCATCAGGTTGACCACGCCGTCCTTGACGGCGGCGGCGTTCTCCGCGCCGAGGTCCGGGCGCGCGACGCCGCCGTGCATCTTGATCGCCCGGATGGTGCCGACCAGGACCACCGCGTCGGGCGCGAGCCCTGCCTTGCGGCACTTGATGTCGATGAATTTCTCGCCGCCGAGGTCGGCGCCGAAGCCGGCCTCGGTGATCACATAGTCGGCGAGCTTGAGCGCGGTCCGGGTCGCGGTGACCGAGTTGCAGCCGTGGGCGATGTTGGCGAACGGGCCGCCGTGGACGAAGGCCGCGGTCTTTTCCAGCGTCTGCACCATGTTGGGCAGGATCGCCTGCTTGAGCAGCGCGGTCATAGGCCCGGACGCCATCAGGTCGCGGGCGAAGACCGGCGCGCGCTCGCGCGTCTCGGCGACGATGATGTTGCCCAGGCGCTCCTTGAGGTCGGCCAGACTTTCGGCCAGGCAGAAGATCGCCATCACCTCGGAGGCCACCGTGATGTCGAAGCCGTCCTCGCGCGGAAAGCCGTTGGCCACCCCGCCCAGCGAGCCGACGATCGAGCGCAGCGCCCGGTCGTTGAGATCGACCACCCGGCGCCAGAAGACCCGCCGCGCGTCGATCCGCAGGTCGTTGCCCCAGTAGATGTGGTTGTCGAGCAGCGCCGCGAGCAGGTTGTGGGCTGCCCCGATGGCGTGGAAGTCGCCGGTGAAATGAAGGTTGATGTCCTCCATCGGCACCACCTGGGCGTAACCGCCGCCCGCGGCGCCGCCCTTGACCCCGAAGCAGGGCCCGAGGCTCGGCTCGCGCAGGCAGATCATCGCCTTCTTGCCGATATGGTTCAGCGCATCGCCCAGCCCGACGGTCGTGGTCGTCTTGCCCTCGCCGGCCGGGGTCGGCGTCATGCCCGTGGTCAGGATCAGCTTGCCGTCGGGCCGCCCGGCCAGGGTTTCGATATAATCCAGCGAGATCTTCGCCTTGTGCGGCCCGTAGCGGTAGACCGCATCGTCGGGGATTCCCAGCGCTGCGGCGATCTCGGCGATATCGCTCAGCCGCGCCGCGCGGGCGATATCGAGATCGGACTTCACCTCGCCGGCCGGGGCCTTGGTGTTCATGACGCCTCCCACTTGGACTCTGGAAGCGAATTTAGAGCGGCCCGGGCCGAGGCGTAAAGTCCGGCCTCGTCGGATCGGCCGCGTGCGGCGGCGCCGGCGTTGTCGGGCCGGACGAGTGGGTAGTTGGCGGAAGTCTTTGGCGTCACGGCGCCTTCGGCGGCATTGGCTCGTCGCGTTGCGTGGGGCAAACAAAATCGCTAGGTTCCGCGAACCGCCCACCCCAGCACCACGGCGCCAGCGATGAAGGTAAACGCGAACACGATTCGGCCGGGCCATGTGATCGAACACGGCGGCAAGCAGTGGAGCGTGCTCAAGATCCAGATCCTGCAGCCGGGTAAGGGCGGCGCCTTCGTCCAAGTCGAGATGCGCGATGTCAAGACGGGCATCAAGTCAAACGAGCGCTTCCGCACCCAGGAATCGGTCGAGAAGCTGATGGTGGACGAGAAGACGTGCACCTATCTCTACCGCGACGACGACATCGTGACCCTGATGGACGCCGATACCTACGATCAGTTCGAGATCGCGGCCGACATGCTGGGCAGCGCCGCGCCCTACCTGCAGGACGGCATGGCGCTGACCGTCGATCTGATCGAGGGCAGCCCGGTGAGCGTCCGGCTTCCGACCCAGGTCGTCATGGAGGTCGTCGAGGCCGAGCCGGTGGTCAAGGGCCAGACGGCGTCTTCGTCCTACAAGCCCGCAATCCTGGAGAACGGCGAGCGGGTGATGGTGCCGCCCCACATCGAGACGGGCGCCCGGATCGTGGTCAATACCGAGGAAGGCACCTACGTCGAGCGTGCCAAGGACTGAGCCTCCGGGCCGCGCCCGGCGCTGTGGACGAGATTGAATGCCGTCTCCGACCATCAATGTCATGGAAGCCGCGGCGCGCAAGGCCGCGCGCGGCCTGATCCGCGACTTCGGCGAGGTCGAGAATCTCCAGGTCTCGCGCAAGGGACCGGCCGATTACGTCTCCGAGGCCGACCGGCGGGCTGAGCGCACGCTGCGGGCCGAGCTGCACAAAGCGCGGCCCAGCTTCGGGTTCCTGATGGAGGAGACCGGGCAAAGCCCCGGCCAGGACCCGGACCGGCGCTGGGTCGTCGATCCGCTGGACGGAACCACCAACTTTCTGCACGGAATCCCCCATTTCGCGATCTCGATCGGTCTGGAGGAGTCGGGCGAGATGACCGCCGGGGTGGTCTACGAACCGTTGCGCGACGAGATGTTCTGGGCGGAGAAGGGGGTGGGCTGCTACCTCAACCGCCGCCGCCTGCGCGTTTCCTCGCGGCGCGATCTTGCCGATGCCTTGCTCGCCACCGGGCTTCCCTTCCGCGGCCGGCCGGGCAAGGACGCATTCCTTGCCACCGTCGAGATCGCGGTCGATCGGACCGCAGGCGTTCGCCGTTTCGGCTCTGCCTCGCTCGATCTCGCCTACGTCGCCGCCGGTCGCTATGACGGTTTCTGGGAGTTCGGGCTCTCGCCCTGGGATGTCGCGGCCGGAATCGTGTTGGTGCGCGAGGCGGGCGGGTTCTCGACCGACATCGACGGCACGGACAAAATGGTCTACGGTAGCTCGATCGTTGCCGCGAACGATCGCTTGCACGCCCCGGTGCTGGACATGCTGCGTGCCGGGCTGTTGGCCGTGCAACGCGCGCCAAGCGCCTGAAGTCGTTTGATTTCAAGCATGTGAAGCCGGCTTGCCGGCGGCCGGAATTGTTGTGACCGGAAACGGGCTGCGGTATTGTCCGCTCTCTGCCGATCGCCCGCCAGATTCTCGCCCGGCGGGACCAGAAGGAATGCGATGGCATTGCGCCTGAACCTGGGTATGCGGTCGGCGGTGACTGCCGGCGCAAGAGCGGGAGCGGTGCTATCGGCGGCGCTGGCAATGGTCGCGCCGCCGGCCGCTGCCCAGTCTTCGAGACACGCCCCCGCCGGGAGCCCGGCGGTGATCGTCGATCTCAGCGTGCTCGACCGGTTGGCCCCCTCATGGGGCCGGTCGCGCATTTTGTCGTTGGATCCGCCGCCCTCGATCGGGGCGGCCAGAAGCATCGCGCCGAACGCCGGCGCCGGGCGGATCGTCCTCAAGCC
Organism: Alphaproteobacteria bacterium; assembly: GCA_965202905.1. Lineage (GTDB taxonomy): Bacteria > Pseudomonadota > Alphaproteobacteria > MPNO01 > MPNO01 > CAYFYS01. The sequence goes on along the minus strand of OZ241868.1, from coordinate 1,769,479 downwards.
GCCGCGGGCGGCCCGCATTGCGATCCGCCGGCCGGCGCCGCGCATCCGGCCGCCTGCCGTCATCGCGCCGCGGGCGCGCCCGCCGAATCCCGCTCTGCCGGAGCCGTCCAGGATCGGCACTGCGACGGCGCCGCAACCCAGGCCCAAGCCCGCCCGGCCGGCGTCGACGCCGCCAGCGCAGCCATTGCGGCGGGCCGGAATCGCCTCGCCGCCGCCTCCGGCGATGGCCGGGCCCCAGGGTCCCGGTTTAGCCGCCGCCAAGGAAAAGGCGGCGCGCACCCCCGGACCGGCCCCGACCCGCATTGCCGCGGTGCCGGTGAAGCCGATGCGCGGGGACGAGGAGTCCAAGGTCCCCGGATCGAGCAGCCATTACCGGCTGGGCTTCTCCTCCGGCGCCTCGAGGATAGACAAACAGGCAGGCCGGACGCTCGACCGGGTGGTCGACGGCCTCAAGTCCGACGGGCGCCTGCGGCTGCAGCTCCTGGCCTATGCCGGCGGGACCGGAAACACGCCCCGCCAGTCCCGCCGCTTGTCTCTCTCGCGGGCGCTGTCGGTCCGTTCCTATCTGATCGACAAGGGCGTGCGGAGCACGCGGATCGACGTCCGGGCCCTGGGCAATCGCTACGAGGACGGACCGCCGGACCGCGTGGATGTTATCGTGACAAGACGCTGATCCGCCAACCCCGTCTGCCGCGCGCGCAGGCCCTGCCCGGGCCGCGCCGTCGCGGCCCGCCACGAAGACCCGGCGCTTCCCGGATGACGACGACGCGATGACAAGCCCCAGACACTATCTGACCCGCATGCTGCTGTTCGTCATCGCGGTCGCGGCGATTGTCGCCGTGCTATTCGACGAGTTGCTGCGGGCGTTCTTCGCCAACCCGGCGCTCAACGGCCTGATCATCGGCGTTCTGGCGCTCGGCATCGCCTACGGGTTCCGCCAAGTCCTCATGCTGGGCCGCGAGGTCACCTGGATCGAGAACTTCCGCACCGGGCGGCCGGGGATCTCGGTCCAGGCCGCCCCGCGCCTGCTGGCGCCGATGGCGGCGATGCTGGGCGAGCGGAACCACCGCTTCAGCCTGTCGGCGCTCGCCCTGCGCTCGCTGCTGGACGGGATCTCGGCGCGGCTCGACGAACAGCGCGACATCTCGCGCTACATGATCGGGCTGCTGATCTTCCTCGGCCTGCTCGGCACGTTCTGGGGGCTGTTGCAGACCATCACCTCGGTCGGCTCGGTGATCTCCGGGCTGACGGTCGGCAGCGGCGATCTGAGCTCGATCTTCGCCGATCTCAAGCGCGGTCTGCGCGAGCCGCTGGTCGGCATGGGTACCGCGTTCAGCTCCTCGCTGTTCGGGCTCGCCGGCTCGCTGGTCCTGGGATTCCTGGAGCTTCAGGCCGGCCAGGCGCAGAACCGGTTCTACAACGACCTCGAGGACTGGCTGGCCGGCCAGACCAGGCTGGCCAGCGGCGCGCTGGCCGGCGAGGCCGACCAGTCGGTGCCGGCCTATGTCCAGGCGCTGCTCGAGCAGACCGCCGACGGCCTGGAGCACCTCCAGCGCACGCTGGACCGCGGCGAGGAGAGTCGGATCTCCGCTAACAACAGCATCACCTTGCTGTCGGAGAAGCTGTCGACCCTGACCGACCAGATGCGCACCGAGCAAGGGCTGATGATCAAGCTCGCCGAGAGCCAGGTCGAGCTCAAGCCGGTGCTCACGCGGCTGGCGGACGGTACGATGGCCGGCGGGCTGAACGACGACAACCTGCGCACGCATGTGCGCAACATCGACGTGCACATGGCCCAGCTGCACGAGGAGCTCGCGACCGGGCGGTCCGAGATGGTCCAGGAGCTACGCACCGAGATCCGGGTGCTGTCGCGCACGCTGGCGGCGATCGCCGAGAAAACGGTCCGCTAGGCGGAGGGAGCCGGGATGCCCGCCGCCCGCCGCAGACAACGCGCCGCGCCGGACATCTGGCCCGGGTTCGTCGACGCGATCTCGGCGCTGCTGATCATCGTCATCTTCCTGTTGATGGTCTTTACCATCGCCCAGTATTTCCTGAGCGAGCTCCTGAGCGGGCGGGATGCGGCGCTGGAGCGGCTCAATAGCCAAGTCAGCGAGCTGACTGAGATGCTGTCGATCGAACGGACCACGAACGCCGATCTCAGGAACACGCTGTCCCAGGTCTCGGCTCGGCTCCAGACCTCGACATCCGAGCGCGATCGGCTGTCGAGCCAGCTTGCCGAGTTGATGCCCGAGCGCGACATGCTGCAGGCGATGCTGAACGAGCGGGCCAGGGAGGTGGAGACGTTCTCCAGCCTGCTCGTCGAGCGCAACGCCGAGCGCGACGCGCTCAAGCAGGCCGTCGAGGAGGCGGGCAGGAAGTCCGCCGCAACGGCCGGGGAGCTCGAGGACGCCTACAAGGCGATCGCTGCGGGCAAGGACAGGATCGAGATCCAGCTTCGTCGGATCGCGAGCCTGGAGCGTGACATCGAGGCCTTGGGCGCGGTGCGCAAGACGCTCGAGGAGAAAGTCGCCGCCCAGGCGGCGAGCCTCGAGAACCGGGCCAGGGAGGCCGGGGCGCTGCGCGACCGCTCGAAGACGCTGGTGGCCGAGCTTGCCTCGGAGCGCGAACGCACGCTGCTCGCGCAAAAGACGATCGAGGAGAAGGATGTCCGTCTGGCGGCGCTGCTCGGCCGCGCGGCCGCGGCCGAGACCGCGCTGTCCGAAGAGCAGGCCCTGTCCGAAAAGGCGCGCGGCGAAGTGCGGCTGCTCAATATCCAGATCGCGGCTTTGCGCCAGCAACTCGCCCGCATCTCCACGGCGCTCGAAGCCTCGGAGGTGAAGGCAAAGCAGCAGAACGTCCAGATCGTCAATCTGTCCAAGCGCCTCAACGAGGCGCTGGCCAGCAAGGTCCAGGAGCTCGCCCGCTTTCGCTCGGAGTTCTTCGGCCGGCTGCGCCAGACACTCGGCAACCGACGGGACGTCACCATCGTGGGCGATCGGTTCGTTTTCCAGTCCGAGGTCCTGTTCCCCTCGGGCACCGCGACCTTGCAGGAGTCCGGCCGCAATCAGATCGGCCGGCTCGCCCAGACCCTCATCGAGCTGTCCGCGCGCATCCCCAAGGACCTCAACTGGGTGCTGCGCGTCGACGGTCATACCGACCGGCTGCCGATCTCGACCCCGAGCTTCCCGTCGAACTGGGAGCTGTCGACCGCGCGCGCGGTCTCGGTGGTGAAGTTCCTGATCGAGCTCGGCCTGCCGCCCAATCGGCTGGCCGCGACGGGGTTCGGCGAGTTTCAGCCGCTGGACAAGCGCAACACCGTCCAGGCGTTCCGGCTCAACCGCCGCATCGAGTTCAAGCTCACACAGCGCTGAGCCGCGCCACCTCGGGCGTTCCCGGGGCGCCGAACTGCAGCTCGGCGAGCCGGGCGTAGAGCCCGCCCTGGGCGATCAGCTCGGCATGGCTGCCGGTGGCGACGATGCGCCCGCCGTCGAGCACGATGATCCGGTCGGCCTGCTGCACCGTCGACAGCCGGTGGGCGATCACCACCGAGGTGCGGCCGGCCATCAGCCGGCGCAGCGCATCCTGGACCAGCCGTTCGCTCTCGGAGTCCAGCGCGCTGGTCGCCTCGTCCAGCAGCAGGATCGCCGGATCGCGCAGCACCGCGCGCGCGATCGCGATACGCTGGCGTTGCCCGCCCGAAAGCCGGACGCCCTTCTCGCCCAGAAACGTCGCGAACCCTTCGGGCAACTCATCCAGGAAGGAGGCGGCCGCGGCCGCCTCGGCTGCCGCGCGGATCGCGGCTTTGCTCGCCCCGGGCCGGCCGTAGCCGATATTGTCCCACGCATCGGCCGAGAAGACGAACGGGTCCTGCGGGACCAGCCCGATGCGCTCTCGCGCCGCCCGCGGATCGGCATCGCGCAGGTCGACCCCGTCGATTCGGATCGACCCCGACCGCGGGTCGTAGAACCGCAGCAGGAGCTGAAAGACGGTCGATTTGCCGGCGCCGGACGGCCCCACCAGGGCGACCCGCTCGCCCGCAGCGAGGCAAAAATCGATGGCGGACAGCGCCGGCCGGTCGGGGCGCGCCGGGTAGTGGAAGCTCACGCCCTCGAACGCGACGGTCCCCGAGGCGGGCTCGGTCAGCGCCACGGGATCGGGCTTCGCTGAGATCTCGGGCTCGACCCGGATGAGCTCCAGCAGGCGCTCCGTCGCGCCGGCCGCGTGCTGGATGTCGCCGATCACTTCGCTCACCGCGCCGACCGACCCGGCGACGACGACCGAATAGAAGACGAATGCCGACAGTTCGCCGGCCGACAGCCGGCCGGCCATGACGTCATGCCCGCCGACCCACAGGATCGCTCCGACCGCGCTGAACACCGTCAGCACGACGAACGCGGTGAGCGCCCCGCGCGCGGCGATGCGGCGAAGGGCCGCGGCCAGCGCCGCATCGACCCGGTCCTGGAAGCGGCGCCGGTCGACCGGCTCGTGGCCGAAGGCCTGGACGGTGCGGATGGCGTTAAACGTTTCCTCGCCATGGGCCGAGACGTCGGCGATGCGGTCCTGGGCGATGCGCGACTGCCGGCGCACGCGCCGCCCGAAATAGACGATCGGGATCACCACGACCGGGACGATCAACGCCACCAGCCCGGCCAGCCGCGGGCTGGTGACGACCAGCAGCGCGGCGCCGCCGAAGAATAGCAGAACGTTGCGCAGCGCGATCGAGACCGAAGAGCCGACGACGACCTGCAAGGTCGCGGTATCGGTGGTGAGCCGGGAGAGGATCTCGCCCACCTTCGTGATTTCGAAGAAGGACGGGCTGAGCGAAAGCGCGTGGCGGTAAACGTCGCGCCTTATGTCGGCGACCACCTTCTCGCCGACCCAGGAGACCAGGTAGAACCGCCCAAAGGTCGCGCCCGCCAGGAGCGCGACGATCGCAAACAGCCCGATCAGCGCGCGGTCCAGCAGCGCGGCATCCCCGCCGCCGAACCCCTCGTCGACCAGCGCCCGCAGCCCTTGGCCCAGCACCAGCACCGTTGCCGCGGCGACGGTCAGCGCGCAGGCCGCCCCGGCGATCTGCAGTCTGTAGGGTGCGAGATACGGCAGGATTCCGCGCAGCGCGCCGGCTGCGCCCGGCGGCCTGTCCGCCCACTCAATCCGATGGCTGCGGCCCATTGCACCTCCCGTTCAGGCTTGCACCTCCCGTTCAGGCGCCATCCATACAACATCGGACGCGCGAGGTGTATGCCCGGGCTTGCCAGCGCCGCGCCGGTTCCCTATATACGCCCGACCGCAGCGGAGACCGGTCGATGAAGCAGGACATTCACCCCGACTACCACGAAATCAACGTGGTGATGACCGACGGGACGACCTACACGACGCGGTCGACCTGGGGACAGCCGGGCGATACGCTGAAGCTCGACATCGACCCGCGGACCCATCCGGCGTGGACCGGCGGACATCAGCGGCTGGTCGACACTGCCGGGCAGGTCGCGAAGTTCAACCGGCGGTTCAAGGACCTCGGCATCGGCTGAGCCGGCGTCCCAGGCCCCCGGCGCGCACGCACCCGACTTTTCGCAGCCTCCGCGCGCGGCCGCACGGTCGGGCGGCGTACGCCCGGAGGAGAGCATACAACTCTATGGCTGCTCCCTGAGCGCCGGGGTCGCCGAGTGCTGGGCCAGCGACGGTCTGCTCATCGACGTTCTGTCCGCCTGGATTGAACGGCAGGGAGGCCAGAGGGTGCCAGAGGGTTTTCGACCTGCTCGCGATCGAGGCGTATCGGAAACTCATCGATTGGCGGAGGATCAGGGACACGGGCACGCATGTCCTTCACTGCCTCGACAACATGGCGGCGGGCAAAGCCGCGCTGACGTCGTTCGGGATGTCTCTGGCGTCCGACTTGCTGGGTCGTACGGAAGACGGCCTCATCGATATCGACGACGGCGACCGGATCGGGACCGTCATGTTCCGCGTACCCACGGCTTCGCCTTCGGAATACCTGAACGAACTGGCCGCGTTGATGGCGGCCCGCAACGAGAGCCGCATCTGGCGGTCTCAGGCGCCCGGTGCCGATATGCGCGGATCGTCCGGGGCGGCAATCCGGAGGCCCCGCCGGGCGGGGAGAGGGCCGATGGAGGTTCACATACGCGGCCGAATTTCGGCGCAATCTGAGGGCGCAACCGAAACTCCTGAATCGAACGATCGAGGCGATCATCGAGGCTTGCCGAAATCCGACGGGCGGCGCACGGTAACATCAAACCCCTGCGGAACGAGCTTCAGGGGCTGTGGAGATACAGGATCGGCGACTTCCGGCTCATTTACGAGCCGGACCAGAAAACGTGAACCGTCCATTTCCCGGGGCTCAGGCCCCGGGCGAAAGCATACGAGTAGCTTGCCGGGCATCGGAAGGACTTGACCAGATATCGGCAGCACCCGGGCGCGGCCCGGCGCCGGTCTTCGATTCCACAGGCTTTCCGGAAGGCTGCATCGCTCAGCCCGCGGACCCTCGGCGCAAGCTTGAACCCCGTTTTCGTGACCTTCGCCAAAGGCGCATACGGCGAACACTGCACGTCAGCGGCGGGGTTTTAAGGACAAGAAGGAAACGATTTCAAACTGTTACAGGAGACGCGACTCATCGGTCGCTTTTGAACAAATCCTCGATACCTTCGCGGTGTTGATTCTTTTTCGCGATGTCCCGCCTGACGCGCGCGATTTCCGCTTCGAGCTCAGCGATGTACTCCTCAAGCTCCCCGATCGACAGGTCATCGAGAGTGCGCAGCTTGGCGGGTCCCTTCCGGGGTTGCAAATCGTCTTCTTCCACGGTCCGAATCTCCCGCTTCCCGGCCCAATTCCACCTTGCCAGTCTGACGCTTAGCCGTTAGACAGGCAACCTGCTCCACCATGTGTGAACATCCAAAGCGATGGGCGAGACCGTTCCCGCGTCGATGACGGCGATCGAGATCACTGAATTCGGTGGCCCGGAGATGCTGTCCCCGGTAACCCGCCCCGTGCCCGAGCCCGGCGACGGCGAGGTGCTGATCCGGGTCGCTGCGGCGGGCGTCAACTACCCCGATGTCGCGCAGCGGCGCGGCGGTTATCCGCCGCCGCCCGGCGCCAGCGACATTCCCGGGCTCGAGGTCGCGGGGATTGTCGTGGCGCTGGGGGCCGGAGCGGCCACGCTTGCCGTGGGCGATGAAGTCTGCGCCCTGGTTTCGGGCGGCGGCTATGCGGAATTTTGCGCCGCGCCCGAACGCCAGTGCCTGCCGATCCCGGCCGGACGGTCCATGATCGAGGCCGCGGCGATCCCGGAGACGTTCTTTACGATGTGGACCAACCTGTTCGACGGCGGAGCGATGACCGCCGGCCAATGGGTGCTGATCCATGGCGGCTCCGGCGGCATCGGGACCACCGGCATCCAGCTTGCCACCGCGTTCGGCGGCCGGGTGCTGACCACTGCGCGGACCGCAGCGAAGTGCCGGTTCTGCGAAGAGCTGGGCGCAATGCGGGCGATCAACTACCGCGAGGAGGATTTCGTCGCGGTGGTCAAGGAGATGACCGGCGGCGAGGGCGCGGATCTGATCCTCGACATCGTGGGCGGTGACTATTTCGCCCGCAACATCGTCGCGCTCAAGCCGGAGGGACGCTTGGTCCAGATCGCCGTCATGCAGGGCGCGCAGGCGACGCTTCGCCTGGACACCGTCATGCGCAAGCGGCTGATCGTGACCGGCTCCACGTTGCGGCCGCGCACGGTCGCGCAAAAGGGCGCCATCGCGGATGCGGTGCGCGAGCATGTATGGCCGTTGATCGAATCGGGCCGCATCGGGCCGCCGATTCATACGACCTTTGCTCTCGATGCGGCCGCTTCGGCGCACACATTGATGGAATCGAGCGCGCATATCGGTAAGATCGTGCTGACCAACTGAACGTCGGGGATGGCGTGGTCGGGGAGAGTTGATGGCCAAACCACTGATGCCCAAGGCCACTGCGGTGTGGCTGATCGAGAATACCGCCTTGACCTTCGAGCAGATCGCGGATTTCTGCGAGCTCCACGAGCTCGAGGTCCAGAGCATCGCCGACGAGGAAGTCGCGATCGGGATCGTCGGATTCGATCCGATCGCCAACGGCCAGCTCACCCGCGACGAGATCGACCGGTGCGCGGCCGACCCGAACGCACGGTTGAAGATGGCGGTCCAGAACATCCCGCCGCCCGCGCCGCGCACCAAGGGGCCGCGATACACCCCCGTCGCCCGTCGCCAGGACAAGCCCGACGCGATCGCTTGGCTGGTGCGCAACTATCCACGGCTGACCGACGGACAGATCTCGCGGCTGATCGGCACGACCAGGCCGACCATCCTGGCGATCCGCGACCGCACCCACTGGAACATGGCCAACATCAAGCCGCGCGAGCCGGTCACGCTCGGGCTGTGCACCCGGTTCGACCTGCAGAACGCGCTCGACAAGGCGGGGTACGCCGAAGGCCCCGAGCCGGTGGAAGACCGAACCGCTCCGCCGGAACTTTAGGGCGGCTCACGCCGGCGACGGATACCCCGCGGATTTCAGCGACCCGGCGATCTCGTCCAGGATCGCCGGGTCGTCGATCGTCGCCGGCATGTTCCATTCCTCGCCATCGGCGATGCTGCGCATGGTTCCGCGCAGGATCTTGCCCGACCGGGTCTTGGGCAGCCGGGCGATGACGGTGGCAGACTTGAACGCCGCGACCGGGCCGATCCGGCCGCGCACTATGTCGACGACCTCGCCGACGATCGAGTCGGGCGCGCGAAACGCCGTCCTTGAGCATCAGGAATCCGAACGGCACCTGTCCCTTGATCGCATCGCCGACGCCGATGACCGCGCATTCGGCCACATCGGGATGCTCGGCCAGGATCTCCTCCATCGCCCCGGTCGACAGGCGGTGGCTGGCGACGTTGATGATGTCGTCGGTCCGCGACATCACGAAGACATAGCCGTCCTCGTCGATATAGCCGGCATCCGCGGTGGCATAGTGGCCGGGGAACTCGGTGAGGATAGGCCTGCCGGAACCGCTCGTCGGCCTTCCACAGGGTCGGCGCGCAGCCCGGCGGCATCGGCAGGCGCGCGACCAGCGCGCCGATCTCGCCCGGCGGCCGCTCGGCGCCGGTCCCGTCCAGCACCTTCAGATCCCAGCCGGGCACCGCATGGGTCGGCGAGCCGTACTTGACTGGCAGCCTGCCCAGGCCAACGCAGTTCGCCGCGATCGGCCAGCCGGTCTCGGTCTGCCACCAATGGTCGATCACCGGTACGCCGAGCCTGGTTTCCGCCCAGCGCACCGTATCCGGGTCGGCGCGTTCGCCGGCCAGGAACAGGGTTTTGAACCGGCCGAGATCGTGCGGTGCACGCAGCCGGCAGTCTGGGTCCTCCTTCTTGATCGCGCGAAACGCGGTCGGCGCGGTGAACAGCGCCTTGACGCCGTGCTCGGCGACGATGCGCCAGTAGACGCCGGCATCGGGCGTGCCGACGGGCTTGCCCTCGAAAAGGATGCTGGTCAATCCGTTAAACAGCGGCGCGTAGACGATATAGGAGTGGCCGACCACCCAGCCGACGTCCGAGGCGGCCCAGAACACCTCGTTTTCGGCGATGTCGTAGATGTTGGGCATCGACCAGCGCAGCGCGACCGCATGGCCGCCATTGTCGCGCACGATCCCTTTCGGCTGGCCGGTGGTGCCCGAGGTGTAGAGGATGTAGAGGGGATCGGTCGCCTCGACCGGCACGCAGTCGTGCGCATCGGCCGCTTCCTCGGCCTCGCGCCAGTCGATGTCGCGGCCGGGAACCATCTCCGCCCGTAACACCTCGCGCTGCAGGACGATGCAGAACTCCGGCTTGTGACGCGCCGCCTCGATCGACGCATCGAGCAGCGGCTTGTAGGCGACCGTCCGGCCGGGCTCGATTCCGCAACTGCCCGCGACGATCGCCTTGGGCGTCGAATCGTCGATCCGAACGGCGAGCTCGTTGGCTGCGAACCCGCCGAACACCACCGAATGGATGGCTCCGATGCGGGCGCAGGCGAGCATCGCGACGGCCGCTTCGGGCACTATCGGCATGTAGATCACCACCCGGTCGCCGCGGCCGACGCCGCGCGCGGCCAGGGCGCCGGCAAACCGCGCCACCCGGTCGCGCAGGACCCGATAGCTGAACGTCTCCTTGGCTCCGGTCACCGGGCTGTCGTAGATCAGCGCCGGGCGGTCGCCTTTGCCGGCCTCGACATGGCGGTTGAGCGCGTTGTGGCAGGTGTTGAGCTGCGCGCCGGTGAACCACCGGTAGCCCGGCGCGGCGCGGTCGTCGAGCACCTTGTCCCAGCGTCGGTTCCAGGAAATGTCCTCGGCGGCCGCGGCCCAGAAGGTCTCCGGATCGTCGATGGCCTGTTTGCAGAGTCGGTCGATCGGCTCGCTCACGGGAACTTCCCTTGCGCCCGGCGGGTACGGTCCGCCGGGCGGCCGCTAGACGGAAGCGTCTTGAAGCCTGGCCAGCTCGTCCTTGATGCGAAGTTTTCGTTTTTTGAGGTCGGCGATGATCACCGCATCGGGCATCGGTCTGGAGTTCTCTTTGGAGAGCGCCATGTCGAGCTCGGCATGGCGTGCCTTGAGGGTTTCGAGATGATCATCGGCGCCCATATGCGCGTTCTCCCATTCCTGGTTCCCTTCCCGTGCGCGAACGATAAACCTGGACGGCGGTGTTGCAAATCATCCGTCGAGGGGAGTCAGCCCGCGGCGAGCTTTTCGGCCGCCTCTCCGACACGCCCGGCCGGCGCTTCGGAGAATGCCGAGCCCAGAATCGCCGCGAAGCTCTTCACGTCGACCGCCGTCGCCGCGACGCCGACAGCGTCGAAATATCCCCGCGTGTTGGCGGCCGCATCGGCCATGCGCTCGGCCGCGCCACGCGCCTCGTCCGCGGGCCGGTCGACGGACTCGCTCAGCATGAGCTGCTCGATATGTTCGAGATGGACCTCGATCGACGCCAAGCGGCGGCGCAGCGGCTCGGAAAGCTCGATCGGGGCGGGCGGCATACCGCCCTTGAGCCGCTGCCGCACCGTGCGCACGCCGCGCACGGCGACCATGTGCCATTCCGCGACCGCGGCGCACATCGACCCGATCTCGTCCCGCCCCAACCGGCCGCGCCCGGTCCGGCCAAGCCAGCAACAGAACAGTATCACGTTGACGTCGACGCCGTGGGCGTCTTGCAACTCCAGACAGGCCGCGGGAATGCCCTCGCCGCCATAGACCTCCAGCGAGAAGTCCCAGAACGGGTGGTCGGGGAAATCAATGGCCATCGGCCTCGCTTTCATCGCCGATATAGATGCCGAGCCCGCGGGCGGTCCGCACCAGCGCGCCGCCGGGATCGACGACCTGGTACTGGGCGATCGCATCGGCGAGCGGCACGTCGATGCATTGCCGGTTGGACCATCCCACCATTCGGTCGAACCTGCCCTCGGCGATCAGCTCGACCGCGCGGACCCCGAAGGAGGCCGCGAACATCCGGTCGCGCGGCGACGGCGTTCCGCCGCGCTGGACATGGCCCAGCACGGTCACGCGGGTCTCCGCCCCCGTCCTGTCGGCGATCCGCGAGCCCAGGTGATAGGCGATCCCGCCCAGGCGCTGCTTGCCGGTCGAATCGGTGACCGTCACCCGCGAGCCGTCCTCGGTCTTGACCGCCTCGGCGACCACGACCAGGGCGAAGGTGCGCCCCTGCGTCTTGAGCCGATCGATCTTCCCGGCAATCCCGTCGAGCGAGTAGGGGATCTCCGGAATCAGGATCACGTCAGCGCCGCCGGCGATCCCGGCATTCACCGCGATATGACCGGCATCGCGGCCCATCACCTCGATCACCAGGACCCGGCTGTGACTCGCCGCGGTGGGCTGGAGCCTGTCCAGCGCCTCGGTCGCGACATCGACGGCCGTGCCGAATCCGATCGAGTTCTCGGTGGCGCCGACATCGTTGTCGATGGTCTTGGGAATGCCGATCAGGTTGAGGCCGCCCTGCTGGGCGATACGGCGCGCGATCGCCAGGCTGCCGTCGCCGCCGACGACGATCAGCGCCTCCAGGCCGAGCAGCCGGTAGCCTTCGACGATCTCCTCGGAGCGGTCCTTGAGCGTTCCGTCCGGCATCGGGTAGGCGAACGGATCGCCGCGGTTGGTGGTGCCCAGAATGGTGCCGCCCTGGCGGATGATGTTGCCGTCGAACATCTCCAGGGTCAGCTCGCGGCAATCGACCGGCCGGCGCATCAGCCCCACGGTCCCTCCGTGGATGCCGAAAACCTGCCAGCCATAGCCGCCGATTGCCCGGTAGGTGACCGCCCGGATGGCGGCGTTGAGCCCGGCACAATCGCCGCCGCTGGTCAGGATGCCGATCCGGTTCCGATCGCTCAATTCCCGCCGTCCCCCCTTTCGACCCCCGTTTGACGCGGCGGACCCAGCACCGCACGGTCTCGATCCAGTGATAACGATTTCGTCGGGACTCTGCTACACTGCCGGGCCATCACCCACCACCCAATCTGCGCGATGGAAGACCAGGATGTTCTGCGCCGCCGGCTAGCCGATCTGGAGACCCAGCATCGCGACCTGGACGACGTGATCGCGCGGATTTCCGACACTGCGCCGTTCGACCAGCTTCAGGTGCAGCGCCTGAAGAAGCGCAAGCTGATGCTGAAGGACGAGATCACGCGGCTGCGGGCCATCCTGCTGCCCGATATCATTGCCTGAGAGCACCGACGCGCCGGCGCCGATCGGCATGGAAGATCCGGCGGATCGGCGAGCGGACAGCGTGGAATCCGTTGGCGCCGCCGGCATTAACGCGGCATCGACAAAGTCATGCATCCGCTGGCCCGGCGCGGTTCGCCGCCCCTATAATGCGGCGCCCGCACGGATCCGAGACGCCCGCCCATGCCGCCCATGCCGCCCGATGCCGCAGCGCCGCTCGTCGGCATCATCATGGGCAGCCGGTCGGACTGGGCGACGATGCGCCACGCCGCGGACACGCTGGGGACACTCGAGATTCCTTTCGAGATCCGGGTCGTCTCGGCCCACCGCACGCCCGACAGACTCTACGCCTATGCGACTGGCGCGCGCGGACGCGGGCTGAGGGTGATCGTCGCCGGCGCCGGCGGCGCCGCCCATTTGCCGGGCATGACGGCGGCGATGACCCCGCTGCCGGTCTTCGGCGTCCCCGTCGAGTCGGCCGCGCTGTCGGGGCTGGACAGCCTGCTGTCAATCGTCCAGATGCCGGGCGGGGTGCCCGTCGGCACGACGGCGATCGGCAAGCCCGGCGCGATCAACGCCGCGCTGCTGGCCGCCGCGGTCCTGGCGCTGGCCGACCCGGATGTGGCTCGGATCCTTGATGTCTGGCGCGCCCGCCAGACCGCCGAAGTGCCCGATAACCCGGCCGATTGAGCGCGGATGAGACTGCCGCCCGGTTCGACGATCGGTATCCTGGGCGGCGGTCAGCTTGGCCGGATGACCGTGCTTGCCGCCGCGGCGATGGGCTACAGGTGCCACGTCTTCTGCCCCGATGCGGGCTCACCGGCGGCCGAAATCGCTGGCGCGGCGACCGTGGCGGGCTATGACGACCGGGCCGCGCTCGATGCCTTCGCAGCGGCGGTCGACATGGTCACTTATGAGTTCGAGAATATTTCGGTCGGCGCGGTCGCGCATCTGGCCGCGCGGGTCCCGGTGAGACCTGGCGTGCGGCCGCTCGGGATCGCTCAGGACCGCATCGCTGAAAAGGACTTTCTCCGTGGGACCGGGGTTGCCGTCGCCGCTTACCAGGCGGTCGACTCCGCCGAGGCGCTGGCCGGGGCGCAAGCGGCCCTCGGGGGGCCATGCATCCTCAAGACCGCGCGCCTCGGCTATGACGGCAAGGGCCAAGTCGCGGTCGATGAGAATACCGACCCGGAGCAGGCGTGGCGTGGGCTCGCCGCGCCGCGCGGCGTCCTCGAGGCCCGGGTCGATTTCACCTGCGAGATTTCGGTGGTGTTGGGCCGCGGCGAAGACGGCGCCGTCGCTGCGTTCGATGCGGTCGAGAACCACCACGAGGACGGAATCCTGCGGACCACCCGCGCGCCGGCGCGGATCGATCCGGTAACGGCCCGGGCGGCGCGCGCCATCGCGGTGCGGATCGCCGAGGCGCTCGATCTGGTCGGGGTGCTGGCGGTCGAGATGTTTGCGTGTCCCGATGGCAGGCTGCTGGTCAACGAGATCGCCCCTCGTCCGCACAACTCCGGGCATTGGACCATCGACGCCTGCCCGACCAGCCAGTTCGAGCTTCTGGTCCGCACGGTCTGCGGTCTGCCGCTCAGCGGGACCGAACGCCACAGCGATGCAGTAATGACCAATATCCTGGGGGACGAGATCGCCGGCTGGCTCGCGCCGCTGTCCGATCCGGCATCCCGGCTGCATCTCTACGGCAAGGCCGAATCCCGTCCGGGCCGCAAGATGGGCCATATCACCCGGCTTTATCCTCGTGGCGGCCGCGGCGCCTGAGGAGCGGTCGGCCGCCAACGGGCCGGGTTTCGGCCGCTTGCCGCACGACATCGTCGGAGTCCGCCGTCGTTTCGTGGCGCCGGGCATTGGTTTGGCCTACGATCCGAGGGCAGTTCGGGCACGCGGCGCGCCCGGATCGATCGACGGGGATAGCGATGGAATTCGGGATGCAGTTCTTTCCCGACGTCAAGGAGGCCGAGAAGCCAGCCGCGCAGTACTTCGCCGAGTCGTTGGATCTGGTGGGTATGTGCGACGCCTATGGCTACACTCATGTCCGGATCGTCGAGCACTACTTCCACCCCTGGGGTGGGTTCAGCCCCAACCCGATCGTCTTCCTGACCGCGGCCAGCCAGCGGACCCGGACCGCGCGGATGGTCACCGGCGCCGTCCTGCCGGTTTTCAACAACCCCCTCAAACTCGCCGGCGAGATCGGCATGCTCGACGCGATCTCCGGCGGCCGGCTCGATGTCGGCTTCGCGCGCGCCTTCCTGCCCTACGAATACGCCAATTTCGGCATCGACATGGAAGAGAGCGTCGACCGGTTCGAAGAAGGGATGGAGCAGGTCCGCCGGCTGCTGGAGGAGGAGACCGTCACCGCCCGAGGCCGCTTCCACAGCTTCGCCGATGTCACCTCGCTGCCCCGGCCGACCCAGAAGCCGCGGCCCGGCTTCTACATCGCCGCGGTCGGAACGCCGGCATCGTTTGCCCGCGCCGGCCGGCTCGGCTATGGGGTGATGGCGATCCCCGGTGTCGGCTCGACCCCGTCCGAGCTGATCGAAATCTACCGCGGGGCCTGGGAAGAGGCCGGCCATCCCGGCAGGCCCGCCGTGATGCTGGCCGTCTTCATGTACTGCCACGAGGATCGGGAGGAGGCGATCCGCATCGCCAAACCGCGGATCGAACGGCACTTCGCCTCGATCGTCGATGCGACATCGGGCTATGCCGCCGGCACGCCGGCCACGACCTACAGGAACTACGACAAGATGCACAGGAAGATGGCCGCTGAAACCTTCGAAAGCCAAGTTGCGCACATGGCGGCCTTTGTCGGCACGCCGGCCGAGCTGATCGAGCAGTTCCACGCCTTCGATGACGCGATGGGCGGCGTCGATCACGCCTCGCTACAGGTCAATTTCAACGACATGCCGCTGGAGGAGGCCGCCCGCTCGGTCCGCCTGTTCGGCGAACGGGTGATCCCGCACTTCTCGCGCCGGAAAAACCGGGGACAGTGACCGGGTGTTTGGTCCCACGGTGCGACGGTAATGGGGCGCCTGCAGTTGGCAGGAAAGCACCATGGGACAGGTATTCCACGGCAGCGCCGTGACGACGCGCGCTGTCATCAGGGATCGGCCAGCCGCAGCATACGCCGAGCGCAATGCCCGCGGGCCGTTCGCTCAGCCGGTCGATCTCGGCTGTCTTTACAATGGTGTCGATACAATGGTGTCGATCGCCGCAAGCGACGCTGCGAACTGGCTGGGCGCCCGACGGCGCCTTTCGCTCTATCTCGAGACGTTGCAGTTCCAGTTGTCCGGCGAGCCGCCGGTAAGTAGAATGAGCGCGTGCCGAATGCGGCGCGACAGAGCCCAACTCTTGAACTCCGGGAGAGAAAACGTGCCCAACCGCCAGAGCCGAAGACGAGGGTGGTTACCAGGGCGTAGGAGGTCAAGGTTCATGATGTAAGGCTCGACTCGCGAGTCGCAGGCATGGGGTAATGACGGCGGCGGCCGGGCAGGCTCTTTGGGGCGGCGGGTCGCCGGGTTCGATAAGACGGAACCGCCTGAGATCGCTGTCGAGGCACCCCGTGGCGACGCCGCGGAAGCGGCGCAGGAAGCCCTCGATCTGTCCATGGCGGGCGTCGACGGGGCGTTGAGTGGAAAACGATCCGCCATCCCTCTCAAAGCAACGCGAAGCGAACCGATCGGGGTGCGTCGAAAGCGCATGTTAGCGCGCCATCAGATCCTTTAACGCCTTGTCGATGAAAGCCGCATCGGCCGGGTTGCGCCCCGATCCGGCCCAGTGGCCCCAGATCGTGGGGATCGGCCGGAACTCGGCGTTAGGCATATGCGCGGCTTCGTACTCGGCGTCCTCCGGGGGAAAATAGGTGTCCGTCCGGCTGGGCATAACGAAGGCATGCGCGGTGATCGCAGCGAGCGCGTCCTCGAAGCGGGATCCGTAGAGCGCGTTGTCGCTGATGTCGGCGTGCCGCCAAGTCCAGATCTGCGCCAGGATGTCGTTGGCGTCGAGCGACAGGCACCAGCGCTCCCAATACCCGGTGAGAAAGTCCTCGAGGGTCTCGAAGCCCATCACCTTGTATTGCTCCTCTCGGTAGAAGCCCTGCGACGGCGGCCAGGGAGACCAGGCCCGGCCGAGGGCGCGGAGGCCGGCCTCGGGCGGCGCGTCGTATTCGCCGTCCCGCCAGGCGGGATCGGCGGTCAGCACCGCGCGCATGCCCTCGAGGAAGGCGGCGTTGTGGATCGACGTTCGCGCCGCGCCGCAGATCGGCGCGATGCGCTCGACCGCGTCGGGAAACAGCGCCGCCCAGTGATAGGTCTGAATCGCCCCCATCGAATGGCCGAAGGCGAGCGCGATCCGCTCGATGCCAAACACCTCGGCCACCACGCGGCGTTGTAGCCGGACGTTGTCGCAAACGGTAACGCCGGGAAAGCGCGCCTTGTCCGATGGCGGCGGCGCGTTGCTCGGGGACGACGACAAACCGTTTCCCGTGGTGTCAAAGACGATGACGAAGTGCTTGCGCGGGTCGATCGCCTTGTCCTCGCCGAGGAAATACGCGCAGTCGCCATGCCGCGCGCCAAAGGGGGTGAAACAGAGCACGACATTGCTCTTACCGGGGTTGAGCGCGCCGTGCGTGGCGTAGGCGATTACCGCGCCATGCAGCGTCTCACCCGATTGAAGGACGATGTCGCCGGCTTTGAAATACTGCGTGTCGGCCATCGCCCGGCGCTCCTTCGCGGCTTTAGACCCGGCGGGTGTGGAACCACTTGCCGAGGCGCAGGACGGTCCCATCGTCGCCCCGCCGTCCGACGAGCTGGACGCCGACGGGGAGGCCCGTCGGCCCGACCGCGCCCGGGATCCCGGCAATGGGCACGTTGAGCAGCGTCCACATCACCTGGAACACAGGGCTTCCCGTCGCCGCGATCCCCTCGGGTGCCTCGCCGATGACGCTCGGGCAGAGAAATGCGTCCCGGTCGCCGAAGACGTCGTTGACCGCCGCCCGGCATTCCTCCGCATGGGCCCGCAGCGCCTCCTCCCGATCCGCCGGAACGGCGAGTCCGTCCTCGATCATGTCGCGGAGCGCCTGGCTCATCCGGTCCTTGTGGTTCCGGTAGTCCTCGCCCAGAGAGCGCGTGAGCCCCGTCTTGAGGATGGTCGTATGGGTCTCCAGGAGGTCGTCGAACGCCGCCGGCAGGCGGATTTCATCGACATGGGCGCCGAGATCGGCGAGCTGTTCGGCCGCGTCCTCGACCGCATCGACGCCCGGCTGCTCGGCATGGGACCACATCGGCGTCCGGCAGAGCCCGATCCGCGGGGTGCGGCCGATGCCGTCGGCGAGCGCCTTGGGCGTCTCGTCGTGGACGATCGCGAAAAAGCTCGCCAAGTCGTCGAAGCTCCGCGCCATATAGCCCAGCGTGTCGAAGCTCGGCTCCAGCGGCAGGATGCCCGTGAGGTCGGTGATGCCGCGGGTCGGCTTGAAGGCGCAGATGCCGCAGAACGCCGCCGGGCGGATCAGCGAGCCCGCGGTCTGGTTGCCGAAGGCGATCGGCACCATGCGGTCGCTGACCGCGGCGCCCGAACCACTCGACGAGCCGCCGGGCGTATGGGCGAGGTTGAGCGGGTTCCGGCTCTTGCCCGGGTGATAGAGCGCGTACTCGGTCGACACGGTCTTGCCCATCATCACCGCGCCGGCCGCCTTCATCTTCGCCACGCAGGCCGCGTCCTCGCCCGGCCGCCTGCCGGCATGGATCGGCGATCCGCATTCGGTCGGCAGGTCGGCGGTGTCGATGACGTCCTTGACCCCGAACGGGATGCCGTGGAGGGAGCTCTTGCGCGCGGTCGAGTCGGCGGCCCGCGCGGCGTCGAGCGCGAGAGACTCGTCGAGATGGATCCACGCGCCGACATCGCTTTCGCGGTCGCGGATCCGCCCGAGGCACGACTCGATCAGCTGCACCGAGGTGATCTCGCCGCGCTCCATCCTGGCGGCCGCCTCGGTCGCGGTGAGCTCGTAGAGATCCGACACGCGCCGCCTCCCTCGCTGCGCCGGCGGCGGCGCCTCGCTTGCGGCGCGCGGCCGGTTTCGGACGCCCAGCATTCACTCTAGCAAGCGGGCGAAGCCCGTCCAACAGAAAGAAATTTTCTTTATCGACAGGAAACGCTAGAATTCGCGCTCGTAGCTGATCACCGAGAGGAATCGGATTGGCAACATGCGCAATTCTTCCGGACCGTGCGGCGATTCCGAATCGAAGAACAGCGTGTCGCCCAATGTCAGCCTGTAGGTCTTGCCGCCGTGGCGGTAGGTCATTTCGCCTTCCAGCATGTAGATGAACTCGAGGCCCGGATGCTGGAAGATCGGAAAGATCTCGGATTCCTCGGTCAGCGTGATCAGATACGGCTCGACATGGACCAGCCCATGCGGCGTGTGCCCGAGGAGGGCATATTCATGACCGGCCCGGGTGCCGCGCCGCTCGATCTTGAGGCCCTCGCCGGCGCGGACGAAGGTGGCGTCGCGCATCTCCTCGAAGCCGCGAAAGAGCGCCGTAACCGGGACATTCAGCGCCTGAGACAACGATTGGATCGTCGACAGCGACGG
Organism: Alphaproteobacteria bacterium; assembly: GCA_965202905.1. Classification (GTDB taxonomy): domain Bacteria; phylum Pseudomonadota; class Alphaproteobacteria; order MPNO01; family MPNO01; genus CAYFYS01. The sequence continues at coordinate 1,750,153 of OZ241868.1, read as the reverse complement.
CGATGTCGAGCCGTGCTCGATCTTCGACAGCATGCCGGGCGAGATCCCCGACGACTTCGAAAGCTGATGAATGGTGAGGCCCGCCTTTTCGCGGAACTGCCGGACTGCGCGACCGATCGCCTGTTCGAGAAGACGGTCGCCCGTCTCGAGGAATGCGATGCGGTTGCGCTCCAACGGATGACTTCCTTTGCTGCCGCGCGGCTCCGTTCTCGCGACGCGGATTCTTTGCGGACTCATAACGCCGCGGCGCAGGATGCTGAACCGACGCGCTCGAACGAAGGAGACGGGACATGACCCACGCAGAGATCGGACCGAAACTGGCGCGCGCCGCCGATGTCCTTGCGCGGGACATGATGTGCATCACCGCGGGCGAGAGCGTCCTGATTACCGCCGATACCGGCACGGACGTCCTCGGCGTACAGGCGCTCCAGAATGCGGCCTACCGGCTGGGCGCCAAGGTCGCCTCGATCGTTCTGGCGCCGCCGGCGCCGTTCCAGGGCGGGCTCGCCGACGAATTCCTGCCCGACCACGTCAAGGCGGCGACCGGCGAGTGCGACGCCTGGATCGACCTTTGCATGCCGTATCTGGCGGGCTCCAAGGCCTTCGATCGCGCGATGGAGAAGGGGCGGACGCGCTACTTCCTCGGCGCCGATATCGGGGCGGAGGAAATCGTCCGGCTCATGGGGGGCGCCGATCTCGACGCGATGTTCGCGCTCGGCGATGCGTTCGGCGCGATGATGGCCGAGGCCGCCGGCAAGGAATGCCGGATCACCAACGTGGCCGGCACGGATGTCGGCTTCACGCTGGCCAGGCCCGAGGGCTTCTCGCTCGCCAAAGCGACCAGACCCGGCGGCTATTTCGTGCCGGGGACGGTGGTGTTCATGCCCGAGTTGGAATCGGTCTGCGGCTCGGTCGTCACGTCCAACATGTTCCATGAGTACTACACCGAGGTCGCCGAGCCGATGACGCTCAAGATCGACGGCAAGGTCACCGAGGTCATCGGCGGCGGGCCGGAGAACAAGGTCATGCAGCGCGCGCTGGCGAGGGCCGGCAACGGCGATTTCGGCTACGTCGTCCATTTCACCTGCGGGTTCCATCCTGCGGCGCGCTACACCGGCAATTGCTTCATCGAGGACCAGCGGGTCGTCGGCTACAACGCCATCGGGCTCGGCCTGCCGTTCTGGGCGCCGGGCGGCGGCGAGAACCACCCGGACTGCGTGATCTCCATGCAGTCGATGTGGGTCGATGGCCGGCAGATCCTGAAAGACGGCGTCATTGTCGCGCCCGATACTCTGGTCGCGATGTCCAGGGAGCTGCTTCCCATCTACGGCTAGGAGCGTGCGCGATCGAGCAGGCGGGCGGCGTTGTCGTGCAGGACCTTCCGTAACGTCTCGGGCTCGAACGGGAACTCCTTGAACCGGTCGACCTCCTCCTTGAGCGTCGGGCACTGACCGCCGGGAAAGGCAGTGGCGAACAGCATCTTGTCCGGGATGATCGTGTTCGCCGCCTGGACGAGCTGCTCCGAGCCCGGCATGAAGTGGTAGCCGGCGTTCTCGAAGTAGACGTTGTCGTGGCGCATGGCGATGGCGATCATCTCCAGAGTGAACGGCCAGCCGCCGTGCGAGCAGACGATGTCGAGCTCGGGCAAATCGGTCGCGAGCTCGTCCACCGTCATCGGCGAGCCGTGCTTCAGCAAGAGCGGCTTGATCGGCAGCGGCCCGATGGTGAGGATCACCGGCACATCGAGCTCGATGCATTTCTCGTAGATCGGATAGAGTCGGCGGTCGTTCGGCGCCATGAAAGCGAAGCACGGGTCCAGCGACACGCCGCTCAGCTTGAGCTCCTTGATCGCGCGCTCGACCTCCTCGACCGCGCGCCTCCCCTTCAGCGGATCGGCCCCGGCGAAGCCGACGATGCGGTCGGGGAACCGCGCCGCGATCCCGGCGACGTAGTCGTTCGGGACCTTGAGCCCCCAGTTCGACTCGGCGTCGCGCGCCGGCACGACCGCCTTGGTCACGCCGGCGCGGTCGAGCTCGGCGATGAAATCCTCGATCGTGCCCAGCGGCTTCGGCTCGAACCGCATACGGGCGAACTCGTCGACCATCGCCGGCGCGGCCTGCAGGTATTCGAACTCCCCGGTCGTTGGCCGCGCGCGGAAGTCGATGATCGACATGATGGATCTCCCCGTCTCGCCGACGGCGATCGACGTCAGGCGCAGAGGAAGCCGCCGTCGACGACAATGGTCTGGCCGGTGATGTAGTTGCCGCCCGCGCTGGCCAGGAACAGGATCGCGCTCGCCACCTCGTCGGGCTCGGCGAGCCGCCCGAGACGGTAGCGCGCGAGCTCGGTATTGGGACCTTCGAACATCGTCGGGCCCTCGCGCAGCCGCATCACCCCCTCGGTCATCGTGCCGCCCGGCAGGACGGCGTTGACATTGATCCGATGCGGCGAGAGATCGAGCGCGGCGGATTTGGTCAGCATGTTCATGCCGCCCTTCGACGCGCAATAGGCGGCATTTCCGAGCACGCCCGGCACCAGCGACGACGTCGAGGAGACGTTGACGATCCGCCCGCCCTCGCCGCGCGCGATCATCGCCTTGGCGGCCTCGCGCATACAGAGATAGGCGCCGCGGAGGTTGACCTGCTGGACCTCGTCCCATTGCTCGGCCGTCGTCTCGGTGAATGGGTATTTCGGCATGATGCCGGCATTGTTGACCAGGATGTCGATCGCGCCGAGCCGGTCGAGCGTCGTTGCGAACAGGCCGACCACGGCCGTCTCATCGGCGACGTCGGCGGCAATGGCGGTGGCGTCGAGCCCCTCGTCGCGCAGCGCGCCGGCGACATCCTCGCCATTGGCTGCGTTGCGGTTGGCGACGACGACCCGCGCCCCGGCCTGTGCGAAGAGCCTCGCCGTCGCCTTGCCGATGCCGGAACTGCCGCCGGTGACGACCGCGACGCGCCCGTCGAGGCCGAAGAGGGATTGAAGGACATCGGCGCCGTCATGTTTCGCTGCCGTCTCGGCCATGGGGCTCTCCTCGGTGTCGGATTCAGGGCGTCACTGCGCCGGTTCTTCAAGCTCCATGTCGAAGGCGTCGTAGCCGAACAGCCAATCGGGATCGGCGAAGTCCCTTAGCCAGAGGTCGTGATTGCGCGAGGTCGCCTGGACCTTGGCGGTGCGCGCGATCCGGTTGGCCTCGTAACGCTTGAAGGCGTAATCGAAGTCGGCCGGCGTCTCGATCATGCAGCGCGTGAGCATCGAGGCGTCCTCGATCGCCATCGCCGCGCCCTGGCCCATATAGGGCGGCATCGGGTGGACCGCGTCTCCCAGCAGCACCACCGGTCCGTGGCTCCAGAAATCGAGCGGCTCGCAGACGAACTGCGCCCATCTGGTGGAACTGCCCTTGGGCACCGCGTGCAGGATGCGCATCAGGTCCGGGTGGGCGCCGTCGAAGGCCTCGAGCACGCTGTCGAAATCGCCCGGGACCGACGAGGCGTCGTAGGGCCAGTCCGCCATAGGCGTGCTGGTGTAGACGAAGTATTCCTTGCGGTCGGCAGTGAAGTAGTAGTGGTTGCACATGCGGAACTCGCCCCGCTCGCCCCACCACTTGGTGTAGTCCGGCGTGACGTAACCGCCAAGCAGCCCGGTAGGAAAGATGGCGCGGTGGGCGACCTCGCCCATGTAGGAGGGCGTCTCGACTCCGCCGAGCACCTGGCGCACCTGCGAGCGTATGCCGTCGGCGCCGATGACGATGTCGGCAGTCACCGTCGCGCCGTCCGCGAATCGAAGGTTCACGCCATTGCCGACGATATCGAGATCGACCAGTCTCTTGTCGAACTGCACCGTCCCGGGCCTCAGGACGTCGATCAATGTCGCATGGAAGTCGCCGCGATGGGCCTGGATGAACCTGGCACCATAGCGCTCCTCGGCCTCGAACGGATGAAGCAGCAGTTCCTCCCCGGTGTCCCATTTGCGGCTGAGCCAGGCTCCGAGCGAGATCCCGGTCTCGGCCATCCGGTCGGCGATGCCGATGCGCTGCAGCACCTTGACCAGGTTGGGTCCGAGCTGGATGGCCGCGCCCAGTCGGCTGAACACCTCGGCCTGCTCGTAGAGCGTGACGTTGAAGCCGGCGGCTTGAAGCAGGGCCGCCGCGGCCGAGCCGCCCAGCCCGGCGCCGATGATCGCAATCTCCGCCGCGCCGCGCGCCGCCATTCGGTTCCCTCCACGCCGGCGCGCGCTCGTCGGCCCGCGCCTTGAGGCGGAGCATATACGGCGATTTCCTGTCAGTAAACTTTCTTTATGGACAAGGCTTTGCCGGCATGGTCTACTTCGACTCCAGAGGTCGTCAAGACGAAGATCGGGAGCGGGTGATGGTAAAAATTCTATCGAAATGCGTGCTCGGGGCCGGCGCGGCCGCCGCGTGGCTTTCGTTCGGTTATGGCCCGGCGGCGGCGGAGACCACGCTCAAGTTCATCCACGGCTTCCCCAAAGTCTCGTTCTTCAACCGGCCGAGCGAGAAATTCATCGACGAGGTGAACGCGAAGGGCAAGGGCGTCGTTCAGATCCGCCTGATCGGCGGACCCGAGGTGACGCCGCTCTCCGAGCAGATCGGCTCGGTGAAGCTCGGTATCAACCAGATGTGGTACGGCACGGTGTCCGCGTTCCAGTCACAGATCGAGGAGTCGCGCGCGCTGGTGCTGAGCGACTACACCGCGCCCGAACTGCGCAAGAAGGGCGCTCCCAGGCTGCTCGAGCCCTATTACAACAAGATCGGACTGCATAGCCTCGCCTATTTCGGATCGGGCTACACGTTCTACGTCTATCTCAACAAGCAGCCCAAGCAGCTACCCGACGGCGGCGTGGACCTCACCGGGTTCCGGCTGCGGGCGCCTGCGATCTACCGCCCGATCATGAAATTCCTCAAGGCGACGCCGGTCAATGTCGAGGTCGCCGAGCTTTACGAGGCGCTCGAACGCGGCCGCGTCGACGGCTTCGCGTGGCTCGACATCGGCATGTCGAATTTCTCGTGGCAGAAGCACATCAAATATCGCATCACGCCCAATTTCTGGCAGGGCGACGTGTCGATCCTGGTGCAGCTCAAGGCTTGGCAGGGGCTGACCCGGGAAGCGCGCGACCTGCTCACCACGATCGGCCACAAATACGAGAGCATCGCGCACGACTTCATGATCGGTCTCGAAAAGGCCGAGACGCAGAAGCTCCGCGATGTCGGCGTCGAGGACATCGAGATTTCCGGCGCGCAGCGCCAGCCCTATCTCGACTCCGCCCACAAGGCGCTGTGGCGGATCATCGAGGACAAGTCCGGCAAGGCGGTGCGCGACAAGCTCGAAGCCGCCTTCACGAAACCATAGGGCGCGAAACCACAGGGTGAGCCAGAGGTCGGAGTCTTGCCACCGGATGCTTCGAGCGGCGGCCGGCATGTCTCGCTGAGAGCCTATGACGGCGCCGTCAACGGGCTCGCACTGATCTCGGTTGCGCTGCTGGCGGCAATACCCGTCGTCATCATCTACGACGCGGTGCTTCGGGTATTGCGCATCGGCGCGTCCGTCTGGGCAATCGACTTCACGGCCATCGCGCTGGTTTACATCACCTTTCTCGGCTCGCCGTGGCTGCTCCGCAAGCGCGGCCACGTCTATGTCGCGCTGGTGCTGAATTTCCTCGGCCCGACTGCCCGCGTTTGGGCCGGCAAGCTGGCCTGCGTGGCCTGCGCGCTGATCTGCCTCGTTCTTTGCGACCGCTCAGTCGATCTGGTGATCGCGAATCTCGGGGAGTACGACGTCTCGGCGATCGACACGCCGCGCTGGATCCGTTTCGTGCCCTTGCCGATCGGCTTCGTGTTCCTGGCGACGGAGTTCGTGCGCATCCTGTTCGCCGGCGAGGCGCTACACACGGCCGAAGGGGTCCCCGACATATGATGTGGTACGAGGCCTGCGCCCTGATGGTGGGGATGGTGCTCGCCTTCATGGCGGTCGGCTTCCCGGTCGCCTTCGCATTCCTCGCCGCCGACATCATCGGCGTATGGCTGTTCATGGGCGGCTGGGTCGGCGTCTACCAGCTCGTCGCCAACGGCGCGACCGCGGTCTACAGCTTCTTGCTCGTGGCGATTCCGCTCTTCATCGTCATGGGCGAGCTGTTCTTCCGCTCCGGCCTTTCGAAACGCGCCTTCGATGCGCTCGACAAGCTCTTGGGCAACGTACCGGGCCGACTCTCCTACATTACCGTCGCGGGCGGGACGGTCTGCGCGGCGATGTCGGGCTCGAGTCTCGCCAACACCGCAATGCTGGGCTCGGTCATGCTGCCCGAGGGCAACCGCCGGGGATACAAGAAGCGCTTCGTGATCGGGCCGCTGCTGGGCTCGGGCGGGCTCGCGATCCTCATCCCGCCGTCGATCCTGATGGTCCTGCTCGGCAGCATCGGGCGCATCGATGTCGGCTCGCTGCTGCTGGCGGGCGCGATCCCGGGCGTGCTGCTCGCCGTGCTCTACGCGGTGACGATTTTTGGCATGGCGAAGCTGGATCCGGAGGGCGTTCCGATCTACGCCGTCGAGCGCGTCGCATTTGCCGACAAGATGCGGATCGCGACGACCGATCTGGCGCCGCTGTTCCTGGTGATCTTCGCCGTTGTCGGCACCATCATCATGGGAATCGCGACGCCGTCGGAATCGGCGGCGTTCGGGGTGCTCGCCATTCTGATCCTGATGCCGCTCTATCGCTGCTTCTCCTGGGGGGCCATCCGGGAGGCGCTGGAGGCGGGGCTTCGCACCTCGGTGATGATCTTCATCATCATCGTCGGCTCGGCGACGTTCAGCCAGATCCTCGCCTACTCGGGCGCGGTTAGCGGGCTGGTCGAGTGGGCGACCGGTTTCGAGTTCAGCACCTACATGATGATCGCCGTGATCTTCGTCGTGCTGCTGATCTGCGGGCTGTTCCTGGACGCGATCTCGACCATGCTGCTTACGGTGCCGATCTTCCTTCCGATCGTCCAGCACATGCAGTTCGACGTCATCCTGTTCGGCGTGATCATGATCATCTCGCTTGAGATCGGTTCGATAACGCCACCGTTCGGTCTCGCTCTCTACGTCATGCACGGCGTTGCGGGAGGACGAGCGACATTGTCGGAAATCTGTCTTTCGAGCTTGCCCTTCCTCGGCTGTTCGGTACTTCTCGTCGTCCTGATCGTGCTGTTTCCGGATATCGCGCTCTACCTGCCCCGATTGGCGCAGTGAGTTTGGCGCAGTGAGTTCACGCGCCCTCTTCGCCGCGCCGCCCGGAGACCGGCCGACACTCTCCGCCGCGTGAGATCCGCCGACCGGAATTCTTCACGGACGACGAAGGATAACTGGACTTGGGGGATGTCCGGGCTGGCTGGGGGACCTGGATTCGAACCAGGACTGCTCGGGTCAGAGCCGAGAGTTCTACCGTTAAACTATCCCCCACCGCGCCAGCGCGGCCGACAATAGAGACTTTGCGGGGGCGATCAAGGCCGCGCCCGGCATCGGCGGGCCGTGCGATCCCGATTCGAGATTGCAGGTAGCATCAATCCCTGTTTGTCGGGTATCCAACGCCTCTTAGAATGCCCGGAGTGTCGGCCGTCGACCGGCTTCGGGAGTGTTGAACGACGGTCCGTTGCGCCGGGCGACGGCCAGGGAGCGGGGACCCAGGGAGGCGGGGACGACGTGCCGGTTCGGTCGAGCCAGAGGACCCATTTGCAGCGCAGGGCGAGGCCCCCGCGCCATTGCGGCCCGGCCGGCGACCCGCCCAGGACGATCGCCGCGCTCGATCTGGGCACCAACAACTGCCGGCTGCTGATCGCCAGGCCGGTCTGCGGCGGCTTCGAGGTCGTCAACGGGTTCTCGCGCATCGTCCGGCTCGGGCAGGGCCTGGTGGAGACGGGCGAGTTGTGCGAGGCCGCGATGGCGCGGACCATCGAGGCGCTGACGATCTGCGCCGCCAAGGTCCGTCGTCTCCGCGTGCACCGCGCCCGCTATGTCGCGACCGAGGCCGCCCGCCGGGCGGCCAACTGCGCCGGCTTCCTCGCCCGCGTAAAGGAATCGACCGGGATCGACCTGGAGATCATCTCGGCGCGCGAGGAGGCGGAGCTTACCCTGATGGGTTGCCTGCCGCTGCTCGACCGCCGCGTGCCCCATGCGGTGGTCTTCGATGTCGGCGGCGGCAGCGCGGAGATCGTCTGGCTGCGCCTGCGCGACGACGCTGCGCCGGATGTCCTGGGCTGGATGTCCCTGCCGCTCGGCGTGGTCACCGTGACCGAGCGCCACGGCGGATCCGATTTCACCGACGCCGAGTACCGGGCCACCGTTGCGGAGGTCGAGCAGCAGCTTCGGCCCTTCGAGGAGCGCCACGGCATCCGACGACACCTGGAGAAGGGCCGGGCGCAGATGCTGGGGACCGCCGGCGCCGTCACCACGGTAGCGGGCGTCAACATGGGGCTCAGGCGCTACAACCGCGCCATCGTCGACGGGTCCTATCTGAACCTGCCCGACGTGCACACCATCTGCCGGTCGCTGTCCGGCTCGACCTACGACCAGCGGATCGAGCACCCCGCGATCGGGCCGGGCCGGGCCGAGCTGGTGGTTGCCGGCTGCGCGATCCTGGAGGCCATCTGCCGGACCTGGCCGGCCGGCCGACTGCGGGTGGCGGACCGCGGCGTCCGCGACGGCATCCTGTTCGACCTCGCCGCCTCGCTCGAGCGCGAGCGCCGAGATGGCTGGGCGTGAGCGCGGCGGAGGCCGATCCAAAGGACGGGCCGGAAAATCCGCCGCGCGCCATCCGAGCGTGCGGGTCCGCCGCGCCAAGGGCCGCAAGCCGTCCTCGACCCGCTGGCTCCATCGACAGCTCAACGATCCCTATGTCGCCGAGTCCGTCCGCCAGGGCTACCGTTCGCGGGCGGCCTGGAAGCTGATCGAGATCGACCGGCGGTTCGGCCTGCTGCGGTCCGGAGCGGCGGTGCTCGACCTGGGAGCAGCGCCGGGCGGCTGGGCCCAGGTCGCGGCCGAGCGGGTGCGATCGGCCGCGGGCCGAGCGGGCGGCCGGGGGCGGGTGATCGCCGTCGATCTCCAGGAGATGGCGCCGATCGAGGGCGCCGCCATCCTGCGACTCGACATCGGCGAGCCGGAACAGGCCGAGCGCCTGGTCGAGGCTGCCGGGGCCGGCTGCGATGTCGTTCTGTCGGACATGGCGATCGCCGCGACCGGGCATCGCCCGACCGACCAGATCCGCAACCAGGCCCTGGCCGAGCTCGCCTGCGAGATCGGCCGGCGGGTGCTCAGGCCGGGCGGCGCGCTGGTCGTCAAGGTCTTCCACGGCGGCGGGGCGGCGGAGATGATGGCGGCGCTGAAGCGGGACTTCTCCGCGGTCCGGACGTTCAAGCCGCCGGCCTCGCGCAGCGAGTCCGCGGAGACCTACGTCGTCGCCAAGGGATTTCGCAACGCATGGCGCGCTATCCGCTGAAGCCGGCCCGGCCGCCCGGTTGGGATTCGCCGGCGGCTGATGTATCATGCCGCACGGCTGTCAAGCGGCGCTTGCATGGAAATCCCCGAGGCTCTTTCGTTCGACGACATCCTGCTCGTTCCCGCCGGATCGGCCGTCCTGCCCCGCGACGCCGATACCCGGGCGCAGCTCACGCCGCGCATCCAGCTCGGCATTCCGCTGGCGTCCGCGGCGATGGACACCGTCACCGAGAGCGCGCTGGCGATCGCCATGGCCCAGGCCGGCGGCATCGGCGTCGTTCACAAGAACCTTCCGCCGGACCGGCAGGCCGCGGAGATCCGCCGGGTCAAGAAGTTCGAATCCGGCATGGTGGTCGATCCGGTGACCATCGGGCCCGGTCGGCCGCTGGCCGATGCGCTGCGGCTCATGGCCGACCACCGGATCTCCGGCATTCCGGTGGTCGAATCGGACGGCCGGCTGGCCGGCATCATCACCAACCGTGACGTGCGGTTCGCCAGCGATGCGCGGCAGCCGGTGAGCGAGCTCATGACCTCGGCAAACCTGGTCACCGTGCAGGAAGGCGTCGGCGCCGGGGAGGCCAGGCGGCTGCTCCACACCCACCGGATCGAGAAACTGCTGGTGGTCGACGACGCCTATCGCTGCATCGGGCTGATCACGGTCAAGGACATCGAAAAGGCGCAGCGCCATCCCGACGCCAGCAAGGACGACAAGGGACGGCTGCGGGTCGCCGCGGCGACCGGGGTGGGCCCGGACGGAATCGCCAGGGCCGAGGCGCTGATCGACGCCGAGGCCGACGTGATCGTCGTCGATACCGCCCACGGCCATTCCACCGGCGTGATCGAGACCGTGGGCAAGATCAAGCGGCTGACCAACCGGGCCGATGTGATCGCCGGCAACATCGCGACTCCGGACGGGGTCCGCGCGCTCGCCGACGCCGGCGCCGATGCGGTCAAGATCGGCATCGGCCCCGGCTCGATCTGCACCACCAGGGTGGTCGCGGGCGTCGGCGTGCCGCAGTTCTCGGCCATCGTCGAATGCGCCGCGGCGTGCCGCGAGCGCGGGGTCGGCGCGATAGCGGACGGCGGCATCCGCTACTCCGGCGACCTCGCCAAGGCGATTGCCGCCGGTGCGGACTGCGCGATGGTTGGCTCGCTGCTCGCGGGCACCGATGAGAGCCCGGGCGAGGTTTTTCTCTACGAGGGGCGGTCCTACAAGGCCTATCGCGGAATGGGCTCGCTCGGGGCGATGGCCCGCGGTTCGGCCGACCGGTACTTCCAGCAGGATGTCGCCGAGCAGCTCAAGCTGGTGCCGGAGGGCATCGAGGCGCGGGTGGCCTACAAGGGACCGGCCGGCAGCGTCTTGCGCCAGCTCATCGGTGGGCTCCGGGCTTCGATGGGCTACACCGGCAACGCCTCGCTGGCCGCCATGCAGGGCGGCTGCCGGTTCCGCAGAACCACCGCATCGGGCGTCCAGGAAGGCCACGTCCATAATGTCGCGATAACCCGGGAGGCCCCGAACTATGGCCGCGGCGGCTAGGCGGGGGCGTCGATGGTGAAGATTCGCCCCGCCCGCGTCGGCGATGCCGAGGCGCTCTCCCGCATCTATGTCGAGGGTTGGCGCAGCGCCTATCCGGGCTTGCTGCCGGCAAACCTGCTGGTCGGCATGTGCGCCGGCGAACGGCGCGGCCGGGCCTGGGCGCGCGTGATCGCCGGGCCCGGGTCCTCCGAACGGGTGATCGTAGCCGAGACCGCCGCTTGCGAAGCCGACGACCGCCCCGGGCCGGTCGTCGGCTTCGCAAGCGGCGGCGTGGCCAGGCAAGGCGGCCTCGGCCATGACGGCGAAGTCTACACCCTCTATGTCGACGATGACTTTCAGGGCAACGGCATCGGCCGCCGGCTGTTCGCGACCTTGGCGGTCGGGCTCGCCGGGCGCTACGGGCCGTCGGTGATCGTCTGGGTCCTGGAGGGCAACCCGGCGCGATATTTCTACGAATCGCTGGACGGCCGGCTGGTCGGGCGGCGGCCCGGCTCGCTGGGCGGCGCCGACATCGTCGAGCTGGCCTATGCTTGGCCGGAGGCGACGGTTCTCGCCGCGCGGCAGGGCTGAGGCCGGCGCGCGCGATGGATCGCGGCGACGAACCGGTCCTGATTCTGGATTTCGGCTCCCAGGTCACGCAGCTCATCGCGCGGCGGATCCGAGAAAGCGGCGTGTATTGCGAGATCCACCCGTTCCACATGCCCGCGGCGGAGATTCGCGCGTTCGCGCCGTTCGCGATCGTGCTGTCGGGCGGGCCGGACTCGATCACCCGCCGGAGCGCGCCGCGCGCGCCGGAAATCGTCTTCGACCTCGGGGTCCCGGTGCTCGGCATCTGCTATGGGCAGCAGGCGATGTGCGAGGCGCTCGGCGGCGTCGTGGAGACCGGCGAGCAGCGCGAGTTCGGGCGCGCGGCGCTCGAGGTCACCGCGCCGTGTGGCCTGTTCGAAGGGCTCTGGAGCGTCGGCGACCGCCCCGAGGTGTGGATGAGCCACGGCGACCGCGTCGTTGCGCTGCCCGAGGGGTTCGCCCCCGTCGCGGTCAGCGCCGGCGCGCCGTTCGCCGCGATCGCCGACGAGGCGCGGCGCTGTTACGGGGTGCAGTTTCACCCCGAGGTCGTGCATACCCCCGACGGTGCCGCGCTGCTCGAGGCTTTCACCCACCGTATCGCCGGTTGCACCGGGCGTTGGACGATGGCGGCGTTTCGCGATGCGGCGATCGCGCGAATCCGCGCACGGGTCGGCTCCGGGCGGGTGGTCTGCGGCCTGTCGGGCGGGGTCGACAGCGCCGTGACGGCGGTGCTGCTGCACGAAGCGGTCGGCGATCGGCTCTTCTGCGTTTTCGTCGACACCGGTCTGATGCGCGAGCGCGAGGCGGCTGAGGTCGTGGGCATGTTCCGCGACCACTACAACATCCCGCTGCGCGCGCGCGAGGCGAGCGCGCTGTTCCTCGACAAGCTTGCCGGCGTATCCGATCCGGAGACGAAACGGAAAATAATCGGCGCCGCCTTCATCGATGTCTTCGAGGACGAGGCGGTCAAGGAGGGCGGGGCCGATTTCCTCGCCCAGGGCACGCTCTATCCCGACGTGATCGAATCCGTCTCGGTCGGCGGCGGGCCGAGCGCGGTGATCAAGTCCCATCACAATGTCGGCGGCCTGCCCGGGCGGATGAACATGGCGCTGGTCGAGCCGCTGCGCGAGCTGTTCAAGGACGAGGTCCGAATGCTCGGCCGCGAGCTCGGCCTGCCCGACCGGCTTGTCGGGCGGCATCCGTTTCCCGGGCCCGGCCTCGCCATTCGCATCCCGGGCGAGGTCACCGCCGAGAGTTTGCAGATTCTCAGGCGGGCCGACGCGATCTATATCGAGGAGATCCGGGCCGCAGGGCTCTATGACGAGATCTGGCAGGCCTTCGCGGTGCTTCTGCCGGTGCGCACGGTGGGGGTGATGGGCGACGAGCGGACCTATGACCGGGTGTGCGGGCTGCGGGCGGTTGCCTCGGCCGACGGAATGACCGCCGACAGCTACGCCTTCGACCACGATTTCCTCGCTTGCGTCGCAACCCGCATCGTCAACGAGGTGCCGGGGATCAACCGGGTCGTCTACGACGTCACCTCGAAGCCGCCCGGAACGATCGAGTGGGAGTAATCGAGTGGGAGTAGGCGTTGCGGCCCGCCTGCCGACGCGCACCCGCCTGCCGACCCGCACGAGCGCACCGGACCGAAAAGGCCGGACGCGGCGAACCGACGGTCGGGGAGATGACCGGGCGGCTGGGCGCCGTGTTATGATTCGGGTTCAGACTCCGGCGGAGGCCCGAAAATGATCGTTCAAAACGCACCCGACGGCGAGCCGCGTTTCGTCATCAGGATGGCTGACCATATGAGGTTTGCCGGCCGCATCGCGCGCAAGTTCGGCAACCGGTCCTTCGAGCCGGTCGAGCCGCGCGACATCGTGCTCTATATCGTCGACCACCACGACGCCGGCTGGGCCGGGCTCGACGCGGAGGGCCGGATCGACCCGGCCACCGGGCTGCCCTACGATCTGGTGCAGACGCCGTTCGACGAGATCGTCAAGACCTCCGCCGCTTCGCCGGCGTTCAACAGCAAGCGCCATCCCTATTGCGGCCTGTTGTCGAGCATGCATAGCTGGGGCCTTTATAACGGACGCTACGGCATGTCCGATCATGTCCTGCTGGACTCCGTCGCGGAGGCCAACCGGGGAATCGCCGAGGAGATGCTCGACGGCGAACTCGAGCGTCAGACCCGGCTGAAAGAGGCCCTGGCGGAGGCCGACGAGACCGCGCCGCTGGTCGATGACGCCCGGGTGATGCAAAACTACAAGCAGTTGCAGATGTTCGACACGATGGCGCTCTACTTCAATTGCAACCACGCCCGGCATCGCAAGCCCGCGACCTTCACCCACGTCCCCCGGAACGCCGGTGAGGATGTCGATATCGAGATCGCGCCGCGGCCCGACGGTTCTTACGCGATGGCGCCGTATCCGTTCGCCGAGGACAACCTGGAACTTTCCTTCGCCGGGCGCTACATGAGCCCCCGGAGCGGGACCGACCGGATTGATCTGGACGCGTTCGCCGAGGAGTGGCAGACGGTTCGGCTGGTCGCCGGCTGAACGCCCCGGATGCCGAACGTCCCGGATCGAACCGCCGCGCGGCCGCCCGGCCGAAACGAGCCCGGCCGAAACACCCGGCCGAAACGAGAGTGACGCAGCAATGTTGGCCAGGGGCGCCGGGATCGTTGCAGGGCTGGCGATCTTCACCGTCTATTTCGCCATCGTCGGCGCCAACCCGGTGATCGAGACGCTGTTCGGCGTGGTCCTGGCCCTGCTCGGCGGCGTCCTGGCGTGGCGGCTGCTTGAGCGGCGGGCGCAGACCAGGGACGGCGGACGGTCATGACCGGCGACACCGAAGGCCGTAAGCGGGAGCACATCCAGACCGTCCTGAACGAGGATGTGGCCGCCAAGGGCGTGACGACCGGTTTCGAGCGGTTCTTCTTCGAGCACTGCGCCCTGCCGGACCTCGACCTCGACGCGATCGACCTGTCGGTGAGTGTGTTCGGGCGGCGCCTGCGCGCGCCTTTGCTGTTGAGCAGCATGACCGGCGGGACGCCGCAGGCGCGCGACATCAACCGCCGTCTGGCCGAGGCCGCCCAGGAGACCGGCATCGCCATGGGAGTCGGCTCGCAGCGGGCGATGATCGAGCGGCCGGAGCTGGCGCACACCTTCAAGGTCCGCGACCTGGCCCCGGACATCCTGCTGTTCGCCAATCTCGGCGCGGTCCAGCTCAACGACGGCTACGGCGTCGATCAGGCGCGGCGGGCGGTCGGGACGATCGAGGCCGACGCGCTGTTCCTGCATCTCAACCCCCTGCAGGAAGCCGTCCAGGCCGGCGGCGACCGGAGCTGGGCCGGGCTGCTGGGGCGCATCGAGCGGCTGGCCGCCGCGCTGGAGGTACCGTTGATCGGCAAGGAGGTCGGCAACGGCATCGGCGGCGCGCTCGCCGCCCGGCTGGTCGAGTGCGGCATGGCCGGAATCGACGTGGCCGGCGCCGGCGGCACGAGCTGGAGCGAGGTCGAGGCCTACCGCCAGCCCGACCCCGAAATCCGCGAGATCGCCCACAGCTTCGCCGGCTGGGGGATCCCGACGGCCGCGGCGCTGATCGATGTCGCGGCCGCCGTTCCGAACCGGCCGGTCTTCGCCAGCGGCGGCATCCGCAGCGGCGTGGACGCGGCCAAGGCAATCCGGCTGGGCGCGACGCTGGCCGGCGCCGCCGCGCCCGTTCTGGGCGATGCGACCCGGACGGCCGAGGCCGCCGCGCGGCGCATGCGCCGGATGGTCGAAGAGCTGCGGATCGCCGCCTTCTGCGCCGGGGCGGGGGATATTGCGGCGCTGTCGCGGGCGGTGCTGCGCCGCGCCGACGACTGGCGGCCGATCCCGGCGCGGCCGCCAGTCGTCGGTGTGCCGCCGCATCCGGCGCCGACGCTGCGCGCGCCCAAGCGCCGTTCGGGCGCATGAGCCCCGCGCCGCCGCCGCCGGTTCTGAAGCCCGGCGCGCTTGCGCCGCGGCCGCGCGACGCCGCGACCCTGATCGTCTATCGCCAGACGAACGCCGGCGGCGTCGAAGTGCTGATGGGCGAGCGGCACGCCGCCCACCGTTTCATGCCCAGCCGCTACGTCTTCCCGGGCGGGCGGATCGACGCCCGGGACAGCCGGGTCCGGACGGCGGCCCCGCTGGGCGCCGCCACCGCAGCCCGCCTCCAGCGTAAGCTGAGCCCGGCGCGCGCCCGGGCGGCGGCGGTGGCGGCGGTGCGCGAGACCTTCGAGGAAACCGGCCTGATCATCGGCGCGCCCGATCCCCGCCCCGACCGCAAGCCGCCGGCGGGCTGGGAGGCGTTCTTCGCCACGGGATCGGCGCCGGCCCTCGGCCATCTCGAATATGTCGGCCGCGCGATGACGCCGCCGATCCGCCCGGTCCGGTTCAACGCGCGATTCTTCATCGTCGAATCGCGCCATGTCAGCGGCGAGGTCCGCAGCAGCGGCGAGCTTCTGAATCTGAACTGGTTTGCTCTCGAGGAGGCGGCGGGCCTGCAACTCGCCGGGATCACGGAACGGATGCTGCGGCATATCCACGAGCGGTTCGAGGCCGGTTGGGTCGAGGCCACGCCCGACGAGCCGGCGATCTATTTCAAATGGGTCCCGGACGGGCATGTTCTGATCGACGAATAGGCCGGCTGATCGACGAGCAGGCCGGCGGCCCGGCGCAGGGTCACACGAGCTCGAGCCTGGGCTCGAACATCTCCAGGACGGCGCCGAGCGTCCGACCGCGCCTCAAGCGCCGTCCGCTGCGGCAGACGACATATTCGCTCTGCCCGTCCTCGCCGGCGGCATACTTGATCACAGTGTAGGCCGGGCCGTCGGTCGCGCGGCGGGACACCGAGAACGTTGCCTTGCCCTCGCTCGCGCTCATCGCGTAATCCTTCCAGACGCCCTTCGAGACATGCTGGCTATACAGCGACAATAGCCGATTCAACTCGCCGCGATCAAAAAAGACGGGTCGGGGTTCGCTTCGATGCGCGCTGAGGTTGACGACTTTCCCCATTCTTCGAGTGTCGCAGGCCCCATTCGTTGCACGTGCGTGACACCCGATTTATCGCCGATTTATGCGTCGGCGTCCAGAGCCCGCGCCGGAAATTCGGAGTCGCGACGCGCGGGAGCTTGCGATCGGCGCTGCAAGGATGTAATTCCTCCGCTGCATGCGCGATACATCCGGATGCGCGACACATCCGGGCGCGCGACACGGAGACCCCGGCGTGGGCGATATTTTCCGCGAGATCGACGAGGAGCTTCGCCAGGAGAAGGCGCAGAAGATCTGGCGCGCCTACGGCAAGTACATCATCGGCGGCGTCGTGGCGATCGTGATCGCGGTCGCGGGCTACAGCGGCTGGCGGCAATATCTCGAAAGCCGGAACCTCGAGGCGGGCGCGAAGTTCGCCGCCGCCAAGGCGCTGCTCGCCGAGGGGAAGACCGAGGACGCCGCCGCCCTGTTCGCCGCCCTGGCGCGCGAGAGCGACACGACCTATGGTACGCTGTCGCGCTTCCACGAAGCTGCGCTGATGATCTCCGCGGGCGACCGCGCCGGCGCCGTCGCGACGTTCCGGGCGCTGTCGAACGACCAGGGGCTCGATCGGACGATGCGCGAGCTGGCGACGATACTGGCGGCGCTGAATTCCACCGGGGCCGCCGGCGCGGAGGTCGTCGCCGAGTTGACGCCGCTCGCCGAGGACGGTAGCCCGTGGCGCCACACGGCATTGGAGATCCTCGGCCTCACGGCGCGGAGCCGGGGCGAGATCGAGGAGGCCAGAGGCCATTTCCAGCGGATCGTCGACGATGTCGAGGCGCCGACGAACGTTCGTTCGCGTGCCGCGCGGCTGCTCTCGACGATGACCGGGCCATGACGCCGGCGGCGGTCCGGGCGGTCCTTCTCGCCCTCCCGGCTCTCGCGATGCTGGGCTGCGGGCAATGGTTCGGCGAGGCCGAGGAGCCGCCGCTGCCCGGCGAGCGGCTGGCCGTCCTGACCCTGCGCGAGACGATCACGCCCGATCCCCGGATCGCCGATCTCGAGGTCCGGCTGCCGCGCCCGGTCGCCAACGCCAACTGGCCGCAGGCCGGCGGGCTCGCCAACCACGCGATGCACCACCTGGCCGCGGAAGGACCGCTCCAGCGCCGGTGGCGCATCAATGTCGGCAAGGGCTCCTCCGACGAGGGCCAGCTCCTCGCCCAGCCCGTGGTCGGCGACGGCCGGGTCTACACGATCGACGTCTCGGCCGATGTGCGCGCCCACGACCTGGAGACGGGCTCGACGATCTGGCGGACCGAGCTCGAGCCGGAGGACGACGACAGCGGCACCCTCGGCGGCGGTCTCGCGCTCAACTCCGGGATGCTGTTCGTCACCACCGGGTTTGCCCAGGTCATCGCGCTCGATCCGGCCGATGGACGGGAGCTGTGGCGCCGCCGCCTGCCCGGCCCCCTGCGGGCGGCGCCGACCGCCCGCGGCGGCAAGGTGTTCGCCGTCACGCTCTCCAACGCGCTTTACGCCCTGGATGCCCGACGCGGCGCCGTGCTGTGGTCCCATGCGGGCCTGACCGAAACCGCCGGCCTGGTCGGCGGCGCCGCGCCGGCCGTCGATAACGGGATCGTCGTCGCGCCGTACAGCTCCGGCGAGATCGTCGCGCTGCGCGCCGCGAACGGCCGGGTGGTCTGGTCCGAGGCGCTGATCGCGCTGCGGCGGTCCGATCCGGTTTCCTCGCTCGCCCACATCCGCGGGCGGCCGGTGATCGACCGCGGCCTGGTGTTCGCCGTCGGCAATGGCGGGCGGACGGTGGCGATCGATCTGCGGACCGGAGGTCGAGTCTGGGAGCAGGAGATCGGCGGCGCGTTCGGGCCGTGGGTTGCCGGCGAGTTCCTCTATGTGATTTCCGACGACGGCCATGCCGCCTGCCTGTCGCGCGCCGACGGCCGCGTCCGCTGGGTCCGCGCACTGCCGCAATTCGAGGACGAGGAGGATCGGACGGGGCCGATTCAATGGGCCGGGCCGGTGCTTGCCGGCGACCGCCTGCTGATCGGCAACAGCCGGGGCGAGATCTGGTCGTTGTCGCCGTATTCGGGCAAGTCGATGGGTCTGATCGAGGCGCCGGGACCGGTACGGATCGCCCCGGCGGTGGCGAACCAGACGGTGCTGCTGCTCACCGACGACGCGGATCTGATCATGCTGCGCTGATGCCGCTCAAGGTCGCCATACTGGGGCGTCCGAACGTCGGCAAATCGACCCTGTTCAACCGGCTGGTCGGGCGCCGGGCGGCGCTGGTCCACCCGAGCCCGGGCGTCACCCGCGACCGCCGCGAGGGCAAGGCGCAGCTTTTCGGTCTCGGGTTCGACATCGTCGATACCGCCGGGCTGGAAGAGGCCGCGGCCGACAGTCTGAGCGGGAGGATGCAGCGCCAGACCGGCCGCGCGGTCGAGGACGCCGATCTGGTGCTGCTGCTGATCGATGCCCGCGCCGGGATCACGCCGCTCGACCGACGGTTCGCGAACCGGCTCCGCCGGACCTCCAAACCGGTCGTCCCGGTGGCCAACAAGTGCGAAGGCGCGGCGGGGCGGGGCGGGCTGATCGAGGCCTTCGATCTCGGCCTGGGCGAGCCGGTGGCGATCTCCGCCGAGCACGGCGAGGGGATGGTCGATCTGCGCGATGCGATCGAGCGCCGCGCGGCCTCGATCGGGGTCTCCGGGCCGGCCGATATGGAGACCGGCGACGATGCGCTCAGGCTCGCCATCGTCGGCCGCCCCAATGTGGGCAAGTCCACCCTGCTCAACCGCCTGCTGGGCGAGGAGCGCGTACTGACCGGACCCGAGCCCGGCGTCACCCGCGACGCGATCCGGGTTTCCTGGCGCTGGCGCGACCGCGACATCAGCCTGATCGATACCGCCGGGCTGCGCCGCCGGGCGCGCGTGAGCCAGGCGCTGGAAAGGATCACGGTCGCCGATGCCGAACACGCCGTCCGCTTCGCCCATGTGGTGGTGGTGGTGATCGATGCGCTGGAGGGGATGGAGAAGCAGGACCTGACGATCGCCCGCCATATCGTCGATGAGGGTCGGGCGATGGTGCTGGCGGTCAACAAATGGGACGCCGTGACGAATCGGGCCGGGGTGATGCGCGACATCGGCGACCGCCTCGACCGCTCGCTGCCGCAGGTGCGCGGGATACCGGTCGTCGCGTTCTCGGCGCTGACCGGGGCCGGCCTCGACCGGCTGTTGCCGGCGGTGGTCGGGGTGCACGACGTCTGGAACCGGCGGGTCGACACCGGGCCGCTCAACCGCTGGCTGCAGGATGTCGTCGAACGTCACCCGCCCCCGATCGTCCAGGGACGCCGGCTGCGCTTGCGCTATATCACCCAGATCAAGGCCCGCCCGCCGACATTCGCGATCTTCGCCAGCCGGCCCGGCGCGGTTCCGGAATCCTACCTGCGCTACCTGGCCAACGGCCTGCGGGAGGACTTCGATCTGTCGGGGATCGCGATCCGCTTCGTCCTGCGGAAGGGCCGCAACCCTTACGTCGAGGGCGGCCGCGCCTGAGGCCGTAGCGGAGCCGGGTCCGCCGACGCTCGACGATCTCCTCGACCGGGAAGACGGGACCGGGGAGACGGGACCGGAGAGACGGGACCGGGGAGACGGGAAGGCTGTCAGGCGCGCGGACTTCCGCGGGTCAGCGCGCGCGGACGACCTCTCCGTGACGCCGGCAGGACGGGCTGGCGAGTGCGACGAACAACTCGCCCAGCGCATCGGGCCGCTTCAGGTTCCCGCCGTCCTCGCCCGGAAAGGCCGCCGCGCGCATGTCGGTGCGGGTGGCGCCGGGGTCGACGACATTGACCCGCAGCCGGGTCTTCTCGGTCTCGGCCGCCCAGATCAGCGCCATCGTCTCGAGCCCCGCCTTGGAGACCGCATAGGTCCCCCAATAGGGCCGCTTGCCGTGCGCGGCGCCGGAGCCGACGAAGATTGCCCGGCCGGCGTCGACCGCCCGCAGGATCGGATCGAACGCGCGGATGAGGCGCCAGTTCGCGCTGAGGTTGACAGCCAGCACCCGGTCCCACTCCGCCGGCTCGATCTGGTGGATGGGCCCCATCGTGCCCAACAGCCCCGCGTTGCCGATCAGGATGTCGAGCCGGCCGAAGCGCCCGGAGACCGCCATCGCCAGGCGGTCGATGTCGTCCGCGACCGACAGGTCGACCCGGACCAGGGTGGGGGCCGCGTCCTCGCCCAGCGCGGCGCGGATCTCGTCGTCGACCTCCTCCAGCCCGCCGGTGGTGCGCGCGGCCAGGATGAGCCGGGCGCCTTCGGCCGCGAACCGTTTGGCGAGGGCCGCGCCGATACCGCGCGAGGCGCCGGTGATCAGCGCGATACGGCCGTCGAGCCGGGGCGGCGCCATCACGGCGCCATCACGGCGCCTGGGTCAGCAGCGAAAGCTGCCCGTCGCCCTCGCCGCCGTCGCGATCGACGAGCGAGATCGGGTAGTCGCCGGAGAAGCAGGCGTCGCAGAACTGCGGCGCGTCCGGGTCGCGCCGCGTCTCGCCCAGCGCGCGGTAGAGCCCGTCGAGCGACAGATAGGCGAGCGAATCCACGCCGATCAGCCGCATCATCTCCTCGATGTCGTGACGGGCCGCCAGCAATTCGTCGCGCTCCGGGGTATCGACGCCGTAGAAGCAGGAATATGTCGTTGGCGGCGAGGCGATGCGCATATGGACCTCGGACGCGCCGGCGTTGCGCACCATCTCGACGATCTTGGTCGAGGTGGTGCCGCGCACGATGCTGTCGTCGACCAGGACCACCCGGCGGCCGTCGATGACCGAACTGTTGGCATTGTGCTTGAGCCGCACGCCCAGATGGCGGATCCTGTCGCTGGGCTCGATGAAGGTCCGCCCGACATAGTGGTTGCGGATGATGCCGGCTTCGTAGGCCAGCCCGGCCTCGCGGGCATAGCCCAGCGCGGCCGGCACGCCCGAATCGGGAATCGGGATGACGACGTCGGCGTCGGCCGGCCGCTCGCGCGCGAGCTCCGCGCCGATCCGCTGCCGCGCCTTGTAGACGTTGATCGAATCGACCGTCGAATCGGGGCGCGCGAAATAGATGTATTCGAACACGCAGAACCGCCTGGGCCTGGGCGCGAACGGGCTGAGGCTGCGCAGGCCGTCCGCCCCGACGACCACGATCTCGCCCGGCTCCACGTCGCGGACGAACCGGGCGCCCACGATATCGAGCGCGCAGGTCTCGGACGCCAGGATGGTGGCGTCGTCGAGCCGGCCGATCGCCAGCGGGCGGACGCCGTGAGGATCGCGCAGGCCGATCATCATCTCGTCGGTCAGCGCGATCAGCGAATACGCCCCGGTGACCTGGCGCAGCGCCTCGACCAGGCGGTCGAGCACGGCGCCGGCCTTGGCGGTGGCGATCAGGTGGATGATGACCTCGGTGTCGGTGGTCGATTGGAACAGCGAGCCGCGATGGACCAGCGCCCGCCGGATCTGCCGCGCGTTGGTCAGGTTGCCGTTATGGGCGATGGCGAACCCGCCGGACTCGAAATCGGCGAACAGCGGCTGCACGTTGCGCAGCGCCGTGTCGCCCGAGGTCGAGTAACGGTCGTGGCCGATCGCCGCGCTGCCCGGCAGGCGCTCGATCACCGCGGCGTCGCTGAAATTCTCGCCGACCTCGCCGAGCGCCCGGTGGGTGTGGAACTGGCCGTCCTTCAGGCTGACGATCCCTGCCGCTTCCTGGCCGCGGTGCTGCAGCGCATGCAGGCCGAGCGCGACCAGCGCCGCGGCGTCGCGATGGCCCCAGACGCCGGCGATGCCGCACTCCTCGCGCGGCTTGTCGTCATCGGTCGGGCCGCAGGCCGACATGCCGGTCCCCCTATTGATTTGCGTTGAACAGCCGGTCCATCTCGCGGCGCTCGGACTTGCCGTAGCCGGCCTTCGCCTTGGGCGTGCCGACCTGCGGGACCGGCGTCATCAGCTTCTCCGCCGCCTTTCCCGACTCTGCCGGGGACGGCTGGCCCGGCTCCGACGCCCCGGCCGCCTCGCGCCATTCCCTGGGCACGATGGAGAGGATCTTCCGCGCCGACCATTCGAGCAGCGGCGCGGTCTTGGAATCGTTCACCCAGGCCGGCGGCTTGTCCTCGTTGAGCACCTCTTCGAGGACCAGAAAGCCGCTCGAGGCGATCAGGACTCCCAGCGCGAGCCCGACGACCAGGCCGACCGACCGGTCCACCGCACCGAAGGCGCTGCCCCGCACCCGGTCGGCGATAACGTGGCTCAGGATCGTCAGCAGCACCAGGCTGACGATGAAGATCGAGCCCGCCGCGGCGAGGTCCGACATGAACGACCCCTCGATGAAATCCTGCGCGAGCGGCCGGGCGAACGGAAAGCCGTAGACGGTGATCACCGCCGCGCCGACCCAGCCGCCGATGAGCAGGAGGACCCGCACCACGCCGAGCCACAGACCGATCAGGGCGGCGAACACGACCACGGCGATGACGATCAGATCGAGCGCCGACATCTCAGACCGCCTCCGTTGAAAGCCGCTCTTCCATCCCGCATGGATACTGCCACGGAAACATCGCGACGAGCTGTCTCAAATGTGCGACTTCGCTGAGGGCGACGCCGGTGACGGCCCATTGCTCCGCCTGGGGCTGCGGCGGCGCGATGACGCGCGCGAAGCCGAGCCTGGCCGCCTCGCGCAGCCGCTGCGCGGGCTGGCTGACGCCCCGCACCTCGCCGCCCAGCCCGATCTCGCCGAACATGACCGCGTCCTCGGGCGCCGGGCAGTCCGACGCCGCCGACAGCAGCGCGCCGGCGACCGCGAGGTCCGCGGCCGGCTCGCCGATCCGCAAGCCTCCTGCGACGTTGAGGTAGATGTCCCGGCCCGCGAGCGGAATCCCGCAGCGCGTCTCGATCACCGCGAGCACCATGGCGAGCCGGGCCGAATCCCAGCCGACGACCGCCCGGCGCGGCGTCGCAAGCGGGGAGGGGGCGACCAGCGCCTGGATCTCGACCAGCACGGGTCGCGTTCCTTCGATGCCGGCGAACACGCTGGCGCCGGAAACGTTGCCCCGGCGGTCGGCCAGGAACAGCGCCGACGGGTTCGGCGTCTCCATCAGCCCGCGATCGGTCATCTCGAAGACGCCGATCTCGTCGGTCGGCCCGAACCGGTTCTTGGTCGCCCGCAGAAGCCGGAACTGATGGCCGCGCTCGCCCTCGAAATAGAGCACGGTATCGACCATGTGCTCGAGCACCCGCGGCCCGGCGATCGCGCCTTCCTTGGTAACGTGGCCGACCAGGACCACGCAGAATCCGCGCCGTTTGGCCAGCCCGATCAGCTCCTGGGCGCTGGCGCGGACCTGGGCGACGGAGCCGGGCGCCGAATCCAGATTGTCGAGATACATGGTCTGGATCGAATCCACGACCACCGCGGCAGGCGCGTCGGCCCGGTCGAGCGAGGTGACGATGTCGCGCACGCTGGTCGCCGCGGCGAGCCGCACCGGCGCCTCCGCCAGGCCGAGCCGGCCGGCCCGCAGCCGGATCTGGTCGATCGCCTCTTCGCCGGAGATGTAGGCCACGTCCATGGCGCCGGCGAGGCGGCCGGCGACCTGGAGCAACAGGGTCGATTTGCCGATCCCGGGATCGCCGCCAACCAGGAGCGCCGAGCCGCGCACCAGCCCGCCGCCGCTCGCCCGGTCGAATTCCGCCAGCCCGCTCTGGAGCCGCCCGGCCGGGGCCTCGGCGCCGGACAGCGGAACGAAGTCCAGCGCCGCGCCGCGCCCGGCGTCGAGCCCCTTGGGCGCGCCGCCGCGCGGGGCCTCTTCGACGATGGCGTTCCACGCGCCGCACGCCTCGCAGCGGCCGCTCCATTTCGCGAACGCGCCGCCGCAGCTTTGACAGACGAACCGGCCGGCTGTTCTGGCCATCTCAGGCGCCTTCAGGCGGCACTGGCGGCCGGCCGGATCGGGCCCTCGGTGCGGCCGTGGATGAACTGATCGACGATCTCGTTTCCGCTGTCCTCGACGGCGCCCGCGCGGCCGGCCCAGACGATCCTGCCACGGTGGATCATGGCGATCCGGTCGGCGATCTTGCGCGCGCTCGACATGTCGTGAGTGATGGTGAGCGCGGTCGCGCCCAGATCGCGCACGCATTTGACGATCAGCTCGTTGATCACATCGCCCATGATCGGATCGAGGCCCGTCGTGGGTTCGTCGAAGAACAGGATCGCCGGCTCGGTCGCGATCGCGCGGGCGAGGCCGACGCGTTTCTGCATACCGCCCGACAACGCGGCCGGCGATCGGTCGGCGAGCGTCCGGCCGAGCCCGACCTGGGCGAGCTTCCCGATCGCCATCTCGCGCGCCCGGCGCTTGGGCACATGGTGGTTCTGCATCAGGCTGAAGGCGACATTCTCCCAGACCGACATCGAATCGAACAGCGCCGCGCCCTGGAACAGCATACCGAACTTCGCCCGGACCGAATCCGCGACCGCCGTCGACGCGCCGACCGTCTCGACGCCGTCGATCGCGATGCTGCCGGAATCGGGCTGCATGACGCCGATGATGGTCTTGATCAGCACCGACTTGCCGGCGCCCGAGCCGCCGATCACCACCAAGCTGTCGCCGCGCCCGATATCGAGATCCAGGTCGTCCAGTACGAGCCTGTCGCCGAACGCCTTGCGCAGCCGGCGCACCCTGATCGTCGGATCGTCGGTCATGCCTTCTGCCACTGTCCTGGTTCAAGACATATGAGACGGGAGGGCCCGGTCGGCCGCGCGCCGGCCAAGGTACTCCCGGGGGGTTCGTCCGCCAAGGGCCCAGTGGGGTCTGTGTGGGGTCTGTCGAGGTGTCGAACTCATTGTAACCGGATGCAGAGTCTTTCGGAATGGGCTGGATTTCGGGCCGGAATTCGGGCTGGGATGGATCTGTGGATCGGCTCTGAATTTCTTCGGGATCGGCAGGCGTCGCGACGCCCGGCCGGGCGATCCCGCGCGCCGCCTCCCCGCTGGCGCGGCCCGCCCTGCGGCCCGCGCCGTAAATACAGCGCGAGAACAGCGCAACGCCGCCGGGTCATGCGCTCCATCTCGCCGGCCCGGTCCTCGCCCGGGTCCTTGGGCGCCATGTAGCCGCGGATGCGCCAGCGGGTGAGGATGCGCCGGGTCCGCGCGCTTGTCGGGCGGCGACGCGCATCGCTGCCCCGACATCCATGTATCGTTCGAGCCGCTTCACGCGACCGCCCGAATCACGATCGCAGCCCTTGGAAACCCCCCGAAATCGCTATAATTGAGAATCGCCGCCGCAGAGGCGCTGGTGTGGACAGAGGCGCGGGTGTGGACGAAACCCCGCGCGATTGGCAGTATGCCGCCGCTCGGAATGCGTGGAGACCGCATGGCCCTGACCCTGGACGACGCCCCGATCGACGATCCGGTGATGCTGAACGAATGGTTCGTCGTCGGCAGATCGAGCGATCTCGCCGACGGCGCGGTCATGCCGGCGAAGCTCCTGGGCACCGACATCGTTCTGTGGCGCGCCGGCGATCGGGTAATGGCTTGGCGCGATCTCTGCATCCACCGCGGGTCCAGGCTGTCGCTCGGTACGGTCGAGGACGGCCAGCTCGTCTGCCCCTATCACGCCTGGCGCTACGGCCGGGACGGAGCGTGCACCCTGATCCCGGCGATGCCCGACGTGAAGCCGCCGCCCAAGGCCCGGGTCGAGGCCTATCGCGCCAAAGAAGAGTACGGCTTCATCTGGGCTTCGATGGGCGCGCCCGAGCGCGAAATCCCGCCGTTTCCGGAATGGTCCAGGAACTCCTTCCGCAAGCTGGTCGTCGGGCCGTACAACTTCCACGCGAGCCCGTTCCGTACCATCGAGAACTACACCGACATCCCCCATTTCCCGCATGTCCACCCGATGATCAACGGCGATCCCAGCCGGCCGGACGTGATCGAGGACCTGGAGGTCACCCGCGACGAGGACGGGTTGAAGCTGAGCCCGGTCCGGGTCTACCAGCCTTTCGCCGATCACCGCGGCGTGCCGGCGATGGCCGAATATCGCTACACCATTTCCCGCCCGCTCACGGCCTACTTCGCCAAGAACACGGGCGACGGCAACATGTTCTGCATGATGCTGACGCTCACCCCGCTGGCCGAGGACGACTGCCTGGTCTGGCTCCTGGTCGCGGTCAATTTCGGCGACCGGGTGACCGAGGAGCAGATCGTCGCCCGCCAGAACGAGGTGTTCGCGCAGGACAAGTGGATCGTGGAGTCCCAGCGCCCCAAGCGCATCCCGCTGGACCTGAACGATGAGCTGCATGTGAAGGTCGACAAGTACTCGGTGGCCTACCGCCGCTGGCTCAAGGACCTCGGCCTGACCTGGGGCGTCGCCTCTTAGCCCGGAAATCTTGCAGCACCGGGTGCGCTGACGGTTTCCGGTCCGTTGGTTGTCCGTTGGGCCGCCGGAGGGACGTTTGTTCGGTGTCGGCGCGGAGATGAAACCGGCCATTCGGTTGTCCGGCGTGGCGAAGCGCCCGGCGCCGGCCCGGTATACCGGGCTTTGCGGACTCTGAGCGTTGCGGCGCGATAGTCGCGCGTGGGCGGCGGCGTTCGCGCGCAGGCGGGGAGGCCCGCCGGCGATTTCTCGAACACGCCTCGGGCCGGGCGTCCGCCGAATCCGCCGACGGTCGAATCCGGCAAACCCTATCGCGCGTCCATGCCCGTGATGGATGTTTGCGGTGCGACCGGATCCGAACGGCTGAACAATCCGCCGCCCTTGTGCGCGCTGCGGCCGAGCAGCAACGGCCCCGCCTGCGCGGTCGCGAACGCGATCCGCAACCGGCCCGTCAACCCGCCGCGCGGCCCGCGCCGCGCCGCGAGGACATCGACGGACCCCGGAACAGGCCGGCCGCAACGTTGGAGTTCGGCCAGCGCGTCGGCGCGCAACGCCTCGTCGTCGGCCAGCCCCCGGCGATGACGGGCGACATGGTAGTCGCCGGCGCTTTCCCAGACCCGCGCCGGGGCGAACAGCGGATCGTTCGCCGCATATCGACCGGGGCCGGCGAGAGCGCCAGCCGACCGGCCGGCCCCGCGCGCAATGTCTCCATGCCGGCCAGCGCGCGCTCGACGAGGCGGTGAGGCTCGTGACGGTCGCCCCGTCCGCCGCGCCAGATCAGGGTTGGCGGGACGTAGAGAATCCGCCGCCGCGGCAGATCGACAACGACGGCGATATGGCGGTGCGTCCCGTCGCGGGCCGGGGCGCCGTCGTCCTCGTGCCCGGTCACATAGGGCGGCAGAGGCCGGTCATGTGGCAGGTTCGCCTGCACCCGCGCCATCATCGCCCGCCGGGCGGCGCGCGACGATCATGGGTTCGGCGCCCTCGGCAAGCCAGGACTCGATGTCGAGGCAATGACGCCATCGACATGCGCCTCCGGCCGCATCAGCCCGAGACCGAGATAGCGCCCGTTGCCCAGCAGCAGCGGCCCGGCAACCGGCGTGGCGAAGGCAATCGCCACATGCCACAGGGCCGCCTCGGAAAAACGCGTCCCGTCGGCGAAGGATTCGGCCCGCTCGCCGTGGGTGTCGAACGGCTCGCGCTGCACGCGGATGTCGAGCGGCGCGACATGGACGCCTGCGTGGCGAAGCGCGCGCCGTACCGCGCCGGCGGCGCTTGCCTCCCGATCCCGGCGCGCCGTTCCGTTCCCGATCGAACCTCTCGCAACCGGTAACGCCAGCGGCGTGACGCTCCGCCATGTCCGGGCCCGACCCGTGAAACGGTCGACCATGGAATCGTTTTCGTCGGCGCTTTGCAGTTCGCGAACGACGACCCCGTCCCCGTCGGTCCAGACCGCCCGGAATGCCCAGGCGAGATCGTCGGCGCGCAGCGGGCAGGCCTGCGGCGCGTCAACGGCGAGCCGGCGGATCGCCATGTCGGCATGGGGGTGGCCGACCGACGGGACCGGGACGATACGCACGCGCCGGGCCTTGTCCGAATCCGTTGCCCCGCGGCCGATCAGACAGCGCTCGATCTCGTCCCGCCGATCGGAGAGGTGTTTGCGCAGGTTCTCCGCGGCTGCGTCGCGCACATACTCGACGAGACGGGCGGCGCCGGCCAGCGGCCAAGGCGCGGGTTCGCCGCGTGCGTCTCCCTTACACAACGTAAAGATCAACCGCTGCGGCGGCGCGTCGTAGGCGACCAGACGGAATTGGGGCTTCGGGGGTTGATGAAACGTCCGCGTGACCGTCCGACCTTTCTCGACCGTCACGAACCGTTTGTGTGCAAATCGCGCATCAAGGCTGTTGAGCGATCCTCGTTGCGGACATGGCAACGCCGTCTCCTCCCTGCCACGGCTTGGACGATGAACCGTGCCATTGTACGCGGCCAAGTGTTTCTCAGCTTCGTCTTTGTGCAGAAGTTCGCATTGCGCCCAAGCCATATCGACACCGCGCCCGAGTTGGTAAAGTCCTTCCGCAGCATCGCAGATCGTTCGTGCGTGGCTCTCATTTTGTTTGTTGCCGACATACTGCCACATGAACATTACCGGAAATTCCATATCAAAGACATGAGGCTTGATAGTTTTACCGGTTCGAATAGAGGCGAGCGTTTTTGACCCTCCTTCAACCGCGTCACGATCATTGTTCGGCACGAAGTTCTGGAAATACTGGCCGCGTTCAGGCACCGGCGCAGCGATGATCGGTGCATCCAGATTCTCAAGCCATTCGAATGCGCCTCGCATCGCGGTCGGGTTCGCTACGCCGTTGGCAGCGCCAGCAACCAACGCTTGAAACAGGCGAGCCGGCGACGGCGGCCATTCCGGGGTTTTCTGACCGTTCTGGCCGTGAAAGCGCCCCTCGTGAAACCGAACGGACAGAAGCAATGCGCGCGACATGATCCGGACCTCAGTCGCTGTCTTCTTCGGTTTTCTTGGCGAGCAGTTTCTTCGCTTCCTTCAAGTCGAACTTGTGGGACAGCACAATATCTTCGTCCTTTGTCCGAAAGAGTGCGGCGGCCTTCTTCGCGTACCTGAACAACGTCTCACGGGCTTCCGCCGATACCAAATCAACGGGCACCGGATCGCCCCGGCGTGGGATGTCATGCCAGACCTCTTCGCCTGCAAAACGGAGGTTGCAACCCTCGCGGAGGAAAAGCTCGATATCGGCTGTTGCGGCGATCAGAGTCAAAGCGAGTAAATACCGGCGAATATTTTCAGTCTCCTCCGCAGATTCACCTCTCAGAGCGCGAAGGGCGATGAGATTGACAGTGATATCCCGTTCGATCGTGCCGTTCACCACGATGCCGCCGAGGACGCGAGCTTCTGCATTTATAGTGCCGTCCTTCAGGCGCTGGGGAGAGATTTTCGGCCGAAACACCGCCGGTGCATCCGCAAACCCCTTTTCAGAGAGTTTGCTCTTTTTGGTTTTGGCTTCTTTTTCCAGATCCCCTTTCTGATCGTCGTCAAGTCTCTTCCAGACGGAATTGAACTGTGCCGCCGTATGCAAAGGCTCGATGTCCCACGCGCGGATGATCGAGCGCACGAGACGGGGACGTTTTTCCTGCGAATCGCCGCGCGAATCCCAGAACCCGAAGACCAGAGATGTCGGCGCGACACGACATAACGGTCCCGCGTCGTTACACTCCTTCAAAGCCTGAAACGCTGGCTCGATGATTTTTTTGAGGGTCGGTGTTGCATAGACGACGGCATCGGCGCTGCGATGCGCGAGATCAAGCAGCGGGAGTTTCTCGATATGTCCTTTCTCGCCACTGCGATGCAATTCGATGTCGATCTGCGGCAACAGTTCCGAGTATGGAGACTCCTTGAAAGTAGGCTCCATCCGGTTGGCTTGTGAGCCGACGCTGTCGATCAGCGCAACCTTCGTACCATCGGAAAATGTGTCGATATTGTACCCGATATCGGCGTAGGTCGGCGGATAGATAATCCTGCCATCAACTTCTACAGTCTGAAGTTTCTGCTTCAGATGCAGTGCGACAGAACCGTCACCATCGGCGATCCAGGCGTCGATCATTTCGGGTGTCAAGACATCCATTTCCGTCATGGCGCGGTCTCCTCTTGTGCGAAAGTCACGATTTTATTCTTGCCCGAAGAATCGAGCGTGAACCGGAAGCGCCTCAGCGTCGTGAATGGAAGCACGCCGGTAAGCGCAACTCGGGCGAGGATGGGCGGCAATGCATCGGCCCAGGCAGCATAGAAAACCCGGCGCTCTTCGCGTTCGGTGGGACGGGCATTTTCCAGGCTCCATGCTGCCAGAATTTCCACAACCGGTGAGGCGTTGACTAAATGGTCCTGGTCATTGGGCGAATAACCGGCGTCAAGCGCGGTCCAAGCACCGCGAGGGTCGAAGTTGAAACTGCCGCCCATCGGAGTGAGAATGTCGAAGGGACGTTTAGTGAGCGCGCAACGGTCGTCGTCATCACCCAGATTTTGTCCCTTTGACAGATTTTTTCGCGTTCCGGACAGCATAGCCTTGGCGATGCCGAGCGCGGAGCGATTACCCGAATATAATTTAAAATCATTTCGGTTAGAACCGTCCGTCCAATGACTAAGAACAACATTAGTTGAATTATCGGAAAGCTCGATGGGCATGGCGGCAGTCGTTTCGGGGTTGCATGCGGGGAACGTTTCTATTTTTTTCTGCCGGCACAATTCCTCTAACAGCTTTTGTCGTTTTCTCTCTGTATTCGGTTCTTTCTTTGGCCGCCAACCTTCGGGCGCTAGCGCCACGACTTCGGCCTTCGCCAAGAAGGCCAGCACCCGCGCTACCGGGTTGTCGTCGCCCGCCGCCGACAGACGGAAGCGCGTGTCGGCGTCGGTGGACCAGTCGAATCCGCCCGTCGCCTCACCGCACAGAACATCGGCGGCTTCCAGAAAGCCGAGGCAGGCGAAGACCTGGCCCGGATTGGTCAGATCGACCGGGATCGACGCTTCGGCCATCAACCCGTCTCCTTATCCAACCGCCGCGAGGCGCGCTGATCGGCGGCGCGGAGCAAGGCTTCCCACCAGGCGAGTCCCCACGGTCCCCAGCGCCGTTGCAGCCGCGCGAAGCGCAACGCGATTTCACGCCCTTGCGCCTCCGCCGCGCTCGGCGGCCGGTCGTCGTGGCCCGAGACGCCGATGACGGGGCGGGCATTGCCATGATGCGCGGCAATCAGATGCAGCGCCAATTCGAACCGGGAATCCGTCTGGTCGAGGCCGTCGAGGCCGTTGGTTTGGGCATCGAGCACGGAACCGAACTCGTGGCGGTAGCCGTTCAACTGCCGCCAATTGAAGGGCCCTTTCGTCTTGGCCCAGGGGCCGCCGTCGCGCGGCGCGTTGGAGGCCCGCTGCCAGCGCTTCGCGGCCTTGCCGTCGTCGTGATGGTGGGCGGCGGCGCGCAGCATCGCCCGGTCGTCAATCGACAGACCAAGCCGCTCTCCGATGCGATCCGCTTCTCCAGCAGCCCACTCCTGATGTTCGGCGAGCAACTGTTCCTTGTCGTGGGTGATGGCGCGAGCGTCCTCACCCTCGCCGCCTCCGGGGAGTTTCTCGACCACGAGCCAGGTCTTGGTCTCCCTCTCGTCCGTTCTCCGACAGGACAGGGCCAGAACCTCCTGCGCGTCCGGGCGGGCTCGCGCGTCATCCGACAACCGCGCTATTCGGAAAGTCGGCTCACCCCATGTGCCAGCCTCGGCGTCTTTGTCGTCGATCATCGTGTCATCCTCGGCGTTTTTGTCGTCGATCGTCCGAACCGGCTCGCTGGATTTGGGGTCCAGCAAGCCATCCTCCAGCCCGCCGAGCCGCGCGTCCACGACCAGCCGCTTGCCTTTGAGAAGGCTCTCCAACTTTTCCTTTTTGAAATCGGCGATGTCCTTCAGGCTCAAGCTGTAGCTGTCCTTCTCGGGCCGGTTCGCGCCGTCGAGTACGAAAGCGACAGGTGCGTTGGGAGTCAGGGGAGCGAGTTCCGCATCGTCGATTGGCTGTTTGTCAGGGTCTATTGGCTGTTTGTCAGGCTTCTTCCCTTGCTCTTTCAACCAGCCCGCCACGCGCCGGTTCAACCAGTCCGCCACGTGCCGGGTCTCGGTCTCCAGCAGTTCCGCCGGGCGCGGCGGCGCGGCCTCGAAGAACGCAACGAGATCGCGGCGCGGCGCGGCCTTGACATTGTCTTTGCCATCCCAGAAAACGGGAAGGGAGCGCCGCCAGATCACGCTTGTTTGCGGCTCGTCCTTTACCCAACCGCGTAGCCACGGCCCGACCTCGGGCCGTCCCGTATGCTCGTCGAGCGACGTCATCGCCCAGGAATCGACCAGCGCGCGGGTGAGCGCCGGATAAAGCGGCAGGCGCGTCGAGGCGCACTCGATCGTCTTCCGCAACGCCGGGTCCGGGTCATCGGCGAGACCCGCCAAGGCGCCGGGGCCGGCCCTGTGTACGCCTTCGTCGTCGAGCGGCAGTTTGTCGAGTAGCGCGCGCACGCTGCAACGGTCGAAGTCGTCGCTCGCGTCCTGGCCTTTCGCGCCTTGTCCCGGCTTCGGTTTGTCTTGGTCGATCACCAGCACGGTCGCTGCGCCCTCGCCGCGCCGGTTGACCCGGCCCAGGCGTTGCACCATGCGCTCCCAGGCGACCAGATCGCAGACCATGTGGTCTGCGTCGAGATCGACTCCGACCTCGCCGGCGGCGGTGGCGACCACGAAAACCGGGATGTCGTCGTCGCCGTCCACCGGTTCGTTCTTCCCGTCGCAAGGGATCAGGCCGTGGCGTTTCAGGTCTTTCGCCGCCGCCTCGCGCTCGAACACCCGCCGCGCGCCGACGAACAGAATCACCCGGCACCCAGGCTTTTCCTTCTTCAGCCGGCTGTCGAGGAGATCCTTCACCTTTTCGGCGTCGGTGCGGGCGTTGCAATAGATGAGGATGCGCGGATCGCCATCGGTCTCCCGCATCCGTTCCAAGGCTTCGTCAGCCAGACGTTCGGGCAAGTTCTCTTTCTCGCCGAGCGTCTTCCGGGTCAGCCCTTTACGCGCATCCAGCCGCTGGGCGACGATTTCGTGCTCGCGATCCTCATCTTCGAGGCCGAAGGGCTCCTCTTTCTCGCGGGCCAGGTCTTTCCCGCGGGCCAGGGTCGCCGACAGGGGCAGCATACGAAACGGCGGGAGCGGAAATAGATTAGGGGTCGGCGGCGGGCGCAAATCGAGATCATCCCGGATCGCCGCCATCAGGCGTTCGAACGGCGGCACGAGATGCGCTTCGTCCAGCAGCACCAGCGAATCGCAGCCCAGCAGGCCTGCCGCATAGGGTCGCAGGCCTCGTGAAACGCCATAACCTTCGAACAGCAGACGCGATCCGATCATATCGACCGTGCCGACGATGATCGCGGGGGCGGTCGGATCGTCCATCCATTTCCGATTGTCGGCGCGCCGGCCACGCAAAGGAGAGACCGGCAACTTCTGTCCGCGATCGAGGCAGAGGCCCGTCCGCACCTGTGCAATAACCGCAACCGCCTCGTCATTCAGCCGCTTGCGGAGTTTCTTGGCCAAATTCAGCCGCTTGCGGAGTTTCTTGGCCAAATTCAGCCGCTTGCGGAGTTTCTTGGCCAAATTCAGCCGCTTGCGGAGTTTCTTGGCCTCGTCGGTCGCCTGATCGACCACGGCGCGGCGATCGACGACATAGACCAGTCGGCGTGGCAAGTTCGCCCCCGACGCCCGCGCCAGCAGCCACACCGCCATGACCGAGGTCTTGCCAAGGCCGGTCGGGATGTCTATCGCCGGGGGCAGTCTTCCGCACGACAGCCAATCGACGAACAGCCGCCGCTGCCAAGGGAATGGCTCGTGCCCGGTCAGTGCTTTGAATGCGACATTGAAGTCGAAGTTCATGGCGGTCGGCTTCAGCCATTCTTTGGGAGGGTCGCGAGCAGGTGTTGCGCGACTCGCGGGATCGCGACATGACTGCCCCTTATGCAGGAAACACGAGGTGCAACCCGACGCAACCGGGGACTGAACCTTGCCGCGCCGATGGGTTTGTATACCGTCGGCTCTCACGAGTCGGTTGGATGATGGCGAAGGTCCCTGGAATCGTCCAGATCTGCTCTATCCCAGTATGGCGAAACCCATGCTTTTCAATGAACTGAGACTTCCACCCAGCTCGACCTCCCCTTGCCTGCGCCGCCGGCGCGCGGCGATGTTCCGCTGGTCCCGGCGCGGATGGTGAACGAGTTCGTCTACCGCCGCAGGCGGGGAGGCCCGCCGGCGACGGCGATCGTCATGTCCCGGAGGAGGCCCGACGCGATGTCTCGAACACGCCTCGGGCCGGGCGTCCGCCGAATCCGCCGACGGTCGAATCCGGCAAACCCTATTGCGCGTCCATGCCCGTGATGGACGTTTGCGGTGCGACCGGATCCGAACGGCTGAACGATCCCCGCCGCCCTTGTGCGCGCTGCGGCCGAGCAGCAACGACCCCGCCTGCGCGGTCGCGAACGCGATCCGCAACCGGCCCGTCAACCCGCCGCGCGGCCCGCGCCGCGCCGCGCGGACATCGGGTAAGATCGGCCTCGCTGCCTCACGCGGAAAAGGCGGTGGCGAAATTGCGGTAATAGCCGTTTTCGATCCGCTCGCTGCGGTAGATTTCGACAACACCCATTTTGCGAAGCCGGGCGCGGTCGGGCGGAACGGTTTGCAAAAGGGACAAGGCGAGAAGGGACCGCAGAGTGTCGAGGCTCGTCCAAGCGCTCCAGATCGGCCACGAGAAGTAAGTGGCTCGGCCCTGTTGGGAAAAACCCGTGGTGTCCAGGCGCGATCCGTTCGGTACGGTCGGAAACATCGGGAGTGCTTCGATGGCAAGCCGGTTCGCGCCGCGCATCGTGCCGATCCGATCCTTCGATGGTTCTTTCCAACGCAACGCGTACCGACGATCATCCACCGGATCCCAACGCAGACTTGGAGCCGGATCAGGGTACGTCCATGATTCGAACAGGGATGCTCGCAGATCATCGGGCTCCGTATTGTCGACCAGCTCCCGCATGAACCCAACAAAATGCTGGTGGCCTGCGCCGCTCATCGTGCGCAGCGCCGTGTCCCGAATCGAATCGTCTTTTTCTGAAACGGGGATGCTTTCACAGCCGAAGGCGGCGATAAAGTCCGCATGAATACGATCTTCGGGACGCGCCTTTTCGCTCGCGTCTTCGGCAAGTTCGCGAAACTTCCCACACGGGATTTTCGTCGTATCGTCGGCGAACGCCAGCGCGGAATGATCTTTCATTTTCTTCAGGGCCGGATCGAGAAGCGCGATCAGATCGTCGGCGCCGGTCACCCGTTTTCCGGACAATACGGGTGACCAGCCACCGCCGTTCTCCGTCCAGCGCATCCGCCACGCCTCGTCCGGATCGGCCAGGGAGACGGTCCGCAACACGCCGACGGCGGCCAGATACGCCAGTGGATTGTTGCCGTTCAGCCCGGCCAGCAACAAGCCGTCGGCCGGTTCACGCGCCGTCATCGTTTTCCTCCTCCCAGGCGCTGCGCCGCCAGTCGGCGAGCCGCAACAGGGCTTCCAACCAGGCAAGCCCCCACCATCCGTATCGCCTGGTCAAACGCCAGTAGCGTTCCGCGACTCCGGAATCGAGTCGCTCCAGCTCCAGGGAACCACCGTCCCAGCGTGTTTCGCGATCCGACACCTCGAACCGCGCCTCTGGATAGTCGTCACCGTCTGTAACCGGGGCGAACGGCCGACAAAATCCGTGATGACTCGCCACGAGATGAAGCGTCAGATCACGCAGATCGTCTTCCTTCGGTAGCAGATCAGGCGCGCTTTCGGCCATCCGCACGGAAAGCAATTCGTGCCGCACGCCTCGGGGATAGTCCGATTTTCGGCGCGTATGGCTTCGGTTCATCTGGGCCGACTTGGCTTGCGGCGAAAGCCCGTTCCAGCGCTCCCCGCCACGCAGCATGGATTGGAACCTGGGATCCGCTTTTCCGAGATCGTGTAGCAGCCCGGCGCAGGTCAGTACTTTGGTCAATTCGGCCGGCAAGCCGCACCCCTCCGCATGGCTGCGGGCGAAGCCTTCGACTCCCGGAAGATGATCTTTCAGCAGAACCGGTTTGCCGTTCCGGTACGACGTACCGGAGGAATTGATATCGTCCTCGTCGTTGAATCGGTCGGCCTCGAGAGCATACTCGGGCACGATTTGTTTGCCCGCAACGACCGGGCTGCCGCCGACCACATGCACGGCCCGGCTCAAGCGGCGCGGCGAGTCGTATTCCTTGACGAGTGCGGCGGCGCTCTTCGGCAACCACCGCCAGCGAGCGTGAATATCTTTCTGCCTGCCGTGGTCTCTGAGTTGCTTGAGGATATCGAGCAGGCCTTCCGACAGCCCGTCCGGATCGTCTTCGTACATCCTCTCGATATCGTGGTCCGACAACAGCGCCAAAGCGCTTTCTCTTGCTTCCCGGAAATCATCCGGCCACGCTTCGACCAACGTTCGATGCAGACGCAAAACGGCTTTCGCCCTGGCGCGCAAATGGGCCCGGTCGCCAACGTCGTGCGCCGCAGTCCTGTCGCCGTTCTCGCCCCGGTCGGGGATGTCGCCGAGCGACAGGGCTGCATTGAAATGCTCGAACGGAATCACGATAACGTCGCCCGGACGCACTTTCTGTGGGTCATCGGTCACATCGTCTTTGGCGCGGGTTTCCCGCCCTCGCCAGCGCACGATCCTGCGCGGCTTCCGGTCGCCGGTCGGCGCGCGCCTCCTGGAATCGGTTTCTTCTGCATGGCCGCCCTCTATGTCGGCGCTGACGTCGTCGGTGTCGTCGCCTTCCAGCCAGCGTTTGAAGACGCCCAAGGGAACCGGAAGCGTTTCGGCGCTTGCGGGCGGGCACAGGCGCAAGCGCGTCAGCTCCGTCTTTTCCAGCTCTTGCGGGTCTTTCTCCAGGTCGAGATCGGCGCGCCAGCAGACATGGACATCGGCAACGGCCCGGCGGCGGCCGCGCAGGAATAACGACACGTCCGGCGAGGGGGCCGGTTCCGGCGACGTTTGCGCAAGACAGTCCACATGCGCGGGCAGCATCACGGCGGCGTCGCGGAAGGGTGCGTTCAGCGCGTCGAGCGCCTTTCCTTCGGGCAGAATACCGCCCAAGGCGGCAATGCCGAAATCGACCGCGTCGCCGTCATCCCCGTGTTTCTTGAGCCAGTCCCACGTTTCCGCCAGCGCGCTTCCATATACGGGATCGTCCTTCGGGGGATTGCGGGCCGCGACGACCACCGCCCGGGCCTCGATGGGCCGCCCCATGCGGTTCAGGCGTCCGAAACGCTGGCGGAGCGCGTCGAGGCTCGCGCACTCGGTCACGAGGCCGTCGAAATCGAAATCCGCGCCCACTTCGAGGGTCTGGGTCGCGACCACGATCAACGGCCTTTCCAGACACCGCGTCTCGGACCGGCTGGAATGGAGGCATTGGAGACGCGCGTGCACGATCTCCCGGTCAACGGGTCTCATGCGCCCGGTCAGCAGTTCGCAGTCGATGTTCTCTCGCTCGTACAGAATTTCGCGGATCCGGCGCGCCGTCGCGACGCGATTGACGAATGCAACCACGGCGCGCGACCCGTCATCGGCGAGCTGCAACGCCTGTCGCGCCACGACCTTCGCAATATCGTCGGTGCTCGCAGATTTGGTCGTTTTCAGTATCGCCGGCTTGCGCGCCATCCGACGTTTGCCAAGAGGGTGCTCCGGGTCGTCGCCCTCTCCGGACGTGTCTTCGAACCTGTCTTCCATGTCCGTGGGCGGCGTCGCCGACATCACGACGGGATGAAAGAATCTGCCCAAGGGTGCTTTCCCCCATTCCCGGAACCGCGCCACCGCCTGGAGAGTTTGGAGGAACGGCCGGGCGCAGTGCGCTTCGTCCAGCAGGATCAGGCTGTCGTTGGCGACGAGGCCGGCGTAGACCGGCCAAACGTTGCGCCTGCGGCCGTAGGCGCGGAACAGCAGACGCGAACCTGTCTGATCGACCGTCGAGGCGATGATCGAGGGTTGCAACGGATTTTGTCCCCAGGCTTCCGAGCGATACATGCCGCCGCGCAGGACATGCGCCTCCAGCGGCCGGGCCCCCGCGCCGTCCTGGACGGAGCCCTCCTGCCCCCCGATTCGCAGAAGATTGTGCGCGACGTTGCACAGAACGTCGTCGTTCTCATCGCGCTTTGCGGATTCCGCCAGCTTGCCGGCCATTCGGCGGGCGCGGTCATACGCCTCGTCAACGACGATGCGCCGGTCGACGACGAGGAAGATTCGCCGGGGCGCGGTCACGATTTCGCCGCGTTCCAGACGAGGCGCCTGGGCGGCGAGCGCAAACACGGCGATGTCGAGACAGGCGGTCTTGCCCGCCCCGGTCGGCAAGGCGATCGCTTCGGGCCATGCCGCCGTTTCCATGACCCGGCTTGCGAGCGCCGTCTGCCACGCGAACGGGTCGCGGCCCCACAGGGAGCGGAAAAACGCGGGAAAATCCCCGGCAGTCAGGTCACTTACCGGCACCGGCACCTCCATCGTCCTGAGGCAGGCACAGCCCGTATCCGCGGAAGCGTCCCGCCCCCACCAGAACGGGGCCTCCCACCGGCTCATCGAAGACCAGCACGGCGTGCCGGTGGGTCCGCGGCCCGCCGCCGCCGGCGCGCTCCATGCGGGGAAACTCCCGCGCATGGGGAACGCCCTCCACCAACGAGACCGGGTGCAGCAGCACTTCCCGCGGGTCGGGCAATCCGACATGCCCGCAGGCGTTTCGGACGTCTTCGCTCGCCCGTTCCCAGAAACTCCCCCCCTTGGCCCCCTTGGGGTGGCGGTTCAACACGACCGGCGTCACGCTTGCCCAGACCCGCGACGGGCGCGTCCACCTGTCCGCGTTCAGGGAGTAAGGCGGGTGTTCGCGGGTCTCGAGTTCCGCGCTGCACTCGATCCATCCGTCGAACAGCCTGTGCGGTCGCGGCAGGCCCGTTTCCGGATCGTACAGAATGTCTTCGAGACAGCGCGCCGCGTCCCGGTCGTCGAGTTGGTCGGGGAGGGCGAGGGCGAGTCCCATGATCCGCCCGTCCGCGAATTCGCGTCCTGCATGGGCGAGCGGGAATATTGCCAGATGAGGCTCGGCCGTCGGCGCGCCGTCCGTCCGGTGGCCGCTGAACCATTCGGGCGGCGGCTGGTCTGGGCAGGATTTCATCAGCAGGCCGCGCAGGGCTTTCGTAAGCTTCAGCGTCGCCGGCAGGGAGGCGCGTTTTCCGGCGAGACTCAGGATCACGAGCTTCGGGCTGAAGACCCCGCCCGTCTCCTGCGCCCGGTCGTTCCGATCCCGCCGTTTGCCATATCCCCGCCAGCGTCCCGGATCGGGCCGGCGGCTTGCAGGCGGGCTCGCGCCGAAGCGGCGGGCGATTTCCTCTTGCGCCTGTTTCCTGCGCTTGCCCTTGAGGGTCTGCGCCTGCGCCTGGAGTTCCGCATATTCCAGGACTGCGTTCCGGTTGCAGGCGCGCGCGAGATCGTCCAGACGCCCCGAGTAAGGAGTCCGCAGACGATGTGTGAGACGATGCGTGGCCGCAATCCCTTCGACCGGTTCCCACAACTCCGCCGCGGGAATGTCCTCTTGGATGTGTTCCTCCATCCATGCCTGAACGAAGGTGGCGGAGTGACCCACATGGGTCACCTTCGCCGCGAGCCGTTCGAGGGCCGCACGATGTGGGCCTGGATCATCGTCCTCCCAAATCAGGCGTGCTTCCGGCAACGCGCCGGCCGGAACGCGGGGGATCGCCACCGGAAAGCCGCGCGCCTGGCGTGGCCGGTGTTCCGGCAAAATGGCCAAGCCTGCCGCCTTCAGTTTTTTGAGAGCGTCGTCCTGCGGGATCTTGCGCCCGCGATCCACGTCGTTGACGGGCACGTAGCTGACGACGGAAGTGCGGAATTCGGCGGGCGCCGCCGCGACGAGAGGCGGCGGGAGGCATTCCAGCCAGCGCAGGGCTTCGCCCTCGTCCGGCGCCTCGTCGGTCTCGAACCAGGCGGCGGCCAGCGCCATGAACACTCGATCCGGGTGCGGCGGCCATTCGGCCCGCTCCTTTCGC
Source organism: Alphaproteobacteria bacterium (assembly GCA_965202905.1). Taxonomy (GTDB): domain Bacteria; phylum Pseudomonadota; class Alphaproteobacteria; order MPNO01; family MPNO01; genus CAYFYS01. The sequence goes on along the minus strand of OZ241868.1, from coordinate 1,709,498 downwards.
GCCCCATCCGCCGCCGCCATGGACCAGCCGTTCAGATAACGCAGGCGCAGCGCGAACGCCATCTCTTACTCCTCCGATCCGGACTCGCTTGCCAATTCCTGACTGCGGCGTACCAGTTCGATCAGCTCGGGGGACGGTGTGAGTTCGATTTCGCCTTCCCACGGCAGTCCCGCCGCTTTCGCCTCGTCGATCGCCTCCCGCAGAAGTCCGAGTGCGCCGTCCGGATCCAACCGGAAACGCCTCGGGTCTTCCCCAGGCCGGTCCAGCAATTCCCACGACGATTCTGCCTCGGCGAACAAGTGGCAACGGGAGCGAAGGTCCGTATCGACTCGCGCCAGGGTCCCCGCGGCAAGCCCGAGCGCCGCGAGAACGGTGCGGGCGGCGCGGTCGACTTCGGGATCGGACTCTGCCGTCCCCTCCGCCGGGAACCGCAGGCGGCGCAGGACGGCGAGAGACAGCGTCGTCGTCTGAATGGCCCGGGAGATCGTAAAGCCGCCATCCTTGATGGTCGGGGTCACGTTGCCGTGGTTGGCTTCCGACGGTCTGCCATCCTTGCCCAGTTTTACGGAGCCCGCCGCCTTGTCCAGAGTCCAGCCTGGCAAACCTTCTGTCTCAGTCTTGCGGCGGTAGAGCGGGCCGGCTGCGCGTTCGATCTGGGCGGGATCGATGCGGCTTGCTGTCGTTCTGCCCGGTTCAGCGTCATAACCGACGATTTCCGACACCAGTGCCCGCTGGAACTTCGCGCCCAGACCGCCGCGCGGGCCAGTCGAATCCCACAATCCGAAAACCAGCGCAGTGGGACACAGCCCGAACAGCCCCCTTGCGTTGCGCACATCGGCCGTGTCGAGAATCCTGCCCTTGTCCGATTCGCGAAATATCGCTTTGTCGAACCGGCAGTCGCGAAACAATGCGTCCGCCGCCCGATGCGGCGCGTCGAGGCTGGTCACCGTGAAGGGTTTCGGGAGATCGCCGCCGAAACGGGCGATCAGAAGCGGTAGCGCTATGTCGCCGTTTCGGCGCCCTTCCAGCAAAGCCGTTTCCATCCGGTTTGCCTGCGACTGCACCGAGTCGAGAAGGACGCAAGGCCGAATCTCGCCGGTTACCGCGTCGATTCGCTCTTCGGTAGCGTATTTTCCGCCTTCGTAGGTCGGCGGAAACACCTTGTCGCCCTTGCCGCCGGACGGCTGATAAGCCGTTACGCAACGGAACGCGGCGGCGGTTCCTCTGACAGCTTCTTTCATGGTGTTCAGGTCGATATCCATCGCGTTCGCTCCCTGGAGTAATGGTATTTCGCACGCCGAAACAGCGGGTGGCGGATGTCACGATCTCCGTGGACGCCTCGAAGGGGTCATTTCCGCTTCCCGGAGGTCAGTCGCAGCTGGTCGCTCATCGTCCCGGAGCCAGCGGGGGCGACATCGTGCAAGCCACCGATGTCTCCGAGCGCAGACGTCACTATTTCCGTGGACGCCTCGACTTGGATTCGGACCGTATGCCGCACGGTCTTTACTGTTACGGCCTTGTCCATGTCCTTATTCTCCTTCCGCGCTGTGAGCGCCTTGAAGAGAGCGCCTAGCGGCGCTTCCTAACAAGGGGCGTTCGCCTTGTCGGTCAAGTTACTTAGGCGCGTTTAATCCGAGAGTCAAGGGGCCGGCGGACGGTGAGCCATGTCGCCAAGACGCTGGACGCGGCGATCGTCCCTTCCATCGCCGCTATCGGGTTCCTGGAAGAGGACAGCCGGTTCTGGCGCGTCGTCGTAAAGGCCACACAGGACTGGGAGTAAGACCTGCCTTGCGACGCACCACAAGGCGCAACGCCACGGCTTCCGCGCAGCGCGGCGGCGTTTCCAGGCGCAACCCCCGCGCTCGCCCGAAGGCATGAGAGTATTGCGGATTGCTTCCGGCGTCGCCGCCACTCCAAGCGCCGCCGACCGCAATCCCGAGACCGATCGCGCCGCCCGGCGTGGCCCGCCGCCAACCCCGATCCGACCCCGCGAAAACGCCTGGATTCACCGCCGTTTCAGCACCCCTGAAACGCCCCGAAAATCCCCGTTTACGGCCGGTTAACGGCCCGTCCACGCCCGGACTCGTAAAGACTTTCGTCTGCCCCGCCACCCCGCCGAAATCCCCCCGACCCCTTGGGTTTCCGCCTTCTTCCCGGCATCTTCCGGATTCACGAAGACTTTCGCCCCCCTACAGCCGCCCCTTGCCACTCCGTGTTCACGCCCATAGGTATTGAGTATGCGTCATCGGCCGCTGGCCTCATTGAAGGGGAAGCGCCGCTTGGCGATGGACCGTGGGGTGGCGCATTTCCGGGCCGCATTTGCGGCCCGGCTTCATTGACCGGGGACCAGTGGCCGCCGGTCGACGTCGGCCTCGCGCACCTTGCGGCGTTCCCGTAAAGCGGATATCACGAAGGTGCCGGTGTGACGAAACCGGGCGCGGTAAGGGGGCTTGCGCCATGAGCGCGGTCGAACCGCGAACGATGTCCGACCCGAAGCGCCGGGTGCGGACGGATTGCGGTCCCGGACAAATCGAAAACCTGTGGCGTGGCGCCCGAACAGGGCTGAGCCCGCATTGACCTCCACCCAGCTCGACCTCCCCTTGCCTGCGCCGCCGGCGCGCGGCGATGTTCCGCTGGTCCCGGCGCGGATGGTGAACGAGTTCGTCTACTGCCCGCGCCTCGCCTATCTCATGTGGGTGCAGGCCGAGTGGGTGGAAACCGCAGACACGGTGGACGGGCGCCGCGTCCACGCGCGAGTCGATCGCCCCGGCGCGCCCCTGCCGGCGCCCGGGGCGTTGCAGGACGAGCCGGAGAAAATCGCGCGCCGCGCGCTCACCCTGTCGTCGGAGCGCCTCGGCGTGATCGCGAAGATCGACATCGCCGAGGCCGAAGACGGCGCGGTGACGCCGGTCGACTACAAACGCGGCAAGCGCCCCCATGTCGCGCGCGGCGCCTATGAGCCGGAGCGCGTCCAGGTCTGCCTCCAGGCGCTGCTCCTGGAGGAGCACGGCTACCGGGTGGAGGAAGGCGCGATCTGGTATGCGGAGAGCCGCGAGCGGATCCGCGTCGCTCTCGACGACGACTTGCGCCACGCGACCCGCGACGCGGTGAGCCGGCTGCGTCTCACAGTCGCCCAGGGCCGCATCCCGCCGCCGCTTCAGGACAGCCCGAAATGCCCGCGCTGCGCCCTGGTCTCGGTCTGCCTGCCCGATGAGGTGAGCGCGCTCGGCGGGTCGGACCTGGCGCCCCGCCCCATTGCCGTGCCGGCCGACGAGGCGGCGCCGCTGGTCGTCCAGTCGCAGCGGGCGCGCATCACCAAGACGGGCGATACGCTCAAGATCGCCGACGAGGAGCAGGGCGACACCACAATGCGCCTGATCGAGATCTCCGACGTGGCCCTGTTCGGCAACGTCGCCATTACCACGCCCGCGCTCGCGGCCCTGATGGAGCGCGAAATTCCGGTCACCTTCCACAGCCACGGCGGCTGGTTCCGCGGCATGACCCACGGCATCGGCCACCGCAATGTCGAGGTGCGTATTGCGCAGTACCGGACGAGCTTCGATGAAGCCGCCTGCTTGCGCTTCGCGCGCGCCCTCGTCGCCGCCAAGATCGTGAACCAGAGGACCATCCTAAGGCGCAACTGGCGCGGCGACAAGGACAAGCGCAAGGCTGTGCTCGACCGCCTGGACACGGCACGCCGGTCGGCCTCTCGTGCAGCGACCGTGGCGGCGCTGCTGGGCTTCGAGGGCGACGCCGCCGCGACCTATTTCCGCGCTTTCGCCGGGCTGCTGGCGCCGCCGGGGACGGACAAGAAGGACGCCGGGAACATGGCCGGGGATGGGGCGGGGGCCGGGGATAGGACCGGGGAGATGGCGCCGTTTCGCTTCGAAGCGCGCAACCGCCGCCCGCCCACCGACCCGGTGAACGCCATGCTGTCGCTGGCCTACGCGATGCTGACGCGGCATCTGAGCGTTGCGCTCGCTTCGGTCGGGCTCGATCCCTATCGGGGCCTGTTCCACGCCCCGCGCCACGGCAGGCCGGCGCTCGCGCTCGATCTGATGGAGCCGTTCCGGCCGGTCGTCGCCGATTCGGTGGTGCTCACAGCGGTCAATACCGGCGAGGTCTCGGCGGCCGATTTCGTTACCGGCGCCACCGGAACCGCCCTCAGCCCGACCGGGCGCCGGCGCTTCGTCGGCGCGTTCGAGCGGCGCCTGTCTCAGGAGACTACCCATCCGCTGTTCGGCTACCGGCTGAGCATGCGCCGGCTTCTGGTGTTGCAGGCGCGGCTGCTGAGCCGGCACCTGCTGGGCGAGTTGCCGTCTTGCCCCCACTACCTGCCGCGGTGAGGCGCGCCATGAGCGACGAACGGACCTATATCGTCACCTACGACATCTCCGACGCCCGGCGCTGGCGCCGGATCTTCAAAACCATGAACGGCTTCGGCGAATGGCTCCAGCTCTCGGTCTTCCAGTGCCGCCTGTCGCGCCGCCGCCGGGCCGAGCTGGAGACACGGTTGCGCGAACTCGTCAAGGCGGGGGAGGATCATGTGCTGCTGATCGATGTCGGACCGGCGGATCGGACCGCGTTCGCCGTCGAGAGCATCGGCAAGAGCTTCAGCGGTATTGAGCGGCGCGCGGTCGTGATATGATCGCCCCTGCCGCCGCCGGGCCGCTTCGAGCGGCCCGGCGGCGGCCGTTTGCCGGGGGACGCTCGATTCCCGATGGAGCATTGATTTTGCTGCGCTCTTTGGTATTGTGAAGAACCCGATGGGAATGGCAATGGCGCAGCTGCGGCGTCATCCGCAAGCCGATCGAAAACGCGCGGTTTCCAGCGCGTTCCACAATGGGTTATAAGGCAAGGGGCATCCGGGGCCTTCCGGCCCCGGCCTCATTGAAGCGCGCGGGCTACGGCGGGCTGGCGCGGGCTACGGCGGGCATCCGGGGCCTTCCGGCCCCGGCCTCATTGAAGCAGCTTTGACGGCCAAGCATCGAACAGTTCCCGGAAAGCATCCGGGGCCTTCCGGCCCCGGCCTCATTGAAGCTGTTATGCTGGCTCGGACATCAAGCTTGAATATTCGCATCCGGGGCCTTCCGGCCCCGGCCTCATTGAAGCAACAAAGTCTCGCAAACCCCTACATTCTGCGACCCGCATCCGGGGCCTTCCGGCCCCGGCCTCATTGAAGCTTTCACATCATGCTCCTATACTTGCGCGAAAGCCGCCAGGCATCCGGGGCCTTCCGGCCCCGGCCTCATTGAAGCGCATACGCATCCGCCCTGTTGGCGTCATCGTCCGTCGCATCCGGGGCCTTCCGGCCCCGGCCTCATTGAAGCTGCGAAGTGCCGATGCAATGATGGATGTGATGCGAGAGCATCCGGGGCCTTCCGGCCCCGGCCTCATTGAAGCGACACCTCAACCTCCCCTTGCTTCCTACTACCTATGCCGCATCCGGGGCCTTCCGGCCCCGGCCTCATTGAAGCTCGGAGGTAGGTCAGGTTTTTTTGGAGGGGTCGGCGTGCATCCGGGGCCTTCCGGCCCCGGCCTCATTGAAGCGATCCAGGAGGCGCGGAACCTGCTGCTCTATCTGTGCATCCGGGGCCTTCCGGCCCCGGCCTCATTGAAGCGTATTAACCTCGAAGCAAATCGAGGCAGTCGAAAAGGCATCCGGGGCCTTCCGGCCCCGGCCTCATTGAAGCCAGTATATCTTGAATTTGCGTGACAACACGAATTGAGCATCCGGGGCCTTCCGGCCCCGGCCTCATTGAAGCAGCAATGTCTAAGGCAGTCTCATAGACTGGAGAATCGCATCCGGGGCCTTCCGGCCCCGGCCTCATTGAAGCTGATACAGTCGAGTTATACATTCACACCGACACGCGGTGCATCCGGGGCCTTCCGGCCCCGGCCTCATTGAAGCTCCGCCGATTCTGGTCTCGCGCGGCAAAATGGTCTCGCATCCGGGGCCTTCCGGCCCCGGCCTCATTGAAGCTTCTTTCATGAAACAAATAAGCTGAACGGAATACTTGGCATCCGGGGCCTTCCGGCCCCGGCCTCATTGAAGCGAGCTTATCCATGCGATTGCATTCTCCCATTCGTTGCATCCGGGGCCTTCCGGCCCCGGCCTCATTGAAGCATAGAAGAGCAGGGACCTCGCAAGAGCTAAGAAATGCATCCGGGGCCTTCCGGCCCCGGCCTCATTGAAGCGAGAATCGTCATACGGACGTTTCGCCCCTTCGATTGGCATCCGGGGCCTTCCGGCCCCGGCCTCATTGAAGCCAGGCCGGTGCGTCCAGGGTTTCCTGGACGATTTGGGCATCCGGGGCCTTCCGGCCCCGGCCTCATTGAAGCATTTTCCGTAGGCCGCCGGTCGCCAGTTTGCCTGCCGGCATCCGGGGCCTTCCGGCCCCGGCCTCATTGAAGCCATTTTCCGTAGGCCGCCGGATCGCCTGCCGGTCGCCGCATCCGGGGCCTTCCGGCCCCGGCCTCATTGAAGCGACTTACCCTCTGCAATCATCCTTTTGAGATCATTGCATCCGGGGCCTTCCGGCCCCGGCCTCATTGAAGCCCTATAAGCTTCTATCGCCTTAGCAATCGCTCTGGAAAGCATCCGGGGCCTTCCGGCCCCGGCCTCATTGAAGCGGGGGTCGGGCCGGTATCAGACACTCCCCGGTGGGCGCATCCGGGGCCTTCCGGCCCCGGCCTCATTGAAGCCCGCTCCCGGTCCACTACATATTGGATGCGAATGGGGCATCCGGGGCCTTCCGGCCCCGGCCTCATTGAAGCATTCGCTCGGCGTTCGGCTTCGTTGCGATCTGACGTGCATCCGGGGCCTTCCGGCCCCGGCCTCATTGAAGCCGGATTGGAACGGCGAGTCAAGCCGCCACGGAACCGCAGCATCCGGGGCCTTCCGGCCCCGGCCTCATTGAAGCGGTGGCCGGGGTGATTGCGGTCGCGGCGAGTGAGGGCGCATCCGGGGCCTTCCGGCCCCGGCCTCATTGAAGCTTAATCGTCGATCAGGAATGATCCTGGCGACGAAAAAGCATCCGGGGCCTTCCGGCCCCGGCCTCATTGAAGCCTTTCGGGTTTTGCTTCCCATTAGTGGGAAAGCGATGCATCCGGGGCCTTCCGGCCCCGGCCTCATTGAAGCGAAAGCCATCCCGTCGCTGGTTGGACCGGCGATCCGCATCCGGGGCCTTCCGGCCCCGGCCTCATTGAAGCTCCCGCCGCGCTTCCGCTTTGGTTTGCCGTCCAGCGCATCCGGGGCCTTCCGGCCCCGGCCTCATTGAAGCATATTCGGAAAATGACGGACGCAAGCCGGAATGTCGCATCCGGGGCCTTCCGGCCCCGGCCTCATTGAAGCTACCAACGCGCAGCCCAACAGTTTAACCGGTACGGGTTGCATCCGGGGCCTTCCGGCCCCGGCCTCATTGAAGCCTGACCAGGGGGCGTCACCAGGGTGTGTAGAGTCGAGAGGCATCCGGGGCCTTCCGGCCCCGGCCTCATTGAAGCTTTGGGCGTTCCCGACCAGAGGGCATCACCGGGGTGTGGCATCCGGGGCCTTCCGGCCCCGGCCTCATTGAAGCGTCATGGGGATGGCTGTGTTCGCGGTAAGCTGCGATGCATCCGGGGCCTTCCGGCCCCGGCCTCATTGAAGCTCTTTCGCATTCTTACTTAGCGAATAGTGGTAGATGGGCATCCGGGGCCTTCCGGCCCCGGCCTCATTGAAGCCCGGCGCGGGGTTTCGCCATTATCCGCAGAGAAAGAGCATCCGGGGCCTTCCGGCCCCGGCCTCATTGAAGCACGTCACTCTCAGACCACATTACGCACCGTGACGGGTGCATCCGGGGCCTTCCGGCCCCGGCCTCATTGAAGCAAGCTGTGTTATCTCGGCGCAAGTTTCGGGACCGTCGCATCCGGGGCCTTCCGGCCCCGGCCTCATTGAAGCGAACCCTACTCGACCGTAGCCGATCCGAGCCGCCGCGCATCCGGGGCCTTCCGGCCCCGGCCTCATTGAAGCGCGGTTTGCCGGCGGGCGAGTTCTGCGCGGCCTGGTGCATCCGGGGCCTTCCGGCCCCGGCCTCATTGAAGCGCGGTTTGCCGGCGGGCGAGTTCTGCGCGGCCTGGTGCATCCGGGGCCTTCCGGCCCCGGCCTCATTGAAGCTGCCTTTCCCGCGTTCTTGCTTTACCGAAACTTGCGGGGCATCCGGGGCCTTCCGGCCCCGGCCTCATTGAAGCAATGCTCAACGCTCAAGTCGCAGATTCAACACGGCCAGCATCCGGGGCCTTCCGGCCCCGGCCTCATTGAAGCTGCCTGCTATCCGAGTGCAAACCGTCCGGGATCGCCGAGGCATCCGGGGCCTTCCGGCCCCGGCCTCATTGAAGCGGTTTCCCGCCCGTCCAATCGCTTTCCACGGCGGGGGCATCCGGGGCCTTCCGGCCCCGGCCTCATTGAAGCGTGAAAATGGCCCATTACACGCGATCCCCGCTGCTTGCATCCGGGGCCTTCCGGCCCCGGCCTCATTGAAGCCGAGCAACGGGGATCGGGCAGGCTCCCAGAGCGGACGCATCCGGGGCCTTCCGGCCCCGGCCTCATTGAAGCTGTCGACGCGTACTCGTCCACCTCGGCCTCGACCAGGCATCCGGGGCCTTCCGGCCCCGGCCTCATTGAAGCTGCCGCCGTGTCCTCGTACACCTCGGCCTCGATCAGCATCCGGGGCCTTCCGGCCCCGGCCTCATTGAAGCGGTAATACCAGTTAGGACATTCTCCCATGCATTCCCGGCATCCGGGGCCTTCCGGCCCCGGCCTCATTGAAGCTGCCACTCACGCTAGGGTTTGCAATCAACAGCACGGTGCATCCGGGGCCTTCCGGCCCCGGCCTCATTGAAGCCCGCATCTTGATGTTTCCGCATCCATCCATCGCGCGCGCATCCGGGGCCTTCCGGCCCCGGCCTCATTGAAGCGCGCTCATGTTGTATCTTGCCTTTCCCTATCTACATAGCATCCGGGGCCTTCCGGCCCCGGCCTCATTGAAGCTCCGGGGGATATGTCCATCGAGGTCGAGCATGAGACGCGCATCCGGGGCCTTCCGGCCCCGGCCTCATTGAAGCATCCTCAATCTTTTGGATCAAGATCCCGATGATGTGCATCCGGGGCCTTCCGGCCCCGGCCTCATTGAAGCATTCCCCAAAAATCAAGCAAAATCAACGTGGCCAGCGCATCCGGGGCCTTCCGGCCCCGGCCTCATTGAAGCGTCGCATCAAAGATCGCACCATGAGTTACAAGGGTTGCATCCGGGGCCTTCCGGCCCCGGCCTCATTGAAGCCTCGATGCGGCGAAGCGGGTTGTCGAGCATGGGAGCATCCGGGGCCTTCCGGCCCCGGCCTCATTGAAGCCGTCTGGCCGATGGAGACGTCCGGCGCGGAGCCCGAGCATCCGGGGCCTTCCGGCCCCGGCCTCATTGAAGCACGATCCTGATCACCCTCGACCCCCCGGATTACAGACATCCGGGGCCTTCCGGCCCCGGCCTCATTGAAGCGGCGCGCGTGTCGGAGATCGCGTTGTGGTTGGGCCATGGCATCCGGGGCCTTCCGGCCCCGGCCTCATTGAAGCGGCCTCGCGCGCGTCGCTGAGCGTAGGGCTGATTACGCATCCGGGGCCTTCCGGCCCCGGCCTCATTGAAGCTCGGTTTTGGAAGATCGTTTATTGAAGCCGATAGCGTGCATCCGGGGCCTTCCGGCCCCGGCCTCATTGAAGCGATGACACTTTCGGGTCAGGTGTACAGTCTTCGGAAAAGCATCCGGGGCCTTCCGGCCCCGGCCTCATTGAAGCGATGCGATGGGCGAGGAATCGTGGGTGGAGATGGTCGCATCCGGGGCCTTCCGGCCCCGGCCTCATTGAAGCGGAACCATCAAGCCCGGCCAGTACGAGGAAGTGAAGCATCCGGGGCCTTCCGGCCCCGGCCTCATTGAAGCTCCAGGAAACCTTGAACGCACCGGCCCGGGACCGGCGGGCATCCGGGGCCTTCCGGCCCCGGCCTCATTGAAGCACTCATCAGGTAGTCGAGATTCGTGCTGCGTTCGACGTGCATCCGGGGCCTTCCGGCCCCGGCCTCATTGAAGCGGGATTCAGGATTGGTGACAATCGTGAATAACGGTTGGCATCCGGGGCCTTCCGGCCCCGGCCTCATTGAAGCTCATTCAGGGCATAAGGAGGTTACCGGTTGCTGGGGTGCATCCGGGGCCTTCCGGCCCCGGCCTCATTGAAGCATCTGATGTCGTGTCGGATCTCCGCGCGGTCTGCCGCGCATCCGGGGCCTTCCGGCCCCGGCCTCATTGAAGCCCGTCATGGCAGAATGGGTAGTCGGCCGGACTGATGAGCATCCGGGGCCTTCCGGCCCCGGCCTCATTGAAGCCATGGAAAACTCAGCGCGCTAGTCAAGTAAGGTGCGGACGGCATCCGGGGCCTTCCGGCCCCGGCCTCATTGAAGCTCTGGTCCGCCCATCCCGGAACTTTCCGCCGGCCTCGCATCCGGGGCCTTCCGGCCCCGGCCTCATTGAAGCGGCTAGCCTGTGCGCCACGGCATCGGCTTCGGCCTGGCATCCGGGGCCTTCCGGCCCCGGCCTCATTGAAGCCAGGCCGGAATGACATGGGCCGGTAGCCGATCCAATCCATCCGGGGCCTTCCGGCCCCGGCCTCATTGAAGCCGATACTGGATATGCCGGTTTTGCGCGGCGACGATAGCATCCGGGGCCTTCCGGCCCCGGCCTCATTGAAGCGCATCCGGTGCAAACGGCGTCGGCTTCGGGCGCGGCGCATCCGGGGCCTTCCGGCCCCGGCCTCATTGAAGCCGTTTCGCCGAGGCCCTGGAGACGCTGCCGGAGTCCGACGCGCCGGGTCTCTGGACTGTCGGCAGCGATTTGCCGTGCTTCCCAGGGTCGACCGACGAAAGCGTGGGCATTCGAACAGTGGCGCTCGCGTGCTGGTCGCGGGTCTTCAGAAATCCGTGAACGGGCCTGCCGGGTGGGATGAGCGGTTCTTTCACGTCTTGGGACGGTCTATGGTGGCGGCCGGATCGAAGGGGGCGCGATGCTGTTCCGGAGCAGGCGGAGCTGGGAGATGCCCGAGGCCGCGGCGACGCAGGAAGCGGTGTTCCGCGACCGCAGGCGGCTGTGCAAGGCGATCGCGGCCGGGCCGATCCTGGCGGCCACCGCGCCCGCGATGCTCGCCCGCGCCGCAACCGGCCCGTACCCGGTCAAGCGCAATCCGCGCTACGCGCTCGACCGTGAGGTCACCGACGAGCGCATCGTGACCACCTACAACAATTTCTACGAGTTCGGCTCGCACAAGCAGATCTGGCAGGCGGCTCAGAAGCTGAAGGTCCGGCCCTGGACGGTGACCATCGACGGCATGGTCGAGAAGCCGATCACCATCGATGCGCACGACCTGATCGCCAGGATGCCATTGGAGGAGCGGCTCTACCGCCACCGCTGCGTCGAGGCGTGGTCGATCGCGGTGCCGTGGAGCGGCTTCCCGCTGAAGGCGCTGGTTGACTTCGCCCGCCCGCTGTCGGGCGCGAAGTACCTCGAGATGCGTACCTTCCTCGACGCCTCGGTCGCCTCGGGCCAGCGTCAGTTCTGGTACCCCTGGCCCTATCTCGAGGGGCTGACGTTGGCCGAGGCGACCAACGAGCTCGCCTTCATCGCCACCGGCGCTTATGGCAAGGAGATCGCCAAGCAGAACGGCGCGCCGCTGCGCTTGGCGGTACCGTGGAAATACGGCTTCAAGTCGGTCAAGTCGATCAGGCGCTTCACCTTTGTCGACACCCGGCCCAAGAGCTTCTGGGAAGAGATCCAGGCCAGCGAGTACGGCTTCTGGGCCAACGTCAACCCGGAGGTCGACCACCCGCGCTGGAGCCAGGCGACCGAGCGCCTGCTCGGCACCGACAAGCGGGCGCCGACCCTGCTCTATAACGGCTATGCTGAGCAGGTTGCCGGCCTCTACAAGAACATCAGGAACGAGAACCTGTTCATGTAGCGGGGTCGCCCCGCGTCCCGTCGCGTCTTGAGGCCGCTGGCGGTGGCCCGATCGGACAATGGCCCCTTTGCGATCCCCGGCCGGTTTGCGTCGGCCGACGCTGTCGCGAAGGGGAGGTCCGTTTCGACCGCTGGGTTGGACTCGAAGCTTGCCGGCGCGGCGCGGCGACCCCACCTTTAGCATGAATTGCGAAAGGAAAGACGATGGCGATCCGCACCCTGCGCGCCGGACTGCTCGCGGCAGCCGTGATCGGTGGCTTCCTGGCCGGCGGGGCGACCGCGCAGCAGGCCAGGACCGAGATCGCGACGTTTGCCGGCGGCTGCTTCTGGTGCGTTGAATCGGACTTCGACACCGTGCCGGGCGTCTTGAAGACGGTCTCGGGCTATACCGGCGGCGACGTGGCGAATCCGACCTACAAGCAGGTCACGGCCGGCGGCACCGGACATCGCGAAGCGGTGCAGATCACCTTCGATCCGTCCAAGGTCACCTATGCCGAGTTGCTGGAGATTTTTTGGCGCAGCGTCGATCCGACCGACGGCGGCGGCCAGTTCTGCGACCGGGGACAGTCCTACGAGACCGCGATTTTCGCCAACTCGCCCGCGCAGCGCCGTCTTGCCGCGCAATCCAGGAGTCAGATCGAGGAGGCCGGCATTCTCAAGGCCAAGATCGTCACGCCCATCGAGGACGCCGGCCCATTCTACGCCGCCGAGGACTATCACCAGAACTTCTATCAGAAGAGCCCGCTGCGCTACCGGTTCTACCGCTTCCGCTGCGGCCGCGACGCGCGGGTGGAGGACGTCTGGGGCGATCAGGCTCATCGCGGCATCGCCAGGCACTGAGGCCCGCCCGCCCGATCGGCGATGCCGGCCGACGGCGCCGGTCTGCGGCGCCGTGTTTCCGCGCGTACTGCTCAATGAGCCGGATCCGCGATCAGGGATCCGCGATTGGGGCGAAATATCCCTACCGCGCGCGATCGTTTACTATCGACCGGCAGACAAGGCGTGCAAATTTTATCGGGAACATGACGGATGAGTGATCAGCTTCTGCTCGAACAGCGCGGACGCATGCTGGCGGCAACCTTCAATCGCGCGGACGACAATGCCGTCTCCGATGCGATGGCCGTCGAGCTGTCCTCGGCCCTGCTGGCTGCGCACGAAACCTCGGATATGGTGCTTCTGCGCAGCGTGGGGCCCGATTTCTGTACTGGCCGCGTCCGCAACCCCGACGCCGGCCCGCCGGAGTCCGAAGCCTACGCCCGCCGCCCGGAATACGATGCGATCTTCAACTGCTACAAGGCCGTTCGCGAGGCCCAGGTGCCGGTGGTCGGGGTGATCGAGGGCCGCTGCATGGGGTTCGGCACCGCGGTCGCGGCCTTGTGCGACGTCTCCCTCGCCAGCAGCGCCGCGCAGTCAATATCCCGGAGATGAACCACAACATCATGCCGACCATGGTCATGTCGGCACTCTATGACCGGATCCGTCGCAACGCCATACTGTGGATGACCTATACGGCGGAGTTCATCGATGCGGACCGCGCCCAGGCATACGGGATCGTCAGTCAGGTGGTCGACGCCGGTCGCCTGGAGGAGGAGGTCGAGCGCTTCTGCGAGACTCTGTTGAGCCGTCCGCGACCGGCGATTCTCGGCCTGAAGGAATATCTGCGCGTCGCCCCGGGTATGGATGATCGGGGCGCCCTCGACTATGCCCGCAGCCTCCACTCGATGGTGAACACGGCGGCGGCGATGAAGCGAAACTGAGGCGGCATGGCCGACCATTCGTGCGTCCCGCGGGTTGCGAAACCCGCCGGCCTCCGCATTTTGCCTGGCGCGGTCAGGATAACCAGGATACCGCGACGCTGATGCCGCACGCACCCCTGCGGACGCTCCGTCATGCGCCGGAGGTCGGCGAAGTCGAGGATTTCACCGCATAGTTCAGCGCTTTACGGCCGGCCGCGGTCCGGTCGCCGCGGCCGGGTCGATGAACGCGCGCCTCGGGTGGCCGGGCGCGAGGCAGGCTTCCCGGTCGATCCAAACGCTGGCGGCGCCGTCCCGTTCCGAGCGCGGTGGACAGTATCTGGACAATCGAGCCCGATCGCTTCAGGCTCCATCCAATCCGTCACATGTCGGGATCGAACGCTTAAGATGGACATCTCCTCGGGCGGTGGGCGGCCGGCGCTCACCGCGCAAACCTTCGAGACCGGGCATCATCTGGCGAACGCCCGCTGCCAGGCGGAGGCGAGCGGGCTCGACGACATGCTGGTGGTCGATGCCGATGCCCATATCTACGAAAAGGAATCGATCGCCGAGATCATCGCGCTGATCGAAGACCCGATCATCCGGCAGTTCGCCAGGAGCGCCCAGGGCGCGGCGCGCCAAGCCGTGCGCTATCCGCTCGACCGGGTCGCCTGTCACGAAGCCGGCGGACGGATCACCCGCGAGTTGCTGCGCACGCTCGAGACCACGCCCGCCGACGGCATCCACCGCGCAGCCCATCTGGCGCTGCGCGGTGGATGCGATGGGCATCGACTATGCCGCGCTTTCGCCGTTCGGCCTGCAGATCATGGGCCTCCACCCCCAGCCCGAGGCCGCGGTGCTTGGGGCCTATGACCACTGGCTCACCGAAACGGTGCTGCCGTGCTCGCCGCAGCTTTTGGGTTGGATCGTCCTGCCGTTAAATGCCCCCGATGCTGCGCTGCGGCTGGTCGAGACCTATGCCGACAGCCCGCGTGTCGCCGGCTTCCAGGTCGCCTCCCTGCGCCAAAGCGCGGTGCATGCCAACGCCTTCATGCCGGTCTACGCCGCGATCGAGCAATCGGGCCGGCCGCTTGCCTTCCACGGCGGGATCGACTGGGAAGACCCGATGTTCCTCACTTTCAACAAGTTCATCGCGGTCCGGGCGCTCTCGCCGCAGTGGTATAACGTCGTCCATTGCACCAACTGGGTGGTCAACGGCATGCCCGAGCGGTTCCCCGAAATGCCGGTGATCTGGATGGATTCCGGCATTCCTGGGTGCCTTGGCTGATGATGCGCATCGACAACGAGTACCGTATGCGAAGCTCGGAATGTCCCTCGCTCACCCGCCTGCCGAGCGAGTACATGCGCGAAATGTACTACACCTCCAACCCGGTAGAGACGCCCGACCGGACGGACATGCTCGAAGCGGCCTTCTGCACGATCGATGCGCCTAACAGCCTGATCTACGCCTCCAACTACCCCACGGCGGACATGGACCTGCCAGGCGCGATCGGAGGCCTGGCGTTCCTGGAGGCCGAGGCGCGGCGCAAGATCCTGGGCGAGACCGCGCAACGTCTGTTCGGACTGCCCGGGACGGTCCGGCCAAACGTGGCGGCGTCATAAAGAAGGTTTATATCGCCTGATCCCTTGTCGCCTGGTTCCCAAACTGCCGATGCCCGCCTCTTGCTGCGCGGGCCGGTGTGGCCGGGAACGACAAGCCCTGGCGCGCGTAAGCGCGGTGTGCCACGATGCGACTGCATCGAACGGGAGCATTACCATGGACCAGTCCAGGGTCGACGAGAGCCAGGCCGCGGGGAATACGGAGCCGGGATCGTCCGCCCCAGGATCGTCGGGGCCGGGGTCGTCGGCTTATGTGCCGCCCCTTCAACTCACCGAAGGGCAGCCGCCGCCCATCGCCGCGAACGGCGGCCTGTCCTACATGTCCTTCGATCGGGACGGTGACGCGGGAACCGCGGCGGCGCTCGAAGATGCTCTCGCCGCGATCGCCGACGGCGAGGGGCAGCGGGTCATCGACAGGCTCGACGCCGCGCCGCCCGGCCCGATCGAGACTCGATGGGGAGTCGGGTTCCGCGAATACGATGCGTGCATGGACTATATTCACGGGAACGACATCGAAACGCCGGAAGGCGGTCTGGCGCTTCCGCTGCCCTATACGGTCTACGAGCGTCCGACCTACTCCATCGTTACCTCGAACGCGCTCTGGCGCGACCCGGCGCGCAAGGACATGGCCGAAATGCTGCGCAAGGCCGAGGAGGATAACCGGCGGCGCAGCCTCTATTTTCCGCAGGTGATGCGCGATGCGCGCCGGATCGGCGAGTACTACCCGGGTCTGTCGCCCGGCAGCCCCGCGTGTATGGACAAGCTTGGCGTGGCCCTGGCGCACTGCGAGTCCAAATGCCGAAATTTCTACGACGCTGCGGAGGTGGAGCGCGTCTTCTATCCGGAGATAGAGAAGCTGCTGCTGGAGTTCTTCCCCGATGCGACCGATGCGCTGGTCTATAACCACGATGTCTTCGACAAGGATTACGCGGGCGACCGCAGCGAGGATCAGGACGCCGGGAACCCGGGCGTGAACGCGAACTACGTCACCCTCGTGCATAACGATCTGAACGACAACAGCGGCCGCATGCGCTGCCGCGAGCTGCTCACGCACAATCTCAGAAACTTCGGCCGCCGGCAGCACTACACCGAGGCCGAGGCCGAGGCGAGGATGTCGCGGCGGTTCATGTCGATCAATCTTGCCAAGCCGATAGAGACCGTAGGCCAGTACCCCTTCGTGCTCTGCGCCTGGCCGTCCTTCGCCGACCAGCCCTATATCACCAACTACCGGATTTACGATGACCGGGTCGGCGAGACCACCCGCTTCACCCACCGTCCCGGGCACGAGTGGTACTGGTTCCCCCAGCAGGAGCCGACCGAGGTCTCGATGCTGAAGTGCTACGACAGCGTCGCCGACGGCACCGTCTCGCGCTGGTCTTTCCACACCGCCTGCATCGACCCGACCGCGCCCGATGACGCGCCCTGCCGCAAAAACGTCGTGGTCCGCTCGTTCGTTTTCTTCCAAGAGGCGGAATAACGCGGCGGACAGAACCGGGCGGCCCGTCTTCGCCGACCAGGCGCGTCGGCCTCCGGCCGGGAACGGCCGTGCCTCGCCGGCGCCGTCAGGTGCCGTTACGGCGTGCGGTCGAACCGATTTTGCGTTTCGCAGGCGGGCAACCTATAACGCCTCGAGGTATCGAAAAACAGGGGAACAGGGCCGATGGCAAGCAGGTACGGCGAATTCCCATCGCCCCACGGCGATCTGCGCGAGTGGATCGGGCGCGTCGAGGGGATCGGCGAGTTGATGCGCGTCGACGGGGTCGACTGGAACCTCGAGATGGGCTCGGTCGCAGAGATGGTCTACCACGCCAAGCCCGACAATCCGCCGGCAATCCTGTTCGAGAACATCCCCGGCTACCCGGCCGATATGAAGGTGCTCTCGGGCGCGACCAACTCGCCTCAGCGCCTCGCGCTGACCCTCGGCCTGCCCAGGCCGCGCCACCCGCTGGACGTGGTGAAGTCCTACCGCCAGCGGGTGGAAACCTTCGAGTACATTCCGCCGCGCAACGTCAATGCCGGACCGATCCTGGACAATGTCGATCGCGACGACGAGGTCGACCTGCTCAAATTCCCCGTACCGTTCCTCCACGAGCAGGACGGCGGGCGCTATTTCGGCACCGGCGATCTGGTGATCATGCGCGATCCCGAAACCGACTGGGTCAACCTCGGCACCTACCGGGTGATGGTGCACGACAAGCACACCGTCGGGCTCTGGATCTCGCCCGGCAAGCACGGCCGCGCCATCCGCGAGAAATACTTCAAGGATGGCAAGCCCTGCCCGGTCGCGATCAGCGTCGGGCACGATCCGATCCTGTTCCTGTCCTCGGGCAACGAGGTCGATTACGGCAAGTCGGAATACGCCCATGCCGGAGGGCACCGCGGCGCGCCGATCGACGTGACCGCCAGCGAGCTGCACGGCCTGCCGATCCCGGCCACGGCCGAGATCGTGCTGGAGGGCGAGATTCTGCCCGACGATACGCGGCCCGAGGGGCCGTTCGGCGAATGGACCGGCTACTACGCCTCCAAGGTGCGCGAGGACTTCGTGGTCCGCGTCAAGCGGGTCTATCATCGCGACGGGCCGATCCACACGATGGCCCGGCCGGGCCGGCCGCCGTCGGACTATTCGCTGTCGAAATGCGTGGTCAAGGCGGCGCTGATCTGGGAGGACATCGAGCGCGCGGGCCTGCGCGGGGTCCAGGGTGTGTGGTGCATGGAGCCCGGCGGCGGGCGCATGTTCAACGTCGTCTCGATCAAGCAGGAGTTCGCCGGCCATGCCAAGCAGGCGCTGCTGTTGACCGCCGGCGCCCACGCGGCGAACTATCTCGGCCGCTTCGTCGTGGTGGTCGATGAGGACATCGATCCCACCAACATCCACGACGTGACCTGGGCGATGGCCTCGCGCTGCGATCCTGATCAGGACATCGACATCATCCGCAACGCCTGGTCCGGGCCGCTCGATCCGCGCAAGAAGGTCGGCGACAACTTCAATTCACGCGCTCTGGTCGACGCCTGCCGGCCCTATGACTGGATCGACGAATTCCCGCCGGTGGCCGAGGCGAGCCCGGAGGAGCGCGCGCGCACCCGCAAGAAGTTCGGCCACCTGCTCGAGCGGCTTTAGCGGACCTCCGCCGTGCCGGTTCCGTCGATCGTGCTCGGGGTGGATACCGGCGGCACCTTCACCGATCTCGTCCAGGTCGAGGCCGACGGCACGGTGACGGTCGACAAGGCGTTCTCGACGCCCGAGGCGATCGAGGACGGGGTGTTCGACGGGCTCGCGAGCCTCGCCCGGCGCCAGCAGCGCCCGCTGCCGGCACTGCTGGCCGACACCGCCCGGTTCGCCCACGGAACGACGGTCTCGACCAACGCGCTGATCCAACGCCGCGGCGCCCGCGTCGGGGTGATCGCGACCCGCGGATTCGAGGATACGCTCGCCATCGCGCGCGGGCCGCTCGGCCGCGTCGGCGGGTTGCCGCACGCCAGGGCAATGGATTTCCTGCATACCGAGCCGCCGGCGCCGCTGGTCGGCCGTCGCATGGTGCGTGGCGTCGGCGAGCGTGTGACCGCCACCGGCGAGGTGCTGGCGGGCCTCGACGCGGACGATGCCCGCGAAGCGGTCGCGGCGCTGGTGGCTGAGGGCGCGGAAAGCCTCGCCGTGTGCCTGTTGTGGTCGTTCATCCATCCTGATCACGAGCAGGCGGTGCGCGCGGCCGCGGCCGAAATTGCGCCGGGCCTGCCGGTCTGGCTGTCATCGGAGGTGGCGCCCCGGATGGGCGAGTACGAGCGCATGGTCACCACCGCCGTCGCCGCCCATGTCGGCCCGGTCACGACCGGCTATGTCGAGGCGCTGCAGGACAGGCTCCGCCGACAGGGCCTCGCGTATCCGATCCAGATCATGACCGCGGCGGGCGGGACCGCCATGCCGGCGAGCGTCGCGCGCCAAGCGGTCTCGATCGTCAACTCCGGTCCCGCCGGCGGGCTGGTCGCGGCGCGGCAGCTCGGCCGCGCGCTGGGGATCGAGAACATCATCACCGCCGACATGGGCGGCACCAGCTTCGATGTCGGGCTGATCGCGCGCGGCGAGATCGAGCAGACCGCAAGCCCTTATCTCGACCAGGGGCTGCCAGTCCTCGCGCGCTCGGTGCGCATCGACACGCTGGGAGCCGGCGGCGGCAGCATCGCCTCATCGGACGGGTTCCGGCTGCGCGTCGGGCCGGAGAGCGCCGGCGCCGACCCGGGCCCCGCAAGCTACGCACGGGGCGGCGAGCGGCCGACGGTGACCGATGCCCTGGTCACGCTTGGCATCATCGACTCCGGGCGCTTCTTCGGCGGGCGCTACCGGCTCGATCCCGACCGCGCGGCCGCCGCCATCGAGCGCGACATCGCCCGTCCGCTCGGACTCGATGTGCCCGACGCGGCGGCTGGCATCATCGAGGTGGTCAACGGCCGGATGTCCGACCTGATCCGCAAGGTCTCGATCGAAAGCGGCAGCGATCCGCGCCGGTTCACGCTGATCGCCTATGGTGGGGCGTGCGGCGCCCACTGCGCCGATCTCGCCGCGCGGCTCGGCATCGCGCGCGCGATCGTGCCCTACGGCGCGCCGGTTTTTTCCGCCCTGGGCGTTGCGCTGTCGGACATCGTCTACAGCCATGCGGTGTCCGCCCCGGTCGGCCTGAACGACGAGCCGGCTGCGATCGCGGTCATCGGCGCCGCGACGGCCGCGCTGCGGCGGCGCGCCGACGCAGACCTTGCCGCCAGCGGCCTCGCCCCGGATGCCGCATCGCTGCACTATGGCGTGGAAATGCGCTACCGCGGCCAGATGAACGAGATCTCCGTCACCCTTCCGGAGCGCGCCGCGGAGGTGGGCGCGGCCACACGCCTGCGCGAGGCCTTCGAGAGCCTCTACCGCGAGCGCTACGGCGCCGGCGCCGTGCGCGCCGCTGCCGCGCTCGAGATCGTGAGCTTCCAAATCGACGCGGCGGTGGCGACCGGTGCGCCGCCGCTCGCGGTCCGCCACGTCGAGGCGCCGAATGCCGCGCCCATCCGAACCCGCGAAGTCTTCATTCGCGGCCGAGGCCGGATCGTGGCCGCGATCCATGATTTCGGCGCCCTGCCGGCCGCCGCCGACATCCACGGCCCGGCGGTGATCGAGCGCGACATGACCACGATCTGGGTGCCGCCGGGCGCGTCGGCGGCGCTCGACATTCACGGCAATCTCGAAATCAGGCCCCAGACCCAGAGTTGAGCAGAGGCGGGCGGTAAACAGTGGGCGAGAGCATCGATCCGATCACCTTCGAGGTGCTGAAGCACCGGCTGTGGCAGATCAACGACGAGCAGTCGGTCGCCATCAAGACGATTTCGGCCTCGCCGATCGTGGTCGAGGGCAACGACTTCAACGCCGGGTTGTTCACCGCCGACGGCCAGGTGGTGGTCGCGGGCATCGGCTCGGTGGTGCACGTCACGACCCTCGGCGATGCGGTACGCTCGATCCGCGCCAAGGCCCGCGCGCTTCGCGACGGCGATGTCTATCTGACCAACGATCCTTTCCTCGGCGCGCTGCACCAGAACGATGTGGTGATGGCGAGTCCGGTCTTCGTCGACGGCGAGATCTTCATGTGGATCGGCAACGTTCTGCACCATCCCGATGTCGGCGGCATCGACGAGGGCAGCTTCTGCATCAACGCGCGGACGATTTACCAGGACCCGCCGCGGTTTTTCCTGAAGATCGTGGACCGGGGCGAGCCCTGCCCGGAGGTCGAGCACACGTTCGTCACCAACTCGCGCCTGCCCGACATGGTGGCGCTCGATCTCGGCGCCCAGATCGGGGCGATCAACGCCGCCAAGACCCGCATCCTGGCGCTGCTCGACGAGGAGGGGCCGGCGCGCATCCGCACCGTCATGGAGCGCTCGATCGACGTCGCCGAGGAGCAGGTCCGCGCCGTGATCGCCGAGATGCCGCAAGGAAGCTGGACCGGGGACGCTTACATGGACGGCGACCGGGTGGGATCGGACAAGATCCACCGCGTGGCGCTCCGTCTGTCACGCGAGGGCGAAGACCTGCATTTCGACTTCACCGGATCGGCGCCGCAGGTCGACGCCGCGGTCAACAGCACTTGGCGCGCGACCGTGGCCGGCGCCGCGGCGCCGCTGTTCAGCTTCCTGTGCCAGGGCGACATCGACTGGAACGAGGGGCTAAGGCGCTGCCTCAAGGTCACCGCGCCGGAAGGCACGGTGGTCAACGCCCGCTTCCCGGCGCCGGTCAGCATCTCGACCGTCGGCTTCCGCTGGCTGGTCACGGTGGCCGCAGCGCAGGCCGTCGCCCGCATGTTCGCCTCGTCCGCGCGGTTCCGCGACCGGGTCTGCCCGTCCTGGAATTCGTCCAGCAACTGCAACAACGTCTTCGCCGAGACCGTCGACGGCCGCCGGGTCGGCGCGCTCCTGTCAGACCACAGGAGCTCCGGGGCCGGCGCGCGCTCGTTCGCCGACGGGTTCGACCACGGCGGGACCATCACGTCCTTCGCCTCCAGCATGGGCAACGTCGAGAGCGCGGAATGGAAGCTGCCGGTGCTCTACGCATACCGCCGCCGGCTCGCCGATTCGGGCGGGGCGGGCGCCCGTCGCGGCGGGCTCACCGCCGAGGTCGCGCTGATGCCCTACGGCACCGACGCGCTGGTGCTCAAATCGACCAACACGGCCGGCACCGACCAGACCAACGCCCACGGCATCGACGGCGGTTATCCGGGCGCGGGGTCGCAGGTGAGCCTGGTCCACGGCGCCGGCCTGCGCGCGATGATCGCCGCCGGCGCCCTGCCGGTCGACCGCGCCGGCTTCGGCGGCCGCTTCGAATGCCTGCCGTCGAAGGCCGAGGGCGTGCTGGGCCCGGACGACGCGCTGGTCTTCTACCCGGCCGGCGGCGGCGGGTACGGCGATCCGCTGGACCGCGACCCGCTGGCGGTCGCCGCCGACGTCGCCGAGGACGACGTGAGTCGCGCCGGCGCGCGGGCGCAGTACGGCGTGGTGATCGGCGAGGACGGCGCGCTCGATCCGGCCGCGACGGAGTCCCTGCGCGCTGCGCTGCGCGAGGCCCGCGCCGGCGGGACGCGGGCGTGTTGGGCGCCCGGAACGGTGCTGTACGAGGACGGAACCTGTCGGATCGGCGAGTCGCTGCGGAGCGTCGTCGCCGAAGGCGTCCAGACCCTCCAATGTACAAGCTGCGACCACAATTTGAGCGGCGCGGCGATCGTTCGCCGACGGAATCTGGGCGCCGCCGGCCCGTGGCGGGCCGAGCGTTGGCAGGGCAAGAGCCCCAATTTCGAGTTGGAAGAGATCATCTGTCCCGGCTGCGCCACCCTCCACGAGGTCCGCGAAGTGCGCCGGGAAGGGCCTTGGGAGGCGAGGCCATGACGGAGCGCGCGATCGAGCATGTGGGGGTCATCGGCCTCGGCAAGATGGGCGGGCGAACTCGCCCGCCACCTCGCCGCCGCCGGGTTCAAGGCGCGCGGCTACGATGTCCGCATCGAGGCGATCGAGGCCGCGCGGACTCACGGCGTCGCCCCGGCCGGGCTCGGTGATCGCGGTGGCCTCGACCGTGGCCCCGGCGACCATGCTCAAGATCGCCGGCCGGATCGAGGGTTCGGGCATCGACGTGCTGGACATTCCCATGGCGCGCGGCGAGCAGGCCGCCATCGACGGCAACCTTCTGATCTTCGGCGGCGGCGACCCACAGACCTTCGAGGTATGCAGGCCCGCGTTTGCGACCTTTTCCGACGCGATCCACTACCTCGGCCCGGTCGGCGCCGGCCAAGTGGGAAAGCTGGTCAACAACCTGGTCCTCTGGGCATGCATCTCCGCCAACCACGAGGGCTTCAAGCTCGCCGAGGCCCTCGGCGTCGAGGCGGCCCCTTGCGCGCCGCCGTGCTCGAATCGAGCGCCCACAACTGGGCGCTGGAGACCGGCGCCGCCGCCCGCCCCATGCCCTGGGCCGAAAAGGACATGACCATCGTCCTGAAAGAAGCGGATTCCGCCCGCGTCTCGCTGCCCCTCTGCGGCGCCGTCAAGGAGGTCGTCAAAGGCGTCGAGATCGAGTGCGGGCAGGGGATGCCGGAGGAAGGGTAGGGGCGGCGTGACTCACACCGAACTGCCTCCGACGAACCCGGCGCGGTTCAGTTGCTCGTATCCGTCACCGGCATCACTGTGCGGCCACCGCGCCGAAATCGACCCAACCCTTATTCTTCAGCGCCTTTGCCGCCAACGCAATTTGCCGCCGAGAAAACTGCCGCTTGCGTTCGTTCCAAGCGTAGATACGCTCCACGAGTTCGTCCATCGTGCGGGGCTGCTCAGTCACGATCGCCCAGTGGACCGTCGATAGGAGCTCCAGCCCGAACGGCGTCTCGAAACCCGAAACGAGGTCCGCAACCCGGTCGAACCGTGCCTGCGTCTCGGGATGTTCGCGCAGAAATTCGTCGGCGTCCTGCACGGCGCCGGGCACGAGATTGAGCTGTTTGTCGGGCGCATCGCCCCCACTGCGATAACCCGACACGAAATAGCCATCTATCTCCCTCAGCACATGCGAGAGATTCTCGGCATATGGGCCGTAAAGCCCCTTGACCACACGCAGCCGGTCCAAAGAACCTTCGCCACTCGCCTTCATGAAGTACATCAGCTTGTGGACTTCGAGCAGCGTGACGAAGGGATCCAGCAAGCCGCCAAGGTAGCGGTGCATCAAGCCCACCAGGGCAGCCCTGCTTGGCGTCATGTTCGGCGCAGTCCGCCGTTTCGTCATCTGTTCCGGGGCTGAAGCGTCGTGGGGCTCAAAGATCACGACGCGCAGGTCGTTGAAGCCTCGAAGGGCGTTCTCGATGCGCGGGCGAACTTGCTTCCAATCGAGGCCTCCAAATCCGCTCCCGAGGGGGGTATTGCAATCGAACGGATGTTCTTTTCCCGGAGGACGCGCTGCAGGTCGAGAAGCCCGGCGTCGATGTCTGCCATCCGGCTCTTACCGCGCCAGTGCCTCTTGGTCGGAAAGTTGATGATGTACAGCGGGTTGGTTAGCTGACCCGTTTCAACGACGAACATGCGGCCGGGCCGCACCTCTTCCCGCTTACAGGCCCGCGCATACTCTTCGAAATTCTCCGGGAACGCGTTCTTGAACTGAAGCGCGATACCGCGGCCCATGACGCCGACGCAATTCGCCGAATTGACGAGGGCTTCGGCATCCTCGGCAAGTATGTCGCCGATTTTGTATTCGAACATCGTTGCCTCTTTCCCTTCAGTAATACCAGCCTGGTTTTATTTCGACGTGGGGGTTGTGGCCAGCGGCCTGCAATGCCGTTCGGATTTGCCCATAGACTTACTGTGAACTGACACCAATACGGGTCACCAGATCCCATGGAAACGAGTATTCCAGCAGGAATTCGGCTTGCTTACCTTCCTTCTTGTCGGTCCATTGTTTGGCCTGAACCGCGTCCCAATCGATCTCATCCAATTGTTCCAGGTCACAAAGATCCTGGAAATAGTTGGAACCGGCATTGGACAAGGTGAAGACCCATTTCCGCTCATTCCGAACGGCCCAGGCAATCGTTTCGTACAAGTTCGCCTCCAGGTGAACGATGGGTCCCTGGCCGCCGCGATAGGCGAGTCCCGGGTAATTCGCCCTGTGGATAATGTAGAGCATGACGGATCGGGGGCAAAAGTAGAAGGGCACACAATCGCCGACGTGAAGACCGGGGCGGCTGTTCAGCGGTAAACTCAGCCGCCGTTGCTTGATGTCCATCATGCCGATGGTTGTGCCCGATGGCGGGCGCTGCGCTATTTCCGCGTCGCACCAGAGGCGGCCGTCGGCAATGATCGAAGGCAAACGGTCCACATGGATAATGTGATAGATCTTCGGGGCGGCGGGCGGCGGCGCGGTCAAACATCCGTCTCCACGCCGCGCACATCCAGCTTGCCCAGCTTGCGCAAGGGAGAGGGGTCGGGTCTCACAGAGCTACATTTCGGTCGAGTCGACGGAGTCACGGTCATGGGGCGTCCGATTCGCATTGCGTTTCCTGACCGCGTATCGTCCGACTGCGCGCGGCGGCCGGCGGGAGGGCGTCTTTGTCGACGATGATGATCGCGGGCGTTTGCTCGCGCTTCCGGGCCAAGTTTGCGCCTGCTTCGGCTGGACGGTCAATTGCCAACCTGTCGCGCGGCATGCGCCGGCTCAATGGCGTACACCCGGGCGTTCGACCGGCGGTGCGGCCGGGTGGGACGCGTCTTCCAGGGGCGCTACATGGCGGTCCTGGTGCAAAAGGACGCGCATCTGATCGGGTTCTTCCGATATGTCGTATTCAATCCGGCGCGCGCCGGCCGGGCCGGTTAGAGGCCTTTGCCGCCGAAATCTTTGGTGTCCACCATATGACCGTCAACCGTGCGGTACGCAGGTTCGAGGGCGGAGCCCGGTTCACGAAGATGTAGTGATGTGAGACCTGACCCCTGTGCACGCGCTCGGGACGGTTCAAACGTCACGAAACAAGGGCTATGTTATGGCCATGGCGCGAGCGACGGTCGTTTACGACACCCATGCGGCAGTACGCCGGCTGACCGAGGCGGGGCTTCCCGAGCCCCAGGCCGAGGCCGTGGTGCGCGAACAGACCCTGCTGCTCGAACACAACCTCGCGACCAAGACCGATATCGAATTGGTTTAGGCGGAGATGGATTGGTTCAGGCGGAGATGGAGAAGCCACGTCAGGAAACCAGGGCCGGGATCGAAGCGGCGAAGAACAGCCTCGTCATCTGGGTGGTGGGCCTGACCATCGCCATCTTCAAGCTGCTGTAGACCGCCGCTTTCGGCCGCGCAGGGAAGGGGTTAGGTCTCACAGTGCTACATTTCGGACGAGTTGACAGAGTTGCAGCCATGATGGCCGCCGAGCGCGCCCGCCGCCGGCGCTGCCGCGCGAACCGAAATCCTCGGGGCGCAGCGCCACGTGCCGGCCGACCCAGTGGAGGCCTTATCTCGCCGGATATCCCGACCGCGGCGAGGCGATGGCCCCGGCCTGCCTTTCGGGCGCCCATACCATGAAAGCGATCGCCGAAGTCTTTGGCGTGCACTCTATGACCGTCAGCCGCGCGGTACGTAAGTTCGAGGGCAGAGCCCCGTCCGCGACGATGTCGTATGTGAGACCTGACCCCGTTCCCTGTCCTGATCCGTATTCGCGCTTCATTGACAGGCGCCAGATCGGATACAATAATACGCAACGTTGAGACCCATATAAGGAGCATGTCGATGGGCGAGTCGATTTTCGGACGGATGTCCGCCAGCGTATTCGGAGTATTGGTCCTTGTGCTGTTCGCTGTGACCGGGCATGCGCAACGGGCCGCAACGGACGATGACGGCGATGTTGCGCCGGCGCCCCCCTCGATCGGCGCCGACGTGCCGCTGACCTATTTCGGGCCGGCGCCGTCCGAGGTGCAGGCGGAGCTGATCGGACCTCACAAACTGCTCAAAGCCGGGCAGGTCGACCTCGATGCCGGTACCGTAACCCTGCCGCTCTATAAAGGCCGCATGGCTTCCGGCGAAACCGTCTGGTACGTCGTCACAGATACCGACGACGCCGGCAATGCGGCCGCGCTTGGCTTGAACTATTCGCCGAAATTGACCTACACCGATGTCGGCATGGCGGTACGCAAGGCGACGCTGTCCAAGGATTTCGAGCTGGTTTTCGAAGCCGGGACCGTCGATTTTTCGCCGGCGCGCAGCGTCACGCCCGGCCCCGCGCCGAACTATTTTCCGCCATCAGCCGTACAGCCCGGCTCGGTCGGCGATGAGGCGTACAGCCCCCTGGTCAAAGTGACCAACGCCGGCGGCCGCATTTACAACGCTCCGATCGTCGCTTTCGATGTCGATACGGCGACCCTCGACGCGTTCTGCGACGGTAATGCCGATCATTCGATCACCCATGACAAGGTCGTTGCGATCTGCGCGTCCAAGGGTACGGTGACTCTCGAACTGACGCCGGGTTTCAGTTTCGCCCGCCCGGTGCTCTATGTGTCTCTGGACGCCAATCATCCTGCGCCGGCGACGCTGGAGGGCGCGACTCATGCGCCGGGCCTGAACAGCGTGACGCTGGGCGGGGACGACAGCCTTTTCAGCGCCGTGGAGCGCATCTTTGTCTTCGTCAACGGTCCGACCGGCAAGGGCAACCCGCAGCGCCAGGGCCTGAATAGCGCGCTGTCCGACGGCCGTTCGCCACTCAATGTCCTGGGTGGCATTCCCACCATCGCAACCGACTATAGCCCGTTGTGGGATCTCAACCCGGCAGTCTGGACCAATGCGGCGATCGAACGAGGTCTGCGCTCCCGCGTGACCGAGGAGTTTGCGATCCTCGGGCTGGTGGAACAGGGCTGGCTGACCGGCCCTGACGGCGGTGAGTTCGGTTCGGCGGGTTTTGTCGTCAACTGTCCGATCGTGTTCCGGTTTCTCTAGGCCCTGTCGGCAAAGCGGGCTCCCGAACCGCCTGACAGGCGCCGCGTATCGTCCGACCGCGCGCGGCGACCGGCGGGAGACGTTCTTTGTCGACGATGGGGATCGCGGGCGTTTGCTCGCGATCCCGGGTCGGGTTTGCGCCCGCCTTGGCGGGCGGCGGGGCCAAACACATCGGCGTGATAAACGGTTCGTCGAGGAAGGCGCGGCCGCGCAGACCAAAATCCCCAGGGGTGCAGCGCCATATGTCGGCCGACCCGATAGAGGCCCTTCTCGCCGGATATCCCGACCGCGGCGGGGCGATGGCCCCGGCCTGCCTTTCGGGCGCTCGTACCATGAAAGCGATCGCCGAAATCTTTGGCGGCCGCTATATGACCGTCAGCCGCTCGGTACGTAAGTTCCAGGGCGAAGCCCGGGTTCGCGAGGATGTAGAGTAATGTGAGACCCGACCCCGTTCCTGCATGCGGAATCCCAGTTCGGTCATGTCGTTATCGCGGCGTCCGGATCAGGCGGCGTCGAGTTTGAGGATTTCGGTTTCGACGTAGCTGCGGAAGTCCGCCACCGCCGTGAAGCAGCGGAACCCGGCGGCGCTTGCGATCGCCAGCACATCCGCCGTCTCGTTCAGCAGCACCGCGACCGGCCCGGTAAGCCCGGGTTGCAGTCCTTCCGGCCAGACCAGGTCCAACACGGCCTTTTCCGCGCCTGTGTCGGGATCGGCATAGCCGAAGGCCACATAGCCGCGCGGCATACCCTGTTTCTCCACCCAGTCGTTGAGCGCTTCCAGCTCCAGCTCTTCTGCTTCGCTGGCGATGCCCCCTACGGGCCCCGGTGTGGGCGCCGCCGCGGCGGGCGTATTTTCGGCAAGCCACTGCCTGTCGCCATGCAGCAGTTCCGAGAAGCGCTGGTTGGCTTCCGTCGCCAGCAGCTTCTTGCGGGCTTCGAGGAAATCTGGATAGCGCCCGACCTTCCAGAGCGCCGGGTCCATCGGAATCCACTGCGACGCCAGCGCACCGGGATACTTCGCTTCCACCTCGGGGAAGTAGTCCTCGGGCAGGCGGTCGCTGATGTTCAGGTTGGTGTCCTTGGTCAGGAAGCAGAAGTTCGCCAGCGCGTTCACCTCCGCCCTCTTGTGCTTGTGCTTGTAGAGTTGCGCCTTGGAGAAGATGTGGTGCACTTCCAGACGGCTCATCTTGCCGAGCATGTTGGCCTTGAGCGGCAGGCCCGTGCCCCAGTCACAGGCTTCGCCCATGCGGGTTAACATGTAGAGGATGGGGTAGAACCGTGCGCCAACGCTCCAGCCGGCGAAGTGTTCCGGGTCCACCCGCAGCCCGCCGCGCCAGAGATGAAGTTGTTCGATCAGCGAATCAAGGTTGCCCTTCGGCCCTTCGAGCGCGGCCAGGTCTTGGTCGATGGCGGTTTCCGTCGAGCCCGAGAACCGGCCCCACATGGCCGCCTGGGCGAACCAGAACAGCAGTTTATCGCGTTCCTTGGCGTCCAGGGCGCCGTTTTTCCGGTCCAGGTAGCGGACCATGATGGGCACGCTGGAGCGACCGAAGAAGACGCGGTCGTGGTCGAGGCCGAGCCGTCCGGCAATCAGGTTCAGGCTTGTATCGACATGCTTCGACGCCCGCTTGAGCCCCTCCTGAATGTCCAGCGCGCCCTTGTCGTGCAGATGGCTGAACTTGGCCTCGCCGGTTAAAATCGCGTTCACTGACCGCAGCAGCCAGTCCAGATCGAAATCATAGCCTGCTTTGCTCCACTCCTGGAGCTTGGCCTTCATGGCATCGCGGGCGTCCGGCCATTCGGCGCAAATCTTCGCCAGCGCCAAGTCGCCCTTGGAGAGCTTGGTCCCGCCGCTGTTCACGCGGTTGAAGATGTCGACGACGATATCGAGCGTCTTGTCCGTCCCTGTCACCTCTTCGATATGCAGGTCGATGTCGGCGATGCCCAAGAGCTTGCTTAGCCGCCCGGCGAAGTCGCCCACCCGGGCGGCGTGGACCGGATCGGCGGAAAGCTGCGCCACGAACGTCCCGAGCCCGGCCATGCCCGCCTGCATCAAGGCCGTGACGTCGATCCACAGCGGATCATCCTGCATCTTGACGGGCTGATAGAAGGCGAAGGTTTCGGCGCCGAGGTGGAATCGCAGGTTGGTGATAGCCTGTTCGTTGCCGTCGAAAAACTTCGGCGGATTGCCGCGCACGACGCCGTAAATCGAGGTCATACGTTGTTGCCCGTCGAGGAGAAGCTTGACGATACCGGCGGCAATCGGGCCGTCGCCCCGGTGGGCTGCGGTTTTCGCTTCGGTTGCCCAAACCAGCAGCCCGCCGACGGGGTGGCCAAGATAAAGGGAATTGAACAGGCCGCGCACCTGGTCGCGGTTCCAGACGTAGCCTCGCTGGAATTCCGGCAGCGCCATGTGCCCGCTGTCGATATGGTCCAATATCGTTGATATCTTCATGGTATCCCTTTCAATATGACCTGCTTGCGGCTCGTCAGCTCGTCGATGGTCGCCTTGATCTTTCGGTTGATTTTGAATAGGGTGTCTTCAAAGTTTTCGACATCCGTCTTTACCAGATGGAGTGTATAGGTTTTCTTTCTAATCGACCGCCTGATGGAGTCGATCAAGTCACACGGTAAGATATCACCAATCGCAGGGAAGATCAAGGCTAGGGCCTGTTGGGTAGTGTCTCAGTTTGAAAAGCTGCGGCCCCGGCTTGTTGAACCGGGGCCGCGAACCGGAGATCGATCAGAAGCGGTAGACCAAGCCCAGACGCACCGCCACCGGAGCCTTCAAGCGGCCGTTCGCCCCTAGCCCGGCGACCGCGTAGCCCGCCTTCCGATGCCCTACTTCATGCACTACAACTTCGTGCGCATTCACAAGACGCTGAAAGGCGCCCCGGCGATGGCGGCGGGCGTATCGGACATGCTGCGGGACATGGAATGGATCACCGGGGAATGGATCCTCTGCTCGACCGACGCGCAGGCGACGAAGCCGAAGCGATTCGATCCAAACTGAGACACTACCGCCTGTTGAGATTTGTATTGGTGAGTCGGGTTGGATCGTGATCCAAGCTTCCGAAACGCGGGATGTTGTCGATGATGAGGATGGTTTTGAGCGATGCGTAATGGGCCTCGATGGAGCCGCAGGGCCTGGGCAAGAAGTCCGATCCGGGCCGCACCGGCGGCGACGGCCGGCATGCGCTACCGCAAAATCACGCTCCGAACGCGCGAGAGGAAGACGCGGTCGAGTCACCCGATGCTCAACGCGGTCGAGCGGCTCGACATCGAGACCGGCGCCCTCGGCGTCCACTCTTACGGGCCGACCACGATCCCCGAGGAGCACCTGTTCGCGCCCAGGCCCGGCGGCGGCGGCGAGGATGACGGCTGGTTGATCGGCGTCAGCCTCGATTTTGCCGCCGGGGTCACGTGGGTCAGCGTCTTCGACGCCGCACGGCTCACCGATGGAGCGCTTGCGGTGGCAAGCCTCCCCTATGCCCTGCCGCTCGGCTTCCACGGGACGTTCGTTGCGGCCTGAGGGACCGCTTCGGCTCGTATCCCGCGCGGGAACGGCGGTTGTCGCTCAGACAAGCGCATGGACAAGCCCACGGACAAGATGGCACGGCAGCCGGCCCGGAAGGACCGGCGCCCACCCTTCGTCCGGTCGCGCATTCCGCGGCCCGGATCGCCATCGACCGAATCGCCATGGAAAGGCGGCAGCACCGCCGGGATTACGCCTGCCGGGACGAACCGACCGGACTCTCGTGCGGCGGATAGCGTCTCACGCGGCGAGGGAGTCGGCCAGGAAAACCAACCCGACGCCCAGTACCGCGCCACCGGCGATGCGCCCCGGCGCGGCCTGCAGGGCCGCGACGGCATCGAGCCGAAGCAGCCCGATCACCCCGGCGGCGATCGCGTACTGGACGACGACCAGACCGATGAAATAGGCGATCAGGGGGGCGGCCTCGGCGCCGAGGATGCTCTCGCCATAGGCGTAGCCGTGAAACAGCCCGGCGAACGCGAACAGGACGGCCGAGACCGCCACGGGGAGCGAGCCCGCGCGGATCGCCAACCCGCCCAGCACGATCACCGACAGCGCGATCGCAACCTCGGCGGCCGGCATGTCGACGGAGGTCAAGCGGCCGGCGACGCCGATCGCCATCGCCGCCAGGAAACAGGCGGGCAACGCGTAGGCGCGGCGATGGAGGGCCGCAACCAGACCGACGGCGATCACGAAGGCGAAGTGATCGAGCCCGATGACCGGATGGCCGAAACCGGACAAGAGCCCTTGGAAGACGCTCCCCGGCAGCGTCCCGTCCATGACATGGTGGGCCTGTGCGGTGGCCGCAAATGCCGGCAACGACCCCAGGACACCCAGGCACAAACACGCTTTTCTCATCGGTCCTCCCCCAGCCTCGCCGGCGAATTAACGTCCCGGTAATCGGGTCTGTCAATAAGGCGCTGGATGGCCGGAATGGCGCAAACCATTCGATTTCCGAAGGCCGTTGTCCGACGTAACCGGACGTAACCGCAAGCGCGTCGCGCCGCGCGAGCTTCCTAATCGAACGGCAGCAGCACGGTGGCTCCGGTGGTGCGGCGGTCCTCGATCGCGCGGTGGGCCTGTGCGGCCTCGCTGAGCGGGTAGAGGTGGTTGATCGCGGGCTTGACCGCGCCGGAGACGATCGCGGCGAACAGTTCCTCGGCGCCGGCCACCATGTCTTCGCGCCTGGCCATGTAGTGCATGATCGCCGGCCGGGTCAGGAACAGCGAGCCGCGCGCGCCGAGTTCGATCACGTCCACCGGATCGGGCGCGCCGGAGGCATGGCCGTAGCTCGCCATCATGCCGAGGGGGCGCAGACAGTCCATGGAACGACGGAAGGTGTCCTTGCCGATCGATTCGTAGACCACAGCGCAGCCCTCGCCGCCGGTCACCTCCTTGACGGTGGCGACGAAGTCGCCCGCGCCGTGGACGACCGCATGGTCGCAGCCGGCCGCCCGGGCCTGCGCGGCCTTCTCCCGGCTGCTGACGGTGCCGATGACCGTCGCACCCAGATGCTTGCCCCACTGGCACAGGATCTGGCCCATCCCACCGGCCGCGGCGTGCACCAGGATCGTCTCGCCCGGCGCGACCCGGTGGGTCCGCCGCAAAAGGTACTGCGCGGTCAGCCCCTTGAGCATCAGCGCCGCGACGGTCCGCGCATCGATTCCGTCGGGCAGCGCCAGCAGCTTGTCGGCCGGATAGACCCGTTCCTGGCTGTAGGCGCCGTGCGGCGGCATGGCGTAGCCGACCCGGTCGCCGGGCTTGAACTCCGTGACGCCGGGGCCGGTCTGAGTCACCACGCCGGCGCCCTCGAACCCCAGCACCAGAGGAAGGTCGGGCGTCGGCCAGGGGTGCGGCATTCCGCGCCGGTGATAGGTGTCGACATAGTTCACGCCGACCGCCTCGTTGCGCAGCCGGACCTCGCCCGGGCCCGGGTCGGGGACTGCGACCTCCTCCCAGCGGAAGACATCGGGCGTGCCCTTTTCGTGGATGACGGCGGCCATCGGCATCGACGCAAATCCCCTTCGCAACAGCGGTTTGTCCACACTAACCGACTGCCGGCGCGATTGCGACCGGATCGGCCATCGGACATACTCCGCGCAGATCAAGGGGTCAGGAAGGCGCATCGGATGGAGTTTCACGACCCGAGGACGGTCGCAGACGCGGTCGCCCTGCTCGCCGCCGACGAGGACGCGCGCTGCCTGGCCGGCGGGGCGACTCTGGTTGCGATGATGAACGCCGATCTGGTCATGCCTTCGGCGCTGGTGAGCTTGCGCCACATCCCCGGGCTCAAAGGCATCGCGCCGCGGCCCGACGGCGGGCTCCATATCGGCGCGATGACCGCGCACCATGCGGTCGCGACCGCTGCGGGGCTGTCCGGAGCCCACGGGCTGCTGCGCCAGACCGCGCGGGCGATCGGCCATCCGGCGATCCGCAACATGGGGACCATCGGCGGTTCGATCGGCCACGGCGATCCGGCGGCGGACTATCCCGGCGCGCTGGTGGCGCTCGATGCGTCCATCGAGGTCGCGGGGCCCGAAGGGGAGCGGACGATCGCGGCGGAGGATTTCTTCGTCGACTATTTCGAGGTCGCACTCGAGCCGGGCGAGCTGATTACCGCGGTCACCCTGCCACCCTCGCCGCTCGGCGCATCGGGCGGCTACGAGAAATTCGCCAGGGTCGAAGGCGATTTCGCCACGGTTTCGGTCGCCGCCGTCCTCGCCATGGACAGCGATCGCTGCGGCGCGATCCGCATCGCGGTGGGAAGCTGCGGGCCGACCCCGGTGCGGGTGGCCGCGGCGGAGAACCGACTCAACGGGTCCACGCTCGACGAGGCGGCGATCGAAGAGGCCGCGGCGACGATCGCCGAGGGGTGCGATCCGGTCGACGACATGCGCGGTTCGGGCGAGTATCGGATGATGCTGATTGCCCCTCTGCTCGCCCGCGCGATCGCGAAGGCCCGCGCGGGCGATGGAGTCGGACGATGAGCGAGGCCATCCCGATCACGCTGAACGTCAACGGCCGGGCGCGTCAGATGTTCGTCCAGCCCTGGCACACGCTGCTGCAGGTTCTGCGCGAGCAGGTCTCGCTCACCGGCGCCAAGCGCGGCTGCAACCAGGGGGTCTGCGGCGCCTGCTCGGTGCTGATCGACGGCGAGGTCGCACGTGGCTGCCTGACGCTGGCCGCCAATGCCGCGGGCCGGGAGATCACCACTATCGAAGGGCTGGGCCGGGCCGGATCGCTGTCGACGGTCCAGCAGGCCTTCCTCGACCACGGCGCGGTCCAGTGCGGGTTCTGTATGCCCGGCATGATCGTCGCCGCGACCGCCCTGCTCGACCGCACGCCGCAGCCGACCGAGGAAGAGATCCGCGACGGCCTGTCGGGCAATCTGTGCCGCTGCTCCGGCTATGTGAAAGTGATCGAGGCGGTGCGCGCGTCGAGTATGGGAGGGCCGTCATGAACGACCGGCAAGGACCCGTCGGCCGCGGCATCCCGCGGCTCGAAACCGGCGACAAGATCACCGGCAAGGCGGTCTATTGCGACGACATGGGCCGGCCGGACATGCTGGTCGGCGTGATCGTGCCGAGCCCGTATGCCCATGCGAGGATCACCGGCTACGATCTCGCCGCCGCGCGGGCGCTCGACGGCGTCGAGGCGGTGATCACCGGCGAGGATATAGGCGGGCGCCGGATCGGCGCCTTCATCAAGGACGAGACCGCGCTTGCGTTGGGCAAAGTCCGGTACATGGGCGAGCCGGTCGCCGCCGTCGCCGCCACAGATCCGGAGACCGCGAGGAAGGCGGTAAGCCTCATCGACATCTCCTATGAGGAGCTGCCGGCGGTCTTCACCCCCGAGGCGGCAACGGCCGACGGCGCCCCGATTCTGCACGAGGGTTTCGCCGACTACATAAAGACCTTCGAGGCCGAGAACGCGCCCAACACGATGGCGGTCATCGAGATCGTCGAAGGCGACGTCGCCGCGGCCTGGGAGCAATGCGCCGCGGTGGTCGAAGGCGCCTACGAGACCCAGGCCCAGGCCCACTCCTACATGGAGCCCTGCTCGGCCCTGGCCGAGATCGACAGCAACGGCAAGATCACGATCTGGTCGTCGAACCAGTCGGTCTTTCACGTCCAGGCCTTCGTCGCCGATTCGCTCGGCATCCCGATGTCGAAGGTCCGCTGCGTGACCCCGCAGGTGGGCGGCGCCTTCGGCGGCAAGATGGAGCCGACCGTCCAGCCGATCGCCGCGGCGCTGGCCCGCGCCACCGGCCGGCCGGTCAAGGTCACGCTGAGCCGCGAGCAGGATTTCGAGATGATCCGCTCGCGTCATCCCGGCAAGGTGTGGATGAAGACCGGGGCCGCCGCCGACGGCGCGCTGCTCGCGCGCGAGGTCAGGATCGTGCTCGACGCCGGCGCCTATAGCGACGACAGCCCGGGCGTGGCCGGGATCGCGGCCTTGTTCTGCCGCGGGCCCTACTATATCGAGAACGTCTCGATCCAATCGCGGCCGGTCTACACCAACAAGCTGCGCGCCGGCGCCTTCCGCGGCTTCGGCGGCCCGCAGGTCGCAATCGCCGGCGAGACCCAGATCGACGAGATCGCCGACCGGCTCGGCATGGACCCGATCGAACTGCGGCTGAAGAACGTCGTCAAGCCGCAGTCGGAATGGATGATCGGGCTGGCGCTCAACAAGGCCGGGATCGGCGAATGCCTGGAACGGGTGCGCACGGCTTCGGATTGGGAGAACCGCCGCAAGGCCGGCGCAAACGACTCGGGCGCCAGGCGCGGCGTCGGCATCGCCTGCGTGCCGCATATTTCGGGCGTGCTGACCTCGGGCGCGATCATCCGTATCCTCGAGGACGGCACGGCGGTGCTGAACACCGGGGCGGTCGATAACGGCCAGGGCTCCGATACCGTCCTGGTGCAGATCTGCGCCGAGGCGCTGGGGCTGGATGTCGAGGACGTGAGCGTAGCGACGCCGGACACCGACGGCTCGCCCTACAACTGGGGGACCACGGCCAGCCGGGTGACCTACATGGCCGGGCGGGCCGTGGTGAAGGCGGCCGAGGAGGTCGTCGGCAAGCTCAAGCAGCGCGCGGCGATGATGATGGAATGCGCCGAGGAGGACCTCGAACTCCGCCCCGGCGGGCGCATCGGCATCGCCGGCGTGCCCGACGCCGAGGTCCGGTTCCGCGACATCTCCGGCTTTTCCCACTGGGTCGCAGGCGGGCCGGTGATCGGCGCCGATTCGCTGGCCTATGACGGCCCGGACTTCGATCCCAAGCGCGGGTTCCTCAAGGGGTTCCCGTTCGGCAAAGTTGGCGCCTGGATCTTCGCGGCCCAGGCCGTTGAGGTCGAGATCGACGAGGCGACCGGCCGCATCACGCCGCTCAGGATCTGGTCGGCGCACGACATCGGCAAGGCCATCAACCCGATGGCGGTCGAGGGCCAGATCCAGGGCGGCGTCGTCCAGGGACTGGGCTATGCGCTTTACGAGGAGATGGTCTGGGATTCCGGCCGGCTCGCGAACCCGTCTTTCATGGACTACAAGATCCCCGGCGCCATGGACGTCCCGCCGGAGATCGAGGCCATACTGGTCGAAGACCCCGACGAAGACGGCCCGTTTGGCGCCAAGGGGGTCGGCGAGCCGCCGATCGTCGGCATCGCGCCGGCGATCTCGAACGCCGTCGCGCATGCGACGGGGATCCGCCTCAAGCGCCTGCCGATGACGCCCGAACGGGTGCTCCGGGCGCTCCGGGGCCGCCGACCGTCTCCGATGGCCTGACCGTCAAGGCTCGCGCCCGATACGGCCGTCCGTCCTTGCGTCCCCTTTTCCGGGTCCCCGGCGCGGTGCTACAGTCCGGGCCGGCAGCCAAGGTCGAGGAAGGATCCCGCAATGGCCGATTCCGGCAGACCGGCGCCGGACCGCGCCGGTGCTTACGATATCGCAACCCGCGGCGTCCACCATCTGGCGCTGACGACCGAGGACATGAAAACGACGACGGAGTTCTACGTCGATGTCCTCGGCATGCCGCTGGTCCATGCGATGAAGGTGCCCGAGGGCGTCGGCGTCGGGCCGGGCAACCGCGGCAACCCGCCCTATGAATGCATCCGGCACTACTTCTTCGACATGGGCAACGACAGCCTGCTCGCCTTTTTCGAGATCCCGGAGGGCGAGAAGCCGAACTCCGACCGCGATGCGATCGGCGGGATGCAGCATGTCGCCTTCGCGGTCACCGTTTCCCGGTTCGAGGCGATCCAGAAGCGGCTGGCCGAGCATGGCGTGCCCTTCGATGGGCCGGTCGACATCATGCCCGGCATGGTCTCGGTCTACTTTCTCGACCCCAACGGAATCCGGCTCGAAGCGTGCTGCCAGCCGCAGGATGGGGAAGACCCGGCGGTGATCCCGCTGGTCACCCAGACCAGGACCGAAGCCGCCGGGGAGCTCCGGACCCTGGGCGCCGACGGTGCCTGGATCGACCGGATGACGGCGGTGCTGCCCGCAGACCGCGCCTGAGTGGCCGGCCGCGACGGATCAGGAAAGAGCCCGGGCCCAGTCCGCGATGGTTGCGACCAGCTCGGCCAGGAGTTCGGGCTGGCCGTCCATGTAATGGGTGGCGCCGGCGATCTTGCGGTAGGTCTCGCGCGCGCCGGCGGCCTCCGACCACAGGGCGATGTCGCCCGGGAAGACCGCGGAGTCGGCCGAAAGTTCGATGTTGAGCACCGGCGCCGTGGTCCGCGCGAGACATGCCGGACCATCGGCGCGTGAGGCCGGCGACCACTGGCTGAGCCAGGAGCACAGCGTGGTGAAGCGCCCGATGTTGTTGGCGCCGTAGTTGATCGCCTTGGGCTCGCCCCAGATCGACTCGGGCGGCCGGTCGTTGGGATCGAGCGCGAGATCGACGACCCGGGGATCGGCCATCGTGCGGTAGACCAGGAACGCCTCGTCGCGCGGGCCGCCCGCCAAGCCGCGCAGATGGCGCAGCCGCGCCCGGGCGCGCCCAGTGATGCGTGCGATGCGGTCTTTCTGGGCGGCACGAACCGCGGCGACGAACGCCGCCGGGAACGGCGGGCCGTGGGCCGGGTCGTAGATGTCGAGCGCGGGATCGGCCGAGAGCGGATCGTCTTCGGCGACGACCGAGCCGTCGATCCAGGCGGCCATGATGTGCATGCGCCCCGGGTGCGCGCCGAACAGGGCGATGCCGTCGGCTGGCGGCAGGTCCTCCGGCGCGATCCTGACCGGATCGCCGGCCGGGGTATCCGAGATCGTCAGCCCCTCGGCCTCGGCCTGGTAAAGCGCGACCGTCGAGGCGCCGCCGGAATTGCCCAGCAGCACTATCTTTTCGTAGCCCTCCTCGCGCAGGAACCGGACGCCCGCGCCGAGATCCTGGATCACCCGTTCGAACAGCAGCATCGAGTCGTTGCCGAGATAGCGGGTATTCAGCCCGAGCAGGCTGACGCCGGCCACCGGCAGACGGGGCATCAGATAGTGCCCCATGAAGTTGCTGGTCGGGTGGATGACGATCGCCGCGACCCGGCTGTCCCGCGCCCGCGCGAGCGCGCCGTAGATTCGCGGCCACTTCATCATCAGACCGGACTGGCTTTCCATCGCCCCGCCCGGTTTGACGTCGAGGACGACGAGTTCCGGCGTGCTCATCGCGCGCGGCCTATTCTGCTGCGATGCGTCCCTGGCGCCGGTTCCACTCGGCCAGCCGGGCGTGCGCCTCGCCTGCCTTCCGCGCCAGCTCGTCCCCACCGGCGATCCGGCACGTCAGCTCAAGCCGGATGTCATTGGGATCGAAGAAATAGATCGACTTGACGAAGCCGTGGTCGGTGATGCCGAGCACGTCCACGCCCTCGGCCTCGAGCCGCTCTTTGGCCGCGATCAGCGCCGCTTCGTCGGCGACCTCGAGCGCGAGATGGTTGACCCAGCGCGGCGTTCGCGGATCGCGGGCCGTCCCCTCGCCGTCGCCGAGGTCGAAGAAGGCGACATAGGAGCCGTCGGCCATCTCGAAGAAGATGTGGAGATAGGGCGAATACTCCCCGGTGCTCGGTACATGGTCCTCGCTGATCACATGGGCCAGCGGCAGCCCCAGCACGTCCTCGTAGAAATGCCGCGTCTCCTCGGCATTCCGGCACCGACAGGCCCAGTGATGCAGGCTCTTGATCGATGGCATCGTGGTCGATGGCGTCATGGTCTGACTCCCGGAGGTAAAGACGAAACGGAAGAATCCCGTGCAGAATTTCTCTATCGTACTGAAATCATATCGTCCCGCTAGTCGGCGCCAGTCCGCTCGCCGGCCTCCTCAGCCGCCCACGGGGAAAAACTTGGCGAGCCAGTCCTCGACGATGCGGTGGACCCGGACATTGTCCTCGGCGAACATGAAATGGTCGGTATCGGCGGTCAGGTGCAGATCGGCCGGCTGGCCCGCGCGCTTGAACATCTCGATCGACTGCTCGGTCGGCGTCACCGAATCCTCTGAGCTGTGCAGCAGCAGCAGCGGCCGCGGTGCGATGTTTCCGACCACATCGTCGGCGCGGAAATCGAACATGGACTGTGCCGTTTCGGCCGGGAATTCCTGGACCGAGTTGGCCGCGAGATTGTTGCGCAAATGCGGGGGTATCGGCACGATGTCGTAGCGCGGCACCATCAGCGAGTCGCCGGTTTTCTCGCGGCGGCGGCGACCCTCCTCAAGCATCGAGGTAAACTTCTCCCAGGCCTCCGGGCCCGGGTGCTGGCCGCGGAACTTGCGCTCGCCGTCGCCCCAGCCGCCGGACGAGACGACGGCGGCGATCTCGTCGTGGACGCCGGCGGCATAGACCGAGACCGCGGCCCCGAAGCTCGAGCCCAGCGCGCCGATGCGGTCGGGGTCGACCTCCGGCTGGGTGGCGAGGAAAGCATGCGCCGCCTTGGTGTCCTCGACCTGCTCGAGGCAGATGATCCGGCCGAACTCGCCCTGGCTGTCGCCGCAGCCGCGCATGTCGAAGCGCATGGTCACATAGCCCATCCCGGTCAGCATCTTGCACGGCCCGAGACAGTTGTTGGAGGCCTTGTTGGAGCCGAACCCATGCAGGACCAGGAACGCCGGCCGCCGCTCGCCGGCCGCCAGCCCGTCCGGGAGATGCACGACGCCCGAGAGCGTGAGTCCTTCGGAGACGAATGTGACCGGCTGCTCGCTCGGCATGGCTGCTCCCCCTGTCGGCTTTGGCAGGGGGACAGCTTAACCCGGACCGGCCGCCG
The DNA here is from genome assembly GCA_965202905.1 of Alphaproteobacteria bacterium. Lineage (GTDB taxonomy): Bacteria > Pseudomonadota > Alphaproteobacteria > MPNO01 > MPNO01 > CAYFYS01. The sequence goes on along the minus strand of OZ241868.1, from coordinate 1,668,883 downwards.
CCGTCAGTGCCGGCTGGGATTTTTCATCAGGGATTCGCGGTTGGCCGAGACCACGGCGATGTGCACCACGTCGGCGTCGCGCTGCAGCCTCAGTTCGATGGTCGCCCCCGCCGGTCCGGCCTGCCAGATCCGGCGATACATCTCGGCGATGGAGCCGACCTCGCCGTCGTTGACCGCCAGCACGACATCGCCCGGCTCGATCCCGGCCTCCGCCGCCGGACCGCGCTGGGAGAGCGAGCTGATCAGCACCCGGCCGAGCGCCTGGACGCTGTAGATCCCCAGCCACGGCCGCACCGGGCCCGGCTGGCGGCCGTGGGTCAGCAGGTCGTCGATGATTTCCTTGTAGAGATCGATCGGAATGAACATGTTGCCGGCCGACGGCCCATCGTGGAGTGCGGCGTCCTGGACGAACAGCGAGCCCAGCCCGACCAGCCGGCCCGACGAACTATCGATCAGCGCGGCGCCGCTCCAATGCGCGTGCGGCGGGGCGGTGAAGATCGCCTCGTCGAGCAGGTACTCCCAGTAGCCGGCAAACTCCCGCTTCGAGACCACTTCGGCCTTGATTGCCTGGCCGACCCCGCCGCGCGCGGCCGCGATCTGCCAGGACTTCTCGCGCACGGTCGAGGAATCGCCCAGCTCGATCGGCGCCGCACCGAGCGAGGAGGTCGCGCGCAGCAAGCCGAAGCCGGACGCGTAGTCGTAGGCCAGCACCTGGGCCGCGGTGACTTCGGTGTCTTCGGAGCCCAGCAGGATGTGCTCCGCCTCGTTGATCAGGTAGCCGATGGTCAGGTACAGGCCGTCCGCGCCGACCAGGATGGCGTTGCCCTCACGCTCGGCGCCGAGATAGGAGGAGCTGAACGCGTCCTCCGGCGCGACTGAACGGAGCTGGACCACCGCACGCAGCACCGCCGCGAGATCGAAATCGTACTCGGCCGGGTCCGCCCGGCTGACACTGGCGAAGCTGGGATCGACCAGATGGGACAGCGCCAGCGGCTTGTGTCCGTTCGCGTGCTCTATACCGCTCATCGTCCCTCGAATCGCGACTGTCGGCCGCCCGCAGGGCAGGGGGCGACCCAACTATTGCGGACAGCGCGACAAAACACAAATGGAGCGGATGGCAGGGGTTTCACTCGCGGCGATCGACGAAGCGCGGCGCCTTGATGGAGGACTCGAACTCCTTGGCGAGCGCGCCCGGCGGCAGCGCCTCGATCCGCGGGGTGACCTCGAAGGCCCGCCGGACCCGCGCCGACAGGGCGTCCGAGGTCGCCGCCGTGTCCTCGCTGCGGCGAACTTCGATGCGCACCACTAAAGTCTCCAGCGCATCGGCATCGGTCTCCAGCACCGCCTGGAAGTCGCTCACCGTGGCGTCGGCGAACATGAAGTCCTCGAACTCCGTGTGGTTGACGTTGACCCCGCGGATCTTGAAGAAGCCGGTTGTGCGGTGGGCATGGCGGATCATCGGGAAGAGGCCCGCATACGGCCCGCCGCTTTCGCCGCGCTCGGCATAACTCACGATGTCTCCGGAGTTCCAGCGCAGGAAGGGCGTCGCGTGGCCGGTCCATAGCGGGGTGACGCAGAACGCCCCGACTTCGCCCGGCGGAAGTTGCCGGCCGGTGTCGGGGTCGATCACCTCGATGTGGAACATGTCGGTCCAGATGTGGATGCCGTCGTGGCGGTCGCCCTCGGCGCCCATCAGCCCGGCCTCGGACATGCCGAAGACATCGTAGACCTCCGCCCCCCAAGCCCGGCCGATCTTCGCGCGCTTGGCGGCCGAGAGCGGCTCGGCCGAACAGACGACCTTGCGCACCGGGCCGTCGGCGAGATCGATGCCCTCGGCCTCGGCGAGGTTGGCGAGATGCAGCGCGAAGCTCGGCATGGCAATCAGGACGGTGGCGCCGAGCGTTCGGACGAGCTCGAGCTGACCGGCCGACGGCGTCGCGTTGCCGGCGCCGGCCCAGTTCATGCCCACCCCGAATTCGTACGCGCTGCGCGCCCAGATCTGACCCGCCGGGTGGATTCCGATCGGAAACGAGATGTGGCACAGATCGCCCTTGCCGATGCCGATCGCCGGAAACGACCGGCCCCAGGACAACAGCCCGTAGCGCACGTCATCGAAGGTCCGGGGATAGAAGACCGGCCTGCCGGTGGCGCCGCCCGAGCGCCAGTACTCCGAGATATCGTCGACTGGCGCGACGTTGAAATTGTCCATGAAGCCCGCGTGGTCGTACTGGCGCAGCGTGTCCTTGTCGAGCACCGGGATCTTCTGCCAAATTTCCGGGTCGTCCAGACGGCCGGGATCGATGCCGCCGAGGCGCTCGCGATACCACGGCGCGCGGAGTGCGCGCTCGAAAGCGATCCGCTTGCGCTCGGACTGAATTTTCTCGATCCGCTCGCGGGATTCGGGCAGGGGCGAAGGCATCTGCGTCCCTCTCGCGCGAGGCGCTCAACCGCGCCACAGGTTCCAGGAAGACGCCGATCAGAATAAGCCCCATCGCCGCCCAGTCCAGCACGCCGCGGCCGGCGTGAACCGGAACAGGTCGTCATGAGGATGGACCCGGCCGGTGACTGCGGTCTTGCTCAGAGAGCGGAACCCGCCCCGCAAGACCTCGATCGACGCCGGCAGCGCGATCGGAACCGGAGATTCGGCGGCCGGCGGATCAGAGCGTGATCACGATCTTGCCGATATGGGCGTCCTTGCGCATCGCGGCATAGGCATCGGCGGTCCGTTCCAGGGAATATCGCGCGTGGATCGGGATGCCGATCTCGCCCCTGGCGACCAGCGGCCCGAGATCGGTCTCCGCGCGGGCGACGATCCCGGCGATCTCATCGTCCGTTCGGGTCCGGAAGGTTACGCCGATGTACTCGATCCGCCGGAGCGCATGCAGGTTGAAATCGAAACTCCCCGTCATGCCGCCGAGCCGGCCGACATTGACGATCCGCCCGCGAATCGCCGCGGCCCGCATCGAGGGGTTCACGGTGGCCCCCGAAACCATGTCGACGATCAGATCGACACCTTTGCCGTCGGTGAGCGCGCGGACTTCCTCCGGCCAGGCGTCCGCCGAAATATTTATGCCGGCATCCGCGCCATGCCGGGCGAGCGCCGCGAGCCGCTCATCGGAGCGCGAGGCGGCGATCGCCAGCCGTGCGCCCTTGGCCTTGGCGATTTGGAGACCCAGGATGCCGACGCCCGAGCCCGCGCCCTGGATCAGCACGGTCTCGTCCGGCACGAGCCGGCCATTGGTCACGATCGCATCGTGCATGGTCAACAGCGCCGTCGGATAGCTCGCCGCGGTCTCGAAATCCATGCCGTCGGGCATCCGCAGCGCATGGCGGGCGTCGAGGACCACGTATTCGGCAAATGCCGATCCGCCGAACCCCATCACGCGCTCGTTCAGCGCGAACCGGGAGACCCCCTCGCCGAGTCCGGCCACCTCGCCGGCGAACTCGTTGCCCGCAACCGGCGGGCCGGAGCCTGCCGCCTCGCCCCGGTGCCGCGGGTTCATCAGGAGATCGGCCCGGTTGAGCCCGGCGGCCTGCACCCTGACGAGCAATTGCCCGGGCGCCGCCATCGGCGCCGGCAGATCCTCCGCGATTTCGAGCCGCCGCTCCTTCCCTTCCCCCGCTATGATCAGCCCCCGCATCTCGTCATCCCTTCGCTCTGCGGCTCCCAGGGCGCACCCCTGTCCGCGGCCTCCCCGGGGCCGATAAGGCCGCCTCGATTCGGACGTGAACGCCGCCGCCGAGCGAGGGTATCCGGCGCCAGGGTATTCGGCTGCCCCCGGGACGGTGATGTACGGGCTGCGCGATGCGGCCGGTTTAGCGCCGGACCTCGCACTCGATCCGCCAGGAGACCGCACCCGCCTCGTCGCGGCGGTCGTAGTTGAGGCGCGACTTCCTGAGCTTGGCGCGCGCGGTCTCGACGAGCGTTAGACGCGCCTCCTCCGGCAGGTCATCGAAGCTCAGGCTGAGGATGACCGGCTCCTTGGGCCGGACCGTCCGGGTCGGCTTCGACTTCGGCCGTGCCTGCGCGGCGGCGCCGTTGTCGCCGCGCGGCTTCTTCTTTCCCCAGATATCGTCCCAGCCCGAACGGTATTCCGGGGTCTTGATGTTGCTGAAATAGCCGTAATGAACCGCCGTCGCGCCCCCTACGGATTCGCGGCTCGACCTGCCGGCGTCGCCGCCCGGCCCGGAACCGGAGGAAGACTCCGAGGGCGGGCTCGAAGCCGTCTTATCGGAGGATTTTTCGGGGGACGTGGAAGGTTTTGCGCTCGAAGTCGTCTCGTCACTCATCGTCAGCATCGTTTCGCGTTAGCACCGGCGCAATCTGTTACACCGCGGTGCGCGGCGATGCAACGCCCGGATCGTCTCCCGGTTCTCTTCGAGAATCCGCCTGGCGGCGGCGTAGTCCCCCACCGACCAGCGGTCGGCCGGACCCGGTCCGGCTTTCGGTGTCGAACCGCGCGAAGCCTCCAACTGAATCCCCGACAATGTTCGAGTCCGCCAGCGATGCAAACCGGCTCAGCGGTTCTCCATGAGGAACGGTAGCACCACCCGGTTGAACGCCTCGGGCTGCTCCAGATTCGACAGGTGGCCGGAGTCCTCGATGATCTCGAGCCTTGCGTGCGCAATCTTCCCGCGCATGTATTCGCCGACCCGGGGCGGGGTCAGCGGGTCCCGGTCGCCGAAGACCAGAAGCACCGGCACGGAAATGTCCGCCAGCGCGTGGGCGCGGCTCCAGCCGGCCGAGGCGCGCACGGTCTTGATGTAGGACTCGACGTGGAGCGCGGCGTGGGCGGCGACGGCGCGCGTGAATGCTTCTTCCGACCGGTTCGGGCCGAGCACTTGGCCGGCCGCCTTGGGCGCGCGCTCGGCCGGATCGGCGCCGTCGAGATAGGGCTGGATGCGCGAGGCGACGAACTCGTCTGCCGACTCGCTGCGGCGGGCGCGCGGGTCATCCGAGTCCTCGCCGGCAAAGGTGTCGCACAGCACCAGGGACGCCACGCGCCCGGGATGGAAATGACAGAAATCCTGGGCGATACGCCCGCCCATCGACAGGCCGCAGACATGCGCGCGCCTGGCGCCGAAGTGATCGAGCAGCCGCAGCAGGTCGGCGCTGAAATCGCCGAAGTCGAGTTCGCCCTCGTAATCCTCCGACTCGCCGTAGCCCCGGGCATCCCAGGCGACTGCCGTGAAGTGCCCGGCGAAGGCCGGTAGCTGCGGGTCCCAGTGGGATTTGTTGCCGCCGATACCGTGCAGGAAGACGACCAGCGGGCCGGCGCCCGCGACGTTGACCGCAATGCGCGGCGTCCCTGCGACGAATTCCGTGCCGATCGTGTTCATGCCCGAGCACCCTTTACGCTGCCGGCCGCCTTGCCGCGCGGATCATCGCATTGCCCGAACGCAGGCGCCACCGCCGCGTCTGCGCCGTCGCCTTTGCACCGTCGCGACGCGAGGCGCCCCCGGTTTATCCCGTCCGCAGAGCCGCAAGAACCCGATCGGGCGACAGCGGAATATCGGTGATCCTGGCGCCGAGCGGCCGGATCGCGTCGTTGACGGCATTGACCACCGCGGCCGCGGCGCCGGCGGCGCCCGCCTCGCCGGCGCCCTTGGCGCCGAGCTCCGACAGCGCCGTCGGGGTCTCGATATGGGCGACCTCGATATCGGGCGTCTCCGGGAACTGCGGGACCAGGTAATCGGCCATGGTCCCGGTCAGCATCTGGCCGGCGTCGTCATAGACGCAGTGTTCCCAAAGCGCCGCGCCGATGCCCTGGATCACGCCGCCGCGAACCTGCTCGTCGACGAGCTGCGGGTTGATCATCCGGCCGCAGTCCTCGACCGCCCAGTGCTTGAGGAGCCTGATCTCCCCGGTCCCGGTATCGACCTCGACCCAGGCCGCCTGGACGCCGTTCGTGAAGACGAACGGATAGTCCGTGACCCGGTAATGGCGGGTCGCCACCAGCTCCGGCTGATGGTCGTTGGGCAGATCGTTGCCGCGGTAGAACGCGGTGCGGGCGATGTCGGACAGCTCCAGGCGCGGCGTCCCGCTCGCCGCATCGACCACGGCGCCGTCGCGGATATCGAGGTCCCCGGGTTGGGTCTGCAGCAGGATGCCGGCGGTCTCCAGGACGTTGGCCCGCAGCGCGCGGGCCGCCTGCCACGCTGCCTCGCCGCCGATCCCGGCCGCGCGCGAGGCCCAGGTCCCGCCGCCATAGGGCGTGTGATCTGTATCGCCGGTGATCACCCGGACCTTCTCCAGCGGCACGCCGAGCCCGGTGGCGACGACTTGGCCCACCACCGCCTCGGCGCCCTGGCCCTGCTCGGTCACCCCGGTCGAGGCCGTCACCGTCCCGCCGGCCTCCAGCCGCACCGTGCAGCCGTCCTGCGCCGAGATATGCGCCCCGCCGACGCCGTAGAACATCGGGCTCGGGTTGGTCACCTCGATGAAGGTCGCAACCCCGATGCCCCGGTAGACCCCTTTTTCCAGCAGCGCCTTCTGCTCGGCGCGCAGGGCGTCATAGCCCATCATCCGCTCGAGCTTGTCGAGCGAGGCCTGGTGCGACAGGCACTCGAACCGGAGCCCCGAGGCCGACCCGCTGGGATGGGCGTCATCGGCGACCATGTTGCGTCGGCGGATGGCGAACGGGTCGATCCCGGCAGCCTCGGCGGCGAGGTCGACCAGCCCCTCGGTCACCGAACAGGCGATCGGATGGCCGACGGCGCGGTACTGGCACATCATCGCCTTGTTCTGGAACGCCACCCGGCCGCGCGCTCGATAGTTGGCATGGGCGTATTGCGATCCGACAAGGTTGAGGATCTGGTTGGTCTCGATGGCGCTCGTGCGCGGGTACATCGAGTACGGGCCGATCCCGGTCAGATCGTCGATATCGAAGGCCAGGATCTCGCCGTCCGCGGCGATCGCGATGCGCCCCTCGACCCGATGGTCGCGCGCGTGGATGTCCGAGACGAAGGACTCCAGACGGTCGGCGATGAACTTGACCGGCCGGCGCAGCATGACGCTTATCGCCGCCGTCGCGATCTCATCGCCGTAGGTGTGTACCTTGATGCCGAACGAGCCGCCGATGTCGGGGCTGATGACCCGCACCATGTCCTCCGGCAGATCCAGGTGTTTGGCGAGGATGTACTGGATCATGTGCGGGCACTGCGTGCCGTGCCAGACCGTCAGCCTTCCGTCGCCGGGATCGAAGCTCGCCAGCACCGCCCGGGGCTCCAGGCAGACCCCGGTATGACGGCCGAAGCCGAAGGAGGCCTCCACCACATGGGCCGCCCTGGCAAAGGCCTCTTCGGTCGCGCCGACATCGACCTTGCGCTCCCAGGCGAGGTTGTCGCCGAGCTCGGCATGGATCGGCGCCGCGCCGGGAGCGAGCGCGGCTTCCGCGTCGACCACCGGGGCCAGCGGCGCGTAGTCGATCTCGACCAGGGCGGCGGCGTCCTCGGCGACCGCCCGGCTCTCGGCCACGACCGCGGCCACCGGCTCGCCCTGCCAGCGCGCGACGGTGGTCGCCATCGCCGGCTGCGGCGCGGACTTCAGCCCCTGCAGATGGCTCAGCACCCCCACCCAGGGCGTGCAGCGCCCGGCGAGCTCCGCGCCGGTGACCACGGCGACGACGCCGGGCATGGCGCGAACCGCGTTGCTGCGCACCGCCTCGATCCGGGCATGGGCATGGGGGCTGCGCAGATAGGCGACATGGGCCATGCGCGGCAGGCTGACGTCGTCGATGAATCGTCCGCGGCCCGCCGCGTGCCGCCCCGCCGCTTCGCGCGGCGCGCTGCGCCCGACATAGGAGTTCGGCCGGTCGAATAGACTCAGTGCAGCTTGCTCCGCCATCCCGCCCCGCTGTGCTTCTGCTTTCGACGCCTGAAGCTCTAGGCCCGGCATGGGCGGGCGGTCAAGCGGTTTGGCGCATTGGGGCCTTGCCGAGCCGCGCCCGGTCTTGCGATCATCGGCCCAGACTGAGGAGGGAACACTCATGGCGCTGACCAGCCTGGACCATTGCGCGATCAGGACGGCGAAGCTCGAGGAGACGCGCGGCTTCTATGTCGACGTTCTGGGGCTGGAGGACGGCGACCGGCCGAACTTCCCGTTCCCTGGAAACTGGCTCTATGCCGATGGCGTGGCGGTGATTCATCTGGTGGGCGTCGACCCGGACGACCCGTCGGGGCTGGAGGAGTATCTCGGCGCGGTGGCGCTCGAAGAGCTGGAAGGCGGCGGGGCGGTCGATCACCTCGCCTTCCGCGCCGGGGACGCGCCGGCCCTGATGAAGAAGCTGCGCGGCATGGGGATCGAGTTCCGCGAGCGCCAGGTCCCCAGCATGGATCTCTTCCAGCTCTTTCTCGAGGATCCCAACGGGATCACCGTCGAGCTCAACTATTTCGGCGAAGACGGCAAGTAGGACCGGCCCATGCAGATGGCGGCGCACGAGACCGCGATACCCACGCACGAGGATCTCGTCGGCCGTGCCCGCGATCTCGCGCCGGCGATCGCCGGCCGGGCCGACGAGACCGAACAGATCCGCAAGGTCCACCCCGATTCCGTCGCCGACATCCAGGAGGCTGGCCTGTGGCGCGTCTTGCAACCGACGCGCTATGGCGGCTACGAAGGCCGCTACGAGGTCTTTATCGACATCGGCGAGCAGCTTGGCCGCGCCTGCGCGTCGACGGGCTGGGTGTGGGTAAACCTGGTCTCGCACAACTGGATGCTGGGGATGTGGCCGGTGGAAGCCCAGGACGCGGTGTGGGGGCCGAATCCCGACGCGCGTATCGGCTCGTCCACCGTTTACCCGGCGGGGAAGGTCGCGCCGGTCGAAGGCGGCTACCGGCTCAGCGGCCGCTGGCCGTTCTCCAGCGGCGTCGACGCTTCGCAGTGGGTGATGCTGGGCGGCATGGTTCCGCCGGAAGAGGGCCGGGACAAGCCGATCCCGAGGATCTTCGTCCTGCCGGTGGACGCGATCGAGGTGATCGACAACTGGGACGTGATGGGCTTGGCCGGCACCGGCTCCAAGGACGTGACGTGCACGGATGTCTTCGTGCCCTCTTACATGACGCTCGGCCCGCACGAGATGCGTGGCGGACCCACGCCCGGCTTGGCGGTCAATCCCAACCCGCTCTACCGCCTGCCGCTCCTTGGCCTGTTCCCGCACATCATCGGCGGCGCGCTCCTCGGCGCTGCCGCCGGCGCCTATGACAGCTATGTCGGGGAAATGCGCACCCGGCTGGCCACCTTCAACGCCGCCCGGATCGCCGAGCACACGACCGTACAGCTCAGGATCGCCGAGGCCGGCGCGAAGATCCGCGCGGCCCGCGAACTGCTGCGCGACGGCCCGCGCGAGGGCCATCGCATGGCCGAAGACGGCGGCGCGCCCAGCGAGGAGGAAAAAACCCGCTGGCGCGCCGACGCCTCCTACGCCTGCCTTCTGTGCCGTGAGGCGGTCGATCTGCTGCACAACGCTTCGGGCGGCGGCGGCAACTATCGCGCCAACAAGCTGCAGCGTTTCTTCCGCGACCTGCACGCCGGGTGCGGCCATATCGGCGTGTCCTGGGACGCCAACGGCGCCGAGCACGGCCGCGCGGTGCTGGGCCTGCCGGTCGGCAACTTCCTGCTGTGATCGGACGGTCGATCCCGCGCAGCGAGGACTTTCGGCTGCTCACCGGCCACGGCCGGTTCAGCGACGACATCGACCGTCCGGGCCAGGCTTTCGCCGTCATGGTCCGCAGCCCGCACGCCCATGCCGAGATTCTCGACATCGCGACCGATGCGGCGCTCGCCGTGCCGGGCGTCCTCGCCGTCCTGACCGGCCGGGACGCCGCGGCTGACGGCCTGGCCGCGATCCCCCACAACACCATCCCGTCGAGCCCGCCCGACATCGCGATCCCCAATTCCGACGGCGCGCCGATCTTCGCGCCGCCCCACGAGGTGATCCCGCCGGCCCGCGTCCGCCATGTCGGCGAGGCCGTGGCGGTGGTCCTGGCCGAGACCGCGGCGGCGGCCGGAGACGGTGCAGAACGGGTAGCGGTCGGCTACCGGCCGGTCGATACGGTGACCGCGACCGGACAAACCCTGGAGCCCGGCCCGCTGGTCTGGCCCGATCACGGCTCCAACATCTGCATCGACGGCGCCGTCGGCGACGAGGCCGCCGTCGCGCGCGTCTTCGAGAACGCCCACGCCGTGGTCAGGCTGGAGACCGCGCTGTCGCGCTGCACCGGGGCGCCGATGGAGCCGCGTGCGGCGGTCGCGGCCTACGACGCGCGGTCCGGACGGTACGACCTTCACGCCGGCTCGGGCGGGGTGGTCCGCCACAAGATCGACCTGGCCGCGATCCTCGGCGTGCCCGAGGACGACCTGCGGGTGACGGCGAACGATGTCGGCGGCAATTACGGCACCCGCAACGCGCTCTATCCGGAGTTCGCGATCGTGCTGTGGGCGGCGCGCCGGATCGGCCGGCCGGTCAAGTGGACCGGGGACCGGACAGAGATGTTCCTGTCCGATTTCCAGGCCCGCGACCTGATGGTCCGCGCCGAGCTGGCGTTGGCCGCGGATGGCCGGTTCGAGGCCTTGCGGATCTCCAATATCAGCAACATCGGCGCGCACGGAGTCTCGTTCATCCCCATGATCAAGGGCGTGGAGATCTTCCCGCTGACCTATCGGGTCGGCGTCTGTTACGCCCGTGCCCGCGCGGTGACGTCCAACACCCCGCCGACCTATCCCTACCGCAGCGCCGGTCGGCCCGAAGTGACCTACGCGATGGAGCGGCTGATCGACATCGCGGCCGCCAGGCTGGGGCTCGACCGGCTGGAGATCCGACGGCGCAATATCGTCCCGGCGGTGGCGATCCCCCATGCCAACGGCCTCGGCCTGGTCTATGACAGCGGCGACTTCCCGGCCGCGATGGAGGCGGCCGTCGAGCTCGGCGACTGGCGGGGCGCCGAAGCCCGAAAGCGGGCGTCCCGGGAGCGCGGCCGGCTGCATGGGATCGGCGTCGCCAACTACCTCGACCTCGCCACCGGATCGCCCCACGAGCGTACCGAGATGACGGTTGCCGCCGAGGGCCGCGTCGATGTGGTGATCGGCACCCAGGATTCGGGCCAGGGCCACGAGACCGCCTTCGGCCAGGTGGTGGCCTCGCTGCTCGGCGTTCCCTTCGAGACGGTGCGGTTGATCACTGGCGACACCGACGTCGTCAAAGTCGGCGGCGGCTCGCATTCCGGGCGCTCGATGCGGCTGGGCGCGACGATCCTGAGCCAGGCTGCCGATGAGATCATCGCGCAGGGCCGTGAGGTTGCCGCCGACAGGCTGGAGGCCGCCGCAGCGGATATCGCCTACGCCGGGGGCCGGTTTACCGTTGTCGGCACCGACCGGTCGATCGGCCTTTTCGAGGTTGCGGATGTCGCGCCCGGCCCGCTGTCGGCGGCCGCCCAGATCGAGCAGCGCGAGGCGGCCTTCGGCAGCGGCTGTCATGTCTGCGAGGTCGCGGTCGACCCCGAGACGGGCGAGGTCGAGATCCTGCGGTATTCCGCGGTCGACGATGTGGGCCGGGCGATCAATCCTCTGCTGATCGACGGCCAGACTCACGGCGGCGTCGTCCAGGGGCTCGGCCAGGCGCTGATGGAGCGCTGCGTCTACGATCCTGGATCGGGACAGCTTCTGAGCGCGAGCTTCATGGACTACGCGCTGCCGAGGGCCGATCAGGCGCCGCGCTTCGCCACGCGGCTGGTCGAGACGCCGAGCCCGAGCAACCCGCTCGGCGTCAAGCCCGGCAGCGAGGGCGGCACGGCGGTCTCGCCGGCGGCGATCGCCAATGCGATCGTGGATGCGCTTGCACCGCTCGGCGTGAGCCATATCGAATTGCCGGCGAGCCCGGAGCGCGTCTGGCGCGCTATCCGCGAGGCGGTCTGAATCCGCGTCTTCCGCGCCGCAGCTACATGAACAGCCGCTCGCCCTTGCGATCGGTGTAGAGGCTGGCCACGAACGCGCCGTAGCCGTTGTAGATCCGGGTGGGGACGCGCTCGCCGGTGCCGAGCAGGCGTTCGCGCGCCTGGCTCCAGCGGGGATGCGGCACCTCAGGGTTGACGTTGGCCCAGAAGCCGTATTCGGCGCTCTGCAGGCGCTCCCAGAAGCTCTTGGGGCGCCGCTCGGTGAAGTGGAAGCGGACCAGCGACTTGGCCGACTTGAAGCCGTATTTCCACGGCACCGCCAGCCGCAGCGGCGCGCCGTTCTGCTTCGGTATCGGCTTGCCGTAGAGGCCGGTCGCGATGAAGGCGAGATCGTGCGTCGCCTCCTCGATCGCCAGGCCCTCGAGATAGGGCCACGGATACCAAGCCTGCTTCTGGCCCGGCGCGACCGCCGCGTTCTCGAACGTCTCCATCGCCAAGTACCTCGCCGAGCCCAGCGGGCGGGCGAGATCGACCAGGGCCTTCAGCGGGAACCCCGACCACGGCACGGTCATCGCCCAGGCTTCGACGCAGCGATGGCGGTAGACGCGCTCCTCCAGCGGCATTTTCGCCAACAGCTCGTCGAAGCCAATGGTGAACGGCTTCTCGACCATGCCGTCGATGCGGATCTCCCACGGCCGCAGCGGCAGCTTGCGGGCGGTGCGGTGGATGTTCTTGTGCGAGCCGAATTCGTAGAAATTATTGTAGGTCGTCGCGTCCTTCTCGGCGGTCAGCTCACGGGCGACGGTGTAGGTCCGGTTGCGCGGCGCCGGATAGAGACCGGCGGAGGGATCGAGCTCGGGCGGCGCCTCGGAAGCGGTCTCGTTCATGGCGCCGCCGGCCATGCGCAGCACCGCGGGCGCGGCGAGGATCGCGCCGCCGAGCCCGAGCCCGGCCAGGATCCGCCGCCGGTCGATGTAATGCTTCTCCCCGGTCGCCGCCGTCTCGGGCAGATCCCAGTCGCGCTTGCGCTTGAACAGCATCAGGGCTTCCTCGCTGGGCCGTAGATGGTTATCAGCGCCGCGCCCGGCGCGCCGAGGATGGACCACAGAGGCCATTGCAGCAGGCCCGCGATGACCGGATCCCAGAGCGCGGGATGGAGATAGCGCTGGATGAGGGCCTGAACCAGGTTGAGGCTTCCCGGATCGGTCGAGAACCACATCTCGCCCGCAGGCACGATCCGCCAGGTTCCGGCGCTCAGCGCGGTCAGCATCTCGAAGGCAAGGGCCGCCGCGGCGACGATCGCAAGGACGACGCCGGTCCGCGCCAGCCGCCGGTGGCGTCGGACGCTGCGAGGCAAGACGGCAACGGCGGCCATCGGGCGATCTCCCACGTCTTCTTCGTCCCAAAGACGTAGGGTTTTGCACGCCTCATTGAACCGTGCTCGCGAAAGCGTTACCGCGCCGCCATGCCGCGCCTCCGATCTGCGGCCGGCGGAGTCTTCCGCCCCCTCGGCCCGGCGCCTCTCGGCCGGATCGGCTTCCACAAATCATGCGTCAGCCTCCCGCTGCGGCGTGTTTGAGGCAGGCGTAGGCAGTCCGGTGTACCGGGGTCGGGATGCCGAGCGCGTCGCCCAGCGCGACCGCCGCGCCGCTCAGCCATTCGACCTCCAGCCGCCTGCCGGCCTCGAGATCCTCCAGCATCGACATTTTGGCGGCCGGATCGAAGGTCTTCGCGAACGCCAGCGTGCGGGGGACGATGTCCTCGGCCAGCGCGACGCCTTTGGCGCGCGCCAGCGCCTCGATCTCGGTCATCGCCTCGACGAAGGACGCCTCGATGTCGGCATCGGCCTGGATCGCCCCGATCGGCTGGCGGCCGAGGCAACCGATGGCGCTGGCCGAGGCGAGGAACAGGAACTTTTCCCAAAGGGCGCGGCGGATGTCCGCGCTGACCTCGATGTCGATCCCCGCGCCGGCGCAAACCGCTCGGAACTGCTCCAGCCGGCCGCTCGCGCGTCCGTCCATCTCGCCGATCACCAGACGCTGCGTCCTGCCGAGATGCCGCACGAGTCCGGGCTCGGGAACCGAAGAGGAGAGGAAGACCAGCCCGCCCACCGCCCGCCCGGCGCCGACCAGCGAAGGCAGCCAGTCGGGCATCGCCACGCCGTTCTGGATGCCGATCACCGCGGCGCCGGGCCCCAGCATCGGCGCGATGGCCCGGCATGCCGTCGCGACATCGTAGAGCTTGACCGTCAGCACCACCGCGTCGGCCGGCCCGGCCTCCGCCGGGTCCGCGGTCGCCTCGATGCGCGGCAGGCTTATCTCGCCGAGCGGGCTATCGAGCCGCAGACCGTGGCGCCGCATGGCCTGCAGATGCGGTCCCCGCCCGACCAGGACGGTCTCGGCGCCGGACGCGGCCAGGCGCGCGCCCAGATACGAGCCGACCCCGCCGGCCCCCATGATCGCGATCCGCATCCCCCGGCCTCTGCTAGCGCCGTCCCGGCCGCCCCGCGGCGGCCGGATCGACCCGTGCGCCGGCGGATGCGGACAGGCGGAGCGCCGCCAGGACCAGGACCATCCGCATCGCGCTCACCGGCTCCGTTCGAAGGGCGGTGAGCCTAGCACGCCGCGGCCCGAGCGGCTATTCGGGGGCTGGGACGGCCGCCGATGTCGACGGGCAGGCAGCGATTCTTGTCGCCATATCCTCTCTTGTCGCCATATCCTCGATGGTGGGTAGAATGGCCTCGGTCGTGAAACGCTCGACGGCGGCGCGGAGCGGCCCAGGCTGAGAGGTCCCGCGCGGTCATGGCCAGGGTTCGCTCGCCGGTTGGTTGCGCCCGCGCAGCCCAAGCTATCTGGGAGAGCCGATGAACGACCTTCATTTTTCCGGCCCCCGTCACGAAATGGTCTCCGGGATCGCCGACCATGTGTGCGCGACCGCCGACCGGATCGGCCGTCGAACCCTGGACGACCGGGTGATGTCGGTGATGGGAAAAGTGCCTCGGCACGCCTTCGTGCCGGTCGAGCTGCGCGGCTTCGCCTATGTCGACTCGCCGCTGCCCATCGGCTACGGCAAGACCATCTCCCAGCCCTACATCAACGCGGTGATGACCGATCTGCTGGATGTCCGACAAGACGATGTGGTGCTCGAGGTGGGGACCGGATTTGGCTATCACGCCGCGCTGCTGGCCGAGCTGGCGGCGAAGGTCTACACGATCGAGATCGTCGCCGAGCTCGCCGAGGGCGCGCGGCGGAGGCTCGCCGGGGAGGGCTACGATAACATTGAGGTGCGCCACGGCGACGGCTCGCGCGGCTGGCCCGAGCATGCGCCCTTCGACCGCATCCTGGTCGCCGCGGCGCCCGATCTCGTGCCTCCTTTGCTGCTTGGCCAGCTCAAGCCCGGCGGGCGGATGGTGATCCCCGCCGGCATCGAGGAGGCCCAGCAGCTCATGGTCGTCGACAAGGGCCTCGACGGAAAGGTCGGGATGCGGGAAGTGCTGGGCGTCCGCTTCTCCCCGCTGCATGTCGACGAGGACCCGGCGAGCATTTGAGCGGATGTGGCGGTCGCGACCGCAGCGATCCGAAGGGGGCGATCCGAAGGGACCGGCCCGACGCGGACGATTTGCGGGCGACGCCCGTCCCCGCATGGCCGTCCCCGCGGAGTTCGGGCGCCTGATCAGGCCCCTGATCAGGCCATTGTCTCGCCGCCGTCGAGCGCGATCACCTGGCCGGTGATGTAGCTCGCTTCCGGGCCCAGCAGGAAGACGATCATCGGCGCGATTTCCTCGGCCCGGCCGAGCCGGCCCATCGGGATGACCTCGGAGCGCTTGGCCGCGACCGCCTCGATCTGACCGCCTCGATCTGATCGGCCGGAACCCGGCCGCGCCACAGCGGGGTGTCGATCGGCCCCGGCGCGACAGCGTTGCAGCGGATGCCGATCGGCGCCTTCTCGCGGGCGAGCGACTTGGTGAAGCCAATGATCGCGCCTTGGCGGCGGCGTAATGCGCGGCCAGCGCTGGCCGCGCAGCGCATGAAGCGAGGACATGTTGACGATCGCTGTAGGGGGGCGAAAGTCTTTGTGAATCCGGAAGATCCCGGGAAGATCCCGAAACCCGGGGGGTTGGGGGATTTTGGCGGGGTAGACGAAAGTCTTTGCGAATCCGGGCTTGGACGGGGCTTGGACCGGCCGTAAACGGGGATTTACGGGGCGTTTCAGGGGCGCTTAAACGGCGGTAGATCCGGGCGGTTTCGCGGGGTCGGATCGGCCATCAGAACAGTCGGAACAGGCCGGGCGAGGCGCTGCGGCCGTCGGCGGTGTACCACACATTCAAGCCGGCGCCTTCGACCGGCGCCGTCTGCGCCCGTGAGGAAGACGGGCAGGTCACCACGACGACGCCGTCGAAGATGGCGGGCAGCGAGGAGCGCAGCGGCTCGTCGAGCACCGGCCAACAGGCGTTGCCGGGGACCGTCAGGAACCCGGCGAGGTCGTGGGCCGGATCGCGCAGGGTCCATGCGCCGCCGCTGCCGTCCACGGTGACCGGCTTCGCGTCGGTCGGGTTGGCGTTGAACCGGGATGCGCCGATTAGAGAGACGCCGGACACGGCGGGAATGCCCGACCCTGACCTGCCCCTGCCTGATGCAGGGAGGACGATTGCGGAACCTCCCCGGAAATGTCGAGAGAACGCCCCGGTTCAGGACATGTGAGACGGGAGGGCTCCGGCCGGCCGTTCGTCGGTCGGAAGACTTTCGGGAGTCCGTCCGCCGAGGGCCTTCAGGGCGTCGGGCGCCTGTCCGGCATGGAACCCGTAGCGCCAAGCCTGATCGCCGCGCTATCCTACGACTCTACGTTATGAAAAGCAG
This sequence comes from Alphaproteobacteria bacterium, assembly GCA_965202905.1. Taxonomy (GTDB): domain Bacteria; phylum Pseudomonadota; class Alphaproteobacteria; order MPNO01; family MPNO01; genus CAYFYS01. The sequence continues at coordinate 1,652,138 of OZ241868.1, read as the reverse complement.
TCTCGGAGTGCTCTGAATGTGGGCCGGCTTCCGTCCCCGTGACGCGGCCCAGTTCGCGGATCATCGGCCGGGTCCAGCGCGTCGACTCCGCGCTGCTATCCCTCACGCGGGGGGGGGGGGTGACAGTCTCGATGAAATTTTTCATGTCTCATTCTCCTTTCTTGGCTTCGGCCGGTCCGGCTACTATCGCGCGGCACTCCAGACCAAAAGCCTCTCCAGACCGAAGGACTCTGATGAGCGGTCTCCGGCCACGTCAAGCCCCTCTGTCGCTAACAAGCCTCATGTCCGGCGCCGGCGCCATGCTACGCCGCTGGGAGGATCGGGCCGTCCGGGCGATCCGTCCGGTTTGCCATCGCCTCGACAGCCGCGCGCGCCCCGCCGCCGGTCCCGGCCCGAATTTCCAGCCCGATTCCGGTTGGATTTCGGCCCAAAATCCAGACCGTTCACCCAGACCGTTCGCAAAGATTTTTGTCCCGCTGCAATCGCGCCCGATCTGGCCGCGATCATGTCGGGCGGCGCCGCGCGACAGACGTTGAAGGTCCCGGTGACGTGGACGGCGAACATCGCCGCCCAGTCGTCGTCGGCGATGTCCTGGACTTCGACCACCTGGTAGATGCCGGCGATGTTGACCGCGGCGTCGATCGGCCCGAGCGCGCTGCGGGCGGCGGCGACGTTGACGGCCGCCGGATCGCTGACGTCGAGCGCGATCGGCGACGCCTTGCCGCCGGCCGCTTCTATCACTGCGGCGGTCTCGCGCGCGCCGTTTTCGTTGCGGTCGGCGATGGCGACGGACGCGCCGGCGGCGGCCAGCCGCAAGGCCGTCTCCCGGCCCATGCCGCTGCCGCCACCGGTCACGAAGCCGACCCGGCCGTCCATGGATCCCGCCATGACCGCCCCCTACCCGGCGGCCGCAGCCGGGCGGCGCTTCTTCTCCTCGACCTTGACGCCGTAGTTGGCCGGAACTCTCCCGCATGTTCGGTCCGGAAACGACGGCCTCCGCGCGGCCGCGCCCGCCGGCCGGTCACAGGAAGACGAGGCTGAGCTCCGGGAACGCGACCAGCAGCACCACCACCAGGAGCATGATCGCGACGAAGGGCGTGGCGCCGGCAAAGATCTGGTTGAGCGTGATGCGGTCATCGTTCAGCGTCGATTTGACCACATAGCAGGTGATGCCGAGCGGCGGGGTCAGAAGCCCGATCTCGACCGCGACCACCGAGACGATACCGAACCACACCAGATCGCCGCCCATCGCCGAGACCACCGGGATGGCGAGCGGCAAGGCGATCACCATGATCGAGACCGAATCCAGAATCGTGCCCATCAGGATCAGCAGGACCACATAGACCGCGATGAAGCCGTAGAGGCCGAGATCGGCGTCGATCGCCAGCGCCGACAGCTCCTGCGGCAGCGAGGACATGGTCAGCATCTGGGCGTAGATCCGGGCCGCCAGGATCAGGAACAGGATCGAGACGGTGACATGGCCGGTCTCGACGACGGCCTGCCACAGGCTCGCCCAGGTCAGCCGCCTGCGCGCCAGCGCGATGACCAGCGCGCCCAGGGCGCCGGCCGCCCCGGCCTCGGTGGGCGTGAAGATCCCGCCGTAGATGCCGCCCAGCACCAGAATGACAAGGAGGAGAATCGGCAGCAACTTGAGCGCGGCCGAGGCGATGTTCTCGTCCTCATCCGCGCCCGCCCGTCCGCCGCCGACGAAGCCGGGCCAGAAGATCGCCATCAGCACGATGGCGAGCGACATCGCGGCCGCCAGAATCAGCCCCGGGACGACGGCGGCGAGGAACAGCCGCCCGACCGATTCCTCGGCCAGGAATCCGTAGATGATCAGCAGCAGGCTGGGTGGGATCAGCATGCCCAGCACCGAGGATCCGGCGACGACGCCCACCGAGAAGCGTGCGGTGTAGCCGTGGCGCATCATCTCCGGCGTCGCGATCCGGGTGAACACGGCCGCCGAGGCGATCGAGGAGCCGGTGATCGAGGCGAAGACGGCATTGGCGACGACGGTGGCCACGCCCAGCCCGCCCTTGAGCCGGCGCAGCAGCCAGCGCGCGACCTCGAAGGTTTCCTTGCCGATGTCCGAGACGCTTACCAGCAGGCCCATCAGCACGAACAGCGGCACGACCCCGAAAAAGTAGCTGTTGAGGTATTCGCTGGAGCTCCGGGACAGCGTGCGGATACCCAAGGTCGGATCGCCCCGGATCAGCCAGATGCCAAGGAAGCCCAGCACGATCAGGGCAACCCCGATATGCATGCCGCAATAGATGAAGACCAGCATGCACAGGATCGACAGCAGCCCGATCTCGGTGTTCGAGAGCCCGGCGGTGGAGACCAGACAGGCAAACAGGACGAACGCGATGAAGGCGACGATCGCGGGCCAGCCGGTGCGCTTTCCGGGGGGGCGGGCGCGGACGGCGGCCGCCACGCGGACGACCGCGTTGGCGAATTGAATCACGAACTCGATGCAGGTCGCCGCGCCGCCCAGCACGATGATGCCGAGGAACGGCCAGATCACGAAGGTGAAGTCGCCCGGCACGCCGGCGATCTCGTGCTCGCGCCAGGCGTCGACGAGCTTGGGCCAGTTGCCGTTGGTGAAGATGGCGAAGACGCACGCGCCCAGCGCGTAGAACAGCGCCATGAACGAATGGCCGGCGATCGGGCGGTTCCGCTCCAGCCATTCGATCAGGATCTCGGCCCGGGTGAACCGGCCGACATGGAGCGTGTTGGCGAATTGCAGGAAAACCGCGGTGACAATCGAGTAGCCGACGATTTCGGCCGTCCCGCGGATCGGGCTGCTGAACAGGGTCCGGCCGAGGATGTCCGCGCAGATCAGGAACATCAGGCAGAACACCCAGAACGTGCCCAGGCTGTTCATGCCGGCGGTCAGGCGACCGAAGCCGTGGGCGAGGCGCTGCAGCGCCGACGCCTCGCGCGTCTGTCCGGCAAACGCCCGCGGGGCGCTCACCGGACTATCGGGCCATCGGGGCGCGCGTGGTCAGGAGCCCTTGTCCCAGTTGCGCGCCGGCTTGCCGTCGCGCTTGCGCACGCCGTCCATGAAGGCCGACAGCACTGCCTTGGCGGGCAGGCCCTTGGCCTCGTTGCGCTTGACCCAGTCGCCGGCGAGGTCGGGCAGCGCGTTCACCCATTTCTGGCGCTCCGCGGCCGGGAAGTCGGTGATCGTCGCGCCCTGCCTGGCCATGATCTGCATGAACAGGCGCACCTTCGCCGCGACGATGTCGGTCTGCTTGCGGGCGTATTCACGCCCGAGGAAACGGAACATCATCTTCATGTGCGGCGGCAGGCCCTTCCAGGTGTCGAGGTTCATCGCCAGCGCGCCGGAGATCGGCCCGCCGATGTTCACGCGGGTGACGTAGGGCGCGACCTCGTGCAGCTTGAACGGCACCATCCCGGTGGTGATCAGGATGCCGCCTTCGGCGACGCCCGTTTTGATTCCGTTGTAGTAGATCGGCAGCCCGCCATTGACCGGGGTGGCGCCGGTCCCCTTGAGCCAGTTCGCCGCGGGTCCGGGCGCGAACAGCTTCCTGCCGCGCAGATCTTCCAGCGTCCGGACCGGAAACTTTGTGATGAGGTGGTAGGTGTCCGCGACCTGCGCGCCGAGATAGACTGCGTTGTTCTTGCGCCAGGCATTGGCCATCGCCGGGATGTTCTGATGCAGCTCCTCGGTGATTTCGGTCAGATGATGGACATTGCCGGTGGCGAACGGCGCATAGAAGGTGACGTTCTGAAGCGGCATCTTGGCCGGCTCCCAAAGCGTGCCGACCCAGCCGATATCGGCCAGGCCGTCGCCGACGCCCTCGAGAGTGTTCTTGAAGTTGTAGAGCGCCCCGGCATAGGCCTGGGTCCACTTGATGGTGTCCGCTGCGCCCATCTCCTTCAGCATCCGGTTGGATTCCGGCACCACATGGTCGCGGATCACCTGGACCCAGGGGATGATCGGCGGATGGCTGGAGCCGGCGGTGAGCTTCCACTCCTTGGCGGAAACACCGGTCGCGCCGAGCGTCAGGCAGCCTGCGGCAATGCCCCAGGCGGTCAGGCCGACAAGTCGCATGGACATCACGTCCTCCTTGAAGTCACGGCCCTTTTGGTACAGGGCATTCCCCCAACCCTAGCCCGGCGGATGTGGAGCGGCAAGCGCGGCGGGCTTCACGATTTCGCGCCACCCCGGGATTCCCGCCGGGCGACATAGGTCGTCGCGGCGACGATCATCGCACCGCCGATCCAGACCTCCGGCCCGGGAATCTCGGCGAACGCGAGGTAGCCGAGCAGCGAGGCCCAGACCAGCCGGAACAGGACCATCGGCTCGACCAGACCGACATCGGCCAGCCGGTAGGCCTGGACGAAGCAGAGATGCCCGCAGCTCCCCAGCGCGCCGATGAGCGCCAGCATCGCGAGCTGCTCCGGATTCGGGGTCTGCCAGACGAACCCCGCCGGCGCGGCCGTGACCGGAATCATCAAGAGCGTCAGACAGGCGACGATCGTGGTCGTCGAATCGGTGCGGGTGAGATCCTTGGCGATCAGCTTGGAGCCCGACACGAACCCGGCGGAGCCGACCACCAGCATGGCCCCCAGCGTGATCTCGGCGAATCCCGGCTGCAGGATGACGATCACGCCGGCCGCGCCCACGGCCATGCCCACGACCCGATGGAACCGGATCCGCTCGCCCAGGACCAGAACCGCGCCGAAGGTCGCAAACAGCGGGCTGGTCAGCGACAGCGCGGTCGCATCGGCCAGCGGGATCAGGCTGAGCCCGGTGAACCAGCACAGCATCGAGCCGCCATTGAGCAGCCCGCGCGCGGCGTGAAGCCCGAACCGGTCGGTCCGGAAGGCGACGATACCGATGCGCATCAGCCAGGGCAGCAGCACGCAGAAGCCGAAGACATTGCGGAAGAAGGCGATGATGAACGGATGCAGCTCGCCCGAGACGTGGCGGACCGCGCCGTGCATGCCGGCAAGGAAGGCGCTTGCCAGGATCATCAAGACCACACCGGCGGTCGCTGGAGACCCCGCCGCGAACGCGCCAAGGCGAGCGCGCCCGATCAATCGACGAATCGCTGTCTTGCGGACCCGGGAAAGGTCATCGCCCGCATTCCCCTCGCCGCGCCCGGATCCCCCGCCGTCGGGACGCGCCGCTCGAAGCCTTCCACGGCCGGGGCGAGCCGGAGACGGAAGATCCTCATCGTCTGACCCGGCCGGGCCTAACCCGGCCGGTTGAGCCGGGCGAGCAGCCCCATCAGGGTGCCGCGCTCGTCCGCGCTCAAATGGCCCGCGATGCGCTCCTCATGCGCGCGCACCGCGTCGCGCAGCGTCGCCAGCAGCGCCTCGCCCGCCTCGGTCAGCACGATCGCGTTCGACCGGCGGTCGCCCTCCTGCGCCTTGCGGCCAAGCAGGCCCGCGCCTTCGAGCTTGTCGATCATGCGCACGATCACCGAGCGGTTGCTGCCGAACACATTGGCGAGCGCCGTCTGGGACGAGCCCGGGTTGGCGCCGACGACGATCAAGAGCCCGAACTGGCCGTGGGTCAGGCCGTGACGCGCCAGGCGATCCGAAAAACCGGCATAGACCAGGATTTGGGCCCGGCGCAGTTGATAGCCCAGAAGCCCGGGAAGGATGTCGAGGTCGAGCGGCCGTTCCCGGCCAGGCTGAGCATCGGTGGGCATGGCGTTGTCGGGCATGACGTTATCGGGCATGACGTTATCGGGCATGACGTTATCGGGCATGACGTTATCGGGCATGACGTTATCGGGCATGACGTTATCGGGCGTGGCGGGCGCGCGGGCCGTTGCGATCATTGGCGCAGTTTACGGTATTTTTAATTGTTGACCAAGTAAATGATTGCATTTATCATATAATTCGGGCCGGTTAATACGGGCCGGCCGATGGTCGCGCGCCTGGAGGGAAGCCATGAAAACCGTCCTGTCCCTGACCTTGAACGGGAAGGGCCGCGACGATGTCGTCGCGGACAATTTGCTCCTGGTCGACTATCTGCGCGAGAGCGCGGGCGTCACGGGCGCCAAGATCGGCTGTGACGGCGGCGAGTGCGGCGCCTGCACGGTGCTGATCGACGACCGGCCGCGCCATTCCTGCCTGACCTTGGCCGCGGCCTGCCAGGGGCGGCGGGTGGAGACCGTCGAAGCGTTGGAGCGCAGCGGCCGGCTGTCGGCGATCCAGCGCGGCTTTCACGAGCAACTCGGCGCCCAGTGCGGATTCTGCACGCCGGGCATGATCATGGCCGCCGAAGGCCTGTTGCGGACGAACCCGGATCCGAACGATGCGGCAATCCGTTCGGGCATGGCGGCCAACATCTGCCGATGCACCGGCTACATCAAGATCATCGCGGCGATCCGCGCGGCCGCCGGCGAGATCGCGGCGGCGGAGGCGGTGGCATGAGCGGGACGATCGGCCCCATCCGGACCATCGGCATGCCCATGCCGCTGGTCGACGGCCCGGAGAAGGTTTCCGGCAAGGCGCTCTATACCGCGGACTTCATCGGCCAGGACGAGCTCGTCGGGCGCATCCTGCGCAGCCCGGTTGCGCACGCCAGGATCGTCAGCGTCGACGCCGGCGCTGCCGAGGCGCTGCCGGGCGTCCATGCGGTGGTCACCGGCGCGGACTGCGCGGACGCCTTCGGCGTGCTGCCGATCGCGATGAACGAGTACGCGCTCGCCAAGGAGCGGGTGCGCTACCGCGGCGAGGCGGTCGCGGCGGTCGCCGCCGTCGATGTCGCGACCGCCCGGCGCGCGCTCGATCTGATCGATGTCGTCTATGAGGAACTGCCGGCCTATTTCGCCGTCGAGGCCGCGCGCGCCGAGGACGCGATCCAGCTTCATGAGGAGCGGCCCGGCAATGTCGAGCGCGAGGTCGATTTCGAGCTCGGCGATGTCGCGGCCGGCTTCGCCGCGGCGGATCTCGTGCGCGAAGAGACCTATCGGCTGAGCGAGGTCTGCCAGGTCCAGTCCGAGCCACATGCGGCCCAGGCCGAATACGACGCCACCCGCGACCGCATCACCGTGCGCGCCTCCACCCAGGTGCCGTACTACGTCCACCTGATGCTCGCCCGGACGCTCGGCATGGAGCAGTCCGACATCCGGGTCATCAAGCCCCATGTCGGCGGCGGATTCGGCTGCCGGACGGAGGCGCTGCACGTCGAGCTGGTCGCCGCGCTCCTGGCGAGGAAGGCGCGCGGCGCCGTTCGCCTGGTGCTGAGCCGGGAAGAAACCTTCATCACCCACCGCGGCCGCCAGGAGACCGGGGTGAAGCTCAAGATGGGGATGAAGAAGGACGGCGCGATCACCGCCGTCGAGTGCGAATCCATCCACCGCGCCGGCGGCTATTCGGGCTACGGGATCGTGACGATCCTCTACAACGGCTCGATGCTGTTCGCGATCTATGACCTCGAGAACGTCAGGTACAAGGGCGTCCGTGTCTTGACCAACATGCCGCCGCCCGGCGCCTTCCGCGGCCACGGCACGGTCAATATCCGGTTCGCCTTCGAGAGCCTCATGGACGACATGGCCGAGGCGCTCGGGCTCGACCCGTTCGCGGTCCGGCGCGCGAACCTGTTGAGCGCGCCGACGTTCACGGCCAACGACCTGATGGTCAACTCCTATGGCCTGCCCGAGTGCCTCGACATCGTCGAGACCGCCTCCGGCTGGAAGGAGCGCCGCGGCAAGCTCGGCCCCAACCGCGGGCTCGGCATGGCGTGCTCGCACTACATATCGGGCGCTTCCAAGCCCAAGCACTGGACCGGCGAGCCGCATGCGACGATCCACCTCAAGGTCGACTGGGACTCCTCGATCACGCTTCTGACCGGCGCGGCAGAGATCGGCCAGGGCTCGTCCACCGTTCTCGCGCAATGCGTCGCCGAGACCCTCGGAATCGGGATCTCCCGGATCAACGTCGTCGCCTCGGACAGCGCGCTCACGCCCAAGGACAACGGCTCCTACTCCTCGCGGGTGACCTACATGGTCGGCAACGCGGCGATCGACGCTGCCCGCAACCTCAAAGCCGTGTTGATCGAGGCGGCCGCCAGGAAGCTCGACGTCCGGCCCGAGGATGTCGAGTGTTTGGGCGAGCTCTACCGCGCCGGCTCCCAGGACGAGGGCCTGACCTGGCGGGAGGTCGTGATGTCCGCGCTCGAGGGCGTCGGCACGATCACCGTCAAGGGCACGTTCGACACCATCCCCGACTCCTGGGGCGGGCGGAAATATCGCGGCGCAGCGATCGGCGGGAGCATGGCCTTCGCCTATTCCGCGCTGGTCTGCGAGGTCGCGGTCGATCCCGAGACCTGCGAGATCTCCGTGCAAAAAGTATGGGTCGCCCATGATTGCGGAAAAGCGCTCAACCCGCTCTCGGTCGAGGGCCAGATCGAGGGCTCGGTCTGGATGGGCATGGGTCAGGCGCTGTGCGAGGAGACCCGCTACCATGACGGGCTCGGCATCACCTGCAACATGCTCGACTACCGCGTGCCGACGATCGTCGAATCGCCGCCGATCGAGACCCACATCGTCGAGGCTTCCGACCCGCACGGCCCGTTCGGCGCCAAGGAGGCGGGCGAGACCTCGCTCGCCAACTTCCTGCCGGCGCTGACCAGCGCGGTCGCCGATGCGCTCGGCGTGCGCGCGACCGAGCTGCCGCTGACGCCGGACCGGTTGATGGAACTCCTGGAGAAGAAGCAGACCGAGGCGCGGATCGCCGCGCGCGCGGTCGGGGAAGCGGTCTGATGGAGTACATGCCCGCCTTCAAGCTCGAACGGCCCGAGACGGTGGAGGACGCGATCCGGTTGCGCGCGGCCGATGAGACCGGACGCTATCTCGCAGGCGGGACCGACATGGTGGTCAACGTCCGCCGCGGGATCGAGACGCCGACGACCCTGGTGGACCTCACCAATGTCGGCGAGCTCAAGGAGATCCGGACCGATAGCGAAGGAATCCATGTCGGCGCGGCGACGCCGCTGAGCGCGGTGGCCGAACATGCCGGGATTTGCCGGGACTATGCCGCGGTGGCGGAGGCCGCCGCCGCGGTGGCGGGCCCGACGCACCAGAACTACGGCACGGTCGGCGGGAATCTGTGCCTGGACACCCGCTGCCTCTACTACAACCAGAGCGAATGGTGGCGCCGGTCGAACGACTATTGTCTGAAGCACCGGGGCGAGGTGTGCCACGTCGCGCCCGGCGGCAAGCGTTGCTTCGCGGCGTTCTCCGGCGATCTTGCGCCGGCCGCGATGATCCACGGCGCCGAGGTGACCCTCGCCGGTCCCGACGGCTCCCGGCGGGTCGCGTTGCAGGAACTCTACAAGAACGACGGGATGGATCACCTCGCGTTGGCGCCGTCGGAGCTCCTGACCACGTTGCATCTGCCGAACGCCACCGCCGGCCTGCCGTCGGGCTACCGGAAGGCGCGGGTCAGGGGCTCGATCGACTTTCCGCTGGCCGGGGCCGCCGTCGGGCTCAGAATGGCCGACGGCGCGCCGGTCGAACTCAGGATCGCGCTGACCGCGGTCGATCCCTGTCCCCATTTGGTCAAGGGGACCGATCGATTCCTCGGCGCACCGCTCGACGAGGCCGCGCTCGAGACGTTGCGGGACTCCGTGCGCAGCCAGGCCAAACCGATGCGGACCACCACGGTTGCGCCGTGGTATCGTCGCCGTGTCGTCGGCGCGCTTGCCAGACAGCTCGTGGAACGGCTGATGGCCGCCTGAGCCCGCGCGGCAGACCGGGGAAGCGACGGCATGGCCAGGGCAAACGTCTGCGGAATCGGCGTCGACTACGAGGTTCCGGGCAGCGAAGGCCCCTGGGTCGCGCTGTCGCCGGGCGGGCGGCGCGGCATGGAAGCCGTCGAGTCGCTCGCCGGGCGGATCACCACGCGGTAGCCGGCGCCGGCTATCGCGTGGCGATCCACGGCTGGCGCAACTGCGGCGCCTCGGACGTGGCGATCGGCGGCGCGGAGTGTCGGAATACGAAAGCTGGGCCGACGACCTCCACGCGCTGCTCGACCGGCCGGGCGCGCTGCCGGCGATCGTCGTCGTCGCGTCGTCGATGGCGCGTCGTCGTCGCGTCGTCGTCGTCGCGTCGTCGATGGCGCGTCGTCGGTGGCGCGTCGTCGGGATGCCGCACCTCGATCCTGTTCTATTTGCGCTATCCGCAGGCAACCCGCGCGCTGCTTCAACCGCGTCTACCCGGCCGCGGGCTTCGCCGGGACCGCCGCGGGAATCGCCCGCGACCTCGCCGCCGCGCCGACCCATCTCCAGGCGATGGCCAAGGAGAGCTTCCACGCCGGCTGGCGGCGCTCGATCGAGGAAGCGACGGAATACGAGATCAAGAACGTCATGACCTCGGTCCGCCACCTCTTTTTCCACGCCGCGCTCAAGCGATTCCTCGAAGACGGCGGCAAGTCCTCCAAGGTCCAGGTCGAACTGCCATGAGCCCGGTCCGGCGACGCGGCGGCGGTTCCACGGCCGACCCGTCGTCATCCCGGACAAGCCGCGCGGGATCATGCCGCAGTCGGTGCAGGCGATCAGGCGGTCGGGCGGGACGTGCTTCAAGGCGGCTTCGATGCGCGCGGCGGCGATCTCCGGCGCCTCGACCTCGTCCGTGCCGACGTCGATGACGCCGACCAGGGCGTCCTTGCCTTCGAGCGCCTCCAGAACGGAGAGGTCGACGCCCGAGGCCGCGCATTCGACCGAGACCTGGTCGACCGGGCTTTTCGCGAGCAGCGGCAGGGTCCGGTGGTAGTGGCTCCAGTCCCGGTTGGTGTTCTTCCAGGCCAGCACCTGCGGCGCCCCGTAGCCGTAGCAGATGTGGATGGCCTTCGTCGCGCTCCAGCGCTTCGATTCCCCAGTCCTCGACCTCGTCGATTTTGACGTTGAAGCAGGGTTCGTCGATCTGGACCGCATCGCAGCCCGCCTCGGCGAGCGCGCGGGCCTCGCGGTTCAGGATCCCGGCATAGTCCATCGCGAGCGCGGCGTCGGCCCGGCCGCCGTAGTCGTCGACCACGCTGTCGGCCAAAGTCATCGGGCCCGGCAGCGTTACCTTGATCGCCCGGTCGGTGCGGGCGCGGGCGAACGCCAGCGCGTCGGCCATCACCGGCCCGGGCCATGACAGCGGGCTCAGGATGCGCGGGACCCTGGTCTCCTCGGCATAGCGCTGGCCGCGGCTCTTGCGGGTTCCCAGGTTCTCGAAGTCGATCTCGCCCAGCGCCTCCAGGAACCCCCAGATGTAGTGTTACCGGCGCTGCTCGCCGTCGGTGACGATATCGATGCCGGCCGCGTTCTGCTCGCCCAGCCATAGCGCAACGGCATCGTCCTGGCCCTCCCGCAGGGTCGCGCCGCCCAGACGCCAGCGTCCGTAGAGCCGCCGCCTTTCGGCGAGCCAGGCGGGTTTCGGCAGGCTGCCGGCGATAGTGGTCCTGATCCCGTTCACCCGTCGTTCCTCGCTCCGACCGAAGCCGCATTCCGGCCCTTGCGGTCCCGTGGCGTCAACCGCCGGCCCCGGTTTCGTCGGCAGTGTGGACAAGTGCCGGAGCGCGGCCCAATCTTGCGGAGCGACAACAAGGAATCCGTTGCATGTTTCCGCCCGATACCGTCGAAGCGCAAGATGTCCAGGCGACGCTGACCTTCATCGTGCCGCAGGAGACCAAGCCGTATTTCCACAGCGCGGCGCTGACCGGCGGGGAGACGAAGATCTTCTTCGAGGTCGAGGACCGCACGGTCAGCATCCGCGACATGCGGCCCATGACCGGCGAGCTGTCCCTCGACGGCCAGGGGTTCGCACTGCTGGCCCATTCCACCGCGGTCGAGGACCTGTATGACGACGCGGCGATCGTCCACGTCTACAACCCCGAGATCGAGCGGCTTCTCGTCGACTACGCCGGCGCGGACGGGGTGGTGGTCTTCGATCACACCCGCCGGTCGGACGCAATGGAGGGCGCGGCCAACCCGGACGGGCCGCGCGGCCCGGCCGCGCGAGTCCATGTCGACTACACGACGGCCTCCGGGCCGATGCGGGCGCGCGAGGTGCTGGGTGAGGACATCTTCGAGCGGGTGATCGGCGGCGGCGGGCGGATCGTTCAGGTCAATGTCTGGCGGCCGATCGCCGGCCCGGTCCGGCGCACGCCGCTGGCGCTGGCCGACGCCGCGTCGATCGCCGGCGCGGAGTTCGTCGCCACCGGGCAGATCTTCCCCGACCGGGTGGGCGAGATCTATCAGATCGCCCACGGCGCCGGGCAGCGCTGGTACTGGGCGCCCGCCATGCGCCGCGACGAGGCGCTGCTGATCAAGGGCTGGGACAGCCTCGACGACGGCCGCGCGCGGTTCGCCCCGCACGGCGCCTTCCGCCTGCCCGATCAGAGTCCGACCGACCCGCCGCGCGAGAGCATCGAGACCCGGACGTACCTCCTGTTCGAGGGCTGAGCGCCGGACCCTGTTCCGCCGCCCGCCGCGGCTCGATCCGCTCGTCGATGCGACAGGGCCGGGATGCGACAGGGCCGGGCCGGAGGGGCTCAGCTTGCCGGCCGGGCCAGATAGCGGGCCATGAACCGCGGCGCGATGGCGCTCAGCCGCTCGTCGCTCACCCGCCCGGTCCGGGTCATGTAGTCGTAGGCGAGCTCCTCCGGCGACTGCTCCATGATCCGGTCGATGCGCTCGTACCAGCCGGCGCTGAGATTGGCCGCGGCGACGATCTTCTCGACCTGCGGACGGCGGGCGGCCTCGAAGCGGGCGAGCCCTTCGGGCGCCGCGTCCTTGGCCGCGGCGAGCGCCCGGTCGAGCGCGATCGCGTCCTCCATGGCGAGCCGGGTGCCCGATCCGATCGAGAAATGGCAGGTGCGCAGCGCATCGCCCATCAGCACGACGTTGCCGGCGCTCCACCGATCGTTCCAGATCACCGGGAACCGCCGCCAGATCGACTTGTTGGAGATCAGCGGCTCGCCGTCGAGATCGGGTCCGAAGACCCGCGCGCAATAGGCCCGGCTTTCGGCATCGTTCATCGACGCGAACCCGGCCCGACGCCAGGTCGCCTCGTCGCACTCGACGATGAAGGTGCTCATTTTCGGGCTGTAGCGGTAGTGATGGGCAACGAACGGCCCGTCTGCGGCGCGCCGGAAGGTCAGGCTCAGGGTATCGAACACCTTGGTGGTGCCGTACCAGACGAACCGGTTCGAGCGCTCCGAGACGCTGGTGGCGAAAGCCTCGCCGAGGCTCGCGCGGACGACCGAGTTGAGCCCGTCGGCCGCAACAGCCAGATCGGCCTCCCGCCAGGCCCCGCCCGCCTCGACCGGATGCCCGAAGGCGATCTCGACGCCCCGGTCGAGGCACCGCCGGTGGAGGAGCTGCAGCAGTTCGAGCCGGCCGATGGCGGCGAAGCCATTGCCGTCGATCGGCACGGCCGCGTCCCGGTGGACGATCTTGAGATCCGGCCAAGTCTCGATATGTGGGCCGAGGAAAGCGTAGGTGTCTTCGTCGTCCTCGCGCAGGAACTCGAGCGCGCGGTCGGAGAAGACGACGCCGAAGCCGAAGGTGGCGTTGCTGGGATTCTGCTCCCAGATCCTCACCGCCGCATCCGGGCGCCGGCGCTTGAGCAGGTAGGCGAAATAGAGCCCCGCTGGCCCGCCGCCGACCACCGCGACATTGAAGGTCATCGCTCCGCGGTCCCGTCCTCGCGCATGAACGTCTTGCGCATTATACAACACCCGGCACCGGCCCGCCGCGATTTCGGTGCGGTCCCGGCCGGCTTCGGCCTGAAGGGCGCGGACCCGATGCCGGCCCGGCGTCGCCGCGTCGCTTAGAGCAGGCCCATCGACCGGAAGCTCGAATGCCCGCTGCGGGCGACGATCACATGGTCGTGAACGACCACGCCCATTCCGGCGCCGAGATCGCGGACCTCTTTGGTCATCGCGATGTCGGCCTTGGACGGGCTGGGGTCGCCCGAGGGGTGGTTGTGGACCAGGATCACCGCGCTTGCCGCCAGGTCGAGCGCGCGTTTCATGACCTCCCTCGGGTAGAGCGGCGTGTGGTTGACCGTGCCGTGTTGCTGCTCCTCGTCCGCGATCAGCCGGTTCTTGGTGTCGAGGAAGAGGATCCGGAAGCTTTCCGTCTTTTGATGGGCCATCCGGACGCGCAGATAGGCAAGGAGCCTGTCCCAGGAATTCAGAACGGGGCCCTTGGTCGCTTCTTCGCGCGCCAGCAGGCTGGCGGCGACGGCGACGGTCTTGATCGCCACCACGGCGGCCTCGCCGACCCCTTCGACCTCGCCCAGCGCCTTGGGCTCGGCGCGCAAGACGGCCGCGTAGCTGTCGAACCGGCGCAGCAGGGCCTTGGCGATCGGCTTCGTGTCCTGGCGCGGGATCGCCTGAAAAAGCAGCAGTTCCAGAAGCTCGTAATCAGCCAGCGCGTCGCCGCCGGCCGACAGGAAACGCTTTCTCAGACGCGCCCGGTGGCCCAGATGATCCGGCTGTTTCGCCATCGGCTTCACGATTCCCACAGCCAGTGATTCCCGCAGCCAGTCTCGCCCAGCCGGCTGCCACGCGCAATCGGTCCACCGGTCCCGGGGCGTTACGACCTGATCAAGGACAAACACCCGCGGTGCGCCCGTAGAGAGCGGGCGGCTCCGCGCGATTCCGATGCTTCCCGTTTCCGTCCCGTCTCCGCGCTACGCCGAATTCGTTTCGGGTCAGATCCCAGTGGTTCGAATCTTTCGATTCGAACCACTGGTTTTATGTCGATGGATCAACTTATCGAGGCATTCGAATGCGTTATGGTCGCCAGATCGTCATCGGCCGGGGGGATTCACCGGGGGATTCGCCGGGGGATTCGCCGGGGGATTCGAATGTCTCGGTTGATCCACTAGAATCCAATAAAGGCTTGCAATTCCTGATCCGTAAGGGAATTCTCCCGTCGTCGACGCTGCCGGGGCTCACACTCTGGCCGGGGCTCACACTTTGAGTGTGACGCCCGGTGTTCGCCCAGCTTGTCGCGCTATGGGCCAGGGCCAGGCTGCGACCGCCGAATGGAGGGTTTTGCAACATGATTGGAAGAACAGGGTTTCGTGCGGCGCTGATGAGCATGGCCGCGGTGGCCGCTCTGAGCGTCGGGTCGGCCAATGCCGGAGAGATCGATGAGTTGAAGGCGCAGATCGAAGCCCTTCAGAAACGGCTCGGCCAGATCGAAGCCGCGCAGGAGCAGGCGGAGATGGCCGCGCAGGAGCAGGCGAAGATGAAGGCGGCGGAAGAGCCCGCCAGGCCCGGCTACTGGAGGGTGCCGGGGACCAACACCTCGTTCTCCATCGGCGGTTACGCCAAGCTCGACACGATCTACGACATCGACGAAGGTCTCGGCGATACATTCGCGGTCAACAACATCAATCCCAACCACGACGGCAAGGACGGGGTTTTCGGGGTGCATGCCCGGCAGTCGCGCATCCGGTTCGACAGCATTACGGACACCTCGATGGGGGCGCTGACCACCCGGGTCGAAACCGATTTCTATGGCGGCAGCAATGTCCTCAGGCTGCGCCACGCCTACGGACGGCTCGGCCCGGTGCTGGCGGGGCAGAACTGGTCGATCTTCATGGACGAGGATGCCGCCGCCAGCACGGTGGATTTCGACGGACCGATGGGGGTGGCTTTCGCCCGCACGCCGCAGCTCCGCTTTACCCAGGGCCTCGGGTCGGGGCTGACCGGCCAGATCGCGATCGAGCAAAGCCCGTCCGCCGCGGTTCTGAATCCGACGCGAACGGGGGGCGGTACGAACTACGAGGACGAGGCGGCGGATACCGGCCCCCATTCCCATCCGCCCCGTATGGATATGTTTTCCACGCACGAAGGGTTGCCGACCGTTCTGGCGGCCCTGCGTTACCGGGGCGACTGGGGGGCCCTCAACCTCAGCGGCGCGGTCGGGCAGTTCGAGTACGCCGACGACAAAGAGACGGCTTTCGGTCTTCACGGCGGTGTTCGCGTAAGGGTGACCGGCGGCACCCAGGTGCTGGCCACGGCCAATATGACCGAGGGTATGAGTTACATAACCGGCAACGGCGCCGTCGCCGCCGAGGTCGGCGGCCGACTGGAGCTCCAGAGGACGTATGGCGGCGTTGCCGGCATCGAGCACGCCTGGACCGACAGCGTGCGGTCGGGCCTGTATTTCGGGTGGGTGGAGCACAACACGGACAACGGGGTTTCGCTTGCCGACCGCGCGGGACAGACCAAGTCGCTGCGCTCATTCCACGCCAACATCATCTGGAGCCCGGTACCCTCGATGGATGTCGGTCTGGAGTTCATGCACGGCAGGCGCAAGATCGAACCTGTGGTCAACGATGCCGACGGCGCGGTCGACCCGACGCAGGAGACGAAAGGCAACGCCTCGCGCGTCCAGCTCGGCCTCACATACAGGCTCTAACCCAACCGGCCACGGGCGAACGGGGTAGAGAAGAAGCGTTCGCGCCGCCCGGCGGGCGGCTGCATTTCGGCTTGGTCGCCTTCGGGCCGGCTCCCGGCGCGCACACGCCATCGTGACGCGCAGCGCCGGCGCGGTTCTCGAAGGGCGCTAATGCGCCATGAAGACGGGGACCGAGGCCCTGGTCAGCACGTGCTGGGTCACGCCGCCGAGGATGAGTTGGCGAAGCCGGCTGCGCGAATAGGCGCCCATTATCAGGAGGTCGGCGCCGATCGCGCCGGCCTCGGCCAGCAGCACCTCGCCGATCGAGCGGTAGTCGGGCGACAATTCGCGGATCTCGGCCTGGATGCCGTGCCAGGCGAGGTTGTCGCCGATGTCCTCGGCCGGCGGTCCCTGCTTCGCCCCGGTTGTCACCGACAGCAGCCGCACCCGCTGGGCGCGCTCGAGCAGCAGCGCCTTGGCGGCGTGGAAGGCCCGCGCTGCGGGTCCGCTGCGGTTCCACCCGATCAGCACCTTCTCGCCAATGGCGACCGGCGCCTCCTGGGGCACGATCAGAACGGGGCGGCCGGTGGAGAACAGGGCCGCCTCGACGCTCAGCAGATCGAGGTTCGACGGCCCGCCGGCCGGCCGGCCGAGGACGATAATGTCGTAGCTGCCGCCGCGCCGGCCAACGATCTCCGGACCGTAGCCCTCCACCGACTCCCAGCTCACCGTCGGATGGTCGAGCAGCGCCGGCTCGGTGCGGACCTCGAAGCCGCTGTGTTCGACGAAGGCGTCGAAGCTGGCGCGGCTGGCGGCCTCGACCGCATCGGCCCGGCTTTTCAACTCGGCCTCGAGGTCGTCGTTGATATAGGGGTGGATGCCCTCGTAGCCCATCAACGCGGTCGCCCGTGGGATATCGCGAACGTGGATGACCGCGATATGGGCATTGAACGCGCTGGCGAGCGTGCCCGCGCACTGCAGCACCGACCGCTCGGTGTCGGGGCCGATGAGGACGGCGAGAATCGACTTGGTCGTCATGACGTTTCCTTATGCTCTCGCTCCGATGGTGCGGCAGTTTGGCCCGAATGGCAACGACGGCGTCATCGCCGAAGGCGGCTGTCCGTGTGGCGCGATTCGGCCGCCATCGTGGAGCGGTCCGGATGGAGCGAGACGCAGATCGGCTCCTGATCGGTATCGCGCTCGCGCCCCAGGGTCTCGAGCGCGCGGGCGGCGTCTTCCAGCGGGAATTCGTGGGTGTGCATCCGCTCCAGCCGGTAGCTGTTCCGCTCCAGGAGCCGGAAAGCCGCGAGATAGGCCTCGCGGGCCTGGGAATAGACGCCCTTGAGCACCAGCTCCTTGTAGATCACGGCCTCGACATCGAGATCGACGGTCTCGTCCTTGCCCTCGTGCTTGTCGGGCTCGATGGCTCGATCCTGCGGTCGGCGCCTGGACCATGATCTTGGACTTCGTTAGCCCCTCTCACCCTTGTAGCGGGCGATTGCCCGGTCGATGCCGGCCTGGCGCCGGGCAAGATGTTCCAGCCACGATGTCCCGGACTGCCGCACGGCTCGATTGACGCCCGCGGCCTTCGGTCCTAGCGTGGAGTCAACCGCTCAGAGGACGAGGCAGGACCATGGCAAAGACGGCATCCGAAATCGCGGACGAGATGGAATACCGGCAGATGCGGGAGTTGGGCGACCGGTTGGTCACGAAGTCGCTGCTCTTCTTCCTGGCCGACGGCGAGGTCACGCTCGGCAACGGGTTCGGTGTCGGAACCGGCAAGGAACTGCTGCACGGCGAGGATCCCCGTCTGCCGCCGATGCCGGAAAGGCCGACCCTGCTCGACTTCTTCGAGCTGCGGTTTTCGCCGATGCAGCAGCACCTGCTGCAATCCGCCCGGCTGGCGCAGAAGAACGGGCTGCCGGAAAAGATGGTGCTCGCCTGTCTGCTGCACGACATCTCGGTGATCGGGTTCATCCGCTCCGACCACGGCTATTGGGGCGCGCAGCTCATCGAGCCCTATGTCGATGAGGAGGTGAGCTGGGCGATTCGGATGCACCAGGCGCTGCGCTTCTTCCCCGACGAGTCGGTGGGTTACGAATACCCCGACAACTACCGGCGCATGTTCGGCGAGGACTACCGGCCCGAGCCCTACATCGTCGCCGACTACGAGCGGGCCCGGAAGCACAAATGGTACATGTCCGCCCGCATGATCTGCGTCAACGACCTCTATTCCTTCGAGCCCGACGTGGCCGTCGCATTCGAGGAGTTCGAGGACATCATCGGACGCAACTTCAAGCAGCCGAAGGAAGGGCTCGGCAACGACAATTCGCCGGCCGCGCATATGTGGCGCACGCTCAGGCGGCCCTGCAACCCTCTCTAGCGGCCCGACACAAGGACAAACGGCGGCCCGATATAAGGACGAGGCTCGGAGATCGGCAATGGCGCCCGACAGCGGCACACTGGCGGGCGGCGATGTCGCCGCCCGGATCACCGCGATCCGCGACAAATGGCACACCAGCCAGCATCCGATGTTCCAGGCGATGGCCAAGGGCGAGATGAACCTCAGGGTGCTCGCCGTCTACATGGCGCAACACGCCAAGTACGTCCGCCACGGGCTCGAGGCCTTCGGCCTGCTCTATGCGCGGGCGCCGGGCGATGTGCGCAAGATGCTGGTCGAGAACATGGCCGAGGAAGAGGGCCTGATCGGCGGCCACACCGATCACGGCGCACACGATCACATGGAGATGATTCACGACTTCTGCGCCGCCGCCGGCATGACCCGGGACGAGGCGCTGAACGTCGGCATGACGGCCGCGTGGTGGGGCCGCGCGCTCTACTATCTCAACGCTACCCGGACCGAGCCGGTGGGCGTGGCGCTGGCCATGCAGTTCACCCAGGAAGGCCAGATGCCGGCGCTCAACAGCGAGATCGTCCTGCCCGCGCTCGAGGAGCACTACGGAATCAAGCCGGCCGACAGGGCGGCGCTCTTCTTCGCCGAGCACGCGATGGCCGATGTCGAGCATTCGACCCGACAGCTCGACCTCGCGGCCAAATACCTCGAAGGACCGCAGATGCTCGCCCGCGCCGAGCATGTGGCCGAGCAGATGTGCCGGCTGCGCTGGGCGTGCACCACCGATACCTGGCGGTTCGAGCAGCTTGGCGAGACGGAGCCGCTGCCCCCCGGCGTGGCCGCATAAGCCCGCCTGCCCGGAGAAGGCCAATGACCATCGACATGCATTCCCATTGGCGCCCGCCGGCGCTGATCGAGGCGCTGCGCGCCCGAACCGTTCCGCCGCTCGTCGAGACCGGCGAGGACGGCATCGAGGTGCTCGTGACCAGGGCCGCGCGCATACCGGTCGCCGAGGCGTTCGACGACGTCCAGGCGCGGCTTGCGGACATGGATACGCACGGGGTGAGCACCGCGGCGCTCTCGCTGCTCGGCCAGTTCCGCTGGATCGAGGCGCTGCCGGTCGCCGAGTCGCTGCCATTGGCGCAGGCCTTCAACGACGGCCTGGCGGAGATCTGCCGAGATCGCCCGGGCCGGTTCGTCGGATTCGCCGCTCTGCCGCTTGCCGACCTCAACGCCGCGGCGGCCGAGTTCGAACGGGCGATGGGGCTGGACGGGATGATCGGCGCCCAGCTTCCCGGCAACGCGTTCCTGACCGGGCGGGATGCCGGGGATTACCGGCCGCTGCTTGCCGCGGCCGATCGGCGCCGCGCCGTCGTGTTCATCCATTTCGGCCCGCGCCCCGGCGATCCGTGGCCGCGGGTCGAGACCGGCGCCGACAACGCCGGCCGGCGGATAGGCACGCTCGACATGCAGGCTTCGCTGTCGGCGAACATGGTCACGCTCTGCATGACCGACATCCTGGATGACTATCCCAACGCCCGGATTCAGCTCCACAACCTCGGAGGCAACATCGCCTTCGAGGTCGAGCGCATGGACCATCGCAACTATCTCGATTCGCCCGACGAGCCCTTGCCCTCGACCCGGTTCGTCAAACCGAACGTGTTCGTGGACTGCAACTCGTTCGGCCCGCGCGCGATCGAGGCGGGCGTTGCCGCCTACGGCGCGCAGGCGATCGTCTACGGCACCGACGGTACGGATTTCGGCTGCGAATGGACCAACAAGGCCCTGGCCGAGGCGCGTATCACCGAGGACGAGCGCGAGGCGATCCGCCACCACAACGCGGCCCGTATGCTGGGCGACCTCGCCCCGCTCGCCCCCCACCGGCAGGCGGCGGCGGCCGGGTAGCCAGACGTCCATCGCCCGGCGAAGGCGATCTTCGAGCGCCTCGGACGCAAGGGCGCGGATTGCATCGCCGGAGGGCTGTCCGTTCGGGTCGAACCGGACGGGTGCGCCCCGCGCCGGCTACCGGTCGAGCAGCTTGCGAAGGTGATCCGACAGTGCCTTCGGCGAGAAGGGCTTGCGCAGCAGCATCGCCCAGTTTTCCAGCGAATCGCCCCGCAGCCGGGCGTCATCGGCATAGCCGCTGGTGAACAGGACCCGCAGCGCCGGCTGCATGGACCGCGCCCGCCGGGCGAGTTCGACGCCGTCCATTCCGCCCGGCATGACCACATCGGTGAACAGGACATCGAACCGCCCGGCGCTCTCCAGCCGCGCGAGCGCCGGTCGCGCCTGCCCGGCCTCTTCGACCCGGTAGCCGAGGTCTTTCAGGATCGTCGCGGTCCGCCGTCGCAAGCTGGGGTGGTCCTCGACATAGAGAATGCGCGCGCAGCGCCGGCCTTCGGGCGCGCGGGGGCCGACGGCTTCCGGCCAGTCGTCATGCGCGCTCGCGCGGGGGAAGTAGAGGCTTAGCGTGGTTCCCTCGTCCGGCGCGCTGGCAATCTCGATATGACCTTCGGACTGCTTGACGAACCCGAACACCATGCTGAGCCCCATGCCGGTGCCCAATCCGGTCGCCTTGGTGGTGAAGAACGGCTCGAAGGCGCGGTTGATCACCTCCGGCGACATGCCGCTGCCGGTGTCGCTGACCTCGATACGCACATATTCGCCCGGCGCGACATCCGCGACATCGCGCAAAATGGCGTTCTCCGATGAGATCGCCAACGTGCCCCCATCGGGCATGGCGTCGCGCGCGTTGATCGCAAGGTTGAGAATGGCGGTTTCGAGCTGGGTGGGATCGGCGGTGATTTTCCATAGATCATTCGGCTGAACCAGGTCGATGCGGATCGCGCCGCCGATCGTGCGCCGGATCAGGCTGGCGGCGACCGACAGCAGCGCGGCCGGATCGATGGTCTTGGGCTCCAAGGGCTGCCGCCTGGCGAAAGCGAGCAGTTGCTGGGTGAGCCCGGCCGCCGCGCGGGTCGCCTCGCGCGCCTCCGCGATCAGCTCCGACCGCTCGTCATCGGCCTGGACCGGGCCGTCGAGGATCTCCAGATCCATCATCAGAACCGCGAGCAGGTTGTTGAAATCGTGCGCGATGCCGCCGGTGAGCTGGCCGATGGCCTCCATTTTCTGCGCCTGGTGGAGCTGATCCTGTACGGATTGCCGCTCGGAAATGTCGAGCGCCAGGCCGTCCCAGACGATGGCGCCGTCATCCCGCCGGACCGGGCGGGCGATCGCATGCATCCAACGCTCGACGCCGTCCGCGCCGGCAACCCTCATCTGGTAGTCGTAGCCGTTCAGGTCGCGGGCGGAGGCGGCAAGCGCCTCGCGCCATCCGGCCCGGTCATCGGGGTGGATCGCTTGGATCAGCGCGTCGGGATCGGTTTTCACGCTCTCGGGATCGAGTGCGAAGATGCGCGCCAGCCCACTGCTGACGAAGGGAAACGAGACCCGGCCATCGGGGTGCCGCACGCGCCGGAAGACCGGTCCGGGAAGATTTTCGGTGATGCCCGACAACAGCTCCTCGGCCTGGCGTCTGGCCGTTATGTCCTGCACGACGCCGACGAAGCGGCGCGCGCCGGCCAGCTCCATCTCGCCGACCGACAGGTACATCGGAAATGTCGTGCCGTCCTTGCGCCTGCCGACGACCTCGCGGCCGATGCCGATGATCTTGGCGTGACCGGTCTCGAGATAGCGGTCGACATAGGTATCGTGTTCGGCGTGGTAGGGCTCCGGCATCAGCATGTTGACGTTGCGCCCGATGACCTCCCCGGCGCGATAGCCGAAGATGGCTTCGGCGGCCGGGTTGAAGGACAGCACGCGCCTGGCTGCGTCGATGATGATCAGCCCGTCGACGATCGTGTTGCGCAGCGCGCGGAGCTCCTCCGCGGCGTGTCCATCTTCGTCGCGTTCCGCGGCGGCCGCGGAGCCAGGCTCCCGATCGCCCACAGCGTCCTCCCCGGAAAAAGGCGACCGTACACCCATGCGTTCATGGTTCCGAGTCGCTTCGGCGCGGCGGTCGCGGCCCGACGCGGATCTCTTGACCGAGGTCATTGCGCCGCCTCGGAACCCGACTACCGTGCCGGGCGCAGGCGCCGGGACACGACCGTTCTGCCGACCGCGCCGCCGCCCGGCGCCGGCGGCGGCCACGAGGGAGGGTCGATCGTGCGTGCGATGGTCTTTACCGGGGTCGGCGCCCCGCTCGCGCCGCAGGAGCGCGCCGTCCCGGACCCCGGCCCGGGCGAGGTCCTGATCCGCGTGGCGGCGTGCGGGGTGTGCCGGACCGATCTCCATGTCGTGGACGGCGAGTTGCGGCGCCCCAAGCTGCCGCTGATCCCCGGACACGAGGTGATCGGCCGCATCGAAGCGCCGGGCGCCGGCGTCGTGGGCCTGTCGGAGGGCCAGCGGGTGGGGATGCCGTGGCTCGGCTGGACCTGCGGCGAATGCCGCTACTGCCGGAACGGGCGGGAGAATCTGTGCCGCAGCGCCCGGTTCAACGGCTATACGCTGGACGGCGGCTATGCGGACTACGCGCTGGCGGATGCACGGTACTGCTTCCCGGTCGGCGGCGCGCTGGAGGACGCGGAAGCCGCGCCGCTCCTGTGCGCCGGGCTGATCGGCCATCGCTCGCTGCGCATGGCGGGCGATCCGGCAACGCTCGGGCTTTACGGCTTCGGCGCCGCGGCCCACATCGTCGCCCAGATCGCAAGGCGCGAGGGCCGCCGGGTCTTCGCCTTCGTCCGCCGCGACGACGAAAGCGCGCGGGATTTCGCGCTCGGCCTGGGTGCGGAATGGGCCGGCTGGTCGGACGAGACGCCGCCCGAGCCGCTCGACGCCGCGATCCTCTACGCGCCGGTGGGCGCGCTGGTCCCCGCCGCGCTGCGCGCAGTCGGTCCGGGCGGGACGGTGGTCTGCGCCGGCATTCACATGAGCGACATCCCGTCCTTCGCTTATGGCATCCTGTGGGAGGAGCGGCGGCTGGTCTCGGTCGCCAACCTGACCCGGCGGGACGGCGAAGAATTTTTACCGCTCGCAGTCGAGACGCCGATCAGGCCCTCGGTTCAGGTGATGCCGCTGGAGCGCGCCAACGAGGCGCTGTCGGGCCTGCGCGAAGGGGCGCTGACCGGCGCGGCGGTGCTCCGGATGTGACCGATCTCTGCGGCCTGTGCCTACACCACCTCCGACACCAGGTGGGGATACAAGCGCCTCAACGAGGCGCTGCGTTCGGGCGACGAAGCGCGGATCGCAGACGTGGAAAACTACCGCGACACCCTCAACGCGGCGCTCGCCAGGCTGCCCGACCAACCCGGCACGGTGAAGCGTGGAGCCATGCTCCCGGAGTCGGTCCTGGAGCGATATTCGGTCGGCGCCGTCGTCACCGAGGGCGCCTTCACCAGCACTTCCACCGGCCCGGGGTTCTCAGGACCCCATCGGTTCCTTATATATTCCAGGCACGGGAAGCGGATCGAACCCTATTCGGCTCATCCCAGTGAGCACGAGGTGCTGTTCGCTGCGGGAACAAGGTTCCGCGTCTTGAAGGTCGAGCCGCAAGACGGAGACAGGTTAGAGATACACCTCAGGGAGATCGAATGATGCCCGTCGCGCCGGATTTAACGCCTGAAGAGCTGAAGATGATCGAAGAGGGCGACCGAATTTTCCGCGAGGCCGAGAACCTGCCGCCACCGTCGGCCGAGTTCCAGGCCAAGATGGACGACCAGGCCCTCACCAACGGCATCCTCGCTCTACCCGGACCCGCGCGGGACGCCTATCTCGAGGTCACCACCATGCCCCGCGACCAGTTCGAGGCCGAGTTCGCCGACATCCTCAACGCCAACGCCTACGACGAGGACGAAGGCGAAGACGACGGCTGATCCGCACGGCTCGTTTTTCCCGCCGGAACCACCCCTCCGAACGCCCCGGATTTACCGCCGTTTCAGCACCCCTGAAACGCCCCGAAATTCCCCCTGAAAGCCCCCTGCAAGCCCGGATTCGCAAAGACTTTCCGCCGCCCCACAGATGAACCTGCCCGCTCGATTCGATCGCCGGGGACGACCGGTGTCCACGGGGAAGCGGAAACGAAAAACGCCGGGTCACCGCCCGGCGTCCTCCGCATCGGGATGTCGGGCGCCTTACCCGACATGCTCGGCAAAGAGCGCGAGCGCCCGGGCGTGCGCCCGCTCGCACGCGCCGGCGTTGTAGACGTCGCGGTCGTCGCAGCAGAAGCCGTGCGCGGCGTCGTCATAGATGAAGCTCGGGATGTCGGGATGGGCGTCGCGGATTTTCTGGACATCGCCCATCGGGATGGCGTGGTCCTTGTCGCCCAGGTGGAACTGGACCGGACATTTGGGCGTGTCGCCCGCAGCGCGCGCGGCTACGCCGCCGCCATAGCAGCTCACCGAGCATGACAGGCCTTCGGCGCCGCAGGCGCTGATCCAGGCGACGTAGCCACCGAAGCAATAGCCGATCAGCCCGACCTTGCCGGCGCCGGAGACCGCCGAGATCGCCGCGTTGACGTCGGCCAGGATCACATCGTCGTTGAGAGATCCGCGCAGGTCCCGCCCCTTGCCGAAGGAGACCTCGTCATAGCCAAGCTCGACTCCGGCCTCGGTGCGGTCGAAAAGGGCCGGGGCGATCGCCGCGTAGCCGTGGCCCGCGAACTTGTCGACCAAGTCGCGGATATGACCGTTGACCCCGAAAATCTCCTGGATGACGACGACGCCACCCTTGGCGGCGCCCGACGGGTCGGCCCTGTAGGCGCCCAGCGCGTGGCCGTCCTTGGCGGTGAGAGTGATCGACTGTCCCATTCCCCTGTTCTCTCCTTGCGACTGCTGTTGAAACGGATTGCCGAGGGTGGCGCCCGGCGGGCGCGCGGCGCCGGGATACTACCGTTAAACGTTGAAGCGAAAAAGGATCACATCCCCGTCGCGCACCAGATAGTCGCGTCCTTCGCGGCGCATCTTCGCGGCCTCCTTCGCGCCGATTTCGCCGCCGCAGGCGATGTAGTCGCCGTAGGCGATGGTCTCGGCGGCGATGAAGCCGCGCGCGAAATCGCTGTGGATCTTCCCGGCGGCGTCCTGCGCGCGGGTCCCGGCCGGGATGGTCCAGGCCCGGGTCTCGGTCGGCCCGGCGGTGAAATAGGTGATCAGCCCCAGGAGGTCGTATCCCGCACGGATCACCCGGCCGAGCCCGGTCTCGGCGAGCCCCAGGGTCTCCAGAAACGCCGTGCGCTCGGCCTCGTCCTCCAGCGTGGCGATCTCGGCCTCGATCGCCGCGGCGACGATCACCGACGGCGCGCCGGCCTCGCCGGCCCAGGCCGCCACGCGGTCCGAATGCGCATTGCCGGCGGCCGCGGCCTCCTCATCGACGTTGCAGACATAGAGGATCGGCTTGGCGCTCAGGAGCTGCATCTGGTGGAACAGGCCGAGCTCGTCCTTTGCCGGCGCCAGCGCGCGGGCGGGCTTGCCGTCGCGGAGCAGCGCGACGGCGCGCTCGACCATCGACTGCATCGCGATCGCGTGCTTGTCGCCGCCGCGCGCCTTCTTGATCAGCGGCTCCAGCCGCCGCTCGAGGCTTTCGAGGTCGGCCAGCATCAGCTCGGTCTCGACGATCCCGGCATCGGCCAGGGGGTCTGGCGGACCGCCGTGGTCGATGTCGTCGCTTTCGAAGCAGCGCAGCACGTGGGCGATGGCGTCGACCTCGCGGATGTGGGCGAGGAACTGGTTTCCGAGCCCCTCGCCGCGGCTCGCACCCTGGACCAGGCCGGCGATATCGACGAAATCGAGCTGGGCGGGCGTGATCTTGGCCGATTTCGCCAGGTTGGAGATCGGCGCCAGCCGGTTCTCGGGCACCGCGATCCGCCCCAGATTGGGCTCGACCGTGGAGAACGCGTAGTTCGCCGCGACCGCATTGCACGATTGGGTGAGCGCGTTGAACAGGCACGACTTGCCGACATTGGGCAGGCCGACGATGCCGCAGCGGAATCCCATCAGGCGCCTGCTGCCGCCGCGGCGTCGGTGGGTTTGGGCGGCTTGGGCGGCGGGCAGAGCAGCGCGACCTTGGTCATGAAGCCGGCATCGTCCCCCTCCACCGCCAACGGGAAGGCCTCGCAGACCGCCTCGACCACCTTGGCGAATAGCGGGCGCTCCGCAGCCGGGAAATCGCTCAGAACGTAGCGTTGGACGCGGTGCTTGTCGCCGGGATGGCCGATGCCGATGCGCAGCCTGCGGAAATCCGTGCCGATATGCGAGGCGAGGCTACGCAGCCCATTATGTCCGGCGTGGCCGCCGCCCTGCTTCACGCGTACCTTGCCGGGCGCAAGATCGAGTTCGTCGTGGATGACGATCGCCATGCGCGCACGCAGCTTGTGGAAGTGGAGCGCCGAGCGCACCGCGCGCCCGGACTCGTTCATATAGGTTTCCGGTTTCAGCAGAAGCACCGCCTTGCCGGCGATCTCGCCGGTCCGGGCCCGGCCCCGAAACCGCTTGCGCGGCGCCGACAGCTCGTAGCGGGCGGCCAGCGCATCGGCCACGACATAGCCGATGTTGTGCCGGTGGCGGGCGTATTTCGTGCCCGGGTTTCCCAGCCCGACAATCAGAAGCATCGGTCCCGGCGCAGCGGGTCTCTGCGCCTATTCCTCGGCCGGCAAGGTCTCCGGCTCGGCCTCGTCCGCCAGTGCAGCCTCGCCTTCGGCCCCCGACTCGCCTTCGCCCACTTCCTCCAGCGCCACGGTGGGCGCGGCGATGGTGGCGATGGTGAAGTCGCGGTCGGTGATCGAGAAGCCGACCCCTTCGGGCAGGGTGATCATGCTGGCGTGTGCGCTGGCGCCGATCTCAAAGCCTTCCAGGTCGATCTCGAACTCTGTCGGGATCCGATCGGCGGTGCACAGGACCTCGACGGCGTGGCGCACGATGTTGAGCACGCCGCCGCGCTTCAGCCCGGGCGAAAGCTCCTCGTTCACGAACCGCACCGGCACCGCGACCGTTAGCTCGCGGGTCGCGGAAAATCGCAGGAAATCGACATGCAGCGGCCGGTCGCTGACCGGATGGTGCTGCACCTCGCGCGGCAGCACGCGGTGCGTCTGGCCGTCGAGCACGATGTCGAGCAGACGGATGAAAAATCCCGGCCGGTCGATCTCGTGCTCCAGATGCCGCCGCTCGACGCTGATCATGATCGGGTCGAGCTCGTTGCCGTAGATCTGCGCCGGAACGAAGCCTTGCCGCCGCACCGCCCGGGCCGCGCCCTTGCCGGCGCGCTCGCGCGGCGCTGCGGTGATGGTCAGTACATCGGCCATGTCGTCCTGCCTCTCGAAGCGGCCGCCGGCTTGTCGGCCACGCCGTCGCCGCGCGTCCGCGCCGCATCCTCTCGTGAAGGCGGGTATTTATCCGCTGGGGCGGGTTTAGTCAAACAAGCTGGAGACGGAATGCTCTTCGCTGATCCGCTTGATCGCCTCGGCCATCAGCGGCGCGATCGAGATCTGGGCGACGTTCTCGGAGACCCGCATCGCCTCGGTCGACAGGATGCTGTCGGTGGTCACCAGCCGGCTCATCTGCGAGGACGATACGCGCGAGACCGCGCCGCCCGAGAGTACGCCGTGGGTTGCATACGCGAAGACCGACGCCGCGCCGTGGTCAGCCAGCGCGTTGGCGGCGTTGCACAGCGTGCCGGCCGAATCGACGATGTCATCGACCAGAACGCAGTTCCGGCCCAGGACGTCTCCGATGATGTTCATCACCTCCGAGACGCCCGCCCGCTCGCGCCGCTTGTCGACGATCGCGAGGTCGGCATCGAGGCGGCGGGCGACAGCGCGCGCCCGGATGACGCCGCCGACATCCGGCGAGATGATCGTCAGGTCGTCGCCGTCGAACTGGTCGTTGATATGCCGCACGAAGACCGGCGCGGCGAACAGGTTGTCCAGCGGAATGTCGAAGAACCCCTGGATCTGGCCCGCGTGGAGATCGAGGGTCAGCACCCGGTCAGCGCCCGCCGTGGTGATCAGATTGGCCACCAGCTTGGCCGAAATCGGCGTGCGCGGCCCCGACTTCCGGTCCTGGCGGGCATAGCCGAAATAAGGGATGACCGCGGTGATGCGCCGTGCGGAGCCGCGCTTGAGCGCATCCAGCATCACTAGCAGCTCCATCAGATTGTCGTTGGCCGGATAGGAGGTCGACTGGATCACGAACACGTCCTCGCCCCGGACGTTCTCGTGGATCTCGACGAAGCATTCCAGATCGGAAAATCGGCGGATGCTGGCCTGGGTCAGCGGAAGCTGGAGGTACGCCGCGATCGCCTCGGCCAGTGGGCGATTGCTGTTGCCGGCGACGAGTTTCATCGCACTCTTTCGGAGACTTCGCAGCGGACGCGCAGCGGTATCGCGGCGGGGCCGCGCCGCCGACGGCACTCTATCAACGAGCCTGAAACCTGTAAACGGGTGCGCGGCCGTTCTATTTGGCCGCGGCGATCATCGCGCGCAGATCCGGCGACAGGGCGCGCGCGATCAGGTCGGCGAGGGTCGGCCAGCCCGACTCCAAGGCGGTGATTTCCACGTCATTGGCCTGGTCGAGCCGGCCGATCTCCCAGCCGTTCGGATCCTCCAGCCGCCAGACCAGGCCGAGCCGGCGCCGCGCGCCGATCGGCGGGCCGAGCGTGATCGTGACCTGCAGCAGCAGGTCGGCCTCGGTTCGGCGGCGGGCGAGCCGCAGATCGCCGTAGGGCAGCGCGTTGCCCAGCGCCTCGCGCAGCACCGAACCATCCAGCTTGGCCGGCGCGCGGATGGCCTGCACGAACACGCGGCGCGCTTTCGACGCCGGCGGCGGCCGCGCCGGGTCCTCGCCCCGGATCAAGGCGGCGATGCCGTCCGCCGACGAGGCGGCGAGCGCCTTGACCATGGCCGGCTCGCCCGACCGCCATGCCCGCACCGCCGGGCGGGCCTCGATCCGGTATCGGCCGAGCGGCCGAGCCTCGGGGTCCACCATATACCAGACGAGCTCGACCTCGATCCGCCCGTTCGCCGGCGGGGCCGCCTTTGCCTCGCCGTAGACGAATGCGCTGCGCCGGTTGCCGGCCGAGAACGCCGCCGGGACGTTGCGCTCCAGCAGCGCATCGATCACCGCCAGGGTGACCGCCCGCGATGTCGGATCCGGCGCACCGCCAAGGTCGAGGACGGCGACGCCGATGCCGTCCTTGATGTCGAGCAGCGGATTGGCGGCCGCGGTCTCGGACGGGGCGAAAGGGCGGGGAAGCGGCTGGCAGCCGGCAAGCGCGGCGGCGCCCAGCAGCCAGAGGAGGAGCGTGAATCTAGAAGGCACAGGTCGCCAACAGGCCCAGGACCAGAAGGCACGCGAAGACGATCAGATGCGGCACATGACCTCACGGTGCGAGGGCGATGCTCGACAAGGCCCGACCATAGTCCGGTTCGCCCGCGATGAACGAGCGCCGATAGCTGAAATACCGGGCCGGATCGGCGCAGGTATCCGCGCCGCTCACCGAGACCGAGGCGAGGCCCAGGGCATCCAGCTTGCTCGCAACATAGCCTTCCAGGTCGAAATGCGGCCGGCCGGCGGCGTTCGGGGCCGAGAACCATTGCTTGTTTTCCGCGTCCTCGGCCGCGAACGGCGCGGCGAAGTCCGGGCCGACCTCATAGGAGGCCCGGCCGATACATGGCCCGACCGCAGCCGCGATCCGCGCGCGCGCCGCGCCCAGCGCTTCCATCGCCTCGACGGTGCTGGCCAGCACGCCTGCCAGCGCGCCGCGCCAGCCGGCATGGGCCGCGCCGATCACTCCGGCACCCGCGTCGGCGAACAGCACCGGAGCGCAGTCGGCGGTCAGGATGCCGAGCGCGACGCCGCGGAGGTCGGTCACCATGGCGTCGGCCTCTTCCCGGTTCGGGCCGGACGCCTCGATGCCGAGCACCGTCGTGCCGTGCACCTGATAGGCGGTCTGCAGCGCATCGGCGGGCAGCGCCATCGCGGCCATCGCGCGGGACCGGTTCTCGCGTACCGCTTCGGCGTCGTCGCGAGAGCCCAGGCCGCAGTTGAGCGCGGCGTAGATCCCGGTCGAGACGCCGCCCTGCCGCGTGAAGAATCCGTGCCGTATGCCTGCACGGCGCGCGAGTGTCTGGCTTGTCAGCATCCCGGTCCGTTGGTCTGCGCGGAGTCGAACCCGGCCGGGGCTGGCGCATCGGGGCTGGACAGCGCCAGCGCCTTGAACAGCAGACCCATCCGGTCCGGCGCGACAAGGCGCCGGCAGCCCGAGTCGATGTCGGCGCGCTGCGCCGGTGTTGTTGCGGAGGCAAGGAGCCGGCGACGGCGCGCCTCCAGGCCGAGCCGGGAGAGGAACGCGCCCTGCGGCGCCGGACCGTGCACCGCGGCGCCGCGCGCTGCGGCGGCGTCGGCCAACGACCGGAAGTCGACATGGGCCGACAGGTCTGCCTCGCCCGGCGCATCGAAAATGCCGACCGGGCGGTGCCGGCTGACCGCCTGCAGCGTCTCGCCCGGCGCGCTCTCGCCATAGCCGTAGTCGAAGATCAGCGCGAAGCCGCCGGAGCGCGCGATGCGCTCGGCAAGCGATGCAACGATCGCGCGGCCGGCGGGGCTGGTCTCCCAGACCGCGCCATCGGGCGCCTGCCGCGCCAGCGCGGCCGGTGCTCCGTCGATGAGGCAAAGCCGGTCCGTCGCAGGGTCGATTCCGACGCAGCGGCGCAGCCAGCCATCGCCCCGCCGGATGTACTGCTCGACCGGCAGGGCATCGAAGAACTCGTTGGCGATCAGGATCAGCTTCCCGGCAGGCAGGGTCTGGATGCGCTCGTGCCAGCGCGCTTGCTCGCCGCCGAGCGCGGCGCGTTGCAGGCGGGAAAGCGCGGGGCTGGTCTCGATCAGGTGGAGTTCGATCGCCGCGGCGAACCCGGGCAGGGTCCTCGCGGCGCGCAGGACATCGGCGATCAGCGTGCCGCGTCCCGGGCCGAGCTCGGCCAACACGACCCGGCCGGGTGCTCCCATCGCTTGCCAGGCGACCGCGCACCAGGCGCCGATCAGTTCGCCGAAGACCTGGCTGATCTCGGGCGCGGTGATGAAGTCGCCGTTTCGCCCCAGCGGGTCGCGGTTACGGTAATAGCCGTGGTCGGGATCGTTGTTGGACGCTTCGATGAACGCGGCCAGCGGCATCGGGCCGTCGCGCTCGATCCGGGCGCGGATGCGGGCCTCGAGCGGCGTCATCGTCGGCGGGCCTGAAAGATAAAATAGAGACCGGCCAGCAGCAGCGGCAGAGACAGAAGCTGGCCCATCGTCGTGCCCAGCATGAGGAAGCCAAGATGCGCGTCGGGCTGGCGGAACAGCTCGGCGATCCCGCGCGCGATCGCGTAGCCGGCCAGGAAGACGCCGCTGAGGAGTCCGGGACGCTCGAGCGCGCGGCCGCGCCAAGCCAGCAGGGCCAGGATCGCGAACAGCACGAGTCCTTCGAGCACGGCTTCGTAAAGCTGGCTCGGGTGGCGCGGCTGCGGCCCGCCGCCCGGAAAGACCACGCCCCAGGCGGCCGTGGTCGCGCGGCCGTAAAGCTCGCCGTTGACGAAGTTCGCGAGCCGGCCGAGGAACAGCCCGATCGGCACCGCGGCGCAGATCAGATCGCCCAGCGCCAGCCACTGAATCCTGCGGGCGTAGGCGAAAGCGATCGAGGCGAGGACAACGCCGCACAGCCCGCCATGAAAGGACATGCCGCCCTGCCACATGGCGAGGATCTCGCCCGGGTTATCCAGGAAGTAGCCCGGCTTGTAGAACGCCACGTACCCGAGTCGGCCGCCCAGCACCACGCCGAGCGTCGCCCAGACCACGAAATCGTCGATATCCCGCGCCGCCGCCGGCGCCTGCGGCCGCGCGGCGAGGACGATCATATAGCGCCAGCCCAGCAGGATCCCCACGACATAGGCCAGCGCATACCAGCGGATCGCGAGCGGGCCGATCTCAATCGCGACCGGGTCGATGGCGGGGAAGGCGATAGCGTACATCGACCGGGGCTCCGGTTCAGACGTAGGGGTCCGCTGTGGCGAGGAAGTCGCCGAAATAGCGCGCGACGCCTTCCTCCAGCGGCGTGAACGGCGCCGCGTAGCCGGCCGCGCGCAGACGATCCAACACGGCCTGGGCGAAATATTGGTCGCCGTCGCTCCCGTGCGCAGGGCCGGGGCGGGGGGCTTCGCTCCGCGCGCGCCCGGCCGCGGCGAGGACATCGGCGGTGTTGCGCGCGGTCCCGCTGCCCAGGTTGAACAGCCCGCTGACTTCGGGCCGATCAAGCAGCCAGAGCATCACCGCCACGCAATCGCCGACCCAGATATGGTCGCGCCTGGCCTCGGGCAGGCGCGGGTCGCCGCGCCACGCCTTGAGCGGCAGGCTGGCATCCGCCTCGCGGTGATACTCGTTCGGCCCATAGGCGTCGAACAGCTTGAGGCCCGCCCATTGCGGCGGGCGCGGCGATCCGGCGGCGATGGTCCGCGCCACGGCCCGGTCGAACAGGTGCCGGGTCCAGCCGCGCGCGGTGCCGGGCCGCAGGCGCGCGAGCGCGGCCTCGTCGACATCGTCCTCGAAGCCCGCCGCGCCGGTGCCGTAGGTCTCGGCGCTGGAGGCGTAGATCAGGCGCACGCCGTTGGCCGCGCACCAAGCCCAGAGCGCGGCTGTGTCGTGGTAGTTGCGTTGCAGCAACCCGTCGACATCGGCCTCCTCGTCGTCCTCGGCCAGATGGAAGACCGCCTCGATCGGCGCCGAGGTCTCATCGAGGAAAGACATCAGCGCGTCCGGCGCGACGATCGTGGCGATATCGCGCTTGGCGATATTGCGCCATTTCGCGCCGCTGCCCAGCCGGTCGCACACCACGACCCCTTTACGGTCGCCGGCTTCCAACCCGGCGATGAGGTTGGAACCGACGAACCCGGCCCCACCGGTGACGACGATCATGCTGCCCCGCGCACGCTGACCGTCTCCCTTATAGGGGCGCACGCGGCGGGCCGGCAAGCGGCAGTTCGAGCGGCGGTTCGATTGTCGGTGAGCGGGATCTGAACCATAATGGCGCCATGCAATCAAAGAACCGGATCTTCGAGGACGCCGCGCGGGTCGCCGAAGGCGCGCTGGGCTCCATGGTCGGGCTGCGCCGCGAGGTCGAGGCCATGATTCGCGCGCAGCTCGAACGCATTCTGGTGGGGATGGACCTTGTCAGGCGCGACGAGTTCGAAGCGGTGCGCGAGATGGCCGCAAACGCCCGCGCCGAGCAGGAGCGGCTGGCTGAACGGCTCGCTGCGCTCGAATCGGCCCGCGACGCCGGGTGCGAGCGCTGATCTGCGGACCGGGGGGCCCCCCGGTCCGCCGGGAGATGTCCCGTCCGAACGGAACGTGGGGATCCGCGCCGCGACCGCACGACGGATCCTCCGCCGGCCCGGATTTATCCCCAGATTCCGGCCGAATCCGACGCGAACAAGGCAAAAGCCTTGCAACGGCGAATCCGATCTGGCACCCTACATTTTGTGGTACCAACACCGGCCAGCCCACAAGATTTGCGAATTCGGACTAAACCGAGTCAACCGCAACGGGTGCGCGCGCGGTGGCGTCACCGGGGTCGATTGCATGGACATTGAATTGGAGAGCCACTACGAGGCCGGTGCGAATCCGCTCGACCTGATGGAGGAGCTGGCTTCGGCCAATGAGTGGCGGTTCGACCGGTCCGGCCCGCAGGACCTGTCGCTGGAAGCCGACGGGCACTGGTGCGACTATCGGGTCTTCCTGACTTGGCATCCCGACGTGCGGGCGCTGCTCTACGCCTGCGCCTACGAATTGCGGGTGCCGCAGCATCAGCGCCCGCGGGCGGCGGAGTTGATAGCCCTGGTCAACGAACGCCTGATCATCGGCCATTTCGACTTGTGGATCGACGACGGGCTGGTGGTCTATCGCCATGCGCTGCTCTTGCGCGGCATTTCCTCGGCCAGCGTCGAGCAGCTCGAGGATCTGGTCGACATCTCCCTCAATGAATGCGAACGTTTCTACCCGGCCTTCCAGTTCGTCGTCTGGGGCGGCAAGAAGCCGGCGGAGGCCGTGGAAGCCGCAATTCTGGACACCAGCGGCGAGGCCTGAACCGGGAGAGACCCGATGGGCGAACGTCTGCTGCTGGTCGGATGCGGCAAGATGGGCGGCGCGATGCTGTCCGGCTGGATAGAGCGCGGCCGCGCGGCCGGGGACGTGACCGTGATCGAGCCGTCGGCGGCGGCCGCCGCGGCCGCCCGTGATCGTCACGGCGTGCGCGTTCTGGCCACCGCCGACGGCGTTGCCGGCGATCCGCCTCCGGCGGTCGTCGTCTTCGCGGTCAAGCCGCAGGGCCTGCCCGAGATCGCGCCGGCCTACGCGTCGCTGGCCGGCGGCGCGACCGTGTTCCTGTCGATCGCGGCCGGTCGCCCGTCCGGTTTCTTCGAATCGGCGCTGGGCGAGGCCGCGGCGGTGGTGCGCAGTATGCCGAACACTCCGGCCGCCGTCGGGCGCGGGATCACCGCGGCCTATGCCAACGGCAAGGTCGGCCCGGCCCAGCGGAGCCTGTGCCAGGGGCTGCTGGAGGCGGTGGGCGAGGTCGTCTGGCTCGACGACGAGGCGCTGATGGATGCGGTGACGGCGGTCTCGGGCAGTGGGCCGGCCTATGTGTTCCTTCTGATCGAGAGTCTGACCGAAGCCGGTGTCGCCGAAGGCCTGCCGCGCGCCATCGCGGCGAGGCTGGCGCGGGCGACGGTGGCGGGCGCGGGCGAGCTCGTCCGCCAGTCGGGTGAAGAGGCGTCCCAGCTCCGGATCAACGTCACCAGCCCGGGCGGCACGACCGAGGCCGCGCTCGGCGTCCTGATGGCCGATGACGGGCTTTCGGCGCTGATGGGCCGCGCCGTGGAGGCCGCCGCCCGCCGCTCGCGCGAGTTGGCCGGTTAAGCCGCTACCCCTCGATCCCGACCGTGCAGAGCGCCCCGGCCTCGCCGACATCGACGATTCGACCGAATCGAAAATCGGTTCAGTCGAGCAACGGCATGCTTTAGAGCTCGTTGCCGCGCAGATCGGTAATGCGCTCGACATCGATCAGCACCGCCGCCCCGGTGCGACCGGGATCGGCTTTCATCTCGCGCTCGACGACCTTGCCCATCACCGACTCGCGCTCCGGCCCGTCCTCGAGCACCCGCACGGCGCCGTAGAACCGCAGCGCCGCGCCCTGGGGCAGATCGGCGGCCCGGTCCGGATTGCGGAAATAGACCACCACGCGAGGGTTGGCGCTCACATTGGCAAGCGCGGTGCGCTTGGAGCGCTCCCAATAGGCGAGCGTGGTCTCGTTGTGGACCAGCACGCTGCCCTTCGGGCTGATCTGCGGTTGCCCGTCCGCCGACACCGTGCCGACAAGGCAGGGCGCGCCGTCCTCCAGGGAATTGTTGATCGCATCGCGCCATTCGCTCTTGATCGTTGCCATATCCGCCTCCGTGGCGATGTCCGGTTCGTTCGTGATGGCGGCATTAAGCCATTCGTGTCGATGCGACCGCAACCAGCCGCTCCCTGTCGAAATCTTCCACGCGCGCCGGGGCGATGTCGTTGAACGGCCCGACCACGCCTGGCCCCCTCAGGGTCCGGCCCCTCAGGGAAGGAATTCGTCGAGGTCGACGGCATCGAAATTCTTCGGGATCGCGCGCTCGAACCGGGCGCGCGCCTCGGCCTGGGTCGGCGCCGGCATGGTGGCGTCGATCAGCCACTTGGTGCCGATGCGGTGCAGGCTGTCCATGCCCTCGGCGATCGGCGAGATGTTGTCGAGCGGGAAGACCCGGGTGTTGGGGAGCAGCGTGACGTCCTTCTCGGCATGGACGCGGGTGGTCATCGACCACATCACCTGGCGCAGGTCCGAGGCGTCGATGTCCTCATCGACCGCGATCGCGATCTTGGGGTGCAGGTAGGGGCCCGACAGCGCGGCCATCAGCGCGGTCTTGGCCTGGCCCTCCACCCGCGGGCGGATTTTCAACACCAGCATCATCAGCCCGGCCGCGGTCACGCAGCGCACGTCGCGCAGGTCGAGCCCGCCTTCGACGTTGCGCAGATGCTCCTGGGTCGCGATCTCGATGCCGAGCGCGGTGGTCTGCTGGGTGTCGGTGACCGGAAAGCCGCAATGGATGGCATAGTGGATCGGATCGCGCCGGCGGGTAATCGCGGTGATCTTGAGGACCTCGGAATGGCCCTGCTGGGCGTAGGTGCCCGGGACCTCGCCGAACGGACCCTCGGGTTCGAGATGGTCGGGCAGGACATGGCCCTCGATCACCAGCTCGGCCTCGGCCGGGACCTCGATGTCGACGGTCTCGCACCCGACCATGCGGACGCCTTCGCCGAGCAGCCCGCCGGACAATTCCAACTCGTCGACCCCGAAGCGGGTGGTGTAGGCCGAGCCGAAGAAGATCGCCGGATGGACGCCGTAGACCATGGCCACCGGCATCGGCTCGCCCCGAGCGCAGTACATGTCGTAGATCCGCCGCGCCTGGCGGTGCAGCATCAGGAAGCCCGTCTTGTCGCGGTCCATGATCTGCTGCCGGTGAATCGACATGTTGCGGATGCCGGTCTCGGGGTCCTTGATGATCGCCATCCCGGAGGCGAGAAAACGCCCGCCGTCCTTTTCAGAGGTGATCATGGACGGGATGTCGTAGAGGTCGGCATCGGCCCCGAGGAGCTTCACCTCCTTGACCGGGGCGGCGTTCCCGGCGACCTCGACGCAGGCGATCGGCTGGCGCAGCCGGGCCGACACGGTCTCCAGCAACTCGTCCTCCCCGATGCCGAGCCCGATCGACCACTTCTTGCGGTCGGCGAGGATCTGGCTGCACGCCTGCCAGTGCGGGTGCCCCTTGATGTTGGTGAACAGGCTCGACTTGCCGAGCTCGTTATAGGCCTTCCACTCGACCGCGGCCATGTTGGCCAGCGGGTCCACCTCCTTGGTGAAGTGGATCATCTCGCCCTGCTGTTCGAGGTTCTTCAGGAAGGTGCGATAGGATTGGTCGGGCACGTCGCGCCTCCAAAGGCGCCTGCGCGCCGTCGGTTCTCGGTATGGATGAAATGTGTTTTAGTGGGCCGGCCGGCCCCGCGCAACCGCGCGAGGCCCGGGATAAGGCGGCGCGCCCACCGACGGGCTGACGCCACACCGGAGGGCGCGGCGGGCGTGAGCCTCAGATCGCGGTGTAGCCGGCGTCGACGAAATGGTCGGCGCCGGAGGTGAACGAGGACTCGTCGCTCGCCAGGAACAGGGCGGTTCGGGCGACCTCTTCGGGCCGGCCGAGCCGGCCTTGCAACAGGCGCGGGCCGTGGCGCTTTACGACCTCCTCGATCGACGGGTTGCGGATCAACAGGCGCGGCGTGTTGATCGGGCCGGGCAGGATCGCGTTGGCGCGGATGTTGTCGGCCGCGTAGTCGACGGCGATCGATTTGGCGAGCATCCGCACCCCGCCCTTGGAGGCGTTGTAGGCCGGCCGCTC
Source organism: Alphaproteobacteria bacterium (assembly GCA_965202905.1). Classification (GTDB taxonomy): domain Bacteria; phylum Pseudomonadota; class Alphaproteobacteria; order MPNO01; family MPNO01; genus CAYFYS01. The sequence goes on along the minus strand of OZ241868.1, from coordinate 1,613,903 downwards.
CTCCGCGCCGATGTGGCCGTAGGTCGAAGACACCAGGACGAACGTGCCGCCGCCGTTCTTCTGCATGTGGGGGATGGCGTATTTGGCGACGATGAACATGCCTGTCAGGTTGACGTCGATGACGGCCCGCCACATCGCGAGCGGCATGTCGGCGAGGCGGTGGCGCTGTTCGGAATAGGCCGCGGCGCTGAAGACGGTGTCGAGCTTGCCGCAGGTCGCGACGGTCTCGTTCATTGCCGCCTCGACCGCGTTCGGGTCGGTGACGTCGCAGACCCGGGCGAAGGCCCGCCCGCCGGCGGCCTCGATGTCGGCGGCCGTCCGGTTGACCGTTTCCTCGACGATGTCGAGACAGCACACCGCGGCCCCTTCCGCCCCGTAGAGCCGGGCGGCGGCGCCGGCGATCGCGCCGCCTGCCGCCGTGACCACCGCCACCTTGCCGTCGAGCCGTCCCATCAGGTCTTCCCCCCGGAGTCGTGCAGGATCGCGAGCAGCCGGGCCGGCGTGACCGGCAGCCGGGCGATCGCGCCGGGCCGGCCGATCGCGTCGTCGATCGCGGACGCGATCGCCGCGCCGGCCGCATTGATGCCCGCCTCGCCCGCGCCCTTGAGCCCGAGCGGGTTGGTCCTCGACGGCGCGTCCTCGCGGATCAGTGCGTCGATCGGCGGCGTCTCGTCGATCCCGGGCAGCAGGTAGTCGACGAAGCTCGCCGACAGGGGCTGGCCGGCCGAATCGTACAGGAACTCCTCGTAGAGCGCGCCGCCGACACCCTGGGCGACCCCGCCGGCGATCTGGCCCTCGATCAGCATCGGGTTTACCGCCCGGCCGATATCGAAGGCGACCGCGAACCGTTCCAGCGCGACCCCGCCGGTCTCCGGATCGACGGCGAGCACGACCAGGTGAATGCCGTAGGGGTAGGTCATGTGATCGACCTCGAAGGTCGCCTCGGCGGTGGCCTTCGCAGCGCCCTTTTCCCGGGCGAGCGCGGCGGCGCTCTCGCCGATCGGCGCCGAGGGCCCGCCGGCGCCCGCGCGGACGGTTCCGTCGGCAAGCTCCAGGGTCCCGGGCGGCGATTGCAGCAGCCGCGCGGCGGTCCCGATCAGCTCTTCCTTCAGCGTGCTCGCGGCCATGTGGGCGGCGGCGCCGGTCACCACGGTGACCCGCGAGGCGAAGGCGCCCATCCCGCGTTCGATCCGGTCGGTCTGGCCGTGGGTGACGGTGATCGCCGCATAGTCGATCCCCAGCACATCGGCGACGATCTGGGCAATGGCGGTCTCGACGCCTTGGCCGACCGAGGCGACGCCGGTGATGACTTCCACCCGGCCATCGCCGCCGATCTCGATGCGAACATCGTCCCACGGCCCGAGCCCGCTTTTCTCGACGAAGCAGCCGAAGCCGATGCCGACATGCTCGCCGCGCGCCCGCCGCGCCGCAATGTCGGCGCTCAGCCGGTCGTGATCGACCATCGCCAGCAACCGGTCGAAGAGATCCTCATAGAGGCCGGAATCGATCAGGACCGGCGTCTCCATCGCCTGGAAATAGCGCGAATACGGCATCCGATCGGCCGGGATGAAGTTGCGCCGACGGATTTCGATGCGGTCGATGCCGACCCGGTGGGCGATCGCATCGAGCAGCCGTTCGCGCGCGAAGGTCGATTCGTAGCGTCCGGGCGCCCGGTAGGTTCCGGCCGGCGTCTTGTTGGTCAGCCGGACATGGGCGCCGGCGTAGAACGCGGGCATCGCGTAGGGGCCGGCAAGCATCGCGGTCGCAAGATCGGCGACCGTCACGCCGTGGCTGCGGACATACGCGCCCTGGTCGGAATAGATGTCGTCCTCAAGCCCGAGGATGACTCCGCGCTCGTCGATCGCGGCGCGGATGCGGTGTACCTGATCCCGGGAATGGTTCATGGCGAGCAGGTTCTCGCGCCGGTCCTCGATCCACTTGACCGGCCGGTCGAGCCGCCGGGCGGCGATGCACGCCAGAACGTCTTCGGGGTAGAGCTCGCCGCGCACGCCGAACCCGCCGCCGACATGGCCTTCGAACAGCTCCAGGTCGCGGCGGCCGAGCCCGAGCATGGCTGCGATGGCGTTACGATTGTAGTGCGGCACCTTGGCGGCGCCGTAAAGCTCGATGCGGTTCCGCTCCGGGACGTACCGGGCGACCGCGCCCCGGGTCTCCAGCGGCACGCCCGAATGGCGTCCGACGGCGAACTCGGCCTCGACGATGTCCGCGGCCCGGGCGAAGGCCGCCTCGCGGTCGCCGTAGTATTTTTCCACCAGCGCGGCTTCGGTATCGAGGCCGGGCGCGAACTCGGACGGCGGGTCGGTCGCGCGGAGGCAGGGCGCGCGCTCCTCCACCGTGACGCTCACCGCCTCCGCGGCGTCTTCGGCCCGGTAGCGCTCCTCGGCGAACACCAGGGCGACCGGCTCGCCGACATAGCGCACCACGCCCTGGGCGAGGATCGGCTGGCGGTAGGCTTCGAGCCCGGCGACGCGGGACAGGCGAAAGTCGATCGGCGGGATATCGGCGACGTCCTTGCCGGTCCAGATCGCGACCACCCCCGGCATCGCCGTCGCCCCGGCGATCTCGATCGCGGCGATGCGCCCGAACGCCACCGGCGCGCGCACCACCCGCATATGCACCTGGCCCGGGAAGCTCACGTCATCGGCGAAGCGTCCCTGCCCGGTGAGCAGCGCGAAGTCCTCGATGCGGGGAACGCGCTTGCCGATCACGCTCATCAGCGCGCCGCCGCTTGCGTCGGGGGGTACAATCCGGCTTTCATACGGCTACGATACCAAGCGGGCGGCGGGCTGGCCAATCGAGCGGGAGACCGCCGGGCCGCGCACAGCGTCAGGAGGGGGGCACCATGAAGATGGTCGATCTATCGCATATGATGAACCTGCACACCCCGGGCTGGGTCGGCTATGCCGGCAACAAGATGTATTACGCCCAGAACTTGCAGACCAAGGCGATCGTCGCCCAGCGGATCGACACGGCCCTTCATGTCGGCACCCATATCGACGGCGCGATGCACGCGACCGACGCCAAGGGCGACATGGGTTCCTACCCGCTCGACTATCTGGTGGGACACGGCGCGGTGGTCGACGTCTCCGGGCATATGGACGATTGGGCGGTCATCACGCCCGCGATGATGGACTCCGCCCCGGTCGAGATCAGGAACGGGGACATCCTGATCATCCACACCGGCTATCACCGCTATTACGAGGGCCGGCCGCAGCAGGATCTGGTGCGCTATTTCTGCCTGCATCCCGGCGGCGGCCTGGACCTGCTGTATTGGATGCTGGACAAGAAGATCAAATGGTTCGGCATCGACTGCGGTTCCGGCGATCACGCGATGAACACCTCGATCCGCTACATGCGCCCGGACCTCGCTGCGGCGTTCGAGGCCCAGATGGGCAAGAGCTGCGGCGAGTTCTTCGGCGAATACACCTACACCCACAGCCTGTCGGGCCGGCAGGTGAAGTCCGACATCTTCCCGTTCCACTCCTACGCCTTCCAGGAAGGGCTGATCCACGCCGAGAACGTCGGCGGCGACATCGAGCTGATGCTCAACCGGCGCTGCGTGATCGGCGCCTTCCCCTGGCGCTACGAAGGCCTGGAAGCCTGTCCCTGCCGCATCGTCTGTTTCACCGATGTCGGCGATGACATCGAGGCGGTCGGCGATGTGGCCAGGGCGGTCAGCGGCGCCTGACGCCCTGGCGACGCCGCCAACTGCCCGCCGCCCGCCGAGACTGACTCAGCCCCAGACGGCCTCGGCCACCTCGACGACCCGGCGCAGCTTGGCGGTCTGCTCCTCGACGCCGATCAAATTGCCGACCGCGTTGGACGAGAACCCGCATTGCGGCGACAGGCAGAGCTGGTCGAGCGCCACCCAGCGCGCGGCTTCGTCGATGCGGCGGCGCAGCGCGTCCACCGACTCGAGCGCGCCGCGCTTGGTCGTCAGCAGCCCCAGCACGATCCGCTTGCCGGGCGGGACGAAGCGCAGCGGGGCGAAATCGCCCGACCGCTCGTCGTCGTATTCCAGGAAGAAGCCGTCGACCTCGCACAGGTTGAACACGGCCTCGGCGATCGGCTCGTAGCCGCCGGAGGCGAACCACTGGCTCTGCGCGTTGCCCCGGCACATGTGGACGCACACCGCCATGTCCGCGGGCCGATCGCGGACGGCGTCGTTGATCAGGCCGGCATAGGTCCGCGGCAGGGATTCCGGATCCTCACCCAGCCGCCGGACCCCCTCGCGCATGTTCTCATCGCACAGATAGGCGAGATTGGTGTCGTCGAACTGGACATAGCGGCAGCCGGCGGCGGCCAGCGCCGTCAGCTCGTCGCGGTAGATCCGGGCGAGGTCGGCGAAGAACCCCTCGATCTCGGGATAGGCCTCGCGGCTGATCGCCTCGCGGCCGCCACGGAAGTGGGTCATCGTCGGCGACGGCATCGCGACCTTCGGCGTCGCCTCGGTGAGCGAGGCGAGGTAGCGGAAGTTGCCAGTCTCGATGCCGCCTTCGGGCAGGCTCATCGGCTCGTTCACCAGGGCGACAAAGGGCGCCTTCGAGGCGTCTTGCGATTTGCCCTCGGAGCCCGGCGGCATCATCGGGCGGAACTCCACCCCGCCGATCTTGTCGATGAAGTCGCGGTGGAAGTTCTCGCGGCGGAACTCCCCGTCGGTCACCGCCTTCATGCCCGCGCGTTCCTGTAGCCGCACCGCCTCGGCGATGCAGGCGTCCTCCTTCTCGCGCAGCGCCCGGTCGTCGACCGCGCCGGCCTTCCGGCGCTCCCGCATTTCCAGCAGGTCCGCGGGCCGCAGGAGACTGCCGACATGATCGGCGCGGAAGGGCGGGCGGGGATCGTGCATGTCGCCTCCGGCGTCTGGTCGTCAAGGATGCGGCGATGCTCGCATCGTCGCACGCTGCGAGGCAAGCCCGCGCCGGGCGCGGGCTTGCCTATTCCGCCGCGGCGCAAAGCGCGCCGCCTTCGAGGTGGGCGATCGCCTCTTCGAGGACCATCACGTCGGCATATTTGTGGTGCATGTCGAACAGGTTGATCTTGTGCGACAGCTCGCTGCGGTCGAAGACGCATTCCTCGACGACGGTGACGTGGTAGCCCGCCGAGTAGGCATCGACCACAGAGGCGCGCACGCAGCCCGAGGTGCTCTCGCCGCATACGATCAGGCTGTTGATGTCGAGCTCGTTGAGGCAGGCCGCGGTCGGCGTGCCGGCAAAGGCGCTCGCGCGCTCCTTGCGGACGACGATGTCGCGTTCCTCGGGCGCAAAGGCGGCGAAAATGTCGTAGGCGGCCTCGTCGAGATCCCGGATCCGCTGGCGCCTGGTCGAGGCGACCCGCGATTTGCGCAGCGAGCTGGTCACGTAGACGATCGGCAGTCCCGCCTTGCGCGCCGCGGCGAACAGCCGTTCAGTCGGCTCGATCGCTTCCCAGGCGTACTTGCCGCAGGTGTTGGGATACTCCAGCAGCTCGTGCGGCGGATGGTTGCCGCCGCGGTAGACGAGGTTGTAGAGGTCGACCGCCAGCAGGGCCGGGCGCGCGCCGATCCGGAGTTCGCGGCGGTACGGCGCATAGATGTCCAGGACTTCCTGCGGCACGAGGTCCTTCCAGCAATGATCTTCGAAATCGCGGGCCATTGTCGCCTCCTGAATCGGAATTGCCGGCCAGTCTAACCGCCTTCCGCGCGCTGACAATCGCCATGCTGTGCTAAGCTGGCGGCGAGACGAACCGGAGACCAGGATGGCCGAGACCGCACCCGCGCTGCGCCTGACCAGCGAAGGCGCGATCAAGATGCTCCACGCCGCGATGGACAAAGCCGGCGCGATGGGCGTACCGCAGTGCATCTCGATCGTCGATACCGGCGGCCATCTGCTGGCGTTCTCCCGCATGGACGGGGCCTTCGTGCTGTCGATCGAGTCCTCGATGGTCAAGGCGATGACCGCGGCTTCCTACGGCGAGCCGACGGGCCATATCCCGGAGGGGGTGGACATCAAGCTCGCCATCGCCACCGGCGGCAAGCGGGTCAACCTGCCCGGTGGGCTGCCGGTCATCGTCGACGGCCATGTCCTGGGCGGCGTCGGGGTCGGCTCCGGCCAGGGTCACGAGGACCTCGAAATCGCCAAGGCCGCGCTCGCCGTCGTGCCGGGCGCAAAGAGCTTCGACTGAAACCTGTCGGGCGGCTATCTGAGCTCCGCCGACCTCCGGTCGGGCCGCGCGCCGGCGATCTCGAGGATCAGCTTCTTGCGGATCCCCTCGGCGAACGCCTCGAAGTCGTCGACGACGATCATGAATGCGCCGGGTCCGCCGATGACCTCGTTGCGGTAGTGGGCGTCGACCGCCTCTTCCGGCCAGGGCGGACGGCTGGGCCGGTCGTTGAGGATGGCGAGCCCGTTGATAGTGACGCCCTTGGCCACCGCGTCGTCGCGCGCCGCCCTGGTCGGCCGGCCCCGGTTGTTGGGGCCGTCGCCGGAGACGTCGATCACCCGGCGGGCGCCGCCGAACCCGTTGCCGTCGAACTGCCCGGCGGCGAAGTCGATGGCCGCGCTGAGTCCGGTGCCGTCGGAATAGCGTCGCGGCAGGCCCATCAGGGTTTTGGCGAATGACGCTGCGGAGGCCGGGCCGTCGATCGCCGTCCAGTCGACCAGGGTGGCCTGTTCGGCCTGACCCGACCACTCGACATACGCGACCGCTATCCGCCGCACCAAGCCCGAGGTGATCGCGCGGATCACCTCGGGATGGGTCAGCGCCTTGGCGTAACCCTCGCGTTGCAGGCTGTACTCGTAGCCGTCGATGCTGCGTGAGGTATCGACGGCGAGCACGAGTTCGAGATCGACCGCGGTCTCGGCCGCCGCCGGGCTGGTCAGAAAAAGGGCCGCGACCGCCGCTGCGAAACGCGCGGAGGTCATGGCGCCGTCGTCGGGACAGTCGGCGGGCGCGACTCGCCACGAAGTATCCCGGTAGCTATCTCGGGCGGTTCCGTCTCATCGAACCCAGCGGCCCGCCGCCCCCAGGAGCCTGCCCGGCCGCCGCGGCTGCCCCATGCCTGCGAATCGCGAATTGCGCCTTATATCATGAGCTGTTACTACGATAATATGTACCCTCATCTTCTGCGCCAGTATTTTTAGAGTTCTGGATGCTGGCGTCCGTCTCTGTCATGCCGTCCCATTCGTGGATCGTCGGCTTGGTCCAGCGTTTCCGCGCCTCATCCCCGGGGGGTACAAGGCTGGGGGGGTACAAGGGAGACTCGGTGGTCGGGCATGGTTTCTCTCCCAGAGTTCAAGAGTCGGGCTCTATCGCGCCGTCGGCCGCCTGTGAACAGTCCACATTCGACACGCGTTGACCGTATTTACCGGCGGCCTGCCGGTCAACGTGAAATTCACCGGGTTTCCCGACTCCACGAACCGCGTTACCGCAAGCTGCGATCCGCGGCGCTACACCAGATTCAGCAGGGCGCGGGCGTTGCCGCCGAGGATCTGTGCGGCCGCGGCCTCGTCGATTCCCGGGTGGCCGGTGACGACTTCGACCGGGCGCTCGTAGCCCATGTCGAAGCAGTAGTCGCTGCCTAGCATCACCCGGTCGGCGCCGACGAGGTCGATCAGATAGGCGAGCGCCGGCGCGGAGTGGCTGACGGTGTCGTAGTAGAACCGGCGCAGATATTCGAGCGGACCCTTGTCGCGGTGGGCCATTTCCGGCCGCACGTCGTGGCCGTGCTCGAAGCGGCCGACGACATAGGGGAAGATGCCGCCGGCGTGCGGCAGGCAGATTGCGAGCTTCTCGAACCTGTCGAGAGTGCCGGAAAAGATGAAATGCGCCGCGGCGATCCCCGATTCCGTCGGATTGCCGATCAGGTTGTTCAGATAATAGTCCCGGGCCAGCCGGTCGTGCGCGAGAACGTGGATCGGATGGAGGAACAGGGCGAGGCCGAGATCCTCCATCATCTCGTATATCGGTTGGAACGGCGCATCGCCAAGCTCGTTATCCAACACGTGGGTCGGGGCATAGACGCCCTTGATGCCGGGCAGGGCGGCGGCGCGGGCGAGCTCCTCGAGCGCGAGGTCCGGGGCGTGCCAGGGCAGCGTCGCGAAGCCGACGAGGCGGTCGGGGCGCCTCGCGTGCGCCTCCGCGCAGCCGTCGTTGAACGCCGCCGAAAGCTCGCGCGCGAAGGGGCCGTCGGCGAAATCGACCATCGGCATGGTCAGCGACAGCGCGTGGACCTCCACCCCGATCCGGTCCATCTCGGCCACCCGCAGATCGATGTCGGTGAAGCGCGGCGGCAATAGCGGCGTCCTGATCCGAGGCGTGGCGATGGTGAACCCGTCGGCGCGGATCTCGCAGCCGGCTCCGAAGCGCGAGCCGTGCTTTTCGATGAGCCGAAGATAACCTTCGGGATAGAAATGAGCGTGGATGTCGATCGGCGAAAAGGGGTGCATGGGAACTCCTGTCAGCGAGTCTTGCCGGCCTCGCCCGGCCCCCGGCGACCTTCATCGTCGCCGAACGGCGCCGGCGGCGAGCGCGGGGGCGGGCGCGTCGTCGATGAAGTATAGGCCCGCGCCGCAGCCCGCCCTATCTTCGAGACACGATCGCGGTCCCCGTACCCTGCGCGACGTACCCTGCACGACGCTTTTCCGCGATACGGTTGGGTTGTGAAGGCTTGTTCCGGCTTCTCCGACGGGGGGCCGCGCCGGCCCGACCGGGCATTGAGGGAACACGGCAATGGCGACAGAATCGCAGGCCCGGCGCGAGCCGGCGGCGCATGAGGGGTATCGCATCGTCGTTGCGCCCGCGGCCGGGCCGGTACGCGCGGTCTGCGGCCCCGAGACCATCGTCGACAGCAAGCGCGCCCTGGTGATGCACGAGACGCGCTTGCCGCCGGTGTTCTACTTCCCGCGCGAGGACGTGCGGATGGACCTGCTGGCGCCGAGCGATCACCGCACCAACTGTCCCTTCAAGGGCAATGCGTCCTATTGGTCGATCGAGGTCGGCGGCAGGAGGATCGAGAACGCTGTCTGGAGCTACGAGGATCCGTTCGACGAAGCCTTGCCGGTCAAGGGCTATCTCGCGCTCGACTGGGGCAGCGTCGACACGTGGTTCGCCGGAACGACGGAACTCCGCGAGCAGCCGCGCAACGAATTGCAGGCCGAGGCCAACCCGCTGGTGGACTGGCTCGTGTTCGATGCCTGGAAGGCGACGACCACACCGGCGCTGGTCGCCGCGCTTGCCGAGGCGCTCAACGGCGCCGGGGTCCCGTTATGGCGCCTCCGGTTGTTCATCCGCACCCTGCATCCCCAGCTTTTCGCCGACAGCTACACTTGGCGGCGCGGGGTGGACGGGATCGAGGAATTCCAGCCGCCGCACGCCATGCTGCGGCGGCGCAGGTATATCAACAGCCCGTTCGCCGTGATCCTCAACGGTGAGGGCGGCGTGCGGCGGCGGCTCGAGGGCGCCAGCCCGCGGCTCGACTTCCCCGTGCTGAAGGATCTGGTGAAGGAAGGGGCGACCGACTACGTCGCAATGCCGCTGCGCTTCTCCGACGGGCAGATCAACATACTCATCCTGGTCTCGGACCGGCCGGGCGGCTTCTCGACCCGCGAGCTCGGCCGGCTCTACGAGATCCTGCCGAGCCTGAGCTGCCAGCTCGAGGCGCAGGCCCAGCGCCGGTCGTCCTTGGCGCTCTTGCGCACCTATCTCGGGCGAAACGCCGGCCGGCGCGTGCTGGACGGCCTGGTCAAGCGCGGCGACGGCGAGAGCCTGCACGCGGTCATCTGGTTTTCCGACCTCCGGGATTCGACGGCGTTGGCCGAACGGCTGTCGCGCGAGGACTATCTGGCCACCGTCAACCAGTATTTCGATTGCGTGGCCGGCGCGGTGATCGAGAACGGCGGCGAGGTGCTCAAGTTTATCGGCGATGCGGTGCTCGCGATCTTCGCCGTCGACGATGCCGCGACGGCGCGGCCCGAAGCGTGCGCCCACGCGCTCGATGCGGTAAGCGATGCGCGGCAGCGGCTGGCAGAGGTCAACCGGCGCCGTGCAGCCGGCGACGAGGCGCCGGTTGCCTTCTCCATCGGCCTGCATCGCGGCGATCTTACCTACGGCAATATCGGGACCGAGGGCCGGCTCGATTTCACGGTTATCGGCCCGGCGGTCAACGAGGCCTCGCGCATCGAGCGTCTGTGCAAGCCTCTGGGGGAAACCGTGCTCGTCTCCTCCCGCTTTGCGCAAAGCTGCCCGTCGACTCTGGTGTCGCTGGGCGAGCACGGCCTGCGTGGGATGCGTGGCCGTCAGGAACTTTTCACCCTGTCGCCGGATCCGGGCGGGCCTCCGCCGCCTGCTTGACCGCGCCGCCCCGGCCGAGCCGGTGACTCGCTCACCGCGCCAGGCAGTCCCTGATGCCGCGCGCGATCGCGCGCAGCATCCCGCCATAGGATCCCGCGGCGGCGCCCATCGGATCGAGGACGGATGCCCGCGCGGCGCTGCCGCGCAGGATTGTGCGCATCAGCGCCGGCTCGAACTGGGGCTCGGAGAAGACGCAGCGCGCGCCGGCGGCCTCGATGCGCGCACGGACCGCCGCGACGCGCCGGGCGCCGGGCTTCCGCTCCGGCGACAGCGTGACCGCGCCGACCGACGCGGCGCCGAACCGCCGCTCGAAGTACTGGAAGGCGTCATGGAAAACGATATAGGGCCGGTTCTTGACCGGGGCGAGGATCGCCCGCGCCTCGGCCTCGGCCCGATCGATCCGGGCAAGGGTTGCGGCCAGGTTCGCGGAATAGGTCCGGGCGCGCGCCGGGTCGATCCGCGCGAGCACGGTTGCGATTTCGCGCGCTATCCGCCGTCCGTTCGCCGGATCGAGCCACAGATGCGGATCGATGTCGCGCGCGCCGCCCCCGCGCGTGCGGTGCAGCACCATCCCCTCCATTTCGGCAAGGGCGAGCGCCAAGGCCCTGCGGCCGAGCGTTCTTATCGGCTTGACGAGAAAGGCTTCGAGACCCGGCCCTATCCAGACGATCAGGTCCGACCCGGCCAGGATTCGCGCCGCGGAAGGCTTCAGCGCATAAGCGTGCGGCGAGGTTCCGGGCGGCAGCAGCAAATGCGGCCGCGCGATCCCGTCCATCACGTCCGCGGCGAGATCGTGGATCGGCTTGATCGAGGCGGCAACGATCGGCGGCCCCGACGCCCGCGCCGTCGCGGCGGCGAGACCGGCTGTCAGGAACAGCCCGGCCGCCAGGGACAGCACTGTGACGGGCAGCCGGCGCCCGTCGATTCGACGAAAAGGGACCATCGCGCCTGCGATTGTGATGGAGACCTGAAGCGTTATAGTATTACATAACCAAACACGTCAATGGCGGGCGCGATGAACGAACACGCAAGGCCAACGTTCAAACCCGGCGGACACGACCATGCGGCGTGCATCGACGATGCGCTCGCGCTGGCCGAGGCGCTGTGCGCGAGCCGGGGATTACGGCTGACGTCCTTGCGACGGCGGGTCCTCGAACTGGTGTGGCGGCATCACAACCCGGTCCGCGCCTACGACCTGCTCGACCGGCTGCGCGAGGAGCGCGGCTCGGCCGCCCCGCCGACGGCCTACCGCGCACTGGAGTTCCTGTTGGAGACCGGGCTGGTCCACCGTATCGAGTCGCTCAACGCCTATGTCGGCTGCGCCGATCCGGGGGAGGCCCATTCCGCCCAGTTCCTGATCTGCCGGGACTGCAATGCGGTCGGCGAGCTCGACGATCCGGAGATCGCCGGGCTGGTGATCCGCCGTGCGGGCGACAGGGGCTTTGCCGCCGACCGCCAGACCATCGAAGTGATGGGGCTGTGCCCGTCCTGCAAGCCGGACGCGGCGGTTCGGTGAAGGACATCGCGCCTCTTCTGGTCGAAACCGCCGGCCTCGAAGTCCGCAAATCCGGTCGGCGGGTCCTCTACGACATTGACATCGCGGTCGCCGACGGCGAGATCGTGACAATTCTCGGCCCCAACGGTGCCGGCAAGACGACTCTGCTGCGCGCGCTGCTGGGGCTGATCGCGCCGACGCGCGGCGCGGTCCGCCGCCGCCGCGGCGCCCGGCTCGCTTACATGCCGCAGCAGTTCGGCGTCGATCGGACGCTGCCGCTGAGCGTGCGACGGTTTCTCGCGATGGCCGCGCCCGCCCGCAATGGCCGCATCAACGGCCGCATCGAGCAGGTCGCCGACGAGACCGGCATCGCGCACGTCTTGGACGATGCGGTCCAGGACGTCTCGGGCGGCGAGGCCAAGCGCGCCGCGCTGGCCCGCGCGCTGCTGCGCGATCCCGATCTCCTGGTGCTGGACGAGCCCAGCGCCAATCTCGACCTCCAGGGCCAGGAGGATGTCTACCGCCTGATCCGGGAGATCCGCGATCGGCGCGGCTGCGCGGTGATTCTGGTCTCCCACGACCTGCATCTGGTGATGGCCGCGACCGATCGGGTATTCTGCCTCAACGGCCATGTCTGTTGCAGCGGGCATCCGGAGACGGTCGGCCGGCACCCCGAGTTTCTGGCGCTTTTCGGCGAGCACGGCGCCGAGGCGTTCGGGGTTTATCCGCACCTGCACGATCACACGCACAACGATCACACGCACAACGATCACACGCAAAACGATCACACGCAAAACGATCACACGCAAAACGGGCGCACACACGACCAAAACACGCAAGATGGGGCCGAGACGCGGTGATCGAGGAGTTCCTGATTTACGCGCTCGCCGCCGGGATCGGCGTCGCGGTCGCGATGGGGCCGTTCGGGGTGCTGATCGTCTGGCGGCGGATGGCCTTCTTCGGCGCCTCGGTCGCCCATTCCGCGCTGCTCGGCATCGCGCTCGGGGTCCTGACCGGGATCGAGCCGACGATCGGGCTGATCGGCGTGTGCATCGCAAGCGCCCTCCTGCTCTACGTCCTGCGTGGCCGCAGCACGCTTGCCGAGGACACGCTGCTCGGCGTCATCGCCCATGCCGCGCTGGCGCTCGGGCTGGTGGTGATCGGGCTTCTGCCGGCGCTCAGGGTCGATCTGATCGGCTATCTGTTCGGCGATATCCTGGCGATCGCGCCTGCCGATCTTGCCTGGATCTATGGTGGCGGCGCGGCGGCGCTGGCCGCCCTCGCCGTGCTGTGGCGCCGGCTGATCGCGATCACGGTCGATGAGGATCTGGCGCGGGTCGAGGGCGTCGACGTGCGCGCCGTCGAGCTCGGGTTCCTGGTCCTGATCGCGCTGGTGATCGCGCTGGCGACGAAGGTGGTGGGCCTGTTGCTGGTCGCCTCGATGCTGGTCATACCGGCTGCCGCCGCGCGGCCGTTCGCGCGCACCCCCGAGGCGATGGCGGCGCTGGCAAGCCTGATCGGCTGCCTCTCGGTGATTGCCGGGCTCAGCGGATCGGCTTGGCTCGACGTGCCCTCGGGCCCCGCGATCGTCGTCGCGGCAACGGTTCTGTTCGCGCTGGGTGCGGCGATTTCCGCGGGCTTCGAGTCTGCTCTAAGATAGCGTCGCGCAATCGAGACCCCGGGGAGGCTGGGCGATGAACACGCATGTAGTGGGCGGCGCCTTTCTGCCGCATGCGCCGCAATTCTTCACGATGCCCGAGACCGAAGATGTCGCCACGGTCGAGCGGGTGAGGGCGGTCGCCGGCAGGATCGGCGAAGCGCTCAAGGCGCTCGAGCCCGATGTCTGGATCATCGTCGCCAACGACCATGTCAACCAGTTCTTCCTGCACTGCACGCCGGCCTTCACGCTGCACATGGGCGGCGCGGTGCGGGGCTCGTTCGCCGGGCGCGATTTCTCCCATACGGTCGCGAGCGATCCCGCGCTCGCGCTGATCCGCCATCTCCAGTCCGAAGGGTTCGACCCGGCATTCACCTCGTCCGCCGAGATCGACTACGCCTTCGGCATCCCGCTCGCCCATCTCGGCGTCGATGCCCCGATCGTTCCGATCTACGTCAACGCCTACGTCCCGCCCCAGCCGACGATGGAGCGCTGCTACGCTTTCGGTCGGGCGCTCGCCCGCGGGCTCGCGGCGATCGACATCCGCGCGGCGATCGTTGCAAGCGGCGGGATGTCGCACTTCCCGGGCACCGAGCGCTATTCCGACCCCGACCTCGCGTTCGACGAGGCGCTGTTGAAGCCGCTTCGCCTCGGCCGGCTCAGGACCCTGCTGTCGCTGGACGAGACTCGGCTCGACGACGCCGGCAATGTCGAGCTGCGCTGCTGGGCGGTCGGGGCAGGCGCGCTTGGCGAGCGGGTTCCCGACATCGTCCAGCTCGACCCGAGCTGGCACCACATCTACGGCTCGCTCGGCTGGCTCACGCCGCAAGGCGCCACCGCGCACGCGCCGCATTATCCGGCCGTCCGCGCCGACCGGGTGGATCTGACCAGGACCCTGCACCTGTTGTCCAACGACCCGGCGGAAAGACGAAAATTCGTTGCCGATCCGGACGGCTACGCCGCCGCGGCCGGGCTTGCGGCCGACGAGACGGCGGCTTTGGCGAGACTCGATATGGAGTGGATGCGCGCGCTTGGCGTCCACCCGATGGTCCCCTTTCTCACCCGGCTCCAGATCGACCACGAGCGGGCCGAGGGCGCGCAATGATCGGGGCGGAGCCGGGCACGCCCTGCGGCGAGGCGCATACCGCCGGACTTGGACCCTTCACACGGAATTGAACCGCGGCGTTTTATCGGCCGGTGAACCGCGGCGGGCGCCCTTCCCTGTGTGCGGCGACGCCCTCGTCGATGTCCTGGCTCCATTCGAGCGCGTATCGGAGCGAATCGGACAGCGATCGGGCCGCGGCGAAGCCGGGCTCGCGCCGCAGCCGCATGATCCGCTTGGCCCCGCGCGTGGCGAGCGGCCCGTTGCGCCCGATCTCCCCGGCCATGACCGATGCGGCGTCGAGGACCGCGCCTTTGGGATGGATCTCCTCGACCAGGCCGATGCGCTCCATCTCGGCCGCGTCGATCGGCCGGCCGGTGGCGATCAGCATCAGCGCGCGGCCGTGGCCGACGACTCCGGGCAGCCGAACCGGCCCGCCGGCGCCGGGAAACCCGCCCCATTTCGCCTCGGGCAGGCTGAGTGTCGAATGGGCGCCGGCCAGGCGGATATCGCAGGCGAGCGCGAGCTCGACCGCACCCGCCTGGACCGCGCCGTCGATGGCGGCGATGACGATCTGGGGCAGGGCCTCGAGCGCGTCGAAGACGCGGTTGGCGATCCGCACCGTGTCGATCACCTGGTCCTTGGTCAGGCTCGCCCGTATCGAAGGATTGAGCAGGCCGGCCGAGAAGAAATCCTCGCCGGCGCCGGTGAGCAGGACGGCATGAATGTCGTCGT
The DNA here is from genome assembly GCA_965202905.1 of Alphaproteobacteria bacterium. GTDB lineage: Bacteria > Pseudomonadota > Alphaproteobacteria > MPNO01 > MPNO01 > CAYFYS01. The sequence continues at coordinate 1,598,567 of OZ241868.1, read as the reverse complement.
CGGATGCCAGGCCCCCGACGATCGCGTCCAGGCGCTCGAGATTGGCCCGGCTCAGCCGGTTCTGCTCTTCGGGCCGATCGATGGTGATCCTGGCCGTCGGCGGCGTGCGTGCGAAGACGATCTCCTCGCGCGCGCCGGCAGGGTTGTGGCTGCCCGGGCTCATGGCTGGCGTTCCTCCGCGTCCTCCACCGCCGGTTGCAGTCGGACTGCCCGCAGCACGGAGGCCAAAACTCGGTCGCACAATAGACCAAATGCTTGAGACCAAATGCTTGCCGGGCGGGCCATGTCGGTCGCGTTGGACACGACCGCGCGGGGCCGAACCGTTGTATCCTGTCGCGTCACGAATTCGGACCGAAGCGCGTTGACCGGCGGTCGCGCGCATTGCGGAGATTTGAGCTTGGCAAAAATCGTTCTCGGGTTGGCGACCTCGCACAGCCCGATGCTTTCGACGCCGTGGGAGAAGTGGGGCGAGCGCGTCAAGGCGGATCGGGCGAACCCGGCGCTGATCTTTCGCGGCGAGGCTCACGATTTCGAACGCCTGGCCCGGCTGCGCGCAAGCGAGGCGTTCGCCACCGAAATCAGCGAGGAGAAATGGCGCGACCGGCACGCCCGATGCCAGGCCGCGATCGACCGGCTCGCGGCCAGGATCGAGGCGGCGGCGCCCGATGTGCTGGTGATCGTCGGCAACGACCAGAAGGAGCTCTTCACCGAAGAGAATATGGCGAGCTTCACGGTTTATTGGGGCGAGGAAATCGCCAACCGGCCGCGGACACCGGCGCAGATCGAAACGCTGCCTCCCGGTATCGCGATCGCCGAGCGCGGCCATGCACCGCCGCATGAAATCATCCACCCCGGCTGTCCCGACCTTGGCAGGCATATCATCGCGTCGCTGATCGACCAGGGGTTCGATCCGGGACAGTCCGATACGATCGGACCCGGGACGGGATATGTGAACGGGGCGCCGCACGCTTTCGGGTTCGTCTACCGGCGGCTCCTGAACGACGCGCTCGTGCCCAATGTTCCGATCATCCTGAATACTTTCTATCCGCCGAACCGGATCCCTGCGGCGCGCTGTATCGCGCTCGGCCGCGCGCTCAAGCGCGCGATCGAGAGTTGGCCCGATGACAGAACGGTCGCGGTCATCGGCTCGGGCGGGCTCAGCCACTTTGTCATTGACGAAGAGACCGACCGGAAGGCGATCGACGCGATGCAAGCGGGCGAGACCGAGCGGATCGCGGCGATACCGGAGGCCTATTTCGCATCCGGCACATCGGAGCTCAAGAACTGGATCACCCACGCGGCGATCATGGACGAGGCCGGGAAGAAAATGGCGGGCCTCGACTATATCCCCTGCTACCGCTCCCTCGCCGGGACCGGCAACGCGATGGGTTTCGCAGTGTGGGAATAGACCCTCGATAACGGTGTTCTGCTAACCGATGGCGGGCGCATCGGCTATAAGGAGCGGGTCGAAGACTCCTCGGTCTTCATGCGGCGCGCCCGGAAAGCGGCCGGCGGGCGGTGGCTGGGCGCGGGGGACAGCCAAAGTTGGAGGACGCTCCATGGATCGGGCAGCGCTGAGCCGCATCCCCAAGCCGTCCGGGCCTCGGCTGCCGGTGATCGGCCACACGGCCGCGTTCGCGCGCGACCCGCTCGGCTACTGCGAGAGGCTGGGCCGCGTTTACGGGCCGGTCTACAGGATCCATGCCTTCGGGCGCTGGACCGTGATACTCATGGGCGCCGAGGCGCTGGAGATGATCTTCCTCGACCGGGAACAGAACTTCTCCTCGTCCAAGGGGTGGCTCACCCTGCAAAAGCTGTTCCCGAACGGGCTCCTCCTGCGCGATTTCGACGACCACCGGGTCCATCGGCGGATCATGCAGGTCTGTTTCAAGCCGAAGCCGATGGCCGATTACGTCGACCGCATGAACGACCGTATCGATCGCGCGCTGGACGATTGGCCCACCGATACCGCTTTCCCGTTCTACCGGAAGATCAAGGCCCTGACCCTCGATCTGGGCGCGGCGGTATTCCTGGGTGTCGAGATGGGGAAGGATGCCGAGCGCATCAACCGGGCCTTCATCGACGAGCTGAGCGCCGCGGCCTCCATAATCCGCGTGCCGATCCCCGGCAACCGGTTCTGGCGCGGCGCGCGCGCGCGGGCCTTTCTGCTCGAGTTCTTCGGCGAGCTGATCCGGGCGCGGCGCGACGGCGAGGGCGCCGACATGGTGAGCCATCTGTGCCGGGCGCGCTCCGAGGAAGGGGAGAGCTTCGCGGACCAGGAGATCGTCGATCACCTCAACCTCCTGTTGATGGCGTCGCACGACACCACGACCAGCGCCCTGACCACCATGATGTGGGCGCTCGCCGCCTATCCCGACTGGCAGGAAACCCTCCGCGACGAGGCGCGGCGGATCGGCGGCCGGATCGATCATAGCGGCATGGCGCTGGCGGAAAACACGGAACGGGTCTTCAAGGAAGCGCTGCGGTTGCGCCCGCCGCTCCCCATCCTCCCGCGCTACGCGCTCCGCCCCTTCGCGTATGCCGGCCGGACCGTGCCGGGCGAGACCTGGATCGACGTCTGCCCCGGCCTGGTGTCCCGGGACCCCGATCTGTGGACCGACCCGCTGTCCTTCGATCCCGACCGTTTCCTGCCGGAGCGGGCGGAGGACCAGCGCCATCGCTTCGCTTGGTCGCCGTTCGGCGGCGGCGCCCATAAATGCCTCGGCATGCATTTCGCGACGATGCAGACCAAGGCAGTCACGGTCCAGCTCCTGCAACGCTACCGGGTGACGCTGCCCGAGGGCTACGAGCCGCGCTGGAAACATCTTCCGATCCCGCGGCCCGCCGACGGCCTGCCCATCACCCTGCGCCGCCTTTAGCCCGCGGCCGCGATCCGATCAGCCAAGCGCCCAGAGCCGGCAACAGAACGACGGCGCCAACCATGTTAACCAGGAACATGAACGCCAGGACCGCACCCATGTCGGCCTGAAGCTGGAGCGGCGCTGCGATCCAGGTCGCGACCCCGGCCGCGAGGGTGAGGCCGGTAAGTATCACGCCGGCGCCCGCACTGTCCAGGGTCCGCCGGTAGGCGGCCGCGAAATCCAGCCCTTCCGCGAGATGGAGGCGGAGCTGTCCGTAGATATAGATGCCGTAATCGACACCGATGCCGATGCCGAGCGCCACCACCGGCAGGGTGGAGACCTTCAGCCCGATCTCCAGCACCGCCATCAGCGCATAGGCCAGCAGCGAGACCGTGGCGAGCGGGATGAGGATGCACGCCGTCGCGGCCAACGACCGGAAGGAGATCAGGCAGAGCGCGGCGATCGCGGCGTAGACATAGAAAAGGATCGGGAACTGCGCGGCCGAGACCTCCTCGTTGGTCGCGGCCATCACGCCCACATTGCCGGCGGCGAGGCGGAAGACGATCCCGCCGCTCCGATTGGACGCATCGAACGTCTTGACCGCGGCCACGACCCGCTCGATGGTCTCGGCCCTGTGATCGGCGGTGTAGATCATCACCGGCATGACACTGCAATCGCGGTTGAGCAGGCCGCTGCCGGTCGGCGTATAGGCGGTGGTCTGCGCCAGCACGCGGGAATCGCGCGGCACAGTTCGCCATTTGAGACTGCCCTCCTTGAGACCGGAGGCGACGGTCCGGGCGACGGCGCCAAGCGCGGCCACGGACCGCACGCCCTCCACGTTGCGCATATGCCATTCGAACCTGTCGAGGGTGGTCATCACGCGATAATCGATGCAGCCTTCCGGCTTGGTCTTCCCGATGACCGTGAGCACGTCCACGCCGATATCGAAGCGCGCGGCGATGGCGGCGGTATCGCGGTTGTAGGTCGAGGACGCGCGCAATTCCGGTACGCCGTGATGCTGATCGCCGATCCGGACCTCCGGCGCGTAGGCGGCGCCCAGGACCAGCAACAATGCCGACATGCCGATCATCGCCAGGGCGGGGCGGCGACGCGCGGATCCGGCGAGAAACGCCCAGACGGGCGCGAGGCGACGGTCGCGCGCCGAATCGCGCCGCCGCTCGCCGACCGCAACGTATGAGAGCAGCACCGGCAGCAGCCCGAGATTGGTCAGGATGATGGCGGCGACGCCGAGGCTCGCCGTCAGAGCGATCTCCTGGATGACGGGCACCTCGATCAGTGCGATGGTCACGAAGCCGACCGTATCGGAGGCGAGCGCCGCCGATCCCGGCAGCAGAAGACGCCGCAGGCCGGCGCGCGCGGCGGCCTGCGGCGGCGCCCCTCCTGTCGCCCCGGCGTGCACCGCGCCGACCATCTGCACGCCGTGGCTGACGCCGATCGCGAAGACCAGAAACGGCACCAGGATGGACATCGGGTCGATGCCGAAACCGAGACCGGAGAGTGCGCCGAGCTGCCACAGCATCGCGCACAGCGCGCAGGCGAGCAGCATCGCGGTCAAGCGGAGCGAGCGTGTGTAGCCGTAGAGCAACAGCGCCGTGATCGCGAGGGTGACGGCGAAGAAGAGCGCCACCTGGGCTGCGCCCGCAGTGATGTCGCCGACGACCTTGGCGAAGCCGATGAGGTGCATGTCTACGAAGACGTCCCCGGGCGCCTCGGCGTCCGCCTTCTCGCGGATGCGCTCGAGGGCTTGGGCGACATCGAGATAGTCGAGCTTCTCCCCGGTAACAGGATCGAGCTCCTGGAGCTTGGCGCTGACCAGCGCGCCGGAAAAGTCGTTGGCCACCAGGCGTCCGACGATATCGGCCTTGATCATGTTCTCGCGAACCCGCGCGAACCCCTCCCCGGTCGGCTCGAAATCGGCCGGCAGGACATTGCCGCTGCGCAACCCGTCCTCGACCGCCTCGATGAAGCGGACGTTGGGCGTAAGCACGGAATAGACCTGGGTCCGATCGACGCCGGGCAGGAAGAAGACGGCGTCCGTCACCTCGTTCAGCAGCGCGAAAAATTCGGGCGTGAACATGTTGCCGTCACGGGCGACCACGGCCACCGCCACCCGGTTGGCGCCGCCGAAATCGTCGCGGTATTGGAGAAAGGTCCGCATGTAGTCGTGTTCGACCGGCAGCAGCTTGGTGAACCCGGCGTCCACCCGAATCCCGGCGGCTGACCACGCCATCGCCAGGGTGACCAGCGCGAAGAAGACCAGGGTCGCCACCCGCCGGCCGAACACCAGGCGATCGACGAGACCGGCCATCGACGGCGCGCGCCCGGTCAACGCGCTCGCCTATTCGAGACCGGAGACCGGTTTGACACCGAACTCGCCGATCAGCAGCACGCCGCGGCCGGATGTCGGCAGGGCCGTCGATATCCCGCGCCGCGACGCCAGAGGCCGCGACGACGTGACCCGCCGGCCGTCGCGGCTGGCGAGCAGGGTGCCGGCGAGGCCGGTAACCAGGATCAGGTCGGACCGCGCGCGCACCACGTCGGTCAGGGTCGCGTTGGTGCCGGTCTCGATCCGCGTCCAGCTCTCGCCCGCGTCCTCCGAACGGAACAGGCGGCCGCGAAGCCCGGCGACGAGCACCGTGTCGACATCGACGGCCAGGGCGCCGAACCACGAGCCGCGATAGGGCGACGGTAACCCGCGCCAGGTCCGGCCGCCGTCGTCGGAGCGGTACAACACCCCCGCCTCGCCGGCGAGAAAGAGCCGGCCGGACCCGGCCGGCGCGATGCTGTTGAGATGGAAATCCTCCTCATCGCCGGCACCGTCGGGCGAACGGAACAGCGGCGCCTCCCCCGTCGTTTCCAGGATCTCCGCATCCGGACAGCCGTTCCGGCACGTCCAGCTATCGCCGCCGTCGGCGGTGGCGAGGAACATGCCGAAGGCGCCGACCGCGAAACCGGCGCTCTCGTCGCGAAACCAGACGTCGAGCAAGGGCGGCGCCCGCGGCGCGTGATGGACCAGCCGCCAAGTTTCGCCGCCGTCGCGCGTGCGCAGGATCGCCGCGTCGTGACCGACCGCCCAGCCGGTCCGTCGGTCATGCATGTGGACGGCCGTCAGCAGCGCCTGGACCGGCGCCCGCGCCTGAGTCCAGGTCGCGCCGTCGTCGGTGGAGAACAGCGCGTGGCCGCGCTCGCCGACCACGACCAGCCGCCGCCCCGCCGCCGCCCCGTCGAGCAGAAGCGAGGCCGGGGCGAGCGGCGCCTGGACCGAAGGCGTCTGGGCCAGGGCGGCGGGCGCGGACAGCGCGAGCCACACGAGCAGGACGAGCCCGGCTCCACACATCGGCGGAGGACAGCGCGGCTGCGCGGGGTCCGGTTCAGCGTCGGCCGGCGCGGCGCAGGGCCGCCGGCGTGAAGTCTCGGGGGGTGAAACCGGTGTCGTAGGTGCACATCGGGAATTCGTTGTCCAGGCCGAGCGCGAGGTAGCGCCCCGCCTGAAGATCGGTATGCACTTCAAGCGTCGGCCAGATCAGCAGCTTTTCGTAATAGTTGATGACATGGCCTTCCGACACCCGCCAGAGCTGGTCGCGGTTGTCGTAGAGGTCGACCAGCAGGATCTGCCAGGAATCCTCGTCGATGTAGAAGGTACGCCGCTTGTAGATGTGACGCGCGTCGTCCTTGAGCGTCGCCTCCACCACCCAGACCCGGTGCAGCTCATAGCGCAGATGCGCCGGGTTGACGTGCAGCGGGGTCAGGATGTCGGCGAAAGCGAGCTTGTCGCTGTGCAGCCGGTAGGAATTGTAGGGCGCGTACATCTCGCGCTTGCCGACGAGCCGCCAATCGTACCGGTCGACCGCGCCATTGAACATGTCGAACTGGTCGGCGGTGCGCAGCCCGTCGCTGGTCGCGCCCGGGTTGTCGTAGGCGACGTTCGGGGCGCGCCGCACCCGGCGCTGGCCGGGGTTGTAGGTCCACGCCTTGCGCGGCTCGCGGACCTGGTTCATCGTCTCATGCACCAGCAGGAGGTCGCCGGCGAGCCGCGCCGGCGCCACGATCCCCTGCTTGAACAGGATCATCCTGTTGCCGAGCCGTTCCGCGGTCATCCCCGGCAGCGAATAGCGCAGCTCGGCCTCGAAGCTGTACTTGACGACCGTGTAGGCGCCGCCTCGTGTCACCGCGGCCTGGCCGATGACGCAGGCCACGGTCTCGCCGCGATAGCGCAGCAGGTGGTTCCAGATCGCCTCCAGCCCGTTCGCCGGGATCGGAAAGGGGATCCCGACCGCCGCGGCGCCCACGCCGTTGCCGTCGTCGACCAGCCTCGCGGTCGCGGCGACGCGCCGGGTGGCCTCATAGATCCGCTGCGGCGCCGAGGCGCTGCGCCGGGTCGGATAGACCTGGATCCTGAACGTCGGGTAGGTCTCCAGCATCCGCTGGTGCCCGACCGAGAGCCGGCCGCGATGCGCGTCCAGATTGCCGCCGTCGATGACGAAGACCGGCCGGTCCGCGGCATAGGGGTCGCGGTGATGCTCGCCCCGGACGTATCCGGCCGGAGGGGTGACGACGCCGCCGGTCCATTCCGGGATCGAGCCGTCGGCGTTGCCCGCCCGCTCCCCGCCGAGCGGGGTCAGGTCGCGGCCGAGCCGCGCGGCCTGGTCGGCCGAAATCCCGGCGGCGGCGTGGTGGGCGAAGGCGCCGGCAAGAGCGAGCGCGACGACGGCGCGGAGGGTCAGTGTCTTCATGCTCATTGCTCTCAGAACGAATATTTGAAGGTCACGGTGACGAAGTCGCGGTCGTTGAGCTCGTTCGCCTTGCCGCCATAGGTCGTGACGTTGAGGTCGGCCTCCCAGCGGGCGAGGTAGCTCGCGCGCACGCCCAGCGTCACTGCGGTCCGGCCCTCGACGAACGGGCCGATGGGCGAAGGGCTGTTACCGCCGACATCGTGCTGGAACTGCGCGTAGGGGAACAGGTTTACCGCGCCGATGGCGTTGTTGTAGTCCAGCCGCGCCGCCAGCCGATAGCCCCAGGAGGTGGCGTCGGCGTCATTGGTGTCGCCGCCGACCGCACCGGCAGGGCTTTCGAGGGGGGTGTCGCCGCTGCCGGGCATGTTGTGGACGCGCATCACCGCGACCTCGGTCAGGAACGCCGCGCTGTCGGCCCCCAGTCTCGGGCCGAACACCTTGGTGGCGGTAACCTGGGCCTGGCTCACGTCGCGCAGGATATAGCCCCGGATGTCTGCATCGTACTGGTCGGCTCTATCGCTGATGCAGCCGGCGATGTCGGTGAGTCCGGTTAAGCAGCTTGTGAACGGCGCGAGGGCGCGCTCAATGAGCGCGTCCTCCGCGATCTGCAGCGGCGCATCACGGCGAAAGGAATACTCGCCTTGCAAAGCCCAGCCCGACGTTCCGAGCTCGGTGTTGAAACTGACACCCAGGAGTTGGATGTCCTCCGGGTACTCGACGAAGTAGTGCCCCCCGGTCTCGACCTCGGCCTCGGCCTCGGCGTATTCATTGATACCGATAGGCGCAGCTTGCATCACAGTTCGTGTGGCCGCCGTTGCGCCGGCCGTCTGGGCAGCTTCCCGGACAGCTTCGGCAGTGGCTTGGTTCATAAGAACGATTTCAGCCGCGGCTTGGGGCGCGGCCTGGAGAGCAGCTTGGATGTGGGCCGGGGTCGGAGCGGTCGGATCGAAACCTGGGACGCGCATGGCAGCCGCCAGCCCATCGGAATTCATGAGCAGAGCCCGGGCGATGGGAGCGCCGGTTGAGGGATCCATGAGGGCTGTTCCGATGGCTCGTTGGATAACGGTGTTAACGGCGGCTTCGCCGGCCACTTCACCGGCGGCTTCGGCCAGTCCGCCGACACGCGCAAGTCCGGCCTGGGCTCTCTCCGATGTACCAGTGTGTACGCTGACCACGGGCAAGCGGCTGTGATAATTCATGAAATAGAAGCCGAACTCGGTGTCGTTCAACGCCTCGGCGAGATAGCGGAACGCGATTCCCCACTGGCCCGAGTCTCCAGGATTGCGGTCCGGTCCGCGCATCACGTTCAGGAAACCGGGATCGGGACCGATGCCTAAGGGGCCGAAAGGATTATTCTCCTCGGTCAGGCCCGTATCGCCCAAGCCCTCCAGGCCGGGCAGGGGGATCACCACCCGACTCGCGCCCGGACCCGCATAGTCGATCACGGAGAAGTAGCTGCCGACCGGGTCGATCTCGGTCTCCTCCCAGGCGAGCTGGTAGAAACCTTCGACGGTCAGGTTGGTGTCCGTGGACACCGACGCCGAGATCAGCGGAACCGGCTGCAACGCTTCGCGCAGCTCGGCGCCCGGCAGCCGGAGCTTGCCCACGTCGAACGGGTTGATCGCGTTGATGCCGTTCTGGATGAAAGTGCTCTCTCCCCAGTTGAGCACCTGGTTGCCCAGCCTGAGATCGAGCGCCGCGCCCTCCAGGTCGAACGCGCCGGCGACGTAGAGGTCCAGCAACTCGATGTCCCTGCCGACCCGGTTCCGCGCCGCGTCGCTGAGCCGGGTGCGGTCCCGCTTGCCGTCCGCGTTCTCGAAGTCGTAGAACCCGTTGACGCGGGCGAACGCGCTGAGATTGTCCCAAATGAACTCGATATCGCTGGTGATCTTGGAGGTGTTGCTGATAAGCCCGCGGTCGTAGTTGCGATTGCCGTCGTCGCCGTTGGCGTCGCTCAGCAGCCGGTCGCTCCGATCCTCGATCCGGAAGGACAGGCCGTGCGAGAGCGTGGTGTCGATTCTCACCTGAAACTCGTCGTCGCCGAGCTCGGCCGCCGCGGCCGGCGGCGCATACAGAACGGCGCCGAGGGCGAAGGCGCAAAACGCCGCTCGCAGCGGGTGGGGCGCTTTCGCCCACCGATCGTCGAATCGCTCAAGCATGGAAGGCTCCGTCAAACCGTTCGTTCGCACCAGCAGCTTCGGAGATCCCCTTCCTCGGATCGAGAGCCCCGTCTCACCTTGTATCCGAGTATCCGATCAGATGGAGCAGAGGTCCGATGCGCGCGCAGTGTATCACTTCCCGGTTGGCGTTTGAAGGCGTCGGGGAGCGTGGTGGCGTCTCAGTTCGAATCGAATCGCTTCGGCTTCTCGAATCGCTTCGGCTTCGTCGCCTGCGCGTCGATCGAGCCGACGATCCATTCTCCGGTGATCCATTCCATGTCCCGCAGCGTGTGTCCCGCAGCGTGTCCGATACGCCCGCCGCCATCGCCGGGGCGCATTTCAGCGTCTCGTGGATGCGCACGAAGTCGTCGTGCGTGAAGTAGGTAGTGCGTGAAGTAGAGCGTCGGAAGGCGGGCTACGCGGTCGCCGGGCTCGGGGCGAACGGCCGCCTGAAGGCTCCGGTGGCGGTGCGCCTGGGCTTGGTCTATCGCTTCCGATCGATCTCCGATTCGCGGCCCCGGTTCAACAAGCCGGGGCCGCAGCTTTTCAAACCGAGACACTACCGGGAGCGTCGTGTCGTTGCCGGCGCTCCGCCTGTCGTCCTCTCACGCCGGCGCGAGCCCGCCGGACCGGCGGCGGGTGCGCCAGAGCACCATCAGGACGATCGACGCGTGGAGCGCGTTCCAGGCGATTCCGTTGAGGAAGGCCGCGTGGTAGGAGCCGGTGACGTCGTAGATCCACCCGGTCAGCCAGCCGCCGAGGGCCATGCCGGCGATGGTGGCCATGTAGATGAAGCCGACCCGCCGGGCCGCCTCCCGGGCCGGCAGATATTCGCGCACGACGATCGCGTAGCACGGTACGATCCCACCCTGGGCGAGGCCGAACAGGATCGAGATGATGTAGAGCGAGACCAGCCCGTCGAAGGGAAGGAACAGGATCAGCGCCAGGCCCTGTCCCATCGAGCCCAGCAGCATGGTGCGGACGCCGCCGATGTGATCGGCGAGATAGCCCGAGGCCAGCCGGCTGAAGATCCCCGCCGCCAGCATCAACGAGAGAATCTCCGCCCCGCGCGCGACGCCGAAGCCGAGATCCGCGCAATAGGCGACGATATGGACCTGCGGCATCGACATCGCCACGCAACAGGCAAGCCCACCGATAACCAGCAGGATCTGGAGCGCGCGCGGCGACATCTCGATTTGCCGGGAAGGCCCGCCGGCGCCGCCGGACCCCTCGAACGCGTGCGCGGGTCGGCGCCGCAGCATCAGCGAGAGCGGCGCCATGGACACGAGGCAGAAGATCCCCATCACGGCGTAGCCCGTCCGCCAGCCGTCGGCCTCCGTGACCGCCTGGAGGATCGGCGGGCCAATGGCGCCGGCGATGTAGTTGCCGCAGGCCACCGCCGCCACCGCAATGCCGCGCCGACGCCGGAACCAGTGGGAGATGTCAGCGATCAGCGGGCCGAAGGTCGATGCGGTCCCCAGCCCGATCAGCACGCCGTGGAGTGCCGCGAACACCCATATCGAGGAGGCCATCGAGGCGCCTGCGAACCCGCAGCACAGCAACACGGCGGCGGCGAGGACCGGCCGGGTGATGCCCCAACGGTCGGCGAAGCCGCCGAACAGCGCGTTGCCCAGCGCGAAGCCGGTCATGGTCAGGGTGAAGGGCAGGGACGCGGCGCCGCGGTCGACATCGAACTCGGCCTGGACGGTCGGCAGCACCACGACATAGGACCACAGGCCCAGACTGCCGATCGAGGCGAGGATCACGGACAGACCCAGGCGTATCCACGCATAGCCGCCGTCGACGGCGCTCGCGGTATCGCTGTCGGGCGAACGCTGCGGGGTCACGACGTCATCCTCGGGAGTGCGCCGCCCAGGCTACCATCGACCGGCCCGCGGCGGCGCGGACGGAGTCGATTCGATCCTCGTCAATCCTCGAGGTAGTCGATATTGTTTACGAAATCGACCACGGACGGCGTGATCGGGTTCGACTTCTCTTCCAGCACATGGGCGACCAGCCCGGCGGCGCGGCCGACGACGGAACAGGCGCGCATCACCTCGACCGGGAACTCGATCTCCGACAGGACGGCGCCCAGCGCGCCGGTGACGTTCAGGGTCAGGCGCCGCCCGGCGGCTTTGTCGACTTCCTCGCCCAGGATTTTGACCAGCTCGATATACTCGCCCCCGGCGCCGTTTTTCATCGCGACGTCGAACAGCCGCGCCGCGCGCGGGTCGTCGGGTTTGTAATAGGGGTGCCCGAAGCCCGGGACGAAGCGCTTCCGGGCGCGGAACTCCGCGACCTTCCCGGCGAGCCATGCCCGCTCGCCGCCGGCGGCCCGGCAATCCTGCAGAATCCGGCCGCACCCGGCCATGGTGCCGGCGAACTTGTTGCCGACCATCAGGATGCCGGCGGCCACCGGGACCTGGATGTCGGTCGGCACCGCGTCCTCGACGACGCGCGAGACCAGCGCCATCGGGGTGATGCCGTGGTCCATCAGGACGATCAGGCAGGCATCGAAGATCTTGACTTGGCCCGCGCCGGGCTCGCGCCCGGTGACGATGAAATAGAAAGCCTCCGAAAAGCTCTTCTCGCCGATGATCTCCTCGAGCACGTCCTTGCCCCGCATCCGGAACCGGGCGGTGTCCGAGGTGGGCGATCCGATGCGCGTGCTGGGCGTGGTCATGGCCGGCGCTCCCCCTGGCTGGCGTGGCGCGGAAATTATCGACGCCGCCTCGAAAGGCGCAAGTCGGCGGGACGATATTCGTTAGATATCGAACTTGTCCTTGGATCGGGGGCTTGCTTAAATGAACCGGCCGGCGGCCGGGCACGCCCGGCCGCCGGCCGGTTCAACGAACGAGGGGAAGCGTCAAGATGAAACGATTCGGGACATCGTTGCTCGCCGGTATCGCGCTCGCGGTCGCCGCGGCCGGCGCGGTCGAGGCGGCGAGCCTCAAGCTGCTGACCAGTTGGAACAAGAACAACTGGCCGACCTACGCCGTGCTCCAGCAGTATCTCGACAATGTCGAGGCGATTGGCGGCGATGCAGTCAAGATCAGCGTCTCCGGCCCCGAGGTGGTGCCGCCGTTCGAGCAGCTCCAGCCGGTGTCTTCGGGCGTGTTCGACATGCTCTACACTCACGGCGTCTATCACGCCGGCTCCAAGGGTATCGCGCTGGTTGCCGATGCGATCGGGATGGACCCGCTCAAGCGGCGCTCGGCCGGCGTCTGGGACTTCATCGACAAGTACTACCAGAAGCACAACAACCTGAAGTTGGTCGCGCTTATCACACAGAGCTTTTCCGGCTATCACATGTTTCTCAAGGAGCCGCTGAGCGCGAACGGCGACGTCAACGGTCGCAAGATCCGCGGCACCTCGAGCTATCACGGCGTGATCCGGGCGCTGGGCGGCTCGCCGGTCGTCCTGCCGCCGGCGCAGATCTATACCGCGCTCGAGAAGGGCGTCGTCGACGGCGCGTGCTGGCCGGCCGCCGGAATGCTGTCGATGAAGCACTACGAGGTTGCCAAGTACCGCGTCCGGCCGACTTTCGGGAGCTCGAACGAGCCGATCCTGATCAACCTCGATTCCTGGAACAAGCTCGGTGCCGAGGAAAAAGAGGTGCTGCTTGCGGCCGGGCGGCGCACAGAGCTCGAGATGCCCTGGGTCGGCAGCGAGATCCTGGCCGAGGAGACCCGGGCGCTCGACAAGTTCGGCATGAAGACCCTGCACTTGCCCCCGGAAAAGGCGGCCATGATCAAGACCGCCTGGAGCAAGAGCCTCTGGGATCTGGCGCGCAAGTGCTGCGGTGACGGCGCCGATGATCTCTACGCAATTGCCAGGAAGGCCGGACTGACCGACTGACCGCGGCCGGTGGGAAGGCTCCGATGACGGGATGCCGGGGCGAGGCCGATGGGTGAAGTCCTCAGCGCGCTGGCGCGCACGCACGACGGACTGACCCGGGCGGGTTTCCACCTGTCCAAGCTTTGCCTCGGCATCATCGTCTTCGCCTATTGCTACGAGGTATTCGCGCGCTATTTCTTCGACGCGCCGACTTGGTGGTCTTCGGAAGCCGTGCAGTACTCGCTGTGCATCGGTTGCTTCCTGATGATGCCCCACGTCACCAAGGAGAAGGGCCACGTCGCGGTCACCGTGATCCTCGAGACGATCGCCGTCGAGAAATCGAGAATCGTCTACTGGTTCATCTATCTGGTCGCATTCCTTGCCTGTTGCGCCGCGACCTGGATCAGCCTGGACGAGAACATTCGCCAGATCGTCAAGGATGTCCATCTGATGAAGGTCAAGCCGATCCCCAAGATCTACATCTCGGCCTGGATCACCTATGGGTTCGCCAGCTCTGCGCTCTATTTCCTGCGCATGCTCGATCCGCGTACGCTCGGCACGGGCAAGCAGGCAACGGGCGCGCACGGCTAGCCATGGAATGGTGGGCGATCCTGTCGGGCGGGTTGGCGCTGCTGCTGGCGGCGTTCCTGACCGGCGCGCCGATCTTCATCGCATTCCTGGTGATCAATATCGCAGGTGTGCTGATCGTGCTGGGACAGCCGGGCTTCGGAATGGTCGCCAACTCGATATTCGAGACCACCAACGTGGCCGCGATGTCGGCGGTGCCGCTGTTCATCCTGATGGGCGAACTGTTGTTCCGCTCGGGCTCGATCGACATCCTGTTCGACAGCGTCGACAAGCTGGTCGGCAAGGTGCGCGGGCGCCAGTATGTGCTGTGCATCGTGCTCTCGACGATCTTCGGGGCGCTGTCCGGCGCCGCGATGGGCGTGGCGGCGATGATGGCGCGCTCGCTCTATCCCGGGATGATCGAGCGCAAGTACGATTCGCGGCTGTCGACCGGGGCGATTCTTGCAGGCGCAAGCCTGGCGCCGATCATCCCGCCCAGCGTGCTCGTAATCATCATCGGCACGCTGGCCGACGTGACGATTGCGGGTCTGCTGATCGCCGGCATCCTTCCCGGGCTGCTGCTGTCGGGCATGTTCCTGGTCTACATTTTCGGCCGCGTGCGGATGAGGCCGGAACTCGCTCCCTATGGCGATTCCGATACCGCGCCGGATGTCACCGTCTGGCAAATGGTGCTCGCCGTCCTGCGCGTGCTGCCGTTTGCGATCATCATCTTCTGCGTGATGGGCTTCATCCTGCTGGGCATCGCGACTCCGTCGGAGTCGGCGGCGACCGGTGTGCTCGGCGCGCTGCTGACGGCGGCCTACTACCGCAAGCTCACCTGGTCGATGGTGTCCGAGTCGGTCTCCTCGGCCGCCTACATCACCGCGATGATCCTGGTGATCATGGCGAGTTCCAAGATGTTCAGCCAGCTTCTCGCCTTCACCGGCTCGACCCGGGAGTTGACGGCACTGATCACCACGCTCGGCTTCGAGCCTTACATGATGCTGTTTATCATGATGGTGATCCCGTTCATCCTGTGCATGTTCATCGACCAGATCGCGCTCATGCTGGTGGTGATCCCGATTTATCAGCCGCTGCTCGGCACGCTCGGCTTCGACCCGATCTGGTTCTGGCTGATCATGCTGCTCAACGTCACCGTCGGCGGGATCACGCCGCCCTTCGGCTACACCATGTTCGCCTTCAAGGGATCTGCGCCGCATGTGCCGCTCAGCGACATCTTCAGCGCGACCTGGCCGTTCGTCGGCATCTTCCTGGTCGGCATGACGCTGATCGCGGCTTTTCCGCAGCTTGCCACCTGGCTGCCCGGCCTGCTCTAATCGGCCCGGGCAAAGGCCCACGATCCAGCAAGGGGACGCGAGATGGATCTCCCGACCGGCAACGAGCAGTATTTCCGGATGAGCGTGGATTCGTTCGACACCGACAAGGTGCTGGCGAACGCCGCCAGGCAGCGCGACAGGCGCGGGCTCGACGATGTGCTGATCATCGACGTGGATTCGCACCACTACGAGAGCGAATCCATGGGCGAGATCATGGAGTACATGGAGGATCCGGTGCTCCGTCAGCTCGCCAACTCCTCGAGCCAGGTCGGCCAGCGTGGCGGCGGCATGTTCGCGCTCGGCCGCGTCGGCTACCAGGATGTCGGCGGGCGGGTGACGCGCTACCCCCTGCGACGCATGGAGCAGACCCCGGCCGACGGCGTCCACCGCGACATCCACCTGGGCCATAAGTGGATGGATGCGATGGGCGTGGACTATAGCTGCATGTTCCCAACCCCGATGCTGGGGCTTGCGATGCACCCCCAGCCGGAGGTCGAGACCCAGCTTGCGCGCGCCTATAACCGCTGGCTGGTCGAGCGCGTGCTGCCCGGCTCCTCGCGCATCAAGTCGATGCTCTATTTGCCGTTCAACGACCACAACGCGGCCTACCGCATCGTCGAGGAGTTCGCCGGGGCGCCCAACGTGCTCGGCTTCATGATCACCTCGGTGCGCCACAAGCCGGTTCACGATAACGACTACATGAAGGTCTACCGCGCGATCGAGGAGCGCGGCCTGCCGATCGCCTTCCACAGCGGCTTCAACTGGGACGACCCGATGTTCCGCACATCGAACCGGTTCATCGCCGTCCACGCGCTGGGCTTTACCTGGTACAACGTGGTGCATTGCACCAACTGGGTGGTCAACGGCCTGCCCGAGCGGTTCCCCGGCCTCAAGACCATCTGGATCGAATCGGGGATCGCCTGGGTTCCCTGGCTGATGATGCGGCTCGATAACGAGTACCGTATGCGCAGCTCCGAATGCCCCTCGCTCAAGCGGCTGCCGAGCGAGTACATGAAGGAGATGTACTACACCACCCAGCCGATGGAGCGGCCCAACGAGGACTGGCTGCTGGAGGCCACCTTCAAGGCGATGGACGCCGAGAACTCGCTGCTGTTCGCCACCGACTACCCGCACTGGGACATGGATCTGCCGGGTGTGATCTGGGATCTGCCGTTCCTGGACGAGAAGGCGAAGCGCAAGATCCTGGGCGAGAACGCCCAGAAGGTCTTCAAGCTCGACGTCTCGGAGCGCTTTCCCGCGCTGCAGGCCGCCGAGTAGCCGCCCGCCCGGCGTGGGCGGGCGCACCGGGAATGCGACCGCCGCCGATATGTGGATGCTTGACAGTCGGCGCGCGCCTGGTGTCCCTTCGCCCGATCGGCTGGCGTATAACGGCCGGCTAGAACCAACGAGGACAGCGCAGGCTCATGGAAGCCGACATGCTCGGCATGGCCTTGAAGGCCGCGTCGATCATCACCGAATGGGAGCGCCTCGGCTTCCTGGCCACCGGGGTCATTATCGGCCTGATCCTGGGAGTCATCCCCGGGCTCGGCGGGCTGGTCGGCCTCTCGCTCCTGCTGCCGTTCACTTTCAACCTCGATCCCTACAGCGCGCTCGCCCTGATGATGGGGCTGCAGGCGGTCGTGGTCACCTCCGATACCATTCCGGCGGTTCTGTTCGGGGTGCCGGGGACGGTGGGCTCGGCGGCGACCATCCTCGACGGCTTCCCGATGGCCCGGCGGGGCGAGGCCGGCCGGGCCTTCGGCGCCGCGTTCACCGCCTCGGTCCTGGGCGGCATCTTCGGTGCGTTCCTGCTGGCGATCTCGGTGCCGATCCTGCGCCCGGTGATGCTGCATATCGGCTCGCCCGAGCTTCTGTCGTTCTGCGTCTTCGGGCTTTCGCTGGTCGCCGTCCTGAGCGGCGGTACGCCGCTCAAGGGCCTCGCCGGGGCGTGTATCGGTCTGATGGTGGCCACCGCCGGCGATGATCCGCAGACCGGTACGCTGCGCTGGACCTTCGATTCGCTCTACCTTTGGGACGGGCTGCCGGTGGTGCCGCTGGCGCTCGGCCTTTTCGCCATTCCCGAACTCGCCGACATGGCCATCACCCGCCAGACCATCTCCGGCGGGGCGGAAGCCGGCTCGCGTATGAGCCAGCTCCAGGGCGTACGCGACGTCTTCCGCAACAAGCTCCTGCTGCTGCGCTGCGCGACCATCGGCTCCAGCCTGGGGGCGGTGCCGGGGATCGGCGCCTCGGTCATCGACTGGATCGCCTACGGCCACGCGGTGCGCACGGAAAAGGATGCCGCGCTCTCATTCGGCAAGGGCGACGTGCGCGGGGTGATCGCATCGGAAAGCTCGAATAACGCCAAGGAAGGCGGAGCGCTGGTGCCGACGATCGCCTTCGGCGTTCCGGGCAGCGCGTCGATGGCGCTGCTCCTGGGCGCGTTCCTGATCCACGGCCTGATCCCGGGCCCGGAGATGCTGACCAAGAACCTGGACGTGACCTACACGCTCGTCTGGTCGGTCGCGCTCGCCAACGTGCTCGGAGCCGGGATCTGCTTCCTGCTGGCCAACCAGCTCGCCAAGATCGCCCTGGTGCGGATCGGGATCCTGGCGCCCGTGGTGCTCGCGGTCACCTTCGTCGGCGCCTTCCAGGGCTCGCGCCAGTGGGGCGACATCTACGCGCTGCTCATATTCGGCTTCATCGGCTGGGTGATGAAGCGGTTCAAGTGGCCGCGCCCGCCGGTCATCCTGGGCTTCGTGCTGGGCGGGCTGGTCGAGCGCTACATGTTCATCTCGGTCGAGCGTTACGGCGCGGACTGGCTGCTGTTCCCGGTGGTGCTGGTCGTCTTCATCATCACCGCCTACGGCATGCTGAACCCGATCGTGCGCGGCTATATCGCGCGCGCGCGGGCCAATGAGCGCTCTCGGGGCGGGACCTTCGGCTTCCAGCGATCGAGCCTCAATCCGGACCTCGGATTCTCGTTCCTGGTGCTGGCGCTGTTCGTCGCCTGCCTTGCGCTCTCCTGGCAATGGGAGTTCGGCGCCAGGTTGATCCCGCAGGTCGTCGGTTGGGCCGGTGTCCTGTTCACGACGTGGCTGATCCTGTCCTCGATGTTCGTCCGGCCGGCTGCCGCCCATGACACGAGCCCGCACACCGCCGAAGAGGCGCAGACCGCCTCGGCCGGCGACGCCTTCAGGGCGGGACAGCAGGATGTCCATTTCGACATCCAGGCCGATTACGGCGACCTGTCGGTCGGCACGATCTTCTCCCGGGCGGCGACCTATTTCGCCTGGTTGCTGTTCTTCTTCGGCGCCGCGGCGGTGGTCGGCATCCTGCCGGCGATGTTCCTGTTCCTGGTCTGCTATATCCGCTTCGAAGGCAAGGAGGGCTGGCTGACCACGTTTGTCATCTCGGTGCCGATGTGGCTGTTCTCCTACTTCCTGTTCCACCGGATCCTGATCGTGCCCTGGCCGCAGACCGTCGTCGGCGACATTTTTCCGTCGCTCCGCTCCAGCCTCTGGTTCAACCTGTTCTGAGAGATCGAGACCGATAGAAAAGGGGCGGGCCCCGGGACCCGCCCCTCGCGCGCCCGGCACTTTGCGCCTACTTGAAGCCGTAGACCGCCTTCATCTTCTTCACCAGCGCGGGCGAGACGTTGAGCCCGGCGGCGACGATGCGGCCGAGCTCGGCGCCCGGGATCGGCGCGACCGGGGCGCGGCGCTTCTTGGCGTCGGCCAGGAACGCCGGGTCGTTGACGGTCGCCATGAACGATGTCCTGAGCGCCTCGACGCGGTCCTTCGGCACGCCGGGCGCGACCCAGAAGCCCATGCCGATCAGCTCGCTCACCTCGATGAAGCGGACCATCTTCTTGCCCTCTTCGGAAGCGACCAGGTCGATCATGCTGGGCACATCCTTGAGTTCGGGGATGCGCGGACCGTACTGGATCAGGTGAATCAGCTTGCCCTCGCGCAGCCAGTCGCCCTTGACCGTGGTCCAGCCGGTCCAATAGTTCATCCGGCCCTGGACCTCGCCCTGGGCCATCGCCTTGTTGATCGCGGCGCCGCCCTTGTAACCCTTGACGATCTTGAATTTGGTGCCGAGCAGATGGTTCATCAGGGTCGGCATCAAGTAGGTCTCGGACCCCAGCCCGGTCGAGCCCATGATCACCGGCGTGGTCTTGAGCTTCTCCAGCGTGGTCGCGGGCGCGGTGTGCCAGACTGAGACAACCGAGGGACGCTGGGTGATCGAGCCCAGCCACTGGAATTTCAGCGCGTCGAACTTGACGTTGCGCAGGCTCGGCGCCAGCACCGAGGGTGCCAGGATCTCCGCGACCCACGTGCCGTCCCTGGGCGCCGCGTTGAAGATGTAGGCGGCGCCCTTGGTGCCGCCGCCGCCCGGCCGCGACTGGAGGATCACGTTGGGATTGCCGGGTATGTGGTTTTTCCAGTGTTCGGCGAGCAGGCGTCCATAGAGGCCGAGCGAGGCGCCGAGCCCGCCCGGCACCACGATGGTGACGGTCCTGCCGCGATAAAAGTCGGCAACATCGGCCCGTGCCGGCGCGGTTCCGAGGCCGAGGCCAAGCAACGCCGCACCGGCCGCGAATGCCGCGAATATGGAAAGCCGTCTTGTGATCATCGGTGTCTCCCTTGTCGTCGCGGCCCCATGGCCAGCTTCGCCGGCCAGCTTAAGGCGGCCCGTCCGATCGTGCAAAGCCGCGACGGGCGTTGCCGGCTAAGCGGGTCGTGCCCGGGGCCCCTGCACGAAGCGCCATTCGTGCGCCAGGCCCATAGAGAGGCCGACGCAAAGCGCGAGCAGGACCAGGGTGAAGGGCAGGCCGACGGTGATCGCCGCGGCCTGGAGCGCGCCCAGCGCGTCGCCGCCGCCGCCGAACAGCAGCGCGGCCGCGATGATGCCTTCCATGGTCGCCCAGAAGATGCGCTGCGGCGCCGGGGCGTCGAGCTTGCCGCCGGCGGTGATGCTGTCGATCACCAGCGAGCCGGAGTCCGAGGAGGTGATGAAAAAGACCAGCACGAGGACGATGGCGACGAAGGACGAGACGCCGGCGATCGGCAGGTTCTCGAGCATCTGGAACATCGCCAGGGAGACCTCGCCGATGCCGCCGGCCAGCGCGCCGACTTGGTTCTGCACCTGATCCAGGGCGGAGCCGCCGAAAGCCGCCATCCAGATCAGCGTCACCAGCGTCGGAACCAGGAGTACGGCGACGATGAACTCGCGGACCGTGCGGCCCTTGGAGATGCGGGCGATGAACATGCCGACGAAGGGCGACCAGGAGATCCACCACGCCCAGTAGAAGACCGTCCAGCCGTGGAAGAACTTGTCGTCCTCCCGGCCGGTCCAGTTGCTGAGCGGCAAGATGTTTTCGACATAGTTCGATGCGGCCGCGCCCAGCGCGCCGGCGATGGCAAGCGAGGGGCCGGCGATCAGCACGAACAGCAACAGGATCGCGGCCAGGCTCATGTTGATGTTGCTCAGGACCTTCACGCCACCCTCGAGCCCGCGGACGACGGAGATCACCGCGACGGCCGTGACGCCGACGATGATCGCGACCTGGGTTCCGATCCCGTTGTCGATCCCGAACAGGAACTTTAGCCCGCCGGCGGCCTGCTGCGCGCCGAACCCGAGGGAGGTCGCCAGCCCGAAGATGGTTGCAAGCACCGCGATGATGTCGATCAGATGACCGAACCAGCCCCAGGAGCGATCCTTCATCAGCGGGAAGAACCCGGACCGGATGGTCAGCGGCAGACCCTTGTTGAAGCTGAAAAACGCGAGCGACAGCCCGACCACGGCGTAGATCGCCCAGGGATGCAGGCCCCAGTGGAACATCGTCGCGCCAAGCGCCGCGTCCGCGCCCGCCGGCGTCCTGGCCGGGACGTCGAGCGGGGTTCCGTACCAGGCGGTGTAATAGGCCGTCGGTTCGGCGACGCTCCAGAACATCAACCCGATGCCCATGCCCGCGGCGAACAGCATGGCGAACCAGGAAAGGGTGGAGAACTCCGGCGTCGCATCGACCCCGCCGATTCGGATCCTGCCCGACGGATGGAACACGAGCACCAGGCAGAACAGGACGAACACGTTGCCGCCCACCATGAACAGCCAGTCGAAGTTGGCGATCGACCAGCCCTTCGCGCCGTCGAAGATCTGTTTGGCCGGACCGGGTGCGGTCAGGGTGCCCGCGACGAACAGAACGATCAGCACCGCCGCGATCCAGAACACCGGGTGATGGATGTCCATCCCCCAGCGTCGTACATTGTCCTGGCCGATCGTATATCCGGTCCGATAGCGTTGCGGCATTCTCGAGGTCCCTCGCCCCGGCGGGCGCCGCGCTATGCGGCGCGGCGGAAATCCATGATGCCCCAGGAGAGGTAGCCCCGGTCGGCCCCGTCCACCCAGCGCTGCAGGCCGTCGATCATTGTGTCGACATAAGGCTGTCCCGACCCGGTAACGGCCTCGTCGTAGCGGTCTGTCAGCTCCTTGCGGACACGGTGGTAGTGGGTCCGAAGCTGGTCGGTCAACGGTTCGATCGAGGCCTCGCGAAAGCCGCGTTCGGTGAGTTCGGCGCGGTAGAACGCAAACGAGCCCAGGGTCGAGAGCTGGATGCGGTCGAGGATGGGCTGCAGCACGCCGTCCGGGCAGTCGTCGGACTGCATCGGGTCGGTGAAGATCAACTGGCCGTCATCGGCCAGGACGCGGCGAACCTCGTCGAGCACGCGCGGCCGGTTGCCGCTGTGCAGGAAGGCATCCTGGGACCATACGATGTCGAAGCTGCCGTCGGGCTCGGGCACGCTCTCGAAATCGCCATGCACCACGCGGATGCGCCCGGACAGCCCCGCCTCGTCGGTGAGCCTGCGGTTGAGCGCGTTCTGGGTCTCGCTGAGGTTGAGGCAGGTCACCCGGCAGCCGAGCGCCCGGGCGAGGTAGCGCGCCGACCCACCGTAGCCGGCCCCGAGGTCGAGGATACGCGCGGCCTCGCCCGTCCTGGCGAGCCGTTGGGCCATGGTCTCGACCGTGCGGCGGCTCGCCGCGGCGACCGGCTCCTCTTCGCCCGTGTACAGACCGATATGGATGTCCTCGCCGCCCCAGAAAGTCTGGTAGAACGCGTCGGCTTCGCTGCTGTCGTAATAGGCCTCGGCGCGTTCGACCGCCCCGGTCCTAGTCGTCATCGTAGCTTTTCTCCGCGACGTGGATGAAGAAGTCCGGCTCGTTCTCCTGGTAGGTCTCCTGAAAGTCGCCGTAGGTCTTCACGCGCTGGAAGCCGGTCTCGTAGATCAGCTTGCGCACATAGGCCTTGCGCAGCGGGAACATGTTGAGGTGGAACTCCGAGCCGTCGGGAAAGGCGTAGCGGAAGCGAGCGAGCGAGTCGTCGATGTGCTCGGGCTCGGCCGTGACCTTGTCGCCGCAGTAGTAGTAAATGTGCTTGGAGTTGAATCCTTCATCGAGAATCGAATCGTAGTTGCGCTGATCGATGATCAGGACGCCGTCGTATTTCAGCGCAGCGTAGAACTCGGCCAGCGCCCGGCGGCGGTCACGCTCGTCGAACAGGTGAGTGAACGAGTTGCCGAGGCAGACAATGGCGTCGAACTTGCCGTGCACATCCTTGTTCAGCCATCGCCAGTCGGCATGCACGGTGTGCAGGATCAAGTCGCGCCGGCGCGCGTTCTCGAAGGCCTTGCCCAGCATCTCGGCGTTGCCGTCGACGCTGGTCACGTCCAGGCCGGCCTTGAGAAGCTGAACCGAATGGAACCCGGTTCCCGTGGCCACGTCGAGAATTTTGACTTTTTCGCGCGCCTTCAGGATCTCCACGAAGAATCGGCCTTCGCTTCTGGCCCGTGCGTCCCAGTCGATCAGCTCGTCCCATTTGTTGACGAATGACTGGACGTATTCCTGCTGGTAGTGCTCGGTTTCGCGCACCTGGAGCGGATTGTTCCCGAAGTCCTGCATTGTGGATGTGGATAGGGTCATTGTCCTCCCATCGGCAAGAAATCCTTGCAATTGAAGCCGCTTCGGATTTCTCGTCCTTCGTCCGTTGTCGTTTCGATCAAGCGCAGATTTCGGAAAGTTCAATTTCCAAGGGTCTGCGCCCGACGTCTGTCGGGCGGTCGGCCGCGCATGCGGTATGTGGATCGCGTCCGGTCTGGACCCGCGGGCCGATCCGCGTGGGCTCCGCCAGGCGAGGTTGCGGCCCTCGCTCTTCTGGACGGAGTTCGTCCCGGTCTCGGAGGCAACGCTAGCACCGCGGGCCCGTCGAATCAACGTCGCGGTCGCGCGAGACTCCCGCGACGGTCAGCCCGGGCGGAAAACCGCCGCCGGTCCCGACGGTTGCGGGGCCCGGGGCTGGGCCTTAGATTGCCGACACTTGGAATTCGAACCGTTCGTCACCCGGACGCAAGGTGCGGGCGGGAAAGGAGTTTAACGGAATGTCCATGCCCGAGCGGGGCTACCGCGACCTGCACGAACATATCGCTGCTCTGCGCGCGGCGGGCCTCCTGATCGAGGTCGACCGGCGGATCAACAAGGACACCGAGATGCACCCGCTGGTGCGCTGGCAGTTCCGCGGCGGCATTCGGGCCGAGGACAGGAAGGCGTTCCTGTTCACCGATGTCACCGATTCCAAGGGCCGCGACTTCGACATCCCGGTGCTGGTCTGCGGCCTGGCGGCCAACGCGGCAGTCTATCAGCTCGGCATGGGCGTGCCGCTGAGCGAGATCAAGGAGAACTGGATCCGCGCGCTCAACAACCCGATCGCGCCCAACGTGATTGCCGATGCGCCCTGCCACGAGATCGTCCACCAGGGCGCTGCGCTGCTGAGCGGAAACGGGCTGGATGCGCTGCCGGTGCCGATTTCCTCGCCCGGTTGGGACAACGCGCCCTATACCACCTCCTCCCACTTCATCACCAAGGATCCCGAGACCGGGATCCAGAACATGGGCAACTACCGCGGTATGCTCAAGGCGCCCGACCGCATCGGCATGAACCCGTCGATCGAGCTGCGGACAGGTGGCTATATCCATTGGGCGGCGTGGAAGGCGCGCGGCGAGAGGATGCCGGTCGCGATCGTGTTGGGCTGCCCGCCGATCGTCTCGTTCACCGCGGTTCAGAAGATGCCGGAAAAGCTCGACGAGCTCGCGGTCTCGGGCGGGCTGGTCGGCAAGCCGCTCAACGTGGCGCCGGCCAGGACCGTGCCGCTGCTGGTGCCGGCGGAAGCCGAGGTCGTCATCGAGGGCTACGTCTCGACCGAGCTGCTTGAGCCCGAGGCGCCGTTCGGCGAGAGTCATGGCCACGTCAACCTCCAGGAATACAACGGCTACGTCGACGTCACGGCGATCACCCGGCGCAGGCATGCGGTCATCACCTCCTGGGTCAGCCAGGTCACGCCGTCGGAGTCCAGCGCCATCAAGCGGCCGGCCTACGAGGCCGCCCAGCTCGAGCATCTGCGCGATCATCTGGGGATCAAGGGCGTCATCCATGTCGCGACCCACGAGCCGCTGACCTCGCTCCACAAGCTGATCGTCGTCCAGTTCGCGCGCGACGTGCCGCGTACCGAGATCTGGCGCGCCCTCTACGGCGTCGCCTCGCTGCGCCGGGCCGAAGGCAAGTGGATCATCGCGATCAACGAGGACATCGACCCCGACAATACCGATGCGGTGTTCTGGGCGATGTCCTACCGCTGCAAGCCGCATCGCGACGTCGAGATCCTGCGGCACAAGGACGAGGGCCATGGCCCGCGCAGCCTGATCGACAGCGAGGACGGCGCGGTGCTGGTCGATGCGACGCTGAAGGAGACCTTTCCGCCGGTCTCGCTGCCCAAGCGCCAGTACATGGAGGCCGCCGCCGAGATCTGGAACGAGCTCGGGCTACCGAAGCTCGCGCCCGAGCGCCCGTGGTTCGGCTATGATCTGGGCGAGTGGAACGAGGATCTGGAGGTCATGGCGCGCCGCGCGGTGCGAAGCGAGTACTGGGAGACCGGCAAGATCATCGCCCAGCGCCGGCGCGGCGACGTGGCGATGAATACCGAGGTGCGCACGCTGAACGAAGGCAACCCGGGCGCGAGCGGCGCCGACAGCGAGGAGGGAGAGCTGACATGGGACGGCTTGACGGACGCGTCGCGATAGTCACCGGCGCGAGCCAGGGAATCGGCGCCGCGTTCGCTCGCGCGATGGCCGGCGAGGGCGCGAGCATCGCCATCGCCGATCAGAACTCCGGCGCCAGGGTCGTCGCCGAGATCGAGGCTTCGGGCGCGCGGGCGATCGACGTGCCGACCGACGTCTCGGACGAGGCGTCGTGCGAGAGGATGGTGGGTGCGACGGTCGAGGCTTTCGGCAAGCTCGACATCATCGTCAACAACGCCGCCATTTTCACCGCCGTCGAGCGCAAGCCGTTCACCGACATCCCGGTCGAGGAGTGGGACCGGCTGATGGCGGTCAACGTCAAGGGTGTGTGGCTGTGCTGCAAGACCGCGGTGCCTGAGATGCGCAAGAACAGCTATGGCAAAATCATCTCGGTCTGCACCGGGCGCATCTTCAAGGGCTCGCCGTTCTTCCTGCATTACGACGCCTCGAAGGCCGCGGTGCTGGGGATCACCCGCTCGCTCGCCCGCGAGGTCGGCGGCGACAACATCGGCGTCAACGCCATCGCGCCTGGCTCGACGATGAGCGAGAACGTCTTGAAACGCACCAACTGGATGGGCGGCGATCCCAAGGCGACCACGGCCACCCGCGCGCTCAAGCGCGAGGAGACGCCCGAGGACCTTGTCGGCGCCTGCATCTATCTCGCCTCCGCCGACAGCGACTTCGTCACCGGCCAGACCATCGTGGTCGATGGCGGCTCGGCCATGTGGTAGTGGGCGCGCCCGCCTGTCCCGACCTGACGCCAGCGGCGTCGCGGCGTCGCGCCCGAAACGCCGGTTTGCCGGATCGAAAACGAGGATGACCAGGATGACCGGACCGGCGCACGCCTATCCCGACCTTCACGACCATATCGCCGCGCTCGAAGACGCCGGGCTCCTGATTCGCATCGACCGTCCGATCAACAAGGACACCGAGATGCATCCGCTGGTGCGCTGGCAGTTCCGCGGCGGCATCCCTGAGGCCGAGCGCAAGGCCTTCCTGTTCACCAACGTCATCGATTCGCAGGGCCGTGCCTACGACATCCCGGTGGTCGTCGGCGCGCTGGCCGCGAACCGGGAGATCTATCGCCGCGGCATCGGCTGCGCGCTGGAGGCGATCGAGGCGCGGTGGGCGGATGCGATCGCCAGGCCGATCCCGCCCAGGGTGGTCGAGGATGCGCGGTGCCAGGAGCTGGTCTTCGAGGGCGCCGCGCTGGACGCCGAAGGGAACGCGCTCGACGGCATCCCGGTGCCGATCTCGACGCCGGGCTGGGACAACGCGCCCTATACGACGCTGTCGCAATACATCACCAGGGATCCCGAGACCGGGATCCAGAACATGGGCAATTACCGCGGCCAGGTGAAGGCGCCGCGCCGGCTCGGAATGAACCCGTCTTTGGAACTGCGGCCGGGGATCTACGGCCATTGGCTCAAGTACAGATCGCGCGGCGAGAAGATGCCGGCTGCGGTCATTCTCGGCGCGCCGCCCTGCGTGACGTTCACCTCGACGATGAAGCTTTCCGAAGCGATGGACGAGCTCGCCGTCGCCGGCGGCCTTGTCGGCGCGCCGCTCAACGTGGTGCGGGCGAAGACCGTCGACTTGCTGGTCCCGGCCGAAGCCGAGATCGTCGTCGAGGGCCTCATCGACACCGAGTACCTGGAGCCCGAGGCACCGTTCGGAGAAAGCCACGGCCATGTGAACCTGCAGGAGTTCAACGCCTTCATGGACGTGACCGCCGTCACCCGGCGGCGCGATGCGGTGTTGACCTCGATCATCAGCCAGGTCACGCCGTCGGAGTCCTCGACCATCAAGCGGGTGGCGATGGAGCCCCAGTTCCTCGCCCATCTGCGCGACCATCTGGGCATCCGCGGCGTCATCCGGGTCGGTATGCACGAGCCGCTGACCAACATCCGCAAGGTGCTGGTCGTCCAGGTCGAGCGCGGGATGCCCAGGACGGAGATCTGGCGGGCGCTCTACGGCGCCGCCTCGCTGCACCGCGCGGCCGGCAAGTATGTGATCGCGGTGAACGGGGACATCGATCCCGACAACGCCGATGCGCTGTTCTGGGCGATGGCCTACCGCGCCAACCCGGCGCTCGACCTCGAAGTGCTCGGCCACCGTGACCAGGGCCACGGCCCGCGGAGTCTCAGGAACGGCGGCGAGGACGCCTCGGTCCTGATCGACGCTACCTTGAAGGAGGATTTCCCGCCGATCTCGTTGCCGAAACGGGAGTTCATGGAGAACGCCCGGGAAATCTGGGAGGAGCTCGGCCTGCCGCCGCTCAAGCCGCAGACACCCTGGCACGGCTACAGCCTGGGCGAGTGGTCCGAGGAGTTGGATGAGGCCGCCGCGCTCGCCACCCAAGGCGCCTATTTCGAGACCGGCAAGCGCATCGCCCAGCGTCGCCGCAAGGATGTGGCCATGAACACCGAAGTCCGGCGCGTTACCGACGAGCCGGAGGACGGATGAAGGGCGCCGCCGCGCTCGCCCTCGCTTGCCCGGCTTGCCGGCAAGGCGAGGGGCGGCGCATAGCGGCCCGGCCTCGCCGGGTTAGCCGATCTCTTCGACGAACCGGTTGCGCATCCGGCCCAGGCCTTCGACCTCGGTCTCCATCACGTCGCCAACCTTGAGGAACGTGCCGGTCCCCATGCCGACGCCGCCGCAGGTCCCGCAGACGAAGATGTCGCCGGTCTCCAACGTCAGGATGTTCGAGGCGAACTCGATCTGCTCCTCGGGCGTGTAGATGAACTGCGAGGTGTTGCCGTCCTGCCTGGTCTCGCCGTTAACCCAGAGCCGGATGAACAGGTTCATGTGATCGCCGACGAAGGCGCTCGGCACCAGCACCGGGCCCATCGGCGCGAAACGGTCGTGGCTCTTGCCGCCGAGCCAGTCCGAGCGCAGCGCCGGCCGGTCCTCGCGCATCTGGAGGTCGCGGCAGGAGACATCGTTGGTGGTCATGAAGCCCGCGACGTGATCGAGCGCCTGCTCGGGACTCACATGCCTGGCCTTCTTCCAGATGACGCAGGCGATCTCGGCCTCCCAGTCGATCCGCTCCATCCCGCGCGGCACGGCGATGTCGTCGTTCGCGCCGGCGAGCACGCTCGGCGCCTTGAGAAACAGGTAGGGCCGCGAGGTCGAGCGGTCGCCGGTGAACTGCCGCCCGCCCGCGGGCGAGGCGCCGGCGCGGATCATTTCATCGACGTGCTCCTGGAAGTTTTGCGCGGCATTGAAGATCTTGCCGGGGCGGCCGACCGGTGGCAGCGCGCGCAGGCCCGCAACCTTGGCCGTGGCGTTCCTGAAGCGGTCGCTGGCGATCCCCTCCTGCTCGATGAAGGCGACGATCTCCTGCAGGACGGGGAAGTTGCGGTCCCAGCCTTCGAGCATCCCGTCGATGCTGTCGGTCGCGGTCAGCGGACCGGCCTTGCCGCGCGGGCTGTCGCGATAGGCGGAATAGACCCCTGCGATCGAGACCGCGTCCTCGCCCAGGACAATCGCGGCGAACGGCGCGCCGGGCCCCCCGGCACAGGTTGCAAGTGCGAATTCCGTTCCGTTCATTCCACCCTCCCGGTGCGCGGCGCGCTTGGCTCGGCGCAGTCCTGCCAGATCGTCCCGTGCGGGTAAAGCCCCGGCTACGCCGACCTGCGGCCGGATCTCATGACCGCCTTGGCCTTGCCCCCGGTCGCGGCCGGGTCTTCCGACACGCCTCGCCGCAGCGCCCGGTCCCTGGACACGTCCGCGTCGCGCGGGCTAGATGGAGCGGTCGACGGGGCGCGCCGGACGGGAAGCGCGCCGCACGCAAGGGAGGGTGGCCTTGGCCGACTTCGAGACCCTGCACGAGATCGCCGCGGCCGCGCGTGGCAACCTCTCCGACGGCGTCTGGGACTACCTGACCGGCGGGGCGGACACCGAGACCACGCTGCTGCGGAACCGCCAGGGGCTCGACGCCATCGCCTTCCGCCCGCGGGTCCTGAACGACGTGCGCGAGATCGACACGGCCGGCACGACGGCTGGCCGGCCGACACGCCTTCCGGTGGCGCTGGCGCCGATGGGATCGCTGCAGAACATCCACGAAGGCGGGGCGATGGAGGTCGCCAAGGCGGCCGAGACCTTCGGGGCGGTGAGCTATCTGAGCTCGGTGACCGTTCCGGGGCTCGAGGAGATCGCGGCCGGGACCGGCCATCCCAAAATCTATCAACTCTACGTCCGGGGCGACCGCGACTGGGTGGCCGACTACGCCCGCCGGGCGATCGCGCACGGCTATGCCGCCTTCTGCCTGACCGTCGATGTCGCGCTCTATTCCCGGCGCGAGCGCGACCTGATCAAGCGCTATTCGCCCCATGCCCGGCGCGGGGTGATGGAGGGCTGGGAGTTCCAGGCCGCGCTCGACTGGGACATGGTCAAGTGGTTCAAGGACAGCTTCGACATCCCGCTCCAGATCAAGGGCGTCGCCACCGCCGAGGATGCGCTGAAGGCCGTCGAGCACGGCGTCGAGACGATCTACGTCTCCAATCACGGCGGGCGCCAGCTCGACCACGGTCGGGCGGCGATCGACATTCTGCCCGAAGTGGTCGAGGTCGTGGCCGGAAAGGCCGAGATCGTCATCGACGGCGGCTTCATGCGCGGCGCCGACATCCTGAAGGCGATCGCGCGCGGGGCGGACGCCGTGGCCATCGGCAAGGTCCAGGGGCTCGGGCTCGCCGCCGCCGGCGCCGGCGGCGTCGTCCGCGTGCTCGAACTGCTCGAGATCGAGATGCGGATCGCGATGGGCCTTCTGGGCGTCACGTCGCTGTCGCAGCTCGACGAGACCTTCCTCCATCCCGCGGCCCCGGTGTGTGCGCCGTCGGCGCTCAGCGCCCTGCCATACCTTTCTCTCAGGACTCCGGAGTACTGACCGATGACGATGCTCGACAAGCTCGACCGCCCGGCGCTCGGCGGCAACCGCCAGATGGAATGGGCCAGCGATGTCGCGGCCGAGATGCTGCGCCGGCTCGGCATCAAATACGTCTCGCTCAATCCCGGCGCCAGCTATCGCGGGTTCCACGATTCGATCGTCAACTACCTCGGCAACGAGGATCCGCAGATGCTGCTCTGCCTGCACGAGGACCATGCGATCTCCATCGCTCACGGCTACGCCAAGGTGACCGACGAGCCGATGGGCGCGATCGTCCATTCCAATGTCGGGCTGATGCACGGCTTGATGGGCATGTTCAACGCCTGGTGCGACCGCGCGCCGGTCTTCGTGATGGGCGCCACCGGCCCGGTCGACGCGCCGCTCCGCAGGCCGTGGATCGACTGGATCCACACCGCGAAGGACCAGGGCATGATGCTGCGCAACTTCGTGAAATGGGACGACGAGCCGCGCTCGGCCGAGGCCATCGTCGAGACCATGCTGCGCGCGGGCATCATGGTCAGCACCCCGCCGCGCGGCCCGGTCTATATCTGTCTCGACGCCGGGCTGCAGGAAGAGCGGCTGGCCTCCGAGGTGACGATCCCCGATGTCGCGCGCTTCGATGCGCCCGAAGCCCCGCACGCCTCGGTCGAGGCCGTCGCCGAAATCGCCGAGGCGCTGGTGGCCGCCCGGAGCCCGGCGATCATGATGGGCCGTACCTCGCGAAGCCAGGACGACTGGGACCGCCGGGTGCGCCTGGCCGAGATGCTGGGCGCGCGCGTCGTCACCGATCTCAAGAACTCGGCGGCCTTCCCGACCGGCCACCGACTCCACGCCGGGCCGCCGTCGAACTGGCTGCGCGGGGCGTCCGAGGACATCGTGCGCGGGGCCGACGTGCTGCTGGTGCTCGACTGGGTCGACCTCGCCGGCGCCTTCAAGGCGCTCGGCGTGGGCTTCGGCATCGAAGGCCGGGTGATCGACGTCACGCTCGATTCCTATGTCCACAACGGCTGGTCGATGGATCATTTCGGCCTTGCCGCGGCCGACCGGCGGATTCTGGCGGACCCCGATGCATTCACCGGCCAGCTTCTGGCCGAAATCGAGGTGCGGCTCGACCGCAAGCCGCGGTTCGCCGGCGGCGATCCGGCGCCCCTGGCGGCGCCGGAGGCCAAGGGTGCCAGCGCGCCGATCGCCCCGCGCGACATCGCGGGCGCGCTGAACTCGGTCAAGGCCGGCCGCCGGATCACGCTCACCCGCGTGCCGCTCGGCTGGGCCGGCGATTCCTATCACTTCGAGGGGCCGCTCGATTACCTCGGCAATGACGGCGGCGGCGGGCTCGGCTCGGGCGCGGGCAACGCCATCGGGGCGGGGCTGGCGCTGATCGGCTCCGGCCGCGTGCCGATTGCGATCCTGGGCGACGGCGACTTCATGCAGGGCGGTTCGGCGCTGTGGACCGCCGCCCACTACAAGATCCCGGTGCTGTTCGTAATCTCCAACAACCGGTCGAACTTCAACGACGAGGTTCACCAGGAGACCATGGCCAAGGAGCGCGACCGGCCGGTCGAGAACCGCTGGATCGGCCAGCGGATAGACGAGCCGGCGCTCGATCTCGCCGGCTACGCCCGCGCGCAGGGCGTGGCGGCCAGCGGGCCGATCGAGACCGTGGGCGAGCTTTCGACCGCGCTCGATACCGCCATCCGGGCGGTCGAGGCGGGCGAGCCGTACCTGCTGGACGTGGTGGTCCAGCCGGGCTACAGCGCGCCGATGGTGACCCGGGCCAGCGGCGAGGCCTCGACCGGCAGCGCGAGCTGAAGCGCTTTCGACCGAAGGCGGCGCCCGGCATGGCAAAGATCCGGCATCTCGCGATCGTCTCGCCGGACCCGGAGCGGCTGGCCGCGTTCTATGCCGACATCTACGGCATGGAGGTCACCGGGCGCAGCCGGGGCGATGACGGGTACATGGATGTCGCCCTGATCCATCGGGACAACCTGGCCGACCAGGGTCCGGGCCTCGATCATTTCGGGTTCACGCTGGACCCCGACGAGCAGCATGCGGTCTACGGGAAGATGATCGCCGCCGGACAGACACCCTACGATCCGCGCGCCGGAAACCCCGGTCCCGACCGCCCGTTCGTCGAGCACGCCGCGCACGACCCCGACGGCAACCGCTTCGACCTGTCCACCGGCAAACGGTCCATGGAGGTCGAAAAGGCGCGGTGCGGCGGGACCTGAATGGCCGAACTTTCCCATGATCGTATCCGGCGAACTCCGGTGCGATGCCTGATGCCAGCCCGGTTCGGCGTCGGGCGGATCCGGCCTGGAATGGCGAATGGGAGAGCCGGTCGATGAAGTTGGTAACTTTTGCTGTCCGGGGGGACGAGGATCGGCTTCGTCTGGGCGCGCTCACCGGGGCTGACGACAAAATCGTCGACCTTCGCGCAGCGGACGTGGCGCTGCTGGGCGCGGGCGGGCCGGCGTTCGCGTCGATGCTGGCGCTGATCGAGGCGGGCGAGGCGGCGCTGGAGACCGCGCGGCTTGTGGTCGAGGCCGCCGAAGGCGCGGGCGCGCCGTTCGTCCTCGATGCGGCTTCGGTGCGGCTTGCGAGCCCGGTGCCGGTCCCGCCGCAGATCCGCGACGGCCTGTGCTTCGAAGAGCACCTGATTCGCGCCTACACCGTCTCCCGCAAGCTGCGCGCGGCTCAGGAACCCGACCCCGAGGCCGCGCTTGCGGAGTTCGAGCGCAAAGGCCTGTTCCGCATTCCGGAGGTCTGGTACCGGCAGCCGATCTACTACAAGGGCAACCGGTTCTCGGTCATCGGCCCGGAGGACGACGTGCTCTGGCCCGGCTTCGCCAACGTGCTGGACTACGAGCTCGAGTTCGGCTGTTTCATCGGCCGGCCGGGCAGGGACATTGCGCGCGACCGGGCGGGCCGGCACATCTTCGGCTATTCGATCTTCAACGACATCAGCGCGCGCGATGCCCAGGTGGTCGAGATGCAGGGCCAGCTTGGCCCTGCCAAGGGCAAGGATTTCGATACCGGCAACGTCATCGGCCCCTGCATCGTCACCGCCGATGCGATCGAACCCTACAACCTCACCATGGTCGTCCGGGTCAACGGCGAGGAGCGCGGCCGCGGCAACTCGTCCTCGATGCACTGGCGCTTCGAGGACGTGATCGCCCATGTCTCGCAGTCCGAGACCCTGCATGCCGGCGAGTTCATCGGCTCGGGCACCGTCGGCGGCGGCTGCGGGCTGGAGATCGAGCGCTACCTGGAGCCGGGCGATGTGGTCGAGCTCGAAATCGAGGGGATCGGCGTCCTGCGCAACCGGATCGTCAAGGACGGGCCGTCGTGATAGTGCAGCCGATCCGCCGCGCGGTCACCGGTCACGATGGCCCGCCCGGCCGGTCTTCATCGCTGTCCTGGTCAGTGCCGCGCCGGTCTGAAGCGGCTCAGAACCGGAAATCGTCGTCCAGGAACGGCAGCGCGCCGAGCTCGTGGGCGGCGGTGACGGCCGGGGCGGGGGCGAGGTAGCCGGGATCGAGCTGGTCCAGCGCCGTGACGCCCAGGAGACCCATGGCGTTGACGATCTCGGCCTCCAGGATCTCCAGCGCGCGGACCAGCGCCGGGGCGCCGCCGGCCGCAAGCGCCCAGGCCTGGAGACGGCCGATGGCGACCGCGCTGGCGCCCATCGCGATCGCCTTGACGATGTCCGTGCCGCGCATGAAGCCGGAATCGACCAGCACCGGCGCGCGGCCTTCGACCGCGTCGACCACCTCGCGCAGGATGTCGATGGCGGCCTGGCCGTGGTCGAGCTGGCGCCCGCCGTGGTTGCTCACATAGATCGCGTCGACGCCGTGTTCGAGCGCGAGCGCCGCATCCTCGGCGGTCTGGACGCCCTTGAGGATGAAGGGCAGCCCGCCGTGGTCCTTCATCATCGCCATCGTCTCCCAGGTGATCGTGGTCTGCCATTCCCGCCCGGTCTGGGCGCGCACTGAGGGCGGCAGCCAGCGGGACAGGAGTTGGCGCTCGCGCCGGCCGTAATAGGCGGAGTCCACGGTGAGCGCGAGCGCGGCGTAGCCGGCCGCCTTGGCGCGGTCGATCAGATCGCGGATCCACCGGTCGTCGCCGCGGATGTAGATCTGGAAGATCTTTGCCGTTTCGGTCGCCGCGGCGATCTCTTCGAGGCTCGGCTGGGTGACGGTGCTGACCAGGTTGATGGTGCCGAACTCGGCGGCGGCCTTGGCGACCGCGACCCCGCCACCCTCGGTGATCGACTGCAGCGAGCCGATCGGAGCCAGCAGCACCGGGATGCGCAGCCGGTGGCCCAGGAGCCTCGTCGAGGGGTCGATTTTGGACACGTCGCGCAGCACCCGCGGCCGGAAGGCGATGCGGTCGAGCTCGTGGCGGTTGCGCCGCATGGTGGTCTCGGTCTCCGCGGCCCCGGTGATGTAGCTCCACACCGGCTGGCTCGCGCGGCTGCGCGCGGCCCGGACGATCTCGTGGGTGGTCAGAAAATCGTCGGTCATGGTCGGCCTCCCGGCGCGGGATTTGGAGCGTTTGTACGGTGTCCCGGTTGACGCTGGCGCTGGCGGCGCGGGACCATGATCCCACACCGCGCGGCCGGCTGCACGGCCTGCCGGACGGACCGGCAATCGTCATTGGTTAGCGGGGAGACGGAGACTATGAACGTTCTGCATCGTTGTCTGGTAGCGGCCGTGTCGGCGGCGACGCTGGCGGCGTGCGCGCCGGAGCCGGGGCCGAACGGCGGGAGCGTCGGCAAGACCATCGGCGGGGCACCCATCCAGCAGACCGCTTGGAGGAGCATCGAACCGCGCGAGCTCGTGGTGAACATCGTCGATCTGGAAGGGGTCATGGTGGCCAAGGCCGAATAGCGCCGCCGCGACAATGCGTTGGTCGAGCAAAAGGCGAGGTTCGACGACGGGCGCGGCTGGCTCTTTCTCGAACACACAATCAAGGGCATATATAACCTGCTATAACCTGCGCGCGACGCTGCATTTCAACGATCCGACCGCGTCGAAGAACCAAGTCGCCAAGTTCTACCAGAACAGCGGCCAGACGTTCGATTATGTGGAGTCGCGCCGGGTCCACGCCCACGGGGCGTATGGCGGGTGGGTGCATCTGGTTCGAAGCCGCGACGCCGACAGGACCTGCCTCTTCGCGTTTGTGGAGTTTCTCAGCGACGCCGCGAAGCTGCACAGCCACGTCACCGACGAGACCTGCGACACGGCCGTCCGGCTCCGCGACTGCTCCGGCCGACGCTCCCTCGATGACGCGGAATCCTTCCTCAAGGGGATGAAGATCGTTCCGCCCGGGTACAACCGGGGGGTCGCCGGCGGCTGAGATGCCCCGGACACTCGCGCCCGGCCGTCCCGGTTGACACCGGCGCGCGGCGCGCGGGACTATGATCCCACGGCTCGCGGCCGGCTGCACGGCGCGCCAAGCGGACAAGGCGAATGGCAAACATCCTGGAGATCGCCGGGGTCTCGATGACCTACGACCCGGACGGGGAGAACCCGGTCAAGGCGCTGGACGGCGTGACGCTGAATGTGGCCGAGGGCGCGTTCGTCTCGGTGATCGGTCCCAGCGGCTGCGGCAAGTCGACCCTGTTCAACATCGTCGGCGGACTGGTCGACGGCCAGGAGGGCACGGTCCTGATCGACGGCCATCGGGTCGATGGCGCCCATCGCGATGTGGGCGTGGTGTTTCAGGAGGAATCGACCTTCCCGTGGCGGACGACGCTCGACAACGTCGCCTTCCCGCTGGAGGTCCAGGGCATGTCCAAGCCCGAGCGCGAGGAGAGGGCGCGCAGCTTCGTCCGGCTGGTCGGGCTGGAGGGCTTCGAGAACCACTACCCGGCCCAGCTCTCGGGTGGGATGAAGCAGCGTACCGCAGTCGCGCGCACGTTGGCCTACGAGCCGCGGATCATGCTGCTGGACGAGCCGTTCGGCGCGCTCGACGAACAGACCCGGATGTTGCTGGGCGACAAGATGCTGGAGATCTGGGCCGCGCTCAACCAGACCATGCTGCTGATCACCCACAACATCACCGAGGCGGTCCAGCTTTCGGACCGGGTGGTCGTGATGTCCTTCCGGCCGGGCCGGATCAAGGAAGAGATCACGGTCGATCTGCCGCGGCCGCGCTCGTCCGAGGTGATCGCCACACCGGAGTTCGGCCACTATGTCGGCCAGCTCTGGTCGCTGCTGCGCGAGGAGGCCTCGCGCGGCATGATCGAGTCCGAGGCGGCGCTGGCCGCCGGATAAGCGAGGCATCGACCGAAACGGAATTCGCGCGTAGGATCGATCGACAACCCGAAATAATCTGGAGGCAAGGATGTCCAAAGTGATGAAATCACTGCTGACGGCCGGCGCTGCGGCGCTGCTCGCGGCCGGTCCGGCCGCGGCGGCCGACAAGGTGCGGTTTATCAACAGCACCAAGGTCGTTTTCGAGATGGAACACGTGTTCTCGGCCAAGGAGAACGGCGTCTTCGACCGTATGGGTCTCGATGTCGACGTGATCTTCGGCTCCGGCGGCGCGGCGACCTTGCAAACCATCATCACCGGCAGCCAGGACATCGCCTTCGGGGTCGGCGTGCTGGCGGCGATGGCGGCCTACGCCAAGGGCGCGCCGGTGCGCATCCTGGGTTCGACCAAGCGGGGCACCGGCGACCTCTACTGGTACGTCAAATCCGACAGCCCGATCAAGAAGTTCCAGGATCTCAACGGCGGCAAGGAGCTGGTCTATTCGCGGCCGGGGTCGACCACCCACCTGACGGCTCTGTTTCTCAAGGACGCGCTCGACCTGTCGGCCAAGCTGGTCTCGGTCGGCGGGCCGTCGGGCTCGCGGACCCAGATCATGTCCGGCCAGGTGGCGTCGGGCTGGTCGGTCTTCCCGCTCAACAGCAACCTGCTGCGTGAAAAGAAGATTCGCATCATCGGCACCGGCGCCCAGGCGGCCGGGCTCAACGGCGTGACCATCCGGGTGATCGCGGCGAACTCGAACTGGCTGGAGAAGAACCGGGATGTGGCCCGGCGGGTGATGGCAGCCATGGTCGAAGGGCAGCAGATCTCCTATACCAGCGAGAAGCAGCAGCGCGCCTACGCCAAGCGCTGGAAGCTGAACTACGAGGACGTCAAGGACACGCCCAAGCATCTGCCGCTGGTCGAATCGACCTACCTGCCGATCGGCAAGATCGACCAGCTCAACGAAATGGCGTTGAAATTCAAGCGTATCAAAACGCTCATGACGCCGGCGCAGCTCCACGAGCTGGTCCATCCGATGGGCAACAAGCCCAGCTAGCGCGCGCGGTCGCGGCGGCGGGCCGGGATGACGGCGCTTGCCCGTTCGCCGGCCGTAGTCGGACTGCTCGGGGTCGCCGCTCTGGCGGCGGTCCTGGAGCTGGCCGTCTCGGCCGGCTGGGTGATGGAGCTCGTCGTCCCGCGGCCGTCGGATGCGATCCTCGCCTTCCCGCCGGTCCAGGCGGAGATGGACCTCTTCGGGAACTTCCTGGTGACGCTCGGGATGACCGCCGCCTCGACGGCGATCGCACTGGCGATCGGCATCCCGTTCGGCTATTTCCTCTACCGCAACCGCCGCTTCGGCATCGCCTACGAGGGCTGGCTCGCGGCCGCGTTCGCCGCACCGACCGTGCTGCTCTATCCGCTGTTCCTGGTGATCTTCGGGCGCAGCCACCTGACGCTCATCATGATGGGCTTCATCCCGGGTTCGATCCCGATCATCATTCAGACTCGGCAGGGTCTGCTCGGCGTCTCCGAGACTCTGGTCAATGTCGGGCGCAGCTTCAACCTCTCCGAGCGCGAGATGTTCTGGAAGATCCAGCTTCCCTCGGCGGTGCCGACGATCTTCACCGGCATCCGCATAGGGGTGATGTACACTCTCGTCAACATCGTCGCGATCGAGTATCTGATCGATTTCGGCGGGCTGGGGCGGATCGTCTCGGAGATGTATTTCCGTTTCGACACGCCGGGGACTTATGCCAGCATCATCGCCGTCATCATCGTGAGCGTGGTCTTCTACTGGGGCTTCGGAAGGATCGAGAAATGGCTCAGGCCGGTGTGATCCGCGGTAGCGCCGCGCTTGCGGCAGATCGCGGGCTTTCCGTCGGGCGCATCCGGCTGGTCACCGTCGTCGCCTTGCTGCTGGCATGGGAGACGCTGTCGCTGCTCGGCAATCTCGAAATCCTCTACTCGGACGTGATTCCGTCGTCGTGGAAGATCGGGTTCGCCGTGTGGAGCGAGGTGATGTCGGCGGATTTCTACCGCGACCTCGGCATCACGTTTGCCGAGCACATCGTGGGCTTCATCGTGGGCTCGACGATCGCCATCGCGCTGGGCATCTCGATGGGCGTCAACCCGCTGCTGCGCAAGGCGCTGGACCCCTATCTGAACGCCATCGGATCGACGCCCAAGATCATCTTCCTGCCGATCCTGTTCCTGATCTTCGGCACCGGCATCGACTCCAAGATGGCCAAGGGCGCGCTGTCGGCCTTTTTTCCGGTTGTGTTCTCGACCGCGCTCGGCATGATTCTGATCAACCCGGTGCTGCTCAAGGTGGGCAAGAGCTTCAACCTCGGCCGCTGGCATACCGTCACGAAGATCTACATCCCGGCGATGGTCAACCCGGTGATCACCGGGCTCAGGCTCGGCATGGCGATTACCGTGATCGGCGTGCTGGTGGCGGAGCTCAAATTCGCCGACGGCGGGCTGGGATACCGGCTGGGCAACTACTACGAGCAATTCAGGATCGCGGAGATGTATGCGATCATCCTGATCATCTTCGCGCTGGCTGCCTTGGCCAATGTCGGCATGACCCGGCTGCAGCGCCATGCGAACCGGCACCAGGGCGGCGCGGCGGCGCGGGGGCTGTCGGTGGTTACCAACTGAACGAGACGAAAACCGGCCGCGCGGGAGTGAGTGGATGGCAAAGGAAATCTTCATCGCCAGGTCGGACGAGCTTGCCGATGGGGAGCGCAAGATCGTCCCCAACGGCTCGAGCGAGATCGGCGTCTACCGGGTCAAGGGTAAGCTCTACGCCTACCAGAACCTGTGCGCGCACCAGGGCGGGCCGGCCTGCGAGGGGCTGCTGATGGCCAAGGTTGAGGAGGTCATCGCCCCGGACAAGACCTATCAGGGCATGCAGTTCAACCACGACGAGATGCATATCGTCTGCCCGTGGCACGGCTGGGAGTACGATCTGGAGACCGGCGTGATGGTCGCCGACAGGACCTTCAAGCTCAGGAAATACGATGTCGTCGAGAAAGAGGACCGCATCTATGTCCTCGCCTGACGAACCGGTCGGGGAAGAGGTCGGCGATCTTCTGGCCGATGTCGGCGCGGAGACAGCGGCGCTGAAGGACTTCGCGCGGAAGATACTGGCGCTCGACGACGGCGCCGAGCCGCCGGACGAGCTGATCCGGGAAGGCCTCACCGCGCTGACCAAACTCTATACCGTCAAGTTCCAGATCGGCGAGAGGTGGTCGCCGTTCGTGGACGACCGCGCGATGCCGGCGACCGCGGTCATGATCATGTGCACGGCGATGCTCCGGGCGGTCAATGTCGAGCTGTTCGAGCTCGGCATGTGGCAGGCCTGGTCGGGCGCCTGAGGGAGGCAAGCGATGGATATTCCGACAAGCGATATTCACAAGATGTCGGTGGAGAGCTTCGATACCGAGAAGCTCCTGATCAACGC
Organism: Alphaproteobacteria bacterium; assembly: GCA_965202905.1. Taxonomy (GTDB): domain Bacteria; phylum Pseudomonadota; class Alphaproteobacteria; order MPNO01; family MPNO01; genus CAYFYS01. The sequence continues at coordinate 1,558,311 of OZ241868.1, read as the reverse complement.
CGCCCGCCAGCGCGATCAGCGCGGGCTGGAAGACGTCTTGATCGTCGATGTCGACTGCCACCATTACGAGAACGAGTCGCTGCGCGACATCATCCAGTACATCGAGGACCCGGTGATCAAGCAGGCCGGGCTCGCCTATTCGGGCGGCGGCACCGGCGCGCAGACTCCGCTGCTGCCGGGCGTGGTGGGCTACCAGGACGTCTCCGGCCGGGTGATGCGCTACCCCTTGCGCAAGCTGGAGAAGACGCCCGCCGACGGAACCCACCGCGACATCCATCTCTCGCTCAAATGGATGGACTCGATGGGGGTGGATTACGTCTCGATGTTCCCGACGCCCATGCTGCTGCTCGGCCTGCACCCGCAGCCCGAGATCGAGGCCCAGATGTCGCGGGCCTATAACCGCTGGCTGGTCGAGAACATCCTGCCCCAGAACGGCCGCATCCGCTCGATGCTCTACCTGCCGTTCAACGATCCCGAGGCCAGCTACGAGATGGTCCGGGACTTCGGCGACGCCAAGGGCGTGATCGGCTTTTCCGTGGTCTCGACCCGCTACAAGCCGGTCTACGACAATGCCTACATGAAGACCTACCGCCTGATGGAGGAGATGGGAAAGCCGCTCGCCTTCCACGCTTCCTATAACTGGAACGATCCGCTGCTCGGCGCTTCTAACCGGTTCCTGGTCACCCACGCGATGGGCTTCACGATCTACAACGCCATGCATTGCGCCAACTGGGTCATCAACGGTCTGCCCGAGCGCTTTCCCAAGCTCAAGGTGATGTGGATCGAATCGGGCCTCGCCTGGGTTCCGTGGCTGATGCAGCGGCTGGACAACGACTACAAGATGCGCTCTTCCGAGGCTCCCTCTCTCAAGAAGCTGCCGAGCGAGTACATGGCCGACATGTTCTACTCCTCCCAGCCGATGGAAATGCCGAACGACCTCGATGTCCTGGAGATGACCTTCAAGATGATCAAGGCGGAGACCCAGCTCTGCTGGTGCTCGGACTACCCGCACTGGGACATGGACCTGCCGTCTGTCATTTGGGACCTGCCGTTCCTGGACGAGACGGCAAAGCGCCGTATCCTGGGCGAGAACGCCCGTCAGTTCTTTGGCCTGGACGTATCGGACCGCTTTCCCGGCTATGCGCCACCCGCCCGCGCGGCCTGACAGGGAACGAGAATGACCGGCGCCGCCCGCTTGCGGTTCACCGAAGCCGCGGCGCCGGAGCCCGCTTCGCTGACCGCCGGGCTGGTCGCGCTGATCCGTGCCAAGCCGATCGCGGTGGCCGATTTGGAGGCGATGGCGCTGATAACGCTCGACGGCATCGCCAACATGCTGGCCGGGCGACAGACCGGGCCGGGCAAAATTCTGCGCGGCTGGGGCGCCGGGCGCGAGGCCGACGCCGGCCGGCGCGCGCTGGTGATGGGCGGTTGCATGCATGTCCTGGAGGTCGACGACCTGCATCGCGGCTCGGTCAGCCATCCGGGCTGCGTGGTGATCCCCGCCGTGCTGGCCCTGGCGGAGCGGGCCGGGATCCCGGGCGAGGATTTCCTGCGCGCGGCGCTGTTCGGGTTCGAGGCGGTCTGCCGGGTCGGCATGTCGGTGGGCAAGGCGCACTACAAGGTCTGGCACAACACCGCGACTTGCGGGCCGTTCGGCGCGGCGATGAGTGCGGCGACGGTGCTGGGGCTCGACGACGAACAAGCCGTCCATGCGCTGGGGAACGCGGGCACCCAGTCGGCCGGGCTGTGGGAATTCCTGAACACCGGGGCGATGAGCAAGCATCTCCATGCCGGGCGCGCGGCCGAGGCGGGGCTGGTTGCAGCCGAACTCGCCCGGGCCGGGTTCACCGGCCCGCCGGCGATTCTCGAGGGCCCGCAGGGCCTTTACGCCGGCGCGTGCCCCGACCCTGACCCGGGCGCGGTTCTGCGCGCACCGGACGCGCCCTGGCAAGTCCATGCGGTTTCGATCAAGCCGTGGCCGGCCTGCCGCCATACCCATCCGGTAATCGACGCCGCGCTCGAACTGTCGTCCGACATTGATGTCGGCGCCGTCACCGGCATCGAGGCGCTGACCTACCGGGCCGCGGTCGATGTCTGCGACCGGGCCGAACCGGCCTCGCCCTACGAAGGAAAGTTCTCGCTGCAGCACTGCATCGCCGTTGCGCTCGCCGACGGCAAGGTGAGCTTCGAGTCCTTCGAGGCGCCGGCGCGCGCCCGCCTCGCGGGCCTCCGCGCCAAGATCCGGGTCGGCGCGGCCGAGCCCTATCAGTCGGCCTATCCCGCCTCCTGGGGCGGCGAGGTCACCGCGACGCTCGCCGATGGCGCGTGGGTCTCCGCCCGGAAGGCGGAGTGCAAGGGCGATCCGGCAGCCGCACTGGATGCGGCCGAGATGACGGAAAAGGCGCGCGACCTGATGCGTTTCGGCGGCGTTGCCGAGCCGCAGGCCGTGATCGACGGCATCCTCGGCATGGCCGCCGGCGGGCCTGTGCCCGAGATCGGCTTTTAGGAGGCCGAGATGGCCAATCAGGACCAGATCGACAAGGCCCGGGTCTTCAGGGCCATGCACGATGGCGGCGAGATCCTCGTCCTTCCCAATGCCTCGGATGTCGGCTCGGCCAAGATCGTCGTCGAGGCCGGCTACCGGGCGGTCGCGACCTCCAGCGCCGGCATCGCCTGGCTGCTGGGCTACGCGGACGGCCAGAAGATCTCGCGCGAGGAAATGCTGTTCATGGTCGGACGCATCGCCGGCGCGCTCGACGTCCCGGTCACCGCCGACATGGAAGCGGGCTACGGCGCCGCGCCGGAGGCGGTCGCCCGGACGGTGCGCGAGACCGTCGAAGCCGGCGCCGTCGGGCTCAACATCGAAGACGGCGCGTTCGAGGGCGCGGGCCCGCTGATCGACCGGACGCTGGCGGCCGAGCGCATCGCCGCCGGCCGGGAAGCGGGCGACGCCGCCGGCGTGCCGGTGGTGATCAACGCGCGAACCGACGTGTTCCTCAAGGGGGCCAAGGGACCCGAGGCGCTCGACGAGGCGATCGGGCGGGCCAACGCTTATCGCGAGGCCGGCGCGGATTGCCTGTTCGTGCCGTTCGCGCGGGACGAAGAGACGATCTCGTCGCTGTGCGAGGGAATCGCGGGGCCGGTCAACATCCTGGCGAGCGCGGCGTCGCCGCCGATCCCGGTGCTGGCGGGGCTCGGGGTCGCCCGGGTGAGCATCGGCGGGCTGATGTCGCTCGCCTTCGCGACGCTCGCCCGCCGGATCGCGACCGAACTCAAGGAGACCGGCAGCTATCGATTCGCCGACGGCGTGGTGCTCCATCCGGAGATGAACGCGCTGCTCTCGAAGTGAATTGTTTCAGGGTTGCAGAATTTATTTCCGGTCCGTAGTCAGACTATCGGCGCGTTCGCGGGAATGACGGTTCGAGACCGGCGCAAAGCGATCTATCGGGACGCCTTGCGTATCTCGCTGATCGTCGTCGTCGGCAGGATGGCTTCGGGATCGACCTCCAGGTCGATCAGAGCCGCCGTGTCGGCCGCCCGGGCGCGCGCATAGGCCGCCTCGAACTCTTCGGTCGCCGTAACCGTCTCGCCGTGCAGGCCGTAGGCGCGCGCCAGCGCGGCGAAGTCCGGGTTGACGAGGTCGGTCGCGATCACCCGTTCTGGATAGTGGCGCTCCTGGTGCATGCGGATGGTGCCGTAGGCGCCGTTATTGACCACCATGAACGTGAGATTGGCGCATCCGTTGGCCGCTGCGGTGGCGACTTCCTGGCCACACATCAAAAAACAGCCATCACCCGACCAGGACACCACCTGGCGGTCGGGGTGGCGGATCGCCGCCGCGACGCCGGCCGGCACGCCATAGCCCATCGCGCCAGACTGGGGTGCGAGCTGGGTGCGGAAGCCGCAATAGCGATGGAAGCGGTGCAGCCAGACCGAAAAGTTGCCGGCGCCGTTGGCGATGATCGCATCCTCGGGCAGCAGCCCTTCGAGCGTGCGAACGATATCGGCGAGGTTGACCGCGCCCGGCGAGTCCGTGGGCGCGCTGAAGCTCTCGCAGGCCGCCCGCGCCTCGGCCCGCAGCCCTGCCCAAGGCGGGTTTGCCACCGCCGGAAGGGCGCGCAGGGCCGCGGCGATCGCCGGCATCCCAGAATTGATCGCAAGCTCGGGCTGATAGACCTTGCCGAGCTCCGCCGCCCCGGCGGCCACGTGGACAAGGCGCTGGCGCGGCTGGGGCATGGCAAGGAGCGTATAGCCCTGGGTGACGATTTCGCTGAGCTGCGCGCCGAGGACCAGCAGGAGGTCCGACTCCCTGATCAGCGTAGCGAGGGCCGGGTTGAGCCCCAGCCCGACCATGCCGACATAGCAGCGGTGACGGTTGTCGAAATGGTCCTGGCGCCGAAAGGCCACCGCGACCGGCAGGTCGCTGGCCTCGGCGAAGGCGGCGAGGTCGTCATAGGCGGCCCGGGTCCAGCCGGCGCCGCCCACCAGCACCAGCGGGCGGGCGGCCTCGCCCAACATCGCGCCCAGCCGGGCGATGTCGGCGGGATCGGGATGGGCCTGGACTTCCCGGTAGCGCGCGCCGTCCCCGGTCTCGGCGTACTCGGTCTGCATGTCCTCGGGCAGGGCCAGCGCGACGGGGCCGGGCCGGCCGGAGACCGCTGTACGGAAGGCGCGGTTGACGTATTCGGGGATGCGCGCGGGATCGTCGATCTGGGCCGTCCACTTGGTCAACTCGCCGAACATGCGGCGGAAGTCGACTTCCTGAAACGCCTCGCGCTCGGCCATCGGGCGCGCCACCTGGCCGATGAACAGCACCAGCGGCGTGGAATCCTGACGGGCGGTATGGATGCCGACGCTGGCGTTGGCGGCGCCGGGACCGCGGGTGACGAAACACACGCCGGGCCGGCCGGTCATCTTGCCGTAGGCGTCGGCCATGTTCGCCGCCCCGCCCTCCTGGCGGCAGGTCACCACGCGGATCGCATCGCGGGCGTCGAACAGGGCGTCCAGCGTGGCGATGTAGCTTTCGCCGGGCACGCAGTAGACGGTGTCCACATCGTGGGTGCGCAGCGCGTCGACCAGGATCTGGCCGCCGGTCCGAAGATTGGTTCTCATATCTCGATAAACTCGTCCAGGAAGACCGTATAGGCCTGAAGTTTCGGCTTGTCCGCATCCTCGGGGTTCACATAGCGGATCGAGCTTCTGCCCTTCAGCCGTCGAGGCAGGATCATCACCCGGCTGAAATGGCCCGGCCGGTCATCGGGCGCATAGGCATAGACCGGATCGGGACCGGTCTCGAACCAGGCCTCCAGCGGGTGGATGACGGTGGTCCCGCCGCCGACCTCGACGTTGAAGCCGCCCTCGACCAGGCATCTGATGCCGCCGCCCTGGTGGGTGTGGGTGTAGGCGATCCCGCCCGGCGGCAGCTCGACCTTGTCGCAGCGCAGGAGGTAGCCGTCCCGGTCGTCGAGCGTGAGTCCCGCCTCGAGCGCCGGCTCGCCCGCGCCGGACGAGCCCGCAGGGCGGAGTTCGTAGCGCAGGATCACCGCCCCGTCCTTTCCCGCGCTCACCTCGAGGCCGCCAGCGGCAAAGACGGCCGAATTGGCCGCAAGCGTGGCCGCGCCATCCCCGGTGCGGAAGGACGCCATGCCGTCGGCGACATAGCAGGCGCGGACCGCCGCGGGCAGAGGCCCGCCCAGCGCTTCTCCCGGCTCCAGGCGGTCGATCGTCAGGCGAAGAACATGGCTCGGCATCGTGAGCCCACCTTGATCACCCGTCAGACATCGTCTTTGGTAATGAGCCGAGCGCTCCGATCGGCGACGACGGGAGGCGGGATGTCCTCGATGTCGCGCACTGTCTGGGTCTGGCCGATTTCCGTCGGCGTATAGCTCAAGCCCCAAGCGACAGCCATGCGCCCGAAACCTTGAAGCGGCTCCGGGAGTTCGATCGTATCCGGCATCGGCAACTCGAGCAAGCGGATTCCATCGTTGCCAGCATGTTGCTGCAGCCACGGGCCGAGAGACTCCACGACTTTCCGGTGCAAAGGATTTGCCGCTCCGCCGCCGGCGAGAAAGACGGGAATGTCGTTTCCTGATTTCCAGCTTGCGGCCATTGGGTCGCGATGTTTCTTCGTCTTCCAAACGACGGCACGCAACGTGTGGCTGCATTGTTCAAAGAACTCTTTTTCCGTCTTTCCCTCGGTTAAGAACCAGTGGAACGACTCGACGCCGAGCGGCCGGATCTGGGCCGCCATGAAGGCATAGAGATCGCCCGTGCTCGCATGCCGATCGAGCCGGAACATACAGGCGTCGAGAGTCATGGCTCCGACGTCTACCAAGAGATAGATGCCGGGGGAGCCGCGGGTCGATTTGGCGAAGCCCGTCATCTCCGCGGCCGTTTCGGGGAACACGGCAACGCGCAGCCCTTCGGCGGCCTCCTCGGACGCGCCCGCCTTTGCAACATCCGGATCGTTGAAGAAGAGGCGCACCGACTCGACGGTAACGGGGCTGCCGATCCTGGTGAACTGCAGGGCGGCGGCTCCGATGCGCCGATAAGACTCGGCGAGTTTCGGGTCATCGTGGCTCGCCGCGGGCATGCCGAGGTTCAGGAACCAGACGGGCCTGCGCCTTTGAAAGAGATACGGTCGATTGCGCAGGAGCCAGCCTCGCACATAGCGGACTGCGAAGGCGAGATAGGCGACTCCCGCGTGCGCTCGACTCACCGTGACGGTGGCCCCGCAACCGGAAATCGTCGTCTCGCTACGCCCCGCGATCAGCCCCTGCTTCAGGGAATGCAGTACCGTCGCTCCCTTTTCCGGCCACGGGCGGAACGCGCCGTCCTCCCTGACCCAGAGCACGGTCCGCCAAAGATATGGGTTGTCGCCGCTACGACAGGAAGCAGGAGAGGGAATGGCGATCGTCGGTTCGCCCGCCTCGTAAGGTAGTCGAACGATCATTTTGGTGGAGCTGGTGCCGAAATCGAGGCCGAGGATGATGAACAGATCCTCGCCGCCGGCAGTTGGCGACTCGGCGCCCGCCTGCAACAACTCTTCGAAATGCCGTCTATCGGTAGCGGAGATGGAAGCGGGCGGCGGTTCGCGCACGGCCGCTTCGCCTGGGAAGTCCCAGTACTCGAAGGCCGATGTCTGCGGCTTCCGGGTGGAAGCGGGCATCCGCTGCGTCTTCGGTTCGGCCCGGAGGGTCGTCTTGCGCTGTTTGGGCTGTTGATGCACCTTGACGGCCGGCGGTCCCGGAACGTTTCGCAGCGTTTGCGGTTTCGGCGGCTTCCGCTGCCAGGGAGGGCGGGTCTCGGTGAGCTGGCTTGCCACGGCTTCTCGGGCTTGCTCCGCTAAAGTGTCGCGCAGCCGATGCAATCGATCTTTCTCCAGCGGTGAAAGTGCATCGCCCAGCGTCGCGCCCTCGCGCGGTCGCCCCGATCGATCCCGTTTCACGCGCTTACCCCTCCCGCAGCGGGTGTCCGTCGACCTGCAGGAACAAGCAGGCGACCTCGGACTCATCCGGTGTTGTCTTGAGTTGCGCATCGATCTGATTCTTTCGCACCCGCCTCGTTTGGCGCAGTTTTTCGATCCTCGCCCCTTGAGCGGCGACGAGATTTTCCAGCTTGGTGGCCCGTCGTGTATCGCCCATGGACTTGGCGGACGACGCTTGCTCATTCAGTTTCTTCTGCCGTTCCAATAAGCTAGCAATTTTGGTCCAGAAATGCCGGGCCAATGATCGGCGCTGGATGGCGACACGGTCTTCGATTTCCGCTTTGGTCTGATCCACGAATTCGTAGAACCGCTCATCGAGCTCGGGCTGAACGGTGTCCCGGAGTATCCTGCTCGCGTCGGCCAATCCATCGTGCATGGCGGCGTTCGGGATGGGGCGCCCATGTTCGGCTGCTGCCGCCATCATCCGCTCAGCGAGATTGGCGCCGATCGGCTCGCCCGTCGCGGCATCGGCTCCCGCGTACCCGATCCGAACGGTCGCCTTCGTATTTGCCGCGGTACTGTCGATTGACCAGAGACGGGCGGCGAGCACATAGAGACCCGGCGCGCATTCCGCGGACAGTACCTTCAATCTTACGCTGGCCGCCACGGCCCGTGGGACAGTGTCGTCGTTTCGGTCCCGCTCGGCGGCGAACCGGACCAGCGGGTGCAATTGCGAGATGCATTCGACCTTGCCGTCCTTCTGGACGACGGACGGGGTAAAACGGAACCGTTGCCGCGCATCGACATTCAGGAGACGAATCCGGCCCCTGATACCGCGCCGGGCAATATAGGCTCGGAAAGCCGTGACACCCTCAGGCGAGAGCTCGATCCGATAGGTGTCCGATCCGGCCGGGCTCGTCTCGATGATGCTGCCCGGAAAATCTCGCAGTACACGATCGCGCACATAGATTTGAATATCGTCGGCATTGAGCCAGCGGCGGCGGTCCTGGCTCTCCATGATACGCTCCCGGATGTAGTCTCCGTGCTGCACCAGTGCTCCAGCCTCGTCTTCAAGCTGATCCTCCTCCTGCCTCTTGTTCTCCAACGCCTGGGCCGTCTGGTCGATCACGTCATCCTTCTGCTGGTCCGTCAACTTCGTATCCAACAGCTTCATTGTCATTTCGCGGATCGGCTCACCGAGGACCGCTTCCAACTCCCCCAATGCGCGTCGTCCGATCTTAAGTCGCTCGTAGAGCCGCTCGTAGATGCGCTTGTCGATTGTGTCGTCGTGGATCAGGTTGAGAATCGTCACCTTGTCCTTCGTTTGGCCTAACCGGTCGACACGGCCGATGCGCTGTTCGAGACGCATCGGATTCCATGGCAGATCATAGTTCACTATGATCGAGCTGAACTGCAGATCCACTCCCTCGCTGCCGATCTCGGAGGAGAGCAGGACGCGGATACTGTTATCATTTTCGAACCGCGCGAGAATCTCCTCGCGCGGTCGCGTCACGCTGCCGTGCAGAAGTTCGACCCCGATACCTTCCTCGCGAAGCCGACCCTGCAGGTAGCGCAGGGTCGGCTTGAAGGTGGAGAACAGGATTATCTTGGCCTCGGCTTCGGTCTTCCAAAGCTGCCGCAGCTCATCGATCAGGAGCCGGTATTTGGTGTCGTCTTCTTTCAGGCGCGCCGTCATATCGAGGTCGCGCGTACTCTTCGCGAGCAGCGCACGGACGGGGTGCTTGTCGGGCGAACGGTTCTGCAGATCCTGATCGGTCTCCTCGAGATCCTGATCGGTCTCCTCGATCTCCTCTTCGTCAGCGGCTCTCATCTTCCCGGACCAGTAGTCGGAGGCTGCAGCCAGACTCGACGTCAGGAGCCGTTGCGGCGTAGAGAGCAGAAAAGATTTGTTCACGTCCTGGTCCCGCGCGTAGTCGCTGACGACCTCTGAGATCTTCTCGTAGAAGAGTCGCTCATCAGGACTCATTTCCAAGAAGAGCGCCTTGGGCTCGCGGACTGTGCGCAACTCTTGGACGTCGCGGCGCCGGGTCCGCGTCATGTAGTTGGCGAGCTGATTTGCCCGCTCCAGTCGGGCCGCCAGTTCGGATCGCCTGGACTGGTCAAGGTTCGTTCCGGTCAGCTTCAGCTCCTGCCGAAGTTGGGCCAGCACCTTGCTTGAGCGCAGGATCCCGTGGTTCTCCGCCTCGTCCAACCGCCCCAATATCTCGTCGATCGAAGCGTCGGGGCGCAGTAACAGATTGCGGGCGGCGATGATGGGCGCGTTGGTCTCGATCAGGTCTTCCAGAGTGCTCTCGAACTCGAAAGTATCCGGATCGACCATCGCGAGCAGCGAGTGCAGGTCGCGGTTGCGGAGGTGAATCGGCGTTGCCGAGAGGAACAGGCGGTGGCTCGCGACGGAGCTGGCGAGCCGACCGAAACGGTTGAGCAGGGTCTCGGGATTGCGCATGTGATGCGCTTCGTCGACCACCAGAAGGTCGATCAGAGGCTCGCCGTCGCTCTCATCATCGAGGAACCGCGCCAGATCGCGCCGCGCCAGATCGCGCCGCGCCAGATCGCGCCGCGCCAGATCGCGCCGCGCCAGATCGCCCCGTGCGGAACCGTTGCCGCTTTCGCTTGCCGTCTCGTCATCTTCCCATCCACGGGGCGGGCGCAGCCCCTGCATGCTGCAGACCAGGGCATAGCCGCGTCCAGTATCGCGTGCGCGTCCCAACGCCTCAAGAAGTGCTCCGGCATCCGCGACTTGCGCCTCGACGCCGAAACGTCTGGCGAGCTCGTCTTTCCACTTTTGGCAAAGGGTCTTGGGGCAGGCCACCAGCAGACGATCGCAGTTGAGCCGGGCGCGGAGTTCAGTCCAGACGAGGCCCGCCTCGATGGTCTTGCCGAGGCCGACCTCGTCCGCTATCAGCAAGGCGTCGGTTGGTGAGTTCATCAGCTTGATGACTGGTTTGAACTGGTAGGCGTAGAAATCGGTCTCGGTCGCCTCCATGCTGTAGACGACCTCGCTGAGCCTCCCGGTCACTCGCTGCCGGGTGAGGGTGCGGCGCAGCCATTTCGGTTCAACGAATCGGCCGGCGGCGAAGAGGTCCTGGGGACTTTCGGGCGCCGAGGGGACGGCTTCCAGCGCGGCGTAAGGCAGCCGTTTCACTTTCCCGTCCGCGTACCTCACCCTTGCCCACATGTCGCCGGCGCGCTTCTCGACTCCCAACAGCTGGCCGGCGCGTTCCGGGTCCCGCTTCAGCCGGATGAACGCGCCAGGAGCGATAGTCATGCGGCCCCCCGCAGACCAGCCAGGCGGTCCCGCGCCTCGATCGCGGGCAGCTGGACGCGACGGCCACTGATCTCGCGGAGCATCCGGGCGGGAATGTCGTCCGGATCGAGGATGCGGAGCATTTCCAGCATGAGGCAATATCAACGACTCTTGAAATTGACCGTCAAAAATAACCGTTGTATGCCGCAGGCGCAAGCCGACGGGGACTGTTTTTCTGGGTCCGCGATCAAGCAGTTCCGCGCCTCGACACGTCTCCACAACGTCGCCCGGCGTTTGAGCCGGGCGGACTCCGCGTTATGATGCGCTTGTCCACCGCTTCCCGCTCAATTGGAATTTCCCATGATTAATCACACGGTTAAGGTTTATCCTTCGAAACAGACCCCGGCGCGCGAGAACCAGCTCGCCTGGAAGATCGCCGCCGTCGCGACCGATCCGGTCGAGGTCGAGCCCGCGGTCGAGGACATGATCGTCAACCGGATCATCGACAACGCCGCGGTCGCCGTCGCCTCGCTCGACCGCGCGCCGGTCGCCGCCGCGCGCGCCCAGGCCGTGGCCCACCCGCGCGAGGCCGGCGCAACGGTCTTCGGCATCGCCCCGGACCGCCGGTTCGCCGCCGAATGGGCGGCCTGGGCCAACGGCGCCGCGGTGCGCGAGCTCGACTACCACGACACGTTCCTCGCCGCGGACTATTCCCACCCGGCCGACAACATCCCGCCGATCCTGGCGGTTGCCCAGCAGACCGCCCGCGGCGGGCGCGAGCTGGTGCGCGGCGTCGTCGCCGGCTACGAGATCCAGATCGCCCTGGTCAAAGGGATCTGCCTGCACGCTCACAAGATCGACCACATCGCCCATCTCGGCCCCTCGGCCGCGGCGGGGATCGGCGCCCTTCTGGGCCTGCCGACGGAACGGGTCTACCAGGCAGTCCAGCAGGCGCTTCATGTGACGGTCTCCACCCGCCAGTCGCGCAAGGGGGAGATCTCGAGCTGGAAGGCCTTCGCGCCGGCCCATGCCGGCAAGCTCGCCATCGAGGCGGTCGACCGCGCGATGCGGGGCGAGGGTGCGCCGTCGCCGATCTACGAGGGCGAGGACAGCGTGATCGCCTGGGTGCTCGACGGGCCCGAGGCGAGCTACACGGTGCCGTTGCCGGCGCCCGGCGAGCCCAAGCGGGCGATCCTGGAGTCTTACACCAAGGAGCATTCGGCCGAGTACCAGAGCCAGGCGATCATCGACCTTGCCTTCCGGATGCGCGAGCGGATCGCCGATTTCGAGGCGATCGAGGCCGTCACGCTGTACACCAGCCACCACACCCACTACGTCATCGGTGCCGGCGCGGGCGATCCGCAGAAGATGGATCCCAACGCCAGCCGCGAGACTTTGGACCACAGCATCATGTACATCCTGGCCGTCGCGCTGCAGGACGGGGAATGGCACCATGTCCGCTCCTACGCGCCCGGGCGCGCGCGCCGCGCGGATACGGTCCGGCTGTGGCGCAAAATCGAGACGGTCGAAGACCCGGCCTGGACGCAGGCCTACCACGAGCCGGACCCGAACGAGCGGGCCTTCGGCGGGCGCGTAGAAATCAGGTTGGCGACCGGCGAGACGATCGTCGACGAGCTGGCCCGCGCCAATGCCCATCCGGCCGGCGCGCGGCCATTCGCGCGCGCCGACTACGTCCGCAAGTTCGAGACCCTGGCCGAAGGGATCGTGAGCCCGGCCGAGCAGCGCCGCTTTCTCGACCTGGTTCAACGGCTGCCCGATCTGGATGCCGCCGCGCTCGGCGGGCTCAACGTCGCTGTCGATCCGGCCGGGCTTTCCAATGCCGGGCGTGACGACAGGGGGATCTTCTGATGCTGTTCGCCAGGAAAACGCCGGAACAGAAGCGCGCGGATTTCCGCGCCGCGCTCGCCTCGGGCCGGCTGCTCCAGATGCCGGGCGCGTTCTCGCCGCTGGTGGCGCTGATGGTCCAGGAGCATGGCTTCGACGGGATCTACATCTCGGGCGCGGCGCTGTCGGCCGATCTGGGCCTGCCCGACATCGGGCTGACGACCTTGACCGAGGTCGCGCTGCGCGGCCGCCAGATCGCCCGGACCAGCGACCTGCCGGCGATGATCGACATCGACACCGGCTTCGGCGAGGCGATGAACGCCGCCCGCACGATTCAGGAAATCGAAGCCGCGGGCCTCGCCGGCTGCCACATCGAGGATCAGGTCAGCCCCAAGCGCTGCGGCCATCTCGACAACAAGGCGATCGTTCCCGTCGCGGACATGGTCCAGAAGATCCGCGCCGCCGCCGATGCCAGGCGCGATCCCAATTTCCTGTTGATGGCGCGCACCGATTCCAAGGCCTCCGAGGGCCTGGATGCGGCAATCGAGCGGTCCAGGGCCTATGTCGATGCGGGCGCGGATGCGATCTTTCCCGAGGCGCTGACCACCCATGCCGAGTACGAGGCCTTCCGCAAGGCCGTCGACGCGCCGCTGCTGGCGAACCTCACCGAGTTCGGCAAGACGCCGCTCCTGACCAGGGACGAGCTGGTCTCGCTCGGCTACAACATCGCGATCTATCCGGTCACCACGCTCAGGCTGGCGATGTACGGGGTCGGGCAGGGGCTCGCGACGCTGGCGGCCGAGGGGACACAGGCCCGGCTGCTCGATCGCATGCAGACCCGCGCGGAGCTTTATGGCGTGATCCGCTACGAGGATTACAATCGCTTCGACCGGAGCCTCTACGACTTCAAGGTCTAGCGAAAGGGAGCGCGCGCATGTCTGAAGCGGATATCCAGAGAGGCCTCGACGGGGTGGTCGTGGACACGACCGCCGTCTCCAAGGTGATGCCCGAGACAAACTCGCTCACCTATCGCGGCTACGCCGTCCAGGATCTGTGCGCGCACTGCTCATTCGAGGAGGTCGCCTGCCTCCTGTGGCGCGGCGAACTGCCGAGCTCGGATGAGCTCGAGATTTTCAAGCGCGACGAGGCGGGCCGACGGGAGATCGCCGAGGACCATGTGGCGGTGATCGGGCGCTTCCCCAGGGACGCCCACCCGATGGACACGATCCGCACCGCGCTCAGCTATCTCGGCACCGCCGAGACCGCGTGGGGCGGCGAGCCCGAAGCGGCCGACATGGGCCGCGCAATGGACATGCTGGCGAAGATCCCGACGATGATCGCCACCGACTACCGCTTCCGCAAAGGGCTCGATCGCATCGCGCCGCGCGCCGATCTCAGCATGGCCGGGAATTTCTTTCACATGTGCTTCGGCGAGACGCCGCCGCCGGAGGCGGTCAGGGCCTTCGACACCTCGCTGATCCTCTATGCCGAGCACAGCTTCAACGCGTCTACCTTCACGGTGCGGGTCATCGCCTCGTCGCGCTCGGACATCTATTCGGCGGTCACCGGCGGCATCGGCTCGCTCAAGGGCCCGCTGCACGGCGGCGCCAACGAGGCGGTGATGTACATGATGCTGGAGATCGGCGATCCGGATGCGGCCGGGCAGTGGATGCGCGAGTCCATCGCCCGCAAGCGCTTGGTGATGGGCTTCGGCCACCGGGTCTACAAATCCGGCGATTCCCGCGTGCCGACCATGCGCAAGTGCCTCGAAGATCTCGCCGCCTGGAAGGGCGACGATACCTGGACCCGCATGGCCGACGGGCTGCAGAAGGTGATGCTCGAGGAGAAGGGCATCCACCCCAATCTCGATTTCCCGGCCGGGCCGGCCTACTACCTGATGGGCTTCGACATCGACATGTTCACGCCGATCTTCGTGATGAGCCGGATCACCGGCTGGGTCGCCCACTATCTTGAGCAGAACGCGGCCAACAAGCTGATCCGCCCGCTGAGCGCCTATGACGGGGTGGACCAGCGCGAGGTGCTGCCGATCGCCGCACGCTAGTGGATCAACCGAGACATTTGAATCCCCCGGCCGATGACGATCTGGCGACCATAACGCATTCAAATGTCTCGATAAGTTGATCCATCGACATAAAAATCAGATAAAAACCAGTGGTTCGAAGCGAAAGATTCGAACCACTGGGGCCTGGACGGCCTGCCGCGCGGGGCAAGCAGCCGCCAAGCTCAGCTCATCCGGCCGTGACAGTGCTTGTATTTCCTGCCGGCGCCGCAAGGACAGGCGGCGTTGCGCGGGACCTTGCCCCAGGTGCTGGGGTTCTGCGGGTCGAGGTGACGGCCGAGCGGCTCGTAGAATGTCCAGTGGTCGGGCATCTCGTCGATGGCGCCGGCAATGCCCGCGCCGGCGAACGCGGCCGGTCCCTGGGCAAGCGCCGCCGCGGGATGCGGGCCCTCGGCCTGCCGCGCGGGATCGGCGCGGCCTTCGTACATCCCGCCGCCCGGTCCCATGGTCAACTCGTCGGCGCTCTGGATTTGCAGCTCGAGATGGCACATCACCGTCGTGGTGGTCTCACGCAACCGATCTAGCATCGCGTTGAACAGATCGAAGGCCTCGCGCTTGTATTCGTTGAGCGGGTCTTTCTGGCCGTAGGCGCGCAGGCCGATGCCCTGACGCAGGTGGTCGAGCCCGAGCAGATGCTCCTTCCATGTCTGGTCGAGCAGTTGGAGCAGGATCGACTTCTCGGCCATCCGCATGAGCTCGGGCGTGAAGTTCGCGGCCTTCTCGGCCATCAGCCGGTTGCCGGCCGAGATCAGGCGCTCACGGATCTCCTCGTCGGCGATCCCCTCTTCCTTCGCCCACTCGCCGACCGGCAGGTCGAGGCCCAAGAGCCGCAGCGCCTCCTCATGCAGCGCGGCCACGTCCCATTGCTCGGGATAGGCGCGCTCGGGGATCGCCCGTGAGACCGCATCGCCGATCACCTCATGGCGCATCTCGGTGATGGTCTGCGAGACGTCCTCGGTCTGCATCAGGTCTTTGCGCTGCTCGTAGACGACCTTGCGCTGGTCGTTCATCACGTCGTCGAAGCGCAGGAGATTCTTGCGGATCTCGAAATTGCGCTCCTCGACCTTCTTCTGGGCCTTTTCCAGCGCCTTGTTGATCCACGGGTGGACGATCGCCTCGCCCTCCTCGAGCCCGAGCCGCCGCAGCATGCCGTCGATGCGCTCCGAGCCGAAGATGCGCATCAGGTCGTCTTCCAGCGACAGGAAGAAGCGCGACTGGCCGGGATCGCCCTGGCGGCCCGACCGGCCGCGTAGCTGGTTGTCGATGCGCCGCGCCTCGTGGCGCTCGGTGCCGACGACGCACAGCCCGCCGGCCTTCAGCACGATTTCGCGCAGTTCGGCGATCTCGCCGGAGACGCGCCCGGCGATCTCCGGCGCGCGGCGGGCGCGCTCGTCCTCGTCCTCGATCGCGGCGAGCTCATGGGCGACCTGCATGTCGGCGTTGCCGCCGAGCTGGATGTCGGTGCCGCGCCCGGCCATGTTGGTCGCGATGGTGACCGCGCCCGCCCGCCCGGCCTGGGCGATGATCATCGCCTCGTGCTCGTGATAGCGCGCGTTGAGCACGTTGTGGGGGATCTTGCGCTCCTTCAGCAGATTCGACAGGTGCTCGGACTTCTCGATCGAGACCGTGCCCACAAGGACCGGCTGCTGACGCTCGCGGCATTCGGCGATCAGCTCGAGGATGGCGTTGTACTTCTCCTTCGCCGTCCGATAGACCTCGTCGTCCTCGTCGTTGCGGATGCAGGTCTCGTTGGTCGGGATCTCGACGACCTCCAGCCCATAGATGTCGGCGAGCTCGGCCGCCTCGGTCATCGCCGTGCCGGTCATGCCCGCGAGCTTGGGGTAGAGCCGGAAGTAGTTCTGAAAGGTGATCGAGGCGAGTGTCTGGTTTTCCGACTGGACCTCGACCCCTTCCTTGGCCTCGATCGCCTGGTGGAGGCCCTCGGAATAGCGCCGGCCCTCCATCATGCGGCCGGTGAACTCGTCGATGATGACGATCTTGCCGTCCTTGACGATGTAGTCGGTGTCGCGCTCGAACAGGAGATGCGCCTTGAGCGCCTGGTTGACGTGGTGGACGACCGAGATGTTGGCGATGTCGTAGAGCCCGGCCCCCTTGAGGAAATCGCCCTCGACGAGGAGTTCTTCGATCTTTTCGGAGCCCGTCTCGGTCAGCGCGACGGTGCGCTGCTTCTCGTCCTTCTCGTAATCCCCGGACTCCAGCTTGGGGATCAGCGTGTCGACCTGCCGGTACAGATCCGTCGCGTCTTCGGCCGGGCCGGAGATGATCAGCGGCGTGCGCGCCTCGTCGATGAAGATGTTGTCGACCTCGTCCACGATCGCGTAGTTGAACGGCCGCTGCGCCATCTCGGCGAGCTCGAACTTCATGTTGTCGCGCAGGTAGTCGAAGCCGAATTCGTTGTTGGTCCCATAGGTCACGTCGGCCGCATAAGCCGCCTGGCGCTCCTCGTCGTCGAGCCCGTGGACGATGCACCCGACCGTGAGCCCCAGGAAGGTGTAGATCCGGCCCATCCAGGCGGCGTCGCGGTTGGCGAGGTAATCGTTGACCGTGACCACATGGACGCCCCGGCCGGTCAAGGCGTTCAGATAGACCGGCAGCGTCGCGACCAGGGTCTTGCCCTCGCCGGTCTTCATCTCCGAGATCGTGCCGCGGTGCAGCACGATTCCGCCCATGAGCTGGACGTCGTAGTGGCGCTGGCCCAGGGTTCGCTTGGCGGCCTCGCGGACGGTCGCGAAGGCGTCGTCGAGCACATCGTCCAGGGACTCGCCTTCGGCGATACGCCCGCGCAGCCAGTCGGTGCGCGCGCGCAGCGCCTCGTCCGACAGCGCCTCCATTTCGGGCTCGAGCGCGTTGATCGCCTCGATCTGCCGCGCCATCCGCTTGATCTCGCGGTCATTGGCGCTGCCGAGTAGACTTTGCGCAATACGGCCGAACATCCGTGCTCCTTGAACGGGCTGGTCGGGGAACGGGCCGGTCGCGCGCTCCGGAGCCAAACGCGAACCCGGACCGCTCACAGATAAGGTGAGGCCGTGGCCCTGTCAACGCGAGCGGCCCTGGCAACACAAGCCTTGGGCGCATGACGGCCAATCCACATGACTGTCCCGCTCAATCCGCTATGATGCGCCGCCGGCGGGCCGCCGGACCGGCCGGAGCTCGGTCGATGCTTCCGCTACGCTCCGCGCGATGCGATATCACGGAAAAGGACGCCCGATGCTCAATTTTCCGCTGCGCGCCGTATCGCTTGCGGCTGCGATCCTGGCGGCCTCCCAGGGGCAATTGGTGGCCCAGGACAGCCGGCCCGGCGCGACCCCGCCGGGCGATCCGGTGATCGCCAAGGTGGGCGACCGCGAGATCCGCCTGTCCGAGCTCAGCGCGCTGCAGGGCACATTACCCGAACAGTATCGCCTCATGCCGATGGCCCGGCTGTTCCCGGCGCTCCGGCGTCAGCTCGTCGACACCCGGCTGATCGCCCGGGCCGCCGAGGCCGCCGGCCTCGACCGCGAGCCCGAAATCGCCCGCCGGCTCGAGAGCGCCCGGCAGTCGACCCTGCACGCCGTCTATGTGGAGCGGGTCCTCCGGGACGCGGTGACGGAAGATTCGATGCGCGCGGCTTACCAACGGCTCAAGGCGCGGACCGCCAACGAATCGCAGGTCCGCGCCAGCCACATCCTGGTGAGCTCCGAACGCGAGGCGCTCGCCGTGATTTCCGAACTGGCCAGGCCGGGCACGGATTTCGCCGCGCTCGCGCGTGCGCGCTCGACCGGACCGTCCGGCCCCCGGGGCGGCGACCTCGGGTTCTTCGGCCGCGGCGACATGGTCAAGCCTTTCGCCGATGCCGCGTTTGCGCTCCAGCCCGGTCAGATCACCCCGAAACCCGTGCGCTCTCAGTTCGGTTGGCACGTCATCAAGCTGGTCGAACGCCGCCCGGCGCCGGCGCCGAGCTTCGATGACGCCGCGGAAGCGTTGCGCGAGGACATCGCACAGAGCGCCATTGCCGAGCTGGTCCGCGAGCTTCGCGGCAAGACCCCGGTGCTACGGTTCCAGATGGATGGATCGCCGGAGCGGCCAAGCGGAATTCGCCGCGTCCCGCGCTGAGCGCGCCCGATAGACTCCGCGCACTTGCCGGGGCATAAGCCACGTCGGTTCATGGCCACCGATCGGGAACGCCGGGAATGGCGAACATCTCACCGCTCGCGCCGGGCCGGTTTCCGGCGCTCGTCCCCGTCCCCGGAGTCCGGCTCGCCACCGGCTCCAGCGGCCTGCGCTATGCCGGCCGGGACGATCTGTTGCTGGTTGCGCTGGATCCGGAAACGACGCTGGCAGGCGTGACGACCCGCTCCCGGACGGCCGCGGCGCCGGTCTTGTGGACGCGCGAGATCGTCGCCCGGGGCCGGGCCGGCGGGCTGGTGGTCAATGCCGGCAACGCCAACGCGTTCACCGGACGGCCCGGCACGACCGCCGTCGCGCGCACGACCGAGGGTGCGGCGTCGGTCCTCGGCTGCCCACCGGAACGCATCCCGGTGGCGTCGACCGGGGTTATCGGCGAGCGGCTCGACGGGGCGCAGATCGCCGCCGCCTTGCCCGAGCTCGCGCGCCGGCTTTCGCCCGGGGGCTGGGAGGCGGCGGCCGACGCCATCCGGACCACCGACACCTTCGCCAAGGGCGCCGGCGCCGCCGCCGAGATCGCCGGGACGCGGGTCACGGTCGCCGGCGTCGCCAAGGGCTCGGGCATGATCGCCCCCGACATGGCGACGATGCTGGCCTTCGTGTTCACCGATGCGGCGCTCGACGCGCCGGTGCTCGACCGGCTGCTGCGCGAGGCGGTTGACGCCTCGTTCAACGCCATCACCGTCGACGGGGACACGTCGACCAGCGATATGGCGCTCCTGTTCGCGACCGGCCGGGCCGGAAACCCGGCAATTGCGGACTCGCGCGATGCAAGATTGCGGCCGTTCCGGACCGCGCTGGGCGCGGTCTGCCGGGATCTCGCCCATCTGATCGTCCGTGACGGCGAGGGCGCGAGCCGATTTGTCACGATCGAGGTGGGCGGGGCGGCGTCCGCCCGCGCGGCGCGGCGGATCGGCCTTGCGGTCGCCAACTCGCCGCTGGTTAAAACCGCGATCGCCGGCGGCGACGCCAATTGGGGGCGCGTGGTCATGGCGGTCGGCAAGGCGGGTGAGCGGATCGACGCGGATGCGCTCGCGATCTCCGTGGGCGGGATTCAGATCACCCGCGGCGGCGCGGCGATCGAAGGCTACGACGAGGCCCCCGTCGCCGCACATATGGCGGGCTCCGACGTCACGATCGGCATCGATGTCGGCGTCGGACGCGGCCGGGCCGCGGTCTGGACGTGCGATCTGACTCACGGCTATATCGACATCAATGCCGACTACAGAAGCTGAGCGGCCGCTGGTTCTCGTCGCCGCGGCCGCGCTGATCGATGCCGACGGCCGCGTCCTGATAGCCCGGCGCCCGGCGGGCAAGACGATGGCCGGGCTGTGGGAATTCCCGGGCGGCAAGGTCGCGGCGGGCGAGACGCCGGAGGCCGCGCTCATCCGCGAGCTCGCCGAGGAGCTTGGCATCGATGTGACCCGGCGGCGCCTGGCGCCGCTCACCTTTGCCTCCCATGCCTACGAAAGCTTTCATCTGCTGATGCCGCTCTATGTTTGCCGCGTTTGGCAGGGCTCGGTGACCGCCCGGGAGGGTCAGGCGCTCAAATGGGTTCGCCCGGTCAGGCTCGGCGATTACGAGATGCCGCCGGCCGACCGGCCACTGTCCGAGATGCTCCGGGACTTCCTTTGAACGGCGTCGGAATTCGGCCATGGGTCGTGGTCGCGCTGACGTTCTGCGCGCTTGCCCTGACTCACAGCGCGCGGTCCTCGGTCGGCGTCCTGATCCCGACCTGGGAGGCCGAGCTCGGCTGGGCGCGGGCGATCAGCGCGACCGGCAGCTCGATCGTCCTTGCGGTCATGGCGATCGCGGCGCCCTTCGCCGGCAACCTGATCGACCGGTTCGGGCCGCGCCCGGTGCTGGCCGGCGGACTCGCCGTCATCGGGCTTGCCGTCACCCTGACCTCGGCGATCTCGCTCGAATGGCAGTTCCTCGTCGTGTTCGGCGCAGTTGGCGGGCTCGGCATGGGCATGGTCTCGCTGCCCTTGGCGGCGACGATGATGGCGCTGATCTTCGAGCGCCGCCGCGGGATGGCGACGGCGCTCGGATTGTCGGGTTCGACCGTCGGCCAGCTTCCGGCGCTGACACTGCTCGGAATCCTGGTGACCGCCTGGGGCTGGCGCGGCGCCTATCTGAGCTTCGGCCTGGTCCTGCTGGTCATGGCGCCGCTGGCCTGGATATCCATCGGCTCCCTCGCCGCCGCACGACCGCGACCCGGCGCCGCGCCGGGCAGGCCAGCCTCGCCCGCCGACATGCGGCTCGCCGGCAAGCTCGGGATCCTGTTCCGCAACCGCACCTTCGTCCTGTTGCTCGGCGCATTCTGGCTCTGCGGCTTCACCACCGCCGGCGTGTTCGACGTCCATTTCGTGCCCTATGCGGTGAGCTGCGGCTTTGATCTGGTCGAGGGGACATCCGCGCACGGCGTTCACGGGGTCGGCAACGCGCTGGGTCTGCTGCTGTTCGGCTGGCTTGCCGACCGGGTGCATCGCGCGGGCCTGCTGGCGGCGATGTTCGCTGCCCGCGCGCTGTTGTTCATCCCGCTGCTCTATGTCACGGGCAACGTCGAGATCCTGTTCCTCTTCGCGGCGCTTTTCGGGGTGCTGAACTTCTCCACCCTGCCGCCGATCGCGAGCCTTGTCGCAAGCCATATCGGCGTGCAGATCATGGGGCTGACCATGGGCCTCTTGTTCGGCGGGCATTCGATGGGGGCGGCGATCGGCGCCGTGTTCGGCGGCTATATGTTCGACCTGATGGCGCGCTATGACTGGGTCTGGCTGGTCTCGATCGGACTCGCCATGCTGGCGGCGGTTCTCGCTATCCTGATCGGGGAGGAGTCCGACGCGGCCCGTCCGCGCTGGGGCGTCGCGGCGCCGGCTTAGTGGATCAACCGAGACATTTGAATCCCCCGGCCGATGATGATCCGGCGACCATAACGCATTCAAATGTCTCGATAAGTTGATCCACCAACATAAAACTAGTGGTTCGAAGCGAAAGACTCGAACCACTAGAGACCTGCCGAGACGATTCGTGCGCGGACAGACGACGACTCCCCGGCCGCGATTCATCGCCGGGCCGGAACCGTCGCGCGACGATTTGCCGAAGATCGCCGGTATGCGCTTGCGCGGCGTCGATTTCGGGCCGAAGCGGCGGCCCTTGTCGTAGCCGCGCACGGGGTCGGCGACGATCCGCTTCGGGTTGGCGTATTCCGGGATGCGGGCGCGGGCGCAAGCGGCTTGCCCGGCAGGCCGGGTTGCAGCACTCTCATCCCGGTCCCGCGACGGCGAACGAGAGGCAACCGATCGTGTATCTGCGAAACACTTGGTATTGCGCCGCCAGATCGACCGAGCTCGGCGACGATCCGCTCGGCCGTGTCTTTCTCGGCGAGCCGGTCGTGATGTACCGCCCCTCCGGCGGTATGCCGGTCGCCTTCGAGGACCGCTGCCGCCACCGACGGGCGCCGCTTTCGAGGGGCCGCGTGGAGGGCGATTCGTTGCGCTGCGGCTATCACGGCTTCCTCTACGATGCCGCGGGGACCTGCATCTGGGTGCCGGGCCAGACGAGCGTGCCGCCGGATGCGCGGCTGCGCAGCTACCCCTTACGCGAACGCCGCGGCTTCATCTGGATCTGGATGGGGGAGCCGGCGCTGGCCGACGAGGCGGCCGTCCCCGACTTCTACTGGCACGACGATCCCGAATGGGCCGCGGCCAGCGGCCACATGCCGGTCGCGTGCAACTACCTCCTGCTGGTCGATAACCTGCTCGACTTGTCGCACTTGGCGTTTCTGCACATCCAGACCATCGGCAGCATCGAGGATTTCGCGCCCGATTTGAGCTGGGAGCGCGGCGCGGACTTCGTGCGCGGCACGCGCGTCGCCCCCGGCCTGTCGCCGTCCGCGCGCATGCAGGGCGAGGGCATCGACTGCAAGGTCGACCAGATCAAGGTGATGACTTACACGCCGCCGGCGAACGTGGTGATCGAAATCGCCACCACCGAGTCCGGCCTTGCGCCCGGCGCGGTCCCCCGGGTGAGCCAGCGGCTGACTATCCTCGACGCGATGACGCCCGAGACCGAGACGAGTTGCCACTATTTCTGGGGCGGCTGCCGCGATTATGACATCGACGACCATGCGCTGAGCGCATTCCTGGAAAAGCAGTTCGTGGCCGCGTTCCGGGAAGACACCGAGATGCTGGCGGCCGGGCAGCGGATCATCGACCTCGACCCGGCCGCGCCGCAGGTCGACGTGATCGGCGATGCCGGCGGCCTGCAGGCGCGCAGGCTGCTGGACAACCTGATCACCGCGGAGCGCGATCGTGGCGTCGCGGCCGCCGGGTAGTGCTCCCTGGCGATGCCGCGCAGCGACCCTCTCTTCGGCAGTGAATTCTCCCCCGCGCAGATCGACCTCGCAGTCCTTCTTGATCTGGCGCACCAGCATGGCGCCGACTGGAAAGCCTTCGAGACCGCCGTACGCGACCGCTATTTCGCTGGGTACAAGACTAACGATTACAACAAGGGTAAACTCGCCAACAACACCAAGCTGTCCCTGCGCGCCTACGGCCTCATTAGCGAGAAGGATACCGTCCTCACTGAAATCGGCCAAGTGCTCCATGACCTCCATCAAGACAAGGCCGCCCTCTACGAAGCCTTCGGCCGCCACATCCTCAAACACTGTCGAGTAATTCGAGGCGCTTGCCACTTTCTCGCCCGAGCAGCGCGCCTATCTCAAGGCACTGGCCAATATCGAGGGCGGTGGTCCGCACTTCTCCAACGACATCGAGCGCCTCACTGCCGCCACCTACGGTGTCAACTTCAATGAAAAGAGTCTGCCAAAGCAGGTTCTCTACCCGCTACGGGAAGCTGGATACGTCGAACTGGAACGCGGCGCCAAGGCAGCGGGCCGCGGCGCCAAGCCCTTTCTGGTCACTGCCACCGGCAAACTGGCTGCCGATATGTTGCGCCGCTGATCGAGCGGCTCGAGCAGCAGACTCAGGCCGATCTTCGGCCATTGCTGCGCAAATTCCTCAAGGACGTTCGCGAGGAGCTGGAAGCCGCGGACCGCCACACTCGCGGCCTCGCGCTTGAAGCGCTCGCTTTCAAGCTCATGCGGCTCATCGACTTGACCTACTGTTGCGACCCGCCTTCGCGGCGACGCCATGGGCGGAGCCGAAGTGGACCTCGTCTTCGAGAGCACCCGACTCATCTTCTCGCGCTGGCAGATTCAATGGCGGCGGTGGATCTGCATCAAGCTGTTGCAGGACTACTGCGAAGCCGCCCTGGGCCGTTTCGTCCGCGATCCGCAGCAGACCGCCAAGCCCGTCACCAATCCCGATGTCCCGTCCACCTGCTATCGAGTGCCCAGGCCCGGCATTCTGTGGAACGACGACACCAGCCCCGAGTTACGCCAGGACGGCGGCAAGAAGCGCCGACTCAAGCCCACGAAGACCGGAGCCGGGAAGTCGCAGAAGACACAAGCCAGTTCTGACGACCATGACGAAGCCATCTTCGTTGCCGCCGCACTACCTGTGAACAAATAGCAAGGTACCTCATGGAGAATAATCCATTCCCGATTTTGGCGATCGCGGCGGCGGGCGGGCGAGGATGGGCGATTTGGCGGTTGCGCGGCCGACCGGCCGGGCGTAGGTAGGTTTGCGTCGCTTCAGCCGCCCGGGAAAACCATCCGATGTCGATCCTTGCCTCCAGACTCTCGCGCATCAAGCCCTCGCCGACCAACGCGCTGACCGGGCTGGTGGCCGAGCTCAAGGCGGCCGGCCGCGACGTGATCGGGCTGGGGGCCGGGGAACCGGATTTCCCGACGCCGGAGAACATCGCCGCAGCCGGGATTCGGGCGATCCGCGAGGGCGATACCAAGTATACGCCGATCACCGGGACAAAGGCGGTGCGCGAGGCGATCTGCACCAAGCTCGCGCGCGACAACGGGCTCGACTACCGGCCCGACCAGGTGATCGTCTCCTGCGGCGGCAAGCAGGTGCTCTACAACGCCTTCGTCGCGACGCTCGATGACGGCGACGAGGTGATCATTCCCGCGCCCTACTGGGTCTCCTACCCCGACATGGTGCTCTTGGCCGGCGGCACCCCGGTCTATGTCGAGGGCCGCGAGGAAGACGGCTTCCGGATTCGTCCCGAGGACCTCGATGCGGCGATCGGACCCAAGACCAAGTGGGTGCTGCTCAACTCGCCGGGCAACCCGAGCGGAGCGGCCTATACCCGAGACCAGCTTGCGGCGATCTGCGCGGTCCTGATGAAGCACCCGCATGTCTGGGTGTTGAGCGACGACATGTACGAGCACATCGTCTATGACGGCTTCGCCTTCGCCACGCCCGGCCAGGTCGAGCCGCGGCTGCTGGACCGGCTGCTCACCGTCAACGGCGTCTCCAAGGCCTATTGCATGACCGGCTGGCGGCTCGGCTACGGCGCCGGCCCGGTCGAGCTGATCGACGCGATGGCCGTCGTCCAGTCGCAGAGCTCGACCCACACGTCCTCGATCACCCAGGCGGCCGCCGTCGAGGCGCTGACCGGGCCGCAGGATTTCCTGGCCGGCAACAACGCGATCTTCCGCGAGCGCCGCGACCTTGTCGTCTCGATGCTCAACCAGACCCACGGCATCGCCTGCCGCACCCCGGAGGGCGCGTTCTACGTGCTGCCGTCATGCGCCGGGGCGATCGGCCGCGCGACGCCGGACGGCAAGACCATCGAGACCGATACCGATTTCGTCACCTACCTGCTGGAGGCCGAGGGCGTGGCCGTCGTCCAGGGCGCGGCGTTCGGGCTGTCGCCCTATTTCCGGATCAGCTATGCGGCCTCTACCGAGGTGCTGGAGAGCGCCTGCCGGCGCATCCAGAGGGCCTGCCGCGCGCTTGCCTGACCGGCCGGCGATTCCGCTTGATTCGCCCCGGACGCGCTGGAAAATGAAAGGCTTCAAGGCCGCGGACGCGCCGCGCACGGTCAGCCGATAACCGGGGGAGCTTCAATGACAGACGGGAACGGGACACGCTGCGTTGCGATTGTCGGGCCCTACCTGAGCGGCAAGACCTTGCTGATGGAGAGCCTGCTGTCGGTCTCCGGCGGCATCCATCGCAAGGGCACGGTCAAGGAAGGCAACACCGTCGGCGATTCGTCGGCCGAAGCGCGCGCCCGCCAGATGTCCATCGAGGTCTCGGTCGGCTCGACGAGCTATCTCGGCGACGACTGGGTGTTCCTCGACTGTCCCGGCTCGATCGAGATGCGGCAGGAGGCGCTCAATGCGCTGATGGTCTGCGACTTGGCGGTGGTAGTTTACGAGCCCTCGACCGAGCGGGCGATGACCCTGGCGCCGATCTTCAAGCTGCTGTCCGACCGCAAGATTCCCTACATGGTGTTCCTCAACAAGATCGACGCCATCGCCGAGCCGGTGCCGGCGGTCTATCAGGCCCTGCGCGAGGTCGAGATCGCCCCGTTGGTGCTGCGCCAGATCCCGATCCGCGAAGGCGAGGAGGTGAGCGGCTATGTCGATCTGATCAGCGGCCGCGCCTACAGGTACACCGCCGGCGAGGGCTCGGAGGTGATCGACACGCCGGCGGAGCTTGCCGACGACTACGAGCTCGCCCGCGGCGAGATGCTCGAGGCGCTGGCCGATTTCAACGACAGCCTGCTCGAGCGCCTGCTCGAGGACGAGATCCCCGACGTGGAGGCGGTCTACGGCTTCCTGACCGAGGGCGTGCAGGCGGCGAACGTCGTGCCCGTCATGATCGGATCGGCCGAGCGGGATTTCGGCATCCGCCGGCTCCTCAAGGCGCTGCGCCATGAGGTCCCGGGCTGCGAGGCCGCCAAGGCGCGCCTAGGGCTGGACGATGCCCGCGGCGTACGCGCGCAGGTCTTCAAGACCTACCACGCCCAGCACGCCGGCAAGCTGTCGCTCGCCCGCATCTTCTCCGGCTCGGTCGCCGAGGGTATGACGCTCAACGGTCAGCGCGTTGGCAGCCTGCTGTCCCTGATGGGCGCCCAGCACAACAAGATCGACTCGGCAGGCCCTGGTGTGGTCGCGGCGCTCGGCCGGATGGATTCGGTCAAGACGGGCGACTTGCTGAGCGATGCCGGCGATGGCGACGGCGCGACCGGGTGGCCCGCGCCGCTGCGTCCAGTCTACGCGCTTGCCATCTCGCCGGAGAACCGCAACGACGAGGTCAAGCTCACCGGCGCGCTGCAGCGGCTCAACGAGGAGGACCCCTCGGTCGACTACGAGCAGAACGCCGACACCAAGGAGATGGTGCTGCACGGCCAGGGCGAGATCCATCTCCAGGTCGCGCTGGAGAAGCTCAAGATCCGCTACAATGTCTCCGCCGCCTCGACCCGGCCCTCGGTGCCCTACAGAGAGACCATCCGCAAGGCGGTCTCCCAGCACGGTCGGTTCAAGCGCCAGACCGGCGGTCACGGCATGTTCGGCGATGTCCATGTCGACATCGCGCCGAAGCCGCGCGGCGAGGGCTTCGAGTTCTCCGACAAGATCGTCGGCGGCGCGATCCCCAAGCAGTTCATCCCCGCCGTCGAGGCGGGCGTGAAGGAATTCGCCGACCGGGGTCCGCTGGGCTTCCCGGTGGTGGACTTCGGCGTCAGGCTGACCGACGGGCAGTTCCACGCCGTGGACAGCAACGAGATGTCCTTCAAGCTTGCCGCCCGGGTCGCGATGACCGAGGGCATGCCGAAATGCGACCCGGTGCTGCTGGAGCCGATCTCAAAGGTCGAGATCGATGTCCCGGCCGAGTACACCAACAAGGTGCATGGGCTGATCAGCGGCCGGCGCGGTCAGATCCTGGGCTTCACGCCCAAGGAGGGCTGGAAGGGCTGGGACACCGTGGAGGCGCACATGCCGTCCTCGGACATCCTCGACCTGATCATTGATCTGCGCTCGCTGAGCCAGGGGGTAGGCACCTATCGGTCGAGCTTCGACCACCTGCAGGAGCTGACCGGCCGGCTCGCCGACCGGGTCATCGAGGCGCGCAAAGAGGCCCAGGCCGCCGACTGAGCCTGGCGAAGCGCTCGATGGGGTCCGGGTCGGGGCTGCAGGTGTGCAGGAGAACCGGCGGACCGCGCCCTCGCAGTCCTCGCAGAGTTCAATCCCGTGGGTGGGCCTGCCAGGATCGTCGCGCAATCCCGTGGGTGGGCTGCCAGGATCGTCGCGCAATTCCCGTACCGGGCGGTCGGGGCGGTCCGCAGCTCCAGTGGATCCTCACTCGTAGAGATGCGGCCACTTGGCGCGGACCTGCTGCTTTAGCTCCGGGTTGGCCTCGGCGACCGCGGGGAACTCGTCCTTCCAGCCGTAGGGGCGGCAGGCATCCACGATCGCGCGGTTGTTGTGATAGGGGGGCTCGCGCAGCAGCGGGTCGAGCGGGGTCGACCAGGCGCGCTTGATGAACTGGATGTCCTCGGGCGGGTCGCAGCGCGTCGACAGGGCCCAGACGACATCGAACATGTTCGACGGGTCGATGTCGTCGTCGACCACCACCACCCAGCGCCCGGCATAGTTTCCGGCATGGCAGTTGGCCGCCAGCATCGCGGCCTGGCTCGCATGGCCCGGATACATCTGTTTGATCGCGACGACGTTGAACAGCCGCCCGGCGCCCGCCTCGTGGCACCACACCCCGGTCACGCCCGGCAGGCCCGCCTTCTCGATCTCCTCCCAGATCATCGCCGACTTCACGGTGGCCCTGGCGAAGGTGAAGTTCTCGGGCGGGCGGGACGGGATGGCGAGCGTCAGGATCGGATCGTTGCGGTGATAGACGCGCTCAACCCGGACCACCGGCTGCTCGGAAGCAGTGGACGCGTAATAGCCCATGAACTCGCCGAACGGGCCCTCCGCGCGGGTCTCGCCCGGCATCATCGCGCCTTCGATCGCCAGCTCGGCATGGGCCGGCATCGGCAGGCGGTGGATTTCGGAGGCCACCACCGGGATTGGCCGGCCGCGCAAGCCGCCGGCATAGGCGAGTTCGTCCGCCCCAATGTCGATCTCCTGGTGCGCGGTAATGAAGAGCAGCGGATCCTGGCCGCAGCAGATCAGCACCGGGCAGGGCTCGCCCCGGTCGAAGTATTTCTGGCGAATGAACCGGCCATGTTTGCCCGGCGACATCCACACGGCGACGGTCTTTTCGTCATGGACCATCACCCGGTAGGTCGCCGCGTTGATCCAGCCGCTGTCCGGATCGCGCATGATGACAAGGTCGTCGGTGCCGATATAGCGCCCGCCGTCATGCTCGTGGACGAACGGCGCCGGGAACTTCCAGACATCGACATCGTCGTTGCGCTGGACGTTTTCCAGGATCGGCCCGGTCGCGACCTCGACCGGTGGGATCATCGCGAACGTGGTGCGCATGCGCTCGCGGTAGGCGTTGACAAGGTCGAGCTCGTGGCGCGGCTCGGGCAGGCCGAGCACGACGGCGAGCCGGCGGTAGGCGTTGGCTCCGCCGGCCAGAATGCGGAAGCCTTCCGGATAGCCCTTGATGTTGTCGAACAGGACCGCCGGCGCCCGACCCGGGTTGCGCGCTGCCACGGTCTCGGCGACCGCGCCGATCTCGAGATTCCAGTCGGCGCCGTCGACGCGTTCGACCTCGCCCATCTCCTCGAACTGCTCCAGCAGTTCGCGCAGCCCCTCGTAGCCCCGGTTCGGCGTAGCGAGCCGGGGCTCTGCGGTTCCCTCCGTCATAGCGCCTCTATTCGGCGGCGGCGCGCGCGCCCAATTGCGGGGCGAGCTTGAACAGCCGGTTGGCGTTGCCGCCCAGGATGTTGCGCTTGGCCGCTTCGTCGAGCCACGGGATGTCCCAGATGGTCGACGGCCCGTCGAAGTCCCAGTGCGGCCAGTCCGAGGCGTAGAGCAACTGGCTTTCGGCGTTGATCGCCTCGAACGTCGCGCGCATCAGGTTCCGGTCGCGGGTCTCCATCGGCTGGGAGGTGAAGTACATCTCGCGGATGTACTCGCTCGGCGGGCGCTTGAGCATCGGCGCCTCGGACGAACGCATGAAGTACTCGTTGTCCAGCCGCTGCATGATGAACGGCACCCACGCGAGCCCGCTCTCGATCCAGATCACCGGCAGGTTGGGGAATCGCTCGGGCAGACCATGGAGGACGTAGTTGGTCAGGTGCACCAGATTCGACAGCACGAAGGAAATCGCATGCACGCCGATGAAGCGGTCGATCTGGCGCGTCCATTCGTCGTGCCAAGTGGGGCCGGCGTGGAAGCCGAGCGGCATGCCGCGCTCCTCGATCGCGGCATAGACCTTCATGTACTGGTTGTGATGGACGGGCTTGTGGCGGACCGAGGTGATGTTGAAGCCGACCACCCCCGGCTTGTCGGCGAACTCCTCGACCGTCTCCAGCGAGGCCTCGGCATCGCTGAACGGCAGGTAGATCATCGTGGTCACGCCAGGATCGCCGGGCAGCACCTCCTGGGTGAGCCAGCGATTATAGGCAAATGAGAGCGCGACTTCCATGTCCGGGTTGGGATGCAGCCCAAGCTGCAGCATCGGCGTCGGGAATATCACCTGGTAGTCGATGCCCATGGCCTCCATCGCTCGCCGCGCGATTACCACGTCGCGATGAGCGCCGGCGTCGTCGGCCGGCTCGCGCGTGCCGCCGCCCGAATGGGGAATCCGCCCGGCGACATTCTGGAAGTTGAGGCCCGGCTGGACCGGCAAAAGCCCGCCCGGGTTGGCGCCGTCGGGCCGCTCGAAGCTCTGGGCCAGGTGGCGCAGCACCGGATCCTCGATGTACTCGATGATCCGCGCCCAGGAGGTGTTCTCGAAATGATGCGCATCGACATCGACGATCAGCATGTCGTCGAGCCCATTCTCGCGCCGGTAGCGCGCGGCGTGGGCGAGCACGTCGGTGGTCGACGTCGTCGGATTCATCTCCTTGATGTCGATCTCGCGGGGTTCATCGAACCTGTCGGTCATCGCGCGGTCTCCTGACGGTCTTGTCCGTGTCGTTTCACTTATAGCACGCCGTCACGGCAAGCGTATGCCGACGAATTTGAGATGGGAAAGCTCCTCCATGGCATAGCGCACGCCCTCGCGGCCGAAGCCGCTGCGCTTGACCCCGCCGAACGGGTAGGTGTCAAGCCGGAAGCGGCTGCCCTCGTTAATCCAGAGCGAGCCCACCTCGAGCTCGTCGGCCACGCGGAAGGCGACCGACAGGTCGTTGGTGAAGCACGCGCCCTGCAATCCGAACTCGGAGTCGTTGGCGATCGCCAGCGCATGATCGAGCCCGTCGGCGGCGATCACCACGGCGACCGGCCCGAAAGCCTCCTCGCGCAGCAGCCGCGCCCCCGCCGGCGGGTCGACGACGATCGCCGGGCCCAGGATCGCATCCTTGCGCGTGGGCGCGAGGGCGAGCCGGCCGCCTTTCTCGACCGCGTCGTTGATCATCGCCTGCACCCGGTCGGCCGCCGCCGTGCTTACCATCGGCCCGACCGCGGTCGCCTCGTCCGCCGCCTCGCCAACCACCAGCTTTCGCGCGGCCGCGACGAACTTCGGCACGAACGCATCAACAACCGCCTTGTCGACGACGATCCTCTGGGCGGAAATGCATTGCTGGCCCGAGGCCTCGAAGGCCGAGCCTGCGATCCGGGCGGCCGCATCTTCGAGATCGGCATCGGCGCAGACCAGATTCGCCGCGTTCGATCCGAGTTCGGCGACGAACTTTTTCGCACCTGCGGCGCGCGCTAGCGCGTCGCCCGCCGCCGTGCCGCCGGTAAACGTCACCGCGGCGACGCCGGGATGGGCGGCGAGCGCCCGGGCGGTCCCGCGGTTGCCGGGCACGATGTTGAACAGCCCGTCGGGCAGGCCCGCGCGCTGGAAGGCGCGGGCGATGATCAGCGCAGTCTCGACGCCCTGCGGGGCGGGCTTGACCACGACGGCGTTGCCCATCGCGAGCGCCGGGGCGACCTTCTGCACCAGCAGGTTGGCCGGCGCGTTGAACGGCGTGATCGCGCCGACCACGCCGTAGGGCGCCCGCCGGGTGAACCCGTGGCGTCCGGCGCCCTGGACCGAGACGTCGAGCGGCAGGGTCTCGCCGCCGAGCGCGCCGATTTCAGCAGCCACCAGACGGACGAACGCGGCCGAGCGGTTGGCCTCGAACGTCGCGGGCCGGACCGGCTTGCCGATGTCGCGAATCAGGGCGGCGACGATCGCCTCCCGCCCGGCCTCGATCTCGTCGGCGGCCTTGTTGAGCCAAGCCGCGCGGGCCGCCGCCGGAGTCTTGCGGTGTTCGGCGAAGGCATCCTCCGCGCTCCTGACGGCGGCATCGACGAGCGCCTCGTCGGCATCGACGATCCGCGAGGCGAGAGAGCCGTCCACTGGGGAGATCAAGTCGTAGCGGGCCGGATTTCCGCCCGCATCCTCGCGCCCGCCGATCCAGGGGTCCAGCAAAGCCACCTCGGCCATCTTATCCCTCCCGCATTTAGCCTCTCGCATTCGGCGTCAAGGTATCGGCGCGGTGTAGGCAGAAGCAACCGGGTCTTCTAATCTGGGCCGCGGTAACCCCGGGAGGAGCGATGTCGAAATTGCAGATCAGCTTGGCGTGCTGCGACTACGACCGGACGCGGGCACTGTTCGACGGACGGGTGGGGATCGAGGGCTGCGAGGCGATCGCCACGGCGATGCACCCCGAGGAGGCCTTCCACCGGGCCTTCAGCTATCAGGAGTTCGACGTCACCGAGCTATCGCTGTCATCGACCATGATGACCACCGCGCGCGGCGAATGCCCGTATGTCGGGGTGCCGGCCTTCGTGTCCCGGCTATTCCGCCACTCCTCAATCTACATCCGCACCGATCGCGGCATCGCCGAGCCGTCCGACCTCAAGGGACGGCTGGTGGGTCTGCCGGAATACCAGATGACGGCGTGCCTGTGGGTGCGCGGCATCCTGGAGGATGAGTACGGCGTGAAGCCGTCGGACATCCGCTGGCGCAACGGCGGGCTCGAGGAGGCCGGCCGCAAGGAGCGCTCGCGGCTGACGCTGTCGGAAGGCGTCGAGCTCGAAAGCATTCCCGCCGACGAAACGCTGACGCAATGGCTGGTCGAGGGCAGGATCGACGCCTTGGTGAGCGCCCGCGCGCCGTCCTGCTTCCTGAACGGCGCGCCGAACATCGCCCGGCTGTTCCCGGATTACCCGGCGGTCGAGCGCGCCTACTACGAAAAGACCGGGCTGTTTCCGATCATGCACATCATCGGC
Organism: Alphaproteobacteria bacterium; assembly: GCA_965202905.1. Lineage (GTDB taxonomy): Bacteria > Pseudomonadota > Alphaproteobacteria > MPNO01 > MPNO01 > CAYFYS01. The sequence continues at coordinate 1,525,292 of OZ241868.1, read as the reverse complement.
ATCCGCAAGTCGCTCCACGAGCGCCATCCCTGGCTGGCCGTGAATGTCTACAACGCTTTCGTCGAGGCCAAGCGGCTGTGCTACGAGGCGATGGGCGAGATCGGCCATCTGCAGACCAGCCTGCCTTGGCCGGTGGCGGCCTATGCGGAGGCGCGCGCGCTGATGGGCGAGGATTTGTGGAGCTACGGCATCGAGCCGAACCTGGGCGAGATCGAGACCGTGACGCGCTACGCCTGCAACCAGGGCCTCGCCCGGAAGGTGCTCGCGCCGGAGGAGCTGTTCGCCCCGTCCACATTCGAGATCTCCAAAGTCTGAGCATGGGGAGGCGCCGGTCACCGCAGCCCTGGCCGGATTCGCGCTGACCGGCTGCCCGCGCCGAGGCGACTCGTCGGCCGGGGGGCGTCAATCGGCCCGGCCCTCGATCTCCGCCTCCTGGGCGACCGAGCGGTCGCGATAGCGCCGCTGCTGGGCCCGCATGTGATCGACGATCACCGGATCCCGGTCGCGCGTGGGCGCCGGGTCGGGGTCCCAGTGCCCGTGGCGGTCGGCGCCGCGCACCAGACTGGCGGTTCGCCGGCCGAGCGTCGAGCGCACCGAGGCCGGAATGTAGAACAGGGCGAGCCCGATCCGCGGTGCGGCGCTGCGGTTGGGCGGCGAGCCATGAACCGTGCGCTCATGGTGGACTGAGAATTGCCCGGCCTCAAGCTCGATGTCGACGGCCCGGCTCTCGTCCAGCCCCTCGATCGCCTGGCCGCGCGCCAGAAGGTTCCTTTCGGCGAACGTCTCGGTGTGACGCTGGGCTGGCCCCAGATGGGAGCGCGGCAGCACTCGCAGACACCCGTTCTCCCGGTTGCTGTCGGTCAGCGCCACCCAGACCGCGGCGAGGTCGTGCGGTTCGAGCCCGAAATAGGCCGAGTCCTGGTGCCAGGAGACGTAGGAGCCCTCTCCGCCGCCGGGCTTGATCCAGAATTTCGAGGCAAAGATCAGGATATCCGGCCCGAGCAGATCCTCCACCGCATCGAGGATTGCCGCACGGCGCGTCAGCGCATGCGACCAAGTGAAGCACAGATGCGCCTTGAAATGGATCGCGCCCACCGAGAACCCCTCGGCCCGCTCGAAATCGTCGAGCGCCGCGCACATCGACGCCGCCTCATTCCCGGATACCCCGGAGAATGGCGCCACATACCCTTGGTCGCGATAGAACCTCACCTGATCGTCCGTAAGCAGCTTGGGCAAGACCGGCCCGCCTCCAAATCGATGCGCCGCCATGATCGCACTTTCCACACACGCGCGCTATCATCGGTGCGCCGCCTGCCCCGGGCCCGTGGTGAAATTGGCAGACACAGCAGACTTAAAATCTGCTTCCCAACCGGGAGTGCCGGTTCGAGTCCGGCCGGGCCCACCATATTGTTCAATGCTTTATGGAACAGTCGTCCCTTACATCCGCCGTCTCTTACATCCGCCAAGGTATCGTGCATGAGCGGCCGGTGAGCACCCATCAAGCTCTCCATTTTCGTGCGAACCCGCAGGATTGAGCGGACGCAACGCCGGCTCACGCCGCTCCGGTTCGAACCGGCTCGGCCGAGCCTCGCACCGTCTCCGAAAATCGCCAGACCTCGAGGAGGCGGCGCGCGCGGGAGCCGCTCAGGCGGGATCGACGGCCCGACGGAAGCGCTTGCGCAATGCGGGTCGAGCGCCGGGGCGGCCCGTGGCGTCACCGGCCGGGACCCGCGCGCGGGCCCGCCGCGCTCCGATCAGTTCGCCTGGCGCCGCAGGAAGGCCGGGATATCCAGCAGGTCATCCTCGCCGCCCGCGCTGGGCGCGGTGTCCTTGGGCGCGACCTCGTCGAAGGCGGTTTGAACCGGTGTCGCACCCGCCGCTTGCGGGAGGATTTCCTCCGGCTCCCGCTGCGGCGGGGGCGCGACGATACGGGGCTCCGAGACCGGGCTGACAGGCGCGATCGTCGGCTCGTCCTCGGCGATCTCGCGCTGGCGGCGGGTCTTGCCGCCCCCCGTCATGCGCTCGAACAGGCTGGGGCTGCGCCGCCGCTGGCGCTCCGGCTCGTCGGGCGCCGCGGTTGCGGCCTCGCCCGGATCGACGTCGATGGCGGGCTCCTCGTGCAGCGGCGGATGCCCGATTGGCTCGACGGACTCGTCGAAGGATGCGACCGGATCGGGCTCCGGATCGTCGTCCGGCTCCACCGCGGGCTGCCGGACCGGCAGCATGGGCGGCGTCGCGGCGGCCGGCGCCGGCGTCCTGCGGTCGTCGCCGGTCTCGGGGACCACCTTGAGCACGGGCCTGGGCTGCATGCCGGCCTCGACCTCGATGCCGGTGGCGACCACCGAGACGCGCAGACTCGCGCCAAGGCTCGCATCCAGGGTCGAGCCGAAGATGATGTTGGCCTCGGGGTCGACTTCCTGGCCGATCCGGTTTGCCGCCTCGTCGACCTCGAACAGGGTTACGTCCGGGCCGCCGGTGATGTTGATCAGCACCCCGCGCGCGCCCTTCATCGAGACCTCGTCGAGCAGCGGGTTGGAGATCGCGGCCTCGGCGGCCTCGGTCGCGCGCTGCTCGCCCTCGGCCTCGCCGGTGCCCATCATCGCCTTGCCCATCTCGCTCATCACCGTGCGGATGTCGGCGAAATCGAGATTGATCAGCCCCGGCACGACCATCAGGTCGGTGATGCCGCGCACGCCGGAATGGAGCACCTGGTCGGCCATCGCGAAGGCATCGGCGAAGGTGGTCTTTTCGTTGGCCACCCGGAACAGGTTCTGATTCGGAATCACGATCAGGGTGTCGACGTATTGCTGCATCTCCTGGATGCCGGCCTCGGCGATGCGCGCGCGGTTGACGCCCTCGAAGTGGAAGGGCTTGGTGACCACGCCGAGAGTCAGGATGCCCTGCTCGCGGGCGAGCCGGGCGATCACCGGGGCCGCGCCGGTGCCGGTGCCGCCGCCCATGCCGCCGGTGACGAACACCATGTTCGTGCCTGACAGATGATCGGCCAATTCCTCGATCGCCTCTTCGGCCGCGGCGCGGCCGATCTCCGGCCGGGCGCCGGCGCCGAGCCCGTGGGTGATGTTCTGACCGAGCTGGATCTTGCGCTCGGCCAGCGACTGGACCAGAGACTGGGCATCGGTGTTGGCGACGAGGAATTCGACTCCCTCGAGCTTCGCATCGATCATGTTGTTGACCGCGTTGCCACCCGCGCCGCCAACGCCGATCACGGTGATTCTCGGTTTCAAGGCACTCTCCTGCTGCGGGATCGAAAGATTGATGGTCATCGGTGTCTCCTGACTGCGAGGTATGACGGGATCATTGGATGCTCTCGCGGAGCCATTGGCCCAACCGGCCAAGCTTGCCGGCGGAGTCCGCGGCGCCGCGCACCGCGAAGTCGGGTTGTCCGCGGCGTTCCAGCGCGAACCGCAGCAGCCCCGCCGCGGTCGAGAACGCGGGCCCGCTGATCGCGTCGGCGAGCCCGTTCATGCGCATCGGCCGGCCGATGCGGACCTGCTTATCCAGCATCAGGGTCGCAAGCTCGCGTACGCCGGCGAGCTGGCTCGCCCCGCCGGTGAGAACTATGCGTCGCCCCGCCAGCCGGGCCATGCCGTTGGCCTCCAGGCAGTCGCGAACGAGTTCGAAGATTTCCTCCACCCGCGGGCGGATGATGCCGACCAGCAGCGAGCGCGGGACGTGGTTGGGCTGGTTACGATCCTCCTCGCCGACCAGCGGAACGTCTATCAGCTCCTGTTCGTCGGTCGGCGAGGGCAGCACGCTGCCGTAAAGAACCTTCATCCGCTCGGCATGGACGAGCGGTGTCGACAGCCCGCGGGCGATGTCCTTGGTCACATGCTCCCCGCCCAGCGGCACGACATCGGTCAAGATCACATGGCCGTCGTAGAAGACGGCCAGCGATGTCGTCCCGCCGCCCATGTCGATTACCGTGGTGCCGAGATTGATCTCGTCCTCGACCAGGCAGGCGAGGCCCGCGGCGTAGGGCGAGACCACGACCTCCTCGACATCCAGGTGGCAGCGCGAGATGCAGGTCGTCAGGTTCTTCAGCGCGCCGGCCTCGGCGCTGACCAGGTGGATGTCGACGCCCAGGCGCTGGCCGTACATGCCGCGCGGATCGCGAATGCCCCGGTGTCCGTCGATGTTGTAGGCGATCGGGATGCAATGGATGAGCGAGCGGTTCTCGCCGCCGTTGCGGCTGAGCCCGTGGCCGTAGACGCGGCGCAAATCGGCATCGCCCACCTCGTGGCCGTCGATCTGGACTTCTACGCCGAACATGCGCGAGACCGGCCGGCCGGCGGAGATGTTGGCCACCACCGATCGCAGGCGCTCTCCGGCGAGCTCCTCGGCAGCGCTGACCGCGGTCAGGATCGCGGTCTCGGCCGCTTCCATATCGACGATCGCGCCGGCGCGCACCCCGTGTGCAGCGTGGTGGCCGATGCCGCAGACCCGCATACCGCCTTCGGGCCGCAGCGCGGCGATCAGGCAGGCGATCTTGGAGCTGCCGATGTCGAGCGCGGCAAGAACGCCGCTGTGTGGCTTGGCCATCAGCGCGGTCCTCCCGGCTGCGGCGCGGCCGGTTCGCTGCGGGTGACGACGACGCGGTCCGAAATGCGGAGATCGATCGCCGAGATCCGGCGCGCGAGCAGCGCATGGCGCCGGTCGAGCCGCGCCAGCATTTGCCAGGCCGCGCCCCAGCCCGCCTCCGGCAGCCGGACGTCGATGCCGTTGTCCAGCCGCACGTCCCACCGCCGCCCGCCCACCTGGATGACCGCTTCGACCCGGCCGCCCAGGTCGGGCTCCGCGGCCAGCGTCGCGAAGAGCTGCTTTGCCGCATCAGGCGTCCGCGCGCCCACGATCATCGGCAATCCGGCAAAGCGATAGAGATCGCGGGCGGTAAGCACGATGCCCGCCTCGTCGATCAGGACCAAGCTGCCGTCGCGCTGCCACAGCGCGAAGGGGCGGCGCTCGACGATCTCGATGACCGCGGTGCCGGGCAGCAGGCGGGAGACCACCGCGCGCTCGATCCAGGGTATACGCTCCAGGCGCGTGCGCACGGCCGCCGGGTCGAAGGCGAGGATTGGCGCGCCGATCCGCAACCCGGATGCTGCCAGGATTGTCTCGTTCGCGACGTGGCCGCTTCCGGAAATGCCGATCTCCCGGATGAACAGTCCGAGACCGGCCGAGGCCGCAACGGCGGCTTTGCGGGCGCCGGCGGCGTAGTCCGGCGCGAGGCCGGATTGCCACAGCCAAGCCGGTCCACCGAAAGCGAGCGCGAAGAACGAGGTCGCGAACGAGACCGTCGCGATCCGGCGCATTCGGGACGGGCGCGCCCTGATGGCCGCGCGGCGCGCGCCGGTCCGGTCTATCCGTCGCATCGCGCGTGCTCCACCATCCATTTCACCAGGGTGCCGAAGTCGATGCCGGCATACGCCGCCTGCTCGGGCACCAGCGACAGCGGGGTCATGCCGGGCTGGGTGTTGATCTCCAGCAGATAGACCCCATCGGACCCGCCGGCGGACTCGTCGTAACGCAGATCCGCCCGGGAGACGCCACGGCAGCCGAGCGTCTTGTGGGCGGCGAGCGCGGCGCTCATCGCGCGCGCATAGACGTCCCCCGGCAACGGCGCCGGAATCAGGTGCTCCGCCACCCCCGCGGTATATTTCGCCGTGTAGTCGTAGAACCCTTTATTGGGCCGGATTTCGGTCACCCCCAGCGCCCGGTCGTCCATCACCGCGACCGTGATCTCCCGGCCGGGCACATAGCGCTCGACCATCATGGTCTCGCCGAACGGCCAGCCGTCCTCGGCAAAGCCCGGCCCGTCGGCGTCTTCGGCGACGATATGCACGCCGACGCTGGAGCCCTCGTTGAACGGTTTGATCACGTAAGGCCTCTCCATCGGATCGCCGGCGATCACCGCCTCGCGGGAGGCGATGACATGCTCGGGGCAGCGGATGCCGGCGTCGCGGTAGAGCCGCTTGGCTATCGGCTTGTCCATCGCGAGCGCCGAGGCCAGCACGCCGGAATGGGTGTAGGGGATGCCGAGGATCTCGAGCAGGCCCTGGACCCGCCCGTCCTCGCCATAGCGGCCGTGCAGCGCGTTGAAGACGGCGTCGGGCGGCGGGTCCAGCGCGGCGGCGATCGCGCCGATGTCGCGCCCGACATCCAGCGTAGCGGCATCGTATCCGGCCCGATTGAGCGCCTCGGTAACCGCCTTGCCGCTGACCAGCGAGATCTCGCGCTCGCTGGAGATGCCGCCCATCAGGACAGTGATCGTTTTAGCCATGACCGCCTCGCCGGGCCGCCTCGCCGAGACGTTCGATCTCCCACTCGAGCACGACGCCGGTCCGGTCTTCGACCCGGCGGCGGATTTCTTCGCCCAGCGATTCGAGCTCCGCCGCGCCCGCGCCGCCGGTGTTAATCAGAAAATTCGCGTGCAGCTCGGAGATTTGCGCGGCGCCGATCCGCAGGCCGCGGCAACCCGCCCGGTCGATCAGCGCCCAGGCCGCCTCGTCCGGCGGGTTCTTGAACGTACAGCCTCCACTGCGCGACCGCACTGGCTGGGTCTCCTGGCGCGCGGCGGCGATCCTGGCCATTCTGGCTGCGATCGCCGCGCGCGTGTCCCGCCTGCCGCGCAGATGCGCGGCAACAAAGATCCATCCGGGCGGGACGGCGCAGCTCCGGTAGCCGTAACCCAGCGCATCCGGATCGAGCTCGTGGCGCGCGCCTTCGGGGTCGAGCGCCGCGGCGCTCACGATCACGTCCCCGATCTCGCCGTCATAGGCGCCGGCGTTCATCCGCAAGGCGCCGCCGAGGGTGCCTGGGATGCCGCTCAGGAACTCCAGCCCGGCGATGCCGGCGTCGCGGCAGGCGCGCGCGACGGTCGCGTCCATCGCACCGGCGCCCGTGCGGATATCCGTGCCGGCGCACGCGATCTCCGCGAACGGCCGGCCGAGACGGACCACCACGCCGGCGATCCCGCCGTCGCGCACGAGAACGTTCGAGCCGACGCCCAGCACCGTGACCGGCACATTGCGGGGCCGTCCGCGCAGGAAAGTTGCGAGGTCGTCGGCATCGGCCGGCTCGAAGAGAATCTCCGCCGGCCCGCCGACACGGAACCACATGGCGTTCGCGAGCCGCGCGCCCTCGGTGATCCGGCCGCGGACCGGCGGCAGCCGTTCGATCAAGCGGCGATCGAGCGATACCGCCATCATGACGCCACGTTCCGTCCGGCCGCGCTCTGCGCCTCGAACAGCGCTTCGAGCTGTTGAGGCAGGGCGTTCGCCCAGGCGGTAATGCTGCCGGCGCCGAGGCAGACGACGAGATCACCCGGCCCGCACAGATCGGCGATCGCGTCGGCCAGCGTCTCCGGACCCTCCAGCGCCAGCACGCTGCGGTGGCCGCGCGCGCGCAGGCCGGCGACCAACCCGTCGCGGTCGTAGCTCTCGATCGGCGCCTCGCCGGCCGGATGGACATCGGCGACGATCACCGTGTCGGCGTCGTTGAAGCAGGTGCAGAACTCTTCGAACAGGCTGGCGAGCCGGGTGTAGCGGTGGGGCTGAACGACCGCAATCACCCCGCCTTGGCTGCTCTGTCTGGCGGCGGCGAGGACCGCGGCGATCTCCACCGGGTGGTGGCCGTAGTCGTCGATGACGGAGATGCCGCCGGCCTCGCCGGTCCGGGTAAACCGCCGCCTGACGCCGCTGAAGCCGGCGAGCCCTTGCCGGATGGTCTCCTCGGCGACGCCCATCTCGGTTGCGATCGCGATCGCGGCGAGCGCGTTCTGGATGTTGTGGTGGCCCACCATCGGCAGCACCAGCCCGGCGAGCGTCCTGGACTGGCCGGTGTTGCGCTCGGCGATCACGACGTCGAAGCGCGATGCCGCGGCCTCGGTGGTCACCTTGACGGCCCGGAAATCGGCCTGTGGGCTCATCCCGTAGGTCAGCAGCCGCCGGTCGGAAACCTTGCGGATCAGGCCCTGCACCTCGGGGTGGTCGATGCACAGCGCCGCGAAGCCATAGAACGGAATGTTGGCGACGAAAGAGACGAAGGCTTGGCGCAGGTCGTTGAAAGATCCGTAGAAATCCAGATGCTCGGGATCGATGTTGGTGACCACCGCCACGGTCGCCGGCAGCTTGACGAACGAGCCGTCGGACTCGTCGGCCTCTACGACGATCCACTCGCCGTCGCCGCGCCGGGCGTTGGTGCCATAAGCGTTGATGATGCCGCCGTTGATCACCGTCGGATCGAGCTCGGCGGCCTCCAGCATGGCGGCGACGATCGAGGTGGTGGTCGTCTTGCCATGGGTGCCGCCGACGGCGATCGACCACTTGAGCCGCATGATCTCGGCCAGCATCTCGGCCCGGCGGACGACCGGGATCAGCCGGGTCCTGGCGTCGGCGACCTCGGGGTTCCCGGGCGTGATCGCAGAGCTGGCGACAACCACCGTCGCATCGCTCAGGTTGGATGCGTCGTGGCCGACATGGACCGGGATGCCGAGACCGCGCAGCCGGACCACGTTGGCGCCTTCGGCGATGTCGCTGCCCTGGACGCGATAGCCCAGATTGTGCAGCACCTCGGCGATCCCGCTCATGCCGATGCCGCCGATGCCGACGAAATGGATGGTTCCGACCGAAAGAGGCAGGGTCCTCATGCCGCCTGTCTCCCCCGCCCAGGCGCCTTGCGCCGGGCGATGCGCTCGACCTGGTCGGCCAGCCGCGCCGCGGCATCGGGCACGGCCAGCGCGGCAACGGCGCCGGCCGCCAGCGTGAGCGTGGCATCGTCGGACAAGAAATCGGCCAGCCGCGCGGCCAGGGCCTCGGCGGTAAATTCAGTCTCAGGCATCACCCAGGCCGCGCCCCGGCGTTCGAGCGCGCGCGCGTTGGCAAGCTGGTGGTCGTCGATGGCGTGGCGGTAAGGAACCAGGATCGCCGGGCGGGCGAGGGTCATAAGTTCGGTGATCGTCGAGGCGCCGGCGCGCGAGATCACCGCGGTGGCCGCCGCCATCCTCTCGGGAAGGTCCTCGAAGAACGCCTTCACCTCGGCCTCGGTCCCGATTTCGCGGTAGGCCGCAGCGACCCGGTCGCAATCCTCCCGACGGGCCTGCTGAACGATCCGCAAGCCCGAGCGCGCCGCGTCGGGCAGGCGCGCGATAGCCGCCGGCACCACGTCGCTCAGAATCCGCGCGCCCTGACTGCCGCCGATGACCAGGACGGTGTCGGCCGCGGGCCGCGCATAGGCCGCGCCGCCGCGCGCGGCGGCGGCCGCGCGCACCGGGTTTCCGGTGTGAACGGTCTTGTGCCGATCGTCCGGGCGCAGGCCGGCAACGGCGGGAAAGCCCGTCGCGATGATGTCGACGCGCGGCGCCAGCACCGCGTTGGCCCGGCCGAGGACGGCGTTCTGTTCGTGGAGCATGCTCGGCAGCCCGGCCCGCGCGGCCGCGAACATCGTTGGCACCGAGGGATAACCGCCGAAGCCGACCACGGCCGCGGGAGCGATACGGGCGAGCAGGCCACGGGCCTGGAGCCAGCCGCGGCAGAGCGAGGCCGCCCCCCGGGCCTTGCCGCCGATGCCGCCGGCAGGCGAGCGGGCGGCGATCCGGTGAATCGGTGTCGCGGCGCCGCCGAAGCCCGCCCCGCGCGCATCGGTGATCAGGACCGTCGCCCAGCCGCGCTTCTGGAGCGTTCTGGCGAGCGCCTCGGCGGGAAACATGTGGCCGCCGGTGCCGCCGGCGGCCAGCACGATCGTGCGCGACGGCGCGCTCACAACGGCTCTCCCCCGACCCGGCGCCGAGTCAGCGCCAGCACCATGCCCATCGCCAGGGCCATTGCAACCATCGACGAGCCGCCGTAGGAGATGAACGGCAGGGTCATGCCCTTGGCTGGAATCAGCCGCAGCGCCGAGCCCATGTGGACCGCAGCCTGGAGGCCGAACTGCACCAGCAGCCCGGTCAGCGCGATCATCACGTAGAGACTGGTCTCCCGCAGCGCGTGGAACAGGCCGCGCAGCACCACCGCGGCGTACAGGCCCAGGATGGCCAGGCAGGCGATCAGGCCGAACTCCTCGCCCGCGACCGCGAAGATGAAATCGGCGTGGGCATCGGGCAGGATCGCCTTGACCGTACCTTCGCCCGGCCCGCGGCCCAGCACGCCGCCGTTCATGAACGCCTGCAACGAGCTGTCGACCTGGAAGCTGTCGCCCGAGCCGGGATCGAGAAAACTGTCGATGCGGTTGGCCACGTGGGGCAGCAGCAGATAAGCGGCGATCATGGCCCCGAAGGCGCTGGTGCCGAGCGCGACCGCCCAGGACAATGCGAACCCGGCCAGCAGGAACTGGGCAAACCACGCCCCTGCGACCACGCATGCCATACCGATATCAGGCTGCAGGATTAGCAGGCCGATAACGAGCGGGAACAGCCCGACGGCGACGATCCGTCCCTCCGCCCGGCCGGCTTCGCGATACTGGGCGAAGCCCCAGGCGGCGACGACCGTCAGCGACGGCTTTATGAACTCCGAGGGCTGAACCGACAGCAAGCCGAGATCGAGCCAGCGCCGCGCGCCCTTGATCTCCTCGCTGACGAAGAACGTCGCGGCGGTCCCGAACAGCGCCAGTCCGAAGACGATGAAGGCAAGCCGGCGCACCGTCCTGGGCGACAGCAGCGAGACGCCGAACAGGACCGCACACGCCGCCAGGATGTAGACGATCTGGCGCCAGGCCATGTGGTAGGGATTGAGACTCAGCCGCTCGGCGACCGACGGGCTCGCCGCCAGCACCAGCAACACGCCGCAGGCCAGCAGAAGCGCGATCGCGGTCAGGATCCATCGGTCGACCGTCCACCACCAGCGCCCGAGGACCGAGGTGTCCGTGCGGGTGAACGCGCTCATCCGGCTGCCCTTCGGGGTCCGGCAAGCGCGCGCACCCGGTCGCGGAAGGCATCGCCGCGCGCACCGAAAGAGGGCCATTGGTCGAACGAGGCGCATGCCGGAGACAGCAGCACGATGCCGCCGGGCTGGGCGTGGGTCCGGGCATCGGTCTGGGCGTCGGTGTGTGCCGTGGCAAGCGCGCGCTCCATCGTGCCGCAGCGCGAGATCGGCGCGCGCGCGCCGATCTCGGTGGCGAAGCGGTCCTCGGCCTCGCCGATCAGATAGGCGCGCCGCACCCGGTGAAGCTCGGGCAGCACCGCCGCCAGCCCGTCGTCCTTCGGCAGCCCGCCGGCGATCCAGTAGATCCGCTCGTAGCTGCGGATCGCCCGCAGCGCCGCCTCGCCGTTGGTTGCCTTGGAGTCGTTGACGTAGGCGATGTCGCCGATCCGCGCGACGGTCTCCTGGCGGTGCGGCAGGCCCGGGTAGCTTGTCAGGGCCTCAGCGATGACCGCCGGGTCCACGCCGAGCGCGCCGGCGGCCGCGAATGCCGCCGCGGCGTTCTGATGGTTGTGCGATCCCGGCAGGGTGCCGATCCCGCGCAGGTTGGCGACCGGCACGTCCGGCGAGGCGGACTCGCCGTCGAAAAGCCGCCCGTCGATGACGTAGACCCCGCGGTCGAAGACCCGGTCGATGCCGACGGGGACGGTGCGCCAGCCGGGATCGCGGGCGACCTCGATGCCGACGCGGTTCGACATCTCGTCATCGCGGCCGATGACCGCGATCTGGCGGGCGCCCGCGGCGCGTCTGCGGAAGATGCGCCGCTTGGCCGCGACATATCCGTCCATGCCGCCGTGCCGGTCGAGATGATCGGGCGCAATGTTGAGCAGGACGGCGATGTCGAAGCGGGTCGTGTCGATCAGATCGAGCTGGTAGGACGAAAGCTCGAGCACATAGATCCCATCGTCCCCCAGCGCCGGCAGGCCGAGCGCGGGCGGGCCGAGATTGCCGCCGATGGCGACGTTTCGTCCGGCTCGTTCCAGAATGTGGCCGAGCAGCGTGGCGGTGGTGGACTTGCCGTTGGTGCCGGTGATGCCGACCAGCGTGGCGCCGGACACCGTCTCGCCGAGGAGTTCGATGTCGCCGATCACCGGGCGTCCCGCCGCGCGCGCCTGCGCAACGACCGGGTGCAATGCGGGATGGGTCAAAGGGATGCCGGGGCTGAGCACCAGTGCGGAAATCCCCGGCCAGTCCCAGACGGACGGATCGGCGAGCACGATTCTGGCCGCCGCGCGGGCATCGGCGGAATCGTCCCAGGCGAGCACGCGGGCGCCGCCCTCGATCAGCGCCGATGCCGTCGCCGTTCCCGAGGCGCCGAGCCCGAACACGGCAAGGGTCTGGTCTTTGCGGCCCGCCACACGCATCGGGCTAGCGCAGTTTCAGCGTCGACAGGCCGGCCAGCGCCAGCACGGTCGCAATGATCCAGAACCGGATCACGATGGTCGATTCGGCCCAGCCCTTCTGCTCGAAATGATGGTGCAACGGCGCCATTCGGAAGATCCGCCGGCCGGTCAGCTTGAACGAGACGACCTGGACGATCACCGAGATCGCCTCGAGCACGAACAACCCGCCGATGATCGCCAGCACCAGCTCGTGCTTGGTGATTACGCTGACCGCGCCCAGGGCGCCGCCCACCGAGAGCGAGCCGGTATCGCCCATGAACACCATCGCCGGCGGCGCGTTGAACCACAGGAAGCCCAGCCCGGCGCCGACCAGCGCGCCGCAGAACACCGCAAGCTCGCCCGCGCCGCGGACGTAGTGGATCTGCAGGTAGTTCGAAAACACCGCATTGCCGGCCACATAAGCGATCATGGCGAAGCAGCCCGCGGCGATCAGGGCGGGCATGATCGCCAGCCCGTCGAGACCGTCGGTCAGATTGACCGCGTTCGAGGCGCCGACCATGACCAGCACCGCCCACGGAACGAAGAACCAGCCGAGCGGGACCAGCACCGCCTTGAAGAAGGGCACCGTGAGCCCGTCGGCAAGCGGGTCCAGCGTCACCGAGGTGGTCCACCACGCCGCGACCACGCCGATGACGATCTGTCCCAAGAGCTTGAACTTGCCGGGCAGGCCCCGGCTCGAGCGGCTGCTCAGTTTCAGATAGTCGTCGATGAACCCGATGGCCCCGAAGGAGATCGTCACCAGGAGCGCGATCCAGACGTATTGGTTGGTCAGATCCGCCCACAGCACGGTCGCGACCAGGATCGAGGACAGGATCAGCACCCCGCCCATCGTCGGCGTGCCCTTCTTGGTCAGCAGGTGCGACTGCGGCCCATCCTCGCGAATCGGCTGGCCCGCGCTCTGCTGCAGCTTGAGCCAGCGGATGATCGGCGGCCCGAAAATCAGGGTCAGGAACAGAGCGGTCATGGCCGCTCCCCCGGTCCTCAGCGTGATGTAGCGGAACAGGTTGAAAATGCCGACCTCGTCGGCGAAGGGGAAGAGCGCGTTATAGAGCATGGCCTGCCTGCGCTTTCTCCGCGGTGGACAGCAGATGCTCAACCACCGATCCCATGCGGCTGGCGTTCGATCCCTTTACCATCACGATATCGCCCGCTCCGATCGAGGCGGCCACGGGCTCTGCCAGCGCCTGCCCGCTATCCGCGCTCGCGCCGCGCATCGAAGCGGGAAGGCGGTCGAGCGCCAGCCGCATGTCGCCTGCGGTATGCACCAGGTCGATCCCGGCGTCGATCAGCGGCTCGACAAGCCCTGCATGCAGCGTGTCGGACTCCGTGCCGAGTTCGCGCATGGCGCCCAGCACGGCGATCCGCCGGCCGCGGCCGGCGGGCGCGCTGCGGCCGAGCGTGTCGATCGCCGCGCGCACCGATGCCGGGTTGGCGTTGTAGCTCTCGTCGATCAGCGTGAACGTCCCGCCGCGGCAGCCCAGCACGTGCCGGCGGCCGCGCCCGTCAAGCGCCGGCAGATCGGCAAGCGAACCGGCCGCGCACTCGATATCGGCGCCGAGTGCATCGGCCACGGCCAGGACCGCCAGCGCGTTCGACACCCAATGCCGGCCGGGTAGACCGACCCGGAAGACGATGCGCCGGCCGGCGAGATCGGCCTCGACGGTGCTTCCGTCGGGATCGAGCGTCACATCGCGGGCGCGATACTCGGCCTCGCTTGCGCCGAAGCTCACGATCCTCGCCCCGGGCCGTCGCGACGCCGCCGTGCGCAGCCGATCGAAGAAGCGGTTGTCGCGGTTCAGCACGCAGGTCCCGCCGGGCTCCAGCCCCTCGAAGATCTCCGCCTTCGCGTCGGCGATGCCTTCGAGCGAATCGAAAAACGCCGTGTGGGCGGCTTCGACATTGGTGACGACCGCGACATGCGGGCGGACCAGCCGGGACAGCGGCGCGATCTCGCCCGGATGGTTCATGCCGATCTCGAAAACCCCGTAAGCGGACCCGCATGGTATGCGGGCAAGCGACAGCGGCACGCCCCAATGGTTGTTGTAGCTCGCGGCGCTGATCGTGGTCGGCGCCTGAATGCCGAGCACATGGCCGAGCGCCGCCTTGGTGCCGGTCTTGCCGGCGCTGCCGGTGACTGCAGCGATCCGCGCCCGGGTCCGTTCGCGCGCCGCGCCGCCCAGCATGTGGAGCGCATCGAGCGTGTCGGCAACTTCGAGCAGCGGCGCATCGGGACCGATCCCGGGCGGCCTGCGATGGACCGCCGCCGCGGACGCGCCGGCCGCCAGGGCCTGGGCGACGAAGGCATGGCCGTCGTTCTCCGGGCCTTCGATGGCGACGAACAGGTCGCCCGGGGCGGTGCTGCGGCTGTCGATCGACACGCCTTCGGCCTGCCAGGCGCCGGCCTGCCAGGCGCCGGTCGCGCGCGCGGCCGCCGCGGCGGTCCACAGGGGCTTGCCGCTCATGCGGCGATCCCCCCGAGCTCCCGCGCGGCCGCGCGGACCGTCTGGGTGTCGTCGAACGGGCGCACGGTCTCGCCGACGATCTGTCCGGTCTCGTGGCCCTTGCCGGCGACGACCAGCACGTCGCCTTCGCGGAGTTCGGCGATCGCGGCCCGGATCGCCTCCGCCCGGTCGCCGATCTCCCGCGCTTCGGGGCAGGCGGTCATGACGGCCCGGCGGATCGCGGTGGGGTCCTCGCCGCGCGGGTTGTCGTCGGTCACGATCACCCGGTCGGCGAGCCGCGCCGCGGCCTCGCCCATCAGCGGCCGCTTGCCGGGATCGCGGTCTCCGCCGCAGCCGAAAACCACAGCAAGCTGTGCCTTGGTATGCGGCTTCAGCGCAACGAGCGCATGTGAGAGCGCGTCGGGCGTGTGGGCGTAGTCGACATAGATCGGCGCGCCGCCGGGTCCGCGCGCGGCAAGCTGGAGCCGGCCGGGCGGCGCCTGGAGGGTCGCGAGCGCATCGAGCGCGGCCTGCCAGTCATCGCCCGCGCCGGCGACCAGCCCGACCGCGCACAGCGCATTGGCGACCTGGAACCCGCCGGCGAGCGCGAGCCGGGCCCGGCAGGCCCGCCCGAACGCGACCAGCTCGACCACCTGGCCGTCGCCGTCGGGCGCGCAGTCGAGCACCCGAAGCTCGCTGGCCGCAAGACCGTAATCGATCACCGGGCAGCGCCGCACGCCGCACGCCTGGGCGAATGCGCCGAACTCCGGGCTGTCGGCGTTCAGCACCGCGGTTGCGCCCGATGGCAGAAGCTCCGCGAACAGGCGCCGCTTGGCGGCCCGGTAGTCCTCGAACGAGACGTGATAGTCCAGGTGGTCGCGCGACAGGTTGGTGAACCCCGCCGCGCCGATACGTACGCCGTCGAGCCGATGCTGCGCGAGTCCGTGGCTCGACGCCTCCAGCGCTGCGCGGTCGACCCCCGCGCCGGCGAGCGAAGCGAGCTCGCGGTGCAGGGTGACGGCATCCGGCGTGGTCAGCGTGCCGAATTTCCGCCCGGAAGAGAGCTCGATCCCCAGCGTGCCGATGCTGGCGGCTTCCCGGCCCAGCGCCGTCCAGATCTGGCGCGCGAACGTTACCACCGAGGTCTTGCCGTTGGTGCCGGTGACCGCGACGACGATCTCCGGTTGCAAGCGGTGGAACCCCGCCGCCAACCGGGCGAACCGGCGGCGTGGGTCGGCGTCGGTGAGGATGCAAGCCCCCCTCCCGGCGTTCTTCGGGACGGCGCCAGGCGGCGCGAGCACGGCGACCGCGCCCCGTTGCAGCGCCTCGGCGATGAAATACCGTCCGTCGGTGGCGATGCCGGGCAGGGCCGCGAACAGGAATCCGGGCTCGACCGCGCGTGAGTCCGCGGTGATGCCGGCGATCTCGACCTTCGCGGCGTCTGCGCCGGTCGCCTTCGCGCCGGGTTCGAGGAGGTCAATGAGCCGCAAGGCGCGTCCTTTCGCCCGGAGCGCTGACGAGGTCGAGGCGCATACGCCGCTCGATGTCGTGAGAGTCCTCGTCGACCGGCGCGATCCCGAGCAGCGGGCCGACGCGGGCGATGATACGCCCGACCGCGGGCGCGGCGACCCAGCCGCCGGTGGCATAGCCGTGTGTCTCTGCCGTGCCCTGGGGCTGCTCGATCACGGCCAGCACGACGTAGCGCGGCTGGTGCATCGGAAAGGCCGCAACAAAGGACGCGAGGAGGCGCTTGCGTTCGTAGCGCCCGGCGGTGACCTGTTCGGCGGTCCCGGTCTTGCCGCCGACGAGATAGCCGGAAGCGTCCGCCCGCTTTCCGGTACCCTCGACCACCGCCAGGCGCAGCAGCCTGCGAAGCTTCTCCGAGGTCGCCGGAGAGAGCACGCGGCGCGCCTTGGCCTTGCCGCGATTGCCGTCGCGCAGCAGGGTCGGGCGCTGCATGAGACCGCCATTGACCACCGCCGCCACGCCGGCGGCGAGTTGCAGCGGCGAGACCGCCAAGCCATGTCCGTAGGCGATCGTCATCGTGTTGATGTCCCTCCACCGGCGCGGGTAAAGTGGCCGGCCGATTTCGCCGATCTCGAGCGCGACCGGGCGCAGCAGGCCGAGCTTGTCGAGGAAGGCGCGCTGGCGAAGGCCGCCCACGGCGAGCGCCATCTTCGCCGAGCCGATATTGGAGGAATGGACGAAAATTTCCGGAACCGTCAGCCAGCGCGCCTGTGGGTGAAAATCGCGAATCCAATGCCGCGCCGCGCGAATCGGCCGGGTCGCGTCGAATCCGTCGGACAAGGTGACGGTGCCGGCCTCGAGCGCGAGCGCGAAGGTGAAGATCTTGAGCGTCGAGCCCATCTCGTAGATGCCGAGCGTAGCCCGGTTGAAGCGCTGGGCCGCGGACGCGCGCGCGGCCCGGTGGGGGTCGAAATCGGGCAGCGAGCCGATGGCGATCAGCTCGCCGGTCGCGACATCGAGGATCAGTCCCGCTGCGCCCGTCGCGCTGTGGCGATCCATCGCCTCGGCGAGCGCGGCGCGAAGCACATGCTGAATCCGGATGTCGAGCGACAGCGCCAACGGCGTGCCGCGCACGCGCAGGTCGCGGTCGAAGCGGTGCTCGATGCCGGCAAGCCCCCGCCCGTCGGGATCGGAGAAGCCCACCGCGTGGGCGGTCAGGGCGCCGGCCGGATAGACCCGGCGCTGGTCGCGGCTGAATTCGAGTCCCGGAACGCCGAGCCGGTTGACGGCGTGCTGCTCCCTGGGCGTCAGATGCCGGCGCAGCACGATGAAGCGACGCCCCGTCCGCAGCTTCGCGGCGATCGCCGCGCGGTCGAGATCGGGCAGTACCCGGCTCAAGGCGACCGCGGTGCGCTCGGGCTCGGGAACGCGCCGCGCATCGGCGATCAGCGTCGCCGTGGCCAGGTTCGCAGCGAGCACAACGCCGTTTCGGTCGGTGATCTCCGCGCGCGCCGCCGCGCCGCGGGACAGCGTCGCGCTCGGTCTGTCGCGCGGCTCGACCCCGGCCTGCAGCACTGTGACGCCGACCAGCCGGACGGCGATCACCGCGAATGCCGTGCACAGGATCGCGCCGGTGACCAGAAGCCGGCGGCGGCCGGCCTCGACAACCCGCTTGCGCTGACCGTCCAGCCTGATCGCGCCGCCGGTGAAGCGGGACCGCGGGATCATCGTCCGACTCCCCCGACCGCCATCGACGACGGCCCGTAGATCTTGACCAACGGGCCCGACGGACGCTTTGCGGGCGCTGGTCCCGGCGCATCGGGCCGCCCGGCGAATGGCAGGTCCGAAATCCTTGTCTTCTGGGCGGGCGTCGCGACCTGAAGGCCGAGATGGCGGCGGGCCAGGGACTCCAGCCGGGCCGGCCGGTTGACGTAGCTCCACTCCGCGCGCAGCACGTTGATCGTCTCGATCTGGCCGGCGATGTCGCGGTTGATCCGCTCGAGCCGGTCTTCCTGCTCCTGGACCTCGGTTTTCACGACGATCGAGAACGCCCCCGTTATCACGACGAGGAGACCGCAGACGACGGTCGATCGCCGCCTCACCGCGCTGTCTCCCCAATTGGCGCCCTGGCCGGGGCCAAGGTGCGCTCGGCCGCGCGCAGCTTCGCCGAGCGGGCCCGTGGATTGGCTTCGATCTCGGCCGCCGAGGGCCTGCGGGCGCGCCGGCTCAGCAGCCTGAAGGTCTCGCCCCGGCCTGCATCGAGGTGATCGGGCCGGTGGCGCGACGGCCGCGCGCGCGCGGCCGACCGATCGAGAAGGAACTGCTTGACCGTCCGGTCCTCCAACGAATGAAAGGTCACCACCGCAAGCCGGCCGCCCGGGCGCAGCAACGTCTCGGCCGCCGCCAGCCCGCGCGAAAGCTCGCCGATTTCGTCGTTCACATAGACCCTGATGGCCTGGAAGGTCCGGGTCGCCGGATCGATCGCGTCCTGGCGCGCACCGCGCCCGGGTCGGGCCGCTGCGCGCACAATCTCGGCGAGCTCTGTCGTGCGAGTGATCCGGCCGCGTCCCCGCGCCCGGACGATCGCGCGCGCGATGCGGCGCGCCCAGCGCTCCTCGCCGAGGCCGCGAATGATCTCGGCGAGCGCGGCCTCGGGCTCATCGTTGACCACATCGGCGGCCGAGCGGCCGGCACCCGACATGCGCATGTCCAGCGGCCCGTCGCCGCGGAAGGAGAACCCGCGCTCCGGCCGGTCGATCTGCATCGAGGAGACGCCGACATCGAGCGCGATGCCGTCGACATCGGCGATGCCGCGTGCGGCGAGCAGCGTGTCCATGTGCCCGAAACAGCCCTGGATCAGGGCGAAGCGCTTGCCGTGCGCCGCGCGCAGGGCGGCCGCCGCGGCGGCCGCCTGCGGGTCGCGGTCGATGGCGCAGACCGAGCACATCGCGGTCTCCAGCAAGGCGCGGCTGTAGCCGCCGGCGCCGAAGGTGCCGTCGACGTAGATCGCGCCGTCGCGCGGTGCGATCGCGGCTGTCACCTCGGCCAGCATCGCCGGGACATGGGCCGGAGCGCTCACGGTCCGGCCCCCTGCGGCCCCTCGTTCCGGGCGATGCGGTCGCGCAACTCCGCGAGGGTCTCTTGCTGATGGGCCTCGAAGGCGGCCGGCGCCCAGATCTGGAACCGATTGCCGCGCCCGACGAAAGCCGCCTGATCCTCGATCCCGGCATGGCCGACCAGCGCCGCGGGCATGACCACGCGCCCCTCGCCGTCGAAGGGCAGCTCATGGATGATTGCCATCACCGCCTCGACCAGCGGGTCGCCGCCGCCCAGCAGGACCTGCGCGAAGTCGCCGCCCTCCAGCGACCGGCTGATCCGGCTCGCATTCAGCCGGTCCAGCACGTCGCGGCCGAAGGCCTCGACCGCCGGCTGGCGCAGCGAGGGATAGGCGATCAATCCCTGGAAGCCCGACCCCGAAAGCGCGGCGCGGAACGGCGCCGGCACCGATACACGGCCCTTGCGATCGATCTTGTTTACGTAGGTCGACACAAAGGCGGTCAACCTCTTCCCTCCAAGACCCGTTCACGTCGGTGGGACCTGCGACGGACGGTGCCACGCTTCTCACCTGTCTGCATGGGACTAGATGGTCTATCATGGGAAAATATGGGCGTCAATGGGTATAATAGTAAACTCAAAGCAAAATATGGGTTTTCCGGATCCTTGAAACACTTCGCCACACGGATCGCCCAGCCGTCGAAAATCCGTACCGGCGCGCCGCCGGTTAATGATCGGCTGCAATTGTGTCTAATTTATGTTCTTGTAATGTTCAATTCGCGGCGGGCCGCGCGGGCCAAGTAGAGCGCCGCCGGGATTGGGGCGTCGGCGGCGGGCGCGAAACGTCAGGCGGCCTGTAAGCCGGGTTCTGTCCCTGCATGCAGGGGATGGCCATTCATCTGGGACGCCCGTTGCCGGACGCCTCGCGCGACCCACCCGGGCGATGGCGCGAAAACCCGCCTGCGGCTCGAACCCGCGATCGCCCCTACTCGGTCTTGCTCCCGGTGGGGTTTGCCCTGCCATCGCCATTGCCGGCGATGCGGTGCGCTCTTACCGCACCCTTTCACCCTTGCCGGCCGGCCTTGCGGCGGGCTGGCGGTCTGCTCTCTGTGGCACTTTCCCTGGGGTCGCCCCCGCCGGGCGTTACCCGGCACCGTGTTTCCGTGGAGCCCGGACTTTCCTCCCCCCGCGCGAACACGGGAGGTGACCATCCGGCCGCCTGACCCCACGAAAGTGACCACGCGCGGCCGGTTCGTCAACGCAGTTGATCGGCAACCGCGGCCAGCAGCCCCATGGTGTCATCGTCGAGCCGGCCGTCGCAGCGCGCCGGGCGGAACCGGCGCTGAAAGGCGGTCAGGCCGGCGATCAGGGAGTCCTCCCCGGGCTCGAGCCCGTAGCCGCACCGTTCAAGCAGCGTCCGTGCGGCGGCCGCGTCCGGCGGTGCGGCCGCCGGGCTCGAGCGAGGCCAGAAGGCGAGGCCGGACTGCGCCAAGCGCCGCCAGTCGAACAGTTCGCCCGGATCCTGCTTGCGTACCGGCGCAATGTCCGAGTGGCCGATAACGCGGCTGGGCGCGATCTCGTGGCGGGCGAGGACACCGGCCAGCAGCGTCTCCAGCGCGGCCATCTGGGCTTCGGGGAACGGGCGGTAGCCGAACGCGTGGCCCGGGTTGACGAGTTCGATCCCGATCGAGCGGTCGTTGATGTCTGTCGCGCCCATCCACGACGCTACGCCAGCATGCCAAGCGCACCGGGACTCTTCGACCATGCGATAGACCGCGCCGTCCTCCTCGATCAGGTAGTGCGCGCTCACGCCGGACGCGGGATCGCACAGCCGCTCGATCGCGGCCCGTGCGCATTGCATGCCGGTGTAATGCAGCACGACCAAATCGATCGGCTCGGACTCGGAACGCGCGCCGTGGTTCGGCGACGGCGTCTCGACCACCGTGCCGCCGTCGGTTCGGCTGGACTCACCGTCGCCCGTCACCGCGGCCAATTGCGCGCCAGCGGGCGCGGCGAAGGCGGTGTCGGCTATGGAGGCGGCGCGACCCTACGCTGCGCTGCGCCGGTGGTCGGACGACCGGTCGCGCCGATTTTCCGGCTCGCGATAGGCCATCTTCACATGATCGGCGCAATAGGAGAAGGTGTCGAAGGTCTTCCTGCCGCAAAAGCGAAAGCCCTCTTTGCCGGGTTCGCCGTAGGGCCACTGGCACGTCCGGAACGGGGACGCTTTGCTCACCCTCAATAGTGAGGCGAGTTCGGACTTCGTCGACATTGTATCCTTCTCCAGAAGTTAGGATGCAGAGCAGATACTGCGGACCGGATTATTCGTCAAGGTCAAAAGGCATCAAATATCAAACAGGTGCGGCAAAATGTTGCAACCGCGCCTCGGCCGATGTCTCCCAGGGGATGTCAGCGCAGCCCGCGCTGCTTTCGGACCGTGTCCCAGGCGGCGTTGATCATCGCCATGCGCTCGGTCGCGATCTCGATGAAGTCGTCCGGCATTCCCTGCGCGGTCAGCCGGTCGGGGTGGTTCTCCCTCGTAAGCCGCAGCCAAGCCTTGCGCACCGCGGAATCGTCTGCCTGCGGGTCGACGCCGAGGATTGCGTAAGGGTCGGTCTCGCCCGCGTCGGCGTGGCTTGCGTGGATCCGGTTGAAGGTGGCCGCGTCGAAGCCGAACAGCTCGGCCACCCGCGCCAGATAGTCGAGCTCGGCCGGATGGATCACCCGGTCCGCCTTGGCGATATAGAACAACGCATCCAGCAACTCCTCCAGCACCGCCGGGTTAGAGGCGAACATGCGCGCGACCTGGCGCGCATAGGGCTCGAAGCCGCGCGCGTCCTTGCGGGCGAGATCGAACACCCGGCCGACATTCTTGAGCTCCTCGGGCGGGACGTGGAACAGCCGGCGGAAGGCGGCGATCTCGTCGCGCGTGACATGGCCGTCGGCCTTGGCCATCTTTGCGCTGAGCGCGATGACCGCGATGGTGAACGCGGTCTCGCGGGTGGACTCCGGTCCCTCGGTCGCCCCGCCGCGCAGCTTGTCCACGGCATGGCCGGCAACCGCACCGACCAGCGCGCCCAGCGGTCCGCCGAGGGCAAGGCCCGCCGCGCCGCCGATGATCTTGCCCCAGATGCCAGCCATCGATTCTCGTTCCCGTCGGCGCGCCCGGGCGGACTGACGGACGCGGAGCACTCTATATCACTAACGGATCGGCGGTGGTCGAGGTTTGTCTTCGTCCGCGGGCGTCGTATAACTGGAGAGCGCGGCGGAAGCGCGAGGAGTCGATGACGACCGAGAAGATCCCCTGCGTGGCCGATCCGGCCGAGTTCCGCAGGCTTTGCCGCGAGGACGGCTTTGCCGGCCCGAGCTCGGGCCATGCACCGGGCCGCGTGCAGGCCAACATGGTGATCCTGCCGGAGGCCGAGGCGGCGGACTTCGCCGATTTCTGCGTGCGCAACCCCGGTCCGTGCCCGATCCTGGAGGTGCTGGCGCCCGGCGACCCCGAGCCGCGGGAGACCGCGCCGGGCGCAGACGTGCGCACCGACTTGCCGCGCTATCGCGTCTTTCGCGACGGCGCGCTGGTCGGCGAGCCGACCGCGATCGCCGATCTGTGGCGCGACGACCTGGTGACGTTCCTGCTCGGCTGCTCGTTCATCGCCGAAGAGGCGCTGCACCGCGAAGGCTTGCTGATCCAGCACATCGTCGAGACCGGCTACGTCTCGATGTACCGCACCAGCCGTCAGACCGTGCCGGCGGGGTCCTTCCACGGCCCGATTGTGGTCTCGATGCGCCCGTTCACGCCCGAGGATGCCGGGCGCGCGGCCGAGGTGACCGGCCGCTACCCGATGGCGCACGGCGCGCCGATCCATGCGGGCGATCCCGCGGCGCTCGGCATCGCCGATCTCGCCTCCCCCGAATATGGCCGGCCGGTGACCGTCGAGGACGGCAAGATCCCGGTCTTCTGGGCCTGCGGCGTCACCCCGCATGAGGCTATCCTGAACGCACGCCCGAGCCTTGCGATCACCCACATGCCGGGCTGCATGTTCGTCGGCGACCGGACCGCGGAGTCCACGCGCATATGATCGGGAGGCGGGCAAATGGACGGCAGGGTTCCGGCAAGCGGCATCATCGATGAGCTGCGCGCGCTATTGGGCGATCGGGTAAGCACCAACCCGGCCGTGCTCGACCGGCACGGGCGCGACGAGTCCCACCACGAGGGCCATCCACCCGATGCGGTCGTGTTTCCGGAATCGGCCGAGGAGGTGGTCGCCGTCGTCGAGGCGTGCGCAGCGAAGGCCGTGCCGATGATCCCGTTTGGCGTCGGCACCTCGCTCGAGGGCCATGTGGCCGCGCTGCGCGGCGGCGTCTCGATCGATTTTTCGCACATGAACCGGGTGGTCGAGGTCAACCAGGCCGATCTCGATGTCCGGGTCGAGCCCGGCATCACACGCAAGCAGCTCAACGAGTACCTGCGCGACACGGGCCTGTTCTTCCCGATCGATCCGGGCGCCAATGCAACCATCGGCGGCATGACGGCGACCCGGGCGTCCGGCACGAACGCCGTGCGCTACGGCACCATGCGCGAGAACGTGCTGGGGCTCACCGTCGTCCTGGCCGACGGACGGATGATCCGGACCGGCGGGCGCGCGCGAAAATCATCGGCGGGCTACGACCTCACGCGCCTCTTCGTCGGCTCCGAAGGAACGCTCGGGATAATTGTCGGGGTCACGCTCAGGCTCTACGGCATCCCGGAAGCGGTCTCGGCCGCCATCTGCCCGTTCCCGAGCGTCGATGAGGCCGTCGCGACCTGCATCGAGACCATCCAGTCCGGCATCCCCGTCGCCCGCATCGAGCTCGCCGACGAGGTGCAGATCGCCGCTCTCAACAAATGGGCCAGGACCGACCTGCCCGAGAGCCCGGTCCTGTTCTTCGAGTTCCACGGCTCGGAGGCCTCCGTCGCCGAGCAGGCCGAATCCGTCCAGGCGCTGTCCGCCGCCCGCGGCGGGGAAAAATTCCAATGGACCGCCCGCCAGGAAGAACGCACGAAACTCTGGCAGGCCCGCCATGACGCCCACTACGCCAACATGGCCTTGTCGCCCGGCAAGCGCGGCTGGCCGACGGATGTGTGCGTGCCGATCTCGCGCTTGGCCGAATGCATTGCCGAGACCCGCGTGGACATCGCCGAAACCGATTTGCTCGCCCCCATCGTCGGCCATGTCGGCGACGGCAATTTCCATGTCGACTTCGTCCTCGACCCCGACGACGAGGCCGATCTCGCCGCCGCCACGAGGGTCAACGACCGCCTGGTCGCCCGCGCGCTCGCCATGGGCGGAACGTCCACCGGCGAACACGGCGTCGGCTACGGTAAGCGCAAGTTTCTGGAGGCCGAGCACGGCGGCGAGGCCGTCGCGGTGATGCGCGCGATCAAGGCGGCGCTCGATCCGGATAACCTGATGAATCCGGGGAAGATTGTCGGCGGCGGCGAAGACGGCGCCGACGGGCCGTGGCGGTAGCGTTCGAGGGATCCGGCCGCCGCCGGCGCGCCCTGCCGTCTCAGCTCCGCCTCGCTTCGGCGTCATAGATCGGGCGGTGGCCGCCGTGGGCGACCGCGCCCCGGATGGTCGATTTCGCCTTTTGCACCGTGGCCGGGTCGGCGCGCCCGACGCCCTCAGGCCGGTCGCCCCTGATCGTTACCCGGTCCATGATCCGGCGCTGCGGCCAGTAGTCGTGGACGGCGTAGTGCTGGACCGAGCGGTTGTCCCAGAAGGCCAGGGTGTGCGGCCGCCAGCGGTGGCGGAACTGATATTCCGGGATCAGCGCCTGGTAGAACAGGGTATCGAGCAGGGACCGGCTCTCGCGCTCGTCCATGTCCTTGATGCGGATGGTGAACTGCGGGTTGACGAACAGCACCTTGCGCCCCGTTACCGGATGGACGCGGACGACCGGATGGACCATCGGCGGATAAAGCGATTCGAAATGGGCCAGCGCCTTGCGATCCTCTTCGCCGTCGCCGAACAGCGCCCGGAAGGGCTTGATGTCGTGGATCGCCTCGAGGCCCGAGATCAGGGTTTTCATCCGCTCGGACAGCCCGTCATAGGCCGCCGACATGCTGGCGAAGACGGTGTCGCCGCCGACTTCCGGCACCTCATTCGCGCGCAGCGCGGTCGCCATCGGCGGTGCTGCGCGGAAGGTCTCGTCGGAATGCCAGACATCGGTGCCAAACGGCGGGTTGTCCTCGTCGTTCTCGAAGCGGATCAGCGTCGGGGTGTCCGCATCACGGGGTGCGAAGGGATGCATCGAAAGTTCGCCGAACCGCTCGCCGAAGGCGATGAGCCGGTCGGAGGCGATGTCCTGGTCGCGGAAGATCAGCAACTCGTGCTCGGCCAGCGCGTCGCGGATCGCATGAAAGGTCTCGTCATCGAGCGGGCGCCGCAAGTCGACGCCGCTCACCTCCGCGCCGAGATTGGCGCCAGCCCGGCGGATCGTCAGGGCGTTGCGCATCGCGTGCTCTCCTATGCCGGACGGAACCTTACGCCAAACACCGCTCAGTCGGCCAGCAGGCGCGGCATGATCAGCGTGAGCGCCGGGAAGGCGATGATGATGCCGACCCGGACGGCGTCCGAGGCGAGGAACGGGATCACCCCCTTGAAGGTCTCGATCATCGGGATGTCGCGGGCGAGCGAGTTGATGACGAAGACGTTGAGCCCCACCGGCGGGGTGATCAGCCCGACCTCGACGACGATCAGCGAAATGATGCCGAACCAGAGCTTGAGGTCTTCGGCCCCCAGCCCGAAGTCGAGCCCGGCGACGATCGGCCAGAAGATCGGCACCGTGAGCAGGATCATCGAGAGCGAATCCATCACGAAGCCGAGCACGAGATAAAGTACGATCATGCCCAGCAGGATCACCTGCGGGGCGAAGCCCGAGTTCTGGAAATAGTCCGCAGCGAAGATCGGTAGTTGCGAGAACCCGAGGAAGGCGTTGAAGACCGCTGCGCCCAGCAGGATCAGAAAGATCATCGCCGTCGTCGAGGCGGCGCCCAGGAGCGCATCGGTGAAGCCCGCCAGGCGCATGCGGCCTTTGGTGATGGCGATCACGAAGGTTCCGACCGCGCCGATCGCGGCGGCCTCAGTCGGCGTGAAGATGCCGGCATAGATCCCGCCCATCACCAGCAGAAAAATCACCAGCACCGGCCAGATGTCGATCAGCGCCGCCCATTGCTCGGCGGCGGCCGCGCGCGCGCCGGCCGGCCCAACCTCGGGGTTGACGCGCACGACGATCGCAATCGCCAGGATATAGCCGATCGCGGCCAGGATGCCCGGGATGAAGGCCGCCTGGAACAGGGTCGCGACGTTCGCCTCGACCATCACCGCATAGATGATCAGGACGATCGAGGGCGGAATCAGGATGCCGAGCGTCCCGCCGGCGGCCAGCGCGCCGGTCGCCAGCGATCCGGCATAGTTGTAGCGGCGCAGCTCCGGCAGGGCGACCTGGCCCATGATCGCCGCGGTCGCCAGCGACGAGCCGGAGATCGAGGCGAAGCCGGCGCAGCCGCCGACCGCGGCCATCGCGATGCCGCCGCGGCGGTGGCCGAGCCACACATTCGCCGCGCGGAACAACGACTGGCTGATGCCCGCCTTGGCCGCGAACTGGCCCATCAGCAGGAACAGCGGCACCACCGAGAGGTCGTCGTTGGTGAACCGCCAGTAGGTCTCGGTCTTCAGGTAACTCAGGAGCGCCGTCGTCCCGGCGATGCTGACATAGCCGACGGCGCCCACCGTCAGCATCGAGATGCCGATCGGGATGCGCACGGCCAGTAGCGCCAGGAGCGCCCCGAAGCCGATGACTCCGATCAGCAGGCCGCTCATCGGACCTCGGATGTCGGCCGGTCGTCGAAGAAGCGGCCGGCGCGCATCTCCGCGACGCTGCGGCAGACCGTGTACATCGCGACCGCGATGAGGAAGCCCAGCAGGAGCACCGAGATCGGAAAGGTCGTCCAACGCGGAAAATTGATCGTCAGGGAGACTTCCGAATACCGGTACATGTCAATGCCGCCATAGACCATCCGCCAGGCCAGCAGCCCGCCGAGCGCGACATAGAGCGCAGCCCCGACGGCGTCGCAGAACGCCTTGGCGCGGATCGGCGCGCCGTTCATGAAGAAGTCGACGATCACGTTGCCGCGGGTGAGCTGGCACCAGGGCAGGAAAGCGAAAACCGCGATGCCGGTGCCGATCGCCGCCAGCTCGAAATCGCCGCGGATCGGTTCGGAGAGCGCCGCGCGCCCGGTGATGCTCGCCGTCGTCATCAGCGCGAGCGCGCACAGCAGGACCCCGCCGCCGATCGCGAGCAGGCGCGAGATGCGATAAAGGATCCGGCCCACCGGATCGGTGGGCCGGGCCGCGTTCTCGGATCCTTCCGCCATCGCGCCGCCGTCTTCTCGCCCCGCGCCGCGGGGCGGCGGGTCAGCTTATTTCGAGTACTTGTCGATCAGCGCGCGGGCATCGGTCAGCAACGCCGGGCCGTCGACACCGATTTTCTGCATTTCCTTGAACCAACGGTCGAAGACCGGCTTTGCCGCTTCCTTCATCTTGGCGACCTCAGCCGGCGCTATGGTGTAGAACTTGTTCTTCTTGCGCGACTGAACGACCTTCAATCCCGGCTCTTCGATATCGACCCAGTTCTGCCCGGCCGCACGCGCGATGTTGCGGCCCGAATTGGCGTCGATCACCCCTTTGAGCTCGCGCGGCAGGCGGTTGTAGCTCGCCTTGTTCATCAGGAAGGTGAACACGTTGGTGCCGAGCCGCGGCTGCGGACCGGACAGTTTGGAGAAATGGCTGACGAGGTCCGGGGTCTTGACCGCCGGCGCGATCTCGTAGGGCAGGGTGACGCCGTCGATGACGCCCTTGGACAGCGCGGGTGGGATGCGCGGCAGCGGAAGCCCCATGCCCGTGGCGCCCAGCGCCTCCAGGAGCCACACCCCGCCGCGCGAGGCGGCGCGGATCTTCAGCCCCTTGAGGTCGGCCATGGTCCGGATCGGCTTCTTGGTCTGGAAAAGAAAACCGGCATGTACGTGCAGCAGGAGCGGGCGATAGTCCTTCAGGTCGGTCGTCATCAGGTGCTTCTGCTGGTAGTCCTGCATCGCCAGGGTCGTCGATAGCGCATCCTTGTGTACGAACGGCAGCTCGAACGGCTCGACCCGCGGCATCCGGCCCGGGGTGAAGCCCGGCAGCGCCCAGACGATATCGACCACCCCGTCGCGCGCCTGATCGAGAAGCTGGGTGGCCTTGCCGCCGAGCTGCATCGCCCAGAAGGGCTGGACCTTGAGCTTGCCGCCCGAAGCCTCGCCGATCTTCGCGGCCCAGGGGATCAGGAAGGTCTTCGACGGGTTGGCCACCGGCGGGATGAAGGTGTGCATGCGCAGCGTGACGTCCTGGGCGGCCGCCGGCGGCGCGAGCCCGGCAAGCGGGATCATCAGCACCGCGGCGCCCGCAACGGCGATCGGGAGCTTTTTCATTTTCGCCTCTCAGAGGAATTGTCCTGAAAGGACCAAATCAGGGCGGGATCGACTTGTAAAGCCAATTGTCTAAAGCCAATTGTCCGGCTGCGGGCGGCGAATGGACGCAAAGCGGACCGGAACCGCCACGCCGCCGCCGGCCAGCGGCGGCCACTCCCTGAGCCCGTGCCCGCCGGGCGATCGTCTCGGCGCCGTAGACCGTACGCTTGTTCACTATATGTTTGCCCGGGGCGATGGCAGCGACCTGGCAGGTCGTGCGGAAATCATCCGCGCCGAAGAAGTCCGGCGCATCGGCGGCGAGCGGAATATCGGTCAAGACGCAGGCCGGGCGGAAGGAGAAGTCGCGTTCGCGCAACCGGTTCGGGCTTTGTTGTCCGGGCGGCAATCGGCCGGTAGTGTCGCGACCGATCGTGGCGCGGCGGGTTGGGGTGGCGGATTGGGAATGAGCGGAGTTAGCCGATCTTGCACGGCTCTGGCGTGGTTCGTCGGGGCGTTCATGCTGATAACGGCCGCCGCCGCCGAAAAGCTCGTCTTCGGGACCAACTGGAAG
Source organism: Alphaproteobacteria bacterium (assembly GCA_965202905.1). Classification (GTDB taxonomy): domain Bacteria; phylum Pseudomonadota; class Alphaproteobacteria; order MPNO01; family MPNO01; genus CAYFYS01. The sequence goes on along the minus strand of OZ241868.1, from coordinate 1,495,932 downwards.
GCCGAGGCCGAGCATGGCGGCTTCTACCAGGCGCTGGCCGAGGGCCGCTATGCCAAGTACGGGCTGGATGTCGAGATCCGCGAGGGCGGGCCGATGGTCAATGTCGCCCATCGACTCGCGGCCGGTGCGCTCGATGCCGCGATGATCTCGAATAACGCTCAGGCGATCAATTTCGTGCTCAACGACATCCCGATGGTGACCGTTGCGGCCTTTTTCCAGAAGGACCCGCAGGTTCTGCTCGTCCATCCCGGCAGCGCCCATCGCTCGATCGCTTCGATGAAGGGCAGGCCGATCATGATCTCGGCCGACACCCGCGAGACCTGGTGGCGCTACCTGAAGTTCAAGTTCGGCTTCACCGACGCGCAGATCCGGCCCTACACCTTCCAGACGGCGCCATTCCTGGTCGACAAGCAGGCGATCCAGCAGGGCTATGTGACATCGGAGCCCTTCATGCTCGCGCGCGAAGGGATCGAGGCCCGGGTCTTTCTGGTGGCCGATGCGGGCTGGCCCAGCTATTCGACCCTGGTGACGGTCTCCCAGGCGCTGGCGGCGAACAGGCCGAAGGTCGTCCAGGCCTTCGTCAACGCCTCGATCGAGGGCTGGTACAGCTATCTCTACGGCGACCCGCGCCCCGGAAACCGGCTGATCCTGGCCGAGAACCCGGAGATGACCGGGAACCAGATCGCCTACGGCATCGCCAAGATGAAGGAGCATGGCATCGTCGACTCGGGCGATGCGCCGGAGCTCGGCATCGGCGCGATGACCGAGGCGCGGCTGCAGGCCTTCTTCGAGATGATGGCGAAGGCCGGCGTCTATTCGAAGACCCTCAACCACCGCGCCGCATTCGACCTCCGGTTCGTCAACCGGGGCCACGCGCTGGACATGCGCCCATGACCGCCACGACCGCTCGGGTCCTTCCCATCGCGCCGGCCCTGCGCTGCCGAACAGACCCAACCGTCCCATATGTCCTGAACGCTGCATAGGACCAACGGCCTGCAACGACAGCCAATCGGCGGCGGGGCGCCGGCGGCGGACGGTTACCTCGAACAGCTTATCGGCTCGATCAACGAGTCGGCGCGCTGCGCGCGCACGGCAATGACCACCCTGCCGATAGTGATCGTCTATCTCGGCGCGGCCTGCATGACGGATGGCAAAGCCTGCCGATGGCTGTCACGAGCTGGGTCGCCATTGTCGTCGCGCCGGTCGCCGTCTTGGTAATCGTGCTGATTCGGTTCCTGCCGTATCAGAGCGGCGGACTGACAGGGACGCATAAGGCTTGGCTGATACTCGATTGCGTACTTCTTGTGATTTTTCGTTGGCGCCGCAAAACATGCAGACCCACCGGGCGCCGGGCGGCCAAGACCATAATGGGTTTTCTCCTGCTGCTGATATTCGTTCTGGTATTTCTTTCTCAAGAAACAACGGTCGGACCGAAAGAAAAAACGTCCGGCGCGAGGGATGAGATCCAACGCACTGTAGCTCCAATTGGCGGGATATCTATTGCAAGACGCAAGGGACGGCGGCGGAGGGTAGTATCTCAGTTTGAAATCTGCCGCTTGGCGGCAGGTGGCGGGGCGCCTCGGCTTTGTCGCCCGCGCGTCGATCAGCCCGACGATCCATTCCATGTCCCGCAGCGTTTCCGATACGCCCGCCGCCATCGCCGGGTCGCCTTTCAGCGTCCTGTGGATGCGCACGAAGTTGTAGTGCGTGAGGTAGAGCGAGAGCATGTACAGATGGTTCTCGATCTTCTTGGAGAAGCCGTTGGTCAGCCTCGTGAACCGACGCATCTCGAAGCTTGGCAAACCGACGGGAATGAGCCGGGCTGGTTCTTTCTGGACGCGGTGGACGATCTCGAGCTCACGAAGCCGCGCCTGATCCAGGCTCGTCGGCCCCGCTCACCCCCTCATCGCGCTCCGCCTGCCGGACCCATCTGCGCGGCGTCCCGCCGTGCAGCCGATCTGGCCGGCAATCGAGTTTGATCGCTCCCCATTGCGAGCCGTGATCGCCCTGATGATCCGAAACCGGACGGACAGCTCGCTCGTGAACTTCCGCCGGATATCGTGGCGAATGGGTTCCCATAATATCTCCTTCCTCTCACAAGTTGGAGCCTCCGCAAAACCCCGGGGCGGTTCATTTTCCTTGATGCCGCTTTCCGTGACGCGGCTCACGAAGCGGCCTCACAGATAGCATCCCGGAAAACCTTGAAGCTGTAGGACCGGTTTACCACTGGATCGAAATAAGAACCGACCGCCGTGGCAACTTCCGTTTTGGGTAGCCCTTGCTTGAAATAACCGTTCCGTTTCAGGATGCGTTCAAATGCTTCCCAGGCCCCGCCCGCGATTGCGTCGGGCTTCCGGTAGGCCGCTTGTTTCGAAGTATTCGGCGACACCTTCGGATAGGCTGCGCATACCGCCGACCAGTCGCCGAAATACCATGCCTCCAATTCCTCGACCGCGATTCTTGTCACGACTTGCCAGTCGGGACCATCCGCGGCCCGTCTCGATCGGAGCCCGGCATTCTTGCAGATCCGCTCCAGATCGGACTTGAGCGCCTCGCAGTCTTCTCCGTCGCGGTCAACGATGACAACGATACGATAGTCTTCCGGCAACCATTGAGCATACCCCTTGAGACGATCTCCAAGCTTGCGCAGCAGCGCCCGCTTGCCCTGATGAGGATGAATTTGGAAAGTAATTTCTTCAGGAAGCATTTTGGGCAGGACGGCTTTGAGGAAATTCTCCATGGATACCTCTTCCACAAGAAACTCAAGATTAGAGACTTGCATATCAGTTGCCGCCTCCCTTGCGTACCGGCCTTCCGCCTTCGGTCAGCGGGTCCCCGACCCCGAATTGCCCTTCCATCCAGAGATCGCCCAGTTGGGCGCCGGCGTCCATGAATTTGTTGACCTTCCGGTCTTCGCTCAGGGCGTGACATTGCGTGAAGCCTTTGTCGTCGCGCCACAGAACACGCACGTCTTCGGGTCGCAGTGCGTTAAGAAAGAACGGTGAATGGGTAGTCACGAGGATCTGTGTTTTGAGCGTTGCCTCTCCGCATTCTTCCGCCAAGCCGTGGAGGAGACGGGGGTGCAGAAAGTTCTCCGGCTCCTCGATACCGATGAACGGAGGCGGGACCGGGTCGTGCAGCAAGATCAGGTAGGCGAGCATCTTGAGCGTTCCGTCCGATGCGAAACGGGCCATGACCGGCTCAGCAAACGGGGCATCCTTGATCCGCAGCAGGAGCCGACCGTCCGGCATAGAATCTGCTCTCACGTCTTGTATCTGCGGAATCCTTGACCCGAGCTTCCTGAAAATATCGTTCAGACGATCCGGATGCTCGTCGGACAGGTGCTGAATCACGTTGGCGAGATTATCCCCGGTCTTGCTCAGACGCTCCTGCGGCCCGCTCTCCGGCTGCCCCCTGGCGTCCTCGGATGAGAGATAGGACACATGCCAGCCCATGATGAAGTTTCTGAGCGCAACGACCCGGGGATGGGCCGCCAATTGCCCCAGCGCGTTGACCGCAAGGGTATCTTGAGAACTCAGCGGCACCTTGATCCGCTCGGCCTCTGCGTCCGGCTGCTCGCCGGATATAACCTGTCCTTTCCCACGAGCATATTTCAGAAACTTGTAGGGTCGCCCTGACCCGCTCCCTCGCGTCCAACCGAGCCATTCCACGGACACAACGGGGCGACCGTCTATTTCTTTCACTTCGAGATGATAGGTTATAAGGGACATCCCTTTTCGTTCGCGATAGGCGATTTCGATCAAAACAGGGCCATCTTGGCCGCGCGACTTAAGCTCTTTCGCTCTGCCGCGCTTGTCCCAGGCCCGCCGCAAGCCGTTCTCGAAGCATTCGGCTAGAAACGCAAAGACGTCGAAAACCGTGGATTTTCCACTGCCATTAGGACCCAAGAGAACGGTGAGCGGTGTTATCTTCTTTATATTGATGTCTTGAAGAGCACGAAAATTCTTGACCGCGAGACGTTCAATTCTTGGCGGCGCTCCGCTTCTATATGTCATATCAATCAATTCTCCATCTCCTTTCTCCGATCGGCTGTGCGCCACAAGCCGCCGGTTGGGTGGTTGTTGTCACTCTGAGACTACGCCGTCCTTCAAGTTTCACCAAATTCGTGACCCCACCGGGAAATTTGCGGATCGCCGCTTCCACAGAGAGGCAGCAAAACGACGCGGCGTGTGGCGCCGGCGTATGTGGAGAGGCTGCGCGACATCCTGGCGGCGCTCGATCTCAGCCGGGGCCGAAGGGCTGGATGTCACACGGCAAGCGCTTTCGGAACTCGTGAATGAAGGTGCAGGGATTTCGGTGAAGTTGGCGATAAGGCCGTCGAAGGCCCTTCGGCCCAACGCCCGAGACATAGTTGGGGATGCAGATGGCCTACGATCTTTGGCAGGCTCGGGAACGCGCCGGGCAGATCGCGGTGGAACGCTTCGCAGCGGTGTAACGCGCGTTTTCATGAAGGTAAGACCGCACGGTACTTCACGCCACGGCTTCCAACGGGTTCTTGGTCTCGGCGGGACGGATTTCGTTGGACATGAGCTTCGGAAAGAGAAGGTCGTGGATTTGAGCCAGGGTGCACATTACCAGGGTGCGCATTAAGAGTCTTCCGCAAGGGGTGTAGGCGGGTGTCCGAGCCAACGGACGTGGCCGCCGCCGCCGTCCGCTCAGACCCGTGCGCCGGGCTCCAGCCCGAGCAGCGCCATGCCGGCGTGCTCGAAATTCGACGGCGCGGCTTGAATCTGCTGGGCGACGGCGTGCATGTCGCGGAACCGCCGCTCGAACGGGTTGCGCCGCAGGACCGCCCCGGCGCCGGCGGTATGGTAGGCGTAGTCGACCACCTTGCGGGCGCGCTCGCTGGCGTAGGTGCAGGCGATCCGGAGCCGCGCCCGCTGGTCGACCGAAAATTCGTCGTCCCGGCAGACGGTCTCCCACAGCTCGGACATCATCTCGACCAGGAACGCCTGCCCGGCGCCGAGATGGCCCTCGCAGCGGGCGACTTCGAGCTGGACCGCGGCGTTGTCGCGCAATCTTGTCGCGGTGTAGGCCGGCGTTTTCCCGGCCGCGAGCGCGATGAAGGCATCCAGGCTCGCCCGGCCGATGCCGAGCGCGACGCTTGCGAACGCCATGCCGTAGAACGCCGTTTGGGCGATCCGGTGCAGCGGGCCCGGCCTGTGCCGGTCGCGGGCCAGATCGCGGGTGTAGGTACAGGCCTCGGGCACGAACAGATCCTCGACCGCGTAGTCGTCGCTGCCGGTGCCTTGCAGGCCGATTACCTCCCAGACCGGGATGATCTGCGCGCTGGATGCGGGGAACAGCGTCGTTCTGAGCATTGGCCTGCCGTCGCCGGTCGATTTCGGGGCGCCGTCGGGCTTGTAGACCCGCGCATGGCCGTCGAGCCAGGTCGCGTTGCGGATGCCGCTGGCGTAGCTCCAGCGGCCGGTCACACGGTAGCCGCCCGCGACCGGGACGGCACTGGAGCGCTGGACCGCCTTGCCCCGAGCGATCACGATCGCCAGTCGATCCGCACCGGATCGGGGCGCAAGGCCGCGCGCATAGCGTCACTCGAATGAATCAACGCGGCATCCGCCTCGCATCCGCAAAGACGGCTCAATCCGGCAGGATGCACCGACCTTGCTGCTTCCGATAGGGGCGGTCACAGTCCCAGCGGTTTCCGGAGCGATCGAGGTGGGCGTTCTTTGGCAGGGCTATCGCCAGACATGCCTCGCCTGTCACCCGATAGCCGCGTTCGCATTTCCATCCCCGGCTATAGGACGATTCGGACAGGTATCCGTTGCGCGGGACGACGACGACGGCGCATCCCTCGCCGATTCGTCGATACCCGCGCTCGCACTCCCACCGATCGCCATGCGGGTTCAAGAAGGCGTTGGCGGGCACGGTGATGGCCACGCACCCGGCGCCGACGGCCCGAAACCCCCGCTTGCAGTTCCAGCCGCGGCCGAAGGAGGCACGGGTGGGATATGCATTGGGCGGCATTTTGACCGCCACACAGCGTCCGTCGGCCTCGCGATAGCCGCGGTCGCACTCCCAACTGCCGCCATAGGACTTCGAATGTGCGTTTTTCGGGATCTCACCGCCGCCCGGTTGGGCAACGGTTGTACTCGGTACTATCGACAGGCAGATCAGAAACACCAGCGAAGAGTGACGGTTCAGTCGCGGTCGTCGCTTCGTGTTCATGAACTCTCACCTCCAATGGCCGACGGTGTTTGAAACTCAAACTCCGCAGGCGGTTACGGCGAACGAGATGAAGGAATTGAGGGAGGTCCGGAGCCCTGTCGCAGCGGCGACATGTCGCCTTCGACCGCGACGCGACGGCGATTATCGCGCACCGACTCCGAGCGATACCGATCATTCCCCGAACGCTCCGGGAGCCTGCCGGCGACCCGGAAGTCGCCCGCAGGCAGAGCAGAGCGCCCGCGTTCGCCGCGCGCTTGACGAAATGAACGGCTTGCCCACTGCGGAATTCGGGCGGAATTCGGTGTGAGTGCGTGGTCTTGCGCTCCGATTCGAATGACCGACCAACGGGTCACGAGGCGTCTTCGTCCGCGTGACGTTTGTTCCCCGGCGAGCGCGGAAGCGGTTTGCCGTTCCGGGGGCGGGCCTCGATGAGGAGCCCGCGCGAGCAGGCTCCCATCTTGGGTGAGGATCGCTACTCGACGATCGAAAGATTCTCTGCCGAGGTCTTGCCGTTCCGGCCCTCCTGCAGCTCGAATCTGACGACTTGGCCTTCTGCGAGGCTCGAAAGCCCGGCGCGCTCCACGGCCGAAATATGAACGAAGGCGTCCTTCGAACCATCATCGGGTTGGATAAAGCCGAAGCCCTTGGCGGAGTTGAACCACTTGACGGTTCCACGTGTCATGTCTTTTCCAATCAACAGGTTGCGACCGCCCGGCCTTGCCCCCCGGCGGCTTTAGCACTACCGACTTCTGAGGGGAAACGGTACGGGGCCGACCATACGATGCGCCGCTGATGCGACGCTCTGGCGACGACCCAGCGACAATATGGGACGCCGGCGCTCCGAAGGCAAAGTTTTTCCGCACATCCTTCGCGGCGGACCCGGGCCGCCCCCCCCGCAAGTCGGCCATGCCGTCCGAACTGCGGGATCAAAGGGGGGAGGATCTAGCCGCGCCGCCGGGCGGTGGCCGCCTTGTCGATCGCGAACCCGTCGGGCGTCAGGACGACGCCGTAGGTCTTCTCGGCCGCCTGCCTGGAGATGACGCCGTCGCGGATTTCGGCGGCGACGGTCTCGGCCGGGCGCTCGTGTGGGTCGCCATAGCCGCCGCCGGCGACTTGGCGGAAGATGGTGCCGGGCGAGAGGCCGCGGACGATCTCCTTGGATTTGGGCCGGCGCCCGGTACCGTCCGGCAAGCGGAAGACGGCTTCGTTGAGACATCCCGGCCCGCCGCCGAACAGGCCGAAGGCGCGCTCTTCCTCCTCAATGCCGTCACCGAAGGCGACCGCCGTCACCCCGGCGCCGTCGATCCTGAAGACGGTCTCTGTGCCCAGCCCGCCCCGCCAGCGACCCGGGCCCGCCGAATCGGTCAGGTACTCGTGGCGTTCCAGCAGATGCGGGTTCTGGATCTCGAACATCTCGTAGTCCTGGGCGAGGATCCCGCCGGCGCAGTTGATCAGCCCGATATGGTCGTAGCCGTCGGCCATCCAGGTCGCGCCCGAGCCGCCCTTGAGCGCGAGAAACAGGATATCGACATAGGCCCTGTCGTGGCGCGGATCGGTGCCGATGACCCGCGAAGCCCAGGAACCGGTTCCAGCCGGCGCTCACCATCCCGGGCACGGCTTGAGCGAAGGCGCGCATGATCGCATCCGAGGTCGGGCCGGCGATCGAATTGCCGAAGGTGGTCACCGCCGGGAAGGCGGCGTTCAGGAACGAGCCCTCCGGATTGAAGATCTTCACCCGCCGCTGGATGCCGGCGTTATGCGGCACCTCGGGGTCGATCAGCATCAGGAAGCTCAGCATGACTGCCGATGCGGTGGCCGCGAACGGCGCATTGACAAAGCCCGGCGTCTGCGCCGACGAGCCCGTAAAGTCGAAGGTGACCGTGCCGCCGTCGACCGCGACCTCGAGCGCGATGCGCATCTCGGACCCGTCGCTGACGCCGTCGTAGAAGACCGTGCTTTCGCCCCGGTAGCGGCCGTCCGGGATCGCCTCGATCTCGGCGGCCACCTGCATCTCGGTGCTGTCGAACAGGAACGCCTTGTGGGCACGGAAGGACTCAAGCCCGTAGCGCTCGATGAGTTCGACCACGCCGCGCTCGCCCAGCGCCGTGCCGCCGATCTGCGCCTTGATGTCGTCTTCGACGATCGAATAGCGGATGTTGGCGAAGATCATCCGCCAGATGTCCTCGCGCCGCACGCCGCGGTCGTAGACCTTCAGCGGCGGGATGCGCAGCGCCTCCTGCCAGACCTCGCGAGCATCGGGGTTGTAGCCGCCGGCGACCGCGCCGCCGATGTCGGCCTGGTGGCCCTTGCAGGCCGCCCAGGCAACCAGCGTGCCCTCGGCGAAGACCGGCCGGAAGGCGGCGACATCGTTGTTCTGGTTGCCGCCGGAAAAGACGTCGTTGTGCAGGATCACGTCGCCCGGATGGATGTCGGGGCCGAAGAATTCGAAGATCCGCTTGCACACCGGCTCAAGCGCGAAGGCGAGCACCGGGATGTATTCGGTCTGCTCCAGCATGTCGCCGTTCTCGTCGTAGAGTCCGGTGACGAAGTCACGCGCCTCGTTCAGGATCGGCGAACGGGTGGTGCGGAGCAGCGTCAACCCCATCTCCCCGGTGATCGACTTCAGCCGGCGGCCGATGACCGAGGCCGTGATCGGATCGACCGCGACGCTCATCGCCGGCTTTCGCTGAGCATCAGCGTGCCGAGCCCGTCGACGGCGAGTTCGAAGCCCGCGGGCAGGAAGGTCGTCGTCAACGCCGTCTCGACGATCGCTGGCCCAGCGGCCTCGAAGCCCGGCGCCAGCGCCTCGCCGTCGAAGACCGGGACCTCCGCGAAGGTCTCCGCGTCGGGCTGATAGACCGGACGGCTGCCCTTACGCGGGTCCGCGCCGCCGGGCGCCCGGCGGCGCGATGGCCGGGGCTTGTCGGTGACGCCGTGGGCGATCAGGCGAAGATTGACCAGCTCGATCCCGGTCTCGGTGTCACCCAGATGATAGCCGTATAGCCGATCGTGGGCAGCGTGGAACGAATCGGCGATGGCGTCCAGGTCGAGGGCCGCCAGCGCCTCGCGGTCGATATCGTCCACCCGAACCTCATGGTACTGCCCCAGTATAGCGGAGGTCGAGCGCATGAACCAGGCGGCGCCGGTCGGGCGGGATCCCCTCGGCGGCCAGCGGCCGGCCGGCCCCTTCCTCCATCGCCGCGAGAAGCCCGGCGAGCCGCTCCCGGTCCAGGCCGTCGACCGAGAACGCGGCCGCGCAGGACCGGACATAGTCGTGGCGCAGATCCGTCTGCAACATGCCGGCCGCGCACAGGATCGAGGCTTCGCGCGGGACCAGGATGCGGCCGATGCCGAGCTCGCGGGCGATCAATGCGGCGTGGATTGCGCCCGCCCCGCCGGCGCAGACGAGCGGGAAGTCGCGCGGGTCGTGGCCGCGCTCGACCCAGATCGCTCGAATGGCCGAGGCCATGGTGACGTTCATCACCCGGTACGTCCCGGCGGCGGCCGCTGCCGGGTCGAGGCCAAGCGGGTCGGCGATGCGCATGCGGATGGCCGCCTCGGCCGTGTCCCGATCGAGCCTCAGCCGTCCGCCCGCGAAATATTCGGCCGACAGATAGTCTAGGCCGACAGATAGTCTAGAACGAGGTTGGCGTCGCTGCAGGTCGGCCGCGTCCCGCCCAGCCCGTAGCAGGCCGGTCCCGGCTTCGCGCCGGCGCTGTCCGGGCCCATGCGCAACAGCCCGCCGCCGTCGATCCAGCCTATCGAGCCGCCGCCGCCGGCGCCGACGGTCTTGATGTCCATCGCCGGCCGCGCCATCGCGAACCAGTTCACCGTGGCCGCGGTCGTCACCGCCGGCGCGCCGGCCCGGACCAGCGAGGCCTCGAAGCTGATGCCGCCCATGTCGATGGTGATGAAGCTGTCCTCGCCGTGGGGGGCGAGACAGGCGCGGCTCGCCGCCGGAGCTGCGGCCGGGCCCGACAGCAGGGTGACCGCAGCCCGGGCGGATGCGGCCTCGGGCGCGGTGACGCCGCCGTTGGACTGCATGACCAGCAGCGCGCCCGTGAATCCCGGCCCGGCCAAGCGCGCGCGCAGCCGGTCGGCGACGAGCCGCTCGTGGGCGCCCTCGGCATGGGCGTGCATCAAGCAGATCGCCACCGCCTCGATCCCCTCGGCCCTGAACGTCCGACCGCCTCGTCCACGTCGGCGAGGACGGGCGGCGCGATCTGGCGGCCCACATGGTCGAGCCGGCCGCCGACCGGCAGGCGCAGGTGGCGCGGCACGATGGGCGCGGGCGCGGTGTACTTGTTGTCGTAGAGCCGCTCGCGGATGCCGCGGCGCATCGCCAGCGCATCGCGAAATCCCGCGGTGGCAAGCAGCCAAGTGCGCGCCGTCCGCCCGGTCAGCACGGCGTTCGTGGTCACCGTCGTGCCGTGAACGATGCGCTCCAACCCGGCAAGGAAGTCGCGCAGCGCAAGGCTGGACCCCTGCGCAAGCTCGCCGAGTCCGGCCATGACGGCCTCGGACGGATCTTCCGGGCTCGACAGCACCTTGAGGATGCGGTTCGCCCCGTCCGCGTTCATGAGCAAGAAGTCGGTGAAAGTGCCCCCGATGTCAATGCCGACCGTGTAGCGCGTCATCAGGCGCCGAAATCCGCCTTGGCCATCGCGCGCAGCGTCCAGCGGGTCGCTTCATGGGGTGGTGGGGTATGGGGCAGCCGCACAATCCCGGCCCCCTGTTCCGGCGCCAGCGGCGTCTTGCCGGGTGGGCGCGTCCGGTCCCGGGAAGGCCGTCCACGCCTTCCCGCATGAAACGCTCCTGCCAGCGCCGCACGCAGTTCTTCGACTTGCCCGTCCGGGCCCTGATCGCCATCGCGCCCAACCCCGGATCGCTGAGCAGCACGATCCGCGCCCGCCACACATGCTTCTGCGGCCGGTTTCCGTCCACCACGATCTCCCGCAAACGCTGACGGTCGCCAAGCGACACTGTGAACGAAACGCCTTCCCGCATATCCATCACATCGTCGCTGGAAAGGAACGATCTCCAAACCCCATAGAGGACCCAATGGAGGACCCATCAGATAAAATCAATCCACTAGCGCCCGATCCCGTCAGGGGTGGATGTCGATCGGCGTACCGTCTTCGACCAGCGCCCAGATCTCGTCGATCTCGCGGTTGGTAACCGCGATGCAGCCCTGGGTCCAATCGAGAAAGGGGTGACCAAGCTGGCCGGCCGACCACGTCTCGGGCAGGCCGTGGATCATGATCTTGCCGCCCGGCGACACGCCCAGGAACTGCGCACGCGCGCGGTCGGAATCGTTCGGGTAGGAGATGTGGATCGCCTTGTAGAAGGCGCTCTCATCGAGCCGGTAATCAAGCGTGTAGGAGCCTTCCGGCGTACGCGAGTCGCCCGACTCGATCTTGTGCCCCCTGGGATAGCGGCCGAGCGCCACGCGGTAGGACCTGAGAATCCGCTCGCCGCGCAACAGGACCAGCCGCCGCTGGGACTTCAGCACGACGACGCGGTCGGCCTTGACCGGAGACAGCGCGGCGACTTCGTTGCCGGCCGACAGCGCCGGCGTTGTCCCCAACAGCACGCCAAGAACGAGACAACTTGAGAGCGATACCGCCGAGATACGCACGAAGCCCCTCCCGATTTCGACCGTTTGGCCGTTGCGGCCAATACTATCCTAATCTGGCCTGAAGGTTATCCGCCCGAATTGGGGAGGAACCGCGCCGGGCTCAGACGACGATCGGGGCGGGGATATGGGCATGCGCCTGATAGCCCTCGACCGCGATGTCCTCATAGGTGAAGGCAAACAGGTCGGTGACGCCGGAATCGAGCGACAGCCGGGGCAGGCGTTTCGGCGTTCGGGTAAGCTGTTCGTCCGCTTGGTCGAGGTGGTTTCGGTACAGATGCGCATCTCCGATGGTGTGGATGAACTCGCCGGCGGTGAGGCCGGTGACGTGTGCGACCAGATGGGTCAACAGCGCGTAGCTTGCGATATTGAACGGCACGCCGAGGAACATGTCGGCGCTGCGCTGGTAGAGCTGGCACGACAGCCTGCCGTCTGCGACATGGAACTGGAACAGGCAATGGCACGGCGGCAGCGCCATCGCCGGCAGGTCGGCGACATTCCAGGCGCTGACGATCAGGCGCCGGGAAGCCGGGTTGGTGCGGATCTCTTCGACCAGCCGGGCCATCTGGTCGATGGCGGCGGCGTCGCGGCCGGGCCAGGACCGCCACTGGCGGCCGTAGATCGGGCCGAGATCGCCGGCCCCATCGGCCCATTCGTCCCAGATTCTCACCCCGTTGCGGTTGAGGTAGCCGATGTTCGTGTCGCCGGCCAGGAACCACAGCAGCTCGTGAATGATCGAGCGCAGATGAAGCCGCTTGGTGGTGATCAGCGGGAAGCCCGCGGCCAGATCGAAGCGCATCTGGCAGCCGAACACGCTGATCGTGCCGACGCCGGTCCGGTCGGCGCGGGCTACGCCGGTTTCCCGGACATGGCGCATCAGGTCGAGATATTGCCGCACCGCACGGCCGCTCTGTTTCCCGGGTGGAACACGCTTTAAATTAGCACCGGGCCGGCTTATATTATCAATGCCGGATGACCGGCTATGGCGATAAACGGCATGTGCAATAAGCGCAGCGGACCCGGGGGCAGTACCCGGCGCCTCCACCAAAGCCCGGATCGCGCCGCCGAACGGGGAGATCCCGCGACCGCGGCGCCTCGACATGGGGGCGAAACAGGATCGACGCGCGTGTAAAGACTTGCTTTTTGCCCGGCATGGTACCGCCGTTATCGGGCCGCTTCGACAGATGCCAACGACAACGATTTGGCACTCGCTGCCTAGTTTTTCTGGGTAAGCGCGGCCCGGGGGGCGCCGGGCAACAGAAGCCCCCCAATTTCCGGGTCGTCGGAGGATGCAACGAGTACGAGTCATGCCCAACAATGACGACTCCCTGATCCCCTATCGAGATATGATGAAAAGGGCGTTGCACGGTCTGGTGCGCGAGGCGCTCGATCTCGTGGGCACGGACGGCCTGCCCGGCAACCATCACTTCTACATCTCCTTCCGCACCCGGATCGACGGCGTGGAGATGCCGGCGCATCTGCGGGCGCGGTACCCCGAGGAGATGACCATCGTCCTGCAGCATCAGTTCCGGGGCCTGGAGACGGACGAAGCCGGCTTCTCGGTCACCCTGTCCTTCGGCGGGCGCTCGGAGCGCCTGACGATCCCGTTCGAGGCGCTGACCGCCTTCACGGACCCGGCGGTCAATTTCGGCCTGCAGTTCCGCCGCCAGGACGGGGACACGGACACGCCGGACGGCGCCGGCGCCGAGGCTAAGACCGACGCCGATGCGGATACCGGCAAGGGCGACGACTCCGGAACGGTGGTCACGCTCGACACGTTCCGCAAGAAATAGACTTGCGCCGACAGGGGGCCGTCGATGTCCGAATTCGTCCACCACGAGATCTTTCCGCTCGGCGAGGATCCGACGCCCTACCGCAAGCTGAGCGCGGATCATGTCGGGACCGCGAGGTTCGGCGGGACCGACCTGCTGACGATCGAGCCGGAGGCGTTGCGGCTGCTGTCGGCCCAGGCTTTCGTCGATATCGCCCACTTCCTGCGGCCCGGACATCTTGTCCAGCTAAGCCGGATTCTCGACGACCCGGAGGCTTCCGACAACGACCGGTTCGTCGCCTGCGACCTGCTCAAGAACGCCAACATCGCCGCCGGCGGCATCCTGCCGATGTGCCAGGATACCGGCACCGCGATCGTCATGGGCAAGAAGGGCCAGCGCGTCTGGACCGGTGGCGACGACGAGGCGGCGCTCGCGGCCGGCGTCCACAAGACCTTCACCGAGCGCAATCTGCGCTATTCCAACGTCTCGCCGCTGAGCATGTACGAGGAGGTCAACACCGGCACCAATCTGCCGGCGCAGATCGAGATCTACGCGGCGCCGGGCGGCGACTACAAGTTTCTGTTCATCGCCAAGGGCGGCGGCTCGGCCAACAAATCCTTCCTGTTCCAGGAGACGCCGGCCCGGCTCAACCCGGAGTCGATGCTGAGCTTTCTGGATGAGAAGATCCGCACGTTGGGGACCGCGGCCTGTCCGCCCTATCATCTGGCCATCGTCATCGGCGGGATGTCCGCCGAATTCAACCTCAAGACTGTCAAGCTCGCGAGCTGCCGCTATCTCGACACCCTGCCGACCGCCGGTAACGACAAGGGTCAGGCCTTCCGCGACCTGGAGATGGAGGCGCAGATCCTCGAGCTGACCCGGCGGATGGGGATCGGCGCCCAGTTCGGCGGCAAGTATTTCTGCCACGATGTGCGGGTGATCCGCCTGCCGCGGCACGGCGCCTCGCTGCCCATCGGGCTGGGCGTGTCGTGCTCGGCCGACCGCCAGGCGCTGGGCAAGATCACCGGCGAGGGGATCTTTCTCGAACAGCTCGAGAGAAATCCGGCCGCATATCTGCCGGAGATCGACGAGGCGAGCCTCGGCGGCGATGTGGTCGAGATCGACCTCAACAAGCCGATGAACGAGATCCGCGCCACTCTCGGCCGACACCCGATCAGGACGAGGCTCTCGCTCAGCGGTCCGATGGTGGTCGCGCGCGACGCCGCGCACGCGAAGATCAAAGGACGGCTCGACGCCGGCGAGGCGATGCCGTCCTATCTGCGCGACCACATGGTCTACTACGCCGGCCCGGCCAAGACCCCGGAAGGATACGCCTCGGGCTCCTTCGGCCCGACGACGGCCGGGCGGATGGATTCCTATGTCGATCAGTTCCAGGCCGCCGGCGGCAGCTATGTCATGCTCGCCAAGGGCAACCGCTCGCCGCAGGTGACCGCGGCCTGCAAGCGGCACGGCGGATTCTATCTCGGCTCGATCGGCGGCCCGGCGGCGCGTCTGGCCCAGGACTGCATCAAGAAGGTCGACTGCGTCGAATACCCCGAGCTCGGCATGGAGGCGGTCTGGCGGATCGACGTCGAGAACTTCCCGGCCTTCATCATCGTCGACGACAAGGGCAACGACTTTTTCCGCGATCTCTGACAGTCTGCCGCAAAACCCGGCGTTGATTTCCCCCTCGCGGTTCATTGCGGTTGAATCGCAGGGGCTGGACAGGCGCGCGAGGGTCGCCGCCAGACGGCGCAGCCGCGCCGTCTGGCGGCAGCCTGTCAGATGTGTGGATCCGGGTGGCGGCCGCCGCGCCAGTCGGTGAGCGATCCGTCCTCGCGGAAGGCTGGCCCGACCGGCACCTTGCCGTGGCCGCCGGGGATGTCGAGGACATAGGTCGGCAGGCACAGACCCGACAGCCGGCCGCGCAGCGCCCTCATGATCGCCTGACCCTTTTCGACCGGCACCCGGAATCTCGCCGTTCCGGGCGCGAGATCGGGGTGGTGGAGGTAGTAGGGCCGCACCCGATGGCGGACCAGCGCACGGAACAACGTCTCGAGGATCGCCGCATCGTCGTTGACGCCGCGCAGCAGCACGGACTGGGAGAGCAGCGGAAACCCGGCGGCGTGCAGCCGGCCGATGGCGGCGCAGGTCGCCGGGTCCAGCTCGGCGGCGTGGTTGCAGTGGATCGAGATGTAGACCGGCCTGTCGCACGCCAGCCCATCGATCAGCGCCGGCGTGATCGTCGCCGGATCGGCCACCGGAACGCGGGTGTGGATGCGCACCACCTCGACATGGCCGATCGCATCGATCCGGCCGAGCAAGGCGCGCAGCCGGCGCGGCGCGAGCGCGAGCGGATCGCCGCCGCTCAGGATCACTTCGCGGATCGCTGGATGCGCGACGATGTAATCGATCGCCGCCGCCAGGTCGTCCGGGCCCAGGACGCCGCCGTCCTGTCCCACCACCTCGCGCCGGAAGCAGAACCGGCAATAGACCGGACAGATTGTGGACGGCATCAGGAGCACCCGGTCCGGATAGCGGTGGACGATCCCCGGCGCGGCGGAATGGACCGCATCGCCGATCGGGTCCTCGCGCTCGCGCGGGTCGCGCTCCAGCTCGGCCGGATCGGGCAGGTATTGCAGCCCGATCGGATCGTCCTTGCGTCCCTTCGCGATCAGCCCCGCCACATGCGGCGTGAGCGCCAGCGCGTAGCGGGAAGCGACCGCGTCGGTTTCGGCGATCGAAGCGGGCGAAATCAGGCCCGCCTCATGCAATGCGCGGCCGGTCGTCAGCGCCATCCTACCCCTCCGCGTGCGGATCGGGCATTATCGCGCCATGCCCGGCCGGGGAAAGTGTCATGGTTGAGCTGCGCTGGTGGGACAGGGAGCGATACGCCGCAAGGCGGCCCAACCTGATCGCGCGCACAGGCATCATCGCATCCGTTCGGCAGTTCTTCGGCGAGGCCGGATTCGTCGAGGTCGAGACCCCGGCGCTCCAGGTCTCGCCGGGGCTGGAGCCCCATCTGGACGCCTTCGAGACCACCCTGCGGGAGCCGTTTCACGACGGCAAGGACCACACGCTCCACCTGCACACCTCGCCCGAGTTCGCGATGAAGAAGCTGCTCGCGGCCGGCGAGCCGCGCCTGTTCCAGATCGCGCGGTGCTACCGCAATCAGGAGCGCTCGGCGACCCACCACCCCGAGTTCACCATGCTCGAATGGTACCGCGCGGATGCGACCTGTCGCGACGTCATGGCCGACTGCGAGCGACTGCTGGCCGCCTGCGCTACGGCGCTGAGCCGCGGCGAGCGCGCGGCGGACCCGTCTGCGCCGTGGGACCGCGTCACCGTGGGCGAGGCGTTCGCGCGCCACGCCGGCATCGATCTGATGGCGCTGATGGACGATGATGTCGAGCCCACGCCCGGCCCGCTGATCGAGGCGGCGCGGGACATCGGTATCTGGGCCAATGACCGCGACCGCTGGGAGGATGCGTTCTTCCGCATCTTCCTTGCCGTTGTCGAGCCCGAGCTCGGCGTCGGCTCGCCGGCGATCCTCTACGACTACCCGGCGCCGATGGCTGCGCTGTCCAGGCTCAAGCCCGGCGGCAGGCTGGCTGAGCGGTTCGAGGTTTTCGTCTGCGGGTTGGAGCTCGCCAACGGCTATACCGAGCTCACTGACCCGGTCGAGCAGCGCGCCCGCTTCGAACGCGACCGGGCGCGGCGCACCGCGGATCTCGGCGCGGCCTATCCAATCGACGAGGACTTCATGGCCGCGCTCGAAGCGGGCCTTCCCGAATGCGCCGGCGTCGCGCTCGGCATCGACCGGCTGGTGATGCTGGCGACCGGGGCGGGCCACATCGAGGATGTGCTCTGGGGGCCGGTCACGCCCGGGTGATGCCCGCCCAGCCCGCCTTCGGGTCCCGCCTTCGCGCCGGTCTTTAGGACGTCGAAAGCCTTCGGGCCGCGGACGACGGCTATGCGGACGATGGCGGGTCGGCGAACTGCTCGCCGTGCCCGGTGTCGCAGGCGATGCCTTCGGCGGTGATCGCCAAGCCGCCGGCCCGGTCGATACGCACCAGGCCCTTGCGCTGCAGCGCACGCCAGACCGCAGGGTTGGAAAACCCGCTCGCATCCCTGGCCGAGACCACGAAGCGGCCGACATGGACGTGCTCGCCATGGGCGCGCGGGACGTGCAGCAGGCGGACGGCGCCGCTCTCCCCGTCCTGGCGGGCGATCTCCTCGTCGCGCGCCAGGACCTGGGCGAGCGCCAGGGTTCGGAGCTGCAGCTTGTTGAGCTTGAACGGATTCTTCTTCGCCGGCATGGTAGGCCATCCTGTTCCCCGATGGGCCATGATAACACGGGCGCGACGGTCTCCTCGATCGGCATCCTCGTGGTCGAGGACGATCGCGCCGGCGCCGCGCGCTCGGCCGGAAGCTCGGCATGGCTGCGCACCGCGCCGTCGCCTGCTCCGGTCACCGACGCGGTGCGGGCATTCCCGGGCCAGCGCCGCGGGCGCCGATTCGACCGATCGTCTGCTCTCCGCGGTCCGCGCCTCAGAACGGCTCGAAGTCGCGCAGCGCCGGGATCACCTCGGCGCCGAACAGCCGGATCGCGCGCATGCAGGTCGTCTTCGGCGATATCGCCGAAGTTGAACTCGCCGAAGTATAAGGTGTTGAACATCCCCTCGCTCGCGTAGTCCCGGAGCCTGCGCGCGACCGTCTCGGGCGAGCCGATCAGGATCAGGTCGTGATCGAGCAGGTAGTCCGGATCGAGCAGGTTGCGGATGATTTCGGCCGCGCCGGGCTCGCCCCGCTGCTCGAACAGTTCGGCCGTCACGAACTGCGCCTTGGCGACATCGCCGTCGCCGAACTCGGGCGGGAAGAAGCCGCGACCGGCCTCGGCCAGCGCGGTGTCCAGCGCCTTCTCGTCGGTCTCATCGACATAGACCACCGTCGAATAGGCGATCAGCGGCCGGTCCGGCCAGCCCGCCGCCTGCCAGTCGGCGAGGAACTTCACATAGCGCGGCGCCGCGTCGGCGCGTGGAAACAGGAGGAAATAGCCGGTGTTCACGCCCTCCCGGGCGTAGAACTCCAGGGTGGCCGGATCGCGGGTCTCCATCCACAGCGGCGGATGGGGCTTCTGAGGCGGGTTCACCGCCAGCAGCAGGTTGTCGTAGCTGTTGAACTCGCCTTCGAAGTCGAACGGCTCGTCGTCGGCAAACGCCGCCTTGAGGAAGCCGACGAACTCGATCGTCTTCGCGCGACGGGTCTCGTAATCGACCTTGAAGGGCCGAAACAGGCCGGAACGATCCCCGGCACCAGCCCGACCTCGCTGCGCCCGTCGAGGATCTGGTCGGCCAAGGCGATCTCCTCGACCAGCCTGACGGGGTCGTGCAGCGGCACGATATGGCCCATCGCGCCGAGCCGGATTCGCCGGGTTCGCGCGCCGGCGGCCACCGCGTAGAAATTGGGCGCCGTCATCCAGCTCTCGTCGGGCCGGAAGTGATGCTCGACCGCGAATCCGAAGTCGTAGCCGAGCTCGTCGCAGAGCTGAATCTCGCGCCAGAGTTGCCGGTAGCACTCGGCCGGCGTCATGCCTTCCTTACCCCAGACATGGGAGAAATGGGCGAACTTCATGGTTGGCAGACCCTTTCGCCGTCAGAAACCCAGGGATGGTAGCATCTTGCCGCCGCCGGTGCGCCTGACCAGGTTTTCGTCCGGGCGATCGACTTTGCCGACCGCGATGGCGGGATCTGAGGGAGATCGGCCGAGGCCATGTTCGCCACCCGGGACGAGGCCGGCGCCACGCTGCGGGATGGCGTTCTTCGGCGCCAACAACTCGGTCTTCGCCACCGACCACCCGTTCGGCTCGATCCGCAAGGGCCTTGATCTGATCGAGCGGCTGGAGCTTTCCGACCGCGCCCGGGAGAAGCTCGTGCGCGGCAACGCCGAGCGCTTCATGGGCGGCCCGCCGATCGGGTGAGCGATGCGCGGACTCAGGCAGCCCGGCTGCGCCGATCGGAGCCGGGACCGAAGATCGCCCGCGCGGCCCGCGCTGCCGACTCCTCTGCTGCGCCCGTTATCCGGGTTGTCCGGCGGTCTCGCACAGCTCCCGGGCGATGGCCCGCAGACGCGCCAGATCCTCCTCGCGCGAAAGCCGGTGGTCGCCGTCCTCGGCCAGCACCACCCTGACGTCGTCGCTCAGCACCTTCCCGGCGATCCGCGCGGCGGTCGCCCACGGAACGTCGGCGTCCCGCTTTCCGTGCAGCAGCCGGATCGGGCAATGGATCGGGATCGGCCGGCGCAGCAGCAGATGGTTCCGGCCCTCCTCGATCAGCCGGTAGCTGATCGGGTACGGCTCCCCGTCATATTCGGACGGCTGGTAACAGGCGCCGTTCTCGACCAGCTCGGCGCGCGTGGCCGTGTCGTAGCGCGCCCAAATCAGGTCTTCGGTGAAGTCAGGCGCTGCGGCCACGCCGAGCAGCCCCGCCACCCTGTCCGGCCGGGCCAGCGCGACCAGCAGCATGATCCAGCCGCCCATCGACGAGCCGATCAGGATCTGGCGCCCCTCGGTCACCGAATCGAGCACGGCGAGCGCATCGTCGCGCCAGCGGCCGATCGTACCTCCGAGGAAGTCGCCCGAGGAGGCGCCGTGGCCGGAATAGTCGAACCGGACGAATGCGCGTCCGTCCTGCCGGCAGGCGGCTTCCAGCGCGGTCGCCTTGGTCCCGGCCATGTCGGAGCGGAACCCGCCAAGGAACACAATACCGGGGCTCTTGCCTTCCAGACGCCGGTAAGCGATTGCCCCGCCATCCGGCAGCGGCAAGATCGCCGGCGCGGCGCACCCACTGCCCGTCTCGGGCGGCGTTTCAGGCGGCATCCCGATCATCATTCGCGATTGGGGTTCATGGATTTGGTCGAGTCCCGATTCCGGGATTCTAGTGGATCAACCGAGACATTTGAATCCCCCGGCCGATGACGATCTGGCGACCATAACGCATTCAAATGTCTCGATAAGTTGATCCATCGACATAAAACCAGTGGTTCGAAGCAAAAGATTCGAACCACTGGCATCGAACCCGAAGGCGCGGAAGCCGGACCCTCGTGATCCTCCGGGTCCCGCCACGCCCGGAGACCGCGAGCGGCCCGCCCGGCGGGCCAATTGCGCCCGCGAGCGCATGCGCGGCCGCCCTCGCCGTCTGCGCGGAGGAGCCGAACCGGCCCAGTCAGGTTGTCGTCGCGTTCGGATTGGGTTAAATGCCGCTTGCCAGCTTCGCAGCCACCTTCGACCGAATCGATGTCAACCGCCGAGCAAGAAACGATACCGGGCGCCGCGATCACGCTGCCCGACGGCTCCGTCAGGACCTTCGACGGACCGACCACCGGCGCCGAAATCGCGGCTTCGATCGGGTACGGTCTCGCCAAGGCCGCGATCGCGGCGAAAATCGACGGCGTCCTGCGCGACCTCGACCTGCCGATCGAGGGCGCGGCCGCAGTCGAGATCGTCACCCGCAAATCCGAAGATGCGCTGGAACTGATCCGCCACGATGCCGCCCACGTGATGGCCGAGGCGGTCCAGGCGCTGTATCCGGGCACCCAGGTCACGATCGGGCCGGCGATCCAGAGCGGCTTCTACTACGATTTCGCGCGCGCGCGCCCGTTCTCGACCGACGATCTTGCCGACATCGAAGCCAAGATGCGCCAGATCGTCGCGGCGAACGAGCCGATCGTGCGCGAGGTGTGGGACCGTGGCGAGGCGGTCGCCCATTTCCGGGCGCAAGGCGAGGCCTATAAGGCCGAGATCGTCGAGGGCCTGCCGGCGGACGAGCCGGTGACGGTCTATCGCCAGGGCGACTGGCTCGACCTCTGTCGCGGCCCGCACATGCCCTCCACCGGCCATGTCGGAACCGGATTCAAGCTGCTCAGGGTCGCCGGCGCCTATTGGCGGGGCGATTCCGCCAACGAGATGCTGCAGCGCATCTACGGCACCGCGTGGCGCGACGACAAGGAGCTCGAGGCCCATCTCGATCGGCTGGAAGAGGCCGAAAGGCGCGACCACCGCCGGCTCGGCCGGGAGATGGGGCTGTTCCATTTCCAGGAGGAGGCGCCGGGTGCGGCGTTCTGGCATCCCAAGGGCTGGACGCTCTACCGCCTGCTCGTCGAGTACATGCGCACGCGCCAGGAGCGCGGCGGATATGTGGAGGTCTCCACGCCCGAACTGATGGACCGCGGGCTGTGGGAGCGTTCCGGACATTGGGAGACCTTCCGCGAGCACATGTTCACGACCGAGACCGAGGACGGCCGACACTACGCGGTCAAGCCGATGAATTGTCCCGGCTGTGTTCAGATCTTCAAGCAGGGCACGCGCAGCTACCGCGACCTGCCGCTGAGGATGGCGGAATTCGGCAAGGTGCATCGCTACGAGCCCTCGGGCGCGCTGCACGGGCTGATGCGGGTGCGCGCCTTCGCCCAGGACGACGCGCACATCTTCTGCACGCCGGAGCAGATGGAATCCGAATGCCGCATCGTGATCGCGCTGATCCTCGACATCTACCGCGACTTCGGCTTCGAGGATGTCCAGATCAAGTTTTCCGACCGTCCGGAGAAGCGCATCGGCGCCGATGAGGTGTGGGACCGCCTGGAAGGCGCGCTGACGGGCGCGCTCGAAGGCATGGGCTACGACTACACCGTCAATCCGGGGGAAGGCGCGTTCTACGGCCCCAAGCTGGAGTTCGTGCTGCGCGATGCGATCGGCCGCGACTGGCAATGCGGCACGTTGCAGGTCGATCTCAACCTGCCCGAGCGGCTGGACGCCAGCTATGTCGGCGAGGACGGCGAGCGTCACCGCCCGGTCATGCTGCACCGCGCGCTGTTCGGCTCCTTCGAGCGCTTCATCGGCATCCTGCTGGAGCACTACGCCGGCCGGCTGCCGCTGTGGCTCGCGCCCGAACAGGTCGTGATCGCGACGATCACCTCGGCCGCCGAGGACTACGCCGGGGAGGTCGTCGCCGCGGCGCGCGGCGCGGACCTGCGCGCGATCTCCGATCTGCGCAACGAGAAGATCGGCTACAAGGTGCGCGAGCACTCCGTGGCCAAGGTTCCGGTCATGCTGGTGGTCGGCCGGAACGAAGTGGCGGAGCGCGAGGTCGCCATCCGCCGCCTGGGCGTCAAGGACCAAGAGGTCCTTGCGCTCGAAAGCGCCATCGATAGACTAAGGACAGCCGCCGCCAGTCCGTTCGAAAAACAGGACACGTGAACTTCATCGAGTATATCCCTTCGAGGTGTCCCACGGGTTCGCGCACGCCAGCGCCCCCGGATTCGTGCGCAGCGCGGCCCGGAAGGGAGATTGATCCATAGCGAGACTCACATCCATCGAACCGCCGACCCGCGACGATCGTGGCGTCAACGATGCGATTCGAGCCGAGGCCGTCAGGGTCGTCGATAACGACGGCACGGTGCTCGGGGTGTTTTCCACTACCGACGCGATCGCAATGGCAGGCGAACACGGCCTCGACCTTGTCGAAGTTTCACCCAACAGCGACCCGCCGGTCTGCAAGTTCCTCGACTACGGCAAGCTCAAATACGAGAACCAGAAGAAGAAATCCGAGGCGCGCAAGAAGCAGCGCACCACCGACGTCAAGGAAGTCAAGCTGCGGCCCAGCATCGACCAGCACGACTACGACGTGAAGATGCGCTCGATGCGCCGGTTCCTCGGCGAGGGCGACAAGGTCAAGGTGACGATGCGGTTCCGCGGCCGCGAGATGGCCCATCAGGATCTCGGCCTGAAAGTCCTGTTCAAGGTGCGCGACGAGCTCGAAGAGCTTGCCAAGGTCGAGCAGCTTCCCAAGATGGAAGGCCGCCAGATGGTCATGGTGGTCTCGCCCAGGTAGCCCGCGCGCCGCCGGCGCGCTTGCGCCGCCTCGGCATGGTCTGTATAACCCGCCGGCCGAGCGGAGCCGCCCGGCTGCGCCGACCCGATCGCGTCGAACGCAGGGCATGCCGCGGCGGCTCGAAAGTCCAGGTCTCGCGGCGGAGGAGAAAATGCCCAAGCTGAAATCCAAAAGCGGGGCCAAGAAGCGCTTTCGCACCACCGGCACCGGCAAAATACGGTCGAACTTCGCCTTCAAGCGGCACAATCTGCGCAAGCGCTCGCAAAAGATGAAGCGCAAGGCGCGCGGCACCACGATCATGGCGCCCCAGGACGCCAAGATCGTCAAATCCTATTTGCCTTACGCGTAAGGGGCGAGCCATGGCACGGGTCAAACGGGGCGTCACCACCCACGCCCGCCACAAGAAGATCCTCGGCCGCGCCAAGGGCTATCGCGAGCGCAACCGGACGAGCTTCCGGGTCGCGATCCAGCGGGTCGAGAAAGGCCTGCAATACGCCTATCGCGACCGGCGCACCCGCAAGCGCACCTTCCGGGCGCTGTGGATCCAGCGGATCAATGCGGGGGTCCGCGCGCAGGGCCTGACCTATTCCCAGTTCATGAACGGCCTCAAGCGGGCGGGAATCGAGATGGACCGCAAGGTGCTCGCCGATCTTGCGGTGCGCGAGCCCGAGGCGTTCAAGGCGATCATCGATCAGGCGCAGGCGGCGCTGGCGGAGTAGAGGGCCGGCCCGCCCGGGTCTCGATATGGACGATCTCGAACAGCTTCGCTCGGAACTGCTGGCGCGCATCGAGACGGCGGACCTCGATGCGCTGGAAGGTCTGCGCGTCGAGGCGCTGGGCCGCAAGGGCCGCATCACCGGGCTGATGAAGGCGCTGGGCGGCCTCGCCGTCGATCGGCGCAAGGCGGTTGGGCAGGCGTTGAACGCGCTGAAGGGCGTCATCGCCGGGGCGATCGACGACAGGCGGTCCGTGCTGGAAAGCGCGGCGCTCGACTCCCGCCTCGCCGGGGAGCGGATCGACATCACCCTGCCGGCGCGCCCGGCGCCGGACGGCCGGATCCACCCGATCAGCCAGGCCATCGAGGAGATGGTGACGATCTTCTGCCAGATGGGCTTTTCGGTCGCCGAAGGGCCGGACATCGAGGACGACTTCCACAACTTCACGGCCCTCAACATCCCGCCCGAGCATCCGGCGCGACAGGACCACGACACCTTCTACCTGCCCGAGCGCGCCGACGGCGCGCGGCCGCTTCTGCGCACCCATACCTCGCCGGTGCAGATCCGCACGATGCGCGGCGGCAAGCCGCCGCTCCGCATCATCGTGCCCGGGCGCACCTACCGGGCCGATCAGGATGCGACCCACTCGCCGATGTTCCACCAGATCGAGGGGTTGGTCGTCGACGAGAGCACCCATATGGGCCATCTCAAGGGCTGCCTGATCGAGTTCTGCCGCGCCTTTTTCGGGCTCGACGACCTGCCGGTGCGGTTCCGGCCGAGCTTCTTTCCCTTCACCGAGCCGTCGGCGGAGGTCGATATCGGCTGCGCGCGCTCGGCCGAAGGGCTGAGCATCGGCGCCGGCGCAGACTGGCTGGAGATCCTGGGCTGCGGCATGGTCCACCCGAAGGTGCTGGAGAACTGTGGCATCGATGCCGCGCGCTACCAGGGCTTCGCCTTCGGGCTGGGGGTCGAGCGGGTTGCGATGCTCAAATACGGCATTCCCGATCTCAGGACGTTCTACGACTCCGACCTGAGGTGGCTGCGCCATTACGGCTTCGCCGCGCTCGACGTGCCGACGGTGGCCGCCGGGGTGGGACCGTGAAGTTCACCCTGTCCTGGCTGAACGAGCATCTGGAGACCGGGGCTTCGACCGCCGCGATCGGCGAGATGCTGACTGCCGTCGGGCTGGAAGTCGAGGGCATCGAGGACCGCGGCAAGGCGCTGGCCGCATTCGTCGTCGGCGACGTGATCGCGGCCCGTCAACACCCCAACGCCGACCGGCTTCGGCTATGCACCGTCGACATCGGCGACGGCGCGCAGTTCGAGGTGGTCTGCGGCGCGCCCAACGCGCGCGCCGGCATGAAGGGCATCTTCGCGCGCGCGGGCAGCTACCTCCCGGGCTCGGACATCATGCTCAAGAAGTCCAGGATCCGGGGCGTGGAGAGCAACGGCATGCTGTGCTCCGAGCGCGAGCTCGGCCTGTCGGACGAGCACGAGGGGATCATCGATCTCGACGGCGACTTCGCCGCGGGGACGCCGGCGCCGGATGCGCTCG
This sequence comes from Alphaproteobacteria bacterium, assembly GCA_965202905.1. Classification (GTDB taxonomy): domain Bacteria; phylum Pseudomonadota; class Alphaproteobacteria; order MPNO01; family MPNO01; genus CAYFYS01. The sequence continues at coordinate 1,470,160 of OZ241868.1, read as the reverse complement.
GCCTGACCGATCCGGTGTTCGAAATCGCGCTCACCCCGAACCGGTCCGACTGCGCCGGCGTGCGCGGCATCGCCCGCGATCTCGCGGCCGCCGGGCTCGGCCGCCTCAAGCCGCTCGATCCGGCGCCGGTCCCCGGCGCCTTCGCGAGCCCGGTCGTCTGGAAGCGCGATCTTCCCGCCGGCGCCGGGGACGCCTGCCCGATGGTGGTGGGGCGGGCGTTTCGCGGGGTAACCAACGGGCCGAGCCCGCAATGGCTTCAGGACCGGCTGAGCGCGATCGGGCTGCGGCCGATCTCGGCCCTGGTCGACATCACCAACTACGTCACATTCGACCTTGCCCGGCCGCTGCATGTCTTCGATATCGACCGGGTCCGGGGCGACCTGACGATGCGGCTCGCGCGGTCCGGCGAGTCGCTCGCCGCGCTCGACGGGCGGCGCTACGCGCTCGACGACACCATGACCGTGATCGCCGACGAGGTCGGCGTGCTCGCCATCGGCGGCATCATGGGCGGCGAGCAGTCCGGCTGCGGCGAGGCCACCGCCAACGTCTTTCTCGAAGTCGCGCTGTTCGATCCGGTGCGCACGGCGATGACCGGACGCAAGCTCGGCATCATGTCCGATGCGCGCTACCGCTTCGAGCGCGGCGTCGATCCGACGTCGGCGCTGTGGGGGGCCGAGGTCGCTGCCCGGCTGATCCTGGAGATCTGCGGCGGCGAGGCGAGCGAGCTGACCATCGCAGGCGCCGAGCCCGCCTGGCGGCGCACGATCGGCCTGCGCGCCGGCCGCGTCGCCTCGCTCGGCGGGCTGGCGCTCGCCGACGGCGAGCCCGCCCGGGTGCTCGAAAGGCTCGGTTTCAAGGTCGAGAACGCGGGCGAGACGCTACAGGTCGCGGCGCCGCCCTGGCGGGCCGATGTCGAGGGCGAGGCCGACCTTGTCGAGGAGGTCCTGCGCATCCACGGCTACGACGCGATCCCGGCAACCCCGCTGCGGGCCGCCACCGCGGTGCCCGCGCCATCCTGGTCGGGCGGGCAGGCCCGGCGCGCCCGCGTCCGCCGCGCGCTCGCCGCCAACGGCCTGATCGAGGCGGTGACCTTCTCCTTCATGCCGGAGGCTCGCGCGGCGATCTTCGGGGCGCCGGATCCCGATTTGGTTCTGGCCAACCCGATCAGCGCCGACCTCGACCGGATGCGCCCTTCGATCCTGCCCAACCTGTTGCAGGCGGCCGAGCGCAACACCGCGCGCGGCCTTGCCGACATCGCGCTGTTCGAGATCGGACCCCAGTTCGAACCCGGCGCCGGCGGCGGGCAGTCGCTGGTCGCGGCCGGCATCCGGGTCGGCGAGGCCGGGGCGCGGCACTGGTCGGAAAGGGCGCGCCCGGTCGATGCCTATGACGCCAAGGGCGATGCGCTTGCCGCGCTCGGCGCGGCGGGCGCGCCGGTCGGCGGCCTGAGGATCGAGACCGACACGCCGGCGCGGTATCACCCCGGCCGCTCCGGCGCGCTGATGATGGGGTCCAGGCCGCTCGCCTGGTTCGGCGAGATCCATCCCGGCGTACTCGCCGGCTTCGACCTGCGCGGGACCGCCGTCGCTTTCGAGGTGATGCTCGATGCGGTGCCCCGGCCGAAGGCCGGGAAGACATCCGCCCGGCCGATGCTGCACATGGCCAGCCTTCAGCCGGTGGTGCGCGACCTCGCCTTCGTGGTCGATGAGGACACGGAAGCCGCCTCGGTGCTGCGCGCGGCGCGCGGCGCGGAGAAGACGCTGATCAGCGATGTTGCCTTGTTCGATGTTTACCGGGGACCCGAGCTTGGCGCCGGCAGAAAATCGCTGGCGCTCGAGGTCACCCTGCAGCCGCGCGAGGCGACGCTCACCGATGCCGAGATCGAGGCGGCGGCCGGGCGCATAATCGCCGCGGTGTCCAAGGCGACCGGTGCGATCCTGCGCGGCTGAGACGGACGGTCCGATGACCGATCTGTCGCACATCCGCAATTTCGCGATCATCGCCCATATCGACCACGGCAAGTCGACGCTGGCCGACCGGCTGATCCTGACCTGCGGCGGCGTCGAGCAGCGCGAATACCGTGAGCAGATGCTCGATACCATGGAGCTCGAGCGCGAGCGCGGCATCACCATCAAGGCGCAGACCGTCCGGCTGTCCTATGCCGCGCGCGACGGCCGGACCTATCGGCTCAACCTGATGGACACGCCGGGCCATGTCGATTTCGCCTACGAGGTCTCGCGCTCGCTGGCGGCCTGCGAGGGATCGATCCTGATCATCGATGCGAGCCAGGGGGTCGAGGCGCAGACGCTCGCCAACGCCTATCTCGCGATCGAGGCCGACCACGAGATCATCCCGGTGCTCAACAAGATCGACCTGCCGGCGGCGGAACCGGAACGCATCCGCGCCCAGATCGGGGACGTCATCGGGCTGCCGGCCGAGGACTGCATCGAGGTCTCGGCCAAGACCGGAAGCGGCGTCGAGGACGTGCTGGAAGCGCTGGTCGCCCGCCTGCCGCCGCCCGAGGGCGCGCGCGAGGCGCCGCTCAAGGCGTTGTTGGTCGATTCCTGGTACGATCCCTATCTCGGCGTGGTCATCCTGGTGCGGATCCATGACGGCGTGCTCCGGCGCGGCATGAAGATCCGCATGATGGCGACCGGCGCGCTGCACCAGATCGACCGGGTCGGCGCCTTCACGCCGAAGCGCGTCGATGTCGAGGCGCTCGGCCCGGGCGAGATCGGTTTCATCACCGCCAGCATCAAGCATGTCGCGGAGACCAGCATCGGCGATACCATCACCGAGGACCGCAAGGAGACCGCGACGCCCCTGCCGGGCTTCAAGCCGAGCGTGCCGGTGGTCTTCTGCGGGCTGTTCCCGGTCGATGCCAACGACTACGGGGATCTGCGCGAGAGCCTCGCCAGGCTGCGGCTCAACGATTCGAGCTTCCACTACGAGCCCGAGACCTCGGCGGCGCTGGGCTTCGGCTTCCGCTGCGGCTTCCTCGGCCTCTTGCACCTGGAGATCATCCAGGAGCGGCTGAGCCGGGAGTTCGACCTCGACCTGATCGCCACCGCGCCGTCGGTCGTCTACCGCGTGCACCTGACCGGCGGCGAGATCCGGGAGATCCACAATCCGGCCGACATGCCCGATCCGGTGCGCATCGTCCGCATCGAGGAGCCCTGGATCCGGGCGACCGTCCTGGTGCCCGACGACTATCTCGGCGCCGTGCTCGCGCTGTGCGAGGAGCGCCGCGGCATCCAGCAGGAGCTGACTTACGCCGGCGGCCGCGCGATGCTGGTCTACCGCCTGCCGCTGAACGAGGTCGTCTTCGACTATTACGACCGGCTGAAGTCGATCAGCCGCGGCTATGCCAGCTTCGACTACCAGCTCGACGGCTACGAGGGCGGCGATCTGGTCAAACTGTCGATCCTGGTCAACACCGAACCGGTCGATGCGCTGTCGATGATCGTCCACCGCACGCGCTCCGAGACCCGCGGCCGGGCAATCTGCGTCCGGCTCAAGGACCTGATCCCGCGCCAGCTCTTCAAGGTGCCGATCCAGGCCGCGATCGGCGGCAAGGTGATCGCGCGCGAGACCATCGGCGCGCTCAGGAAGGATGTCACCGCGAAATGCTACGGCGGCGACGTGACCCGCAAGCGCAAGCTGCTCGACCGCCAGAAGGAAGGCAAGAAGCGCATGCGCCAGTTCGGCCAGGTCGAGATCCCGCAATCGGCCTTCATCGAAGCGCTCCGAATGGGCGACGACTGAGGGGTCGGCTCAGCGCAGGCGGCCCGGGCGCCGGTAGGAAAGGAACCCGCCGCGCAGGAAACAGACAAGCGCCGCGCCCGGGATGCCCAGCACCAGCCAGGAGGGGGCGAGCAGGATCCGCAGAGCCACCGCCTCCCACAGCCACGGCGAGACATGACGCTGGATGCCGGCCTGGACCAGGTTGAGGCTGCCGCGATCGATCGCCGTCCACATCTCGCCGAAGGCGAACGTGCGCCAGGCGCCCGACTGGAGCCACGAGAACCCTTCGTGCCCCGCGGCCCCGATCGCGAGCGCGACCAGGACCCAACCGATGATGCGCCCAATCGTCATCGCTGGCCCCCGAACGCGTCTCATGGCGCAAAACCGTGCGTAATGCCAGTGTTTGGGACAGGACCGCCGGGCAATTCCCCGCCCGCGCCTTTTGCGCTAATATCCGCCGCGCCGGAGGGGTGGCCGAGCGGCTGAAGGCGCACGCTTGGAAAGCGTGTATACCGGAAACGGTATCGTGGGTTCGAATCCCACTCCCTCCGCCATCATCCTGTTGCGAACTTCGAGCAGGTGATCGGGTGATCGATCTCCATCATGAAAATTCAATCCAGGTAAGCAGTTCGGTCGTGTAGCTTCCCTCGTCAGTAATGACGCCACGATGCCGGAGCTCACGCTGTAGCGTCGGCTCAATCGTCCGATGCAGCATTTCAAGGCGGCTTTCCAGCACCATGGTTGCCGCCGCAGGGGGAAGGGAGAAAAAGCGATCGCTGCTGCGCTCGGCTTGCGGGATGCGCGTTCCGTCTTCACGGAGTACAAGCGGCAGGACGAAGCTTCGCCTCTCCCCCTTTTGCGTGGCGGCTTCGACAAGCCACCAGCTTGCGACGCCCCTCATTCCGTCGTCTGTCTTGACGGAGGCGCCAAGTTCCTCAGGGGGGATGGCGCGCGCTCTACCGAGAGCGTCTTCCACGATCGGGTGATCGAGGCCGATCAAGCCAAGGCCTTCTGTTGATGTTGCCTTGTCACGATCATCGGTGAAACGACCCAGCGGCGAATTGTTCGAGTCACGCAGCTCAAACAGGTGATCTCCAAGCGGTTCGAGGCGTCGATCTCGGCCCAGAAGTGCAACGTTCAGGAAATCTCTAAGCCTGCCAAGGCCACCGCTGACATCGGCAAACGGTTTGTATTCCTCCAGGCTGAAGCCTTCGAGGTCCTGAAAAAGCTCGAAGACGACCTGCCGCGCTTCGGAAGCATTCGACAATGCGGCTTCGAGTTCGACCTTGGTGCGCCGCAGCTCGGGGTCGGAAATGGCGGCCTGATAAAGCCGGTCGTAATTCAGTCGCTCAGAGAGCTGGCCCAAAATCTGCGCCCTGAGATCTTCAGCGACATTACCTTGTTCATCGACCTTGCCGAGGGTTCGGGCGATCTCGTTCAGTTTATCATTGAGCAGCAGGAAGATGCGTCCCTCGATAGTGTCGGACAGGACCAGGTTGTAGACCTGCGCTGTGTCCTTTTGCCCATAACGATGGATGCGCCCGATGCGCTGCTCGATATCCATGGGGTTCCAGGGAAGATCGAAATTGAAGAGAACGCGCGCGAATTGAAGATTGATGCCCTCTCGACCGGCTGCCGTGCAGACAAGAACACGGGGACCATCTTTTTGCTGGAAGCGACGCTCGGCCGCGACTTTTGCCCCATGGTCGCCACCGCGCAGAACTGCGACGCCCTGTCCCGGGTACATAGCGTCAATCTCTCTGGAGATCAGGTCGACCGTGCCGAGATAGGTCGCGAACACGACCACTTTCTCCTGCGGGTTCTGACGCCAGAGCACGCCTAAGCCGCCCGTGAGAAGTTTGTCTACCTTGGTCTCTCGTGCTGACGGAAACGACGAAATCACTTCCCGGATGCGCATCCTTTCCTCTGGAAGGTGCAGACTTATCGCGGCGCCTGCGAGTTCCTCGGCATTGGTAGACGCATACTCGCCGCCATAGGGATCGGAGGCAAGCGCCAGCTCCTCCTCGTCCAGACGTTTGACAAGACGAAGCTTCAACTCGGCGAGAATGCGATCGACCTCGCTGCGGCCGACGGCATCGCACGGCAGCGCATACTCCTCATGAATGAGATCGCGCGTTTCGGCGTAAAGCTTTTCACGGCCATCTATGTCTAGTTCACGGTCACAAATGATTGCTTCGTGAATGGTAAGCATCAGAAGGCGCCGCTGGAGCGTTCGTCGCACAGCTGCAAAGCTCGACGCGGCAATCTTCTGAAAAATGGCCATCAGGAAGCCCAAGGCCCGTCCTTGTCCGCCCTTCCGCTTCGCCAGATCAAAGCCGTCCTGCAGATATTGCTGCAGGCGTTCATAGAACAGGCGCTCGTCGCCCGACATGACGAAAGATTCGGTATGGACCCATCGGCGCGCGAACAGGGAGGAGCCGTCCGGTTGGCAAGCGTCGGCCTTGGTGCGTCGAAACACAACGGAACCAAGCCGATGCCGTTGATTCACCATCTCGTCGACGTTTCGGAAAAGCGTAGGATTCAACAGCTGGATCAGCATCCAAAATTGAAAGTGATTTCCCTGATGTGGCGTCGCCGAAAGCAAAAGCAGATCTCGAGCGTGGCTACGCAGCGCTTCCGCGAGTTTGTAGTTTTCGGTCTTGCGAATACGATTGCCCGCCCGCGTGGCCGTAAGGTGGTGGGCCTCATCGAAAACCACCAGATCCCATTTCGGCGCCTCGAGGATCCGCTTCACGCGGGACGGGCGTTTCAGCGTATCGATGCTGGCGATCAGACGATGATGCTTGGCGAACGCGTTTGACTTACGGTCTGTAACGTCGCCTTCGCTCCCAAAGACCTCGAAATCAAGATTGAACACCTCGTTCAGTTCGCGGTGCCAGTTATTGACCAAGCCGGCGGGCACTACCATCAGGGCCCGTTCAAGCTCCCCTCGGCTCGCCAGCTCACGCAGGATCAGTGCGGTTTCGATCGTCTTGCCGAGCCCAACCTCGTCGGCAATCAGAAAGCGTCTTGGCGACGCGGTCGCGACGCGGTGGGTGAGAACGACCTGATGAGGGAGCAGGTCAATGTGTGCGGAAGTCAGCGCGGCGGCGCCTTCCATCAGCGGCAGGGCATATCCTTGGTAGGCTAGCCACGCCTTTCGAAGGCGCTCCGGGCTCCCTTCGACCGAGCCAAGGATACGCTCGGCGCGCGATTGCTGTAGCCGAAGAGCCGAAAGGGGAACACGTCGTTCTCCGCCCGGGAAGAACGCGCGTACATAGCCATCGTGGGGCGCCTCGACGATAACGCCCTGACCAAGCTCGGTATGGCTGATCCTTTGTCCCGGAATGAGTTCGGCGGCCTGCTGCATCAGGAAAGTCTCGCGTGGCGAAGGCCGATCCAGGCAGCGCCGTCAGGCTCACGGTTGGAAGCGCGGCTATCGATGATACGGACGGCATCGCTCTCGGCGCCGCCCCACAGGATCCGGCTGAGTTCGATCTCGCGGCCGGAAAAGGGAGCGTTGCATTTCCAGAAATAGGTCTCGTTGGCGTGGTTCACGTTGATCCGGCGACGGCCGGTCGGCAGCCACAGGACCAGGGCGCACTGGCCCTCGTATTCGTCCTGAAAGCTCAGCAGCAGGGGCCGCAGATCGTTCTCGATCCACTCGGCGGCGTCTTCCGGCGAAAGACAATCGATACAGCCCTCGACCCCCGCGACGACCAGTGTTCGCCCGCCATTGCTCGGCAGGTCCTGGGGCCATTTTCCGGCGAGGGCGAACAGGCCGCGGATTGAGGCGATCTCGGCTGGCTTGGCAATCTCACCAAGCGCCTCGGGACCCCATAGGAGGCTCAGGCCCCCACGCTTCCAGACATCGCCCTCGATCGTTCGCATCGTCAGGCATCCTCAAAGAAGGAGAGCTGCTTGACTTGATCCTGGTGGGTATTCTCCCAGTTCTGATAGATCGACAGGGCGCGCGCCGCCGCATTGCGCACCTTCTGCTTCGCACCTCGCTCCAAATGCCATTCGAGGAGCGCCTTCAGCGCCGGATGAGGGCGTAAGTTTTCATTCTTCAGTGTTTCGGCCGCATTGATCCCACTGCCGTCATAGCAGGCGCCGATCAGGAACATGGCCTGATCGTAGTCGGACGTCATATTCCGGCGATGCCGCCCTACCCAGGATTGAGCGAGGTCGAGCGGTGAAGTGACGTGGAAGACCTTCTGCTCTTCCTTGCTCCATCCGCGTTGCTCGAACTCTTCCGGGACTATGCCGGAGCCGCGCAGAAATTTCTGCATCTGGTCGCGCGGCTGGCTCGAAACGCCGTCGAAAATGCGAAGGAACTGGCGCGTCACCGGCTCGGCGGTAACGGGTGGGGGCCCGTTGCCTTTGCCGCTCGTCTCATCGATCAGCTGGTTGATGCCGACAAGTGCATCCTTGACCGAGATCGGCCGCCTTTCGTCGACATAGACCTTGCCGTAGTGGCGCGAGAAATACTCCAGCGCCTTACCGCGCCTGATGACCTGTATATCGGCTTTTGGCAACCCTTCTTTCGCATGGTTCTGTAAGAGCTGCTGAAGCTGGCGAACGTCCTGCAGCACTTCGCGGCGCATGCGCGCCCAGCTAACCCGCTTCGGTTCTTCCGTTCGCTTTCGGCAGACATGGATGATGTCGTATTCGATCTTCTTTGAGCCGAACTCGCCTTCGCCCTTGGTCTCATCGGATCGAATTGGATACGCAGCTTCGAGATAGAAGCCCGCGTCGAACAACGACTCCAAAACGGCAACCCACGGCTCATCCTCGCTATGATGAAAGGTGAATGACAGTAAACCGCCCGGTTTCAGGGCCCGATTTGCTTCCCGCCAGCATTGGGTGAGGAGGCGCTGATAGAAGCCATTTGGATCCTCCGGTTCACGGGCGCGGTTGGCGACGACTTCCAGCGACTTTGGCGTGTACTCGGCGCCGAAATAGTCCGGATATTTGCCCTTTAGGACAAGGCGCAGCCAGACGTAAAAAAAATCGGCAAGTTCGGAGTAGTGCAGCAGGCCGCCGAAGGGCGGATCGGTGATCACCAGATCGAGGCTGCCCGTTGCGATCCGGGCAAGGTCGGTGGACGATCCCTGATGCGCGACCACACCTAATGCCGGGCCACATGCTGGGTCACCCAGCATTACCTTTTCTCTCTTGTCAGTCATTTGGTCAGAAAGTGCGGAATCTCTACGCCTCAACTCTTCTATGCTTACCACCTCCCAAGGATGTATTGCCCATTCGCGCCCTTCAAGAATTCCTTCTGTGCTGGATGCCCAGTTACCTCGACCCAAATGCGGAAAAACGCAGTTCTCTACTACCGTGGATTTTGGGTGATAGTTGTTGTTTGAGAACATTGGTTCAGGCGTGTCTCGCTGTGGATTCCAGAAGCTGAACAGACATTGGTTCCGCAGGTACTGCTGGAACGCGCCAAGCACATACTCTCGCACTTTCCAGTCATGATCCCCAACCTTCACGATGGCCTTCAGCAGCTGCGCGTGAACCAGCAGCTGGCGCGGGTTGAACATCGTCCACCAATGCGTGAAGCCGTGCCCTTCACGGATATCGCCATTCGCAATGCCGGTCATGAAGCCGTAGGGCACCGCTGAACGCGGCCAGTAGTCCTTCAGGTCTCCTTCTTTTCGCGCTTCCCATTCCGCGAATGCTGCGTCGTACCGCCGGGCGTGCGCCGCATCGGCGGCCGCGAAGAAACGTCCTCTGTAGGGCTTGCCCGCCGCATGGCGCCTGGGCGCATAGCCCTGCACGGCATAGGCGGCCATCGGCCCGGTTTTGCCGCTGGCTTTTACTGTGGCCAGCACGTCTTGCACTGCGCCACAGGCTGCGCAGGCGTAGTTCGAGCGCTTGGGGACGGTGCCGAGCTCGGGCTCGAAAGTGAGTTTGGTTTCCGGACAGGTCACTTCATTGGGCAGCGCGCCGCGAACTTCCAGCAGCCGCGTCTTGGCGGCGCGCTCCTGATTCCAGAGTGCGGAGGATGCCGCATCGTCCTGCGCCGAGCCGCCAAAGGGCTTCCCACTTCCATCGACCTTGGGGCTGCCCGCCAGCCATTGCGGATGTACGAGCAAAGAGAGTTCGATTTTCTTGTTCTTGCCCTTGCCAAGCTTGGCCATGGTCGTGTGGCTGCAGTTGGGGCAGGTGACGTGACCTCGTGCGCCAAGAACGGCATAAGGCTTCTCGCCGGGCGCAACAAACAACGGTGCATCGGCGGCCATTCGTGCTTCGGCCTCTTCGATGTCGAATTCGGCGCCGCACGACGCGCAGGCATGCTCCCAGTGTTTGACGCTCAGCGTTTTCACAGCCATTACCGGTTTGGCAATGATCGGCGTCCGGTGGCCGCAGCCAGTCACCTGACAGGGGCCATGCTTGGCCCAGAAGGTGTAGATGATTTCCGGCCCCTCATAGGCGTAGTCCTTTCGCGCCTCGGGTTTCAGCGACAGCGGATCAAAATCAACGCCCATCACCTTGCCGGTCGGCTTATGTGTCCAGGCGCCCTTCTCGCCATTCGGCCCATCGCAATAGTAGAAGGGCATGATCTGCGGCTTTACCTCGGCCTCAATGTCGGAGAGCAGCCGCTTTACTTCGTCGAGGTCAATATCCGCCAGCTCCTGCTTCACGACGAACCACGCGACTGGATTGAGATCGTTGCCCGACATCCGCATGCCGAGCCGCGAGCCCTCGACCAATGTTGTGCCGCCACCCATGAAGATGTCGGCGACCTTCAGATGCTTGAAGGCGCCTTTTTTCTGATGATTGGCGTAGTAGTTGTCCCAGACCAGCTTGGCTGCGTGCGCCGGATCATCCGGGGCTTTGGTCGCCGCAGCGATCAGCATGGAACGAAACACGCTCGACCGGCGGCGCGCCCACCATTTCGACATCTGATAGATTGGCTTGCCTGCATTTCCTTCGATAATCGCCACCTGATTGACCGGCAGAATCGGGAAATCGACTTCGAGGCATGTCTTCGGCCGGTTCGGGTCGCCGAAATCTACCGTCTCCAACTCGACCGCCTTGCCCGCTCCGACAGCCTTGGCTACTTCCTGCGCCAGTTTCTCTTTTTTCGTGGCCATCGGGCGCGATCCTTATTTCACTTATTTCGTAAGCTCTACAAAAGGCGACAGCACTTCGAGTATCGAGAGGCCGCCATGCGCCAGCGTGGGATAGCCGCCCTGGCTCTTCCATTTCCGTCTTCCGAGCGCGAGGCGGTAATCCCCGCGACGCGAGGTCAACGACATGGCGATGGGAGGCGCCCATGGGCCAGTGTCTCCATGGCTGGACGCCGACCGGCTGCTCTTGAAAGTGTCGCGCAGGAATTTCGCTTGCTCGCCGGGAGCATCCGTGAAAAGCCCGGGCGCGGCATAGCCATGGTCGGAAGTGATGACAACACGACGGCCGATCGCGAGGCGCTCGATAAAACCCCAAAATTCGTCCGACAGCAAAGTCCGTGCGGCTTCCTTGCTGAGCGTTTCGAGGCCCTGGCCTGCGACGGACAGATCGTGCACACGACTATCCGGCCAGCTATGCCAGAATACCCAGCTGGGCTCGGCACCGATCATGTTCGCGCAATCCGCCCAGGGAAGATCCGCACACTCGGTTCGCGCGCCAGGCAATCGATGACTATTGCCAGCGGCATTGTTCGACAGGCTTGATCGCTGCTGGAAACCCAGCGCCTGAGCAAACTGCGTGGTCTCGCCGGGAAGCTCAGATGTTGTCGCTTCTACAGTATGGACGGTGAAGCCATGCTTGCCTGCACCGGACAGGAGGAAGGGAAGCTCGCGCAGCGACAGCCCGTCGAGAATGAGAACGGCCTTCTTGGCATGCGGCTTCGCCCACCAGTCCACCAGGCGATCGGCTGTATGCGTGGTGGCGGAATCGAGATCGCTCCAAAGGTCCCAGCCTGCCGTAGACAGGTAAAAGTCAGCGCTTGCAACCTGGCGGTCGCGCCGGGAAACCTCGCTGGTCGCCTTGTTCGGATCGATTTCGGGTCGGAAAATATCGAGTGCGAATGCACCGACGCCCTCCCAGGCCTTGGCTGGGGAGGCGGTTGTCAGGTCGCGCAAGAGCTCGTGAGGAAGGGTCATGAACTGCCATCCTCCTTCTCCAGGTCGAGGCCATAGGTCAGTCCGTCGGGCAGGCTCTTGAGCAGCTTTTGCAGCTGTGCCCCTGTTGCGGCAGTGAGAGTGACACGGACATTGTGGACCGGGGTCGCCGGGCCGATGCTCCAGCTCTCAAGCTTACCCATAAGATTGAGAGCTGACGTCGATCCGTCCGACGACAGCGTCGTCTTGGCGCCGCCAGCGCCGCCGTCGAATAGCCCACCCGGTATCGGTTGGGGCTGACCGTCCGGTCCGGCAGGCGAGGGCTGGGGTTCGCCAACAACGCCAGGGGGCGTGGCTGACCCGCCAGGAGGTATTGGAAGAACGCCTCCCGTAGGCGGCTGAGGCTGAGGTGCTGCGCCGTGCGCTGTCGGGACCGCACTCGGCTGCATCAAGAAGGTCTCGTCCAGATGCTTACCCGTCCCAAGGCGGCTGCGCATCCGACGCCAGGCGGTCTCTTCGTCTTCGCCGGGTCCGAGTTGAAGCGTCTCGAGCCCGCGATTGTTGATGGCGATCTTGCCCTTGGCGCAAATCCGGACGATGTGCTCTTTCGTCAGAATTTCACCAAGCCAGGGTATCGAATCATGCCCGGCGGGCCGCGGCTCCTGGAGTTCCCGCAGGAGCTTCCCGACCGAAGCGTTGTCTTTCGCGGCTTCAAGGACAAAATCGGTGAAATCCTCCGGAACGAAGAGATCGTCTCTCAACGCCTTCTCGATCGCTTCGGGGATCTTGTCGCCCTGCGCCTTGAGGGTCTCCACGCAGAATTTCGACTGATCTGGATCGGTGAAGTTCCAGCGCTGAACGACGGCAAAGCGGTCAACTCGCTTCTTCAGGATGTTCCGCAATTCGCTTTGATATCTCCGTTCGAGCTTGCCGTACTCGGGGCTCTGCGCCTTCCATTCCTGGGCCTTCAGTACGGCGCGGGCCATGATGATCAGATCGCGGTCGAGAAAGGCATTGGTCGATTCCGCACGCGGGATCACGAAGCGAACAGCATTGCGCCGCTTCTGCAGATGATCTTTTATCCATCGCCCGAGACGCTGATCGAGCTTGTCGGGCTCCTCCGGCAGGACAAGAACCGGCAGGCGCTCATCCCACTGATCGGGCTGCTCGGCCGGGTCCAAGGTTGACCATGGATCGGTAATCCAGGCCTGCGGCAGGGCAATGACGCGAAATGCTTTCGCGACATCGTCGGAACCGCCGATCACGTAACGGGCTTCTTTCGCGAGCTGGGCTTGATCGGAGCCGTCGGTGAAGAGCTTGTCGTTCCTTGCGCACGACATTAGTTTGGCTTGAGGGTTCTCGTCTTCCTTGATGATGAGACGCGAGCCTTCCTGATGAATGTTGAAACTGTTCTCGACGATGACGCCCAGCTCAACGTGGAAGCCATTGTCGTCGAGCGGCTTTCCGCGTGTGCAGTCAATCTGCAGCGTTGACGGCTCGGCCCCGGCGACATTGCCGACCGCAATCGAACGAAGCCACAGCGATCCCACGATCTCTTCGAGGTGCGGGACCGCCGAATTCGAATCGGGGATCGCTTCGATCACGGAGGTGATGTTTCGAAGCGCTTTCTCGCGAAGACTCGCGTGATGCTGATTGGAGACGGAATCCAGAAGTGCGCCTATGCCGGTGTTGTTGTCTTCGAGACTGAAATCGGCCGCGGTCAGAATATCCGCCTGCTCGCCCCTCGCCTTGAAGAGGCCAGCAAGAATTTTTATCAGGTCGCGAGTCTCTTGGGCCGAAGTAGCGACCAGAACCTGATCTTCGAGAAGTCGAAGCAAATGGGGAGCGAAGGGCCAAGTCTCAATGAAATCGCGGCGAAGCTGTTCGACCTCGGACGGCGCAACATTGTGGAGGCGAACATATTCATTGAAATGCACCTCGACTACCGACCGGACCGGGTTGTCGCTGACCTGTAAGCGGTTCTCGAACAAACGATGCAGCAGCAACCGGCGGCGATCGGTCTGTGCGTGCGGGCCTTTGAAATCGACCTGGATGGGATTGACCCGGTGCACCTGCTGGTAGGCGTCGGTCGCGCCATTTCTGACGGAGACCACCAGCACGAGTAGATCCGGATTTTCCTTGGCGATTTCCGAAAGGATCTGGATGAAATTGAACGCCCAATTCTTCCAAGGGTATTGCCTGGTGTTGGTAAGGCTGTCGTACCACGTCTGAAATTCGTCCAAGAGCAGCGCCGTGGGCTGCTTCTTGAACATCTCCAGCATCAACTCATCAGAGGGGACGTCAGGTTTTCCGGCCCCCATGCCTTCCCATTTCCCGCGTATGAAACTGCCGTGAGGATGCTTCTCGAAGAGTAGATCCCATAGAAACTTGTATCGTTGGCGATGCAGGCTCTCTGTGATCACTTCCATTCCGCCGCGCAGCGAAAGCTCATCGAGTTTCGGTTCGCCCAGATTCGACGTCCAGGCCTTCAACCATGATCGCGTGGCCGTTTCGTCGGTAAGGGCATGATAGAGAGCCGCCATGACATGCGATTTACCGAGACCACGCTCGCCGAAAATAACCAATGGGCGCCCTTGTCCGGGCCCTGCAGCTTCCAGGGCCTTGAGCATGTCGGACGTCGGATAGGTGATCTCGAGGAATTCCGACGCAGCCACCTGCGTGGCGCCGGTCTTTTTGTCGTTCGAGAGTTCGATGGCGGTGCCCCTGAGGCGCTTGCCGCGAAACTCCTCGCGTAATGTCAATCCAAGCATCGCCTGTCTCTTCTCGTGGTCGGCTGCGCGATCGGCGTTCGCCGCTCGGTCGGCCTGCTCTGACATCTCGCCCTGATCGGCCCCGTGGGGGGCCGCCGGGCAGACCACGCCCATCACTGTCACGCCGGATGCGGGCGCGCGGTCATCGGGCGCGCGGTCATCGGGTTCGAGAAGCCCAGCAGCGCCAGCCGCCGAATAGTCTTCTCCAGCCTCCGGCAGCGCACCTTGTCATACCCCAACGCCCGCTTCACCGGCCGAAACGGATGCCCCACCTTCGCGCGGACGCTGGCCTTCCGCTGCTCAGCCTTCTCCGCCGCACTGTCGGGATCCAGAACCCGCCGTTTGCCCGGCCGCATGGCGATGCGCCAACCTGCCTCGCGTTTCTCGTGTTCGGTGCGTTTTTCGATCCCCTGGCAGTCGGCGTCCGCCCACAAACCCTTCTCCTCGCCGTGCAGGAGTTGCGCGGACGGCGTGAGGTCGTGAACGTTCGCCGTCGCCGCTGATGCATGACCGACAGCTCCACGTGAACGGGCCACAATCATACACTCAATCTATACATCCATCCGATATATCCAGAGGTTCCCTTGAACTCTGCCGCCAGGCTGTCCGAAAAGGCGAGGCCGTCTCACCTCCGGCCGGACCCATGTCGGCGTCACCCGGGGATGCGGGCGCTACGACCGCCGAATGCAGTACGACAAGCCCGGGAAGGACATCCGGCGCCGGCCTCTGCGAAGGGGTTGGAAGCGGACCCTCAATCGCTAAAATCTCCGGCCGGCGAAACGGGTTGACGAACCGGGCCGGGCCGTACAGCATTGCCGCCACGAATTCGGGAGGTCACCGGCGACCGTTCCACGCGGGGAAACTGCGAACAAACCCGTGCCGGCGCCACGAGCGATGAACACGAGCGATGGACGAGCCAAACCGCCAGGACTGCCGGGCGCCCAACGGATGCGGCCGGCGATGTCGGATCCTGCGGGCGCCGGGCCTGCCCCGGCGGGAGGCCGGCCGCGAACCCACTGAACCCGTATATCTGGGAGAATGGACATGAACACGACCAAGCAACTTGCGGGGCTCGCGGCCGCGACGGCCGCCGCCGTCCTCGGCCCGGCCGCGTCCGCCAAGGACACGCTGACCATGGTCACCTCGCTGCAGCAGACCAACACCATCGCGCGCAGTTTCCTGGTCAACTACCACCAGGTGGTCAACGCGCGCGGCGCCGGAACGGTGCAGATCAAGAATCTCGGCGGACAGGAGGTCGTGCCACCGCGCAAGGCCGCGTCCGCCCTCAAGCGTGGCCAGTTCGACATGCTGCACAGCCCGACCGCCTACTATATCGGCACCGTGCCGGAAGGCTATGCCATGCTCGCCGCCAACCAGGGACCCAAGGCGATCCGCGAAAACGGGGCCTGGGAGATCCTGGAAGAGGTCTACGTGAAAAAGGCCGGGGCCAGGCTGCTCGCCTGGGGCGAGAGCATGACCTCGTACAACACCTATCTGTCGGTGATGCCCAAGTTCGACGAGCACGGCGTGCCGGATCTCACCGGCGTCAAGATGCGGGCGACCGGGACCTACCGCCCGCTCTTCCGCGCGCTGGGGGCCTCGACGATCAACATCAAGTCCTCGGAGATCTTCACCGCGATGCAGCGCGGCACCGTCCAGGGCTTCGGCTTCCCCGACGTATCGATCATCCCGCTGGGCTTCCACAAAGTCGCGAAGTACCGCGTCACGCCCAACTACTACCAGACCAACACCGTGATCACGGTCAATCCCGAGAGCTGGAACGGGCTGACCCGCAACCAGCAGGACCTGCTCGCCAAGATCGCGGTCGAGTACGAGACGACCTCGGTCAAGTGGATGGAGAACGAGCGCCGGAAGGAGGAAGAGCAGCTCAGGGAGGCGGGCGTCAAGGACATAGCCCTCCAGGGCGACGCAGCGGCGCGCTATCTCGACATCGCCCACCAGGCGATCTGGAAGGAGCTCAAGGAGCGTTCGGAGTACCATGATCGGCTGAAGCCCCTGATGTACGTCCCGGGCAAGCCCAACCGGCAGGTCGTGTTCTCCGACGACACCCGGCACCGCAACTGAGCCGGACCGGGGGATGGCCCGGCCTTGCTCGAGGAATTCGACAGATACCTGGGAGTCGTGACGAGCGCGCTGGTCTCGCTGGCCTGCGCGCTCATCCCCTGCATCTTCACGCTGATCGTCATCGACGTGTCGATCCGGACCGTCGGCTACACGCCGCCGCTGTTCACCTCCTCGGTGGTCGAGTATGCGCTGCTCTATGTCGCGATGTTCTCGGCCCCGTGGCTGGTGCGCCAGAAGGGCCATGTCGCGATCGAAGCGCTCGTGAGCGCGCTTCCCGCGGCGATCCGCGAGGGTCTGGCCAAGCTCGTCTATCTGGTCTGTGCGGTCGTCGCGTTCTCTTTCTGCTGGCTGTCGATCCAGTTGTTCTTTGAAGCGGTCGAGAGCGGCAATCTCGATGTCCGCGGCATCGACATGCCCTATTGGACCCAGTTCCTTCCCATGCCTTTCGGCTACGCTCTGGTGGGCCTGGAGTTCGTGATGTTCCTGGCCGGGCTGCGGCACTACTACACCTACGACCTCGGCGAAGTGAAGGACAGCGTCTGAGTCATGGAATGGTATGAGGCCGGTGCCGTTCTGCTGGGCTGCGTCGTCGCCGGCATGGCGCTTGGCTTTCCGGTCGCCTTCACCTTCCTGATCGCCAACGTCCTTGGCATGTTCGTCTTCGCCAACGGCTGGTCGAACCTGATCCAGATCGCCGACAACGCGCCCCAGCTCATCACCAGCTTCACCCTGTCGCCGATCCCGATGTTCATCCTGATGGGATCGCTGTTCTTCCACACCGGGCTGGCGATCCGGGTCTTCGACGCCTTGGACAAGCTGCTCGGGCGGATCCCCGGCCGGCTGTGCTTCCTGACGGTGATCGGCGGTTCGCTGTTCTCGACCCTGACCGGCTCGACGATGGCCAACACCGCCATGCTGGGCTCGCTGCTAGTGCCTGAGATGACGCGGCGCGGCTACAACAAGCGCATGTCGATGGGCCCGATCCTGGGGACCGGCGGGCTGGCGATGATCATCCCGCCGTCCTCGCTGGGCGTGCTGCTCGCCTCGATCGCCGGCGTCGACGTGGGGGCGCTGCTGATCGCGGGCCTCGTGCCGGGCTTCCTGCTGGCCGGGCTCTACGCGGCGATGATCGTCTTGCAGATCAAGATCAATCCGGAGGCCGCGCCGAGCTACGAGGTCGAGCCCACGACCTGGGGCCAGAAGCTCTACCAGGTCGTGGTCAACATCCTGCCGATGGGCCTGGTGGTGTTCATGGTCATCGGCTTCATCGTGCTGGGCTGGGCGACGCCGTCCGAGTCAGCCTCGTTCGGCGTGGTCGGGGTGTGCATCCTCGCCATCGGCTTCCGCGTGTTCACCTGGGAGGCGTTCAAGACCTCGCTGGTCGGCTCGATCCGCGTCGTCGGCATGGTCTTCTTCATCCTGATGAACTCCACGGTGTTCAGCCAGCTCCTGGCGATGTCCGGCGCCGGGCGCGGGCTGACCGAATGGGCGACCGGGTTCGAGGTCGCCCCGCTGGTCATCCTGTCCGCGATGTTCCTGGTCCTGATCCTGCTCGGCATGTTCATGGACCAAGTCTCGATGATGCTGATCACGGTGCCGATCTTCTATCCGATCGCCCAGACCCTGGGCTACGACCTGATCTGGTTCTCGCTGATCGTTCTGATGTCGCTGGAGATGAGCGCGACCACGCCGCCCTTCGGATTGCTGCTCTACATCATGATGGGGATGGTGCGAGGAACATCGCTGTTCGAGGTCGCGTCCTACGCGATTCCGTTCCTGTTCTGCGACCTGATCCTGATCATTATCCTGGTCATCGCGCCGGGAATTGCGCTCTACCTGCCCAGTCTGATGTGAGAGCCGGCCGCATCGGGCGGCTGGTTCGGAGAAAGCATGGGAGAACGGGGATGGATCCGCGCGACCGGATCGACTACAGCGCCATCGTCGACCGGGCGCCGCTCAAGCTGCCTGACGGGGCGCGGATCGTTGTCTGGCCGGTGTTCAACATCGAGAACTGGGATACCAACGCGCCGATGCCGCGGGCGGTCCTGACGCCGCCCGGCGAGCAGCTCTACGTGCCTGACATCCCCAACTGGAGTTGGCAGGAATACGGTATGCGGGTCGGGTTCTGGCGCATCAAGGCGGCTTTCGACCGGCTCGGCATCAAGCCGACATTCTCGCTCAACGCCTCGGTCTGCGACGTCTATCCGCGGGTCGCCCAGGCCGCGCTCGATGCCGGCTGGGAGTTTCTGCCCCACACCTACCACCAGACGGTGATGCACAAGCTCGACGACGAGCGCAAGACCATCCGCGAGACCATCGACCGCATCGAGGCTTTCACCGGTACGCGGCCGCGCGGCTGGATCGGCCCCGGCCTCACCCAGACCTACGAGACCTCGGACATCCTGGCCGAAGAGGGGCTGGACTACGTCGCCGACTTCGTCTGGGACGACGAGCCGACGACGGTGAGCACGCGCGCGGGTGGTCTGGTCAATGTGCCCTATTCGGTCGAGCTCAACGACATCGCGATGATGATCCTGCAACACCACCGCGCCGACGAGCTCTACGCGCGCACCATGGATCAGTTCGAGCGGCTCTACGAGGAAGGCGCGCAGCGCGCCAAGGTGATGGGCTTCGGCATTCACCCCTATATCAGCGGCGTGCCGCACCGCATCAAGCACCTCGAGGCGATGCTGGCCCAGATCGCTGCCCGGCCGGGCGTCCTGTTCTGGTCGGGCTCGGAGATCGCCGACTGGTACAAGGCGGCCACGGGCTGAACCGAAAAGCAGGCGCCGCCGGGGGCGCGGCGCGACGTGCCCGCCTAGTCGGCGTGTTTGGAACGGCGCGCGCCCGGCCGGCCGCGCATCGGCGGGGCGACGTTGTGGACCGGCGGCTTCCGGCGTGGCGCGGTCCGACGCGACTCACAGGATGAGCGACAGGGCGATGAGCGGCGGCGGTCCGGCTGCGCGCATGCTGCCCGACGGCAGGCGGCTGCACCTCCAGCACGGCCCGATCGATCTGATCGTTGGGGCGACCGGCCCCGACGCGGAAGTCCGGGCGGCTTACGCGCTGGCCGTGGACCGTTTCCAGGACGTGCTCGATCGCCTTGTCG
This sequence comes from Alphaproteobacteria bacterium, assembly GCA_965202905.1. Lineage (GTDB taxonomy): Bacteria > Pseudomonadota > Alphaproteobacteria > MPNO01 > MPNO01 > CAYFYS01. Next base: position 1,450,376 of record OZ241868.1, on the reverse strand, counting down.
ACGAGCTGCCACTGTTGCGCAGCCCGATCGCCGCGCCGCGCCCGCGACCCAAAGGCCCTGTCGCGCGGCGGATGGTGGCGGCCGTGTGGCCCCATCGCGCGGTCTTCGTCACGCCGATGGCCGCCGTCGCGGGTGCGGTGGCCGATGAAATGCTGGCGGCGATGACCGCTGGGCCGAAGCTGGAGACGGCCTGTGTCAACAACGGCGGCGACATTGCGGTCCATCTCGTGGACGGCGCGAGGCTGCGGCTCGGCGTCGTCGGCGAGATCGACAACCCCGCGATCGACGCCACGGCCGTCCTCACCGCCGAAAGCCCGGTCCGCGGCGTCGCGACCAGCGGCTGGCGCGGCCGAAGCCGGTCCTTCGGCATCGCCGATGCGGCGACCGTGCTGGCGCGCAGCGCAGCCGCTGCCGATGCCGCCGCCACCCTGATCGCCAACGCGGTGTCCGCCGACCACCCGGCGATCGCCCGTGCCCCGGCCGCCGACCTCGACGACAACACCGATCTCGGCACGCGGGCAGTTACCACCGCCGTCGGTGCGCTCGATCCCGAAACACTGTCCGCCGCGCTCGATCGGGGCGCGGGCTGCGCGGCGGAGATGATCGAGGCTGGACACGCGATCGCGGCGATGCTGGTATTGCGCCAGGAGCGCCGCGTCATCGGCGAGGCCCCGGCGCTTGCCGCCCGCACGAAGAAGGATGGAACCGATGGATGACGCCCGCACCGTGATCGAGACCACCGCCGAGGGCGATTTCGGCGAGCTGGTCAAAGTCCGGAAATTCGTCCTGCATGTCGAGGAGGTGCTCCACGAGTTCGGCCCGCCGGCCGCGACGCCGCAATGGAAGGGCTATATCGCTGCGGTGAGCGCGAACCCCTATGCCGGGCGCTATGTCGAGGATCTGATGCCGCTGATGGAGGCACTGAAGCCGCTTGGCGTCGCGATGGCGAGGCGCTTGATGGATGTCCTGGGCGGCCCGGAAAAGATCGTCGCCTACGGCAAATCCGCCATCGTCGGCGAGAACGGCGAGCTCGAACACGCGGCCCTGTGGCACGAGCCCGGCGGCTACGGTATGCGCCAGCTCATGGCGAAGTCGGCCGCGATCGTGCCCAGCACCAAGAAGGTCGGCGGCCCGGGCTGCGCGGTCGACGTCCCGATCGCGCACGCCAACGCGGCCTATGTGCGCTCGCACTTCGACGCCATCGAATGCGCGATCCCGGATGCCCCGCGCGCCAACGAGATCGTCTGGATCCAGTCGATGTCGACGGCCCCGCGCATCTACGACCGCGCCGGCGGCCTCAAGGACGCCGACACCCGGGGCGAAGACGGGCTGCGTTAGGGCGCCTGGGTTCCCCCGCTCGGATCGGGCCGGCGTCCCGGTAACAGCGTTGTTCGCCGGGATGCGGCGGGATCGGGGTGTATCGGGATCGGGGTTTGGGCGATCCCGGTCGAGGTGGCGCACCGAACAGCTTGCCCAAGAGGTGGAAGATGCATGACCGATTGGACGTCGTATCGAAGGAAGTCGACCCGCAGGAGATCGTCGCGCGGGCCACAGCGCTTGCACCGGTCCTGAGGGAGCGTGCGCGCGAGGCCGAGGAGCTTCGCCGCCTGCCCGCGGAGAACGTCGCCGAGATCCGGCAGGCGGGCCTGCTGAAAGTGCTGCAACCCAAGCGCTTCGGCGGCTACCAGCTCGATTTTCACACCCATCTCGATGTGGTCAGCGAGGTCGCGCGCGGCTGCGGCTCGACCGGCTGGTGCCTGGGCGTGATGCACGCCCATAGCTGGCTTGCGGGCCTCTTGCCCGAAGAGGCCCAGGCGGATCTCTACGGCGCCAACCCGGATGCGATCATCTCCGTCGTCATCGCCCCGCGCGGCGCAGCGAAGAAGGCCGATGGCGGCTATGTGCTGAACGGCTTCTGGCCGTTCGGTTCGGGCTGCGAGCATTCCGACTGGCTGTTCCTCGGCGCCGCCGTCCAGGGCGAGCAGGGCGAGACGACCGACGAGGCCGACTTCCTGGTTCCCACCGCCGATATCGGGATCAGGGACGACTGGAACGTGGTGGGCCTGCGCGGAACCGGAAGCTGCAGCCTGGTCGCCAAGGATGTCTTCGTGCCGGCGCACCGCATCATCTCCCTGATTGCGGGGATCGAGGGGAACTATCCCGGCGCACACATCCATGACGGCTGGCTGCACAAGGCGGCATTCGTGCCGGTGCTGGCGATCGCGCTCACCGGTCCGGCGCTGGGCGTCGCCAGGTCGGCGCTCGACGACTTCAGGACCTATGCCCCGGCCGCACCATCGCCTATACGCCGGACGAGGTGCAGATCGAGAACGCGGCGACCCATCTCGAAGTCGCCGAGGCCGCGACGAAGGTCGATGCCGCGCAGTTGCTGCTGCACCGCAGCGCCGATGACATCGAGGATGCGACCCGGGCCGGCCGGGAGATGCCGCTTGAGCTCCGTGCCCGGGTGCGCATGGACTGCGCCTATGCCGCCCGGCTGTGCCTGGAGGCCGTCGAGATCCTCTATCTCGCCACCGGCGGCAGCGGGATCGCGGAGAAGAACCCGATCCAGCGGGCCCAGCGCGACATCCATGCCATTAACATGCACGGCCTTCTGTCGTTGAAGACCAATCTGGAGATGTACGGCCGCATCCTGCTCGGACTGCCGCAGAACACGCCGCTGATCTGAGCCGGCCTCGGCGTGGGGCCGGAATGATCCGGCCGGCGCGATGGAGTTTCCCGGAGCCGCCCGATGAGCTTTCTGCGAAACGCCTGGTATGTCGCCTGCTGGGCCGGGGATTTCGGCGCGGCGCCGCTCGCCCGGACGTTCCTGGGCGAGCCCGTGGTGTTGTTCCGTGCGACCGACGGGACGGCGGTGGCGCTGGAGGACCGGTGCCGCCATCGCGCGCTGCCGCTGTCGATGGGCCGGGTCGAGGGCGACGCGCTGCGTTGCGGCTATCACGGGCTCTTGTTCGACCGCGACGGCAGGTGCATCGAGGTGCCGGGCCAGAACGCCATCCCTCCGGGCGCCGCCGTGCGGGCCTATCCGACGGTCGAGCGCTGGGCGGCGGTGTGGATCTGGATGGGCGATCCGGCGCTCGCCGATCCGGGCGCGGTGCCTGATGTCTTCTGGCTCGACGACCCCGGCTGGACGGCGGCGCCCGGCTATCTGCACGTCGACGCCGGCTACCGGCTGCTGGTGGACAACCTGCTGGATCTCACCCATGTCAGCTACCTGCACCTGTCCACGTTGTCGGGCTCTGAAGACATCGAATCGGTCGTCCCGGCGACCGTCAGGCGCGAGGGCGACCGGGTCCTGGTCGGGCGCATGCTCCGGGATGTTCTCGTCCCGCCGCTCTATTCCAAAGCCAGCGGAATCACCGGCCGGGTCGACCGCTGGCAATGGATCGCCTGGCAGGCGCCGGCCAATGTCTTCTTCGACGTCGGTTGCGCGCCGACCGGTGCCGGGGCGCCCGAAGGCGATCGCAGCCGGGGGATTTCGATGTGGTCGACTCACCTGATCACGCCGGAGACCGAAACGGCGACGCACTACTTTTTTAGCTGGGCGCGCGATTTCCGGCTGGGCGATCAGACGATCTCCGACGCCTTGCGCGCGGGCGCGCGGGAAGCGTTCATGGAGGATCTGGCGGTGCTGGAGGCTCAGCAGCGCGCCATCGACGCCTCGGCCGGCGCGCCGGTCATCGACATCAACATCGACAACGGACCGCTGCAATTCCGCCGGATCCTGGATCGCAAGATCGCCGCCGAACAGGCTTCCGTGGCGCCCGCCGGAATTTGTTGCTAGCGTCCGGCGCGAACCCAGGAAGAAGACCCGCAGGGAGTGCCGCCTTGTCGACCGCCGCCCCCGTGACTCCGTTCGACGGCCCGAACAGCTATGTCGGGCGCGTGCTTTCGCGTCCCGGCGCGCGACGCGCGGTGGCCGGCCGAGGCCGGTATACCGATGACATCCAGCTTCCGCGGATGGCGTATGCGGCCTTCGTGCGCTGCCCCTACGGTCGGGCGAGGATCGTCTCCATTGAAACCGAGGCGGCGCGGGCGGCGCCGGGGGTGATCGCGGTGATGACCGGCGCCGAGCTGTCCGGGATGTGCCCGCCGTGGAGCGGGCTCCTGACCAGCTTCGAGGGCATGAAGGCCGCTACCCAGCACGCGCTTGCGGTCGGGGAAGCGGTCTGGCAGGGCGAGCAGGCGGTGATCGTGGTCGCGAACACGCGGCCCCAGGCCGAAGACGCCGCCGAGCTCGTCGCCGTCGAGTGGCAGGAACTGCCGGTCACGGTCGACAAGGAGACCGCGCTCGCGCCCGATGCCGTACCGGTCCATCCCGATCTCGCCGACAACCTCGCCTGGCGGCGGGACATCGACAACGGCGATGTCGATGCCGGCATGGCGGAGGCCGATCTGATCGTCGAGGAGACCTACGCCTTCGGCCGGCACACCGCGGTCAGCCTGGAGCCGCGCGCGATCATCGCCGACTTCGACCCGGGGACCGAAAAGCTCACGCTCTACACCTCGAGCCAGGTCCCGCACATGATCAAGACCGTGTTCGCGCGCCACCTGCCGGTTGCCGAGCACAACATACGAGTGGTCGCGCCCGATGTCGGCGGCTCGTTCGGGCTCAAGATCCATACCTACGGCGATGAGGTCGCGACCTGCGCGCTCGCCATCCGGCTCAAGCGTCCGGTCAAGTTCATCGCCGACCGGCTGGAATCCTTCGTCACCGACATTCATGCCCGGGAGCACCGGATCGCTCTCAGGATGGGGCTGACCGGCGACGGCAGGATCACGGCGCTCGAGATGGACGATTTGAGCGGCGTCGGAGCCTATTCGCAGTACCCGCGGACCTCGGTCTTCGAGGCGAACCAAGTGCTCAACATCACCGCCGGGCCTTACGCCCACGAGAACTACCGCGCGGTCGCGCGCATCGTCTACCTGAACGCGGTCCCGACCTCGCAATACCGCGGCGTCGGACACCCGATAGGCATTTCGGCCGGCGAGGCGCTGCTCGACCTCGCCGCCGGGCGGCTCGGAATCGACCCGGTGGAGATCCGCCGCCGCAACCTGATGCCGGACGACAGTTACCCGCGCAGAACCGCCTCGGGCGTGCATGTTCAGGACCTGTCTCACCAGGCCTGCCTGGAGCGGTTGGTCGCTTGCATGGACTATGACGGGCTGCGCGCCCGGCAGCGGACGCTGCGAGAGAAAGGCGTCCATCGCGGCATCGGGATCGCCTCGTTCATCAAAGGCACCGCACCGGGCCCGGACGGCTACTACGGCGCCGGGCGGGCGCCGATCGCCTCCCAGGATGCATGCACCATGAGCCTCGAGCCGTCCGGCGGCGTCCTTTGCGCGGTGGGAGTGACCGAGCAGGGCCAGGGCGCGGATGCGGTCATGCGGCAGATCGCGGCGACCGCCGTCGGGGTGTCGATCGAGCAGGTGCGCGTGATTTCCGGCGACACGGACGCGGCGCCCTATGGCGGCGGCACCTATGCCAGCCGGGCGACCGCCATCGGCGGCGAATCGACCTATCTCGCCGGCCGGGCGCTCAGGGCGGAGATCCTGCGGCTCGGCGGCGCGCTCTTGCAGTCCGCACCCGAGAGCCTCGATATCATTGCCGGCAACGTCGTCGATGCGGGCTCGGACGCGGCGCGGATCTCGCTCGCCGAGATCGGCCGGATCGGTCATTTCCAGGTCGGCGAACTGCCCAACGACGTCCAGCCGGAGCTCACCCAGACCCGCCATTTCCGCCTGCGCGACAAGATCTACATCTTCACCAACGGCATCCACGGCGCTCATGTCGAGGTCGACATCGACACCGGCTTCGTGACGCTGCTCGATCACTGGGTGGTCGAGGATTGCGGCCGGGTGATCAACCCGATGCTGGCGGACGAGCAGGTCCGCGGCGGCGTGATCCAGGGGATCGGCGGCGGGCTCTACGAGCACTGTATCTACAGCGGGTCCGGCCAGCTCATGAACGGCACCATGGTCGATTATCTGACGCCGATGGCTTTCGAGATGCCCGACATCGACGTCTCCCATATCGAGACGCCCACCGCGGAGTCCGAACTCGGCGCCAAGGGAGTCGGCGAGTCCGGCGTCGGCGGCGCGCCGTCCGCTGTGATGAACGCGATCAACGACGCGCTGTCGCCGTTCGAGTCCCGCATCACCGCCCACCCCATCACCCCGGAATCGATTCTGGCGGCGCTGGGCGAGGTCTGAGCCGCAGGCAGGGCGGTCCACGCCGCCCGGCAACCCGACATTGTCGTTGCGGGCGTTGATATGCAGGGAATTTTTGAGTGCTCTCGTCTGTGATCGCGATCCGGTTTCTGCGCGGAACGGTGCGGGGGCCCGAACGCAAATCGTGCTATTGCTTCATGACCCGCTCGTTGATCGCATTCACCGCTGCATGGGCCGCCAGCACGGCGCCTTCCTGCCAGCCGGGCAGGGCGGTGGCCTGATCGCCGGTGAAGTAGATCGCCCCGTCGGGTTTTTGAAGCGCCTCGGGTGCCTTGTACCCTTCCGGCCACCCCCCCTTCTGGAAGGGCGCCTTGGCCCAGGCCCGGCTGATCCCGGCTTCGATTTCCGTCGCGTATCCAGGGTGGATGGGTTCGCCCTCGGCGATGGCGGCCCGCAGGCGCTCCGGCAGAGTCATGCGCGAAAAGCGCAGACCGGGTTTGCTGTCCCAGATATAGGCCCCGACGATGACCCCCTTCTCGCGATGATAGCCGTATGGCGGATACCAGATTTGCGTGATGTCCTGATCGGTCCAGGAGAGTCCGCCGTATATGGCGTGGTCTTCCTCCCAGAAGCGGCGGCGGGTCTGAAACGCGATCTTGACGGCCGGTACGAAAGTCACTGACTCGACCGCCGCCCGCGTCTCCGGTGAGAAGTCATTGGGGATGTCCTTCAAGACCGGGGCAGGTATGGAGCAGATCGCAAAATCGGCATCGAGAGAGTCGGTCGCGCCGCCCCGCAAAGGCCTGTGGACGATGCGGACGCCTTCGGCGGTCTTGCGAATTTCCTCGACGACGCTGCGATAGCGAATGAGCGGGCGGACGCGCCTTTCGAAAGCCTTCGCGATCGCGTCCATTCCGCCGACGGCTTGCAGCAATGTCGGATTCTGGTCGAGGAAGTCGTCGAAGTGAAGCTTGAATCGCCAGAAGTCCGAACCAAGCAACTCTCTGAAATCCAGAGGGTCGTTTATCTCGCCGGCCTTGAGGCCCGCGTTGATTCGCTCGCCGCGATGGCCGCCGCGACTCGAGCCGACATAGAGATGATCCGCGTCCAGGTCCCCGTATTGGACGAGCATGTCGAGGACGCGCTCCTTGTCTTCGCGCGTCAGCGCGGTATCCAGGGCCTTTCGGTCGATCGCCTTGGCGAGCAGCTCGGCGATATAGCCGCGCGTATCGGTGATGACTTGGCGGGCCGCTACGGGCCGACCGTCAAAGCGCTCCGAGTTGTGGAAAAGCGCGGCGCGATTGTCGTTCGTAAAGACTTCGAGCGCGATGCCGAATTCCTTGCAGTAACCGAGTATCGTACTGTGATGGTAGGGAATCCGAGCCGGGCCGAGATTCGCGTACAAGTAATCCCGGTCGTCGAAGCCCACCCATTGTCGCGTGTCGACTTCGTCGATCACGTCGCCACCGCGAGCCGTCAGGTTGCGCCCGCCGGCCCGGCCAGTGGCCTCGAGAATCGTGCAGCGATAACCCGCTTTCGACAGCTCATAGGCGGCTGTCATGCCGGAAATGCCGGCTCCCAGAATGACGACGCTCTTCCCGTGGCCCGACCCGCGAGGGAGATCGAGCGGAGCCGCATGGGCTGCACCTGCGCCCGCGAGGCCCAACGCCTGCATGCTCCGATAGACCGCCCCCACCCCGGCGGCCGTGCCGACGGACAGGAGAAAGCTTCGTTTGGTCATGCTCATCTTCGTCATGCTCGTCTTCCTCAGCCTCTTGTCGAGCGACGGTCCTGCGTCGCGCATCCGGAGAATTACTTGTCACTGTAGTCGAAGCGGAGGTCTGCGCGCAACCGCGCAGGTGGTTCCGTTGGATACGGTTCATGGTGCGGGCGGCGAACCGTGTGCGTCACCTCGTTGCAGCGGCGGTTCACCGTCTGCGGAAGCGTCGTTGATCCGCCGAGCACTTCGCCATATGCCTGCGGCCGCCGCAGGATTGCGCCGCGAAACGGTTCGGGCCAGCACGGATGTACGGATACAGGGGCGAGGACCGGAGGGCGCGATGGCGATCCATTTCGAGCGGGTCATGCCGCCGAAGACCGGGCTTGCGGTCGAGATCGAGACCGGCCGGCGGCTGCGGGTGATCGACATCGAGGGCCAGCAGGTCGTCGATATGGCGGTTTTCAACAGGCACAACCAGCGCGAGAAGCTGTCCACGTCGTACTCCCGCACCCGGTACATCCCCGGGCCCGGGCCAGCCTTACGCGCCGCGCGACAAGCTGCTCGCCAGCGGCACGCTGATGTCGACGATCTGCCGGCCGATGATGCGGATCGTCGAGGAGACCCCCGAGCCCAAGGGAATCCATGACGTCCACAACCGGATGTGCTGCCGCTACCTCTACGAATCTCACGGCGTCGGGCCGATCGACGGCTGCCACGAGATCATCTCTCAAGGCGGGTCGCGCTCTACGGCCTCCTGCCCGAAGACATCCCCCGACACTATGGATCTGCTCATGAACTATCACTATGGCTGCGGCGAGGGCCGCTGGGTGATCGACTGCCCAGTCTCCAAACCCGGCGACCATATCGAGTTCGAGGCACTGATGGACTGCTTGGTCGGGGCTGTCGAACTGCCCGATGGACGTGCTGGCGCCGTGCAACGCCTACAATTGCACCCCCGTCAAAATCGAGGTCAGGGGCTGAGCGCCCGGTCCGTTCGAGAACCCGCTCCCGGAATATCCTTGCGGCGGGCGGAACGGCGAGGCATGGGGGCGAGCCGGGGCGGCGAGACCGATGACGTCGGCGCCGATGACGTCCGGCCGGGGCCCCGGGCTCGGCGTCGTCGCATGATCTCCGGGGTTGGTTACGCCGCGGCTTCGCGCAGCGCTTGCCATACACGATGCGGGCTCGCGGGCAGGGTCAAATCGCGCACCCCCGCGTCGCCCAACGCGTCCAGGACAGCGCAGAACACCGCCGGATAGGACCCGCCATTGCCGGCTTCGCCGCACCCCTTGGCGCCGAGCGGATTGGTCTTGCACGGCACCGGGTGGGTGGTGAAATCGATATGCGCGACATGATCGGCGCGCGGCATCGCGTAGTCCATGTAGGAGCCGGTCAGGAGCTGGCCGTCGCTGTCATAGACGGTGCTCTCCAGCAACACCTGGCCGATCCCCTGGACGATGCCGCCATGAACCTGGCCCTCGACCACCAGCGGGTTGATGACGGCGCCGAAGTCGTCGACAACCGTGTAGCGGTCGATCGTCGTCGCGCCGGTCTCGGGGTCGATCTCGACCTCGCACACGTGACAGCCGTTGGGGAAGCTGATCGGGCTGGTCGCGTGGTTGACCCTGGCATCGAGCGCGAGCGTGGGATCGCCCCGCTTCCGCGCCTCCGCGGCGAGCGCCATGATGTCGATCGACCGGTCGGTGCCGGCCACGGTGAAGCGCCCCCGGGCGAATTCGATGTCCTCGCTTGCCGCTTCGAGCACGCGCGTCGCGGACTCGCGGCCACGCTCGATGATCCGATCGCTCGCCTCGACGATCGCCCCGCCGGCGGCGATCAGCGAGCGCGAGCCGCCCGAGCCGCCGGCCCCCTCGCTCATCTCGTCGGAATCGTGCTGGATCAGCCGGATCGCCTCGTAAGGAACCCCCAGCCGGTCGACCAGGATCTGGGCGAACGGTGTGGCGTGGCCCATACCGAAGTCGCAGGTCCCGGTGACCAGGCTCACCGCGCCGTCGGCTTCGAAGCGGATGTCGGCGAGCTCGGTGCCGGGCGGCGCGGTGGTCTCCAGATAGGGTGCGATCCCCAGCCCGCGCAGCCGGCCGGCCGCCTGGCTCGCTCGCCGCCGCGCCGCGAACCCCGCTGTGTCGGCCCGGGCCATCGCCTCGTCCAGCACCGCCGCGAAATCGCCCGAATCGTAGACCAGCCCGACCGGCGTCTCGTGCGGGAACATGTCCGGCCGCACGAAGTTCCGCCGGCGCAGTTCAATGCGGTCGATGCCCGTCTCCTGGGCCGCCTTGTCGATCAGGGTCTCCAGAAAGAACTTCGATTCCGGCCGTCCCGCCCCGCGATAAGGCCCGGTGGGCACGGTGTTGGTGAACACGCACCTGGCGGAGTAGGAGATCAGCGGCGTCTTGTAGACGCTGATGATGTTGCGGCTGACGACGTTGGTGACCGGCCAGGGCCCCATCGCGGTCAGGTAGGCGCCCATGTCGCCCAGCCCCTCGACCTTGAGCGCCAGGAAGGCGCCGTCCCTGTCCATCGCCAGCGCCAGGTCCATCGCCATTGCGCGGCCCTGATGGTCGGACAGGAAGCTTTCCGAGCGGTCGGCGCACCACTTGACCGGCCGGCCGAGCCGGCGGGCCGCGAACATCGTGCAGATCGCCTCGTTGAAGCAGGCGCCCTTCATGCCGAAGGAGCCGCCGATGTCTTCGCTGATCACGCGGACTTTTTCGGGCGGCAGCTTGAAGATCGCGTTCGCCAGCGTGCCGCGGTAGCCGGTCACCCCCTGCGATCCGACATGGAGGGTGAACTTTTCCACCGCCGAGTCGTACTCGGCGAGCGTCGCGCGCGGCTCCATCGCGTTGACCACCATCCGCGTGTTGTCGAGATGGATGCGGGTGACGTGGTGGGCCTTGGCGATGGCCTCATCGACGGCGACCTCGTCGCCCATGTGGAAGTCGAGCAAGACGTTGCCGGACGCGGTGTCCCAGATCTGCGGCGCGCCGGGCGCGACGGCCTGTTCGAGCCCGGCCACCGCCGGCAGGGCCTCGATCGAGAAGTCGATCGCCTCGGCCGCGTCGCGCGCCTGGGCGGCGGTCTCGGCGATGACCACGGCGACCGGATCGCCGACATGGCGGACCCGGCCGATCGACAGGGCCGGCCGCGGCGGCGTGACCGGCGCCGACCCGTCGCGGCTCTTCATCGCGATCGGGCAGGGAATGTCGCCCAGCCCCTCCTGCCTCAGATCCTCGCCGGTATAGATCGCCAGGACGCCCGGCCTTTCGAGCGCGGCCGCCGGATCGAGCCGGGCGATCGTGCCGTGGCCGACGCTGGAGCGCAGGAAACAGGCATGGGCCTGGCCCTCGGCGTCATGGTCGTCGGTATAGCGCCCGCGCCCCGAGAGCAGGCGGGGGTCCTCGCTGCGGGGGACCGGTTGGCCGATCCCGAACTTGAGCACTTGGTGTCCGGTGTCGTCCGGCATGGCGATGTCGTCTCCGGGTGTCCTGGTCGGGCGCTATTCGGCAGCGTCCTCGTTGCGGCGCGAGGAGGCTTCCAGGCGCGCGACGAGCTCGTCGGTCGTCTGAACGTCACCGAAGAACAGATAGAAGTTGCCGAGCGTCGCGGCATGCTCCTCGTCGGTCAGCGTCGCGCAGCCGTCCGAGACCATCAGCGAGCGGTAGTTGAGCATCATCGCATCGCGCGCAGTGGATTCGCAGCACACGTTGGTGGCGACCCCGGTGACGATGACGGTTTCGATGTCGTTGTCGCGCAGCACGTTCTCGATGTCGGACGAACCCTGGATGAAGGCGCTGTAGCGCCGCTTGACCACGCGCTGGTCCTCTTCGCGCACATCGAGCGTGGGCCAGAGCCGGAAGGCGCGGCTGTCCCGCTGCATCCCTTCGAGCCGGATCGTCCGCTTGTCCTGCGTGAAGCGCTCGTGGGCGACCGACCAGCTCTTCAGCGTCTCATAGCCGGCGAGGTTCTGGATCCACACGACGATGCCGCCGGCGTCGCGCACGGCCTGGGCCAGACGATTGACGTTGGGAACAATCTCCTGGGCGACCGGCGCGGCGCCAAGCTGACCTTCCTCCATGAAGTAGATCTGCATGTCGACGACGACCAGGGCGGTCCTGGGCCCTTCGAAGGCCTCGCAGGTGTGCGGACGCCCCTGGCGCGCGACCATCCTGTCGATGTACTCCTGCGGCATCTCGAATTCGTGCATCGCCGTCTCCACGGTTGGGATGGCGGACTATAGGACGCCGCCGATGGCGCGGCAATTGCGCGGCCGCCGATCCGGCCAGAGGATCCGATGAGAGGATACGGCAAGGGGCAGTCTTGCAAAAAATTTGGTTTCTGCCACGATGTCGTCGAAAACCTAAGTGATCGGCCCGAACGTTCCCGGATGGGTAAGGATCGGGTCGGCGGCGGCGCGCAAGCCGTCAACTGGGAGTGCTTCTGGCCGGTTCGCCGCCCCTTGCCGGCGATGCTGACAGCCATACCCTCGTGCGCTTCCCGGTCGGACCGGACGATGGCCGGGCCGGTCGCGCGAGTATTCGGCATGGCGCTGGGGACGGGAATCGGCGCGGCCGGCGCGAACGCCGGCGTGACGGGTTGAATGGGCAGGGTTTCGAGGATATGGCACAGAGCAGGGTGTTGGGCCGCGGGGCGGAGGTGATGTCGTCATCGCCCGGCGCGGCGACGATCTGGTTGGCGCTGGCCGGCGTGTGCGGCCTGGGATTCCTGATAGTCACCGACATGTATTCGTGGCTCGTCCCAGCGGTCGTGGCCCTGATCGCCGCCGCCGCCGCGGCGGCGCTGACGACCGGAAATCACCGCGCCGCGCTCGCGATCGCCTGCGTCTTCGTCGTCGCGCTGCTGATCCTGGCGATGGGCGCCTGGGCCAGGATCGTGGGCCCTTTCTTCGGCACGATCCAGAGCGGCGAGGTCACCTTTCTCGGTTTCATCGAAACTTTCGTAGACCTGATTATCGCCGGCGGCGCGTCGGTCTTCTGCGTGACGATGGCGTTGCGGTCCTTTCCGCGCGATGTGGTTGAGAAATATTTGGGTTACGGCGTCGTCAGCACGCCGCGCTTGATTATCGGCTCGCTGATTCTGGTCGGGATCGCCGTCAACTTCGCCAACGTGCTCGGCCGCTACCTGTTCCTCGCGCCGATCATCTGGGCCGAGGAGATCATGATCTACATCATGGTCTGGATGGTCTTCGTCGGCACGGTGCTGGTAACCTGGGACGGCCACCACCTGAAGATGGATTTCTTCTCTATCATGCTGCCTTCGCCGGCCAAAGAGATCATGAACTTCATCGCCGCGGTCGCCTTCATCCTCGCCTGTCTGTTCGTGCTGCCGCAGACCCACACGGTGACCAACCTGATGAACGATCTCGACCAGAAGAGCGTCGTTGCCGAGATCCCGATGGTGATCCCGCATTTCGCGCTGCTGCTTGGATTCGCGCTGATGTTCGTTGCCGTCGTCTACCGCTTTCGGCGCCTGGTCACCGGCGATCTGACGAGCGAGGTCGACGAATTGGTCGCCGCCACCGAGGCGGAGGACCAAAAGGGCTGAGCGCCGCAAGGTCGTCGGCGCCGCCAATCCGGCAATCGAAGATGCGCACGCAGGTTTCGGGGAGATAGTCGATGGAGTGGGTGATGGCCTTAATGCCGGTGGGTCTTCTGATCCTCGGCTTTCCGATCTTCATCATCCTGCTCGTCACCTCGGCGGTGATCCTGCTGTTCTTCATGCAAGTGCCGCTGACCGCGGTCCATCAGGTCATGTTCGGCAGCGTCGACAAGTTCGCGCTGATGGCCGTGCCGTTCTTCATCTTCGCCGGCGAGCTGATGGGCATGGGCGGGATCTCCCAGCGCATCATCACCTGGGTGCTGTCGCTGATCGGCGGGATGCGCGGTAGCCTGCCGCTGACGACGGTCGGCACGTGCACCATCTTCGGCGCGATCTCGGGGTCCAGCCCGGCGACGGTCGCCGCGGTCGGCCGGCTCATGTACCCGCCGCTTCGCCGGAAGGGCTACGACGAGAAGTTTTCGACCGGCGTGCTGACGTCTTCGGGCGCGATCGCCATCGTGATCCCGCCGTCGATCAGCATGATTCTCTACGGCGCTTCAGCCGAGCAGTCGGTGTCGTTGCTGTTCATCGCCGGCATATTCCCCGGCCTGCTGATGTCGCTCCTGATGGGCGCCTATATCTACTGGTACGCCGCGCGCCGCAATATCCGCGAGGGGCAGCCCTTCAGGCTGGGACCGTTTCTGCGTGCGAGCAAGGCCGGTGTCTGGGCGCTGGGCACCCCGGTGATCATCCTGGGCGGCATCTATGCCGGCATCTTCTCGCCGACCGAGGCCGCCGGCATCGCCTGCGTCTACGCGATCCTGGTGACCAGGTTCATCTACGGCGACATCTCGTGGAGGGGGCTCTGGGACGTCTCGGTCAGCTCGATGTACCTGACCGCCCAGGTGCTGATCATCGTCGCCGGCGCCGGCGTGTTCTCCTGGCTGCTGACGGTCAGCGGCATTCCGCAAGCGGCCGTCGCGGCGATCAACGACCTTCAGGTTCCGCCGTGGGTCATCCTGATGATCATCAACGTCTTCCTGCTGATTGTCGGCTGCCTGCTCGATCCCGGCTCGGCGATCCTGGTGCTGACGCCGCTGCTCGCTCCCATCGCGGCCGCCATCGGCGTCGACCTGGTCCATTTTGGCGTGATCATGACGGTGAATCTCGCGATCGGCATGTTCACCCCGCCCTTCGGGCTCAACATCTTCGTCGCCCAGGCGCTGTTCAAGGCGCCGCTGAAGAGCATCTATCCGGGGCTGGTGCCGTTCATCATCATCAACATCATCGCGCTGCTGATCATCACCTATGTGCCGGAGCTGTCGCTTTACCTGACCCAGTTCGCCGGCTGATAAGCGGCTCGCCGCCGCGCCGGCTTGACCGCAAGGCCGGCGCTCTCCGTCGGGTCCGCCGCGCCCGTCGCGACAATCGTGCCGCTGATCTTGACGCAGGCCGCCGGGGTCCCTTTGATCCCGGGCGGGAGCGGGCCGGTCGCGCGCAACCCGTCGGGAACGTGAAGCGAAGCCGGTCGAGAACGCGAAGCGAAGGAGGCGCCGGATGAGCGGCGAGACGATGGCGGTCAGAATCCACGCGCCCGGTGGCCCGGACGCGCTTGTCTACGAGTCGGCGCCGCTGGGCGAGCCGAGCGAAGGACAGGTGCTGCTGAGCCAATCCTGCGTTGGGCTCAACTACATCGACATCTCCTTCCGGCGCACCGGCGGGCCGATCAAAGATTTTCCCGCCGTGCTCGGCATGGAGGCCGCCGGCACGATCGAGGCGGTGGGTCCCGGAGTGACCGGCTTCGCGCCGGGAGATCGGGTCTCGTACTGCATGGTGCCAGGCTCCTATGCCGAACGGCGGGTGATCGACGCCGACCGCCTGATCGTCCTGCCGGCGGAGATCTCCGAGGAGACCGCGGCCGCGGCGACCCTGCAGGGCCTGACCGCGCAGTATTTGCTGCGCAGCTCCTACGCCGTCCAGCCCGGCGACACCGTGCTGATCCATGCCGCAGCCGGCGGCATGGGCCTGCTGCTGTGCCAGTGGGCGAAGCATCTGGGCGCTACGGTCATCGGCACGGTAAGCACCGCCGAGAAGGCCGCCCAGGCGGCCGCGCACGGCTGCGATCACCCTGTCGACTACACAAAGGAGGATTTTTCCGGGCGCGCGCTGGAGATCACCGGCGGACAAGGCGTGAGCGCGGTTTACGACGCAGTCGGCAAGACGACCTTCGACGGCGGCCTCGCCTGCCTCGCCGAGCGTGGCCACATGGTCTCCTACGGCAACGCTTCGGGCCCGGTCGCGCCGCTCGATATCGCCACCTTGACGGCGAGGTCGCTCACCGTCGCCAGGGGCTCGCTCGGCAGCTACGTGAGGGACCCCGCGGATCGCGCCGCGCGCGCCGCTGAGCTCTGGGCCCTGATCGCCGACGGCGCCGTGAAGGTCGAGATAAACCAGCGCTATCCTCTGGCCGAGACCGCAAGGGCCCACGCCGACCTGGAAGGCCGCAAGACCACGGGATCCACGGTCCTGACGCCTTAGATCCGACCCGAAATGAATTGTTTATTTTCAAGATCTTGCAATCTGTCGAAGGTACTGCTGAATAGCACAATATCCGGATGGCCCTGCATCAAGCGGCCGAAATGATCCGGCGCGCGTGTCTTATTCCGGTCGGTGGCGAAGAATACCTTCATGATCCCCCATTCGATCCCAACGGCGCCGGATCCGAGAGTCACGCACTGCGCCGCGCGTGAACCGCGGATGTCGAGGTCCGGGATGCGCGGTCAAGCCAGCGCCTCTTCGAGAAGCTTGCGGATTTCCCGGTTGACGTCCGCGGTGTGGTGGCGGGCCGTCTTGCCGGTCGGGGCCAGCGATTCCTCGTAGAAGAAATCGGGCAGTTCGTCGTCGTCCTCGGTGAAGCCGGCCTGGCGGTTGAACTCCCATTCGTTGCGCAGGGTCTCGTAACCGAGACGGCGGTAGAACGACGGCTCGAGGTTGGCGCCGTGGGCTTCGTTCAGCGCGCCCACCATGAAGTCGATGTTCTCGTTGGTGACCGACCGGCCGAAGACGCAGAGCCCCAGCGAGTCCGCCGTGGCGCACAGCGCCTGAACGTCGAAGCTCGCCGCGGTCAGCTCCGCCGTCGTCTTGCCGTCGCAGGCATAGGTCGGCAGGTTTCCGGTCGTGTGGTCCGCCCCCTGAGCGGTGACCATCATCGAGATGCCGGTGACTTCGATCACCCGGGGGTCGTAGGCGCTGATGCCCTGTTTCTTGATCACCGGGACGCGGCCCACCTTGTAGTGGGCGCCGACCCGCGCGGCGCCCTGGGCGAGGATTTTTCCCCGTTCCGTGCCGTCACGAATGTCTTGGAGCGCATCGGCCATGAAGACCGGATCGCCGAAGGCGCCTTCACCGGCTTCCATCAGCACACCGAGCGTCGCGCCGATCTCGATCGAGTCCACGCCCAAATCGTTGGCGATGTGGTTGAGCCGGGCGACATCGTCGGGATCGGTCAGCCCGCAATTGGTGCCCATCAGCCCGAGCGTCTCGTATTCGAGCGGCGAGACGATCTCCTCGCCCTCGGGGCCGGCATAGATGTTGGAGCAGCGGATCATACAGCCCGGCATACAGGCATGCGTCGGCTCGCCGCCGCGCTCGAGATTGCGCTCGCGAATATGCTCGCCGCCGAGCTTGAAGACGGCCTTCGACGTATCGACCTGGCTGCCGGCGGAGAAGTTGTTGACCGGCATGCCGCCGATCTGGTTGGTGATGTCGCCGACCATCGCGGTGCCGAGATCGCGCAAGGTGTTGATCGCGGCATCGACGTCGAGCAGCCTGTTGTACTCGCGCACCTTGCCCATCAGCGCCTTGCGGTCGTGGAAGGTCGGCATCTTGTCCCGGTCGACGACGATAGCCTTGACCCTCTTGGAGCCCATCACCGCGCCGACCCCGCCGCGCGCGGCGATCCTGACCGGTCGCCCCTCCGGATCGGTGAACGAGATGCCGGCGACCAGCCCCTGGTATTCGCCGACCGGCCCGACCATCCCGACGCTGACCTTGCTGCCGTATTTTTCGTGGAGCAGGGTGGCGGCCTCGATGTTGCCCTTGCCCATGTAGGGCGAGGCGTCCTCGAAGGCGATCTCGCCCTCCTTCGGGATCCGAATCACCACCCAGTCATCGGAGGCGCCGTAGAGCGTGAATCCCGCGATCTCGAGCTGGCCGAGGGCGAATGCAAACGTTCCGCCGGAGTTCGCCTCCTTGATGCCGCCGGTCAGCGGGCTCTTGCAGCCGATCGACAGCCGGTTGGCGTTCGAAAAGTTCGAGCCGGCGAACGGCCCGGCCGAGAAGATCAGGGGGTTGTCCGGCCCCAACGGGTCCGCCGTCGCCACGCCGCGCTCGATCAGGACCTTGGAGATCAGGTAGCGGCCGGCGCGGATGACCGCCTCGCCATCCAGCATCTCGGTGTCGATCGATCGGTCGTTAAGGTCGACGTGGAAGTATTTGCGCATGGCGTAGGCACCTTGGCGGCTGGTGAGAACTCGCCGCCATTGTGCGATTTTTTCTCCGACCCGCCAAGCCTCGGCCTCAGACGGACAGCCGCCGCGGCGGGCCTTAAAGGTCGGGCGGCCGGCGCCGCGCATCTACCGGGGCCGGATCATGGCCGGCTGTCACCGGCGAGCCAGATGTCCTTCAGCGCCTTGCGGCGAATCTTGCCCCGGTCCGAGCGCGGCAGCGCCTCGATCAGGTGAACGGATTTCGGCGCCTTGAAGGCCGGGAGCGCGCCCCGGCAGTGGGCGATGATGTCCTCGGGCCGCACCGTCTCGTCGCCGCGCGGGACCACGAAGGCCGCGATCTCCTCGCCGTAGATCGGGCCGGGATGGCGACCGCGGCGCCTTCGGTGAGCTTCTGGTGGCTTAATCAGAACGGCGTCGATCTCCAGCGGCGCGATGTTGACCCCGCCGCGGATAATCAGGTCCTTCGCCCGCCCGGTGACTGTGACGAAGCCGTCCGCATCGAACATGCCGAAATCGCCGGTCCGCATCCACTCGTCGAGGCGGTGCGGGCGCATGTCGTGATACGTTCCGTCCGGCGCGAAGGTTCCGACGGCCGTCTGGCGGCCGCGAATCGCGATCTCGCCGTCGCCGCCGGTCGGGCAGGGAAGGCCGTCCGGATCGAGGATCGCGAACTCCGCGTTGCCTGGCCGGGCGGCCCACGGTGCCGGGCTTGCGGTCGTCGGCGCGGTCGCCGCACAGCCAGCCGCCCTCGGAGGCGCCGTAGAACTGTATCAGGCGGATGCCGTAAATCTGTTCGAACCGGCGCTACTGATCGGTCGCAAGCGGCGTGGAGCTCGAGGTCATCAGGCGCAGGCTCTCGAGCGCCCCGGCGCGGATTTCGACGGGCCGGTCGAGCAGCATGTTGACCACCGTCGGCACGCCGATGGCGACGGTGATCGCGTGATTCTCGATCCAGCCGAAAAAGCGGCCGCGCGAGAATTTGCTGGCCATGTAGAGGCTGAGTCCGGTCTGTATCAGCGGCGTCAGCGCGACGATCTGCGGAGACAGCCAACTGAAGGCGCGATATTCGAGCAGCCGGTTGTTCGCGCCGAGCGCGGCGAAGTCGATGCTCGACAGCGCGCACAACCACAGGCTCATGTGGTCCCATTCGATGCATTTGGGCCGGTCGGCGGTCCCCGAAGTCGAAAAGATGCACGCCATGTCGTCGGGGCCGTTGCTGCCGTTGACCCGCCGGCCCGGCGACGCGCGCCGGGCCGGTCGAACGCCGATGCTCCTGGCGCAATCTCCGCGTTCATGGGATATGCTCGGTTTCCGGGGAGCCGGATTTTCGAAGGGGAGCGCGCGACGTTCCTCCGCAAGTGCTGGTATGTCGCAGCCTTCGGCCACGACGAGGCCGCTGGCACGGCGAGCGCGGCCACGGAGTGGTCTTGAGTGAAGGAGAGCCGATGAGCGCGCTGGACGGGATCCGCATTCTCGAGCTGACGACGATGATCACCGGTCCGCTGGGCGGGCAGATGCTGGGCGATCTGGGCGCGGAGATCGTCAAGATCGAGAACCCCAACGGCGGGGACATGTTCCGCTCCTGGCGCGGCGGCAGCTACGCCGCCCATTTTCTGGCCTACAACCGAAACAAGCGCAGCCTCACCCTCAACCTGCGCTCCGGGGAGGGCAAGGAGATCCTGATGCGGCTGGTCGAGACCGCCGATGTCCTGATGGAAAACTTTCGGCCCGGCGTGATGGACCGGCTCGGCCTCGGGCTGGAGGCGCTGCGCCGGCGCAACCCGAGGCTGATCTATTGTTCGATCACCGGTTTCGGCGAGGACGGGCCCTATCGCGACCGGCCGGCCTACGACGCGGTCGCCCAGTCGCTCGGCGGCGTGACGTCGCTCTTCATCGACCCCGACGAGCCGCAGATCACCGGACCCACGATCTCCGACAACATGACCGGCATCAACGCTTGCTACGGCATCCTGGGCGCCCTGTTCGAGCGCGAGCGCACCGGCATCACCCGGCGCATCGACGTCAACATGCTGGAGTCCTCGATCACGTTCATGCCCGATCCGTGGTCGAACATGATCCAGGGCCGCTTTCCCCAGGGTCCGCTCGCCCGGGTGAAGGCCTCGCAGTCCTATTCGCTGCGCTGCGGCGACGGCAAGCTGTTGGCGCTGCACCTGTCCTCGCCCCAGAAATTCTGGCAGGGCGTCCAGAACGCCTTCGAGCGGCCGGACCTCGGCGAGGACAAGCGGTTCGCCCAGCGCGAATCCCGCATCGAGAACTACCTGGAGCTCAAGGCCGAGTTCCAGAAGACCGTCGGCGCCCGGCCGCGAGATCACTGGATGAAACGGCTGGAGGAAGAGGACGTCCCGTTCGCGCCGATCCTCACCCTGCCGGAGGTGATGCAGGATCCCCAGGTCAGGCATCTGGAGACCTTCTTCACGACGAGCCACCCGGAGGAGGGCGAGATGACGCTGTTGCGCCGGCCGGTGCGCTATGACGGCTCGCGCAAGGACCAGCCGACCAAGCCGCCGCCGCAGCTCGGCGAGAACACCGGGGAGATCCTGGCCGAGCTCGGCTACGACGCGGCCGCCATTGACCGGCTCCGACGCGAAGAGATCGTCTAGGCGGAAACCGGGGGGCTTCTGGACAGGGCGCCGGTGGGGGGCGGTTGATGGACGGCGCCGCCCGACCCAGCCTGGGCGTCCGCCGACCGCCAATAGTATCGCCAACCGATAATATGGGCGGTATCGTAACCCATAGTGTCGCCAGCCGATAATATGGGCGGCGGGACGCTCCATGTTATCGACAGCGTGTCATAGTGTGCGGTGCGGGAAGTGTCGCGCATCGATAAGGACAAGCCGTGGTCGATGCAGATAAGGCGGATCGCCTGGGCCGCGCCGGCCGCTACGTTCTCCAACCCGCCGGCTACCGGGCGTTCATTCCGGCCCCGTTGCCGCCGCAGCCGCCGGTTCGTCTGGCGGGAACCATGCAGGGCCTGCTGTCGGACGCCGACCGCGCTGTGGGCCGGCTGGACGGCGCCATCCACACCCTGCCCGAATCCGATCTCTTCGCGCTCATGTATCTGCGCAAGGAGGCCGTGCTCTCCAGTCAGATCGAGGGGACGCAGAGCTCGCTCCAGGACGTGCTGTCCGCCGAGGCCCGCCTGTTGTCGCCGCGCCGCGCCGGCGACACGGGCGAAGTGATCAACTATGTGACGGCCATGAACCACGGACTCGCACGGTTGCACGACCTGCCCCTGTCCGTTCGCCTGATCCGCGAGATGCACGAGAAACTGCTGCACGGCGTGCGCGGTGGTGGTTCGACGCCGGGCGCGTTGCGCCGAACCCAGAACCGGATCGGCCCGACCGGTTGCACATTGCGCGAGGCGGCCTTCGTTCCGCCTTCGTTCGACGAGGTTCCGCGCGCGTTGGGAGATCTGGAGACCTTTCTGCACCGGCGCGACGATATGCCCGCGCTGGTTCGGATCGGGCTCGCCCATGCTCAGTTCGAGACGATTCATCCCTTCCTCGACGGCAACGGCCGCACGGGGCGGTTGTTGATCGCGTTTTTTCTCTGCGAAAGAAAAATTCTCGCCAAGCCGGTGCTCTACATCTCGCACTTCTTCAAACGGCATCGGATCGAGTATTATGAGCGCTTGCAGGCGGTGCGCGACGCCGGCGATTGGGAAGGCTGGCTTGCGTTCTTCCTGCGCGGCGTGGCGGAAGTCGGCAACGACGCCGCCGAGACGGCCCGCCGCATCCTCGACCTGCGGGAGGTGCACCGCGCCGCCGTCACCGACCGTTTCGGGCGGGCCGCCGGCAACGGCCACCGGGTGCTCGAGGCGCTGTACGGACGGCCCGTGGTCACGGTCGCCGTCGTTCGGGACATTGCCGGTCTCAGCTACCCGGCGGCGAACAACCTGGTCGCGCGTCTGGTTTCGGCCGGCATTCTGGAAGAGGTGAGCGGCCGCAAACGCAACCGGGCGTTCCTTTACGGCGACTATATCCGCATCTTCTCGGACGATCCGGAACCCGCGCCCTGAAGCCCTGCCCGGCCTGCTGCGACAGCGGTTTGCCGTGGTTGGGTCGGGCGCCGGTTGTTCAGAGGAACGAGACGGGCTTTGCAGATCTCCCGATCCCGGAAGTGTCTCTGTGGACGGGTGTCCCGTGCATCGCTTCGACGATGGCGCACGCAAGCAGCAGATAGCCAAACGGACAACGTTGCAGGTATTTTGGCTTTCTGCCATCATTGGCGGCGACGAGAATGACCGGGCTATAGAGCAGGGGTACCCGTTATGGGATCGTTCAGCATCTGGCATTGGGTCGTCGTCCTCGTCGTGGTTCTCGTCCTGTTCGGCGGCGGCGGCAAGCTGTCTCGCCTGATGGGCGACGCGGCGCGCGGCATCAACGCCTTCAAGAAGGGTCTCAAGGAGTCCGAGAAGGGCGGCGAGATCGGGGCCGAGGCCGAAACGCCGGTAAAGGAAATCCGGGCCGAGGCGCGGGAAGGCGACGAAGCCGCGAAGAGCTAGGCGATGAGCGCCCACGCCGATGGTTCCGCGATCTTTCCTGTTGGTCTTCCATGACGAACGCCGGCCCGGCGCGGCTATCGGGTTGAGTGGCCGCCCGATCGTTCGCGGGCTCGCCGATGCTTGACATCGGCAGTTGGGAATTTCTGATCGTCGTCGCGATCGCGCTGGTCGTGATCGGGCCGAAGGACCTGCCCGCGCTCGTGCACAACGTGAGCATGTGGATCCGCCGCGCACGGGAACTCGCTCGCGAGTTCCAGTCCGGGCTCGAGGACATGGCGCGCGAAGCCGAACTCGACAAGATGGCCGAGGAATTCAAGGCCGATCTCCACCCCGACGGCCTGATGGACGAGATCGGTCGGGACGTCGAGAACGCCATCGATCCGGACAACACAATCCGCAACGCCTACGACCCCCACGACATGGACATCGCCGTCGACCTTGAGACCGACGACAGCCCGATCGCCGATTCCGACATCATCGACGCGGCGCGCGCGGTGGAGCCGGCCGAAAGCGCCGCCGTCGGTGAGGACGGCGCCGAGACCGCAAAGCCCGGGGCCTGAGAATGGCCGAGCCCACAATCGGCGACGAGGATACGCTCGAAGAAAAGACCATGCCGCTGCTCGATCATCTGATCGAGCTGCGCAAGCGGCTGATCTACTGCTTCATTGCGTTCATCGTCCTGTTCTTCGGCTGCTTTTTCGTGGCCGAGGACATTTTCGGCTTCCTCGTCCGGCCGCTGGCGGACGCCTTGGAGACCAAGGACGGGGGCCGGATGATCTTCACCGCGCTGCACGAGGCGTTCTTCACCTACGTCAAGGTCGCCTTCTTCGCCGCGGCCTTCGTCGCCTTCCCGCTGATCTCGATGCAGATCTGGCTGTTCGTTGCGCCGGGCCTCTACCGGGACGAGCGCCGCGCGTTCCTGCCTTTCCTGATCGCCACGCCGATCCTGTTCTGCCTGGGCGGGGCGGCGGTCTATTACGGCGTCATGCCCGTCGCCTGGGAATTCTTTCTGGACTTCCAGAAGCCGGCCGATCCGGGCGATCTGGCGATAGAGGTCGAGCCCAAGGTCGATCAGTACCTGTCGCTGGTGATGCGGCTGATCTTCGCCTTCGGGATCGGCTTCGAACTGCCGGTGGTGCTTATGCTGCTGGCGCGCGCGGGCATCGTCACCGCCGACGGGCTGGCGGCCAAGCGACGGTATGCGATCGTCGGCGTCTTCGTCGCCGCAGCGATCCTGACCCCGCCCGACGTGTTCAGCCAAATCGGGCTCGCATTGCCGATCATCCTGCTGTACGAAGCCTCTATCATCGGCGCGCGCATCATCGAGCGTAAGCGCGCCGAGCGCCGGGCTGCCGAGGACGCGGCCGCCTAGGCGTCCGGCCCGGAGTTACCGTTGTTCGATCTGCGCTGGATCAGGGAGAACCCGGACCGGTTCGATCTCGGGCTGAAACGGCGCGGGATGGGCCCGGCCTCCGAGAGAATTCTCGTGCTCGATGCCGAGCGGCGCGGCGCCCGGACCGAGCTCCAGGGCCTGCAGACCCGGCGCAACGAGGCCTCCAAGGCGATCGGCAAGGCCAGGCAGGACGGCGCCGATGCCTCGGCGCCGATGGCCGAGATGGCCGCGCTCAGGGACCGCATGCACGCGCTGGAGGAGACCGGGCGCGGGCTGGACGCCGATATCGAGGCGGCGCTCTCGGGCCTGCCCAACCTGCCGGCCGAGGATGTCCCGGACGGAGCGGACGAGACGGCCAACCTCATGCTGCGACACGTCGGCACGCCGCCCGCCTTCGGCTTCGAGGCCAAGGACCATGTCGCGCTCGGCGAAAGGCTGGGCCAGATGGATTTCGCCGCGGCCGCGAAAATGTCGGGCGCGCGGTTCGTGGTGCTGACCGGCGCGCTCGCCCGCCTGGAACGGGCGCTGGGCAGCTTCATGGTCGACCTGCACCGCGAGGATTTCGGCTACACCGAGGTGAGCCCGCCGGCGCTCGTCCGCGATACCGCGCTGGTCGGCACCGGCCAGCTGCCGAAGTTCGGCGAAGACCTGTTCCGCACCACCACCGGTCACTGGCTGATTCCGACGGCCGAGGTTCCGCTGACCAATCTCGTCGCCGATGAGATCCTCGACCACGGCTCGCTGCCGCTGCGCTACGTCGCGCTTACCCAGTGCTTCCGCTCCGAGGCGGGGGCCGCGGGCCGCGATACCCGCGGCATGCTTCGCCAGCACCAGTTCGCCAAGGTCGAGATGGTCAGCATTGCCCGGCCCGAGGAGTCGGATGCCGAGCACTCCCGGATGACGACCGCCGCCGAGACGGTGCTCCAGCGGCTCGACCTGCCCTACCGCGTCGTCGTGCTGTCGACCGGCGACATGGGGTTCGCGGCGCAAAAGACCTATGACATCGAGGTCTGGCTGCCCGGCCAGGAGACCTATCGCGAGATCTCGAGTTGCTCGAACTGCGGCGAATTCCAGGCCCGTCGGATGCGGGCGCGCTATCGACCGGAGGGGCGTAAGGGCGCCGCCTTCGTCCATACGCTCAACGGCTCGGGGATCGCGGTCGGCCGCGCCCTGGTCGCGGTGCTGGAGAATGGCCAGCAAGGCGACGGCTCGGTGCGCATCCCGGCGGCGCTGCGCCCCTATATGGGCGGTCTCGACGCGATCGTTCCGGACGCCTGAGCGATGAATCTCAAGCGCGCGCGGATACTGGTGACCAACGACGACGGAATCCATGCGCCTGGGCTCAAGGTGCTCGAAAAGATCGCGAAGTCGCTGTCGAACGATGTCTGGGTGGTGGCGCCGGAGACCGAGCAGAGCGCCGCCGGCCATTCGCTTACCCTGACGGTCCCGTTGCGCATCCGCAGGCTCAGCGCGCGGCGCTTTGCGGTCAACGGGACGCCGACCGACAGCGTCCTGCTCGGCGTCAACGAGATCGTCGCCGGCCGGCGACCGGACCTCGTGCTGTCGGGGGTCAACGCCGGCGGCAATCTGGGCGAGGACATCACCTATTCCGGCACCGTCGCCGCGGCGATGGAGGCGACGCTGCTCAAGATTCCGGCGATCGCGTTGAGCCAGGTGCGGCGCAATGGCCACCCGGTCCATTGGATGTCCGGCGCCACCCACGGCGGCGAGATCGTCCGCCGCCTCGTCGCGCAGTCCTGGCCGGACGGGGTCCTGTTGAACGTCAATTTCCCCGACCGGGCCGACGGCAGCGTCGAAGGCATCGAGATCACCCGCATGGGACGGCGCAAGATCGGCGATGTGCTCAATCGCGGCATCGATCCCCGCGGCAACCCGTATGTCTGGATCGGCGCCGAGCGCGACGAGGACCCGTCGTTCCGCGGCTCGGACCTGTTCGCCGTCAACGCCGGCCGAATTTCGGTGAGCGCGCTGTGCGTGGACCTGACTGATCGGGTGACGATGCGAGCCCTGCGTCAGGCGTTCCCGTGAGCTTCGAAGAGGAGCGAGTCAAGCTGATCATGGCGCTGCGCCGGCACGGCGTCGGCGACCGCGACGTGCTCGCCGCCGTCGAACGCGTCCCGCGCGAGATGTTCGTGCCCGATGCGTTTCGAGCGCGGGCCTATGACGACATCGCGCTGCCGATCGGCCATGACCAGACGATCTCCCAGCCGGCCGTGGTCGCCTACATGACTCAGGAGCTGGAGGTCGGCCCGCGCATGCGGGTGCTGGAGATCGGCACCGGCTCAGGCTATCAGGCCGCGGTGTTGGCCAGGCTGTGCCGGCGCGTCTACACCGTCGAGCGCCGTCGGCCGCTATTGCGCGTGGCCGAGGCGATTTTCGCCGCGCTGCGGCTCAGCAACATCACCACCAAATGGGACGACGGCGCCCGCGGCTGGCCCGAACAGGCGCCGTTCGAGCGGATCATCGTCACCGCCGCGGCGCCGGACGTCCCGCCGGCGCTGCTCGAACAGCTCGCGCCGGACGGGATCATGATCCTGCCGGTCGGGGGGGCGGAGGAGGATCAGAAGCTCCTGAAATGCCGCAAGCGGGGCGAGGACGCTGACTACGCCACGCTCTGGCCGGTCCGTTTCGTGCCGCTGCTGCCGGACACCGTCAACGATGCCGCCGGCTGATTCGGCGGGCCGAAGATGTGATTGAAACGCGCACCGGCTGTGGGTAACTTGAGAAGATGCTGATTCGCCCCACTCTTTCCTCTTTCGGCCGGTGGGTGGCGATGCTCGCGGCGCTCGCGCTCGCTGTCGGCTGCGCCGGGCGGCCACCGCCCGATAGCGGCAGCAAGCGGCTTGCGGACGCCGATCCGGCCGGCTCGATCGTGGTGACCAAGGGCGACACCCTCTATCGGATCTCCCGGCGCCACAACGTGCCGCTGCGCGATCTGATCACGCTGAACCGCATCGCGTCACCACACTACCGGATCTATCCCGGCCAGCGGATCCGCCTGCCCAAGGCGCGCATCCACGTGGTCAATCGGGGCGAGACCCTGCTCGGCGTCTCGGGGCGCCATCGTGTAGACATGGGCCGCCTCGCGCAGGCCAATGGGATAGAGCCGCCCTACCGGATCCGCCCCGGACAGCGGCTGCGCATACCGGAGCGCGCTCGGCGTGTGGCGGCGCGCGCCCGGCCGCCAGCCCCGGCCAGGCGGCAGGTCGCCGCCAAACGGCCGCGTTCGGTCTCCATCGGCAAGCCGCCTCCGCGCGCTTCCGCGCGTTTCCTGTGGCCGGTCCGCGGCCCGGTCTCGATCGGTTTCGGGCCGCGCGGCCGAGGGTTGCACAACGACGGGATCAACATCCTGGCGCGCCGCGGCACGAAGGTTCGGGCGGCCGAGAACGGCATCGTCGCCTATTCGGGCAACGAGATCCGCGGCTTCGGCAATCTGATACTGATCAAGCATTCTGGCGGCTGGATGAGCGCCTATGCCCACAACCAGGAGCTTCTGGTGCGCGCCGGCGATCGCGTCCGCCGCGGTCAGTCGATCTCGCGCGTGGGCAGCTCGGGCAACGTCGTGCGGCCGCAGCTCCATTTCGAACTGCGGCGCGGCCGGCGGGTGGTCAATCCGATGCGCCATCTCGGGCCGCCGCGCCAGTCGATCAGCGCGCTGGGTCGAGGCGTTGTCCGAGCCGGCCGGCCAGGTCCTGGATGAATTGCCAGGCCACGCGGCCCGAGCGCCCCCCGCGGGTCAGCGACCACTCGTTGGCCTCGGCCCGCAGCCGGTCGCCGTCGAGCGCCAGTCCGAAGCGATCGGCATAGCCCTCGACGATCCGGAAATAAGTCTCCTGATCGCAGCCGTGGAAGCCGAGCCACAGGCCGAACCGGTCCGATAGCGAGACCTTTTCCTCGACCGCCTCGGCCGGGTTGATCGCCGTCGAGCGCTCGTTCTCGATCATGTCGCGCGGCATCAGGTGGCGGCGGTTCGACGTGGCGTAGAACAGAACGTTGTCCGGCCGCCCCTCGATGCCGCCTTCGAGCAGCGCCTTGAGCGATTTGAAGGTTGCGTCCTGGCCCTCGAACGACAGGTCGTCGCAGAACAGGATGAAGCGCCGTCGCAGCCCGCGCAGCCAAGCGAGCAGGGCGGGCAGGCTGGCGAGGTCCTCCCGGTGAACCTCGATCAGCCCGAGCCGGCCGTCGGTCTCGGCGCAGACCGCGCCATGCACCGCCTTCACCAGCGAGCTCTTGCCCATGCCGCGCGCGCCCCATAAGAGCGCATTGTTGGCCGGCAGGCCGGCGGCGAACCGGCGCGTATTCTCCAGCAGCACCCCGCAGGCCCGGTCGATCCCCACCAGCAGGGCGAGGTCGAGCCGGTTGACGTCGGCGACCGGCTGAAGCCGCCCGTCCTCGGCGTGCCAGACATAGGCCTCCTCCGCCGCGTCGAAATCCGGCGCGTCCGCACTCGCCGGCGCCGCGCGCTCCAGCGCCTCGGCGATACGGGTCAACAGTGCGTTCGTGGCGTCGTCGGACACGGGGCGATCCTCGACATTGGCGCCGGTCCGGTCAATGGCATCGACGGTTGCAAGTCGGGCACGGGTCGGTATAGTCCGAGCCGCCGCGCGGGGCCTCGCCGCACGGACACAGCGGGAGGATTGCAACATGCTCGTCTCTCCAGCCTTCGCGCAGGACTCCGGAGGCGGGCTGGGTGAAATCGGGCCTCTGATTCCGCTGGTCCTGATCTTCGTGGTGTTCTATTTCCTGCTCATTCGGCCGCAGCAGAAAAAGGCCAAGGCGCACCGCGAGATGATCGCCGAGATCCGCCGGGGCGACCGCATCGTCACCTCGGGCGGGCTCATCGGGCGGGTTCACCGGGTGCTGAGCGACAGCGAGTTGATGGTAGAGGTCGCCGATGGCGTGCGCGTGCGTGTCATGCGCTCGATGGTGGCCGAGACCGTCGCGAAGCCGGAGCCGCGGCGCAGCCGCGACGACGACGATGAAGACGATGAAGAGGCCGAGGACGATCGCTCCCGCCGCCGCAACCGCCGGCGTTCGAAGGCCCGCGATGAGCCTGTCGATGCGCCTGTCGAGGTCGAAGACGACATCGGGGACGACGACATCGGGGACGATGACCGCGACGATGCCGAAGTCGACGATGCCGAGCGGGAGCAGGATCGGGACGACGACCGGGAACGGGACGAGCCTCGCCGGTCCGGCGCCTGATCCCGCCCCGATCCTCGAGATGCGGTCCCGCCTATGATCTATTTCGCCAGATGGAAGATCGTCCTGGTCGCGCTCGCCTGCGCGCTGGGGCTGCTCTATGCCGCGCCCAACGTGATCGACCAGCGCCTGCTCGAAGGCCTTCCGGACGGATTGCCCAACAAGCAGATCAGCCTGGGGCTCGATCTGCAGGGCGGCTCCCACCTGTTGTTGGAGGTCGAAGTCGACGCCGTGGTCAAGGAGAGGCTCGCCGCGCTCGTGGACGCCGCGCGCACCGAGCTGCGGCGCGCGCGCATCGGCTACCGCGGGCTTGGTGTTCTGGGCAACGGCATCGCCTTTTCCGTCCGCGATCCGGCGCAGTTCGACGAGGCCCGGCGGATCGCCCGGCGGCTGGAGCCTGAGGGCGTCACCGCCGATTCCGGCAACCGGATCACGATCGAGTTGACCGAGCAGGCCTTGCGCGACCGCAAGACCGCCGCGGTAAACCAGTCGATCGAGATCGTCCGCCGCCGCATCGACGAGACCGGCGTGCGCGAGCCGACGATCCAGCGCCAGGGGAGCGACCGCATCCTGGTCCAGCTCCCGGGCGTGAAGGAACCCGAGCGCATCAAGCGGCTGCTGGGCAAGACCGCGAAGATGAACTTCCGGCTGGTCGACCTGTCGATGTCGCCGCACCAGGCGGATCTCGGCCGCGCTCCGCCGGGATCGGAGCTGCTGGAAGCTGACAACGAGTCCGACGCCGACGGAAATCCCGTCAAGTATCTCGTGCGCAAACGCGTAATGGTGGGCGGCGATACCCTGGTCGACGCCCAGCCCACCGTCCAGGACGCCCAGCCGGTGGTGAGCTTCCGTTTCGATGCGGTAGGCGGGCGGCGTTTCGGCGACACGACGCGGCGCAATGTCGGCCGGCCGTTCGCCATCGTGCTGGACGGCAAGGTCATCAGCGCGCCGGTCATCCGCGAGCCGATCCTCGGCGGCGCCGGGATCATCTCGGGCAACTTCACCGTCCAGTCGGCCCGTGACCTGGCGCTGCTGTTGCGCGCCGGCGCGCTGCCGGCGCCGCTGACCGTGCTGGAAGAGCGCACTGTCGGACCGGGTCTGGGCGCGGATTCGATCCGCGCAGGCAAGATCGCCAGCATCCTCGCGGTCGTGCTCGTGGTGGTGTTCATGGCGGCGGCCTACGGGATGTTCGGCCTGATGGCCGACTTGGCGCTGTTGATGAACCTGATTCTGATCACAGCGCTCCTGTCGCTGCTCCAGGCGACGCTGACCCTGCCCGGAATCGCCGGGATCGTGCTCACCATCGGCATGGCGGTCGATGCGAACGTGCTGATCTTCGAGCGCATCCGCGAGGAGCAGCGCAACGGGCGAACGCCGATATCGGCGATCGACGCGGGCTACCGGCGGGCGCTGACGACCATCGTCGACGCCAATCTGACGACGTTTATCGCCGCGGTTCTCCTGTTCCAGTTCGGCTCGGGGCCGATCAAGGGGTTTGCGGTCACGCTCGCGCTCGGGCTGATGACCTCGATGTTCACCGCGATCATGCTGACCCGGCTGATGGTCGTCACTTGGCTGCGCCGCAAGCGGCCGCAAGCCCTGCCGATCTGACGGGGCGAGGGAACCGCATGCGCCTGATCAGCCTCGTCCCGGTCGGCACCAGGATCGACTTCATGCGCCGCCGCAAATCGGCGGCGGCCGCATCGCTCGTGCTCGCGCTGGCCTCGGTGCTGCTGTTCCTGGTCCAGGGGCTCAACTACGGCATCGACTTCCGCGGCGGCATCCTGCTGGAGATCCGCACCCAGGATTCGGCCGGGATAGCCGAGCTGCGCTCGGACCTGTCCGGCCTCGGCCTGGGCGAGGTGGAGCTGCAGGAGTTCGGCCGGGAGACCGATGTTCTCATCCGGATCGAACGGCAGCCCGGCGGCGAGACCGCGCAACTCCGCGCCGTGGAGATCGTCAAGGAAAAGCTCGGTCAGGGAGTCGAGTACCGCCGGGTCGAGTTCGTCGGCCCCAAGGTCGGCAGCGAGCTCATCGAGGCCGGCGTCACCGCCGTCCTGCTCGCGCTGGCGGCGATGCTGGTCTACATCTGGTTCCGTTTCGAATGGCAGTTCGGCGTCGGCGCGGTCGCCGCGCTGCTGCACGATGTCGTGCTGACGATCGGCGTCTTCTCGCTGCTCGGGCTGGAGTTCAACCTCTCCACGGTGGCGGCGATCCTGACGATCGCCGGCTATTCGATCAACGATACCGTGGTCGTCTACGACCGGGTTCGCGAGAACCTGCGCAAGTACAAGACCCTGGCGATCGACGACCTGCTGAACCTCAGCATCAACGAGACCCTGTCGCGCACGATCCTGACCAGCGTGACCACGCTGGTCGCGCTTTTGACGCTGTTCTTCTTCGGCGGCCAGGTGATCAAGGGGTTCAGCTTCGCGATGATCTGGGGCGTGCTCGTCGGCACCTACTCCTCGATCTGGATCGCGGTGCCGCTGCTGATCTACATGCGGCTCAAGCGCGGCGGGCTCATCGTCGGCGAGACCGGCGCCGCATCGGGCGGGTCCGGCTGAGCTAGGCCGGTGCGCGACATCACACCCGCCCCGGCGACCGGCCGGCAGGTCGTGCAATCCTATGGCGGCGGCGGGTTCCGGATCTCCGGACTGGCTTACGAAGGCTCGGTGATCGTGCTGCCGCAGCAGGTGCTGGCATGGCCGGTAACCGATCCTTCGGGCGTCGGCTTGGAGGCGCTGCGCCCGCTGATCGGCAACGACCCGGCGATCGAGATCCTGCTGATCGGGACGGGCCGGACCATGCGTCCGGCGAACCCCGAACTCCGCGCCGCGCTCAAGCGGCATGGCATCGTCGCCGACGCCATGGACACCGGGGCCGCCTGTCGCACCTTCAACGTACTGGTCGCCGAAGACCGCAGGGTCGCCGCCGCGCTGATCGCGCGCTCCTGACCCGCATGAGCAATCGGGGGGCCGAAGCCCCCCGACGAAACGAACTGCCGATGCGCCTCTAGAAGATGTTCTGCGCCGAGGTCATGGCGTAGAGCATCGGGATCGACAGCATCGTGTTGGTCCGCGAGAACAACATCGCCCTGCGGCCGGCGGCGGCCTTGGCGTCGGCTGCCGCATCGACGATGCCGAGCGCGATCTTCTGCGCCGGCCAGATTATGAACCAGACGTTGAACCACATGATCGTGCCCAGCCACATGCCGATGCCGATCTGGGTGTGCCTGGCGACGCCGTCCGTCAGGCCGATCAGGATCGCTTCGCCGAGATAGCCTTGGAATGCGGCGACGATCAGGCCGGTGACGATCGTCCACATCGCGCCCCACCGGAACCAGAACAGCGCGGCGGGCGCGATCACGCCGGTAATCGCCGGGCGCTGCTCGGGGTCGATCTTGGGCATGTTGGGAATCTGCACGAAGTTGAAGTAGTACAAGATACCGATCCACATGATCCCGCCCACCACATGCAGCCAGCGGAACAGAAACGACCACCACGCCATGTCGAAGTTCAGCCCTTCGCCGTGCCAGATCAGGACGACGATTGCCAGGACAACCGCCAGAACGACTCCTGCGATGATCGTATTGTTCAGGTTCTCAAGGATCTTTGCCATCTACACCCCCAAGTATGTCTAGCCGTTTCGGCAAACGACCAGACTATTGGACAACTTTCCAGATTGCCGACAGTGTCGGTTCGATCGCGAGTCGGGTCAAGCGGCCCATTGGTGCGACGATATGGCCCGTCCCGTCCCACGGTCAAGCCGCACGCTGCGCCCCGGGCTGGGCGAGCGCAAGCCGCGCGGCCTGAAAGCCCGAGCCGATGCTGCTCTCGATGGTCGCCGGCAGCCCGGTATCGGTCCAATCCCCGGCCAGCAGCACGTTCTTCAGCGGCGTGCGCGCCGCCGGCCGGCGGGTGATCCCGTCCGGCGTCTGGGCGAAAGTCGCGCGCCGTTCCTTGATGATTCGCCAGGGCGGCACGCGCCCGGGATTGCGGCCGAGCGCCGTCGCCACATCGGCCCACAGGATGTTGGCGAGATCCCGGCCCGGACGGTCGATCAGCGCATCCGCGGCGCTTACGGTCACCGAGACGATGTTGTCGCGCGCGAACAGCCATTGCGACGAGCATCCGATCAGGCCGAGGAACGGCATTCCGAAGGGCAGCGCCACGGGCCGATCCAGACGGAAGTGGGCGTTCACGATCGGATTGGCGCGCTGCGGGGTGACGGTCCCGGGCAGGAGTTCCGCGCACGCCTCCGGCGGGACGGCGAGGACGACCGCGCCGTGCGCGCCGATGCTCAGCGGTCCCTCGGCGAAATGGAGCAGCGATGCCCGGCCCTCGCGCCGGGAGATCCCGCGCAGCCGCGCCTTCAGGCGGATCGGTACGCCGGCGGCGCGGAGCGCCCGGATCGCCGGATCGATCAACGCCGGTGAAAGCCCGGCGTGGAAGAAATAGGGCCGGCACGCCCGCTCGCCGCGCAGGAACGTCGCCTTGATCACTCGCCATAGCAGCAACGCCGAACCCTCGCTGGCATCGGTGTTGAGCACCGCCCTCGACAACGGCTGCCAGAAGCATTCGTAGAGCGGCCCGTCCTCGCCCACGCAGTCGCGCACGGTATCCAGGCCGTCGGCGCGGGCAAGGCGCGTGACGCTCAGATAGTCGCGCCAGCTCGCGCCCGGCACCCGACGGTCCTTGGACAGCAGCCAGAACGGCGCCATTCCGGCGCCGGGCGCGATCCGCCAGGTCCGGCCGGTCCTGACGTCCCTGAACGGAAAGACGGCCGGGGCGATCTCGGCAACCGCGTCCTCGGAGCCGATGTCGGCGAGAAAGGTCCGCGTGGCCCCGTTGGCGCCCAGCATCATGTGGCTGCCGTTGTCGATCAGGCAGCCCAGGCTGTCGTCGACGAAGGAGCGGCAGCGGCCGCCGGCGTGGCCCGCCGATTCGTAGACCGCGACGTTTCGGCCGGCCAGCGCCAGACGAAGGGCGCACGACAGACCCGACAGACCGGCGCCGATGACGTGGACCGTGCCCATCGCCTAGCGCCCGAGCCGGGCGCGGATCGCGCAGCGAATCCGGTCGGCGGCGCGGAGCTCGATGCGCGTAGCCAAAGGATCGCGCCGGCGCAGCTTCGCCGCCAGGAGGTAGCGGGCGGCGATCCCTTCCAGCGCGGCCCGGCGGAACCGTCGGTCGGGTGTCTCGCGCGCGCCGCTGCGGGCATCGCGGAGCATTTCGTCGGTGCGCGCGAGCATACGGTCGATGACCGTGCGCAGCCCCGGGCTGGCCCGTCCGGCGCCCAGCGCCGACGGCTCCACGCCGGCCCCGCGCAGCCAGTCCGCTGGCAGGAACACCCGGTCGCGCTCGACATAGTCCGCCTTGCAGTCCAAAATCAGATCGAGGATCAGCGCGGCCGCGCAATAGCTCTCCGGCCAGATCGCGTTCGCCGGCGACTCATCGGCCCGCCGGTGCAGCGTCTGCATGTGTCGCACCACCGGCGCGGTTGCAAATCGGCAATAAAGGATCAATGCCGACCAATTGGCGAAGCGCGGGGTCGAGACAGCCTTCTGGCAGGCCTGGATGGCCTTGCGCAAGCCAGGATCGGGCGTTTCCGCAGCCAGGCGGTCCAGCGCCGCGATGCGTTCGGCGGCGGGCGTCGCGACATCGTCGGCCAAGCCGCGCGCCTGACCCAGCGCCGCCGCGCAGGCGGCCAAGTCGGGCCGCGAGCGGGTATCGATCCGCCGTATATCGAATGGTATCGCCGAACGCACGACCCCACTATACGTCGATCCGAAGCGCGATGAGCATGACCGATTCTCAGACCTATTGCGCGGGCGAGGTCAGGCGTTTGGACCACGAGCGCTACTTGGCGGCGCTGTTCGCGCCCGATGCCCGCCGGCCGGCGCTGATGGCGCTCTATGCCTTCAATATCGAGATCGCCAGAATCGCCGAGGTGGTCAGCGAGCCGATGCTGGGCCACATCCGCCTGCAATGGTGGCGCGAGGCGATCGAAGGGATCTATGACGGCGCGCCGCGCGGCCACGCGGTGGTCGAGGAGCTTGCCCGGGCGGTCGACGCGCACAGTCTGAGCCGGGAACGGCTGGACCGGATGGTCGATGCCAGGGGGTGCGATCTCGAGCCCGAGCCGTTTGCCGACCTGGAAGCGCTGGAGGCCTGTGTCGCCGGCTCGGCGGGCGAGCTCTGCGTGCTGGGCCTGGAGGCCCTGGGCGCCGCCGATGCGGGCGCGCTCGCGGCCGCGCTGCATGCAGGGCTCGCCGGGGGGCTTGCGGGGCTCCTGCGCGCGCTGCCCTTCCATGCCGGTCGGCGTCGTCTCTACATACCCAAATCCCTGCTCGACGAGGCTGGGATCCCGGCCGAGCGGATCTTCTCCCGCGAGCCGCCCCAGGCGCTTCGCAGGGCCGTTCAGCCGATCGCCGCGGCGGCGCGCGGCCACCTCCGGTCGGCCGGGCGGCGCCATGCCGGTCCGGCGCGTGCGGCCTTCCTGCCGCTGGTCTTGACGGAACGATATCTCGACCGGCTCGAACGGCGCCAATTCGATGTCTTTGCCCCCGGCCTGGAAGCCGGCGCACTCGGCGGTCAGATCCGGCTAACCTGGGCGGCCTTGCGCGGCCGATAGGGGTACGGCGCCGCGCCAGGCGGTGAGATCGGCAAGTGCGCGCGCGCAGTAACCCTGCTTGCGCTCACGCCCCCGCCGCCGCTCGGCGAGCGGCGGGAACAGGCCGAAATTGATATTCATCGGCTGAAAGGTCTCGGCCTCGGCGCCGCCGGTGATGTGGGCGAGCAACGCGCCGAGCGCGGTGGTGGGCGGCGGCGGCGGCAAGGCCAAGCCGATCCTTTCGGCAGCGGCGAACCGGCCGGCGAGCAGGCCGATGGCCGCGCTTTCGACGTAGCCCTCGACCCCGGTGATCTGGCCGGCGAACCGCAGCCGCGGCTCGGCCTTCATGCGCAGGCCGGCATCGAGCAGCCGCGGCGCATTGAGAAACGTGTTGCGGTGCAGCCCGCCAAGCCGGGCGAACCGCGCCCTTTCGAGTCCCGGAATCGTGCGGAACACGCGAGCCTGCTCGGCGTGACGCAGCTTGGTCTGGAAGCCGACCATGTTGTAGAGCGTCCCCAGCGCGTTGTCCTGGCGAAGCTGGACGACCGCATGCGCCCGGGCGCCGGTCCTGGGATCGGTCAGCCCGACCGGCTTCATCGGCCCGAAGCGCAGGGTCTCGCGCCCGCGCGCCGCCATCACCTCGATCGGCAGGCAGCCCTCGAAATAGGGCGTGCCGGTCTCCCACTCCTTGAACCCGGTGGTCTCGCCCACCAGCAGCGTATCGATGAACGCCTCGTACCGCGCCTCGTCCAGCGGGCAGTTGATGTAGTCCGAGCCGGAGCCGGCCGGCCCCGCCTTGTCGTAGCGCGACTGGAACCACGCGATGTCGAAATCGACGCTGTCGGTGTAGACGATCGGCGCGATGGCGTCGAAGAACGCCAGTGAGTCTTCCCCGCTCAGCCGGCCGATCGCCTCGGCCAGACCCGGCGCGGTCAGCGGGCCGGTGGCGACGACCACGCTGTCCCAGTCCGCCGGCGGCAGGCCGTCGATCTCGGCGCGCTCTACACGGATCAGCGGTTCGGACTCGATCGCGGTCTCGACCGCGCCGGCGAAGTCGTCGCGGTCGACGGCCAGCGCGCCGCCCGCCGGCACCTTGTGGGCGTCGGCCGAGGCCAGGATCACCGAGGACAGCAGGCGCATCTCGGCGTGCAGCAGGCCGATCGCGCTGGCGCTCGCATCATCGGAGCGAAAGGAGTTCGAGCACACCAGCTCGGCCAGCCGGCCGGTCCGGTGCGCCTCGGTGCCGCGCCGAGGCCGCATCTCGTGCAGGACCGCCGGCGCCCCGGCGCGGGCGCATTGCCAAGCGGCTTCCGAGCCGGCGAGCCCGCCGCCGACGATGTGGACCGGCTTCATTCCGCCTCGGGCAGGGTTGCCCTGTTCTCTTCCACGAGGTGCAGCAGCGTCTGCATCCCGCGGTCGCAAATCCCATGCGCCTTCAGGTGCAGCACCGTGTTGTACAGGTAGTCCCGGCAGGGCCCCAGATGTCCCTCCGCGAAGGCAATGTGCCGGGCCGCGGTCTCCAGCGGCACCCGTCCGGCATAGAAGGCGTGCCCGGGATTGGCGACGAAAGCGATGCCGCGGACGACGCCCCGCCCGGTATGGACCGGCACCAGGCGGGCGTGATAGCTGCTGGTCAACATCTCGCGCATGAAGACCGATTGCAGCTCGTGCTCGGCATGTTCACGGGCGACCCGGAGCGCCAACCCGGCGCAGGATCCGCCCCGGGCCAGCCCCAGCATCATACCCGGCCGGTGCTCGCTGCCGCGGCCGAGCTTGGACCAGAAGGTAAAGCGGCGGTGATAGCCGTATA
The DNA here is from genome assembly GCA_965202905.1 of Alphaproteobacteria bacterium. Lineage (GTDB taxonomy): Bacteria > Pseudomonadota > Alphaproteobacteria > MPNO01 > MPNO01 > CAYFYS01. The sequence goes on along the minus strand of OZ241868.1, from coordinate 1,412,816 downwards.
CCCGGCCGCAGCGGCTCTCGATGAACTCGAACGCGGGGTTCCAGATCAGGGAGCCGTAGCCGAACACCCACAGATCGTCGTCCGGCGCGAGCCTGTCCAGCATCGAGCGCATGATCGCCCGGCGTTCCTCGGCGGACCTTATCGGGACGTTTTGGCGGACGAGCGCGTCACGCACCATCGTCTCGACGGTGCCGTCGAGGATGTCCTCGCGGCGCATCTGCGGGCCACGGATTTCAGTCATCTGGCGAACGGTCCAAACGCGGGCGGTGTCATGAAACCGCAAAATGCCTGAACGGTCCTTGAGGGTCGAGCCCTCCTCAGGCGCGCTTGCGGGCCTGCTGACGCGCGGCCGGGGGGACGACACCGACATAGGGCTGGAGGTACCGGCCGGTGAAGCTCTCCGGCGCCTGCGCGACATCTTCGGGCGTTCCGGCGGCGACGATCCGCCCGCCCTTGTCGCCACCCTCCGGGCCGAGGTCGACGATCCAGTCCGCCGTCTTGATGACCTCCAGGTTGTGCTCGATCACGATGACCGTGTTGCCCTGGTCGACGAGCGTCTGCAGGACATCGAGCAACTTGCGCACATCCTCGAAATGGAGCCCCGTCGTCGGCTCGTCCAGGATATAGACCGTCCGCCCGGTCGAGCGCCGGGACAGCTCCTTGGACAGCTTGATCCGCTGGGCCTCGCCGCCCGAGAGGGTGGTCGCCTGCTGGCCGATCCTGACGTAGCCGAGGCCGACGCGTTGCAGCATGACCAGCTTGTCGCGGATTGCCGGCACGGCGGCGAAGAACGCGCAGCCCTCGTCGACGGTCATGTCGAGCACCTGGGCGATCGATTTCTCGCGAAAGGCGATTTCGAGGGTCTCGCGGTTGTAGCGATCGCCCTTGCAGACATCGCACTGGACGTAGACATCGGGCAGGAAGTGCATCTCGATCTTGATCATTCCGTCGCCCTGGCACGCCTCGCAGCGTCCGCCCTTGACGTTGAAGGAGAAGCGGCCGGGCTTGTAGCCGCGGGCCCGCGCCTCCGGCAGGCCGGCGAACCAGTCGCGGATCGAGGTGAAGGCGCCGGTGTAGGTCGCCGGGTTCGAGCGCGGGGTGCGGCCGATCGGCGACTGGTCGATGTCGACGATCTTGTCGATCAGCTCCAGCCCCTCGATCTTCTCACAGGCGCCGGGATGGGCGCGCGCGCCGTGCAGACGCCTGGCGATCGCCTTGTAGAGCGTCTCGATGATCAGGGTCGATTTGCCGCTGCCCGACACGCCGGTGACGCAGGTCAGCGTGGCGAGCGGGATTTCAACGGTCACGGAGTGCAGGTTGTTGGCCGACGCCCCTTCGATCCGGATGCGCCGGTCGCGCCCGGCCGGGCGCCGCGCGGCCGGCAGCTCGATCGTCCGGTCGCCGCGAAGATACTGGGCGGTCAGGCTGCGCCTGGAGCGCATCACGGCCTGCGGCGTGCCCGAGGCGACCACCTCGCCGCCGTGGACGCCGGCGCCGGGGCCGAGGTCGATCAGGAAATCGGCGGCCCGGATCGCCTCCTCGTCGTGTTCGACGACGATGACCGTGTTGCCGAGATCGCGCAGCCGGCGCAGCGTCTCCAGCAGCCGCGCGTTGTCCCGCTGATGCAGCCCGATCGAGGGCTCATCGAGGACATAGAGCACGCCGGTCAGGCCCGAGCCGATCTGCGAGGCCAGCCGGATGCGCTGGCTTTCTCCGCCCGATAGCGTGCCCGAGGTCCTGGAAAGCGTCAGGTATTCGAGCCCGACATCGACCAGGAAGCCCAGGCGCTCGTTGATCTCCTTGAGGATGCTGCGCGCGATCTCCTGGCTCTTCGCCGTCAGCGTCGCGGGCAGCTCCCGGAACCAGGCGAGCGACTCGGCGATCGACATGTCGGCGACCTGGCTGATGTGCCGCCCGGCGAGCTTGACCGCCAGCGCCTCGGGCTTCAGGCGCATGCCCTCGCAGGCATCGCAACGGCTGACGTTCTGATAGCGGCCGAGCTCCTCGCGCACCCAGGACGAGTCGGTTTCGCGGAAGCGCCGCTCCATGTTGGGCAGAACGCCCTCGAAGGGGCGGTTGATCGAATAGCTGCGCTTGCCGTCGGAATAGGACATCTCGACCGGCGTCTCGCCCGTGCCGTAGAGGATCGCCTCGCGCACCGGCCCGGCCAGATCCTCGAACGGCGTCTGGGTCGAGATCTTGAAGTGCCGGGCCAGGGACTCGAGAGTCTGGTCGTAATAGCTCGAGGACGAGCCCGTCCACGGCGCGATCGCGCCGCCGCGCAGCGACTTCCCGGGATCGGGTGCCACGAGGTCCGGATCGAAGAACATCCGGGTGCCGAGCCCGTCGCAGGTCGAACATGCGCCGAACGGGTTGTTGAACGAGAACAGCCGCGGCTCGATCTCGTCGATGGTGAAGCCGGAGACGGGGCAGGCGAATTTGGCCGAGAAGACCGTGCGCTCGCCGTTCTCCGCGTTCTCGGCGACTGCGATCCCTTCGGTGAGCGCGAGCGCGGTCTCCAGCGAATCGGCCAGCCGGTTGCCGAGGTCAGGGCGGACCACGATGCGGTCGACCACGACCTCGATGTCGTGCTTGAGCTTCTTGTCGAGCACCGGCGCCGCGTCGATCTCGTGCAGGGCGCCGTCGACCTTCACCCGGGTGAAGCCGCGCTTCTGGAGGTCCTGGAACTCCTTGCGGTACTCGCCCTTGCGGCCGCGGACGATGGGCGCCAGGAGATAGAGCCGGGTGCCCTCGTCCATCCCGGCCATGCGGTCCACCATCTGGGTGACGGTCTGGCTCTCGATCGGCAGGCCGGTCGCCGGCGAATAGGGAATCCCGACGCGGGCGAACAGCAGCCGCATGTAGTCGTAGATCTCGGTCACCGTGCCGACGGTCGAGCGCGGGTTGCGCGAGGTGGTCTTCTGCTCGATCGAGATCGCCGGCGACAGCCCGTCGATCGAATCGACATCGGGCTTCCGCATCATTTCGAGGAACTGGCGCGCATAGGCCGACAGGCTCTCGACATAGCGCCGCTGCCCCTCGGCATAGATGGTATCGAAGGCGAGCGTCGATTTCCCGGAGCCCGACAGCCCGGTCAGCACTACCAGCGCGTTGCGCGGCAGCTCGACATCGACGTTCTTGAGGTTGTGCTCACGCGCGCCGCGAACGACGATCTTGGACTGCATGACGACCCGAAAACCGACTTTGCCCAATATGGCCCCCCGCAGCGGCGGAAGCCAGCCGAATCGCCTTCATCTCCGTCGATTCCGGCGCATCCGGGACAGCCCCGGCGCATCGAAATCTACGACCCCGGCAACTTCGAGTAGGCATGTCGCAGACTGGTTATGAACCTGTCCCGCGTTGATGCTGCCTGCGCCTGCATGAGCGCCATGACGCCTGTGATGTGATATGGTCCCTTAGCGCCGGGTACGCGAAGCCTCGCGTGAACCACCGACAGCACCTGCGACTCTTGCTCTTCCGAAATGCGTTAATTGAACCGGCCGCGGTCGTGCGGGCGGTCGAGGCCGAGGGCCGGGCCCTTGGGGATGATGCCGTTGGCGCCGATGGGGCCGGCCTTGGAGAAGCTGCCGCGCTTCATCGCCGCGACGTCGCTGACCGCGGCGATGCCTGGGGTCTGGTAGAGGTCGCGCAGATAGTTCGACAGGTTCGGAAAATCCTCGATCCGGCGGAGGTTGCACTTGTAGCCAACATAGTAGACCGAATCGAAGCGGATCAGGTTGGGATAAAGCCGCCAGTCCGCCTCGGTCTGCGCGCCGCCGCAGAGATAGCGCCGGCCCGACAGGCGCGCCTCGAGCTCGTCCAGCGTGCCGAACAGCTTGTCGAACGCGGCCTCGTAGGCCTCCTGAGAGACCGAACGGCCGCACTCGTTGACCGCGTTGTTGATGCCGTCCAGCACCCGGGCGTTCACCGCATCGATCTCGGCCATCTTGCCGGCCGGGCAGTAATCCGGGCTGGGCTCGGCGAACTCCGCGAACTCGGAGTTGAACATCCGGATGATCTCCGAGGATTCGTTGCTGACGATCTTCCGGGTCTCCGAATCCCACAGGGTCGGAACCGTCACCCGGCTCGTGCAGGTCGGATCGGAAAGGGAATAGATCTCGTGCAGGTATTTCACCCGGCGGTCGGCGCCCGGCACGATGTGGCCCTCGCTGCCGAACGCCCAACCTTCGCCGCCCTCGCGCTGCCCGGTATCGGTCAGGCCGATCACGTTCTCCAGCCGCTTGAGGACACGGAACAGCACCGCGCGGTGCGCCCAGGGGCAGCCCGGCGAGGAGTAGAGGCGATAGCGGCCCGGCGCGGCCGGGAAGCCGCTGGAGCCGTCCGCGCTCACGCGGCCGCGAAACCGGGCCGGCTTCTTGGCGTATTTGCCGCCGTCGAGCTCGACCAGCCTGTCCTCGCTTGTCCATTTCCCATCCAGCAGATGGCCCATGACCGCGATCTCCCCGTGATGCGTTCTTGATAGTATAGGCCATCACGCAGGGAGGGGCCGATGAAACGCTGCGCCATCATCGACGACTATCAGCGCTGCGCGCTGGAGATGGCCGACTGGTCGGTGCTGAAGGGCGAGGTCGAGATCGAGGTCTTCCACACCCATATCGACGGCGAAGACGAGGTCGCCCGGCGGCTGGGCGACTTCGAGATCATCTGCATCATGCGCGAGCGCACGCCGTTTCCGCGCTCGCAGTTCGAGAAGCTGCCCAGGCTGGAACTGCTGCTGACCAGCGGGATGCGCAACCGGTCGATCGACATCGCGGCCGCGCACGCGCGCGGCGTGGTGGTCTGCGGCACGCCGGCGCTGGGCTATCCGACGGCCGAGCTGACCTGGGGGCTGATCCTGGCGCTGGTTCGCAATATCCCGCGCGAGGACCGCGCCACGCGAGACGGCGGCTGGCAGCGGACGGTGGGCTATGGCCTGCGCGGCAAGACGCTGGGCGTCATCGGGCTCGGACGGCTCGGCAGCCAGGTCGCAACGATCGGCAAGGCGTTCGGAATGGAGGCGATCGCCTGGAGCCGGAATCTCACCGAAGAGCGCTGCGCGGCGTTCGGCGTGGGCCGGGCCACCAAATCGCAGATCATGGCCGAATCCGATGTGATCACCATCCACCAGATTCTGAGCGAGCGCAGCCGCGGGCTGATCGCGGCGGCCGATTTCGCGCTGATGAAACCCGGGGCATATTTGATCAACACCTCGCGCGGGCCGATCGTCGACGAGGCGGCCCTGATAGACGTTCTGGAGCGTCGCGCGATCGCCGGCGCGGCGCTCGATGTCTTCGATGTCGAGCCGCTGCCCGATGACCATGCGTTCCGCCGGCTCGACAACATCGTGGTCACCCCGCATCTGGGCTATGTGACAGTGGAGAACTATCGCGGCTATTACGGCGGCGCGGTCGAGAACATCCGGGCGTGGCTGGCCGGCGAGCCGGTCCGCGTCATCGATTCCTAGCCGGGAACCGTAAATCGAGCCGGCGTCGTTCTTTCTGCCGGCGCCTTTATCCCCAAGTCCAGCGCGCGAAACCGGCCGCCCTTTGGCGGTCGGGAGGCATTGCGGTATGATCGCGTCATCACCCCGGCATGGGAGGCGCAGATGGCGGGCAGCGTCAACAAGGTCATTCTGATCGGGAATTTGGGGCGGGATCCCGAAGTCCGTCACACCAACGACGGAAACCCCATCGTCAATCTTTCGGTGGCAACCTCCGAGCGCTGGCGCGACCGCAACTCGGGGGAGCAGCGCGAGCGGACCGAATGGCATCGGGTAGTGATCTTCAACGAACGGCTGGGGGAGGTCGCCCAGAAATACCTGCGCAAGGGATCCAAGGTCTATCTGGAGGGCCAGCTCCAGACCCGCAAATGGCAGGATCAGCAGGGCCAGGACCGCTATTCGACCGAAATCGTGCTGCAACGCTATCGCGGAGAGCTCACCATGCTGGACGGTCGCGCCGGCGAGGGCATGGGCGGCGGTGGCATGGGCGGCGGAATGGACCAGCCCGGCGGCGGCTTCGGCGGTTCTTCAGGCGGTGGCGGCGGCGCGGATCTGGACGACGAGATTCCGTTTTAAGGACTCCCCGACAAGTTGCCGGTTTCGACAACCGATACGGGGACCGCACGGACCGACCGCGATCGCGCGGGAGCCCGGGTCGCTGCCCAAGCCGTCCGTCGCGCCCGCTCCAGACAGGGTCGCCCGAAGGCTTCGCGACCGCGTCGAAACCGCAGCACCGGCGGCACACACCGGGAAGCGGCAGGGACGGTGCGCCGGCGCCGGGAGCGGCAAGACGATGACTGACAAGCGTTACGGGCTGGGCCTGTTTCTGGTCGTGCTGTCCGCGCTCTGCTACGCGGCGAACTCGACATCCTCGGTGGTGGCCTATGGCGGCGGCGCGAGCCCGCTGTCGCTGGTGACCTTCCGCAACGTGTTCGCGGCGGCCGCGCTCTACTGCTATCTCCGGTCCGTCGGCGTCCCGATCGCGATGGCCCCGCGCGACCGCGCCGTCTCGCTGGCGCTCGGGATCCTTTTGTCGATCTATTCCTACTGTCTGGTCGAGGCGTTCGACCGCCTGCCGGTCGCGCTGGCGGTGATCACCTTCTACCTCTATCCCATCTTCATCGGAGTCACCGCCTTCGCCATCGGGCTGGACAGGCCGTCCTGGGCGCTCGGCGTTGGCCTGGTGGCGGCCTTCATCGGCCTCGTCTTTGCGCTCGGCGTCACCGCCGGCGGCCTCGATCCTTGGGGCATCGTGCTCGCCGCAACCGCGGCCGCCTCGTTCTCGGCGCTTGCCGTCATCGCCGCGCCGATAATCGCGCGCTATGGAGACCCGCGGCCGCTGGTCTTCTACGGCCACATGACCGCAGCGGTCGTCATGATCGCCGCCACCGTCCTCACCTGGGACTACCCGCTGCCGACGACGCCGCGTTCGGTGGTCGCGTTCTTCATCGTCCCGCTGTTCTACACCGTAGCCTCGGTCTCATTCTTCGCCGCGATGTTCATCATCGGAACCGTGCGGACCGGGCTGGTCATGAACATCGAACCGCTGGCCGCGATCGTTTTCGGCTTCTCGGTTCTCGATCAGGTGCTGACCCCGGTCCAACTCTTCGGCGCCGCCCTGGTGATCGTCGCGGTGAGCGTCGTGAAGTGGGAAAGCGGCCGACGCTCGCAGACGGCCGCCTGACCGCCCCGTGCGCCAAGGCCCGTGTTGCGCCAAGGCCCGGCGCTCGATATCGGCGCATCCGAGACCGATGCGTCGATCTCGTCGCTACGGATCGCGCGCGCTCACGCGGCCGCGGAGCGGATGACGCGGCGCAGGAACGCGGTGCACTGCGCGATTTGATCGCGGCTGACGAACTCGTCGGGCTGATGCGCCTGGGCCACATGGCCCGGCCCGCAGACGATCGAGGGGATGCCGGCCTCGGCGAACAGGCCGGCCTCGCAGACATACGACGCCGTCTCGGCGCCGTTCTGGCCGGTCAGCCTGAGCGCCAGCGCTTCGGCCGGGGAGCCCGGCAGCGGTCCCAATGTGGGCGCGGCGATGTTGACGACGGTCTCGATCCCGGCGTCGGGATCGACGGCGCGCATCCGCGGCGCCAGCGCCTGGGCCGCGAAGCCGTCGAGCCGCGCGAGCACCTCGGCCGGATCGACGTTCGGGGTCTGACGGAACTCCCAGCGGAACGCGCAGCGCCGGGCGATGATATTGACGGCGGTCCCCCCGGTTATCGTGCCGATATTGAAGGTCGTACCCGGTGGGTCGAACGCGGCGGCCGCGCCGTCCCGGGGCAGCTCGCCGATGACGGTCTCGACGCGGCGGATGAACTCGCCGGCATAGAGGATCGCGCTCACGCCCGCCCCCGGCCGGCTGGAATGCCCGTCGCGGCCGGTGACGACGGTCTCCTGCTGGGAGATGCCCTTGTGGGCGTTGACCACCTTCATGCCGGTCGGCTCGCCGACGATGGCAAGCTCCGGCTTGGGCAGATCCCGGCCGATCAGCGCGATCAGCGCGCGGACCCCGACGCAGCCGACCTCCTCGTCATAGGACAGCACGATGTGGATCGGCCGGCGCAGCCGCGCGGCGGCGATCTCCGGCGCCAGCGCCACGACACAGCCGATGAAGCCCTTCATGTCGGCGGTGCCGCGGCCGTAGAGCCGGCCGTCGCGTTCGACCATGCGGAAGGGGTCCGACGACCAGGGCTGACCCTCGACGGGGACCACGTCGGAATGGCCGGACAGGACGATCCCGCCCGGCTCGGATGGCCCGAAGGTGGCGAACAGATTGGCCTTCGCGCCAGTCTCGTCCGGCGCCTTGCGGATCGTCGCGCCGTGGACCGCGAGGTCGTCGGCGACCGCATCGATTAGCGGCAGGTTGGGCTTGGACGATGTGGTGTCGAAGCCGACCAGCCGCCCGATCGCTTCGACATCGCTCATCCGCGCCCCCGTCCCGTCCGCCACTAACCCCTCCAAAACGACGGCGTCAACAGTACCAGAACGGTAAACAGCTCCAGCCGGCCGAGCAACATGCCGGCCGAGAGCACCCATTTGGCCGCATCGGGCAGCGGCGCGAAGGTGCCGCTGGGACCGATGATCGGCCCCAGCGCCGGGCCGACATTGCAGATCGCGGTCGCGGCGCCGGAGACCGCGGTGATGAAGTCGAGCCCGAGAGCGCCCAGCAGCAGGGCCAGCACCGCGTAGGTGGCGGCGAACAGGAAGAAGAAGCTCATCACCGAGCTTGCCGCCTCATGGTCGATCGGGCGCCGGTTGAAGTGAGGCACGAACACGCCGTGGGGCTGGACCAGGCGGTGGATCTGCGCCTCCGCGGTCACATAGAGCACCTGGAAGCGGAAGACCTTGATACCGCAGGTCGTCGAGCCGGCGCAGCCGCCGATGAACATGATGAAAAAGAACGCCGCGATCGCGAAGTTGCCCCAGCCGTCATAGGCGGTGGTCGCATAGCCGGTGCCGGTGATGATCGAGACCGCGTTGAAGGCGACCTCGCGCATCGCCTGGAGGACCGGCGCCCCGCCCGCCAGCACCCGCCACAGCGTCATCGCGACGACCACGCACACGACGATGGCGATGAAGGTGCGCACCTGGTTGTCGCGCACGATCGCTCTCGGATCGCCGCGCACCGCCTGGAGGTAGAGCACGAAGGGCAGCGCGCCGGAGAGCATGAACACCGTGATGACGACTTCCGCGTCGGGGTTGGCGAACGCGGCCACCGAGGCATCCGAGGTCGAGAACCCGCCGGTCGCGATCGTCGTCATCGCGTGCGCCACGGCGTCGAAGCCGGTCACGCCGACGGCCATCAGCAGCAGCGCGCAGAGGACGGTCAGGCCGAGATAGGTCAGGCCGATCCCGGCGGTGATCTGGGTGACCCGCGGCAGCACCTTGTCCGAGCGGTCCGAGGATTCGGTGTGGAAGAGCTGCATCCCGCCGATCTGCAGCATCGGCAGGACGGCCACCGCCATGACGATGATGCCGATGCCGCCCAGCCATTGCAGCAGCGCCCGCCACAGCAGCAGACCGGCCGGCGCGGTATCGAGACCGGCGATCACCGTCGAGCCGGTCGTCGTGATGCCCGACATCGCCTCGAAGAAGGCGTCGGTATAGGACAGCCCGATCGAGGCGAAGGAAAACGGCAGGGCCGCGAACATGGTCAACACCAGCCAGCTTCCGGTGGTCAACAGGAACGCCTGGCGGATGTTGATCTCGAACCGCGGGCTGCGCGCGGTCAGCACCATGGTCACACCGATGAACAGGGTCAGTCCGCTGGAGCCGGCGAAGACCTTCCAATCGGGATGGCCGCCGGCCAGATCCGCCGCCATGGGCGCGAACATGGCCAGCGCCAGCGTGGTGAGCAGGATCCCCATGACGAAGATGATCGGACGAAAGTCGAGCACCTGACGGCCCTGCCCATGTTGGCGCAGGCCAACACCCTGGACGGCTTATGCCGAGAAGGACTGGCCCATCTGGGGGTTGCCGATCGCCGCCAGGAACTCGCGCCGCGTCGAGGGGTCGCCGCGGAACGGACCCGTCATCTGGCTGGTGATCAGGGTCGCGCCCGGCTTGTCGACGCCGCGGGTCGACATACACTCATGCGTGGCCTCGATGACCACGCCGACGCCTTCGGGCTGAAGAACGTGCATGACGGCCTGGGCGATCTGGGCGGTCATCTTTTCCTGGATCTGTAGCCGCTTGGCGTAGACCTCGACCAGCCGGGCGAGCTTGGAGATGCCCACGACCCGGCGCCGCGGCAGGTAGCCGATATGGGCGCGGCCGATGATCGGCGCCATGTGGTGCTCGCAATGGGAGTTGAACCGCACATTGCGCAGCACGACCATCTCGTCATAGCCCTCGGTCTCCTCGAAGGTCTTGGCGAGGATCTCCTCGGGGTCCTCGAAATAGCCGGAGAACCATTCGCCATAGGCCCTGGCGACCCGGTCCGGGGTCTCCAGCAGGCCTTCGCGCCCGGGGTCGTCGCCGGCCCAGCGGATCAGGGTCCGTACCGCCTCGCGGACCTGTTCGAGGCTCGGGCGATCCTCGCCGGTCTCGATGGGCGACAGCCCGACTTGCTCGAACGACACTTCGACACGCTTCCCTTGACTCGGCGCTCGCCCCGACCTTCGGCGGCGCCCCTCAGTTGACTCGCTTGGCCTCGTGCGGGCTGTCCAGCGAGAAAGCCGGAATTTCGATATCGAACCGCTCGCCGTCAAGCGCCCGCATACCGTAGGTGCCGAGCATGATGCCCGAAGGCGTCGGCAGCGGCGTGCCCGAGGTGTATTCGAAGCTCTCGCCCGGCTGCAGGACCGGCTGCTCGCCGACCACGCCCGCGCCGCGGACCTCCTGGATCCGGCCCATGCCGTCGGTGATCTTCCAGTGCCGGGTCAGAAGCTGGACCGTCCTGCCCCCCTCGTTGTCGATCTTGACGTGGTAGGCCCAGACATAATGGCCGTCGCTCGGCGAGGACTGCCCGTCGAGATAGGCAGGCTCGACCGAAACCCGGATCTCCCTGGTCTTGGCCGTGTACATGGGCGTTTCTCAGCGTTCGCGTCGGTGGCGGCGGATATTAGCGGGATTGCGTCGGCCGTGAAAGCCGCCCGGCGCTCACGCCCCGGCGGCTTTCAGCGCGGCGTCGATATCCTCTTTGATGTCCTCGGGATCTTCCAGCCCGACCGAGATGCGCACCACCCCGTCGGTGATGCCGAGCCCGGCGCGCTCCGCGGGCGACAGCCGCTGGTGGGTGGTGGTCGCGGGGTGGGTGACCAGCGACTTGGCGTCGCCCAGGTTGTTGGAGATGTCGATCAGCGACAGGGAATTCAGGAACCGGAACGCGCGATCCTTGCCACCCGCGAGTTCGACGGTGACCACGCTGCCGAAATCGCTCATCTGCCGCTTGGCGAGCGCGTGCTGCGGGTGGCTTTCGAGCCCGGGATAGAGCACCCGCGAGATCCCCTTCTGCCGTTCCAGGAAATCGGCGATCTCGCGTGCGTTGTGGCAATGCTGGCGGATGCGCAGGTCGAGCGTCTCCAGCCCCTTGAGAAGAATCCAGGCGTTGAACGGGCTGAGCGAGGGGCCGGTGTGGCGCAGGAATGGCTTGACAATCTCGGTGCAGTATTCCTCGCTGCCCAGGATCGCGCCGCCGAGGCACCGTCCCTGGCCGTCGATGTGCTTGGTCGCGGAATAGACGACGATATCGGCGCCGAGCTCCAGCGGATGCTGGAGCACCGGGGTGGCGAAGACGTTGTCGATGATCACCAGCGCGCCGGCCTGGTGGGCGAGATCGGAGATCGCGGCGATGTCGAAGATGTCGAGCCCGGGGTTCGACGGCGTCTCGATGAACACGCAGCGCGTCGGCCGCGAGAGCGCGTCCTGCCAGCCCTCCAGATCCGGCCCGTCGACGATCGTGGTCTCAACGCCCAGCCGCGGCAGGATGTCGGTCAGGATGTACAAGCATGAGCCGAACAGCGCGCGCGCGCCGACGACGTGATCGCCGGCCCGGACCATTGAGACGATCGCGGCGAAGACCGCCGACATGCCCGAGGCGGTCGCCCAGCACGCAGGCGCGTTCTCGATCAAGCGCAGGCGCTCCTGGAACATCTCGACCGTCGGGTTGGCGTAGCGCGAGTAGATGAACCGCTCGGTCCGGTTGGCGAAGGCGTCCTCGGCCTCTTCGGCCGCGCCATAGACATAGCCGGAGGTGGTGTAGATCGCCTCGGCGGTCTCGCCGTGCTGGGACCGCATCAGCCCGCCGCGAACCAGCTCCGTCTGGCGCCGCCACCGTTTCGCGCCCGCGACATTCCCGTCCCTCATCCCGTCCCTCTTCCGCTAGCGCACAGCAAAAACCCCCCGACCGGACGGTCGGCGGGCTTGCATTTCCTCCGACCTTTTAGCAGGTTGTTTTTCGTGGCCGCAAGCCGGTCGGGCCAAATCGCCACATCGGGCAGTCTCTACGATTGCCGACGCGTCGTCAAGCGCGTTGCCAGATATGAGCGGCGTAGATCGCGAGGCTAAGCAGGATCATCCCGCCGGCCTGATGGGCGGCCGCCAGCGCCGCGGGCACGCCGGCGAGCAGGGTCGCGATCCCCAGGCCCGTCTGGATCAGCGCCATCAGTGCGAGCCAGTCGAGAATGCGCACGCGCCGCCGTTCCGCCATGCGGCCGCGCCACCGCAGCGCCAGCACCACGACCACCAGCGCGACGGCGAGCGCACGGTGCAGGAACTGGACCGTCGCGGCATTCTCGGTCGCATCGACCGGCCAGGGCGTCATCGTCAGCGCCTCGGCCGGGATCAGCCTGCCGTCCATCAGCGGAAAAGTCGGGTAGATGTGGCCGGCGTCGAGGCCTGCGACCAACGCCCCCCAGGTCATCGTGAGCGCGACGCCGCCGATCACCAGGCCGAGATGGCCGCCGAGTTGCGGCCGGCCAGCGCGCTCCGCGCGGATTCCAAGCGCCGTCCACAGCAGGTAGCCGTACAGCGCGACCGCCAGCATCAGGTGCGCGGCGAGCCTGTAATGGCTGACGTCCGGCCGGTCGACCAGCCCGCTCCGGACCATGTACCAGCCGAGCAGCCCCTGGCCGCCGCCGAGAATGAACAGCACAACCAGCCGCAGCCCCAGCGCTCCGCCGATGCGGCGGCGGATCAGGAAATAGATCAGCGGCACGCCGAAGACGAGGCCGATCAGCCGGCCGCCCAGCCGATGGAGGAACTCCAGCCAGAAGATCGAGCGGAAATCGTCGACCGTCATCCAGAAATTGACCCGCTGGAACTCGGGTGACGCCTTGTACCGCTCGAACAGCGCCTGCCAGTCCGCCTCGTTCATCGGCGGCAGGACGCCGGCGACCGGCTGCCAGTCGACCATCGACAGGCCCGAGCCCGTGAGCCGGGTCAGCCCGCCGAGCACAACCATCGCGAAGACCATCGCGGCACAGAGATAGAGCCAGGCCGCGATCGCGCGGCCCGGCGGCCGGCCGGGCACGACGGCGGTGGAAATGGCTAGAGCTTCATGTGGCGGGCGCGCGCGCCGCGTTCGATGGCGGCGGCCGACAGCCGGTCGATCTCCAGGCTTTGGCCGAGCAGCTCGAGCAGCCGGAGCTCCTCCCGGTTTGCGGTGCCGTCCGCGGCGACGATCTCGCAGGCCACCGCGTAGCCGGTCTCGCGCAGTTTCCGGGGCAGCGCCTCGCGGATCACCTGCAGCACGGTGTCGAGCCCGTCATCGGCGTCCAGCAGCCCGGCGCACTCCGCCGCGGTGTCGGTCAGCGTCTCAACGTCGAAATCCTCGAAGACCGGCAGTCGGCTGACGATCTCGCCGATGCGGCGGACCTCGCTGTCGGTCATATCGCGGTCTGCGGCCGATGCCAGCACCATGGTGTAGATCAGCGCGCTGTGGTGGTTGATCATCGTATCTCTCGATCGAATTGAGGATTCGCGTCAAGCCCCGGCGAACCTCTGGCAAATATGCCCCGGATCCTGCGCGGTCAAGGCCCCGCGCCTGAACGCCGGGCCAGGGACGCGGGACGAAGCTGTCGCCGATTGCGCAGGCGCCTTGGCGCCGCGCGCGATCGGGGCCACAATAGTCCGGCAGTCCGGCAGCCTGCTTTGAGGGGACAGGGCCGATGGCCGAACCGGTTTCACGCGATGCGTTTCACGAAGCGATGAACGCGGCGAGCGTGGCCGCGCTCTGGGAGCAGGCGGGCACGACCAACCGGCCGCCGGAACCGCCCCACATCTGGCGATGGTCGGTGATGGATCCGCTGATCGAGGCGGCGATCGATGCGGTGTCGATGGACGAGGCCGAGCGCCGGGTGCTGCAGCTCAACAGCCCCCACCGGGTCGCCGAGGGCCGCGGCAACGGCACCAGCGTGACGCTGAGCGCGGCGCTGCAGGTCCTGTTGCCGGGCGAGCGCGCCCGGCCGCACCGCCACACGATGAACGCGCTGCGCTTCGTCATCGACGGCCAAGGCGCGGAAACCGTCGTCGACGGCAAGTCGTGTCCGATGGTGCGCGGCGATATGATCCTGACGCCGGGCTGGACTTGGCATGAACATGTCCACGAGGCCGAGGGGCGGATGGTCTGGCTTGACGTGCTGGACGTGCCGCTCAACCGGTTTCTCGACAACGGCGTATTCGAGCCGGGCCCGGCCGGCGAACTGCCGGCGGACCCGGCGTTCGCCTCGCCGGGCTTGGTGCCGGCGGGCCCGCCGGGCGAGACGCCGTATTCGCCGATGTTCCGCTACCCCTGGGCAAGCGCCGCCCAGGCGCTCGCCGGGCTTGCGCCGGAGGCGGACGGCGCCCGGCGGCTGCGCTACACCAACCCGCTCACCGGGGGCCCGGCACTGCCGACGATCGAGTGCTCGCTGGTCGCGCTCCACTCCGGCCGGCCGAGCGCGCCCTGTCGCACCAACGCCAGCGCGGGATGCCTGGTTATTGAGGGCGAAGGCCGTTCGTCGATCGGCGAGACGACGCTCGAATGGTCCCGCAACGATGTCTTCACCCTGCCTGCCGGCCACTGGATCAGCCATTTCGCGGCCGCGCCCGGCACGGTCCTGTTCGTCTTCTCCGACCGCGAGATCCTCACCCGTCTCGGCCTGTTGCGCGAAGAGGCGGCTGGCCACTGACCGCGGTGAGCGCGATCGGAGGTCTCGACATCGTATCCCACCGTTCGCGATCCGCTCTGTTGCGGGCGAGGTGCTTGTGAAGCGGGGTGACCGTGACGATAAACCTGCTAGACTAGCGCGAGAACCAAAGGATAAAGGAAGAGCGAGACGACGGCCATCATCCGATTCTACTCGGGCCGTCTCTCGAGGCTCAACCTCATGCTGATACCCCCTTTTTGCTCCTCACAAATTTGAGGTCTCTGAAGAAAGGAATATCTACTTTCATGCATCCTGGAATAACAAAAGCTAAGTAAGAAAAAAGATATTCTAACGTACGGATTTTGAACTGTTCTTCAATACCTCTACCGAATCGGCTCTCCAGTTCTGCGGCAATTCGATTCGAGTAACACAGCTGAATATCGTCTTCTAAATTAGCCAAGCTTATTGATAATATTGGAAAGAAAGTGCAAAATGTGAATAATTTTTCATTCAGGATTTCGATCTCACATTTTTCAAATAACTGTCTCATATAATTCTTTCATTCGATCATGACATTCTGAACTTGGCGATCCAAAAAATTTCGGGAGTTACACGCACCTTCTTTTTGAATAACTTCATCTGACCATGGTCCCCAACTCTCTGCCCGACTCGTGGGTTCCGGCCATGAGAGGGCTGACCCGCTCGCGGTCGATGCCTGACTTGGCGGCCGTCCAAGTCCGCCTGGAGATATTTGGCAATGCGGGCATGCATCTCCCGCGCTGAGCACGCGCCATTCGTCTCGCCGAACGCCCCCAGGCCAACGAACACGGCAACGCATTGGCATAGGCGAATATGCCTCCGCCGACGATCACGTTGTGCAGCGCGTACAGCTTGAACAGAACAGTTCGTTCGGCTGGAGCGCGCGGAAGTTCGCCGCCGAGGGCGTCCAGAAATTCACCTCGCCAAGGTCCGGCTGCCGCCGCAGCATCTCGAACCGGTCTCCATCGGTGACGGCGATGACGAGGTTGATACCCATCTATTCTTCCGCTTCGACGTCGCGCACGAGCATCAGCAGGCGCTTGAACTCCTCATTGTCATAGGCGCCTTTCCAGACATTGATGAACCGACAGAGGATCTGGAGGTTACCCGCTTCGTAGTGACCGTCGCTGTCGATCCGATCCAATGACGGAAGCAGGTTCTTGTCCGAGTCGGGATCGTGGAAATGGAAAGGTATTCCGGTCAACGCGCAACGGTCATCCTGACGGTCGAGCAGAGAGGCGATATGCTTATCAAGCTCGGCAGAACTCATCCGCAGATCCTTGTTCTTCACCGTGCGTTTCACGATCTGGCCATTCGCGTTTCGCACCGTATTCTCGACCGAATAACGCATATCGATGATGGATTTCTCCCGCCCCTCGAGAGTGCGGCCCTTATCCTTACCCCCCGGCGCCCGTTCAAGAGCCCCCTTGTCTTCCTTCTTGTTGATAAGCAACGAGAAAATCCAGCAGAAGGAATGCGCATCGACCAGACGGACGGCATTGATCCCGGCCGCATCGGCGATCAAGGATCGCAATCCATCCAGCGTTGCGTTATAGGCGGCGTAGTTATCCCAACTGCATTGGCGTAGCGTGGTGAAATCGATGCCAAGTGCGCGGAAGGCGCGGTCGAAACCCGTTGGCTGGATCGGCATGAACCGGTCCATATCCTTGAGGAAAAAAAGATAGGCGATGAGCGGATACTTGCGGCCCGCCAAATCGCTCAGCCGATCGAAGGTCGCGCTCTCGTCCTCATTGCTGTGATATAGGCCAAACAGCAGGCCCTCGAACTCGGTACGCAGTTTCGGGTTCGTCGCCGCCTCCAGCAGGGCGCGGTGATCGCGGTTGGCGTGGCCATAACGGTTCTGCCACAATACAAGGTTGTTGGTCCGTTTGAGGCGGCCATCCTGGATCTCGATCGCTTCGATCGTACGGTTCAGGATCGTACCCGAACCGATCTCGTCCTCGGACCAAGCCCCGATGTCCAGCAGGGATAGAGCATGGTCGCGCAAGCGCGGCTTATAGCTTTCCCGTTCTCTGGCGAGGCCTTCGTCGAAACTCCGGAACGGGTGGCC
This sequence comes from Alphaproteobacteria bacterium, assembly GCA_965202905.1. GTDB lineage: Bacteria > Pseudomonadota > Alphaproteobacteria > MPNO01 > MPNO01 > CAYFYS01. The sequence continues at coordinate 1,395,631 of OZ241868.1, read as the reverse complement.
GGATTTGGCTTTGATCAGTTCCTGAAATCGCTGGAACGCAGTGCCGAAATCGCGGGTGGATGGGATGGTGACCGTCATGCCGCTGCCTCCCGTTCCTCACCCGGCGAGAGCGCCTCTTGCAGCAGGACTTCGAGGAAGTGTTGGCGGGTGGTGTCGGCGGCGCCGAGGCCCGAGGCACCCATCAGGCCGGAATAGGCCGAACCGCAACCGGTCAGACCGCTCATCGCGAGAACGGCCAGCGCGAGTCCGGCGAAATTCTGTGTCTTCATCCGAAATTTCTCATTTGGAGCGCCTTCTGTGAAGCTATGGACCAAAATCTGGAAACTCAACCCGGTTTCCGAGTGCTTTTGAGAGATCGGGGCGACATCGGCACTTCGTGAACGGATGATGCCCGGAATTTGGCTGTAAAATGCCAAAATCAGCGCGTTCTCTACCACGCCGCCAGTACTGGCAGCCGTGGTTTCACCATTTGTTGCAGTGGTGGTCATTAAGCAGCAGCCTTTGGCCGCGGTGGTCCACGCAGCGTTCAGAAGGTCCAGAGCCGAAGTTCACTGGGGAAATGCGGGGTGAACGCCCGATTCGCACGCCTGTCGGTGGATGGCGGCGATTGTCGTTGCCTCAAGGGACGCGAACCGAACGGCGGCTTCTTGCCAAACTTTGCCAATGCCGTTAGTCTCGTAGTCTCGGCTCATGACCACGATGAACACATCGCTTCCCGCGGCGCTCAAGAACTTCGTGGACGATCAGGTCAGCGCGTGCGGCTACAGCACGTCAAGCGAGTATGTCCGGGAACTGATCCGCAAGGATCAGGATCGTCAGCGCTTGCGCGCCCTGCTTCTCGAAGGCGCGTCGTCGTCGCCGGCGGTCACGGCCGATGCGGACTACTTCGACCGACTCTGCGGCCGGGTCCGCGAAGCCGGCCGGCGGTGAGCGGCAAGCCGGTCGTCCTTCGAGAGCGGGCGAGACGCGATATCGATGAGGCGGTCGATCACTATCTGGTCGAGGCGAAACCGGCGGTTGCGCTGGCCTTCATCGACGCGCTGGAAGATGCGCGCCACCGAATCGGCGACCGGCCGGGGAGCGGCTCGCCGCGCCATGCGCACGAGCTGGATATTCCCGGCCTGCGCTTCCGGCCGCCCGGAAGGTTTCCGTACCTGATCTTCCATGTCGAGAGGGAGGCGGACATTGATGTCTGGCGCGTCCTGCATGGGGTGTGCGACATTCCAGCCTGGATGTGGGAGCCGCGCGAGGATTGAACCAGAGGGCGGCCCGCCGGCGTCGGCCCGAGTCGGCGCGTGGGCAGCCTCTGTCGGCGCTTGCGTCGCCTTGTTCATGATTCATGCACCGTGTTGATTTAGTTTCAATACGCGTTTGAAGCCCTCATGCAAATCTGCCATAACCCGTTTTGGTGCAATAATATTTCTCCGCCGCGACGATAACCGAAGGATAAAGGAGGTCCGGATGAGCGCCGTCGTCCTGCTTGTCGAGTTGAAGATCGCCGAAGGAAAGCGCGATGCGTTCGTCGCGCGGGGCAGGCAGCACCGCGAGCGGGTGCTGAGAGAAGAGTCAGACTGCGAGCGGTTCGACATCGTCGTACCCGAGGGGACATCGGACATCGTGCGGCTCTATGAGGTCTACGCCGACCAAGCGGCGGTCGACCACCATATGCAGACCGACTACATGGCCGCCTATCGCGCGGACACCGCGGACATGGTCGTCGATCGCGAGATCGTCAAGGCAACGATGGCGAACGACTGACCTCGCGGCCGGCGAGGAAGGTCCGCGTGGCCGCGATGTCCCTGATCTCGTCCTCGGCACAGACCAGCGGATCGCGGTCGAGCACCGTGAGATCGGCGTCCATGCCCGGTACGATCGCCCCGCGCTGTCCCTCGTCCCAGGTGAGCGCATGGCCGGTCTGGGCGATCAGGCGCAGCGCCTCCTCGCGCGCGAGTCCGGATTCGCCCAGCCGTCCGCCCAAATCGCCGGCATAGCGGGTCAACGCCGACCACATCGCCCAGAACATCGAGACCGGCACGTTGTCGGACGACAGCGCGACCGGGATGCCGGCGTCGATCACCCGGCGGATCGGCGTGCCCTCGGCGCCGAGCCCGGCAAGGCCCAGCCGCGTGGTTGCGTGGTACATGAAGTTGGGTGTCATGGTCACGATCACGCCGAGCGCCTTGATCCGGCGGAGCTGGTCGTCGCTGGCCCGGGTCAGGTGCATCATCACCCAGCGGCGGTCGCGGATCGGAACCTCGCGGTCGACCGCCTCGTAGGCCTGGAGCAGAGCCTCGATGTCGTAGCAGATGCAGGCGAGCCGGATGCCGAGCCGGGCGGCCAGGACCGCAATGGCGATGAGTCTCTCCTGCCCGACCGACTGGCTGAAATGGCCGGCCCAAGCCTCGTAAGGATAGCCGGTGGCGATGATCCGCGCGACTGCGGGATCGCCCGAAATCGAGACAGATCCCGTCGGTGACCAGGTTCCCCTCGCGCCGTCCGGGGGCCGCGATGCGCCCGGCCCATTGATGGAGCAGGTCGGCTACCCCGGCATCGTTCATCACCGCGCTGGGCACGCTCAGGCTCGCGGTCAGCCGGACCGACAGGTCGCCCGACTCGGCGGCGCGGCGGTAGGCCTCGATCAACGCCGGGGTCAGGCCGTGGCCCTCGAACCCCGCGGTGGTGCCTGCGGCGTTGTAGAGCCTGGGGCCGATTCGCGCGGCGGCGATCCGGTCCTCGAAGGTGAAACGGGGTACGCAGCCAAGGAGCGTGTATTCGAGGACCGGGGCGCGGTTGGTCTCCAGCATCGCCCCCGTCGGCTCGCCCGAGGCTTCCTTGAGGATCTCGCTCCGGTGCGGCGCGGCGGTGTCGCGGCCAATGCCGGCGAGCTCCAGGGCGCGTGAGTTGGCGACGCTCGGGAACGGCGGCTTGGACCACCAGCCCCAGGCGCCGCGGATCAGGACCGGATGGTCCGGCGCCGCGCCGTCGAGGTCATGACGATTGGGGAAACGGCCTTCGGCGAGATCCTCCGGCTCACTGACATAGCGCGGCATACCGTCCTCGGGCGCGAGCTCCATCGGCATGGCGATGATCCACTCGCCCGCCGGGGTCCGCGCCGCGGCCTCGCGCACCGCCTCGCAGATTCCCGCGATCGAGCCGAGGCCCTCGATCGGATGGCCGCCCCGGCGCTTCAGCCCCTCGCGGTCCATATGGGGATGGGCGTCGAAGATACCGGGCGTGACCGCGGCGCCGTTGAGGTCGATGCGCCGCGTGCGCGGGCCCGCACCGGCCAGGATCTCCGCATCCTCGCCGACCGCGGCGATCCGGCCCTCGCGCACCGCCACCGCCCGGGCGATGCGCGAGGCGCCGTCGAGCGTGACGATACGTCCGTTGTGGAGGACCAGATCGTGCCCGGGCATCGATTCTCTCCGCGTCAAAGCACTTGCGCGCGCGGAGTCCGGGTCCAGGGTCGCGGCGGCCGACCAGTATGGAGAGCGCCGATGTTTCTGCGCAATGCCTGGTGCGTCGCCTCGCTCGCCGGGGATCTCGGCCGGGATCTGCTCGCCCGGACGATCTGCGAGGACCCGGTCGTCCTGTTCCGCACCGACGACGGCGCGCCGGCGGCGCTGGCCGACCGCTCCGGGCACGCGGAGGCGGCAGAGTAGAAAAGACCGTAGCCGGCCGGATCGCGACGCCACAAGCCTTGAGCGCCGGGCGGGCGCCGCCTATCGTGCGCCGGTCGCAGCCGGAGGAGGGTGAATCGCATGGGACGGGTGGTTATTGTCGGCGCCGCGCGCACGCCGGTCGGCGCCTTCAACGGCGCGCTCGGCATGTGCTCGGCGGCCGAGCTCGGGACGGTCGCAATGACCGCGGCGATGCAACGCGCCGGCGTCGCGCCCGAGGAGGTCTCCGAGGTCGTTATGGGCCAGGTTCTCGCCGCAGGCGCCGGCATGAACCCGGCGCGGCAGGCCTCCATCGCGGCCGGGGTGCCGATCGAGGCGCCGGCGCTGGGGGTCAACCAGGTGTGCGGCTCGGGCCTGCGCGCGGTGGCGATGGGCGGGCAGGCGATCGCGCTGGGCGATTCGAAGATCGTGATCGCCGGCGGCCAGGAGTCCATGAGCGCCGCGCCGCATTGCCTGCACCTGCGCAACGGCACCAAAATGGGCGACGCCGAGCTGGTCGATACGATGATTCGGGACGGGCTGTGGGATGTCTTCAACGGCTACCACATGGGCGCCACTGCGGAGAATGTCGCCGGGCGCTGGCAGATCACCCGCGAGCAGCAGGACGAATTCGCCGCGGCCTCCCAGCGCAAGGCGGCGGCGGCGCAGAAGGCCGGCCGGTTCGATACGGAGATCGCTCCGGTCGTCGTTGCCGACAGGAAGGGCGAGACGCGCGTCGTGGCGGACGAACATCCCCGGCCCGGCACCACCGTTGAGACGCTCGCCGGGCTGCGGCCGGCCTTCGACCGCAACGGGACGGTGACCGCCGGTAACGCCTCGGGCATCAACGACGGCGCCGCGGCGCTGGTGCTGATGACGGCCGATGAGGCCTCCCGGCGCGGTCTTGCCCCGCTCGCCCGGATCGCGTCGTGGGCCCAGGCCGGGGTCGATCCCGCACTGATGGGCTCGGGGCCAATCCCGGCCAGCCGGGCGGCGCTCGACAAGGCAGGCTGGTCGCCGGACGACCTCGACCTGATCGAGGCGAACGAGGCCTTCGCCGCCCAGGCCTGTGCAGTCAACAAGGAGCTCGGCTGGGACACCGGAAAGGTCAACGTCAACGGCGGCGCGATCTCGATCGGCCACCCGATCGGCGCGTCCGGCGCGCGCATCCTGGTCACGCTGGTGCACGAGATGGTCCGCAGCGGCGCCCGCAAGGGCTTGGCGACGCTGTGCATTGGCGGCGGCATGGGCATTGCGATGTGCCTGAAGCGCGACTGAGCACCTGCACGTCACGACCGCCGACGAGAAAAGGGGCGCCCGCGGGCGCCCCTTCGCTGAGTGCCGCTATGCGCGGGCTATTGGGAGATTTCGATCACCGCGCGGCGATTCTGTTGATAGCGCACCCCGTCGCCGGTCGCCACCGCCGGCAGCGCTTCGCCGAACGAGCCGAGATTCATGCGGCCCTCCTCGAAGCCGCCCTTGGCGAGTGCGTTGGCAACCGCCCGCGTCCGCGCCTCGGCCAGCGCGGTGTTGTAGCGTTTCGGGCCCGCGGTATCGGTATGGCCGGAGACCGCGACCCGCTTCGCGCCCATCGACTTCGCCGCATCGATGGCGTTCAGGATGACGCGCCTGGAGGTCGGCGTGATCTTGTCGCTGTCGAACGGGAAATAGACGACGAAAATCCGCCTGGCGGGTTTGGGAGCCGTATGCTGCGCCTGCTTCGCCACGATGGGCGTCGCCGGCCTGGCCGCGACGGGCCTGGGCGCCGGCTTCATCGTCTCATCGATCTTCGCCATCGCGGTCATGAAGCCGCCGCGGCAGCGCGCGATGTCCTCGGGCTGGAAGTTCTCCTCTTGCTCCTGCATCCAGCAGTCGAACATGACCTGGGCATTGGCCGCACCCGCCGGGGCCTTCTCCCGCGCGCCCGAGATCAGGGCCGCGACCAGACGCTTGCGCGCATCGCTCAGTTCGACGACCGCGCCTTCGGGCAGCGCGCGCGTCGAGATCTCTTCCGGACCGACGATCTCCCCGCCGGAGATCCGCGCGGCGCGGACCGCAAACGTGTCCGAATCGCGGTAGTCGCTCTCGGCGTACTCCGACTTCGCCAGATCTACGTACCCCGTATAGAGACCCTTGTCGAAGGTGTCGCCCGGCGCGGACAACGACTCGGCATTCTGCAACTCCAAGCCGCCGCAGCCCGCCAGCATTAGTGCCGCAAGCGCGCTCGCGGTGCTAAGTCCCAGGTTTCGCATCGTTCGACAAACTCCTTATCGTTTGCCTCTTCGGTTGGCCCTGCCTGCTATGGCTTGTTGACCGTGCCGCTGTGTGAATTCGACGCCCCTCAATCCACAGCCACCATAATGCAACACGGTCGATCGTACAATCGCCGGAAGGTTACGGGTTCCGGCAGAGTTCAGCGCGTTGTCGTTCCGACAGCCCAGTCGCTGCGGGCCGCCGACGCGGTCCCTGGCGCTCGGCTTTGACCGGCGCCGTCCGGCGCATCGACGGGCGGGCGTTAACCTCCTCGAACCACCGTGCGAGCGCGGCATGGCCACCGCGCCAGTCGTCTTCCGGGAAGGTCTGATCGACGAACGCGAGCGCCACGGCGATCGCGATCGTTCCGATATCGAACGGGCCGGCGAGGTCGGCCGCCTCGCCTTCCAGCGCGTCGATCGCCCGGTCGATAGCCGCCTTATTGTGGGCGATCCATCCCGCCGAGCGCCGCTCCGGCTTGCGCAGGGCCTCGACGAAGATCAGGACGGCGCTTTCGAGGATGCCGTCGGCCAGCGCCTGGCGGCGCAGCGCGGTCCAGCGCTCCGGACCGTCCGCGGCGAGCAGGGGCGGGCCGTCATGGCGGCGGTCGAGATATTCCAGGATGACCGGCGAATCGAACAGCACCTCGCCGTCGTCGGTGATCAGGCAGGGAACCTTGCCCAGCGGGTTCGGCGAGTTACGCACATCCTCGGGGTTGAAGGTGTCGACTTCGATTCGTTCGAGCGACGACTCGAGCCCCGTCTCGACCGCCAGGACCATGACCTTGCGGACGAACGGAGATGTTGGCGAATAGCGGAGTTGCATGATGCGACCGTCTTGGGAATTGCCCTGGCGCCCTGGACCGTGGCGGGTTTCGGGTGCGGAGATGGCGACAGGCTACCAAATCACGGCGCGGTCGCCAACTGTGCTGTCGCCAACTGTGCTAAAGTGCCGAGATGCGGTCGAACGTCGTCGATCTCAGGAACTTCTACCGCTCCAAGGTGGGCCGGGTCGCCCGGCGGGTGATCCGCGACCACCTGCGCGGCCATTGGACCGATGTCGCTGGCATGAACGTCCTGGGCGTGGGGTACACGAGCCCCTATCTGGGCGCCTTCCGCGACGAGGCGGCGCGGGTGATCTCGGTGATGCCGGCGCGCCAGGGGGTGCTGCGCTGGCCGGTCGATGCGCCCAACCTGACCGCGCTGACCGACGAAGCGGAGCTTCCGCTGCCCGACATGTCGATGGACCGGGTCCTTCTGGTGCATGCGCTCGAATCCTCCGAACAGCGTCGGCCGATGCTGCGGGAGATCTGGCGGGTGATGGCCGACGGCGCCTGCCTCCTGGTGGTCGTTCCCAACCGCACCGGGATCTGGGCGCGGCTCGACCGCACGCCGTTCGGGCACGGCCATCCCTATACCAACGCGCAGCTTTCCACGCTGCTACGCGATACGATGTTCGATCCGCTGGGCGTGCGGTTCGGCCTGTTCATGCCACCCAGCGGCCGCCGCATCCTGATCGCGTCGGCGTCCGCGATGGAGCGAATCGGCGGCGGCTGGTTCCCGCGCCTGGGCGGAGTCCTGTTCGTCGAGGCCACCAAGCAGGTCTATGCCGCGGCGCCGGTCGCTGGCGCCGCCGGTCGCTGGCGCCGCGGTGTGCGCGCTGCGGGCGGCCGGGCCGCGCAGCCGGGCTGTTTAATCGCCCTGAACCGAGACACGCCGGAGCGCGATCCGGCATAGGCGGTAGCCGGTATTTCTCAAACCCTGGTGGGAAGCGGTGACGTTGTTTCGGTTTGGAGGGGCGTTGATGCGCCCGCCGGAGGGCGGGGATACCGCTCCGATGCTGTGCCTGTGCGGTTGCATGGGGGATGGGTTTGTCGCCGCCTGGCCTTGCCGCCGGTCCACTTCGCCTTGCCCATTACCTAGCGTCGGCGCCTGACGATAGCGCCGTCCGATGGCTTGTTCGCGCGGCGCGATCCATGTTATTCGATCTGCGGCAAGCGGAGCCGCGGGGGTCTTCGCGCTGAATTTTGCGACGAAGGGGGCGTTCGGAGGCCATTCCGGATCACCGGGCTGGTCCCCGCCGGCCGTGGCACCGGATGCCAAAGCAACCCGCCCGATTTTCCGTCGGACAGCTCGTGCGTCATCGCCTGTTCGGATACCGCGGCGTGATCTACGATGTCGATGCGGTCTTCGAGGGGACCGAGGAGTGGTACGAGCGGATGGCAAAGAGCCGGCCACCCAAGCATGACCCCTGGTACCATGTCCTGGTCGACGGCCACACGCATGCGACTTATGTGGCCGAGCGCAATCTCGGCCCGGAGGAGTCGCCGCGGCCGATCGACCATCCGGCGGTCGAAGGGCTTTTCACCGGATTCCGGGACGGCCGCTACGTGTCCGCCGGCTCGCTGAATTGACTCCGCCGGAGAACCGCAGCCGCGACGCCTGAGCCGGCGGGCCGTATCGCGAGGCCGTATCGATGGACTGGGCGATCTACTGGTTCATGTTCCCGGTCTCGATCTGCGTCGCGACCGCCGCGATGTTGAGCGGCATCGGCGGTGCGGCCCTGCTCACCCAGGCGTTCGGATTCTCATCGGGCTTCGTCGGCTATTACCGCCGCGGGCTGATCGACTTCCGCGCGGCCGCGCCGTTCATCCTGGTCGCGGCGCCGGTCGGCGTCGTCGGCGCGTTGCTGGCCCACCAAGTTAACCAGTCCTGGCTCAAAGCCGCCTATGCGGTCCTCATGATCCTGCTCTTCTTCATCCTGATGCGCCATCGCGCCCCGGTCGAGACGGCGCTGGCGGAGGATTCCGGCGAGACGGACCGGGGCGAGACCGATCGGGGCGCGGCCGAGACCGGCATGGTCTCGGTCGGCATCGGCGAGGCGGTCATGCCCCAGCTCGTCCGGCGGAACCGGGTCCCGCTGCCGGTCGCCGCGGCAATTTCGGTGCTGATCGTGATCGTCACCATGGCGTGTGCGTCGTTCACCCGTATATCGGCGCTGATCGCCGCCGCCGGCGTCCACGCGGCGCCCTGGAATCTGGTCTGCTGGACGATCCCGAGCGTGATCGTCGGCGGCCAGATCGGGCCCCGGCTTCAGGGCGCGTTCACCCAGCGGAGCATGGAAACGGCGATCGCGATCCTGTTCGGAATCATCAGCCCGGCGATGCTCTGGATCGCGGTTCGGGAGCTTTTTCCGTAGCGCTATAGCGGATCGGCGAGGTCGGCCAGCCGCGCTTCGATCGCCGCGCGGCCCGGCAGCGCCTGCTGGGCGCCGGCCCGTCGGCAGGCAAGCCCGCCGGCGACCGCGCCGTGTCGCATCGCTTCCCCGATCTCCCCGCCGCAAGTCGAGAACCGCGGCGAAGGCGCCGATGAAGGCATCGCCGGCGCCGGTTGCATCGCGCGACTCGATCAGCAGCGCGCCGACGCGGATGTCTGGCTCAGCGCCGAAGGCCGCCGCGCCCTGCGCGCCCAGGGTTACGACAACGGGCCGGCCGATCTCACGGGCGCGCGGGTCAGCCGAGGCCGGCTCGATCCCCAGGGTTTGGGCCAGCAGCCCGGCCTCGATCCGGTTAACCGCCAGCACGTCCAGCGCGCGCAGGACATCGTCCGGTGCTGGGGGCGGCCGGCGCGGCGTTGAGAACCACGCGCACGCCGCGCGCATGGGCGCGCCGGGGCCAATGCGGCAACCTCCGCGATCGGCAGCTCGAGCTGCATGAGGACGACCGCCGCGGGTCCGAGCATTGTGTCGGGCACATCCTGCGCGCGGGCCAGACGGTTGGCGCCGCTGGCGACGATGATCTGGTTGTCGCCCCGGGAGTCGACGCCGATCGCGGCCAGCCCGGTCGGCGCATCGGCCGACCGCACCCCACGTAGCAGCGACAACGCCGTCTCGGCGAATCCGTCCCGGCCGACGTGGCCGAGCAGCGCGACCTCGGCGCCGGCCCGCGCGGCGGCCAGCGCCTGATTGGTCCCCTTGCCGCCCGGCGACAGCTCATAGCCTTCGCCCAGCACCGTCTCGCCCGGCCGCGGCAGCGCCGGGACCGGCAGCGCGATGTCGACGTTGATCGAGCCGAAGACGACGATCACGGCGCTCTCCGCGGCGCCCGCAGCCTCACCGGTTTCGGCGACAGGACGGGCGCAGGGAAGGTATAGTAGCGCCAAAGCCGAAAGATAGCGGCGCGGGAGACCGGAACGATGGGCAGGTTGGCGCGCGGAATGGCCGCAACGACGGCATGCTTGGCGATCGCGGCGACGGCAGCCAACGCCGCGGCGGAGGCAAGGCCGACCGCGGGGGAAACCGCCGGCGGCGGCATCGCGGGCGGTTTCAAGGCCAACCGTGGCAAGATGGTCCAGACCATCGTCGCGGAGACCCGACTGACCAGCGGTTGGATCGGCAAGTCGACCCTTGACCAGCGAGTCCTCAATGTCATGGCGCGCGTGCCGCGCCACGCGTTCGTCCCGCCCGAACTGGCCTCGTTCGCCTATCTGAACCGGCCGCTGCCGGTGGGCTTCGGCCAGACGGTCTCCCAGCCATACATCGTTGCGCTGATGACTGACCTCGCCGCGCTCGAGAAGGGAGATGAGGTGCTTCTGCTCGGAATCGGCGGCGGCTATCACGCCGCGATCATCGCCGAGCTGGTGGGCGGCCTGAGCATCGTCGACATCCAACCCCGGGTTGCGGCGGCGGCGATGAACCGCCTGATCCGCCTAGGCTACCAGGACAAAGTCCGGCTGGCAAACCACGATCCCTATTTCGGCTGGCGCGTCGACGACCGCAAGTTCGATGCGATCATCGTCCGCCAAGCGACCGACTTCATCCCCGACGCGCTGATCCGCCAGCTCAAGCCGGGCGGGAGAATCGTCGCACCCGTGGGCGCCTCCGAGGACCATCAGGAGCTGATCCTCGGCCGCAAGGCGCCGGATGGCAGGCTGGTCGAACGCTCGATGATGCCGGTGCGGTTCACCCGGCTTCCCGGCAGCCCGAGGATTTAGGGACCCTCTGGTTTGGGAGGTATTTTCCGCAACGGTGGAGGTTTTTGCGGTTTGTTGGGTGTTTGCGCCTTGAGAGCGCGTTCACGGGGCCGGTAATGGTCGCCATTTCGCCCCGATCGGCCCCGTGGGGGCCGTCCGGGCAGACTACGCCCATCACTGTCACGCCGGATGCGGGCGCGCGGTCATCGGGCGCGCGGTCATCGGGTTCGAGAAGCCCGGCAGCAGCGCCAGCCGCCGAATAGTCTTCTCCAGCCTCCGGTAGCGCACCTTGTCATACCCCAACGCCCGCTGCGCCAGCCGAAACGGATGCCCCACCTTCGCGCGGACGCTGACCTTCCGCTGCTCGGCTTTCTCCGCCGCACTGTCGGGATCCAGAACCCGCCGTTTGCCCGGCCGCATGGCGATGCGCCAACCTGCTTGGCGTTTCTCGCATTCGGTGCGTTTCTCGATCCCCTGGCAGCCGGCGTCCGCCGACAAATCCTTCCCCTCGCCGTGCAGGCGTTGCGCGGACGGCGTGAGGTCGTGAACGTTCGCCGCCGCGCCCTCCAGGCGGTGCGCCGGCCTCAACCGGTTGTCGACGCCGATATGCAGCTTCATCCCGAAATACCACTGGTTGCCCTTCTTGGTCCGATGCATCTCCGGGTCACGTTCCTTCCCCTTGTTCTTCGCCGCCGACGGCGCTGCGACGATGCGCGCGTCGATGATCGCGCCTGCCCGCAAGATCACGCCGTGTTCGGCCAGATGGCCGTTGATCTCCTCGAACAGGCCACGACCGAGCCCGTGATGCTCCAGACGGTGACGGAAATTCAGGATCGTCGTCTCGTCCGGCACCACCCGGGCCTCAAGACGGTCCCACGGGATCAACCTGTCCATCCGCTCCAGGAAGCGCTCGCGCCGCGTCCTGCGCTTCTTGTTGTCATAGTCCAGATCGCAAACGTCTGCTGATGCATGACTGCGAGCTCCACATGAACGGGCCACAATCATGCACTCAATCTGTACACCCATCCGACATATTCAGAGGTTCCTCAGCAAACTGGGCCGAGACCATCGTTCCGGCCATCCTTTCCGGCGCATCCGGCGCGCGGTTGTGGCCCCTGTCGCAAGAGGCTTTTCCTAAGCTGTTCCCGGCGCTGGCCGCCGCTGTGAGGACGTTCCGGCGTCGGCCCGCGTGTGGGCAAAGCGGCATCGCTCAACGCATTGAAAACCAACAAGGACGAGGATAAATTTTCGTTGAGCGGCGCTGCCGGGCGGGTTTTGGACAACCAATCGGCGCGGCAAGACGCGGCTACCGAACCGCGGCAAGAGGACCGGGACGTCAGGACGGGTTAGGGAGCGTTCACGATGCTGTTGCGCTGGGCATTGGAAAAGGTCGTCACCGTCGGCCGGCTTTCGCTGACGGATGCGAATGGCAAGACGTACTGTTTCGAAGGTGCGCCCGGCCCGGGCTGCGCGGTCCGGCTGCACGACCGCCGGCTGCACACCAGCCTCGTCACCAACCCCTGGCTCCATGTCGGCGAGGCCTACATGGATGAGACGCTGACGATCGAAGAGGGCACGCTGGGCGATTTCATTGCGTTTTGCTGCATCAACGCCCAGGCGGCCAGCGACAATCCGGTCTTCAGGCTCTCGGAATGGCTGAACTACCGCATGCGCTGGCTACAGCAGCACAACCCGGTTGGCCGGGCCCGGCGCAACGTCGCCCACCACTACGACCTCTCGGACACGCTCTACAACCTGTTCCTGGACAAGGACCGGCAGTATTCGTGCGCCTATTTCGCCTCGGACGACGACAGCTTGGAGACCGCCCAGCTCAACAAAAAGCGCCATCTTGCGGCCAAGCTGTGTTTGGAATCGGGGCAGCGGCTGCTCGACATCGGCTCCGGCTGGGGCGGGCTTGCGCTCTATCTCGCCGGGCTCGCCGATCTCCAGGTGACCGGCGTCACCCTGTCCGAGGAACAGCACCGCGTCTCGGTCCGGCGCGCGGCCGACGCCGGGCTCGATGACCGGGTCCGTTTCCTGCTGCAGGACTATCGCCACCAGGCCGGACCCTACGACCGGATCGTTTCGGTCGGCATGTTCGAACATGTCGGCACCGGGCATTTCCGCGAGTTCTTCGCCAAGCTGCGCGAGCTTCTGGCCGAGGACGGGATCGCCCTGCTGCATTCGATCGGCCGGATGGAGCCGCCGGGCGCGACCAGCGCCTGGCTGCGCAAGTACATCTTCCCCGGCGGCTACACGCCGGCGATGTCGGAGGTCCTGGCCGCGCTCGAGCGCGAGAAACTCTACGTCACCGATATCGAGATCCTGCGGCTGCACTACGCCAAGACCCTGGGGCATTGGCACGACCGGTTCCAGGCCAACCGCGAGCGCGCGGCCACACTATACGACGAGCGTTTCTGCCGGATGTGGGAGTTCTACCTCACGGGCTGCGAGATGGCGTTCAAGTACTGGAACCAGATGGTCTTCCAGATGCAGATCACCCGCGACCAGGCGGCGGCGCCGCTGACCCGCGACTACATCGCCGACTGGGAGCGCGCCCAGCAAGCCGAAGAGGCCCACCGGCATGGCGGCCTGGGGGTCGGTCTGATCGCGCGGTGACGCGAATCGGCGTCGCCACCACAATTTCCCCGTAATTCACAGTCAGGCGAAGGACCGCCGATCTTGTCCCCGGTTTCCTCAGGGATGTCCGCTTCTCGTCTCTACCCGGCGCCAGCGCGCCGGACTAACGTCCCGGCTCGTTCATGAGGGAAAGACGTGGCAGAGACAGTTCCGATCTTGGATCCGGCACCGGAAGCCGACGGCTTCCGCAGGCCGCCGGCGAACATCGAGGCGGAGATGGGCCTTCTTGGCGCGATCCTGCTCAACAACCGCGCCTATGAGAGGGTCTCGGAGTTCCTGACCGCCGAGCATTTCAGCGAGGAATTCCACGGCCGCATCTACGAGGCCTGCGCGCGGATGGTCGAGCGCGGGCAGCGCGCCGACCCGACGACGCTGAAATATTTCTTCGAGTCCGACGAGATCTATCGCGAGGTCGGCGGGGCGCAATACGTCGCCCGCCTTGCCGCCAGCGCGGCCACGATCATCAACGCCCAGGATTACGGGCGGCTGATCCACGATCTGCACCTGCGGCGCGAGCTGATCGGGCTGGGCACCGACATGGTCAACGACGCCTATGTCGAAGACCTCGAGATTAGCGCCACCGATCAGATCGAGACCGCCGAGCAGAAGCTCTACGATCTGGCGACGACCGGCGATTACGACGGCGGCTTCCAGCACTTCAGGGTCGCGATGGCCAGTGCGATCGAGATGGCCCAGGCCGCCTACCGGCGCGAGGGCAGGATCGCCGGCGTGGCCACCGGCTTCCACAATCTCGACCTGCTGCTGGGCGGGCTCCACAAATCCGATCTGGTCATCCTGGCCGGCCGGCCGTCGATGGGAAAGACGGCGCTGGCGACCAATATCGCCTTCAACCTCGCCAAGGCGATCACCCGCGACGCGGCCGGCGACAAATCCAGGCAGCCGGCGATCGGATTCTATTCGCTGGAGATGTCGGCCGAGCAGCTTGCCAACCGGATCCTCGCCGAGGACGCGCAGATCGCCTCGGACAAGATCCGTTGCGGCGAGCTCAACGCCCAGGAGTTCGACCGCCTGGTTCTCGCCAGCCAGCAACTGGAGATGGCGGAGTTCTTCATCGACGACACGCCGGCGCTCACCGTTTCGGCGCTGCGCACCCGGGCGCGCCGGCTCAAGCGCCAGCATGGGCTTGCCCTGATCGTGGTCGACTACCTGCAACTTCTGCAGGGCAGCCGGGCGAACCGCAACGAGAACCGGGTTCAGGAAATCTCCGAGATCACCCGCGGTCTCAAGACTCTGGCCAAGGAGCTCGACGTCCCGGTGCTGGCGCTGTCCCAGCTCTCGCGCGCGGTCGAGCAGCGCGAGGACAAGCGCCCCCAACTCGCCGACCTCCGCGAGTCCGGAACCATCGAGCAGGACGCCGATGTGGTCATGTTCATCTTCCGCGAGGAATACTATCTCGACCGGCTGGAGCCGACACGCCGCCCGGAGGAGACCGAGGACAAGTTTCTCGAACGCCGCGGCAACTGGGAGGACCGCCTCAGGGATTCCCACGGCTTGGCCGAGGTGATCGTCGCCAAGCAGCGCCACGGCCCGACCGGCCGAGTCTCGCTCCGCTTCTATGCCGAGGTGACCAAGTTTGACAACCTGGAGGACGCCTCGCACGATTACGGCGAAGAGGGGCGCGACGAGGATGTTCCGTTCTGAGCGCGCGAGGCCACGAACGGGCCCGGATGATCGTCGATCTCGACGCGGTCGTGGCCAATTGGCGCGCCCTGGCCGCGCGCGCGCCGGGCGCGGTCTGTGGCGCGGCGGTCAAGGCCGATGCCTACGGCCTGGGCCTGGGGCCGGTCGGCCGCGCGCTCGCCGCCGCCGGCTGCGGCGTCTTCTTCGTCGCGAGCACCGGGGAGGGTTGCGCGCTCCGCGCCCGCCTCGCTGGAACCCGCGAGGCGCCGAGGATCTACGTCCTCGACGGACACGTCGCCGGCGAAGAGGCGCTCTACGACGAGGCGGCGCTGACGCCGGTCCTGTGCACCCTGGACGCCGTTTCGTGCTGGGCTCGTCATGGCGGGCGGACCGGCGGCCGGCCGGCCGCGCTGATGCTTGATACCGGCATGGCGCGGCTCGGCCTGGGCATCAATGATGTGGCGGCAATCGCCCGCCGGCCGGAGCGGCTGGAGGGGATCGCGCTCACCGCGGTGATGAGCCATCTCGCCTGCGCGGATGAGCCGGACAACCCGATGAACCGGGACCAGAAGCGGGTCTTCGACAGGCTGCGGGCGCAACTGCCGGACGCGCCGGCCTCGCTGGCCAACTCGGCCGGGATCTTCATGGGCCCGGACTTCCACTACGGCCTCGTCCGCCCCGGGGCCGCGATCTATGGGCTGTCGGCGATGCGCGGGCAGGCCAACCCGATGGCGCAGACCGTGCGGCTGGAGGCAAAAATCATGCAATTTCAGCACGTTGACGCCGATACTGTTGTTGGATACGGCGCCACCTGCCGCGTCGCCGCCGGCCGCAGTCTGGCGACCGTCGCGATGGGCTACGCCGACGGATTGGCCAGATCCTTGTCCAACCGCGGCCGCGCGCGCATCGGCGATGTTCCGGTCCCGGTGGTCGGACGGGTGTCCATGGATCTGGTGAGCTTCGATGTGACGGGAATCGCGGCCGACCGGGTACGCCCAGGCGAAACCGTCGAGTTGATCGGTCCGCGGCACGACGCCGATGCGATGGCCGCGGAGGCCGGCACGATCGGCTACGAAATCCTCTCCCGGATCGGCCCGCGGGTCCGGCGCGTCTATCGCGGCGGCGTGGATGGAGAGGAGAAATGACGGCGGTCGCGTCGATCGGGCGGGTGCTGCTGTCGTTCTTCGCCGCGACCGGGCGTCTGTCCCTGTTCGCCGGCAGGGGCGTGATGCATTGCGTGCGCCCGCCGATCTACTTCCGGCTGATCGGCCGCCAGATGATCGAGATCGGCTACTACTCGCTGCCGGTTGTCGGCATGACGGCGCTGTTTACCGGCATGGTGCTGGCGCTGCAGAGCTATACCGGCTTCGCCCGGTTCAACGCCGAAAGCGCGGTCGCCACCGTGGTGGTGCTGTCCGTGACCCGGGAACTCGCTCCGGTGCTGGCCGGGCTGATGGTCGCCGGACGCATCGGCGCGGCCATGGCGGCCGAGATCGGCACCATGCGGGTGACCGAGCAGATCGACGCCCTGACCACGCTGTCGACCAACCCGTTCAAGTATCTCGTCGCGCCCAGGCTGCTCGCCGCCACGCTGACCCTGCCGCTGTGCGTGCTGATGGCCGATGCCGTCGGCGTGTTCGGCGGCTATCTGATCAGCGTGCATAAGCTCGGCTTCAATCCCACCGTCTATCTCAAGAGCACCTTCCAGTTCCTTGAGGTCATCGACATCCTGTCCGGCATGGTCAAAGCCGCCGTGTTCGGGTTTCTGATCGCCCTGATGGGCTGCTACCACGGCTACAATTCGCGCGGCGGAGCGCAAGGGGTGGGGGCCGCGACCACCAACGCGGTGGTCTCCTCCTCGGTGCTCATCCTGGGATTCAATTTTCTCATCACCGACGCTTTTTTCGCCCGATGAATGTCAGGGAACCTCTGATTCACGTGGGGCGCCCGGTCATGCATCAGCGGGCATTCGCGGATCTGGGCTATTCGCCATGTGGCTTGGCAAACGGCGGGTTCTTAGTGGGCGAAGATGTCCGTATCGTCCCAGCCGCCGAGATCGAGCGCCGCGCGGTCGGGTAAGAACCCGAAACAGGCTGCGGCCAGATCGCCGCGCCGCTCGCGCGTCAACATCCCGTCCAGCGCCTCGCGGATGGCGTGCAGGTGCAGCACGTCGGCGGCGGCGTAGTCGATCTGCTTCGGGCTCAGGGTTTCGGCACCCCAGTCCGAAGACTGCTGTTCCTTGGAGATCTCGATGCCCAGAAGCTCGCGGGTCAGATCCTTCAGCGAATGGCGGTCGGTGTAGGTACGGGCGAGCTTCGAGGCGATCTTGGTGCAATAGACCGGCCGGCAGCGGACGCCGAGATAGCGCTCCAACATGGCCACGTCGAAGCGCGCAAAATGAAAGATCTTGGTGACCGCCGGGTCCACGAGCAGGCGCGCCAGGTTGGGCGCATCGTAGGCGTCGCGGCGAAACTGCACGAGATGGGCGTTGCCGTCGCCGGCGCTGAGCTGCGCAAGGCAGAGCCTGTCGCGCTCGGGTTTCAGCCCCAGTGTCTCGGTATCGACCGCGACCGCGCTGCCGAGATCGAGCCCGTCCGGCAGGTCGCCCTCGTGAAAATCGACGCTCATCGCATCACCGCAGATCCCGCAAGGCGGCCCGCAGCCGGGATGGATGCAGTGGTGCCCAGGAGAAGACTCGAACTTCCACGACCTTGCGGTCACAGGTACCTGAAACCTGCGCGTCTACCAATTCCGCCACCTGGGCATCCGGGTGCGGCCCGGGCCGGCCCGCTCCGTAGCCAGACCGCGCGAGCTTGTCAACCGCTTTCACCCGCGGTTGACGCGGCAACCGATCGCCGATATTAGCGCGGATCGGACGGGGAGGAGCGGTCATGGCCGTGCGGATTGCAACGGTCTTCGGAGCATCCGGGTTCATCGGCCGCTATGTGGTGCGCGAGCTCGCGCGGTCCGGCGCGCAGATCCGCGCCGCTGTGCGTAACCCCGAAGCCGCGCGGTTCCTCAAGCCGATGGGCGATGTCGGCCAGATCGCTCCGATCCAGGCCAATATCCGCGATGACGGCTCGGTCGTGGCCGCGGTGGCCGGGGCCGATACCGTGATCAATCTCGTGGGCGTGCTCTACGAGCGCGGCCGCCAGCGCTTCGATTCCATCCATGCCGCCGGCGCCGGCCGTATCGCGCGGGCAGCCGCGGATGCCGGCGTCCGGCGCTTGGTGCATGTCTCGGCGATCGGGGCGGACGCGCGCGCGCGCGCTCACTACGCGCGGTCCAAGGCCGCGGGCGAGGAGGCGGTCCGCGCGGCGTTCGAACCGGCGATCATCGTCCGGCCGAGCATGGTCTTCGGCATGGAGGACGACTTCTACAACCGGTTCGCCTGGCTCGCGCGGATCTCTCCCGTGTTGCCGCTGATCGGCGGCGGAAACACCCGTTTCCAGCCGGTCTACGTGGCCGATGTCGCAGCCGGCATCATGGCCGCGCTCGAGATCGCCGGGGGCGCGGCCCGGCTCTACGAATTCGCCGGGCCCAGGGTCTACACCTTCAAGGAGATCATGGCCTATGTCCTGGCGCAGACCGGCCGGCGGCGTCTGCTGGCGCCGGCGCCGTCCGCGATCGCCATGATCGAGGCCTTTTTCATGGAGCTGTCGCCGTTTCCGCCGCTGCTGACCCGAGATCAGGTGCGGCTGCTCGGCAGCGACATCGTGGCGGGCGAGGCGCCGGGGCTCGCCGGGCTCGGCATTACGCCGACGGCTGTCGAATCGATCGTCCCGGGTTATCTCGGCAGGTATCGCCGTGGCGGGCAGTGGGCCGGCGCGGCGTGAGAGCGCCCGCCTACAGGTAGACGACGCCCAGCAGCACGCCGCCCAGGACGACGCGATAAACGACGAACGGCGCGAAGCCCGACCGGGCCAGCCAGCCCATCATCAGGGCGATCGCGATCAGGGCCGTGACGAAGGCGATCAGGCCGGCGACCACGGCGTTGGCCTGGACGACGACATCGCCGGTCTCGACGAGCTCGACCGTGGCCAGCGCGCCCGCGGCGACAATCGTCGGGATCGACATCAACATCGAGAAGCGCGCGGCGTCGCGGCGATCGTAGCCCAACATGCGGGCCGCCGTCATCGTCACGCCGGCGCGGCTGGCCCCGGGGATCAGGGCAAGGACCTGGGCGATGCCGATCATCAGCGAGGACAAGCCGGTCATGTGCTCGATCCGGCGGATCTTCGGGCCGATACGATCCGCACCGTAAAGGACGATCCCGAAGATCAGCGTCGACCAGGCGATCAGCGCCAGCGAGTTGCGCCATGCTTCGCCGAAACGGGTGGACAGGACATAGCCCGCGATGACCACCGGGACGGTCGCGATGGCCAGGCAGGCGATCATGCGGAGGCCGGGATCGCTCATCCCGGCGTTGAGCCGGGTCAGCCCCGCCGCCATCACCAGGCAGTCGCGCCACAGATAGGCGATCACCGCGAAAAGGGTCCCGACATGGACCGCGATGTCGATCAGCAGGCCCTGGTCCGGCCAATCGCTTAGCAAGGGGATCAGCCGCAAATGCGCCGAGGAACTGATCGGCAGAAATTCCGTGATGCCCTGAACGACCGCGATCACGGCGAGCTGAAGGAGTGTCACGTCCTGCCCCCTGGATGACGGCCGTCCTATACATCAGACCGGGATTCGGCCCAAGCGCCAAGGAGTTAAGTTATTGTCCTGTTTCGGTACTATCTTTGGGTGCGGGCTTAGAGGCATCGTGCCTGTGGACAATTGGCCCGGATCGGCCGAGCTTGGCTAGGGCAGTATCACTGACTAATTGGGCTTGTTATATGGACCTGACCTGCTAGATTAGTTTGCTGAGTGCGCGTGCGGTCCGCATGACGGGTCCGGGGGGAGCCCATGTCCGACGGGATGTTGAAATTCGTCGATCTGGATCGGCGGACGCCGGAAAAGCGCGAAGCCGCGGTCCGCCGGGCTGATTTCCAGGAGATCTACCGCGATTACTCGTCTGAAGGCGCGGCGACCCAGGCCAGCCGGTGCTCGCAGTGCGGCGTGCCGTTCTGCCAAGTCCACTGCCCGGTGCACAACAACATCCCCGACTGGCTGATGTTGACCGCGGCGGGGCGGCTGGAGGAAGCTTACGCGATCTCCTCGGCGACCAACAATTTCCCCGAAATTTGCGGCCGGATATGCCCACAGGACCGGCTGTGCGAGGGCAACTGCGTCATCGAGCAGTCCGGCCACGGCACGGTGACCATCGGCTCGGTCGAGCGCTACATCACCGATACGGCCTGGGAGCGCGGCTGGATCAAGCCGCCGCTGCCGGCCCGCGAGCTCGGCCGGTCGGTCGGCGTCATCGGCGCCGGACCCGCCGGGCTCGCCGCGGCCGAGCAGATGCGCCGCCGCGGCTATGCCGTCCACGTCTACGACCGCCACGACCGGATGGGCGGGCTGATGGTCTACGGCATCCCCAACTTCAAGCTGGAGAAAAAGATCGTCCGGCGGCGGATCGCGCTGTTCGAGGAGGCCGGCATCGTCTTCCACCGCAATTTCGAGGTGGGGCGCGACGCCGGCCTGGCGGAGATCCGCGGCCGCCACGACGCTGTGCTGATCGCGACCGGGGTTTACAAGGCGCGCGACATCCAGCTTCCGGGCGCGGGCCTGGACAACGTGGCGCCCGCGCTCGACTACCTGATCGCATCCAACCGTAAGGGGCTGGGCGACGCGGTGCCCGCCTTCGATGACGGCCGGCTGGACTCGGCGGGCAAGGACGTGGTGGTGATCGGCGGCGGCGACACCGCCATGGACTGCGTGCGCACCGCCGTCCGCCAGGGCGCCAAATCCATAAGCTGCCTCTACCGCCGCGACCGGGAGAACATGCCGGGCTCGCGGCGCGAGGTGCAGTACGCCGAGGAGGAGGGCGTCCGCTTTGTGTTTCTCGCGACGCCCGAGGCGTTGCTGGGGGACGGCGCGGTGCGCGCGGTCCGTTCCACGCGCATTCATCTCGGCGTGCCCGATGCGTCGGGCCGCCAGACGCCGGAGCCGATCGAGGGATCGAGCTTTACCGTTGAGGCCGGTCTGGTGATCAAGGCGCTGGGCTTCGATCCCGAGGATCTGCCGCGGCTGTTCGGCGCCCCGGAGCTCAAGGTCAGCCGCTGGGGCACGGTGCGCATCGACTACCGCACGATGATGACCGGGATCGACGGCGTGTTCGCCGCTGGCGACATCGTGCGCGGCGCATCGCTGGTGGTCTGGGGCATCCGCGACGGCCGCGACGCCGCCGAGGCGATGCACGCCTACATCTCCGGACGCGAGGCGCGCACCGGCGCCGTCACCACCGCAGCGGAGTGAACCCGATGGCGAGACCAGGAAACCCCGATCGACGTGACGACGGCGCGAAATTCGTCGCGCGCTGGGAACGCGAGGCGGCGCGGCTGGCCGGGCGCGGGCTCTACGATCCGGCGCACGAGCACGAGGCCTGCGGCGTCGGGCTGGTGGCCGCGGTCGACGGGATCGCCCGGCGCGAGGTGGTCGAGGCCGGGATCCAGGCGCTGAAGGCGGTCTGGCACCGCGGCGCGGTCGATGCCGACGGCAAGACCGGCGACGGCGCCGGCATCCACGTCGACATCCCGCAGGATTTCTTCAAGGAGCATATCCGTCGCACCGGCCACAACGCCGGCGGCGGCCCGATCGCGGTCGGCATGGTGTTTCTGCCGCGCACCAACCTTGCCGGCCAGGAGCGCTGCCGTTGCATCGTGGAATCCGAGATCCTTAAGTTCGGCTACCTGATCTACGGCTGGCGCCAAGTACCGATCGATGTCGACGTGATCGGCGAGAAAGCCAACGCAACGCGCCCGGAGATCGAGCAGATCATGATCGCCGGCACTCCCGGAGTCTCCGGCGACCGTTTCGAGGCCGATCTCTATATCATCCGCCGGCTGATCGAGAATCAGGTGCGCGCCGAGAACATCAACGACTTCTACCTGTGCTCGCTGTCCTCGCGCTCGGTGATCTACAAGGGGATGTTCCTGGCCGAGCAACTGACGGCCTTCTACCCCGACCTGCTGGACGAGCGCTTCGTCTCGCGCTTCGCCATCTACCACCAGCGTTACTCGACCAACACGTTCCCGACTTGGCGGCTCGCCCAGCCGTTCCGGATGCTTGCCCATAACGGCGAGATCAACACCCTGTCGGGCAACGTCAACTGGATGAAGAGCCACGAGACCCGGATGGATGCCGAGGTCTTCGGCGAGCGTGTCGAGGACCTCAAGCCGGTCATCGAGCCGGGCGGCTCGGACTCCTCCGCGCTCGATAACGTCTTCGAGCTGCTCTGCCGGACCGGCCGGTCCGCGCCGTTCGCGAGCTGCATGATGATCCCGGCCGCGTGGTCGCAGAAGGCTGACATCGACGCGGAGATCAAGGCGTTCTTCAGCTATCTCAACTGCGTCATGGAGCCGTGGGACGGCCCGGCGGCGATCACCGGCACCGACGGCCGCTGGGTGGTCGCGGCGATGGACCGCAACGGGCTCCGACCGATGCGCTATTCGATCCTGCAGAACGGGCTGTTGATCGTCGGCTCGGAGACCGGGATGGTCTATTCGCCGGAATCCCAGGTCGTCGAGAAGGGCCGGCTGGGGCCGGGCGAAGTGCTGGCCGTCGATCTCGACGAGGGCGCGCTCTTCCACGACGCGGACGTCAAGAAACGGCTCGCCGCCGAGGAGCCCTATTCGGACTGGCTCGGCAACCTCACAAAGCTCGACAGCCTGATCCGCGCCGGCGAGCCGGTCCGCGTCGGGCTCGCCGGCGAAGCGCTGCGCCGCCGCCAGATCGCGGCGGGCTATTCGCTGGAGGAGGTGGAGCTTCTGCTGCATCCGATGGTCGTCGACGCCAAGGAGGCGGTGGGCTCGATGGGCGACGACACGCCGCTGGCGGTGCTGTCGGAGCAGTATCGCGGGTTGCACCACTTCTTCCGCCAGTCGTTCAGCCAAGTGACCAACCCGCCGATCGACTCCTTGCGCGAGTACCGGGTGATGAGCCTGCGCACGAGGCTCGGCAACCTCGGCAACATCCTGAGCCGGGACGAGAGCCAGATGCGGCTCTTGCAGCTCGAATCGCCGGTAGTGACCAACGCCGCGTTCGCGGCCTTGCGCGACTATCTGGGCAAGACCGCGGCCGTGATCGACTGCACGTTCCGCAACAACGACGACGAGCTGGCGTTGCGGCGTGCGATGCACCGCATCCAGCGCCAGGCCGAGGACGCCGTCCGGGGCGGAGCGATCCACCTCATCCTCTCCGACCGCAACATCGGGCCGGAGCGCGCGGCGATCCCGATGATCCTGGCCGCCGGCGGGGTTCACAGCCATCTGGTCTCCCAGTCGCTGAGGACCTTCACCTCGCTCAATGTCGAGAGCGCGGAGTGCATGGACGTGCACTACTTCGCCGTCCTGATCGGCGTGGGCGCGACGACGGTCAACGCCTATCTCGCCCAGGACACGATCGCCGACCGCCACCGCCGCGGGCTGTTCGGCGCCCTGACGCTCCAGGAGTGCATCGCCCGCTACAAGACCGCGATCGACCAAGGCATTCTCAAGGTGATGTCCAAGATGGGCATCTCGATCGTGTCGTCCTATCGCGGCGCCTACAAGTTCGAGGCCGTGGGGCTCAGCCGCTGGCTGGTGAACAGCTATTTCCCGGGCATGACGTCGCGGATCTCGGGCATCGGGCTGCACGGCATCCGCCGCATGACGCTCGCGCTGCATGAGCGCGCCTTCGACGCGGAGATCGCGGCCCTTCCCGTGGGCGGGCTCTACCGCTTCCGTCAGAATGGCGAAAGCCACGCCTTCGAGGGGCGCCAGATCCACATCCTGCAGTCCGCGGTCGCCACCGATTCGTTCGCCACATACCGCAAATACCTCGACGGGGTGCGCAGCGCGCCGCCGATCAACCTGCGCGACCTGATGGAGTTCTCGCCCAAGGCCGACCCGGTGCCGATCGAGGAGGTCGAATCGATTACCGCGATCCGCAAACGGCTGGTCGCGCCCGGCATCTCGCTGGGCGCGCTGAGCCCCGAGGCGCACGCGGTCCTGTCGATCGCGATGAACCGCATCGGCGCTAAATCGGATTCCGGCGAGGGCGGCGAGGATCCCGGGCGCTATCGCCCGCGCCCGAACGGCGACAACGCGAGTTCGGCGATCAAGCAGGTCGCCTCGGGCCGATTCGGGGTGACGGCGGAATACCTCAACAACTGCCGCGAGATCGAGATCAAGATCGCCCAGGGCGCCAAGCCCGGCGAGGGCGGCCAGCTTCCCGGCATCAAGGTCTCAGAGATGATCGCGAAGCTGCGCCACTCGACGCCCGGCGTCACGCTGATCTCGCCGCCGCCTCACCACGACATCTATTCGATCGAGGACCTGGCGCAGCTCATTTACGACCTCAAGCAGATCAACCCCGACGCCAAGGTCTGCGTGAAGCTGGTCTCGCAAAGCGGCATCGGCACGATTGCGGCAGGTGTCGCCAAGGCCAAGGCCGACGTGATTCTGATCTCGGGCCATTCGGGCGGCACCGGCGCGAGCCCGCAATCCTCGATCAAGTATGCCGGCCTGCCCTGGGAACTGGGCCTGTCCGAGGTCAACCAGGTGCTGACCCTGAACCAACTGCGCCACCGGGTGGTGCTGCGCGTCGACGGCGGGCTGAAGACCGGTCGCGAGGTGGTGATCGCGGCGCTCCTGGGCGCCGAGGAGTTCGGCATCGGCACCGCCTCGCTGGTCGCCATGGGCTGCATCATGGTGCGGCAGTGCCATTCCAACACCTGCCCGGTGGGCGTGTGTACCCAGGACCCGCGGCTGCGCGAGAAGTTTTCCGGGACGCCCGAGAAGGTGGTCAATTTGTTCAGCTTCGTCGCCGAGGAGATCCGCGAGATCCTGGCCTCGCTCGGCGCCCGCCGGCTGACCGACATCATCGGCCGGACCGAGCTCCTGGGCCAGGTCGGGCGCGGCAACGCCCATCTCGACGATCTGGACTTCAACCCGATGCTGGTCCAGGCCGATCCAGGCGATCACTCGCATTTCTGCACGCTGGAAGGCCGCAACGAGGTCCCGGACACGCTGGACGCCCAGATGATCCAGGACGCGGCGCCCGCGCTCGAGCTCGGCGAGAAGATGCAGCTCGCCTACAATATCCGGAACACCCAGCGCGCCATCGGCACCAGGTTCTCGGCCATGATCGCACGGCGCTACGGCATGACCGGCCTCCAGCCCGGCCACATCACGGTGCGGCTGCGCGGCTCGGCCGGACAAAGCCTCGGGGCGTTCGCCGTCCAGGGCCTCAAGCTCGAAGTGTTCGGCGACGCCAACGACTATGTCGGCAAGGGCCTGTCGGGCGGCACCATCGTCGTCCGCCTGGCGACGGCGAGCAAGCTGGCCTCCAACGAGAACACCATCGTCGGCAACACCGTTCTCTACGGCGCGACCGCCGGCAGGCTGTTCGCCGCCGGCCAGGCGGGCGAGCGGTTCGCGGTGCGCAACTCGGGCGCGACGGTGGTCGTGGAGGGCTGCGGCTCCAACGGCTGCGAGTACATGACCAACGGGATCGCGGTGGTGCTCGGCGCGGTCGGCGACAATTTCGGCGCAGGCATGACCGGCGGCATGGCTTTCGTCTACGACGCCTCCGAGACCTTCGCCTCGCGGGTCAACGGCGGTACCGTCTTCTTCCAGCGCATCCAGGTCGCCCATTGGGAGGGTGTGCTGAGGGCCCTGGTCGAGGAGCATGTCCGCGAGACTCAGTCACGCTTCGCCGAGCGGCTGCTGATCGACTGGGACCGCGAGGCGCCGCGGTTCTGGCAGGTCGTTCCGAACGAGATGATGCACCGCTACGACCATCCCGTTATCGCCGAGGCGGAGACCGGGCAGACGGCCTGAGCGGGCTGGAAGCCCCGGTTCAGCGATTGGCCGGTTTGGTATTATCCGGCTCGTCGGGGGCGGGCGGCGCCTGCTTGACGGCGATCTTTTCGATGTTGAGTCGGGCGTACTCGGCCGCGGGCGAATCGGGGGCGATGCGCAGGATCGCCATCCAGTCGGCTTGGGCGCCGCCGATGTCGCCCTTGAGCCGCCGGATGATCCCGCGCTCGAGCAGGCCGTCGACGTTTTCCGGGGCCAGGCCCAGCACGCGCGCGATGTCGTCCTCGGCAAGTTCCAGCGTATCCAGCCGGCGATAGGCGGCGGCGCGGAAAATCAGCGCGTCCACCCGGCCGGGCGCCAGATCGAGCACGGCGTTGAGATCGTCCAGCGCCTCCCAGTACCTGGCGCTCGAGGCCAGCGCGATCGAGCGGTCGATCAGGATCTCGACATCGCCGGGCCGTTCCTTCAGCGCACGGGTCTGGGCGGCATAGGCCGCTTGCGGCTTGCCGGCGATCAGCCAGGCATTGGCCGCCTGGCCGAGCAGTTCGACCGACAGGGACGGGCGGGCCTTGCGGGTGCGTTCGGAAAGCGCCTCGAGGCTCCGGGCGGACATCTCGTACCGGCCGAGCCCGAGCAAGGCCACCGCCAGGCAGTGATCGGCCGCATCTCCGCCGCCCTGACGGGTCCATTCGAGCGCCTTTTTCTGCGCCTCCTCGGGCGCGGTACGGGCAAGCGACATGCATTCGCTGTAGCGACCGGCGTCCTCCTCGCTCGCCACAGTGTCGCCCGGCGGCGTCAGCAGCAGCGCGGCCGCGCCGACCGCGAAGGCAAGGATCGGCCAGATCCGGTTCGGCTGCTCGTCTAACAGGCGCTTGCGCCTCGCCAAAACGCACCTCCCATACACATCCTGGGGCAAATCCGGATACTATTCCGGCGTTCCGCCCGCATCACCCGTTCATCCGTGAGCAAG
Source organism: Alphaproteobacteria bacterium (assembly GCA_965202905.1). Taxonomy (GTDB): domain Bacteria; phylum Pseudomonadota; class Alphaproteobacteria; order MPNO01; family MPNO01; genus CAYFYS01. The sequence continues at coordinate 1,368,594 of OZ241868.1, read as the reverse complement.
GAGCTTTCCGTGATCGGCGCCGCCAAGAGAGTTTTCTGCTTCGGGCTGGGATATGTCGCGGGACATCTGGCCGCCGCCGGGCGCGGCATCGCCGGCACCCGGCGCACCGAGCGGTCCGTCGCGGCGATGGCGGAGCGCGGGATCGAGGCCCATGTCTTCGCTGGCGACCGTCCGATGGCGAGCGGCGGCGAGGCTCTTTCGGGCGCGACCCACCTGCTGGCCTCGATCCCGCCGGGCGATGACGGCGATCCCGCGCTCGTCCACCACGGCAGGGACATCGCCGCGGCCAGCGCGCTGGAATGGATCGGTTACCTGTCGACCACCGGCGTCTACGGCGACCGCGACGGTGGCTGGGTGGACGAAACCACGGCGCCGGATCCCGCCACCGAGCCCGCCCTGCGCAGGCTGACGGTCGAAGGCGCGTGGCTGAAGCTGGGTGCGATGAACGGCATTCCCGTCCACATCTTCCGTCTGGCCGGCATCTATGGCCCTGGCCGCAACGCGCTGGAACGGCTTCGCGCCGGCTCGGCTCGGCGCATTGTCAAGCCGGGACAGGTGTTCTCGAGAATCCATGTCGCGGACATCCTGGGCGTCTTGCTGGCCTCGATGGAGCGGCCGCGCTCAGGCGCGATCTACAATGTCTGCGACGACGAACCGGCGGCCCAGCCCGTCGTCATCGCACATGCGGCCGGCCTGCTCGGCATCGAGCCGCCAGCGGCCGAACCCTTCGAGACCGCCGATCTGTCACCGGCGGCACAGCGGTTCTATTCGGAGAACCGGCGGGTGTGCAATCGGCGGATCAAGCAGGAACTCGGCGTCGCGCTGCGCTACCCGAGCTACCGCGAGGGGCTGGCCGCGCTAGTGGATCAACCGAGGCATTTGAATCCCCTGGTGAAGCCTCCGGCCGATGATGATCTGGCGACCATAACGCATTCAAATATCTCGATAAGTTGATCAATCAACATGAAACTAGTGGTTCGAAGCGAAAGATTCGAACCACTAGCGGCCGAGTAGCGCGCGGACCTCGCGGTTTGCCACCGTGAGCATGGCAAGATCGGCGGCGCCGGCGGCGCGCAGGTCGGCCGCTATGGCCCGGGCGCGATCGAAGCGGGACCGGTTGCCGGCGCACCACGCCTCGATCGCGCTGTTGCCGCCGGGTCCGCCGCTGCAAGTGTCCATGATGCGTACTGCCAGCCTGCTTTGCAGGGCGTAGAGGTCCTCGACGATCGCCGCCGCGGCCATCGCGTGCCAGTCGGTCTCGACCGGCAGGGTTTCGGCGGCCCGACGCAGCCAATCGAGGCTCAGCCGGCGGCCGATCTCGTAATAGACCTCGGCGACATCGGACGCCGAATGCCCGCCGTCGGCGGCGATCCGCACGATGTCGCAGCCGGAGAACAGGACCTCCAGGGCGGCGACCCGTCGCGCCAGCGAGCGGGGGACGCCGCGCTCGACAGAGCTTTCGGCGGCGGCCCGGACGCCGGCGCGCAGATCGGTGGGGATGAGCCGGTCCATGCCGTCGGCCAAGCCGGCGATCCCGACGCCGTACTGTCCGATCGCGCGCGTCACGTCCAGCGGTCTCGGGCCGTTGCGCAGCATCCAGATCGTCACCCGTTCGACCAGCCGGTGAACATCGAGGTTCAGGCCGGTCTGCACCGCGGCGGCGACCTTGTTGTCGAGCGCCTCGATATCGGCCCAATGGGCATGCAATCCGAAGATCTGTCGTGCGATCAGGTAGGCCTTGGCGATCTCGATGGGCGAGGCGCCGGTCTTTTCGCTCACCTCGCCGACGAAGGTCGGCCCGACCCGGTTGACGAAGCTGTTGGTGATATAGGTCGCGCTGATCTCGCGCCGCAGCCGATGGCCCGGGACGAACGCGGCGAATTTCGAGCGCAGCGGCCCCGGGAAGTAGAGACCGACATCGTGGACCAGGAAGGGGTCATCGGGCACGTCGCTGGCCAGGATCTCGTCGTAGAGCGTCATTTTGGAATAGGCGAGCAGGACGGCGATCTCCGGCCGGGTGAGGCCGAGCCCGGCCGCGCGCCGCGCCGCCAGCGTCTCGTCGTCGGGCAGGAACTCGACCGCGCGGTCGAGACGGCCGGCGCGCTCGAGCGCACGGATCAGCCGCGCCGCGTCGCCGATCAGCGCGCTCCCGCGGGCCTCGGCATGAGTGATCGCCATGGATTGGCGGTAGTTGTCCACCAGGACGTGCCGGGCAAGCTCGTCGGTCGTCTCGGCCAGCAGCGTATCGCGGCTCTTGCGCGAGAGCTTGCCCGCGGCCATCACCTCGCCCAGCAGGATCTTGATATTGACCTCGTGATCGGATGTCGACACCCCGGCGGAGTTGTCGATGAAGTCGGTGTTGATCCGGCCCCCGGCAAGCCCGTAGGCGATCCGGCCGCGCTGCGTGCAGCCCAGATTGGCGCCCTCGCCGATGACACGGCAGCGCAGCTCGTTCGCATCGACCCTGAGCGCATCGTTGATCCGGTCGCCGGCCTCGGCATGGGCTTCGTTGCGGGCCTTGACGTATGTGCCGATCCCGCCGAACCACAACAGGTCCACCGGCGCCTTGAGCATCGCGCGGATGAGGTTGTTGGGAGTCATCGCGCCGCCGGCCGACAGGCCGAGACAGGCGCGCATCTCGGACGTGATCCTGATCGACTTGGCGCCGCGCTCGAAGACGCCGCCGCCCTTGGAGAGCAGCGCCGCCTCGTAGTCCGACCAGGACGAGCGCGGCAGCGCGAACAGCCGCCTGCGCTCGCACAGGCTTGCGGCCGGGTCGGGGTCGGGATCGATGAAGATGTGCAGGTGATTGAACGCGCCGACCAGCCTGATGTGGGGCGACAGCAGCATGGCGTTGCCGAAGACGTCGCCCGACATGTCGCCGATCCCGACACAGGTGAAATCCCGGGTCTGGGTGTCGATGCCGATCTCGCGGAAATGCCGCTTGACGGACTCCCAGGCCCCGCGCGCGGTAATCCCCATTTGCTTATGGTCGTAGCCGGCGGAGCCGCCCGAGGCGAAGGCGTCGTCGAGCCAAAAGTCGTAGTCGCGCGCGACGGCGTTGGCGATGTCCGAGAAGGTCGTGGTTCCCTTGTCGGCCGCGACGACGAGATAGGGATCGTCCCCGTCGCGGCGGACCGCGCGCTCGGGATGGACCAGCCCGCCTGGCATAAGGTTGTCCGTCAGATCCAACATGCCCGACATCATCGTCCGGTAGCAGGCGATGCCTTCGGCCTGCAACGCCTCGCGCGCGCCATCGGCGGGCGGCCGCTTGACCACGAAGCCGCCCTTGGCGCCGACCGGGACGATGACGCCGTTCTTGGTCATCTGCGCCTTCATCAGGCTGAGGATTTCGGTGCGGAAATCCTCGCGCCGGTCCGACCACCTGATGCCGCCGCGCGCCACCTTGCCGCCGCGCAGGTGGATCGCCTCGACCCGCGGCGAATAGACGAAGATCTCCACCAGCGGCGCCGGCGCGGGCAGCCCGTCGACCGCATGCGAGTCGATCTTGAACGAAATGCAGGGCTTCGGCGCGCCGTCGGCGTCGCTCTGATAGTAGTTCGTCCTGAGCGTCGCCAGCACGACGTTCAGAAACCGCCGCAGGATCCGATCCTGATCGAGGCTCTCGACCGCATCGAGCGCGGTCTCGATCTTGCCGAGCAAGGTCTTGATCCGGCGCTCGCGCCGGTCCTCGGCATTGGGATCGTAGAGCGCCTCGAACAGGGCGACGATCGACCCGGCGATCCGCGGGTTGGCCAGGAGCGTCGCTTCCATATAGGCTTGGCTGAACGGGATCGCCGCTTGGCGGAGATACTTGCAATAGGCGCGCAACACCGAGACTTGCCTGGCGTCGAGGCCGGTTGCCGCAACCAGCGCGTTGAACCCGTCATCCTCTATCGCGCCGCGGCAGACTTCGGTGAACAATGCCTCGAAATTCGGCTTGACCCGATCGAAGTCGACGGCGCGGCCGAGCCTGGTCTCCAGGCCGAAATCGTGGAGCCAGACTTCGCGCCCGGCGCCGGCGCGGAGGACCCGGTGCGAGAACTCGTCGATCACCCGCAACCCCATGTTCTCCAGCCGCGGAAGGACGTCGGACAGGGCCATCTGATTGTCGGGGTTATAGACCTTGAACCGGATCCGGTTGTCGGGCCCCTCGTCGGGGCGGTACAGGTCGGCGGCGATCTCGCCGCTGGCCAGCACCGCCTCGATCTTTGCGAGGTCACGCAGCGCCACAACGGAGCCGTTGCGTTCCCGGTAGCTCGCGGGGAAGGCGTCGGCGTAGAGGTCGAAGATCTCCAGACCCTCCGCCTCGCCACGGGCGGCGACCAGCGCCCGGCTGAACTCGTCGCGCCAGTCGCGGCCGGTCTCGACCAGCCGACGCTCGATCTCGTCGAGATCGGGCTCGCGCTCGCGTTCGATGCGCACGATGAACTGCAGCCGGGCATGGGGTGCATCGGAGACCTGGACGTAAAACACCGACACCGGGCCGCCGAAGCCCTCCTCGACGATCTGCTGCATGCGTTCGCGTATCTGCGTCGTGTAGCGCTCGCGCGGCATGTAGATCAGGCAGGACACGAACCGCCCAAAAGGATCACGGCGCACGAACAGCGCCACCCGCTGGCGTCCCTGAAGGTTCAGCACGCCGAGAACCGTCGCCAGCAGGTCCTCGTCGGAGTATTGGAACAAGTCGTCGCGCGGCAGCGATTCCAGGATGTTGAGCAGCGCCATCCCGTCATGGCTGGCTGGCCGGAAGCCGGCGCGCGCGATCACGCTGTCGACCTTGCGGGACAGCACCGGGATGTCGGACAGCGGCTGGTGGTAGACCGAGGAGGTGAACAGCCCGACGAAGATTTGCAGGCCGGTGACCGTACCCCCGGCGTCGAACTTCTTGACCATGATCGTGTCCAGATGCACCGCCCGATGCACCCGCGAACGCCCGTTGGCCTTTGAGACCATCACCACCCGGGGCTCGAGGATATAGGCGGCGACGTCGGCCGGCACGAGCGCGCCGTCGGCGAGCCCGGTCAGCACGTTCTGCTTCGGATCGCGCAGCACGCCCAGGCCGGATTCCGGCCGCAGCCACAGCGTGGCGCCGTCCCGGTCGCTGGCGAAATCGTATTCGCGATAGCCGATGAAGGTAAAATTGCGCTCGTCCAGCCAGCGCAGGAACGTCTTGGCCTCGTCGAGGTCGGCATCGGGCGCCGGCGGCGGGGTCTCGTCGAAGAGCACGACGATTTCGGCGACACGCACCCGCATCGCCCGCCAGTCCTCGACCGAGGCACGCACATCCTGGAGGACCTTTTCCAGGCTTTCCTGGAGCCGCTCCAGCGTTTCCGGCCGGCGCAGCTCGGTGATCTCGAAATGCATCACCGATTCGGCCGTCGCGCCGTCGTCCATGGCCGGGGACTCCAGCAGCGACTTGAGCCGTCCCGCGCGGTCGCGCCGGACATGGACGACGGGATGGATCACCTGGTGAATCGACAGGTTCTGCCGGTTGATCTCGGCGGCGACCGAATCGACCAGGAACGGCATGTCGTCATTGACGATCTCGACGACGGTGTGCGGCGAGGTCCAGCCGTCGGCCTTCTTGTCGGGGTTGAACACGCGCACCCGGGACGTTCCGTGCATCCGCGAGCGCAGTAGCCGCCAAGCCGACAACGCGCCGCCGATCAGGCTCGGCTCGGCGTGCGGCAGCAGGTCTTGCGGCGCGACCTGTTCGTAGAAACGCTTGAGGAACCGGGCGGCCTCTACGCCTTTGCGTCTGTGCGCCTTCGCGGCGAGCGACTCGATGCGTTCGGCCTTGGCCTGGAATTCGTTTCGCATCCTGCGATTCCTTTACACGGCCCGGGGTACGCCCGGAGTCGTCAACCCTTCGTTATGAAATTTCCGCAGTGCCGCCTTGCGCGGCACTATACTGCCGAAGCGTCTCTCCGGCCCGACGATATAGTTCGGCTCGGGCGGCCCTGTTCGCGATGACGCCGCGCTGCCTGCGCCGCTGGATCGCACCGCTGGATCGCACCGCGCCGCTGCGACTGAAAATTGTTTGTACACATACGAATAATCGGGTAAGGTTCTCATTCACGGACAGCGAGATTCGGGGGAGCCCGAGATGGCCTTCGTTCGTAACGCATGGTACGTCGCCGCGTGGTCCAGTGAGCTCGACCGGTCGCTCCAGCGCCGGACCATCCTCGGCGAGGCGGTGGTCATGTACCGGACCGAGGACGGCGCGCCGGTCGCGCTGCGCGACCGCTGTCCCCACCGGCTGCTGCCGCTGTCGCGCGGCAGGCTGGTCGGCGATACACTCCAGTGCGGCTATCACGGGCTGGTGTTCGATGCCGCGGGGACCTGCGTGAAGGCGCCCGGCCAGGAGGTGATCCCGCCCAACGCCCGCGTCCGATCCTACCCGATGGCCGATCGGCTCGGTCTGGCGTGGATCTGGATGGGCGAGCCCGACAAGGCCGATGAGAGCGAGATCTACGACCTGCCCCAATACCACGAGCCGGGCTGGGGTGTCGCCCACGGCGACGCCCTGCATGTCGCGGCCGACTATCTGCTGCTGTGCGACAACCTGTGCGATCCGAGCCACGTCGAATACGTCCACCCGACGACGCTCGGCAGCCCGGATGGAGTCGGCGTCCCGGTCGAATACGAGGAGCGGGACTGGGGGGTGACGACCCACCGCTGGACGCTCGATTCCGAGCCGTCCGGGCTCGCCCGGGCGTTCGGCAATTTTCCCGGCAAGGTCGATCGCTGGCAGTACTATCTGATGTACACGCCTTCGATATCCATCATCGATTTGGGCACCGCGCCGGCCGGGGCGGGTGCGCGCGAAGGCAACCTGCAGAGCGCGATCCGGCTGTTCTCCTGCCACTTCATGACGCCGGAGACCGGGACGAGCTGCCTCGACTATTGGCTGCACGTGCGCAACTTCGCCGCCGGGGATCCAAGCGTGGGCGAGGCGATCTCCGAGCAGTTCCGCGTCGCCTTCGCCGAGGACAAGGCGGTGCTCGAGGAGATCCAGCGCGAGGAGGACGGCTACGAAGGCGGGCCGCGCGTCGGGCTCGACCTCGACGCGTCGGCCATGCTGTTCCGCCGCAAGATTGCCCAACGCATCGAAGCCGAGGCCTGAGATGAGCGCAGAGATCCGCAAGACCAGTGTGATCGTCGAGGAGACGCGGACCGACATGGGCCGGCCGGTCGACCCGCCCACCCGCAAGGCCGCGGCGATCGCCGTCGTCAGGAACCCTTTTGCCGGCCGCTATGTCGAGGATCTGGACGAGCTGATGGAGATCGGCGCCGAGCTCGGCGCTATGCTGGGAGAGATGTGCGTGAACGCGCTCGGCATCCAGCCCGGCCAGGCCGAGAGCTTCGGCAAGGCCGCCATCGTCGGCGAGCGCGGCGAATGGGAGCATGCCGCGGCGATCCTGCACCCCAAGCTCGGCGCGCCGCTGCGCGAGGCGGTCGAGAAGGGCGCGGCGCTGGTCCCCTCGGTCAAGAAGCTGGGCGGCCCCGGCAGCGCGATCGACATCCCGCTCGGCCACAAGGACGCGGCCTATGTGCGCAGCCATTTCGACGGCGTCGAGGTGCGCGTGTGCGACGCCCCGCGCGCCGACGAGATCCTGGTCGCCATCGCGGTGACCGATTCCGGCCGCCCCTTCCCCCGTGTCGGCGGCCTGACCGTGTCCGAGGTCAAGGGCGAAGACGGCCTGCGCTGAGCCGGCGGCGCGGTTGCCGAGGTGACGCCGGTCCTGCGCTAAAGAACCTCGCCCTCCCGGATCAGGCCCCTCTCGAGCCCCTCGGCCCAGACTTTGCGGACGGCGGCGGCGCCGGCCTCGACGATTGCGGACTCGTCGACCAGCAGGTGGCGGCCGTCCTCGACAACGATGGCGCCGTCGACCAGGACGGCGGCCACATCGCCCGGGTTGGCGTGCCAGACCAGCGTCTTGATTGGATCGCTGACCGGCGCCAGATGCGCGCCGGACATGTCGAAGACCGCCAGATCGGCCGTCGCCCCCGGCGCGATGCGGCCGAGATCGGACCGGCCGAGGGCGGCGGCGCTGTCGAGGGTCGCGGCCCTCACCAGATCGCAGGCGGCGGCCTTTTCGGACAGCCCGGTGGCAAGCTTGGAGACGATGGCGGCCATGCGCATCTCGCCCACCATGTCCATCGAATACCCGTCGAGCCCGATCGCGGTCGTGATCCCCAAATCCCTCGTCCGCTGCCAGATCGCGGACACCGCGCCGCGGGCGAACGAAGCCGGGCAGTTCACCACCGCGGTCCCCGACCGCGCGATCAGCGCGAGATCGTCCCGGCTGGCATAGACGCAATGCGCGGCGAGCAGGTCCGGGCCCAGGAGGCCGAGATGGCCGAGCTGCTCGGCCGGCGAGCGACCGTAGCGCCCGCGCACGGTCTCGTCCTCGGGTGCGCTTTGCGAGATGTGGATGGTGACCTTCGCGCCGCGTTCGCGCGCCGCATCGCGGATCGCGGCCAGCAGTTCGGGATCGCAGGTATCGACGCCGTGCGGGCCGAACCCGACTCTGAGCCGCCCGTCGGCCCCGCCGTCATAAGCCTCGAACAGGCCAAGGCAGCGCTCCAGATCGCTCTGCGCGCCCTGGCGCACGGCATAGACCGGCAGCCCGTCGGCGCCGATCGCCAAATCCTCGGTCGAGAAGATGTAGGGCATGCCGTAGAGCCGGAAACCCATCTCCGCTGCGACCTCGAAGCTCACCGCCTGGCCGAGGCGGAAAGTGTCCATCACCGTGGTCGCCCCGCTCTTCAGCGGCGCGAGGAAGCCGAGCGCGGTGACCGCCCGCAACTCCGCCGCGTCCAGCACCTCCATCGCGAGGCCCTGGAGCGGCATGATCAGGCCGTAGACCGTATCGGAGGCCCAGGACGCGGTCGTCCGATCCTCGGCGATGCCGCGGAACAGGAGCGCCGAGATCCCATGATTGTGCATGTTCATCAACCCCGGCGCGACCAGCGTGTCCGGCCGGTCGATGATGCGGTCGGCACCGTCCGGGCGGGCGTCGGCGACCGCGGCGATGCGGGCGCCCTCGACGAGGATCCACCGGTCGGTCTCGATGCGGCTCGCATTGCCGTCCCAGGTCAGAGCCCAGCGGGCGCGGATTGCCGTCGTGCCGGTCATCGGAGCCTCCCTCGTCGCGATCGGCCAAGTCTAGCGCATCTTCCGTTCGCGCCGTACCGGCGGCGACCGGCGGCGGGGCAACGATCGCGGGCGCTGGGCTGTTCGCCCGGTTCACGCGCGGCCGCGCCCGGGCGACAGCCTCGATCCGGACGCGCCGATCGAGCGATACCGCGATCCGCGGCGCACGAAATCTTGACGCCCGATGCTGTTCGGGCGCGAAAAACCGCCCTATTTCACGGGTCGGAGACAGAGGAGGACCCGAGTTCAATGGATGCGGCCCAATATAATTACAGCGTATTCGCCGGCGGCAGCGAGGAGTTCGAGGCGTTTGCGGCCCACGCGCCCAAGGCGACCATGCGCGCGCCGTCCTTCCCGCTGGAGGATCTCGCGACCGGCGAGACGGTGGAGATGAACTCCCTGTGGCGGAGGGGTGTTGCGATCCTCGAGTTCGGCTCGTTCACCTGACCCTTCTGCGCGATGGCGGCCGAGCCGATGGAGGCACTCGCCAGCCGCTACGCCGACCGGGCCGTGCGCTCGGTATTCGTCTACACCCGCGAGGCCCATCCGGGCGAGAATTACCGCCACCACACGTCGATGGAGGACAAGCGCGCCGTCGCGCGGGCTTTCGTCGAGTATTCGGGCCTCAGGCGCCAAGTGCTTCTGGACGACCTCGTCGGCGCTGCGCACCGCACCTATGGCATGCTGCCGAACATGACCTGGATCATCGGGCGCGGCGGGTTCATCCACTACAAATCCGCCTGGACCGGCGCCGCCGATGTCGAGGAGGCGCTCGAGAACGTGCTCGATTTCCAGGACAGACGCATCGAGCAACAATGGGTGCCGTTCTATTCCGAGCGCAGCGCCTGGAGCACCCGCGACCGGGCCGGCTTCCAGGCAGGCCTCGAACGCGCCGGCCCGCAGGCGGTCGAGGACTACCGGGTGATGCTCAAGAACGCCGGCGACCGCCGCGCCGCGCCCTCGCAGGATGTGGCCCCCCGCGTGCCCGGCAACTACTACAAGACCGAGGAGGAGGCGGCGGGTATGTCCTAGTGGTTCGAATCTTTCGCTTCGAACCACTGGTTTTTCTGTTGATGGGTCAACTTATCGAGACATTTGAATGCGTTCTGGTCGCCAGATCATCATCGGCCGGGATTCAATGTCTCGGTTGATCCACTAGACCGCCCGCCCCAGAAGATGCTCGGCGATCCACAGGCCGCGGGCCGTCAGCGCCTCGTCGGCATCGAACTGGCCCTGGAGCTGGACGCCGACCGGGGCGCCGTCGACGGCGAGTAGCGGCAGCGAGATGGCCGGTGCGCCGAGCACCGAGGACGCCTCGTTGTAGATCGCGCTGCCCTGGTCCATGCCGACCGGGCCCGGGCCGGGCGAGGACAGGGTAATGAATCCGTCGGCGCGGTTGGCGAGTTCGCGGTGCAGCGCGCGCAAGTGGGCGCGCCGGACCAGCGCCTCGCGATAGGTCTCCTGGGTCATGCCGGCGCCCTCTTCGAGCCCCGCCTTGAGCCGCGGCGGGATTTGTTCCGGGTAGCGGGCGAGAAGCTGCAGCATCGGCCAGCGCATCTCGAACCGGTAGAGGTTGCGCCACAGGTCGGGGACTTCGGCGAGCGCGCGCTCGTAGGCCTCGATGGCGGGATCGTCGCCGCGCGCGAAAACGGCGACGCCGGCCGAGGCCAGTTCCTCGACCGCGTTCTCGAAAGCCGCCGCGGTGCGCTCGTCGGTCTCGGCCCGGCCGGCGGTGTCCAGCCGGATGAGTCGCTGCGGCTTGCGCGGCGCGGGCGGGGCGGCGCCGCCATACAGCCCGGGATGGCCGGGATCCCCGCCGGCAAGCCGCGCCATGTGGCGCGCGATGATCCAGACATCGGACAGCGAGCCGGCGAAGGCGCCGAGGTGATCCATGCTGTGGGCGGCCGAAAAGACGCCCTGGCGGTTGATTGCCCCGAAAGTCGGCTTGAGCGCGAAGGCGCCGCAGAAACTCGCCGGGCGGATGGTCGAGCCGCGCGCGTGGGTGCCGATCCCGGCCGGCACCGTGGCTGCGCCCACCGAGGCGGCGGCGCCGGCCGAGGAGCCGCCGGGCGTCCGGGCAATGTCGTGCGGGTTGCGCGTGCGCGCCGGATCGCCGCCGCCGAAGGTCACGGTCACGGTCTTGCCGACGATCACCGCCCCGCCCTCGCGCAGCGCATGGACGCAGGCCGCATCCTGGAGCGGGCGGTGACCGGCGTAGAGAACGCTGCCGAACTCGGTGGCCATGTCCGCTGTCTCGATCAGGTCCTTGATGCCGATCGGCAGCCCGTCGACCGGCGACAGCGGCCGGCCGGCGGCATAGCGCGCGGTCGCCTCGTCGGCGGTGGCCCGGGCAGCGTCGTCCGCGATCACCTCCCAGGCCATGATCTCGTCTTCGCGCGCGCCGATCGCCGTTAGGCAGCGCTCCAGCAGCGCGCGCGGGCTGTCGGCGCCTTCGCGGAAGGCGGGCACGCGATTGTGGAACGTCATCATCTGGTGAGCGCGCGGGTCGTAGCGACCGCCCGCCGGGACATCGTCCGGCATCGTGCTTCAAGTCTCCCTCACTCGGTGGCGCCCAGGATGCATCGATTGGCCGGCCCGGGCAAAACGGATTTAATGCGGTTGGCGAGAAATCCGAATCATGTGGATCCCATAAAGGGCGATTTGCGATTCGCCGTTTCTGGGGGCGGATCATGGGAAAGCCTTACGCGTTGGATCTTCGCGTACGGGTTGCCGGCGATCTGCGCAAGAGCCATTCGCGCGCGCTGCGGAGCGTCCGTTCGGGGTCGGTGCGGACATAACGCTCGGGGAACCGGCGTTGAGCCGCTATCGCCGGTTGCAGCGCCGGGCGAAGCCGGCAAGACGGCTTTCGGCGTGACCGGGCCGCGCTTGTTCAGTGGCTCAGACGGCGAGCAGCGCGCGGACTCGGGCCAGGGTGTCCTGCATTTCCCGGTCCATGACCGCGGCGCAGGGCTGGGCGGCCGCACCGAACGGGGCGGCCAGGCCCCTGTCGATCAGCGCGTCGCGAACCCGTCCCGCATCACGCAGCGGCAGGCCGAAACCGAGCTGTGCGGCGGCGGCGAACGCCGGAGTCTCGGCCAGGCGCGCCAGATCGGCGATCGGGCCTGTCCGCCGCGGCAGATCGTAGATCTCGACCGGCTGGCCGGTGCGGACGGCCTCCGCCATCATCGAGACGCTGTCGCCGGTGACCACGAAGCGGTCGGCGAGGCGCAGCGCGCTCTGATAGAAATCCGGTTTCGGGTCGCGCCAGTCGTTGAGCGCAAAGCTGCCCGCCAGGGCTGCCGACAACGCCTCGGTCGCCGCCGGTCCGGTCCTGGGACCGGTGCTGACCAGGAGTGTGCCGCCGCTCTCGGCGGCCGCGCGGCCCGCGCGCTCGCCGAGCGCCTTGGCTTCGGCCGGGCCGAAAGCGAACGGCCACGCCGGGCCGCCGACCAGCAGCGCGATCAACGGCCGCGGCAGCGCCGAAAATGACTCACGCCACGCGGCGAGGGGCTTTTCGGGCGCCTCCGCGGCCCGCTGGAAGGGTAGCAGGTTGTGGACGATGTTCTCGCGCTTCGGCAGGCCGTATTGCGGCGTCGTGACGATCAGGTCGAAGAACCGCAGCGGAGCCTGCGGCCGGCCGAGCTGCACCAGGCGGGTCCGCCCGCCCGCCTGCGTCCGGATCCATCTTGCGGCCGGCGCCGCCCGCCGCCCGGCCGAGACGACGAGCTCTGGCCAGGGCGGTGCGAGCCCATGCCTTTCCGTGCCGGCAAGCGACAGGCGGCCGGCGCCCAGCACGATATTCGGCGCCAGCGACAAGCGGCTGAAGGCGAGGTTTTTGAGCGCGGACCGGTAGCCCAGCGCCTCGACGAGCTGACGCACCTGCGCGTTGTCGCCGGCGTTGCGGCCGAGCAGCCCCCAGACCAGCGGCCCATCGGCGTCGGTCACCGGATCGACGAAGCCTTCAGCGCGCGGGCGAACGGGTCGATGCGCTCAATCCGTCCATCCTCGAAGTGGTAGGCGCGGTTGGCGTAGGCCTCCCAGACGGCGCCGTGGGTTATTACCAGGACGGCCATCTCATCGGCCAGGCCGGCGACCGTCGCGCATATGCCGAGCTCGGTCGCCGGGTCGAGCCCGGCGGTTCCCTCGTCGAGGATCAGCAGGCGCGGCCGGCGCGCAAGCGCCCGGGCGAGCGAGATGCGCTGGCGCTGGCCGCCGGAGAGCATCGCGCCGCGCTCGCCCACCGGGCTGCCGAGCCCGTCTTCCAGCGCGCGGACGAACGCTTCGGCGCCGGCGGCCTCCAGCGCCCGCCAGATCCGGTCCTCGCCGATTGCCGAATCGCCGAGGGTGACGTTGGCGCGAACCGTGTCGTTCAAAAGAACAGGCTCCTGCGGGACGTAGCCGATCTGGCCCCGCCAGCTCTCGAGGTCGATCTCCTCCAGCGCCATGTCGTCGAGCGTCACCCGCCCGCGGTCGGGTCGGCAGAGCCCGAGCACCAAGTCGCTCACCGTCGTCTTGCCGACGCCCGAGGGGCCGGTCAACACGGTCACGCCGCGTGCCGGAATCTCCATCGAGGCGTCGTCCAGCACCCGCCGGTCGCCGTAGGCGAAGCTTACCCCATCGAGCAGGCAGGCCTCGTTGAACACCGCCGCGCGGATACCGCCGAGCGGCTCGCGCGCCGCCTCGACCTCCTCGATCAGGGCCTGCAGCGACAGATAGGCGCTTTCCAGCAGCAGGGTCTTCTGGAACTGCTGCTGCATGCGCCCGACGCTGAGGATGGTCTGGAACATCAACAGCCCGATGACCACCAGCTCGGCAGACGACACCTCCCAGATCGTCACGCCGAGATAGAAGCCGACGCCGATGCAGATCGAGATCAGGATTTCCTGGGCATTCTTCAGCGCGTGATTCGAGATCACCTGGCGCCTGAGCGCGTTGCGCAGCCTGGCGATCCTGTCCTGGCTCAGCCGCGCGAAGCTCTCCTGGCGGGCCATCGCCTTCAGCGGCTTGATGTTGCCCAGCGCATCGCTCAGATAGGTCACCAGCTCCGATGTCCGCTGGGTCTGCCGCAGCCCGGCCTTGCGGGTGATGCGGACCAGCACGCTGAGCGAGGCCGCGATCGCCCCGCCTATGCACAGCGCCAGCAGCGCGAGCTTCCAGGAAACCAGCACCGCCACCGCCGTATAGGCCACGGTCCGGGCGCCGTTGCCGATGAACGTCGCCGCCTGGAGGTAGGAATCCCCGGCCCGGGTGGCGTCGTTGCTGATCGCGTTGGCGATCCGGCCGATCGGCTTCTGGGTGAAATAGCTCCAGCGCGCAAGGAGGAGCTGATCCATCAGGCGGACGCGCATCCGGGTGGCGACGGTCGCGACCGTATAGCCGACATAGCGCATCGCCAGCATCAGGACGACGCATTTCAAGGCGATGCTGCCGACCGCCAGGATGATCAGCGAACCGACGCTGGGCGCCAGGCCGACCGCCGCGAAGCCGTCGCGGACCAGGCTGGTCGGCAGCGAGGAATCGTTCTCCAGCCCGCCGGTCGAGAGCGAGAGCAGGGGAAGCAGGCTGGCCCAGCCGACACTGCCCAGCGCGCCGGCGATGACAAGGCAGAGCAGCACCAGCCACGGCCGCGTGTCCTCGGCCCGAAAGAAGATGGTCAGGATTGCCCGCACGGCCCCTATCGGCCCGGCCGGTGGCGCGGAAGCGGCGTCACGCGAAGTCTTCCTCGACCAGCGGCGCGTTGCGCCTGACCGGCCGGGCGAGCACCCGTCCGACGAACTCGTCGTGGCGTGAGATCGGGATGCCGGCGCCGGGCTTGCGTGCCGAAAGCGCGGCGGCGGTCAGTGTCTCGCCGGCCGCAAGATCGTGCGCGGCGACCAGGCTTTTCATGAAGATCCGGCGCAACGGCTCGGCCGCCTCGGTAACGGCGGACTTGTCGACGGGGTTCTCGCGCATCGCCTCGGCGAAGCGCACCCCGCGGACCAGCTCGGTCAGCTCCCCGGTTGTCAGCGAGGCCGCCACGTCCGGGCCGAAGGCGCGGCGGGACAGCGTCAGGTGCGCCTCGATCACCTGGGCGCCGAGATAGGCCGCACAAACGCCGGGGAAGATCGTCGCTGAATGGTCCGACAGCCCGACGGCGACGCCGTAGCGTTCGCGGAACCCGGCCAGCAGGTTGAGGCCGACATGTTCGGGCGTCGTCGGATAGACCGAGGCGCATTGCAGCAGCGCCAGCGAGGTCCCCGATGCCGCGATCCGCGCGACCGCCGCGTCGACCTCGTCGAGCGCGCTCATGCCGGTCGACAGGATCACCGGCTTGCCCGAGACGGCCATGGCGTCCAGCATCGGGGCATTGGTGATCTCGCCCGAGGCGACCTTCCAGCCGGCGACCCCGACGCGCGACAGCAGCGCGAAGGCTTCCATCGAGAACGGTGAACTCAGGAACGACAGCCCGGCCTCCGCGGCGTGGCGCTCGAGCCCGGCCCACTGGTCCGCAGTGAACTCCATCCGCCGCCAGTAGTCGTAGCGGGTCTCGTCCTGGGGGCTGAACCGGGTGCGCCACGGCTCTTCGGGCGAGCTTTCGGCGGCGGCGATGTGGGTCTGGAACTTGACCGCCGAGGCGCCGGCCGCGGCGGCCGCATCGATCATCGCATGCGCCGTTCCGAGGCTTCCGTCATGGGCCTGGGCGATCTCGGCGATGACCGTGCACGGCGCGGTCGGGCCGGGCGCATCGAGCCAAGTGGTCATCGAATCCTCCCTCACGGCAAGGCCCTCCGGCGCCCGATCAGGCGGCGGACTTCCTCGAGGTCCTCCGCGCTGTCGATGCTGATGGCCGGGCCCTTGATTATACAGGCTTTTGCCCGCCGGCCATGAATGCTGTGCACGGCGCGGAAGGCCTCGATGCGCACCGCATAGCACAGCCCGTTCCGCACATAGGTCGGCGCGAGCTCCTGGCGGTTGATATTGGCCCGCGCGCCCGGAAAGCAGAACCGCGCCGCGCCGTCCGCATCGACATCGTACTGCTTAAGTCCGTGCAGGTGAACGGGAACCGGGCTCACCGTGAAGGCGGCATCCCACCCCTCGGTCTCGGCGGCATCGACCGCCGAACGCACGATTTCGGGTGTTCTGAGCGGCGAGGTGGGTTCGAGAAGGCAGAGCGTCTCGAACCGCGCGCCGCGCGCCTCGAACGCGTCGAGCGTAAACGCGATCGCATCGGCGACCAAGCTGTCATCGGCGGCGAGCGCCGGCGGGCGCAGGAAGGGGGTCTCGACCCCCATTGCGGCGGCGGCCTCGGCGTAGGCCGCGCTGTCGGTGGAGACGTAAACCCGTTCGAACAGATCGGACTCCAGGGCGCAGCGGACGGCGCGGGCCAGCAACGAACCGCCTGCCACCGCCTGCAGGTTCTTGTCCGGAAGGCCCTTGCTGCCGCTACGCGCGGGGATGATCGCAATCCGCCTCATCCGGCGATCCGCTCAGCTCAGGACCTCCAGCCGCCGCTTCGCCCATCAGTCGGCCTGCGGCCGTGCGAGGCCCGGCTACGCCGTGATCTCGAATATGCCCTCCGACAGCCTGCCCACGCGCACCCGGTCGAAACGGTTCAGCAGCCGGCCGAGGCGGCCGATGCGCTCCTCGACCGCCTCCGGCGTGATGCCCGGGAAGCGGTGGCTTTCGTAGACTTTCCAGTCCGTCGTGCCGGGGACGAAAGAGTTGGCGATCTTTTCGCCGGCCCGGACAATGCCTCGGAGCCGAGACAGCGCCGAGGGGGAGGTCCCGTTCGGTGCGTTGTCCGTCCGCATGATGATCTCCGTGATCCGCTCGGCCGCGAGCTTGCCGTTCGACGGCGCCAGATATCGGCGCTGCGTCTCCTTCTGGCCGACGGTCCGCCGCGCGGGCGCCGATCGGTCCAGGACCGCGCCGACATGGCCGATCAGTTCATCCATGTCGAAGGCGGGAAAGCTCAGCGAATCCGGCAGGTGCCGGTCGAACCGTTCGGAGACGACCGGCTTGTAGGCCACCGCAGGCCGATCGAGCAGAAAGGCCTCCACCGCCGTCGTGCAGCCGTTGTGGATCACGACCTCGCTCGCCATGATCCAAGGGATCACGCTGTCTTCGTGGACGACCGCGACGTTGGCGCAACCGGCCGCCGCCTCCCGCCAGACGTCGTGGCTCTCGGCCGGGTGCGGCCGGATGACCACTGTCGTGCCGGGAAAGGCGCGCGCGAGGCCTGCGATCATCTTCTGGAACCGCACAAACAGGTCGTCGCGGTGCAGCGCGAGCGCGTAATCCCAGTTCGTATCCTTCTCGCCCAGATCGGCCGCCAGCTTCTGCAAATTGACGGTGTGCTTCGGCAGGAAGTGGTTCGATCGGCCGAAATTGGTATTAATGAGGATGAAGTGCCTATACCGTCGGTTCAGCGCATCGGCCTCGGGGCGGTAGAACTCACGCAACTCCGGGCGCAGCATGTCAAAGCGCACGTTGCCGGTCACATGGATCGGAAACCCCGTGTAGCTGGGATGCGCCCGCAAGGTCTCGGCGTCCTCCGCGCCCCAGGCGAACCAGCCGGAAACCTTATTGAGCGTCTCGGGCGAGATCCGCATCTTGTAATAGTAGTCTGGCGAGTCGCGCACGAGCCCTTCCTCGTCCCAGCCGAGAATCCGGTGCCCGAGATCCTCGAGGATCTTGAAGATTCGGACCTTGCGTGGGCCCATGTCCTTGGCGAGATAGATGCCGCGCGGGAAGCTGTCGATCCGGCGGCGTATCCGGGTCTGCGAGCCGAGCACAACCCGAAAGCCTGCCTCGACGGCGACGCACGACAGCAGGAGCTTCGAATCGAACTCCCGCACCTGGATCTCGACCGGCACCAGCAGCGTCGTTCCGGAAGCGCTCACTCCCACCCATACTCCGATTTCTCCCACCAGATCGGCGAGCGTTCTTCATGTGACGGCAAGGTATTTAGCATCCCCGATGGCGGCGCGGAAGGGCGTTCTCCCGGCGGTAGTGTCTCAAGTTTGGATCGAATCGCTTCGGCTTCGTCGCCTGCGCGTCGATCGAGCCGACGATCCATTCCCCGGTGATCCATTCCATGTCCCGCAGCGTGTCCGATACGCCCGCCGCCATCGCCGGGGCGCCTTTCAGCGTCTTGTGGATGCGCACGAAGTTGTAGTGCGTGAAGTAGAGCGTCGGAAGGCGGGCTACGCGGGTCGCCGGGCCCGGGGCGAACGGCCGCCTGAAGGCTCCGGCGGCGGTGCGCCTGGGCTTGGTCTACCGCTTCCGATCGATCTCCGATTCGCGGCCCCGGTTCAACAAGCCGAGGCCGCAGCTTTTCAAACTGAGACACTACCCTCCCGGCGTCCGAATGGCGTGCGCCCACCGGCCATGCTAAGCAGCCGGGCTTCAAATGGTTGCCAGTGCGGGAAGGCAAAATGACCGAGGTCGCCGGGCCGGTGCATTCACGGGCATGACGGTTTCGTCGGTTTTGCGCTTTAGATGGGAGGGGTCGGGGATTGAGGTTTGCGCCCGCCAGTCCGCTGATCAAAGATCCTGTTGACAGAAGGATGGAATACCAGATATAAGGTTCGACCGAGCTGTGCCGCGCTATACTGTAAACGCTTGGTTGACTTGAGAATCGGCGAGAGGGTTTCTCCATCCTGCTGCGGCTGTTAAATCAAGGGAAAGCACGAATTGACAACGCTGGCGACGGCATCGACAACGGCGTCAAGCTGCCAGTATCCGACGATTTTCTCCTGCCGTTCCTCAACCCGACTAGCCCCGGCACCAACTACTGGGATCCACCGCCGGCCGGGATCGTCCACGAGCGGCAGCGTGGCCGGGTCATCTTACAGTTACACCAGTTCATCGATCTAATCGACCGCGCCGATGTCGACATCAAAGGCAAGAAACCTCTCGCTACATCGGCACGGGCAACGGAATGATCCCGCGCCTCATGCTCGAGTTCACCGGTCTCGGCTCGGCGGTCGGCATCGACCCGTTTCTCGACGCTGAACACAAAGCTCAAGCCCACGACCGCGACGACCTAGCTGGCAGAAAAGCCCACGACCGCGACGACCTGTTCGCCGAGTTGGCTGATTTCGTGGCCGAGAAAAGCCCGAACGTACTCGACTTCGAAAGCTATCGCGCATTGACCAGCGATCAACATTTCAGCATACGGCCGGCGTCGCTCGCTTATCGCCGGACTCCCGGCAAGGAGTTTCGCTTTGCCGGGAGTCCGGCGCCCATGACATCGAAGAACTGGACGAGAAGTTCGATGCTTTTCTATGATTCAGGCGATCGACCATATCCCAGATAAACTGGGACAGTATCTTCCGCGCAGTCAGCGCATCGGCTAACCCAGGCGCTCTGTTCGTGATCAAGCATTTTTCCTTTCTCCCGTTCCTCGGGCCGTATCGCTACGCCTCGACCAACACCCGTGGGCCACACCATCGACACTTGCCTGATGACCGATGACGAGTACCGGCGCTTCGCCGGCGAGTTTCATTCCCACCGGGCCGAGCAGATGACCGAGCTCTATTTCACGGGCCTTGCCTTCCCGCGCGTGCCGATGTCGCGCATGGCCCGACCACCGAACTACGGATGGCGCTGGATTACGACTTCCGTCCCTCAGATCGTCGTTAACGAGGCCGCTCCGTAACGTTCACGATTTCTATCCGTTGACCGCCAAGATCGATAATTTCTGGCCGCTGGTGGCCCGGAAACCTATCGTCAACGACGAGTCGATCCGAACACCGTCGGGCTTATCGACACCATCTTCTCGTGGGGCGACCAACACACCCACGCCCTGGCACCGGTGACCAATCCTGCTGGAGTCACCGTCTTTCAGACCGGCAATCCTCGAGTGGACCTGTTGCGCCCCGAGATGCGGTTGCTGTACCAGGATCGCGCCAACTCGCTGCGGGCAGAGGTGGGTTCCTTTGCGCTGGTGAACTCGAATTTTGGCTGGCTGAACCATGCGCTGACTCCGCGCGTGCTCGGTCCGTCCGGCGACCGGGTGTTGTTACGGTTGGCGAAGCGGTCACGGCATTCGGAGAGTTTCCTAAAATTCCGGCTCGCTGTTTTCCGGGCATTCATCGAAGTGCTGCCGCGATTGTCGGTCGCCTTTCCGGACCGGACCATTGTTGTTCGACCTCATCCCTCCGAGGATCCATCTTGCTGGGCGGAGGCGGCGCGCGGGCTTGAGAACATCCAGATCCGATATGACGACCAACTCGTGCCTTGGCTCCTAGGCGCCGACGCGATCGTCCACAATGGTTGTACCACCGCGGTGGAGGCGGCTTTGCTCGGCCGGCGGCCCATCATATACCGACCCGTGGACGGCGGCCAATTCGAGAGTGCTCAGCCGCTATCCGTCAGTTTCGAGGCACGGACGCCAGAAGAGCTTATTAATGCAGTCGCCTACGGTGCCGAAACGGAGAGTCGCGACGACGAAGTCGGGCAGAATCTAGGCATAATGGTCAATAGTCTGGACGGCAAGCTTAGCGCCGAAAGAATTGCGGATACCATCGTCGCGCGTGCGGATGCCAGGCAAATTGAAGCGCCGAGGCTTCAGCGGGTGAAGGGATGGACGAATTCAATGGTCCGTCGGCTCGAAAAGTCGGCCGCTGCGTTGAGAGACACAGCGCCTAGCCACCCAGCATACATCAACCACAAGTTTCCACCAACTCCGGTGGCACAAATCGAAGAGCGCGTACGGCGGATAGCCACTCTGCTCAACCGACCGATACCGGCAGTCGCGGAAATATCCGGTCGCATCTTCGAGATCCGATCCGCCGGGTAGACGTAACACGCGGGGATACGGACCCACCGGCCATGCCACGCAAAGTCTGCGTCGTCGTCACCGCGCGGCCGAGCTATGCGCGAATCCGTACCGCGCTGGAGGCGATGCGGGCGCATCCCGGAATCGAGCTGCAGCTCGTCGTTGCGGCGTCCGCGCTGCTCGACCGTTACGGCAACGCGCTCGATGTGATCGAGGCCGAAGGCTTCACCATCGACCGGCGTGTCTACATGGTGCTCGAAGGCGAGAATCTGGTGACCTCGGCGAAGTCGACCGGGCTCGGGCTGTCCGAGTTCGCGACCGCTTTCGACGACCTCGGGCCGGACATGGTGGTGACGATCGCCGACCGGTTCGAGACCCTGGCGACGGCGACCGCGGCAGCCTACATGAACATTTCGCTGGCCCACATCCAGGGCGGCGAGATCACCGGCTCGATCGACGAGAAGGTGCGCCACGCGGTCACCAAGCTCGCCGATCTGCATCTCGTGGCCTCCGAAGCGGCGGCGGACCGGCTGATCCGCATGGGCGAGCGGCCCGAGGCGGTTCACATCACCGGCTGCCCGTCGATCGACCTCGCCCGTCGGGCGCTCGAAGCCGAGCCGCGCGACATCGAGGCCGTGGTCGGCGGCTATGGCGGCGTCGGGGCCGAGCTCAGCCTGGCGGACGGCTATGTCGTGGTTCTGCAGCACCCGGTGACCACCGAGTTCGAGCACGCCCGCTACCACATCGAGGAGACCTTGCGCGCCGTCTCCGAGGCGGATCGACCGGCGCTGTGGTTCTGGCCCAACGTCGATGCCGGATCGGACGTGACGTCCAAGAGCATTCGCTCCTTCCGCGAACGCGACGAGCTGCCGCGCGTCCATTTCTACCGCAATTTCAAGCCGCTCGATTTCCTGTCGCTCCTGATAAACGCCAACGGGATCCTCGGCAATTCCTCGGCTGCGATCCGCGAATGCTCCTTTCTCGGCGTCCCGGCGATCGACATCGGCAGCCGCCAGCAAGGCCGGGACCGCGGCCGCAACGTCGTCCATGTCGACTACGACCGGGCCGCGATTCGCCGCGGGATCGAGGCCCTGTTCACCGCCCGTGAGCGGCCGCGCGACACGCTCTACGGCGCCGGCAAGGCCGGCGAGCGTATCGCCGACGTGCTGGCGACCGCCCCGTTGACGATCGAAAAGCGACTCGCGTTCTGATCCGGTGCCGGGCGAGACTCAGCCATACGTCCGTGAGCCATCCGACGGACTCGCGCCGTTGGAAGTCGGCGCCGGTTTGCGTCGAGTGTGTCAACGTCCTTGCGAAGCATGGAGTGGTTCCCGGCCGCTCGTAGCGCGGCCGCTGTCGAGGAATCGCCGCGACCCGTCATTGGCGGGGGCAGAGGCTCCTGTTCACCGGCGAACTCAAATCGTAAGCTGCGGTTTCCGCAGCCTCCGCATCGCGCCCGGAGACGACCGCGCCCATGCCCATCGCACAGATCGACGGAATCGATACGCGCTACGCAGTCATGGGCGATGGGCCGCCGCTCCTGATGTATGCGCCGGGCGGTTTTGATGCCCGCATCGAGCAGTGGACCGATCTCGGCATCTACAAGCGCATCGGGCTCCTCGACCATTTGCCGAAACGCTACCGGTGCATCGTCTTCGACCGGCGTGAGAACGGCCGGTCGGGAGGGCGGGTGGAGAGGATCAGTTGGCGGCACTACGTCCGCCAGGGCGCCGGCCTGCTCGACACGCTGGGCGTGGAAAAGGCTCACATCATGGGCGGTTGCATGGGTTGCTGTCCGGTGACGGCCTTCGGGGTCCGCCATCCCGGGCGCACGCGATCGATGGTGCTGTTCTGGCCGGTGGGCGGTCCGCGATACCGTATCGGCGCCCACCAGCGCTTCGCCCGCCACCTCGCCTTCGTGGAGGAACACGGCCTTCAGGCCGTCGTCGATCTCGTGCGCGGTCACAACAAGAACTTCTCGCAGGATCCCCGCGGCGGTCCCTGGGGACAACCGATCCGCAACGCGGACGACTTCGCCAAGGCCTACGCCGCGCTCGATCCGGCGCGCTACCGGCTCACCGTGACGTCGATGTATCGCGGCCTGATCGACCGCGATACCGCGCCGGGCGCTGATCCGGAGGATCTGATGCAATTGGAGATCCCCGCTCTGGTCGTTCCGGGAGACGATGAATCGCACGCGATTTCGGCCGCGCGGTACCTGCAGGAATGTCTGTCCGGTTCGGAGTACTGGGACGTTCCGGTGGAGGCTCAGACCGGGGACAGCGCCCCGAAACGGATCATTGGCTTTCTCGACGGTGCCGGCGGCTAGTGGATCAACCGAGACATTTGAATCCCCCGGCCGATGATGATCTGGCGACCACAACGCATTCAAATGTCTCGATAAGTTGATCCATCAACATAAAAGCCAGTGGTTCGAAGCGAAAGATTCGAACCACCAGAGGATTGCCGGCTCAGCAGCACTCCGCATCGCCGGTGTCTTCGAGCGCCGGCAGCAGCCAGCCCACCGGCAGGTCGGCGTCTCCGACCTCGGCAACCGGCGCGAAGACTTTCAGGCGGTACCGCTTGTCGTCCTTCCAGAAGACCACGTTGGTTTCTTCCGGGGGGAAGCCGGGCTGCGTCGCTGCATCCTGCGAGACCAGGATCAAGTCGGGCCCGCCGACCCGAAACCGCTCGCGAACGAGCGCTTCGACCCGGGTAAGGTCATCGAGCGCACCCGCCGCCGACCCGAGTCTCCTGAACACCTGCGCGTCTCCGGTTGCCGCCGCCCGGGTTCCGTCCCCGAAGGCGCGGCGGCGCGCCAAACTTGTTTGGAATCTGACGCTTTGCTAAGTCTCGGTCAACGAGGTCGACGGGGAGGGAAAGGGTGACAGAGAAAGTGCTGGCGGCCGTCCGCACGGCGTCCCAGACCACGGAATTCCGCGAGTTCGACATGCCGGATATTCCCGATGAGGCGGCCCTCCTGAAGGTCGAGGTCGCCGGCATCTGCGGCACGGACGTGAAGTTCTACTCCAAGCCGCCCTTCGAAGGCCCGGTCATCATGGGCCACGAGAACATCGGCCGTATCGCCAAGGCCGGTCGGACATTCCGCAAGCGGCGCGGGCTGAAGGAAGGCGATCTCGTTTTCGTCGAGCACTATGTCGGCTGCATGAACTGCGAGCACTGCCATCGCGGCGACTACCGGCTCTGCCTGTACACCGACTGGCGCCGGTACCCCGAAGGCCTGCGCTTCGGCTACACCCTGGCCGAGCGGCCGCCACACCTCTTCGGCGGCTTCGCCCGGTACATGTACCTGCCGTGGAATTCGATCCTTCACAAGGTGCCCGACGGGCTTTCGGCCGAGCTCGCCGGCGTCGTGACCCCGATGGCGAACGGCATCCAGTGGGCGCTGTTCGACTGCGCGGTGGGGTATGACAGCCGCGTCCTCATCCAGGGGCCGGGACAGCAGGGGCTCAGCCAGACCGTCGCCTGCAAGCAGGCCGGGGCTTCCCTGATCATCGTCACCGGGACCGCCAAGGACTCCAAGAGGCTCGGCGTCGCGAAACGGCTGGGCGCGGATCATGTCATCAACGTCGACGAGGAGGACCCCCTCGAGCGCATCGACCGGATCACCGCGGGCGAAGGGGTCGATGTCTCGCTCGACTGCACGGCCGGTGCCGGCACGATCCCCGTGCTGCTCGGAATCGAAGCCCTCAAGCGCAAGGGCGGCGTCCTTCTGATCCAGGGTGAAGTCGCTGATTTTCCGAGTTTCCCCCTAGGCAAGATCGCCAACAAATACATCACCATCAAAGCCGCGCGCGGCCACAACTACGAAAGCTGCGAGCTCGCGCTCAAGCAGCTCAGCTCGGACCGGTTCGCGCTGGATCTGATCACGACGCACCGGTTCGGCCTGAAGGACACCCATGAGGCGATCAACGCCGTCGGCGGCAGCGGCGAGGTGATCCACGTCTCCTTGATGCCCTGGAGCTAGTTTTGGCCGGCGCATCCGGCAGGCCCGACCCGCGCATCCCGGTCACCGTCGTGACCGGCTATCTGGGGGCCGGGAAGACCACTCTTGTCAACCGGCTGCTCGCGCAGGTCCCGGACCGCCGCCTGGCGGTCATCGTCAACGAGTTCGGCGAGATCGGGATTGACGGAGAGATGATCGACGCCGGCGACGAGGAGCTGATCGAGCTCAGCAGCGGCTGCATCTGCTGCGTCGTGCGCGGCGACCTGATCCGCGTCCTCCGATCTCTGCTCGCCGGGAAGCCGGGGATCGACGGGATCGTCATCGAGACGACCGGCCTTGCCAATCCCAGCCCAGTCATCCAGACGATGATCGCCGACCAGGTGATCGGCGCGCAATGCCGTTTGGATTCCGTCCTGTGCATGGTCGATGCGGTCCGCATTCTGGATCAGCTCGACGCCGCAACCGATGCCGCCGAGCAGATCGCGTTCAGCGACCATCTCGTCTTGAACAAGGTCGGCGACGCGGCCGTCCCGGTCGAAACGGTCGAGGCCCGGCTGCGCGGGCTCAACCCGTTCGCCCCCATCACGCGGGCCAACCGGTCCGAGGCGCCGGCCCGGGACATTCTGGACCGGCGCAGCTTCGATCTCGAGCGCATCGAGGCGCGGCTGATCGCGGATGAGAATGGCGGTTCTGACCGTCATCATGTCGACGGCGATGGCATCGCCAGCGTCTCGCTGACGAGCGAGGCGCCGCTGAACGCAAACCGGCTCGAGGACTGGCTGCGGGATCTCCTGGCCCGGTGCGGAAGCTATATCTGCCGCACCAAAGGGATTGTCTCCATCGCCGGGGAAGACCGGAAGCTCGCCCTTCAGGCCGTCAACATGATGCTGGAGGGCGACTATATCGGGCCTTGGGGCGAGCGCGCACGCCGGTCGCACATGGTCTTCATCGGGCGCCGCCTCGACGCCGACGCGTTGAAGTCGGGCTTCGAACGCTGCCGCGAAGACAGCACCCCGTTCGTATCTTAGCGAGGAGCCTCAGGTGACCAGAATCCCCGTCTTGAGCCGCCAGGAGATGACCGCCAAACAGCGGGCCGTCCACGACAAGGTCGCCGCCGACAACGCCCGGGTCGGGACCGGCCCGGCGATCGGCTACGCTTATTCGGCCGAAATGTGGCGACTGCACACCGAATCGAGCGCCCACCTGCTGGACTGTGCGCTCACGCCCGTCCAGGTCCGGATCGTCTCGCTGATGACGGTACGGCGCTGGAACGCCGCCTATCCCTGGAGCGCGCAGGCCAGGACCGCGCTCGGCGCCGGTCTCGATCCGGCGGTCATCGACGCGATCAACGCAGGCGAGCAGCCGGCGTTCGGCGACGACACCGACGCCGCCGTCCACGCCGCCGCCGGGGAGTTGCTCGGCACGGGCACGCTTTCCAAGGCAGGGTTTGACTCCGCCGTCGCCGCGCTCGGCTACCGGCGGCTGGTGGAGATCGTCGGCGCTATCGGCCATTTTTGCACGACCGCCATGATGGCGAATCTCGTCGGCGCAACGTCCCCCGCCGACGCGCCGTCCCATCTGAGGCGACCGCCGCCGTCCCCGAACCGGGGCGGCGGTGCGGCGTGACGGCGGGGCAAAGACGGGGAGAGCGTGCATGCCTTCGACGATCGGAAAGCCGGTACGGCGGGTCGAGGATTTTCGCCTGCTCACCGGCCGCGGCTGCTTCGCCGATGATGTGAGCGTTCCCGGCCAAGTCTATGCAGTCATGGTGCGCTCGCCGCATGCCCATGCCCGCATCCGGGCGATCGACGCGGATGCGGCGCTGGCTGGCGGCGCGCTGGCGGTGCTGACGGGCGCGGACTGTCACGCCGACGGTCTCGGCCCGATTCCGAACAACCCCCTGCTGTCGAGCCCGCCTGACATCCGAATCGAGAACCGCGACGGCTCCGAGATCTTTCTCGCGGCGCAGCAGGCCCTGGCCGCCGACACCGTGCGGTTCGTCGGCGAGGCGGTCGCGATGGTCATCGCCGAATCGCCGAACCGCGCGCGCGACGCCGCGGAGCTGGTCTCGGTCGACTACGCGCCGCTGGCTGCGGTCAGCGACACCGAGGCGGCGACGGAGGACGATGCGCCGGCGGTCTGGGACGGGGCCGGCGGCAACGTCTGCATCGACGGCGACGTCGGCGATGCGGCTGCCACATCGGCGGCCTTCAAGCGCGCCCATCACGTCGTCCGCATCGCGACGGCCTTGTCCCGCGTCACCGGCGCGCCGATGGAGCCGCGCGCCGCGCTTGGGATCTTCGAGGCCGATACCGGCCGCTACATGCTCCATACCTCGGGCGGCGGCGGGATTCAGTTCAAGGCCGCGATCGCCCGCATGCTCGGGGTCGACGACGACAAGGTGCGGGTGGTGCTCAGGGACGTTGGCGGCAGCTTCGGCACCCGCGTCCCGCTCTATCCGGAATGCCCGCTGGTGGTCTGGGCGGCCCGGCGGCTCGGCCGGCCGGTCAAGTGGACCTCGGACCGCACCGAGACCATGCTGACCGACTGCCAGGCTCGCGACCTTGTGGTCGAGGCCGAACTCGCGCTTGCCGAGGACGGGCGCATCCTCGCGCTTCGGACCTCGAACCTCTCCAATATCGGCGCCTACCCGCTCTCCTTCATCCCGTTGGTCAAGGGCGTCGAGATCATGCCGGTCACCTATGCGCTGCCGACGGCCGCGGCGCGGGCCCGCGCGGTGATGAGCAACACCGCGGCGACATATCCCTACCGCAGCGCTGGGCGGCCCGAGGTGGTCTACGCCATGGAGCGCATGATCGACATGGCGGCGCGCGACCTGCGCCTCGATCCGGTCGAGATCCGGCGCCGCAACACGATCGCGGCCGACGCGCTGCCGTTCGACAACAAGCTCGGCATGACCTACGACAGCGGCGACTTCCCGGCCAATCTCGAGGTCGCGGCCGGCCTTGCCGATCGCGGCGGGTTCGGCGCCCGCCGCGCGGCCTCGCGCCGCCGCGGGCGTTATCGCGGCATCGGATTCGCGAGCTATATCGACCTTTCGACCGGCGCGCCGGTCGAGCGCGCCGAGATCGACGTCCGGCCGGCCGGCGTCGTCGACGTGGTCATCGGCACCCAGGCCTCGGGGCAGGGGCATGAGACGTCATTCGCCCAGATGATCGCGGAACTGCTCGGCGCGCCGTTCGAGACCGTCCGCGTCCATTACGGCGACACCGATGTCGCGCGGGTCGGCGGCGGCTCGCATTCGGGACGCTCGATGCGAATGGGCGCGATCGTCATCGCCGAGGCGGTCGTCGCGATCATCGACAAGGGAAAGCGCATCGCGGCGCGCGTGCTGGAGACAGCGGTCGCCGACATCAACTACGCCGAGGGCCGCTTCGTCGTGGTCGGGACCGACCGCGGCATCGGCTTGTTCGAGGCCGCGGCCGCCGCCGAGCGCGAAGACCTGGGCGAGGATCTTGCCGGCCGGCTCGGCGCCGATGGCGAGGTCAACATCCGAAAAGCTGTGTTCGGCACCGGCTGTCATGTCTGCGAGGTCGAGGTCGACGCAGAGACCGGGTCGGTCGAGGTCGTCCGCTACGCCACCGTCGACGACGTCGGGCGCGCCGTCAATCCGCTGCTGATCGACGGCCAGACCCACGGCGGCGTGGCCCAGGGACTCGGCCAGGCGCTGATGGAGAATTGCCGCTACGACCGGGACAGCGGCCAGATGCTGGCCGCCTCGTTCATGGACTACGCCATACCGCGGGCCGACCACATGCCGAACTTCACGACCGCGCTCGCGGAAGTGCCGGAGCCGAGCAACCCGCTCGGGATCAAGCCCGGCAGCGAGGGCGGCGCCGCGGCCTCGCCGGGCGCCATCGCCAATGCGATCGTCGACGCGCTTGCCGGGTTCGGCGTTCGCCACATCGACCTGCCCGCGACGCCCGAGCGCGTTTGGCGGGCGATCCGCGGTCCCGGCTGATCGGCGGCGAGACCCCGGCGCCCGGCTGCGCAGCTCGATTTTGCCGCCTTCGTACAAGGCCGAACCCGGCGAACCTGGCGGAACGGAGCCTGCGTCAGGCCCGGCCCGGCCATGCCGCGCCGGCGGCATGAACCACCATCCAGGCGCCGGCAGCGGCCTCGGGCGGCAGGGCGATGACGCCATCGGCGAGCTCGGTCACGGTGGCGCCGCCGGACTCGAAACAGGTGCGGCTGCGCGCCGGATCGACGCTCTCCAGGACGATGGCGGCGTTGTACGGCAGCGCCGGCGGCCTGGCGCCGGGCAGCAGCGTCGCCAGTCCCGCGGGGTCGCAGAAATCGAGCCGGCCGCGGTCGAGGCGGATCGTGCGGCCGTCGGCCGGCCGGCCGGTAAAGTGCGAGAACCGGGCCGCGGCTTCGCCCGGATCCGCGCTGCACGACACCACCCCGGCAAGCGAGGCGACCGCGTTGTCGCGCGCGATCAGCGAGCGCTGCCAGACGGTATCCGGCGTCTCCTGGCTCAGCATCTGAACGCGGCCCTCCGGCATGGCGCCGGGCGGCAGGCGGACGACCGAGAACGTGGCTTCTCCGGTCGTTCCTGCGTCCGTCTCGATCGGCCGACGCAGCGCGACCGCGGGCTGCGGCGCGAAACCCTCGGCCTCCAGGCGGGCGGCTTCGCGCGCGGGATCGGCGCAGGTGAACGCGATCAGGTGAATGCCGGCATGTCGCGCCAGCGCGGCGCGGAACTGGGCCGCAATCGGGTTGTCGATGCCCCGCACTGCGGCCAGGATCTCGATATAGCCGCGTTCGATCATCGCGCAGCGGTTGGCGGTGCCGGCTCGGACGCGGCTGCCGGCGGCGTCCCGGTTCTCGTGGACGGTGGTGGGCGTCAGCACGAAACCGAGTCGTTCGAATGCCCGCCCGGCGATTTCGAGATCCGCGACGAACCAGCCGACATGGTCCAGGAAGATCTCGCCCGGTTCCGGGACCTGGGCGGCGGCGGGCACCATCGCTCAGTCGTCCCAGACCTCGTCCCAGGCGCCCTGGGTGGCGGCCTTGGAGTACTCCGTGGCGCGGTTCTCGAAGAAGTTGGTGTGCTCCATGCCGTTCAGGATCTCGTCCATCCAGGGCAGCGGGTTGCGCTCGATCCGAAAGATCGGTTGCAAGCCAAGCTGCGACAGCCTGCGGTCGGCGATGTAGCGGATGTACTGTTTGACCTCCTTGCCCTCCAGCCCTTCTACGCCGCCAAGCTCGAAGGCGAGATCGATGAAGGCATCCTCGTGCTCGACCACGGTGTTGCAGATCAGATAGAGCTCGCGCCGGAAGTCGTCGGTCCAGATCTCGGGGTTCTCCGAGACGAAGGTGCGAAACAGCCGGATGATCGAGTCGGTATGCAGGCTCTCGTCGCGCACCGACCAAGTGACGATCTGGCCCATCCCCTTCATCTTGTTGACACGGGGAAAATTAAGCAGGATCGCGAAAGAGGCGAAGAGTTGCAGTCCTTCGGTGAAGGCTCCGAAGACCGCCAGGGTCTTGGCGATGTCGGATCGGGTTTCGGTGCCGAACTGCTGCATGAAGTCGTACTTGTCCTTCATCTCCTTGTAGCGGAGGAAGGCTTGGTACTCGGTCTCGGGTATACCGATGGTATCGAGCAGATGCGAGTAGGCGGCGATGTGAACGGTCTCCATGTTGGAGAACGCCGCCAGCATCATCTGCACTTCGGTCGGTTGGAATACCCGTGCATAGTAGCGCATATAGCAGTTATTGACCTCAATGTCGGACTGCGTGAAGAACCGAAAAATCTGGGTGAGCGTATGGCGCTCTTGCGGGCTCAGATTGTTGTGCCAGTCCTTTACGTCATCGGCCAGCGGGACTTCCTCGGGCAGCCAGTGGATTCGCTGCTGGATCAACCAGGCGTCATAGGCCCAGGGATAGCGGAACGGCTTATAAACCCCGTTTGATTCCAACAACGACATCGAGCCCATCCCATCACGGTCCGGCTTGGCCCGCCCCTTGACGTTGACGGCAGGCAGAGAGGGCGCACGGTACAGCGAAGGCGCCGAATCAGCCAGATCGTGCCGTCCACCGGCTTGAGAGTGCACGAATTTCCGGCCCTGCGCGGGCTGGCCCGATCGCATTTCCTGTCGACCGGTCAGCAACGAAATCGCCTGTCCGCGGCGCGCCTACTGGCAGGCGAGGCATTCTTCGTAGTCGGCGCCGCCCGCCGCGGGCAGCGGGACCGCGGGACCGGGCGCGCTGTTGGCGACGACCTCGACTTTGGAGGACACCACGTCGGCCCGCTGGAGCGAGCGCGAGCGCAGGTAGTAGAGCGACTTGACGCCCTTCTTCCAGGCCTGGAAGTGGATCTCGTGCAGCATCTTCTTATGCACATCCGCCGGCAGGAAGATGTTGAGCGACTGCGACTGGCAAATGAACGGTGTGCGGTCGGCGGCGAGATCGATCAGCCAGCGCTGGTCTATCTCGAAGGCGGTCTTGAAGATCGCCTTCTCGTCGTCGGACAAAAAGTCGAGATGGCCGACCGAGCCTTCATTCACGGTTATCGAGGTCCACACCTCGTCGGTGTCCCGGCCCTTCTCGGCCAAGAGCGCTTTCAGGTGCTTGTTGCGTACGGAAAACGATCCCGACAGCGTTTTGTGGGTGAAGGCATTAGCCGCGTTGGGCTCGATGCCGGGCGACGAGCCGCCGCAGATGATCGAGATGGATGCGGTCGGCGCGATCGCCATCTTGTTGGAGAACCGCTCCTCGAAGCCGTAATCAGCGGCGTCCGGGCAGGCCCCGCGCTCAGCGGCGAGCAGCCTGGAAGCGGTATCGGCCTGGCCGCGAATATGGCGGAACATCTGGCGGTTCCACGCCCGCGCCGGGGCGGATTCCAGCGGCAGGCGCTGGCTTTGCAGGAAGGAGTGGAAGCCCATCGCCCCGAGCCCTACCGAGCGCTCTCGGGCGGCCGCGTAGCGGGCACGTTCCATCGAATCGGGAGCCTTGGTGATGAAATCGCTAAGCACGTTGTCGAGGAAGCGCATCACGTCCTCGATGAACCGGGGCTCCTGGCGCCACTCGAGCCAAGTCTCAAGATTGAGAGAGGACAGGCAGCAGACCGCGGTGCGCTCGCGGTCGTAGTGATCGGGTCCGGTCGGCAGCGTGATCTCGCTGCACAGGTTCGACATGCGCACCTGGAGACCGGCAAGCTTGTGGTGCTCGGGCGCCGCGCGGTTAACATGGTCAATGTATACGAAATACGGCTCGCCCGTCTCGATCCGGCTGGTCAGCAGCCGGATCCACAGCGCGCGGGCCTGGAGGCGGCGGACGGGCGAGCCGTCCTTGGGGCTGATCAGCGCCCATTCCTCGCCCGCCTCGACCGCGCGCATGAAGGCGTCGGTGATCACCACGCCGTGGTGCAGGTTGAGCGCCTTGCGGTTGGGATCGCCGCCGGCCGACCGGCGGATCTCGATGAATTCCTCGATCTCGGGATGGTCGATGCCGATATAGACCGCCGCCGAGCCGCGCCGCAGCGAGCCCTGGGAGATCGCCAGGGTGAGCGAATCCATCACCCGGATGAACGGGATGATCCCAGAGGTCTTGCCGTTGGCCGAGACCTTCTCGCCAATCGAGCGCAGATTGCCCCAATAGCTGCCAATACCCCCGCCGCGTGCGGCGAGCCAGACGTTCTCGTTCCACAGATCGACGATGCCGTCCAGGCTGTCCTCGGCCTCGTTGAGAAAGCACGAGATCGGCAGGCCGCGCTCGGTGCCGCCGTTGGACAGGACCGGCGTGGACGGCATGAACCACAGCCGCGACATGTAGTCGTAGAGCCGCTGGGCGTGGGCCGAATCATCGCCGTAATGGGAGGCCACCCGGGCGAACAGGTCCTGGTAGCCCTCCTCGGGCAGCAAGTAGCGGTCATCGAGCACCGCCCTGCCGAAATCGGTCAGCAGAGAATCGCGGCCGCGGTCGATCTCGACCGCGACCTCACGCCGGGACTGAAGCAGATCGTGCTTCGAAGAAACCAGATCGAGCAAGCCGTCCCTCCTCATTCGTTCGACCCGCCGCAGGAATTCCTGTAACCGGCTACAGTGGCCGAACGCATTGGCGCCATCAAGGAACGCCGCCCCGAGGGCTCGAACCAGCCGCAACCGAATCGGTCAGCAAGGCGACGCGAACGCGGATATTGCACAACAATTTGTGGTAAGGCAAGACAAAAACTCCATATTTTGTGGTTGACAGGGTTTCGCCGAGCCGTGTCGTCAGAAAATTTTCTTATTTCATTCTCTTTTTGTGTCAATTATGTCCGACAAATCAAGCGTTTGTTCCATGTCCATTCCCGCTTCGATTTGTGTCGCGGCTGAACCCAGACGCAAGATGTTGTGGAAAGACGCACACGCGCCCAGAGCGCCGGAAAGCCGCAATCCGCCGGGCGAAGACCCGGGATGCGACTCCGGCCGCGGCGCCCGCCGCACCGGCGCCGCTTTGCCTTCCCATACGATGGCCGCGCGCGTTGCGATCGGACGGTGATTCGAAGTCGCGAATCACCGGCCTCGGTTTCGCGGTCCGCTGATCGACGGCCCGCTCAGGTTTGGCCGTCTCCGGCGGCGGCAATGCGCTCGAAGGCGGCCAGGGTCTCGACGCTCACGTGGTGCTCGATCCCCTCGGCATCGGCACGCGCGGCCTCCTCGCTCACCCCGATGGCAAGCAGGAACGCGACCACGATCTGATGGCGCCGGCGCGAGGCCTCGGCAATGCGCCGCCCCTCCCCGGTCAGGAAGATCGCCCGATAGGGCTGGGTGACGACCAGGCCGGATTGCTGCAGCCGGGCGATCATCTTGGCGACGCTCGCCTGGGTTACGCCCAGCCGGCGCGAGATGTCGGCCGCGCGCGCCTCGCCGGTCGAATCGATCAGATCGGCGATCAGCTCGACATAGTCCTCGGCGATTTCGGTCTGGCGGGCGGCGCGGGTCTGGCGGTGGTGATCGGCCTGGGCGTCCGGCGCCAGCAGGTCGGGGGCCTGGGCCGGCCCGTCGAGCCCGGGCCCGACAGACTCCTGCTTGGCCATTGGCTTGGTCGGCTCGTTCAAGGCGGCCTCGTCCGGTCAGCCGGTCGGGCCGACTATGCCCAATGGACGGCCCCTTGACAATTGTTGGCCGAGACTAATTAACTTAACCAGAGCTAAACTATTCAGGCAGGACAAACTTTCTTGCAGCAGGGACGCAGCGCTTCGACACTGCGGCGCGTGGTCGCCGGAACGTGGTCCGCAGTCTTGGCAGCGCTTTGGTTCGCCGCGGGCGCGCCGCCCGTCGCCGAGGCCCATGTGCCGAGCCGCGCGCAGTGGCATCCCCTCGCAGCGGCCCATCTCCATGCGGTGTTCGCGAGCGCGATCGAGCCTGTCGATTGGGAGGGAATCGAGGAGCGCTACGCAACGGCCACGCGAAAGTTTCGCCACGCCGGCGCCGAGCCCGCCTATGCCGTCCTCGCCCGGCTCGCCGGGTTCGCCGGCCGCGATCCCGGCGTGGCCATCCGCGATGCGATCGAGGCGCGCGATGTCGCCGCCTTGCACAGCGCGGTCGCGCGGGCGACCTCGATCGCGGTGCGCGCGCGGCTGGGCCGTGCGAAGGCGAAGCTCGACAGGCCGCGCGCCGCGCTCGCCGATGCGCTGGCCGCCCGATCGATCTACCGCGCCTTCGAGGGCGCGCTGCGCAGCAGCAATGGCAAGGCACACCGGCGCCTCGGCCTTGCCTGGCTCGATTTGACCACCGCGCTGGGCGCCGGGCGGGCCGACGCGGGGGCGGTGATCGACCGGCTGGCGGCCGATCTGTCCGCAACCTTTGAGGTCGGCGCGCCGGATTTGCTGCCGCGTGACAAAGCCTGGCTGCCGCCCGACGGCGCACTCCTCGAACAGGCCCGCCTGCCGCGGCTGGTGCTCAATTTCGAGGAGCGGGGCATCGACGAGAAGAAGCTGTTCCTGGTCGCCTACGGCGACATGCTGTTCGATTCGCCGCTGCTCTTCGGCGGGCCGGCCCGCGCGCTGGGGCTGACATGCTCGACCTGCCACAACCGCGGCGACATCAACAACGCGCTCTACATCCCCGGCCTCAGCCGGCGCCGCGGCGGCATCGACATTGATGGCGGGTACTTCAACCCGAAGGCCAACGACCACCGCTTCGATCCGCTCGACACGCCGAGCCTGCGCGGCATCCGGTTTACCGCGCCCTACGGCCGTGACGGCCGGATCGCCTCGTTGCGCGAGTTCACCCGCGCGGCGATCGTCGGCGAGTTCGCCGGGCCCGAGCCGAGCCCGCTGATGCTGGACGCGCTGGTCGCCTACCTCAGCGAGTTCGACTTCCTGCCCGCGCCGCTGCTTTACCGCGACGGCCGGCTGAACGCCAAGGCGAGCGCCGCGGCGCGGCGCGGCGAGGCGATCTTCAACCGGCCCTATCCGCTGATGGCCGGCCGTTCGTGCGCGGGCTGCCACATCCCCGACGGCAACTTCGTCGACGGCAAGCGGCACGACATCGGCTCGGCGAAGCCGGCCTCGACCCATGCCCGGGACGGCGCCTTCGATACCCCGACCCTGCTCGGCATTCGCTATTCGGCGCCCTATTTCCACGACGGCTCGCTGTCCGACCTCGCTGCGGTCGTCGACTGGTTCGACCGGCGCTATGCCTTGGGGCTGGCGAAGACCGAGGCTGCGACCTCGTCGCCTATCTCGAGGCGGTCGGCACCGGCGAGGCGCCGTTCGAGACCTTCGGTGCGAGGAATACCCGCTTCAAGATGAGCGTCGCAGAAGCCTCGACCTTTCTGTCGACGCTCGGGACCCTGATCCCCGCGCGCGACCGAAGGCACGCGCTGCTGCTGCTGGAGACCGTAGGCGCCGATCTGCGCGCCGATGCGCCCGGGATGGTCAACGTCGCCGCGCGCGGAAAGGTCGAGGCGCTGGCCGCACGAATCGACGCGATCGCCGGTTCGGTCCGGCGCGGGGAGTGGCGGGAGGCGGCGCGGCTGTGGACGGCCTACAGACAGGCGGAGGCGCGCGATGCGGCCGCGCTTTACTGAGCTTCTCGCCGCCGCGCTGGTGCTGCTGGGGCTCGCTGCCGGCCCCGAAGCGGCGGCCGACGAGCCGCTGGTGCTCGCCTTCGTGCCGCAGCAGAACCCCGAGAAGCTGCTGGGCGATGTCCGGGAAATCGGCCGCTATCTCGAAACCGCATTGCAGCGCAAAGTGACGGGCTACGTCACTCAGGACCATGCTGCGGCGATCGAGGCGCTGGAGGCCGGCAAGGCCGACATTTCGTTTATGGGCGCCTTGCCCTACGTCATCGCGCGGGCGCGAACCGGAGCCGTGGCGGTGCTGTCGGAGGTCTACCGCGGCAAGCCGAGCTATACCGGCGCGATCTTCGTGCGGCGCGGCAGCGCCATTGCCGGTCTCGCCGCGCTGAAGGGCAAGTCGATCGCCTTTGCTGATCCGATCTCCGAATCGGGCTATCTCTACCCGCTCGACCTGTTCGTCGCCGAGGGTCATCTCGAGCGCGGCCAGGATCCCAAGGCGTTTTTCGGCGCGGTCTACTTCGCCGGCGGCTACCAGCAGGCGATCCAGGCTGTCGCCAACGGCCTTGTCGATGCGGCGGGCGTGAGCATCTATGCGGACCTGTTGCTCGATCCCGGCCAGCGAAGCCTGGTGAGGACGCTCGCCGAGACCCCGCCGATCCCCTCCCACGTGGTGATTGCCCGCAAGGGCCTCGCGGAATCGGTTCGCGAAGCCTTCGTGGCCGCGATGCTGGCGCTCAACGAGCGCGGCAAGCGCCGTCTCCTGACGCACGTCTATGCGCCGGACGGCTATGTCAGGCCCGACCACGCGGCCTATGAGGCGGTTGCCCGGCTCGCCCGCGCCCATGGGCTGATCGGCCGATGAGCGAGGCCGTCCGCATCGCCGATCTGTGCCTCCGATACGCGGCAGGCGGGCCGCCGGCGCTCGCGATCGAGCGCCTGTCGATCCCGGCCGGCACGCCGGTCGCGATCATCGGACCCAGCGGCTCGGGCAAGACGACGCTGCTGCGTGCGCTCCACGGCCTGGCGGCGGCCGATGCCGGGACGATCGCGGTGCATGGCGTCGATCTCGCCGGCGCGGCGGCGCGCGGGCGCGGTTTTCGCCGGCGCAACGCGGCGATCTTCCAGGAGTTCCAGCTCGTCGAGCGCGCCTCGGTCTTGCGCAACGTGCTGTGCGGCCGGCTCGGGCGAACCGGTGTCCTGCCGAGCCTGTTCGGCATCTTCTCCGAATCCGACCACGAGGCCGCCATGCGGGCGATCGAGTCCACCGGGCTCGGCGGGCTCGCAATGCGGCGGGCCGATTCGCTCTCCGGCGGGCAACGCCAGCGCGTCGCGGTTGCCCGCGCTTTGGCCCAGGAGCCCGAGCTGATCACCGCCGACGAGCCGGTCAGCCAGCTCGATCCGGTACTGGCCGACGACATCCTGGCGCTGGTGATGGGACAGGCCCGTGCCCACGCGATCACCGCGATCGCCGTCGTCCACCGCCCGGAACTCGCGGGCGCGCACGCCGAGCGCATCCTCGGCCTGTCCGACGGGACGATCGTCTTCGACAGCGCCGCAGGCGCACCCCTCGATGCCGCGGCGCTGCGGCGGATCTACGGCCGCAGCCTGCCGCCGCGGGTCGTCGCGCCGGCCGAACCCCCGGAGCGCGCGCATGAGCGCCAGGACCCGCCAAGCCACGTGGCGTGAGACCCTCGCCCGCGCGGCGCTCCTGCTCGGGATCGTGCTGGCCGTCGCCTGGGCCTGGGCCGGCACCGGATTCGATCCGATGCAGCTCGGCGACGGTCTGCCGCGCCTGCATGCCTTCCTCGCCCGCATGGCGCCGCCGGACCTGAGCATCGCCGGAACTGTCTTCCGGGCGATGGTCGAGACCCTGCAGATCGCGCTGCTCGGCACCGTCTTCGGCGCCGTCCTGTCGCTCGGCCTCGGTCTGCTGGCCGCGGCGAACCTCACCCCGGCCTGGGTCCACCAGCCGGTCAAATGGCTGATGGGGGCGCTGCGGGGCATCCCGGTGATCCTCCTGGCCCTGATGTTCGTCAGCGCTTACGGGCTCGGGCCGCTGCCCGGCGTGATCGCCATCGCGCTGCATTCGGCCGGGATGCTCGGCAAGTTCTACGCCGAGGCGTTCGAGGCCGCGGCAAGCGGGCCGATCGAGGCGATGCGCACCACCGGCGCGGCCTGGCCGCAGGTCGTCCGCTTCGGCGTGATTCCCCAGATCGGCCCGGAGCTTGCCCGCGACACGCTGTTCCGCTTCGAGCTCAACCTGCGCGAATCGCTTGTCCTCGGTTTGGTCGGCGCCGGCGGGATCGGGTTTTATATCCAGCTCTATGCGCGGGCATTCCATTACGAGAAGGTCGCCACGCTGACCCTGGTCGTGCTCGCGCTGGTGGTTGCGATCGAGCAGGCGAGCGTACTGGCCCGCCGCCGGCTGAGCTGAGGAGCGTCCGATGGCCTGGAAGAAGGCGCTGGCAGCCCTGATCGAGGCGTTCGATGCCGCGCTGCCGGACGATCCGCGTATCGAGCGGCGCAAGATGTTCGGCTGCCCCTGCGCCTTCATCAACGACAACATGTTCACCGGCATCCACGAGGACGGCGTGATCGTGCGCGTCCCAAGAGACCCGTGCCGCGCGCGCCGAATTGGCGGAAATCTTCGAGCCCAAGCCCGGCCGCGAGATGCGCGAATACCTGCGGGCGCCCGACGATATCAGGGCCGACCCGGCCGCCCTCGCGGCCTGGATCGCCGACGGCCTCGCCTACGCCGCCGCCTTGCCCGCCAAACATCCCAGGCCGCGCAGAAAGAAGGCCGGCTGAGACGGATCTCCGCTATGGTCCGCAACGGCGAGCAGCGCGGCGTTCACTGGGACAGCATGGCGGAGACCGTCGGCCAGTGGCTCACGCCCTTGGACGTCAGGTCGTAGTCGTAGTCATGCGGGCCGACGGGCGGGAAGGCTTCCATCGCCGCGTCCCAGCTCGATCGCGCCTTGGCTCGCGCGAGCCAGCCGGCAAGGTGCGGCTTGTCGGCCCACATCTCCGCAAGATTCAGCCGCTCCAGTCGCCAGACATAGGGCAGGAGCGCGCATTCGGCGAGGCCGAAGCCATCGCCCGCCAGCCACGGCCGGTCGGACAAGGCGGCCTCCATCTCGCGCAGCATCTTGTCGAACAGGCGGATGTGACCGACCAGGAACGATGCACCCATGCGCTTTTCGAACAGCTCGTTCTGGCGCGCCGCGCGGTCCCGATCGGGCAGCTTCGCGATCCGCTGCTCCAGCGCCGCGCGGCCGTGGAAGGCCAGCACCTGGTCGGCGAAGGCCGCGGCATAGCTCACCGTCCCATAGGCAGCGTGAATCCCATCGTCGGGGATCCTGACCCAGACCCGCATCGCCGCCCGGTCGAGCGACGATGCAGGGCGCAGGGAGACCTCCGGAAAGGCGTCTTCGAAATATTCCAGGATGATGGTCGATTCGACCACCGCCCGGCCGTCGACGACCAGGGTCGGCACGACACCCTTGGGATTGAGCGCGAGATAGGCGGCCGAGATCTGCTCGGACTTCATCAGATCGACGTGGTGGCCCCGCCATTCGATCCCCTTCTCGAAAAGCGCGAGCCACACCTTCTGGGCGCAGACCGAGATGGTGTGGTGATAGAGCTCCAGCATCCGCGCGCGCTCCTGTCCAGCTTCGGCAATTATAGCCGCACGGCCAGCCGGACGGGTGCGAATTCCGCCCGTCCGGCTGGCCGGCCGCGCTTGGCGCGTCGGTGGGGCCCGGCTTCCCCGGTCCGGCAAATGCGCTAAAGTCCCGTCCGGCAAACAGGGAGGAAGCGATGAAAGCAGCCTATATCACCGGGCAGGGCGGGCCGGAGATGCTCGAATACGGCGACCGGCCGGACCCGGTGGCGGGGCCGGGCGAGGTCCTGATCGACATCCATGCGGCCAGCGTCAACGGCGCGGACTGGAAGGTGCGCGCGGGCGGCTACGGCGCGCTTTCGACGTTTCCGCACGTCCTGGGACGGGACTTCTCCGGCGTCGTCGTCGCGCTCGGGGACGGCGTTACGGACTTCGCCGTGGGCGATGCGGTCTTCGGCGTGTGCGAGGGCGGCCAGGAGGGGGGCTATGCCGAGAAGATCGCGGTCAAGGCGGCGATCGTCGCCGCGAAGCCCGAGACGGTCTCCCATGTCGATGCCGCGGCGCTCGCATTGATCGGGCTGACGGCCCTGGTCTCGGTCGAGGATACGCTGAAGCTCCGCGCGGGCGAGACGATCCTCATCCACGGCGGCGCCGGCGGCGTCGCCGGATTCGCCATCCAGGTCGCCACGCACATCGGTGCCCGGGTGATCACCACTGCGAGCGCGGCCAACCACGACTACGTGCGCGGCCTGGGCGCGGACGAGATCATCGACTACCGCACACGGGACTTCGCCGAGGTCGTCTCCGGCTGCGATGCAGTGCTGGATACCGTCGGCGGCGACGTCACCCGGCGCTCGTTCCAGGTGCTCAAGCCCGGCGGGCGGGCGGCCTTCATCGCCTCGGGCTCCAGCCCGCCGGAGTCGCCGCGCGACGACGTGACCTCGCTCCGCCCCAGGGTCGGGCGCGACCGGGTGCATCTGGAGCGCATCCTCGAACTGCTCGCGGCCGGCGCGGTGTGGGCGCCGGAGATCCGCCGCTTCCCGCTGTCGGCGGCCAGGGAGGCCCAGGCGGTGAGCGAATCGCGCCATCTGCGCGGCAAGCTGGTCTTCGAGATGAAGTAGGGCTGGCTGCCGCCGCGCGTTGCTTGAGAAGATCTGCAAGCCGGGCGTCCCGAGGATCGAAAAGCCGGTTTTGTCCGGTATTTCCCGATTTCGGTGCGATGTTTCCCACCGGCTCAGAATGGCGTCTCAGAACGGCGGGGCAGAGCACTCCGCCAGTTCCGGGGACCAGTAGTTCCCCCGTTCGTAGACGCACCGGATCTGCACGTACTGGAGCAGCGCCGAGCGGACGAACGCCATGACCGACATCTTCCTGGTCAACTCCCGGTTCACGCGGCGCCCCATCTCCAACTCCTCGGGACCGGCCTTCAGGAACCGCTGCAGCAGAACGCCTGTTTCCCGGTCGATCTCCCCGCGCCACCTTGCTTGATGCTCCGGCCGTGGAGGATGACGTTTAGAATACAAATTGGGGTGGCGGTTGCAAAGTTTTGACCTTAAGGACCCTCTGATTTGGGAGGTATTTTCCGCAACGGTGGAGGTTTTTGCGGTTTGTTGGGTGTTTGCGCCTTGAGAGCGCGTTCACGGGGCCGGTAATGGTCGCCATTTCGCCCCGATCGGCCCCGTGGGGGGCCGTCCGGGCAGACTGCGCCCATCACTGTCACGCCGGATGCGGGCGCGCGGTCATCGGGGGCGCGGTCATCGGGTTCGAGAAGCCCGGCAGCAGCGCCAGCTGCCGAATAGTCTTCTCCAGCCTCCGGTAGCGCACCTTGTCATACCCCAACGCCCGCTGCGCCAGCCGAAACGGATGCCCCACCTTCGCGCGGACGCTGACCTTCCGCTGCTCGGCCTTCTCCGCCGCACTGTCGGGATCCAGAACCCGCCGTTTGCCCGGCCGCATGGCGATGCGCCAACCTGCCTCGCGTTTCTCGCATTCGGTGCGTTTCTCGATCCCCTGGCAGCCGGCGTCCGCCGACAAATCCTTCCCCTCGCCGTGCAGGCGTTGCGCGGACGGCGTGAGGTCGTGAACGTTCGCCGCTGCGCCCTCCAGGCGGTGCGCCGAGCCCAGCCGGTTGTCGACGCCGATATGCAGCTTCATCCCGAAATACCACTGGTTGCCCTTCTTGGTCCGATGCATCTCCGGGTCACGTTCCTTCCCCTTGTTCTTCGCCGCCGACGGCGCTGCGACGATGCGCGCGTCGATGATCGCGCCTGCCCGCAAGATCACGCCGTGTTCGGCCAGATGGCCGTTGATCTCCTCGAACAGGCCTCGACCGAGCCCGTGATGCTCCAGACGGCGACGGAAATTCAGGATCGTCGTCTCGTCCGGCGCCACCCGGGCCTCAAGACGGTCCCACGGGATCAACCTGTCCATCCGCTCCAGGAAGCGCTCGCGCCGCGTCCTGCGCTTCTTGTTGTCATAGTCCAGATCGCAAACGTCTGCTGATGCATGACTGCGAGCTCCACATGAACGGGCCACAATCATGCACTCAATCTGTACACCCATCCGACATATTCAGAGGTTCCTCAAGGGAGAAATTTGGGAATAACCCGGGTAGGGATTAACGTTTGGAATGCAACTTATTTTCGGAATCTTGGTGATTCGTTGGCGTAGAACTGCCGGAAACCCGTCGGAAAAACTGCTTTTCGCGGGCTTAAATCAACGCTTTGGCGAGGTGGTCTTCGAGGGCATCGAGGATGTCCTGTCGGGTTTCGTCGGAGACCCCGAGGAAGGGGCGCGCCGGGATGTCGCCGAAGGGGATGGGTTGGCCGCGCGCGGTGGCGCCGAAGGCGCCCCTGGCGGCGCCGAACTGATGTGTGGGGGCATAGACCAGGCTGGTGCCGGCGACGGCGGAGAAGGCGTCATGGGCGCTGGTCATGCTGCCGGCGAGATCGCCGGAGACCTGTAGGATCTGGCCGGGCCATTTGCGTCGCCTGGCGCGGCTGGCCCTGGTGTGTTCGGAGAGGCCGGCCCAGGGATCGCCGTCCGGCGAGGTTTCGGTCTGGAAGGCCTCGAAGGCTGCGTCCTCCAGCGCGGCGGCGATCTCCTTCATCGCGGGTGCGAGGGACTTTCCGGCGGCGGCCAGGCGGTCGAGCGCCCTGGCGACCTCGGCGTCGTCGTACTTGATTCCGGCCTTCATCGGGTCTACTTGGAGGGGGTGCGAGGGGCGCTGAGGCTTGCGACGGCCGGACCGGCTCGGGCGCCGAGGGTCCGGAACAGCGGCGCGGAGGTCGCCCGAGACCAAACCACGTTCTTGAGAGCCGGTGCCCCTCGCGCGCTCCTCCGCCGCAACTCATCGCTCCCTGAGGTATAGCAGGACGCCGCTGCGCTGATTCTCGATATAGCGATCGGCGCTGCGGACGAAGTTGTAGAGCAGCGCGCCATCGGGGGTCTCGGTGACGATCGACAGGCCGTTTCGGTCGTCGTCGTAGAGCTTGAGGTAGCGCATTCTGTACTCGCCGTTGTCGTAGAGGGTGAGCCAGACCTCTTCGGGGTCTTCGAGGGTCGGCAGGATGCGATTGGCGTAGCGCTCGCGGGCATCGTCGCGGTTCTCGACGATGTGATCGAGGCGAGATCGCTCCAGGAGCACCTCATCGACCGGGGTGACCACCCGCCGACTGGGTTTGTCGGCGGACAGGCCGAGCGCTTCGTCGCGGATCGCGCGCGCCTCTTCGAGTGAGGCGCCCCCGGCCAGACGATCGAGCCGCTGCGCTCTGGCCATGTCCTTGAGTTCGGGCCTGCCATAGTCCTTCCAACCCGGCTGGCCCGGTACGCTGCGGGCTGGCTGGCCGGGCAGGCGCAGGCGCAGCGGCGAGTCCATGCCGGGCGCGTGGCCCCAGCCGGGGTCGGGCGAGAATGCGCGCCCGGCGCCGTCGGCGGTGCGCCAGGTGACGCTGGCGACCGGCCGCTCGGTGACCTCGCCGGTGGCGCGGTCGATCCTGACCGTCTGGTTCCGGGTGTGGACATCAGTGTTAGTGGCGACCCGGATTCGCCGTCGTTCGGCCTGTCGTCGGGTGAGTGAGCGGACGCGGCAGCGGCAGCCGAAGCCGTTGGGCGGGTAGATCGCATCCCAGACGTGATCGTCGGCGGCGAAGGCCTGGCCGTGGAGCGCCCGGTGTCGGGCGCGTGTGGAGGCGTCGAGGATGGCGCTGTAGATCCAGACCGGCCGTTGGCGTGCGATCGAAGAGTTGACCGGGTGGGCCGGCGAAGCGGCGCGGATCGCGCGCGGCTACAAGTAGAGGCGGAGTTCCATCCACATGGATTCCACCACCCCCCAGATCACCGCCGCAGGCAGCGCGGTCAAGGCCGCCAGCACAGACCCGACGATCACCACGGTCAACCAATCGTCCGCCACGCCGGTGAGCACGAGCATCGCGGACCAGGCCGACCACCACAAGCCCAGCAAGAGATAGACGATGGCCATTGGAGACGCCGCCGCCCTTTCCGTCGGCGTCGTCATCGGCGCCGCTGTCTCCAGATCCTACCTCAAGGCGACCGAGACCGCGAGCCAGAAGGCCGAGCGTCTCGGGGCGGTCTGGAAGGAGACCAACGCCAGGCTCGGGGCCACCGGCAACGTCATCAAGTACAAGACCCTGTTGGGCGAGC
Organism: Alphaproteobacteria bacterium; assembly: GCA_965202905.1. Taxonomy (GTDB): domain Bacteria; phylum Pseudomonadota; class Alphaproteobacteria; order MPNO01; family MPNO01; genus CAYFYS01. Next base: position 1,324,382 of record OZ241868.1, on the reverse strand, counting down.
TGCGCGACAAACAAGCCAGGCTCGGCGGCTCCGGCAGGCGGTTGGGCGAAGGCATCGAGCGCGTCGAGCGGCGCTACCGCGACGCCAGGCGCGAGGCCAGGGCCTACGGCTTGGAGATCGGCGACATCGCGCGCCAGCACGACCGCCTGGGCCGCGCGCTCAAACATACCCAGGGCCAGCAACGCGCGCTCGCCGGCGTCCAGGGCGTGGCCGGCCGCTTCGGCGCCTTACGGACCCGGATGCTCGGACTGGCCGGCGTGGTCTACGGCGCCGGCCGGGCGATCGGCCGGGCGATGGATCCCGAGCAGCAAGGCGTCTTCCTCGGCACCGTCATCAACGCGCGGGACGGCGATCGCGACGCGGCGGTCGCCCGCGCCCGCACCCATGCCCGCGGCGCGGCGGCGAACTCCCTCGCCACCGAGTCCGAGATGCTGGAGATCGAGTACGCGCTGAACTCCGCCGGGCTGGAGGAGGACATCGCCCGGACCGGCTCGGTCCTCACACACCGGCTCGCCACGATCACCCGCGGCGCGCCCGCCCGGGTCGGCGAGATCCTCGGCATAACCTTCAACAACATGGCCCAGGGGATGGAGGGCGAGGCGGCGCAGAAGATGGCTCGCATCGGCAACGTGCTCGCCAAGACCCAGTTCAAGTTCCAGATCCGGGACTTCGGCCAGCTCGGCGAATCTCTCGCCAAGGCCGCCCCGGCCGCCGTCGCCGCGAAGCTGTCGCTGGAACAGACCGCCGCCGCCGTCGGCATCCTGAATAACGCCGGCGTCCAGGGCTCGGAGGCCGGCACGGCCTTGCAGGCGGTGCTGCGCAACCTGACCAGGGCCTCCGATGAACTCGGCGTCGGGATCGTGCGCAACGAGGGCGGCGAGCTCGACGGCGAGCTCGACCTGGTCGCCACGCTCGGGCAACTCCGGGAGGCGCTCGAAGACTACGACGTCGACGAGCGTAACACGGAACTCCAGAAGATCTTCGGTGACGAAGGCAAGCGCGGCCTGGTCCCCCTGATCGAGCTCTTCGATCAGCTCGAGACGGGATACGCCGAGATCGGCGAGGCCGCGCGCTCCACTCTCGTCGATGACGAGTATCGGCGGTTTCTGGCCACCTCCGCCGCGCAGTGGAAGATGTTCAGACAAAACGCCGCCCAGGCCAGCGCGGTGTTCGCCAACACCCTGCTCCCGGCCGTCAGCAGGATCGGCGCCGCGCTCGGCGCGGTGGCCAAGGGGGTCTCGGCCGGCATCGAACGCTATCCCATCCTGGGCCATGCGATCGCCGCGCTGGCCGGAGGGTTCACGCTGTTCACCGGCGCCCTGACGATCGGCCTCGGGGCGATGTGGGCCAGGCACAAGGCCGTGCTGGTCTTCGGCCCGGCCTGGCGCGGCCTCGGGACCGCGATCGGATGGACCGCAGGACGGCTCAAAGCCTCGGCCGCCGGCGGCGCGATCCGCCGCTTCGGGGCGGTGCTGACCGGCATGGCGCGCCGCGCCATCCCTGCGGCCATCGCCGGCTTGCGCGTGCTGGCGCTCGCCGCGGCGGCCAATCCGATCGGGCTGGCCATCAGCGCCATCGCGCTCGGCGCAGGGCTCATCGTCGCGTATTGGACACCGATCAAAGCCTTCTTCGGCGACCTGTGGAGCGGCGTCGCTGCGATCTTCGAGGGCGCTGCGGCGTGGCTCCGTTCGGTTTCTCTGTCCGACGCCGGCGCGCGCATCCTCGACACCGTGCTGGGCGGGATGCTGGCCGCCAAAGACCGCCTCGTCGCCGGCCTCCGGACCGTCTTCGAGGGCATCGACAAGCTGCTGCCGTTCTCGGACGCCCGCGAGGGGCCGCTGTCCTCTCTGACGGCTTCCGGCCGCTCGATCGTCACGACCCTCAGCGACGGCGTCCGACAGGCCGGACCGGCCCCGCTGCGACAGGCGCTCGGCGCCGCCCTCGCCGGCGCCGCCCTCACCGCCGCGCCCGCAGCCACGCCCGCCACCGCGCCCACCACCGCGGGGGCGCTCGCGGGCGCGCTTGCCCCGGCCGGCCATGCGCCGCGCGCCGGACCGGCCGCGATCCACATGCACATCCACCCCGGCGCCTGGTCGATCCTGCGCGCCAGCCACATGCTGAGCACCCGCATCGGCTTCCGCACCGACCTCCAGGCCGAGCCCGTCACCGCATGAACCGGTGCCCCGGCGAGGCCAAAAACCCTCGAAAATCCACTGAAAACCCCCCTCGAAAACCCGCAAAAACTCGAGTTGCATTCTCGACGTTCGGCTACACATGGCCATGGCGAGCGTTCTTGTGCCGGGTCCGGACCTTCAGATTGGTGTAGCTCCTAACCGGCTGACGGGCCAATGAATGTGGTGCGCTGAGTGTCGAGATCGATGGCGATGCGACCTCGCTGTGCAGCGGCTACCGCGCGCCACACGTCGAAGCCTTGTGGGATCGCCAATTCCCATTTTCCGGTGATGCATTGCCGCACCCCAGATGGGACGTCATGTCCTTGATCGTGCGTAGAAATTGGGAGTCGAGGGCAGAAACACCTTCGAGGAACCGATGGCGGCGCGCATAGTCGAAGATCCGAGCCTGGTCATGGCCGCGGCCGCATTTCTTACCAGGCTGGGTACGAACAGCGGACACGGCGATGGTTACCAAATCTTGGCGCGGGCACAAATAAGGCGTCTGCCAAGCCCTTCCTGTACTCACCAGCCAGCTGCCGACGAATGCGCACTGAGCTCACCGTCCACGCCATCGAAGAAATGGGCGACTCCCTGCATTACATCCTGAATGTTTAGCAGATCAATCGGGTAGTCTGGCAGATCCGTGGTAGCGCCGGCTTTAGAATGGGAATAGCGGAAAGTCTGCCCTGAACGGTCCAGATCATGGAAATCTTTAATAATCTGTTCGACTGCGAGAATGGCCTCGTCTTCTGATCCTAATTCAACAATGATTTTTCTGCACAAGCACCAAAGCTTCCAGAGATTATGATGCTCTAAGTCGTCGGTCCGGACTGTCGAATAGCGGCCATAAATCTTGATAATCCATTTCAGTGCCAGTTCAATGGCGTGGCGGTAGTTAAATAGAATAGGATAAATTAGGGAGTGGGATTCAGAATTATCTTCTTCGCAAGCACTGATGAGTATATCTCCCGCTCTCATATTTCCTTCTCAGATATGAACATTTCGGCAGATCTCATTGTTCGAAAACTCTCCACCACGTCTCCATTCATGACACTCTTGGAGGAGCCGATCGCCTTTCTTTGGCCAGCGGGGATTTTTCGATCCGTCCAAAATAGACATCGCTTCCTCTATAAGATATTCCCAAGGGTTCGATTGGTCAGCCATTTTCAATGTGTCCTCGATTTTATGCTTTCCTTAGATTGGATCCCAATCAAAAATATTCCATGGTTTTTTGGAGTGTTTTTACACTAAGTAGAATTTTTCGTATTAAGGTCGGAGAGATTCCTCGCAACCAAATTTCGAGATCCGTTTGGATTCGGTGAAGATCAGCGGGCTGCCTCGATCAAGCAGTGCGTAGTCTGCCAAGCCGTGTCTGGCCGAATACTCCGGCTTGAACGCCTCGGGATCGTTATCGTCCCAGCTCGATGCGCGCAGAATCGGTAGGATGACCATAGTGTCTCAGTTTGAGGCACAGTTCACTACCCTGGCGGGGCGGCGTTGGCCGTCCGGTCCTCGCAGGATCGCCCATCTCCCCATGATCACGCGGCAAAAAATATTGGACATTCGCCGCATTCGTCAAGTTAGATGGTTCCGCAACCAACTCTCGGGCTCCCGCTCTGTCGGGTCGCCCGCTGAATAGAACAGCCTCGATACCCGGCAAGGGGTAGCTCCCCGCGCTTGGCGAACAGGCGGGACATCGCTTTTCCGAGAGATGGTTGCAACGGCCCGGCGCCAGCCGAGGCCGCTTGTCGTCAACACGGAGGACTCCATGACATCCCGAATGATCGCAATCTTCGCGGCCGCCGCTGGCTCTCTGCTTCTCGTCGCGTGCGGCGGCGGATCGGGCGGCGGACCGACCAGCCGTATCGACCTGACGGGCGCCCAGACGCCCCAGGAAACGGCTGCCGATCAGGCTGCCAGGGTGCCGGGCATCACGGCCCGTGCCGATTCCCTGCTCGCTTCCAATGCGTATGGCGAGACCAACGATCCCCGCTTTCCCGAGATTGTCTTAGATTCTCAGTGCTCGGGTTCGTCATGTACGTTCACGCATACCCCATCCAGCGTGTCTTTGGACCTGGACTCGAGCGACTTCGACATTACTCCTGAGCGCGTGGTGTTGACCAGGCATGGCATCACCACATTCGAGAACGAGGGCGGCGACGAGGACAGTGACTTCCGCGCCTACGGAGCCTGGATGGATCACTCTGCCTTCGCGGTCGAAATCGACACGCTCAGAGAAGACGACCTCAGAGTGACCTTCGGGTTCGGGCTTGCCGGGGGCAATCTGACCGGCTCCCGTCCCGGCCTCGCCGGCGCTGCGACATGGCAGGGCCTCATGGTCGGCACACCGCAGACCGGCGCCGCCCGGGGCAATTACCTGCAAGGCGACGCGATGCTGACGTTCGACCTCGACACCAACAGGCTCGACGCAGAGTTCACCGACATCAATGACCTCGACCGGAGGGCCGCACACTCGACGACCCGTGTCCGCTTCGACGATGTGCCGGTCGCCGCGGGCGGTACGTTCGGCACCGGCAGTGACGGAAACCGCATCCAGGGCGGGTTCTATGGCGCAGGCCATGCCGAAACCGCCGGCGTGTTCGAGCAATCCGAGATCGTCGGTGCGTTCGGCGCCAGAAAGCAGTCTCTGGATGGGGTTTCGGCGATTGACCTGACGGGCGCCCGGGCACCCCAGGAAACGGTTGCCGATCAGGCTGCCAGGGCGCTGGGCACCTTTGCCCGTATCGATTCCCTGCTCGCTTCCAATGTGTATGGCGAGACCGACGATCCCGCTTCCCCCAGCTTGCTCTATAGGGCTGTGTGCTCGGGTAATTCCTGTACGTTTACGGACGACCAACTCGGCGAGTTCACCATCGAAGCCGAGGATGCTTCCGAGCTCACCACGGACGACATCTTCGCTTCTTCTGCTGCGCGCACGATATTGACCAGGCACGGCATCACCACGTTCGAGGACGAGGGCAGCTTCGAGGAGGGCGACAACTTCCGCTCCTTCGGAGCCTGGATGGATCACTCTGCCTTCTTGGTCCAAATCACCGATGATGAAGAAGTCTTCAGAGAGACCAACCGGTACGGGATTGCCGCGGGCGATCTGACCGGCTCCCGCCCCGCCGGCGCTGCGACATGGCAAGGCCTCATGGTCGGCACACCGCAGACCGGCGCCGCCCGGGGCAATTACCTGCAAGGCGACGCACTGCTGACGTTCGACCTCGACACCAACATGCTCGACGCAGCGTTCACCGACATCAATGACCTCGACCGGAGGGCCGCACACTCGACGACCAGTGTCCGCTTCGCCGATGTGCGGGTCCGCGCGGACGGTACGTTCGGCGCCGGCGCTACCGGGAGGGGCATTCGGGGTGGGTTCTACGGCCCAGGCCATGCCGAAACCGCCGGCGCGTTCGAGCACTCCGGGATCGTCGGTGCGTTCGGCGCCAGAAAGCAGCCGTAGGCTGGTCCTGCTCTACCGCTTCTGACGCGATCCGATTCGCGGCCCCGGCTCGACAGGCTGGGGCCGCAGCTTTTCAAACCGAGACATTACCTGTTCACGCCACCCCGATCCGGCGCTAATCTCGCATAGTAATCTCACGCGGCCTCTTAACGGTGTGGTTGAAGGAGCCCGACAACAGATGATCCATCGAATATACGTCCCGATCGCAGCCGTGGCGCTCGCGCTTGGAGTGGCTGGGTGCAGCAACAGTAGCGACAATGCGCCCACGACTATGCCGCCGGAGCGGATGCAACTGGCGTTGCCCGACGGCCACGGTCTGGTCGCCGCCACAATCGAAGCCGGCGGGCGGCAGGACGGCAAGCGCGGTGTCGTTATCGAGTGCCCCGCCGGCGGCAACGCCTGCGTCGTGGAGTTCGCGGAGGATGGCTCGGCCACATACGCCGCGACCGGCGGCACGCCGACGGTCGCGATCAACCGAATGATCCTGGCCGCCAATAACGGTCCCCTCGGTGGTTCCGACGGCGACCACGCCGAGGGTCTCTTCCTCGGGGTGGATGCGATCCTCGGGGTGGAGGAGATCCTCTCCGCATTTCAGCGCCTCGCCCCAAGGTCGAACCCAATGCCGGACGGCACCATGCCGGACGGCACCGGCATTGTACAGAGCACGTTGGGGACCGGGGTCGAGGCGGCGGTAGTAGCCAGTGCCCCTCGAAGCGGCGCTGCCGCCCCGACCTTGGGCCTGGCGCTGGGACGCGAGGCGTTCGGCAATCTCAACCAGCTGTCCCCGGTCGATCTCGATAGGCGTTCCGATAGCACGATACCGGCGCTCGACGACGGCTGGAATGGCGCCGCCTTTGAACGGGACATCCCCGGTGGAACGACCGTGCACGCCGTCGTCTATTCGGATGTGGAGCCTGCGCCAGACGCGGAATATCTGACCCTCGGGGTGTGGCTGTCGTTGCCGGACTCCCCTGCCGGCAGGTACGACGCCGGCGTCTTTGCGGAGGGCCAAACGCCGTTTGACGAAACGGCGCTGACCGGGTTGACGGGTATGGCGAACTGGGATGGACCGGCCACCGGAATCTATGCGACTGGAGTCTACAGCTCGGACTCCTTAAGAGGGGTGACCTCCCCACAGGTCGGCGCTTTCGTGGCCAAGGCGACGCTTCGCGCAGAGTTTGGCCAAGTGTTCGAAGTGTCCGGCGCTATCCGCGACTTCGAGGAGAACGGCCGATCGCTCGGCGACTGGGAGGTATTTCTGCGTCAGACCGCTATCGACGCCAGCAGCCTGACTGCCGGCCTGACTGCCGGCGAGGCGGATGGTCGTCTCTTGGGCGGTCGGTGGGGCGTCCGGTTCTTCAGGGATGGAAACGAACAGGCTCCCAACAACCCCCGCAACCATCCGGGTTACGCGGCCGGCACGTTCATCGCCTCGACCGTCGACATCGTGCAGCAGTCCAGGCTCGGAATCAGGGAGAGGAGCCAGGAAGCGCTGCACCTCATCGGCGCGTTCGGCGCCCAGAGGAGAACCGGTAGCCAAGCGCCGTAGAGCAGCCGGCCGTCGCTGTAGGCGGAAAGGGGACGGCGTCGCATACACGCGCCGTCCCCATCCTTCCCTGGTCACATTTCGATTTCCGCACCCTCCGGACGGACGCAAGCCGATGCCCGATGCAGAGGAGCGGTCTTCGCCGCTCGACGGCGGTATCCCGACCCGCGCCTTGTGCCCGGGCCGATGACGACGATCCCCTCGCCATGCCGTGCGCTGGCCCTGGTCGCCAGCGTATGTCTGGCAACGGTCCTGCTGGCCCCCGCTGTCTTTGGCGAAGACGCGAGCTTTGGCGAAGACGCGAGGCCGCCGGCGGCGGTCGATGCGGCCCTTGCCCAGGCGAAATCTCTCCGCGCCGGGGGCAGGGCGGAGGAGGCGCTCGCCCGCTCCCTTGACGTGCCCCAGCACGTTGATCGGCGAGGGCGCCTGGTGGGTGCCGACCGCGATCGAGGGCAGATCGTCGGCATGCGGCAGGCAGTAGTCCATCAGCGAGCCGGACAGGAGCTGGCCGCTGTCCGGATGTAGCGACGTCCTCCAGCAGGGCTTGGCCGATACCTTAAGCGATCCCGCCCTGGCTCTGGCCCGCGAGGATCATCGGGTTGACCGCGCGCCCGATGTCGTCGAGCGCGGTGAACCGGTCGATGCGGACCCTGCCCGTCTCAGCATTGACCTCGACCTCGCAGATATGGGTGCCGCTCGGGTAGGTCGCATCCGGAATGGTGTAATCGGCCTCGGCATACAGCTGGGTGTCGGCCTCGGTTACCTCAAGCTTGAGGGCCGCGAGCCGCTTCGCCTCCTCGACGATCGTCCCGGCGTTCTGGACGATCAGCGGCCCGGCGAAGATCACCGAGCGGGAGGCGTGCGTTCCTTCGCCGCGCGGAATGCGGTCTGTGTCGCCCATCACCAGGCGCACGCTGTCGAAAGGCACGCCGAACTGCTCGACACCGCCATCTGGGCGAACGCCGTCTCGTGACCCTGGCCGTGGTTGTGGGTCCCCGTCAGTAGCTCGACCACGCCGTTGGGCCGGACCTCGATGCCGCCCCACTCGAAGGGAACCCCGGCCGCGACCTGGACATAGTTGGCCGCTGCCCGGCCTCGTCGATCAGGCTCTCGATCAGGTAGTTGGCCTCCGGCTGGCCGGCGCCGCGACAGGCAAAGACGTTGACGGTGTTGGTATAGGCCACGCGGATCCGGGCGTGGAACACGGAAATGTCGTAGACGCCGGTCTGGACCCGCGGTCCCAGGTCGACGGGCGCCATCGCCCCGATGCCGCCGGGATAGGCGCCGGGATTGGCGATGGTATCGACCCTGAGCGCCAGGATGCGGCCCTCGGCGTCGAGTGCCAGCGCGGCGGTGCTGACATTGTCGCGACCGTGCGGATCTGAGACGAACCCCTCGGTGCGATCGCAGGTCCATTTGACCGCCCGACCGGTCCGGCGCGCGCACCAGGCCACGAAGAAGCATTCCGGGATCGGCGCGCCACGGGCGCCGATTCCGCCACCCGTGTCGTGGCAGACCACCCGCACGGCCTCGCGCGGCAGGTGCATGATCTCCTCGGACAGCATGGTCTTCGCGCGATGCGGCATCTGGGTGGTCGCATGGACGGTATGGACGCCGGTTGCCGCATCGAACGTGGCGGTAGGCGCCGCCTTCGATGCCGAAGAAGTCGATCGCCGGGACGCCAAAGCCCTCCTGCCGCAGATCCTCCGCCGTGAGCACGGCAAGAACGCCCGGCGCCGCGCGGGCCGCGTCGGTTCCGACCGACAGCACGCGGGCATGGGCATGGGGCGAGCGGACCACCTGCAGCCGCGCGGCGCCCGGCAGGTCGAGATCATCGGTGTAGCTGCCCTGCCCACGAACCAGGCGCCAGTCCTTCACCCGCAGCACGGATCGTCAGATCCCGAAGGACATGCGCGGTCTATCCCTGCGCGTACTTGCCGCCGGTCTGGGCGGTGTGCGGCCCTTCGCCGCCGGATTCGGCGTGTTGCAGCCGGGTGATCCGGTCCCATTTCCGCTTGAGGTCGTCGCGCACCGAGATCGCGAGCCGGCCGATTCCCTCGATTTCGAGCTCGATCCGGTCGCCGTCCTGGAACGGGTGCAGGCCGCGGTGGTTGGTGCCGGTCGCCAGGATGTCGCCCACCTCCAACGGGTGGATCGCGCTGACCCACTCGATGCAGCGGGTGATCTCGTGGGCCATGTCGTCGGTGTTGAAGTTCTGCATCAGATCGCCGTTATTCCACAGCCGGACCTGAAGCGTCTGCGGATCGGCGATCTCGTCCCTGGTGACGATCCAGGGTCCGATCGGCGCGAAGCTCTCGCGCGACTTGACCTGGTAGAACGTGTTGCCGGGCGGCGGCAGGGCGCGCGCCGAGCCGTCGATGAAGTTGGTGTAGCCGAAGACATGGTCCATCGCCTCGGCGGCGGGGACATGGCTCGCCCGCTTGCCGATGACCACCGCGAGCTCGGCCTCGCCCTCGAAGACGGCCGCCGACGCATCGGGCAGGATCATCGTGTCGCCGTGGCCGATGATCGCGCCCGGCGTCTTGTGGAAGGCGTTGATCGCGGCCGGCGCATCGCGGGTGCCGTCCTCCATGTAGTTGACCGCCATGCAGTCGATGTTGCGCGGCCGGGGTAAGGGTGGGCGGATCCGCACGCTCGAGACCGGCACGCCCTCGCCCTGCGCGGCCGCCGATTCCAAGGCGGAACGATAGTCGTCGAACCGCTCGATCAGGCCGGCGATCACGTCGTGCGGGCCGAGCCGCGGAATGTCGGCGACGACATGGGAGACGTCGATAACATCGTCGCCGGCCAGGACGCCCAGGCTGAAGTCGTTGAAGAAGAGAAGTTTCATCGGTTTCCTCGCTCAGGATCAGGATATCGGCAGGCCCGGCTCCTGGCCGGGCCTGAGCTGCATGTCGAAGGCGGTGAGCAGCGCCGCGGTCGCGGCATAAAGCCCCATCAGCGAGACCAGGTCCACCAGATCCCGCGCGCCGAAGGCCACGAGCGCGCTCGCGTAGGTCTCGGTCCCCACACGCCTGGCCTCGAAGATCGCGCGGCCGAGCGCGATGACGGCCGCCTCGGTCTCATCCAGCCCGTCCGTCGGTCGGCGGTGGCGCACGATGTCGATGGTCTCGGCCGACAACCCCTCCTTCAGCGCCGCGCCCTCGTGCTGGACCCATTCGAACTGGCAGTCCTGGGCACGCGCGACCACCAGGATCGCAAGCTCGCGGATGCGCCCGGGCAGCGCCGTCTCGAAGCGGAGATAGCGGTTGAGCGGCTGGGACAGGACCGCCAGATACGGGCTGTGGAGCCGTATGCCGCCGGGTCCGTTCAGGCCGACCAGCGAGCGCCCCGAAAGCGTTTCGAGCTGATCGAAGAGTTCCGCCGCCGCGTCATCCAGCGCCTCGCGCCGGGGCAGCGGCAGCCGGCAGCCGGATTCGGGATCGATGTCGGCGGGGAAAGGGGGCAGGGTGTCGGTCATCTCATCGCGCCTCTTCGTCATTGCGGCCACCTCGCAGACTAGTGGATCAACCGAGATATTTGAATCCCCCGGCCGATGATGATCTGGCGGCCAGAACGCATTCAAATGTCTCGATAAGTTGATCCATCAACACAAAAACCAGTGGCTCGAAGCGAAAGCTTCGAACCACTGGGGACGCGACGACGGCTTTTCCAGTCGGGACCCGAACGGGATCCGCGCGACATCGGGGTCCGATCGCTTCGCCTTGCGCAAGGCGCCGGCGGCCGGCACAGTGCGGCGATGGCACGGCCGAGTCCTTCAGGCCCGTCGATTCGGGCAATCCCCGAAGGCGACACGCGCGAGCGCCTGATCTGCGGCGATTGTGGCTTCGTTACCTATGACAACCCGAAGATCGTCGTCGGCTCGGTCGCGACCTGGAAAGGCCGCGTTCTGATGTGCCGCCGCGCGATCGAGCCCCGCCGCGGACTCTGGACCCTGCCGGCCGGCTACCTCGAGCTGAACGAGACCACCGAGGCCGGTGCCGTGCGCGAGGCGATGGAGGAGGCCTGCGCCCGGATCGACATCGAGGGGCTGCTCGCGGTCTATAACATCGCGCGGATCAGCCAGGTCCAACTCATCTACCGCGCCCGGCTCGCCTCCCCCGACATCGCCGCCGGCGAAGAGAGCCTGGACGTCGGCCTGTTCGACCTCGACCGTCTCCCGACCGCCGATCTCGCCTTTCCCTCGGTCCGCTGGGCGCTCGGCCACTACCGCGAATCCCTCGCCGGCGTGATCCCGCTGCCGCGCGGCAACCCGCCCGGCCAGACGGGCGATTTCTAGAACCTCGATGGCGGCTCCGAGCACTCCCCTGTGGATCACCGAGGCCGACGTGACGGCGTTGCTGTCCTTGCCCGAGGCGATCGACGCGCTGGAGCGAACGCTGCGGATGGAGGCGGCCGGCGAGGCGGCGAACATGCCCAAGGCGCACCTGATGGTCGCCGCCAACGATGCGATGCACGCGATCGGCGGCGCGGTCGCCGGCGCGGGGATCTGCGGCGCCAAGACCTGGGTCAATCTGCAGGGCAGGTCGCAGACAGTCTTGATTCTCTTCTCGCTGGAGGACGGCAGGCTGCGCGCGGTCGTCGAGGCGACCGCGCTGGGCCAGATGCGCACCGCGGCGATGACGGGGGTGGGCACGCGGCGGCTCGCCCGGCCGGACGCCGGGATCCTGGCGGTCATCGGCTCGGGCAAGCAGGCGTTGCCCAAGATCGCCGCCTGCGCCGCGGTCCGCAACCTGCGGCATGTCCGCGTGTTCAGTCGCCGGCCGGAGGCCCGCGAGGCCTTCGCGAAAGCCGCGCGCGAGGCGCTCGATCTGGAAGTGAGTGCCGCGGCGAGTCTCGAGGACGCGGTCGCCGGCGCATCGATCGTCACCCTGATCACCAACGCGATCGAGCCGTTCCTCGACGCCTCCATGCTTGCACGCGGCGCCCACATCAACGCGATGGGCGCGATCGTGCCGGCACGGATCGAGTTCGCCCAGGATGTCTTCGACCGGTGCGCGATGGTCGTCGTGGATTCCTTGAAAAGCGTCCGCGACCTGTCGGCCGAGTTCCGCGAGCGCTACGGCGAGGACGCGGACGCCTGGTCGGAAGTGCTGCCGATCTCGCGGGTGCTCGCCGAGGATGCGCATCGGCCGCGGGACTGCGATCTGACGCTGTTCAAGGCCATGGGGATGGGCATCTCCGATCTCGCGCTCGGCATCGAGGTGCTGGCGCGCGCCGAGGCGCAGGGCCGCGGCACGGCGCTCCCCGCGCGCGTGCGTGCGCCGCCGCGGCTGCGGTGAACCCGACCGGGGACCGAACAAAGGGAAGCAGATGCTCGACCGAACCGCATTTGTTGCCGGTTGCGGCCTGTCGTCGTCTTCGGGCCGATGCTTCGGCCGGGCACGAAAATCGTGGCAATCAGGGGTTCTGCGGGGCGTCCAGCCCGACCAGCCGGCGCGCGAAGGCCTCGGCCTCGAAGGGGCGCAGGTCGTCCTCATCCTCGCCCACGCCGATGGCGTGCACCGGCAGGCCGAAGCGCTCGGCCAGCGCCACCAGGACGCCGCCCTTGGCCGAGCCGTCGAGCTTGGTGACCACCAACCCGGTAATTTCGGTCATCTCCTGGAAGGCGCCGACCTGGGCATGTGCGTTCTGGCCGGTCGTCGCATCGAGCACCAGGAGGCAGGAATGCGGCGCGTCCGGGTCGAGCTTGCGGATCACGCGGATGATCTTCTGCAGTTCGGCCATCAGGTCGGCGCGGTTCTGCAGCCGCCCGGCCGTGTCGACGAGCAGCACATCTGCGCCGTCTTTGCGCGCCTGCTCCAGCGCGTCGAAGACCAGCCCGGCGGCATCGGCGCCGGTCGGCCGGGCGATCACCGGGCAGCCGATGCGCTTGCCCCACAGCGTGAGCTGGCTGACGCCGGCCGCGCGAAACGTATCGCCGGCCGCCAGCATCACCGAATGCCCGTCCTCGCCGATCCGTTTGGCGAGCTTGCCGATGGTGGTGGTCTTGCCGGTGCCGTTGACGCCGACCACCAGCACGACATAGGGCTTGCGCGCTGCATCGACTGCAAGCGGCGCCGCCACCGGCGCGAGGATCGCCGCGACATCCCTGGCCAGCGCCTCGCGCACTTCCTCGGCGGTGACCTCGGCGCCGAAGCGGGTCTTGCCGAGGCTGGCGGTGAGCCTGGCCGCGGTCTCGACGCCGAGATCGGCGCCGATCAGCAGATCCTCGAGGTCCTGCAGCGCCTCGTCGTCGAGCTTGCGCCCTGCGAAAATGCCGCCGATGCCGTCCGACAGCCGGCGCGATGTCCGCGAGAGCGCGGTGCTCAGCCGCCGCAGCCAGGAGGGGGACGTATTGCTCATGAACAGAGCCGGCCGTCGAGCGCGCCGCCGACATGGCCGGTGACCACCGCGGCAACGATCTCGCCCGGCGCCCTTGCGCGGTCGAGCCGCAGCCTGGCGAACTGCTCGGTCCGGCCGAGCCGGTCGGATTCCACCAGCACGCGCTCCGTTGCCCCGACGCGACTTGCGAGCAGCGCCTCCAGCCGGACCGCGCCCGCCGCGCGCAGCGCCGCGGCGCGATCCTTGCGCGCTGCGCCCGCGACCTGTGGCATCCGGGCCGCCGGCGTTCCGGGCCGCGCCGAGAACGGGAAGACGTGCAGATAGGTCAGGCCGGCCTGCTCGACCAGCGACAGTGAGTCGGCGAACATCGCTTCGGTCTCGGTCGGGAAGCCGGCGATCAGATCGGCGCCGAAAACCGCATCGGGACGGATTTTGCCAACGGCATCGCAGAAGGCGAGAATGTCGCCGCGCGAATGCCGCCGCGCCATGCGCTTCAGGATCAGGTCGGACCCGGACTGGGCGCTGAGGTGGAAATGCGGCATCAGCCGTGCCTCGGCGCCGATCGTCGCCATCAGCTCGTCGTCGACCTCCGCCGGGTCGAGCGAGGACAGCCGCAGCCGGGGCAGCGCGGGCGCCTGCCGCAGGATCGCGCGGACCAGCGCGCCCAGCCCCCGTCCACCGGCCGCGTCGTCGCCGTAGTCGGTGATGTCGACGCCGGTCAGCACCACTTCGCGATAGCCGTTCTCGACCAGGATGCGGATCTGGGCGATCACCGAGTCGGCCGGCAGCGAGCGGTTCGGCCCGCGTGCGAACGGGATGACGCAGAACGTGCAGCGGTGGTCGCAGCCCTGCTGGATCTCGACGAAGGCGCGCGCGCGGCCTTCGAGTCCGTCGATCGGATGCGGCGCGCCCTCGCGTGCGGCCATGACGTCGCCGACATCCGTGCCCGACCCGGCGGCGTAGCTCGCCGCCGCCAGCTTCTCGCGATTGCCGATGACGCGGTCGACCTCCGGCATGGCGGCATAGCGTTCGGGATCGAGCTGGGCCGCGCAGCCGGTGACGATGATCCGGCGGCCGGGGAATGCCCGACGCGCCCGGCGGATCGCCTGGCGCGCCTGGCGCTCCGCCTCGGCGGTGACCGCGCAGGTATTGACGATCACCGTATCGCGGGCGCCCGCCTCACTGGCACGGCGGCGGATCACCTCGGACTCGAAGGCGTTGAGCCGGCAGCCGAAGGTCAGGATCTCCGGCGCGCTCATGCGGGGAAGCGTCCCTTGAAGCTCGCGGCGAACGGCCCGGTCATGTGAACATGGTTGTCCGCGCGCCAGTCGATCCCCAGCGAGCCGCCATCGAGAACGACCTCGGCGCGGCGCCCGGCAAGCCCGCGGCGCGCGGCCGCGACCACGGCCGCGCACGCGCCGGTGCCGCAGGCCTGGGTGAGGCCGGCGCCGCGCTCCCACACGCGGACCCGGAGGCGGTCGCGCGCAAGCACCGTGGCGGCGCCGATATTCGCGCGTTCGGGAAAGATCGGGTGATGCTCGAGCCGCGGCCCCAACGTCGCGAGGTCGACGGAATCGGCGTCGGCGACGAAGAAGACCGCATGGGGGTTGCCCATGCTGAGCGCGACCGGCGCGCTCAGCGCGCCTTCGGCGAGGTCGAGAGCCGTCGTATCGGCCGCTTCGGCAAGCGGGATGCTGCGCCAGCCGAAGGAGGGCTCGCCCATGTCGACGCAGATGCGCCCCGGCCCGGCCCGGCGGGCGGAAAGCGGCCCGGCCTTGGTCTGGAGGCAAACCGAGTCCCGCGCGAGCTCGACCATCATCAGCCCGGCGACGCAGCGGGTTGCGTTGCCGCAGGCGTCTACCTCCCCGCCGTCGGCGTTGTAGATGGTGAACCGCGCATCGGCATTCGGCCCGGCCGGGGACTCGATGACGATGAGCTGGTCGAATCCGATGCCGCGGCGCCGGTCGGCAAGCGCGCGCACCGCTTCGGGCGCCAGGCGGGGCGCCGTCCGCCGCGCGTCGATAATCACGAAGTCGTTGCCGAGCCCGTGCATCTTGATGAAATCGGTGCCGCCCATGACAGCGGTAATATTGCCTCGGGTGGGCGAGAGTCCACCGGAAACACCTTTACTCGCGGCCCGCGGATCGCAAGACTGCCGCGAACTCGCCAAATCATTCGGGAGACGCCGCCGTGAAGTTCGGAGTGGGACAGCCGGTGCCGCGGGTCGAGGATCCGCGACTGCTCAGGGGCGAGGGACGCTATGTCGATGACTTTACGCTCCCGGGGCAGGCGCACGCCTGTATTCTGCGGTCGCCTCATGCACATGCCGGGGTCGGGAGAGTCGATACGGCCGCCGCATCCGCGGCGCCCGGCGTCGTTCTGGTGATGACCGGCGCGGATGTGGCCGCCGACGGCGTCGCCGGCATCCCGCATTTCATCCCGCCAATGGCCTATGGCGCGCCGCCGCCCAAGCACAGCCCGGTCCACCCGGTGCTGGCGCGCGAGCGGGTTCGCCATGTCGGCGATCCGGTGGCGCTGGTGGTCGCCGAGACCCTCGAACAGGCCAAGGACGCCGCCGAGTTGATCGAGGTCGACTATGAGGTCCTGCCGGTCATCGCGGTCACCGAGGCCGCGACCGCACCGAACGCGCCGCAGGTCTGGGACGAGGTCGACCGCAACACTTGGTTCACGCTGGAGCTGGGCGATGCGGCCGCGACCGAGGCGGCCTTCGCCAAGGCGGCCCATATCACGCGCCGGCGGCTGGTCAACAACCGGCTGATCTGCAACGCGATCGAGCCGCGCGCAACCATCGCCTCCTATAGCGCGGCGACCGACCACTGGACGGTCTGGACCGAGTCCCAGGCCCCGCACGCCCAACGCAGCCACTATGCCGTGATCGTCGGTAAGCCCGAGCGCCATTTCAGGGTTATCAGCCCCGATGTCGGCGGCGGGTTCGGCATGAAGAACTCGCCCTACTGCGAGGACATCATGGTTATCCTCGCCTCGCGCCGGCTGCAAAGGCCGGTGCGCTGGACCTCCGAGCGCAGCGAGGGGATCGTCAGCGATGCACACGCCCGCGACGCGGTAAGCGAGGCCGAGCTCGCGCTCGATGGCGACGGCCGGTTTCTTGGCCTGAGGGTGCGGACCAACCACGCGGTCGGCGCGTATGTCGGCGAGGCGGCCGTCGTCCCGGCCGGCTTCGGCGCGCCGATGTATGTCGGCAGCTACGACCTGCCGGCTGCCCATGTGGTGGTCAACGCGGTGTTCACCAACACCACCGGGCTCGCGCCCTATCGCGGCGCCGGACGGCCGGAGGCGAGCTACGTCATCGAGCGGCTGGTCGATGCGGCGGCCGCCGAGCTCGCCATCGACCCGCTCGAGCTGCGCCGGCGCAACTACATCGCCGAGGAGGCGATGCCTTACCGGACCGCCGTCGGCAACGTTTACGACACCGGAGCCTTCGGCCGGGTCACCGATGCCGCGGCCGACCTCGCCGACCTCGCCGGCTTCGCCGCGCGGAAGGCGGAGTCGGAGTCGGCCGGCAAGCTGCGCGGGCTTGGCGCGACGTTCTTCATCGAATCGGGCGCGGTCCTCAACGAGCGCATGCAGATCTACTTCGATCCGGCGGGCGGGGTGACCGTGGCCGCCGGCACCCACAGCCACGGCCAGGGCCACGCGACCATGTACGCCCAAATGGTCTCGGACTGGCTGGGCGTTCCGTTCGAGAACATCCGCCTTGTCCAGGGCGACAGCGACGCGGTCGCCTATGGCCGGGGCACCTACGGCTCGCGCTCGGCGGCCATCGGCGGCTCCGCGCTCAAGAGCGCCGCCGATCAGATCGTCGAGAAGGGCAAGGCGATGGCCGCCCACCTGCTCGAGGCAGCCGCCGCCGACATCGAGTTTGCCGAGGGCGCCTTCACCGTCGCCGGGACCGACAAGTCGATTCCGATCGTCCAGGTCGCGCAGGCCTCGTTCATGCCGATGGGCTGGCCGGCGGAGTTCGGCATCGGGCTCGAGGCGACCGGCGCGTTCTCGCCGCCCAACGTCATTTTCCCCAATGGCTGTCATATCTGCGAGATCGAGGTCGACCCCGAGACCGGCCAAGTCGATCTGGTGCGCTATTCGGCGGTCGACGATTCGGGGATCATCATCAACCCGCTTCTGTTCGAGGGTCAGATTCAGGGCGGGCTGGCCCAGGGAATCGGTCAGGCGCTGTGCGAGAACGCGGTCTACGATGCCGACAGCGGCCAGATCCTGTCGGGCTCTTTCCTGGACTATTGCATGCCGCGGGCGGATGACATGCCGTCGTTCATACTTGACCACATCGAGGTGGCAAGCACGTCCAACCCGCTCGGGGTCAAGGGGGCGGGCGAGTCCGGCACCGTCGCCGCGGTGCCCGCAGTCACCCACGCGGTGCTCGACGCGCTGCGCCCGCTCGGTGTCGAAACCCTGCAAATCCCGGCCACGCCGCTCGCGGTCTGGCAGGCGATCAAGGAAACGCAAACCGCTTAGGTTCAATCGGCATTCATGGTTCGCACCGAGGATGTTGTGTGAATCGCGGGCATCCAAGCGGTTCGCGGTTGGATGCCCGGTCGGACGGTCGGCTAAGCTGACCGGATGAACGGCTTGTTCTCGATAGCGCCGGCCCTCGAGGAGGCAATCGCCGCCGGCGCGCCGGCGGTCGCGCTCGAGACGACGGCGATCGCCCACGGCTTCCCGCAGCCCGCGAACCTGGATGTCGCGCGGGCGCTCGAGACGGCCGTGCGCAAGGCGGGCGCGCTGCCCGCCTTCATCGGGCTGATCGACGGGGCGATCACCGTCGGGCTCGGCCGGCGCGAGGTCGAGAGACTGGCCACCGGCGCGGATGTCATGAAGGTCAGCCGCCGTGATCTCGCCGTGGCGGCGGCGACCGGCCGCGACGGCGCAACCACCGTCGCCGCGACGATGATCTGCGCCGCACGCGCCGGATTGGCGGTGTTCGCCACCGGCGGCATCGGCGGCGTCCATCGCGGCGCCGAGCAGACGCTCGACGTCTCCGCCGACCTCGAGGAGCTCGGCCGCACCCGGCTGGCGGTGGTCTGTGCCGGCGCCAAGGCCATCCTCGATCTGCCGCGCACCATGGAATACCTCGAGACCAAGGGCGTGCCGGTCGTCGGCTTCAGGACCGACGTCCTGCCGGCGTTCTACGTCCGCGACAGCGGCGTCGCGGTGCCGTACCGGCTCGAGGATGCCGACGCGCTGGCGCGGCTGATCGCCGCCCAGCGGGAACTTCGGCTGGACAGCGGCATCGTCATCGCCAACCCCATCCCGCCTGAGTACGCGCTCGCCGGGGACCGGCTCGAGGCCGCGATCGAGGCGGCGCTCGGCGACGCCGCGCGCGCCGGGGTCGCCGGCAAGGCGCTCACGCCCTTCCTGCTCGACCGGCTGGCGGAGATGACCGGCGGGGAGTCGTTGAAGGCCAACGCCGCGCTGCTGGAAAACAACGCCGCGCTGGCCGGAGAAGTCGCTGTCGCCTTGTCCGCGGCTTGACGCGCCGCCGGGGCGACAAAACAATCGCCGCGGATTTTGACCGAAGCGACGGAAGGAATGTCGATGACGGTGCGCGGGACCGGGGAGCACGACCTCGCTCTGCCGTTCGAGCCGGTGGCCGTGCTGCTCGACCGGTATACCGAACGCCAGCCGGACAAGACCGCGATCTTCGATCTCGACCAGGGCCGGGCGATCGACTACCGCCGGCTGCGCGACGAGGCGAACCGCGTCGCGCGTTTCCTCGCCGGTCGCGGTGTCGGGCCGGGCGATCGGGTCGCGCTGCTGTCGGAGGAATGCCTGGAAAAGCTGATCCTCTGGATGGGCGTCTGGCGTCTGGGGGCGGTGGTCTGCCCGCTGAACGTCGAGATGAACGCGGCTTATGTCAGCGAGATTCTCGGCAGCATCGGACCCCGGCTGGTTCTGTGGAACGAGGAGCTCGATGGGCCGGCGCTCACCGCCGGACTCGCCGTCGAAGGCCACCGCTTCGCCCGTTGGGGCGCCGGGACCGGCGATGCGGACGAGCTCTTCCAGCGGCTCCGTTCGATCGATGCGGCGCCGGTCGCCGGGGACGGCTACGGCCGGGACGACATCGCGGCGATCTTCTGCACCTCGGGAACGACGGCGAAGCCCAAATGCGTGGTCTTCAACCACCTGTCCTACTGGCTGAGCGGGCTGTCGACGCTCGACATGCTGGGGCTGACCGCCGAGGACCGGACGCTCGAATACCGCTCCTTCGGCTGGAACTCGGCCCAGATCCTGAGCCTGATGCCCTGGCTGCAGACCGGGCTCGGCATGCATATCGCGCGCCGGTTCTCGCACGGGCGGTTCTTCGACTGGATCCGGGATCACGGGATCACGTTTGCCGCCGGCGTGCCGACGGTGGTGAACATGCTGCTCAACGAGCCGACGGGCGTCACCGCCCGGGACGTGCCGACCTTGCGGATGATGACGTGCTCTACCGCGCCGCTCAGCCCCGATCAGTGGCGTAAATTCGAGCAGATGTACGGCGTCACCCTGTTGCAGCTCTACGGCATGTCCGAGGCGGGCTGGATCTGCGGCAACCGCCATTACCGCCGCGCGATGGGTACGGTCGGCCCGCCGGCCAGGCATCAGGAGCTCCTCATCGTCGACGGCAACGGCGATCCTTGCCCGCCCGGCGCCGAGGGCGAAGTCACGGTGGGCGGGCCGCAGACCTGCATCGCGACCATCTCGCCGGAGGGGGAATGGGAGGATCTGACCGATGCGCGCATCCGGACCGGTGACCTGGCGGTCATGGACGAGCAGGGCTTCGTCCGCGTCACCGGGCGGACCAAGGATTTGATCATCCGCGGCGGCGTCAATATCGCGCCGCTGGAGATCGACCACATCCTGATGCGCCATGACGACATCGCCGAGGCGGCGGCCGTCGGCGTCCCGGATGCAATCTATGGCGAGGAGGTGGTGTGCTTCGTTGTCCCCAAGCCCGCGCGCGAGGTCACGCTCGCCTCGGTCCAGGACCATTGCGGCGCAAGCCTGCCGGCCTTCAAGCAGCCCAAGGCGGTCTTCCTGGTCGATGCCTTGCCGAAATCCGACCGCGGCAAGATCCGGCGCGATGCGTTGCGCGAGATGTGGATCGAGATCAATCCCTGATCGCCGGTCCTGGCGGTTTACCGGGCTTCAGGCGTCTCCGGCGGTATCGGCGCACGGCGAAAGCCAAAACGCGGCGCCAGGAAGAACGACGGCCCTGCCTTGAACGCTCCCCCGGTATTCACTGAGAGTCAGCGGCTAAAGTGTCCTTGCCGCCGGTGAGAGCGTCTACCAGCAGACCGGACGAGATCGCGCCGACGGGTTTACCGTCTTCGTCCAACACCTGGGCCTTCTGCTCGGGCGCCGCCGTCACCACGGGCAGCGCATCTTCCAACAGCATGTCGGAAGAGCAGCACGGCCCGTTCGCTCCGGGTTCGGCGGGTTCCATGATCGAAGCGACGCGGATTACCCGGCCCCGGTTTATGCTCTTGGTGAAATCCGCGATGTAGTCGTCCGCCGGGTGCAGAACGATCTCCTGGGAATCGCCGTTCTGAACGATTTCGCCATCGCGCAGGATGGCGATGCGGTCGCCGATGGTGATGGCTTCCTCGAGATCGTGGGTGACGAACACGATGGTCTTGCGCAATTCCCGCTGTAACTCGAGCAGCAGTTGCTGCATGTCGGAGCGGATCAGCGGATCCAGCGCGCTGAACGCTTCGTCCATCAGCAGGATATCGGCATTGGTTGCGAGCGCGCGGGCGAGGCCGACGCGCTGCTGCATACCCCCCGACAGATGATGCGGATAGGAGGCCTCGTAGCCCGAAAGGCCGACCCGTTCCACCCAGTACTGGGCGCGTTCGGTGCGCGTCGCGCGATCGATGGCCTGCATCGCCAAGCCGTAGCCCACATTGTCCAGCACCGTCCGATGGGGAAACAGGGCGAAGCGTTGAAACACCATGCTGATCTTGTACAGGCGGAGATGTTGAAGCGCCGCGCGGTCGAGCGCGAGTACGTCCTCGCCGTCGATCCGTACCTCGCCCTCGGTAGGGTCGATCAACCGGTTGATATGGCGGACGACGGTGGATTTGCCCGATCCGCTCAGCCCCATGATCACCTGGGTGGTATGGGGCGCGATGCTTATATTGATGTCGCGCAAGCCCAGTACATGGCCGTGGTCCTCCAGGAGCTCCTGCTTGGAGACGCCCCCATGCACCAGCGGCATCACCGCAGCCGCGCCCGCACCGAAAACCTTGTACAAGCCGCCGATCCGAATGCCGGCGCCGTTCTCTGTCATCTATGTTTGCCGTGCCGTTGTTCCTGCACGCGCCGGCCGTAGCCTTGCGTGATCCGATCGAACACGATCGCCAGGCCGACGACGGCGGCGCCGTTGAACAGGCCGATCGCGAAATACTGATTGGTGACCGCCTGAAGAACGGGTTGACCGAGCCCTTTCACACCGATCATCGATGCGATCACCACCATGGAAAGCGCCATCATGATGGTCTGGTTGACGCCGGCCATGATGTTGGGAAGCGCGAGCGGCAACTGCACGCCGAAGAGCCGCCGCCAACCGTTGGCTCCGAACGCGTCCGCCGCCTCCAGGACCTCCTTGTCCACGAGCCGAATGCCGAGATTGGTAAGTCGGATGACCGGCGGCACCGCATAGACCACCACCGCGATCAGACCCGGCACCTTGCCGAGGCCGAACAGCATCACCACCGGGATCAGATAGACGAAAATCGGCATCGTTTGCATGATGTCGAGCACCGGCATCATCACCGCCTGCACCCGGTCCGAGCGCGCCAGGGAAATCCCCAGCGGGATACCGATGGCGATAGCGATCAGCGTGGAGACGGAGATGATCGCGAGCGTGCGCATCGTGTCGTCCCACATGCCGAGATAGCCGATGACGAAGAACGCGGCGGCGACGCCCGCGGTCAGCCGCACGCTGTGGCTCGCGGCGAAGCACATCGCGGCGATCACGGCGATCACCACCCACCAGGGCGTGGCGATCAGAAGCCACTCGAAGTTGACGAGGACGTAGAGCAACGGATCGAAGAAGGCCTCGATCGCATCGCCGTAATTCCTGGAAAACATCCGATAGGCTGTATCTATCGATTTCTGGAGCGCACGCAGCGCGGCCACATCCAGCGTCGGAAAATCCTGGATCCAGTTGCTCACGAAACCGGCTTTCCGTAACGGGAACGGTAGAGTTCACCGACGCACTCGCACCGAAACGGCTCTCCCCACCCGAATCCGGGCGGGGAGAGCTGGCGCCGGCAGCCTGCCGCCACACGCATGTGCGCAGCCCCACCGGCCCGCGCCCGCGCCTCGGCTACATCAGGCTCGCCTTCACCTTCGTGGCGATCTCCTCGGACACCCAAGCGGTCCAGACGTCCGGATGCGTCTTCAGGAAGTACTCTGCGGTCTCCCGCGGCGTCGCCAGGTTAACGTCCTTCCACGCCAGCAGCTTGTGGATGAGCGCGTTGGTCCATGCGAACTTGCCAGCGAAGGCGAAAGCCTCTGGCGCCCGCGCCCGGAAATCGTCGGTGGTTGCCGTGAAAACCACCGTTTTCGGATACATGTTCGGCTGTGGATCGGCGCAGTCCTTATCAATGATGCAACCCCAGCTTTTCGGGTTGTGGATCATCCCGCCCAGCCTGACCATCGGATACTTGCTGATCAGTGCCGTAGGCGCCCAGTAATAGGCGAAGATCGGCTGGCGACGCTCGTAGGCGCCGGCGATCGCTGCCGCCAGCCCTTCCCCGGAGCCGGGGTTGAACAGGGTGAAACCGGCCGCCTCCAGGCCATAGGCCTTGAAGAGATTGCCATTGATGATCTCGCAGGCCCAGCCCGAGGGACAGTTGTAGAACCGGCCCTTGCCCGCTTCCTCCTTGTCGGGGAACAGATCCGGCCGTTTGAGAACGGCCTGCAGGGTGGTCAGCTCCGGATGCTTCTCCACTACATAGGCGGGCACATACCAGCCTTCCACGGCGCCGTCCAGCAGGATTTCGCCGGCGATGGCGATTCGCTTCTCCTCGACTGCCCGGTCGAGCGCATCGCGCACCGAGTTGACCCAGAGCTCCGGCGCGATGTCGGGCTCGTTCTTCTCCGTCATCGAGGTGAGCGTGGGAATCGTATCGCCGGGCACCACCTCCGTCTCGCAGCCGTAGCCTTTGGCAAGAATAATATCTACGACATAGGCCGCGACCGCCGCGGAATCCCAGGTCATCTCCGCGATTGATGCCTTGCCGCAGGCTGCGTCAGCGGTTCTTGCCAAGCCCAGGACGCAGGCCAGCGTCAAAGCCGCCGCCAGGGAACTCTTTATCCTCATCATGGGACCCCTCATTTTCGGTTCTTGCTTCTACCCGTCGTTGCGCTTC
This sequence comes from Alphaproteobacteria bacterium, assembly GCA_965202905.1. Lineage (GTDB taxonomy): Bacteria > Pseudomonadota > Alphaproteobacteria > MPNO01 > MPNO01 > CAYFYS01. Next base: position 1,300,430 of record OZ241868.1, on the reverse strand, counting down.
GCCTGCTCACGAAGACCCTCTCTGCAGGCCCTCCCGTGCCGGGCCGCCGCGCGTCACCCCTCGATTATATAAAGCCCGCTCCCGGATTGTCGAGAACATTTAGGGTTGACCGGCTTAAGCACCATATGGGTCGGCGAGCGATTTTAGTCCACATGGTGCGATGCCGGTCATTGCTCAACTCAATCGCTGAGTTACAACCCCGCGGCTTCACCGCCCCGGGGCGATGCGGCGGTACGAAAGCGCCTCGGCGATATGGGGGCGGCGGACGGTCTCGGCGTCGTCGAGGTCGGCGATGGTGCGGGCCACCCGCATTACGCGATGGTAGCCGCGCGCGGTGAGGCGCAGGCGCCCGGCCGCTTCGGCGAGCAGCCTGCGGCCGTCGGCATCGACGGCGGCGGCTTTTTCCAGGAGCTCGCCATCGGCCGCGGCGTTGGTGCGGATGCCGGCCGCGGCGTAGCGTGCGACCTGGGCCTCACGGGCGGCGGCGACGCGGGCGGCGATCTCGGCCGAGCCCTGGGCCGGCGGCGGCAGGGTGAGGTCGGCGGGGCTGACGGCCGGGACGTCGATGTGCATGTCGATGCGGTCGAACAGCGGCCCGGAGATCCGCGCCTGATATTCCGAGGCGCAGCGCGGCGCGCGGGAACACGCCTGACCCGGATCGTCGAGCCAGCCGCAGCGGCAGGGGTTCATCGCGGCCACGAGCTGGAACCGCGCGGGATAGCTCACATGCGCATTGGCGCGCGCGATCACCACCTGGCCCGACTCGATCGGCTGGCGCAATGCTTCGAGCGCGGCGCGGCCGAACTCGGGCAGTTCGTCCAGGAACAGCACGCCGTTGTGGGCGAGCGAGACCTCGCCCGGGCGCGCGCGGGTGCCGCCGCCGACGATGGCGGCGACCGAGGCCGAGTGGTGGGGGTCGCGGAACGGCCTGGTGCGCGAGAGCGTCCCGTCGGTGATCGTGCCGGCGACCGAATGGATCATCGAAATCTCAAGCGTCTCGGCCGCATCGAGCGGCGGCAGGATGCCGGGCAGCCGGGCGGCCAGCATCGACTTCCCCGCACCCGGCGGGCCGATCATCAGGAGGTTGTGGCCGCCCGAGGCCGCGATCTCGAGCGCGCGCTTGGCCGATTCCTGGCCCTTGATGTCGCGCAAATCGGCGGCGGGCGCGTCGATGTCGGCAAGCCGCGGCTCGGGCGGGGTGAGCACCTGGATGCCCTTGTAGTGGTTGACGAGCTGGATCAGCCCCTCGGGCGCCAGCACGTCGATCTCGCCGGCAAAGGCGGCCTCGCCGCCGGCCGAGGCCGGGCAGATGATGCCGCGGTCCTGGGCCGCCGCCCCCATCGCGGCCAGCAGCACGCCTGCGACCGGGCGAATCGAGCCGTCCAGCGCAAGCTCGCCCAGCACCGTGTAGCCATCGGCGGCATCGGACGGCAGCACCTCCATCGCGATCAGGACGGCGAGCGCGATCGGCAGGTCGAAATGGCTGCCTTCCTTCACCACATCGGCCGGCGACAGGTTGACCGTGATCCGTCGGGGCGGCAGGGCGAGTCCGATCGAGACCAGCGCCGCGCGCACCCGCTCGCGCGATTCCGCGACCGCCTTGTCGGGCAGGCCCACGATGGTGAAGGCGGGCAGCCCGCTCGCCACCTGGACCTGGACCTCGATGTCCAGGATCTCGATCCCCTGGAAGGCGGCGGTATGGACGCGGGCAACCACGGGCTATCGCTTCTCGCCGTAAGTGATCGAACGCCGATCCTAACGATCGGGCGGCGGTGAGGCGAACGGGCTCGGGGCCGCGATTCCGGGCCGCCGGCTACGCGCCGCGGCGGTTCTCCAGCCGGCGTTCGATGGCGTCCCAGATCAGCGCCTCGATGCGGGCGCCGTTCAGGCGGTTGATCTCCTGAATGCCCGTCGGCGAGGTGACGTTGATCTCGGTCAGATATTCGCCGATGACGTCGATGCCGGCAAAGATGAGACCGCGCTCGCGCAGCGCCGGGCCGATGGCGCCGCAGATGTCGCGCTCGCGCCTGGTGAGATCCGCTTTCCGCGGGGCGCCGCCGGCATGGAAGTTGGCGCGCGCCTCGCCGTCGGGCGGGATCCGGCTCACCCCGCCGGCCGGCTCGCCGTCGACCAGGATGATGCGCTTGTCGCCCTGGCGGATCTCCGGCAGGTAGCGCTGGACGATGATCGGCTCGCGGTACATCTCGGTGAACATCTCGAGCAGCGAGCCGAGGTTTTCGTCCGCGGGCGCGACGTGGAAAACCCCCGCCCCGCCGTTGCCGAACAGCGGCTTGACGATGATGTCGCGATGCTCGGCCCGGAAGGCCAGGATCTCCTCGCGGTCGGCGGTGATCAGCGTCGGCGGCATCAGCCCCTCGAAATGAGCGAGGAACAGCTTTTCCGGCGCATTGCGGACGTAGAACGGGTCGTTGACCACCAGGGTCCGCGGATGGATGTGCTCCAGGAGGTGCGTCGCGGTGATATAGGCCATGTCGAAGGGCGGGTCCTGGCGCATCAGGACGACGTCGACTCCGGCCAGATCGAGGATTTCAGGCGCTCCGAGGCTCGCGTGGTCGCCGTGCCGCCGCCGCACCGAGAGCGGGCGCGCCCTGGCGAAAACCCGGTGGTCGCGGAACGACAAATCGCCCGGCAGATAGTGGAACAGGGCGTGGCCGCGCGCCTGCGCCTCCAGCGCCAGCACGAAGGTGGAATCGGCATCGATGTCGACGGACTCGATCGGGTCCATCTGGATGGCGACGGCAAGGCTCATGGCGGCTGCCTGTGTCCGGTTGAGACGATTGGAGAGCCGGCCAGATCCCCGAACGGCCGTTCGGCTTCGCTTTGTTGTCTCACGTCTTGCCCTGCCTCCGGCCCGGCGGAGCCTTTCGTTTCGGATCGTTCTTCAGCACCACATGGCTGACCACGCGTTTGACATAGGAGACGTCACGCGCATGGGCCCTGACACGGGCAAGCTCGCCCGCGTTTCGGGCGACGCCCATCAGATAGACGACCTTGCCCACCGTATCGATGGTGTAGTTGACCGAGGCGATCTCCTTGTCGAGCAGGAGCCGGGAGCGCAGGGTGGCGGTGACCCAGGCGTCGCGGCCGTATCCCGCGATGCCCCGGCCCTCGGCGACGCGGATCTCGTTGATCACCTCGCGCACGCCTTCGGCCTTCCACGCCAGCCTGACCGCATCGACCCGGGCGCGCGGGTCCTTCACGTGGCCGGCAAGCAGCACCCGCCCTTCGACGACGGACAGGATCGTCGAGAGGAATACCTCGCCGTCGCCATGAGCGAGCCACCGCAGGTTGATGTCCGCCCGGATCGCGGTATCGCTGATGGCGTCCGCAAATCCGCGTTCCTGGGTGGCCGCGGTGAGCGCGCCTGCGCCGCCTGCGGCCACCATGTTCGCACAACCCGCGACCAGGGCGGCGACGATTGCGGCGGCAATTGCGGCGGCCGGAAAACCGAGCCAGGGCATGCTCATCCCACTTTGGTGGACATCTCTTTCGGCATTCTGCCGCCGATTACCGTTCCAGCCCATCCTCAATCTCTCCAGGCATCGACGATGTGGCTGGGCGCCGCCCAGGGCGTGACAAGCATCACGTCGAAGCGGTGGTCGAGCCCGGCGAGGTCCGGGCGGCGCTTGAGGAAATGCTGCGCGGCCCGGCTGATGCGGCGGCGCTGTTCGGACGCAAGCGACTCGGCCACGATCGTCGGATCGCGCCGCGCCTTGACCTCGACATAGGCAACCAGACCGCCGCGGCGGACGATCAGGTCGATCTCGCCGGCCGGCGAGCGGAACCGCCGCTCGACCACGCGGTAGCCCTTGAGCCGCAGCAGGGCGAGCGACAAGCTCTCGGCGATTCTGCCGAACCGCTCGGTCCGGGCCGAGCCGGTCATGGCGCGCTGTCGCTGCGGACGCCGTTGCCGCGGACAATGTGCAGCGCCCTTTCGTAGACCGCGCGCCGCGGTGCGCCCAGGGCGGCGGCGACCGCGGCGGCGGCGTCGCGGACCGACAGGGTCTCGAGCGCGGCGTGCAGCCCGGCGTCGATCAGGTCTTCCGTGGCCCGGGCCGGGGCGTCGGGCGGCGCGACGACCAGGACGATCTCGCCCTTGGGCGGCCCGGCCGCGGCGATCCGTTCGGCAAGCTCCGCCAGACCGCCGCGCAATACTTCCTCGTGAAGCTTGGTCACCTCGCGCGCCGCCGCGGCCTGCCGATCGCCCAGCACCGCCGCCATGTCCGCCAAGCTTTCCGCGAGCCGGCGCGGCGAGTCCAGCAGCACCAGCGTGGCGTCGATTCCGGCAAGCCCGGCCAGGAACGACCGTCTTGCGGCCTGCCTGGCAGGCAGGTATCCAGCGTAATGGAAGCGGTCGGTCGGCAAGCCGGAGAGCACGAGGGCAGCCAGCGGCGCCGAGGCCCCCGGCGCCACGGTCACCGCGATCCTCACCGCCAGGGCCTCGCGCACCAGCCGGTAGCCCGGATCGCTGACCAGCGGCATGCCGGCATCGGAGACCAGCGCCACGATTTGGCCCGATTTCAGGCGCTCGATGAGTGCCGGGCGCGCGCGTCGCGCGTTGTGATCGTGATAGGCCGTCAACGGAGTCGTAACGTTATGCGCGCCAAGCAATTTCCGGGTTACGCGCGTATCCTCGCAGGCGATGACGTCGGCATCGCGCAGGGTGTCGAGCGCGCGCAGCGTGATATCGCGCAGGTTGCCGATCGGCGTCGCCACCAGATGCAGCCCGGCGGCCGTGACCCGGCGGCGGTCCGCCGCGCGGTCGTGCTGCGATGAGTCGTGCTGCGATGAGGAGTGTCCGCGCGCCGCTCTCGAACCCGCGTTTGAGGCCGATGGCCGTTGTGGCATGGCTGGTCCCGGCCCTCGTCGTGTTTTCGGCCTGTACCCAGACCAGGGTATCCGCGCCGTCGGGTCCGGCGCAAGAACCGCCCCTGGCGCGCGCGCCGATGACCGTGAAGCCGGCGATCCCGACCCCGTCCCGCCCGTATCGCAGCGCGCTCGACCTGCCGGGCGGTCCGCCCGGCGATGCCGGGGCGGCCCCCGGTCCGACCCGCGTCGGATTGCTGCTGCCGTTGAGCGGGCCCGAAGCCGCGCTGGGCCGCTCGCTGCTGAACGCCGCCCAAATGGCGCTGTTCGATGTCGCCGGGGACGGCTTCACCGTGTTGCCCCACGACACGCGCGGTACGCCCGAAGGCGCCGGACGGGCGGCTCGCGCGGCGGTCGAGGACGGCGCCTCGATCCTTCTGGGGCCGGTCTTTTCGACTTCGGTCGCGGTCGTCGCCCCCATCGCCCGGCAGGCCGGGATCAACGTGATCGCGTTCTCGAACAACCGCCGGGTCGCCGACCGGGGCACGTTTCTGATGGGGCTGCTGCCGCGCCAGCAGATCCGCCGCGTCGTCCGGTATGCCCGCAGCCAGGGCCTCCGGCGCTTCGCCGCGCTCGTACCGGACACCGCCTTCGGGCTCCAGGTCGAGCGGTATTTCGAGCAATCGATCCGGGAGACCGGCGGCGTCGTCGTTCGGATCGAGCGGGTGGGCGACCTGTCCGAAAACGCCGCCGCGGCGGTCCGCCGGCTGGCCAAATACGGCGGGCGGCGGGCGGCGACGGACCTCAGCTTCAATGCGCTGCTGGTCGCGGTCAGCGTGACGCGCCTGAAGGAAGTCGCAGCGCTGCTGCCGTTCTACGACATCGACACCGGGCGGATCAAAGTGCTCGGACTGTCGTCCTGGCAGACCGACGGGCTCGGTCGCGAGCCGCCTCTGGTCGGCGCCTGGTATGCAGCGCCCTCGGTCAAGGCCTTGGGCGATTTCGATACGCGCTACCGGGCGACCTTCGGCAGTGCGCCGGACCCCCTGGCGACGCTGGCCTACGATGCCGCGGCCCTGGTCGCGGTGCTCGCGCACCCGAAGGCGGGACCGGATTTCACGCTCGCCGCACTGACCAACGCCAGCGGGTTCATGGGCAAGACCGGCATCTTCCGGTTCCGCGAGACCGGCGAATCCGAGCGCGGGCTATCGGTCTTCGAGGTCGGCCCCGACGCCGCGCGCGAAATCAGCCGCGCGCCGGAGACCTTCGAGGCGCTGGTCAACTGAGCCGCGAGCGCCGCTCAGGCGAGCAGGGCGCCCAGCACGGCGTCAAGGCGCATGCGGCCGGCGGCGGTCGCACGCAAGCCCCGGGCATCGTTTTCGACGAAGCCGCCCTCGGCCAGGCGGTCAAGCGCCGCGCGGTCGAGCACGTTCTCCGGCGCGGCGCCGATCAGCGCGACGAAGCGTCCGCGCGGAAGGCCGGCCGTGAGCCGGAGGCCCATCATCACCACCTCTTCAAGGCGCTCGCGCGGCGGGATCGGTGTAACCGCCTCGGTGGCGTGGCCGCGTGCGCCGACGTCGGCGCACCAGGCGGCCGGCGCGCGGCGCTGGGCGTAGGCGGTCGTCCTGCCGTCGGCGGTGATCCGGCCGTGCGCGCCGGGCCCGACGCCGACATAATCGGCCGAACGCCAGTAGATGAGGTTGTGGCGACACTCCTGTCCGGGGGCGGCGTGGTTGGAGATCTCGTAGGCCGGCAGCCCGGCGGCTTCGAGCCTGATCTGGGTGTCCTCGAACATCGCGGCCTGGTCGTCCTCGCCGGGCAGCTCCAGGATTCCGCGCCTGTGGGCGGCTTGAAATGCGGTGCCCGGCTCGATGGTCAGTTGGTAGACCGACAGGTGGCCCGAACCGTCCGCGGGCACATGAGCGAGCGCACGGTCCAGCTCGTCCCGCCAGGCCGCTCGGGTCTGGCCCGGCCGGGCATAGATCAGATCGAACGAGCTCCGCGGGAACAGGCTCTGCGCCGTCGCGATCGCCTCGATCGCCTCATCGAGGCCGTGCTCGCGCCCGAGCGCGATCAGACCGCCCGGATCGAATGACTGCACGCCCAGCGACAGGCGCCCGATCCCGGCCTCGCGAAAGGCGGCGAGCCGCCCGGCCTCGACCGAGGTCGGATTGGCCTCCAGCGTGATTTCGAGGTCGTCGGCGGTCCGCCAGCGCTCGATCGCCTTTGCGATCGCCGCGGCCACGGTCTCGGGCCGCATCAGCGACGGCGTACCGCCGCCGAAGAAGATGCTCTCCAGCCGGTGGGCTTGCGTCCGCGCCGCGTAGTGGTCGATCTCCGCGAGCAGCGCATTCCGCCACCGGGTCTCGTCGATTTCCATCCGGAGGTGGCTGTTGAAGTCGCAATAGGGGCATTTCGACTTGCAGAACGGCCAGTGGACGTAAAGGCCGAGCGACTCCGGGTCCGGGACGGCGTCGCGTCCGGGTCTCATCGCGCGCGGCCGGCGAAGCAGGCCGCGGCGAGCTTCGCGAACGCATCCGCGCGGTGGCTGATCGCGTGCTTTTCCGCCGGCGCCATCTCGCCGAAGCTCAGCGTGTGGCCGTTGGCGGCGAACATCGGATCGTAGCCGAAGCCGTTCTCGCCGCGCGGCGGCCAGACGAGCCGGCCCCCGATGCGCCCTTCGAAAGCCTCGCAATGCCCGTCCGGCCAGACGAGCGCCAGCGCGCAGATGAAGGCGGCCGCACGGTCCCCACCGGCCGGCAGCGCGTCCTGGATGCGGGTCATGGCGGCGGCGAAGTTTCGCCCGGCGCCCGCCCAGCGGGCGGAATGGATGCCGGGCGCGCCGCCGAGCGCCGCCACCGCCAGGCCCGAGTCGTCGCTCAGCGCCGGCCGGCCCGACGCCTCGGCGGCCGCACGGGCCTTGATCTCGGCGTTCTCCAGGAAGCTCGCGCCGGTCTCCGCCGGCTCCGCCAGGCCCAGCGCGGCCGCCGGGGCGATCTCGATGGCAAACGGCGCGAGCAGATCGGCGATTTCGGCGACCTTGCCTTGATTGTGCGAGGCCACCACCAGAGAGGGCCCGGTGAAGGCCCGCGCCATCTCAGCCGCGCCCGACGGCCTGAAGCTGGAGGCGGGTCAGCGTCGCGGTTCCCGTCTCGGCCATGTCGAGTAGCCTTTCGAAGGCCGCGCGCCCGAACGGGGCGGTCTCCGCGGTGCCCTGGATCTCGACGATGCCGCCGCGGCCGGTCAGGACGAAGTTCGCATCCGCATCCGCGCCGCTGTCCTCGATGTAGTCGAGGTCCAGGCACGGCGCGCCGCCGAGGATGCCGCACGAGATCGCCGCGACCGAATCCGTAATGGGATCGGCCTTCAGTACGCCCTTGGCCATGAGGTCGTCGACCGCGATGCGCAGCGCCACCCACGCGCCGGTGACGCCCGCTGTCCGGGTCCCGCCATCGGCCTGGATCACGTCGCAGTCGAGCCGGATCTGACGCTCGCCCAACGCGCGCAGATCGACCGCGGCGCGCAGCGAGCGGCCGATCAGGCGCTGGATCTCCAGCGTTCTGCCGCCCTGCCTGCCGCGGGCGGCCTCGCGGTCGGTGCGCTGATGGGTCGAGCGCGGGAGCATTCCGTACTCCGCCGTTATCCAGCCGCTGCCGGTGTTCTTGATGAACGGCGGCACGCGTTCCTCGACCGATGCGGTGCACAGGACATGGGTGTCGCCGAACCGCGCCAGGCAGGAGCCCTCGGCGTGTTTCGAGAAACCCGACTCCAGGGCGATCCGTCGCAGCTCGTCCCGCGCCCGACCGGACGGCCGGACGGCCCCATCGCCGCTTGATGACCTTGATGACATCGCGTTCCCCCAACGAGCCGCCCGGAAATGGCGGGGAAGCTATCCCGGCCCGGGCGGGTCGTCCAGCGCCTTGCGGATCCGGGCGACCGGGCGGTTCGGCCGAGCAGTTCGGCCGGGCGGTTCGGATTGACGCTCCCGGGGACCGACACTACATTCCAGCCGCCCAAGAGAGGACTCCATGGAGAGCGCTCCCACCGGCATCATCGGCGAGCTCAACGAGCGGTCGCGCGAGATCTTTCGCGAGCTCGTCGAGACATTCGTCCAGACCGGCGAGCCCGTCGGTTCGCGCACGCTGTCGCGTCGCCTGCCCAAGCCGCTGTCGCCGGCGACGATCCGCAACGTGATGGCCGACCTGGAAGATATGGGTCTGCTGATCGCCCCGCACACCTCGGCCGGGCGTATCCCGACCGAGGCCGGGCTGCGCCTGTTCGTCGACGGGCTGTTGCAGATCGGCGAGATCTCGGGCGACGAGCGCCAGACCATCGAGGCGCAGTGCGCCGCCCAGGGCGCCAACCTCAATCAGGCGCTGGGTGACGCGACGGCCGCGATGTCCGAGCTCTCCGGCTGTGCGGGGCTGGTGATCGCGCCCAAGACCGATCGGCCGCTCAAGCACATCGAGTTCGTCAATCTGGGCGATGGCCGCGCGCTGGTGGTGATGATGACCGAGGACGGCATCGTCGAGAACCGGCTGATCGAGCTGCCGGTGGGTACGCCGCCCTCGGCTCTGACCGAGGCGGGTAACTACCTCAACGCGCGTCTGGTCGGCCGCACGGTCGACGAGGCGGTCCGCGGCGTCAAGATCGAGATCGAGGAGCGCCGCGCGCGCATCGATACGATCACAACCGGGCTGGTCGAGGCCGGGCTTGCGACCTGGGCCGGCGAGGCGGCGACGGGTTCGCTGATCGTCAAGGGCCAGGCGCACCTGCTCGACGACATCGCAGCCCTCAGCGACCTCGAGCGCGTGCGCAACCTGTTCGAGGCGCTGGAGACCCAGGAGTTGTCGGTGCGCCTGCTCGACCTCGCCCGCAACGGCGAGGGCGTGCAGATCTTCATCGGCTCGGAGAATACGCTGTTCGACATGACCGGCTGCTCGATGGTGGTCTCGCCGTTCACCGACCGCTCCAGCACGGTGGTCGGCGCGATCGGGGTCATCGGGCCGACCCGGATCAACTATTCGCGCATCATTCCGATCGTCGACTACACCGCGCAGGTCGTCGGCCGGCTGATCGCTTAATCCGCAACCCGAAGGCGTTGACATGAGTGAGACCGAAAGCAGACCGAAACCGAGCAGACCGGATCCGGGCCGTCGCCGGAGGAGGCCCTGCCCGAGGCCGGCGACGCGGCCGGGCAGGAGGCTGCGGCCGAGCCGGCCGGGTCGGAGGAGCCGGCCGAGCGCGACTACGAGGCCGAGATCGCCGAGCTCAACGACCGGCTGCTGCGCACGCTCGCCGAAGGCGAGAACCTGCGCCGCCGGGCCCAGCGCGACCGCGAGGAGACCGTGAAATTCGCCATCGCCGGCTTCGCCCGCGACCTTCTCGGCGTCGGTGACAACCTGCGCCGCGCTCTGGAGGCGCTGCCGGAAAGTGCGGACTCCGAGGAAGGCCCGCTGAAGTCTTTCATCGAAGGCGTTGCGCTCACCGAACGCGAGCTCTTGGGCGTGTTCGAGCGCCACGGGGTGGAAAAGATCGATCCGGCCGGCCAGAAATTCGACCACAACCTGCACGAGGCGATGTTCGAGGCGCCGACGGCCGAGGCCGCGCCCGGTACGGTCGTCCAGGTGGTCGAGGCGGGCTATGTCTTGAAGGGTCGGCTGCTCCGTGCGGCCCGGGTCGGCGTCGCCCGGCGCCCGCCCGAAGCGCCCCCGCCGCCGCCGGGTGACGACGTCTCCGCCTAGAGACGCCGCCGCCTAGACCAGGAACTCGCCGTTCGGATCGTGGCTGGCGCGGCCCGCCCGCGCCTTGGCGCGGCTGGCCACCGCGTAGCAATAGACGCAGCCATGCGGGCATGTGTCGTAGGCGCCGATGTCGCGTGATCGGTGACAGGCGCAGCCCGGCCGGTTGCCCTTTTCGGGGGCCGGGATCGGCCGGCCGGCAATTTCGGCCAGGCGCCCGGCGTCGATGCAGCGCGCCGGCCGGCTGGCGGGGACGGCGAGCTCCGGCTGGCTGCACAGCGCCAGCGCCATGCCGCGCTCCGCGGCGAGCCGGGCGAGTTCCTCGAGCAGGTCCTGCTTCGCCGCGACCGGCGGGTCGGCGTGGGCGATCCCGGCCCGGTCGAGGTTGCGCAGCGTCTTGCGGTAGAGGCTCGCGAACGAGACCGTCACCTCGTCGGTGCTGCCGGCCATCCCATCGGCCAGACGCGCGAAGGCCCCGCAATGGCTCGCGAGCGGGCTCGCTTCGGTCTCGATGATCGGATCGTAGCGCCAGACCAGCGCCCGGGGGCCGAAATCCCGGGCGATGCGGCGTGCGTGCCCGATCGCCCGGGCCGGGTCCGGGACCGCGGTCTCCAGCGTCCTGGGATAACCGGTGACGGTGAGCTGGACCACGAACGGATAGCCGGCCCGGGCGAGGCGGGAGAGCGCGGGCAGGAACGGCCCCGGATTGCGCGTCCAGAACACCAGGCCGTCGACCGCCTCCCGGTCGAGCCCGACCCGATACGGCTTGCCGCCATACGGGTTGGCGACCATGCAGTAGCCCGCCTTCAGCCGGTTTTCGAACCAGGCACCGTAGAAGGCCGGGATATCGGTCCGGTAGCTCGCCGAGACGATCATGGAATCTTCCGAACGTAGGTAAACTGGCGGTCTGCGGTTGTACCGCCGGGGCCGTATTCCTATATATCGCCGGTCATTGACGTTCGCGTGTTTCAACCGCAGGGGACGCTGGCGGCGCCGTACAGGGCCGCGTGCGCTTGCCGCAACGAGTGAGGACTGAAATGGGTAAGGCCATCGGCATCGATCTCGGCACGACCAATTCCTGTGTCGCGATCATGGACGGTTCCGAAACAAGGGTCATCGAGAACACCGAAGGCGCGCGCACGACGCCGTCGATGGTGGCGTTCACCGACGACAACGAGCGCCTCGTCGGCCAGCCGGCCAAGCGCCAGGCGGTCACCAACCCGTCGAACACGCTGTTCGCGATCAAGCGCCTGATCGGGCGTCCGTTCGGCGATCCGATGACGAAGAAGGACCAGGATCTGGTCCCCTATCATATCGTCAAGGCGGATAACGGCGACGCCTGGATCGAGGCGAACGGCGAGAAGTATTCGCCGAGCCAAGTCTCGGCCTTCATCCTGCAGAAGATGAAGGAGACCGCCGAGGCCCATCTGGGCGAGCCGGTCACCGAGGCGGTGATCACCGTGCCCGCCTATTTCAACGACTCCCAGCGTCAGGCGACCAAGGACGCCGGCAGGATCGCCGGGCTCGAGGTTCTGCGGATCATCAACGAGCCGACCGCGGCGTCGCTGGCCTACGGCCTGGAGAAGAAAGGCTCGGGCACGATCGCGGTCTACGATCTCGGCGGCGGGACGTTCGACATCTCGATCCTGGAGATCGGCGACGGCGTCTTCGAGGTCAAGTCGACCAACGGCGATACGTTCCTGGGCGGCGAGGACTTCGACAGCCGGATCATCGAGTACCTGGCCGACGAGTTCAAAAAGGACCAGGCGATCGACCTGCGCCGGGACAAGCTCGCGCTGCAGCGCCTGAAGGAGGCCGCCGAGAAGGCCAAGATCGAGCTGTCCAGCGGCCAGCAGACCGAGGTGAACCTGCCGTTCATCACCGCCGACCAGTCCGGCCCCAAGCACCTCAACATCAAGATCACCCGCGCCAAGCTCGAGGCCCTGGTCGACGATCTGGTCGAGCGCACCGTGGGGCCGTGCAAGGCCGCGATCCGCGATGCCGGGCTGACCGCGGGCGAGATCGACGAGGTCATCCTGGTCGGCGGCATGACGCGTATGCCCAGGATCATCGAATCGGTCAAGGCGCTGTTCGGCAGGGAGCCCAACCGGTCGGTCAACCCCGACGAGGTGGTCGCGGTCGGCGCGGCGATCCAGGCCGGCGTGCTCAAGGGGGACGTCAAGGATGTCCTGCTGCTCGACGTCACCCCGCTGTCGCTCGGCATCGAGACCCTGGGCGGGGTCTTCACCCGGCTGATCGACCGCAACACCACCATCCCGACCAAGAAGAGCCAAGTCTTCTCGACCGCCGAGGACAACCAGAACGCGGTCACCATCCGCGTCTTCCAGGGCGAGCGCGAGATGGCCGCGGACAACAAGCTGCTCGGCCAGTTCGACCTGGTCGGCATCCCGCCGGCGCCGCGCGGCATGCCGCAGGTCGAGGTGACCTTCGATATCGACGCCAACGGCATCGTCAATGTCGGCGCCAAGGACAAGGCGACCGGCAAGGAGCAGGCGATCCGCATCCAGGCCTCGGGCGGGCTGTCGGACGCCGACATCGAGCAGATGGTCAAGGACGCCGAGGCGCACGCGGCCGAGGACAAGACCCGCAAGGAGGCCGTCGAGGTCCGCAACCAGGCCGACGGGCTGGTCTACACGACCGAAAAGAATCTCGCGGAGTACGGCGACAAGGTCCCGGCCGAGGACAAGGCGCTCATCGAAGGGGCGGTCGCCGATCTCAAGGCCGCGCTCGAGGGCGAGGATATCGAGGACATCAAGTCCAAGACCGAGGCGCTCGGCCAGGCCGCGATGAAGCTGGGCGAGATCATGTACAAGGCCCAGCAGGAAGAGGCCGCAGTGCCCACCCCGGACGATGTCGAGCCGGGCGGGTCCCCGCAAGGCGCGACGGACGGCGACGATGCGACCATCGTCGACGCCGATTTCGAGGAGGTGGACGACGAGGAGCGCAAGGACAAGTCGGCGTAGGCCCGCCGCCCCTTGCCGACCGCAGGCTGGCTCCCGAGGACGCCCCGCCGCACCCCCGGGGCCGAAACCGGGAGCGGTCCGGGGACGGTCGGGTCGAGCCGAAAGCCGTGTTAGCGTTCGCGTGGGACCCCGCCAAGGCGGCGAGTAATCTACGGAAGCACAAGGTCGCCGTCGAACTCGCCGCCACGGTGTTCCTGGATCGGTTCGCAATGTCGGTTGTCGACGAGGATCACGGTGCGTTCGAGGAAAGATGGATAACCATGGGCGTCGCTCAGGATGGTCGGCTGCTGGTCGTCTCCCATACTTTCGCCGAGGACGACGGCAACGGAGCGTCGGTGCTGCGAATCATTTCCGCGCGCCAGGCCACTCCTGACGAGCGGCGTCAGTTCGAGTCCGGCGCATGAAGCAGGAATACGATTTCTCGGCGGGCGAGCGCGGCAGATTTTTCCGCGAGAGCGCCAGGCTGCGCCTGCCCGTTTCCGACGAGAAGTCCGACTGGCTCGGCCTCTCGGGCCCGCTCGGCGCGTTCATCGTCGAGGAGGCGCGAAAAACCCTCAACGCATATCGCGAACAGCCAAACCTGATAACGGAGCACGCCAACTCGGAACAGGATACGGTTCACGGCGGCTATGCTCATCGGCAACTGTTCGAACTCGTTCAGAACAGCGCGGATGCTCTGCTCAAGGCGCCGAACGGGAGGAGCATTCTGATCCGCCTGACGGAACGCTTCCTCTACTGCGCCGACGACGGAACCCCTATCGATGAAGGCGGTGTGAGGGGGCTCATGTTCGACCGAATGTCGAGCAAGCGGAACACCGCCGAGATCGGCAGATTCGGGCGCGGCTTCAAATCCGTCCTGGGGGTGACCGATGCGCCCGAGTTCTACAGCCGTTCAGGTTCCTTCCGTTTCGACAAACGGCGCGCGGCGAAGCGCATAGCGGAGATCCCGGGGGCCGAGGGCTACCACCCGGTGTTACGTTTGCCCGAGCCCATCGATCCCGACAGGGAAAGGAGTATGGACGAGGAGTTGCGGGAACTGATGAGTTGGGCGACGAACATCGTCCGTCTGCCTCTCAAGACGAGCGCGCATGGCGACCTTGCCCAGCAGATTCGAGACTTCCCGCCGGAGTTTCTGCTGTTCGTCGATCACGTCCACTATCTGACCCTCGAGGGCGAAGAACGCTCCCGAAATTTCATGCTGCATCGCCAAGACGGCGAACTTCACCTCGACACCGGCGAGGGAACCACGCGTTGGCGGCGTTTTTCTACCACCCATCGTCTCTCCGACGAAGCTCGGGCCGATTGGCCCTTGCATGATCACAACGACGACGTGCTGATCCAGTGGGCGGCGTCGCTCGATCAGACGGATCGTGCCGGCCGTTTCTGGGCGTTCTTTCCGACCGACACTGCGAGTCTCGTCGCCGGCATCCTGAACGCGCCTTGGAAGACCAACGAGGATCGGCAGAACCTGCTGTCGGGGCGGTACAACAAGGAACTGATCGAAGCAGCAGCAAAGATGATTGCCGAGGCGCTTCCGCAACTCGCGACGAACGACGATCCCGCCCGCCATCTGGACATGCTACCGCGCCGGTATGATGCAAGCGATCCCGAACAAGTCGATTTTCTTCGCAGGCACCTGTTCTCCAATCTGCATGGACGTGAAATCGTTCCCGATCAAGATGGAAACCTGCGCGCCCGCGAGGATCTCTCGTACCCCCCGAAGGAGCTTACTCCGGGCGGCCAAATTGACATGGCGCCTTTCGAGCGGTGGGCGAAGTATTCGGGACGGCCTTCGAACTGGCTTCATCACACAGTTCTCAGACGCAACCAGCGCAACCGGCTCGCCACCATCGACCGGCTGTATCATCCCGAAGGCGAACCACCCAGGGGGCCGTCATCGGGCGCGCCCAGGGCTGCCCTGTCCGAGTGGTTGGAAGCGCTCGTGGAAGGCAAGGAAGCGGACGAGGCGATCCGGGCTTCCAGCGCGGCGATTCAGACCGCCGCGCTTATTCCGAGATGGAAACGAACAGAGGCCAGCCTGCTGGGCGAAATCGTGCTGACGGCGGTCGGCAACTGGCGAATGCCCGATCCCGAACGCCTCTTCCTGCCCGACGATTTCCTGCCCGACGATCCGCCGAGCGGTAATGAAACCGCGGACCCGGAGTCGCGTGTCCATCCGGAACTGGCGTCGGACCCCGACACGCTTGCGGCGTTGGAGACGCTGGGCTTCAAGCCCCCGTCGCCGGAGAGCAGGTTCAGGGCGGTCGCAGGGGACATCCTTGGAAGCGTCTCCCGTGAAGAGTTGAGCGGAGACCTTCATTGCGCGTTCTGGATCGCTTCGCGCGAGCTCACGGCGGAAACCGCGAACACCGTCATTCGCGAACAAAAGCGCTGGCAGGAACGGCTTCGAGTCCGAACACGGGCCGGCAACTGGCAACCGCTTCACTCCGTGCTGTTGCCGGGCAAGATCGTGCCCGGCGATGGGAGCCGGGACGACGATGCAACTGTGGACACCCGGTTCCATGAACGAGACGTAAAATTGCTACACGATCTTGGGGTAACGGAAACAGCGCAAGACGGGCGCGATCTGTCAGCGGAGCCGCTCTACAACTCGTTCCATAGAGCGTGTCTGAACCTATATTCCAAACAGGACAATCTACCACACAATCCGCGGCAGGAGTATTTGGACTTCGAGTCGTCTAAAGGTGTTGGTCCGCTGGAGGTTCTCACTACCCTTTCCGATGAAAGCAACGCGCTCTACACGGATGCGCTGCTAAATCTCGCAGGTTGTTACGAGCGGTGGACGATGCTGCATACGGGGACCAATGGGCTATCTTACCCATGGATGCCTTGCGAAGCGTTCACGATTCACATTCTTCGAAACTATGGGCGCATAAGGACTCCCGGCGGCATCGTGCCGCTGGCAGACGCGCTCGGACCGCAGCCGAAGAGCCTGGAAGCCCTGCACACGCTGCTGGTTCATCCGATGGCCGACAAAATCAAGGAGGCGTTCGACCTGACCAAACCGACGCCGGAGTTCTTCGGCGAAGGTGAGCCGGGCCCGCTGACCGATGTCTGGCCCGGGCTGAAAGATCACCTTCCGGCGCATCTAAAAGAATGTCGCCTCGTTCCCTGCGAACGAATCCTCGTTGTCGGTCGATCGCGGGAGTGCGTCTTTCATGCCCCGGACATCTATCTCGTGGGCGCTGTTGACGATGACGAACGATGCAAGCTGGGGCTTGTTGCGGGCGAGTTGGAGCTCGATCTGTCCTCTGAGCAGATCGACCAGATCGTCGATCGCAAGACGCCGCAGGAGGTCGAAGAACGCCGCGCGGTCATACGAGCATGGCCGACCGATGCAGAACGTCTCCTCGAGGCGGTAGGCGAAGCAGCGTTGCGCCAAGGTCTTCCCGATTCGCTCCTGGCCGTACTCGAAAGCGATGGCGCCACCTTGACGGGCGCCGACATCGCGGAGGCGTCCATAGCCACTTGGCACACCGACGCTCTCAGGCGATACAAGAAGGCGTTGGCCCTCCTCGACCCGCCATCGAAATGGGCCGGGTCGGCGCGGGCCGTCGAGTTCGTTCGTTTGCTCGGCTTCTCCGCCGAATGGGCGGGAGAACGGAACGAGAAGCGCGATCCCTTCCTGGAAGTCGAAGGCCCGCTCTCGCTCCCGGATCTTCATCCCTACCAGCGAACCATCGCGGACAATGTCCGGGACATGCTGCGCGGCGAACACGGGGCCGGGGCCGGCCGGCGTGGGATGATCAGCCTGCCGACCGGGTCCGGCAAGACCAGGGTTGCCGTGCAGGCGATCGTCGAAGCCATGCGCGATGACGATTTCCGCGGCGACATCCTTTGGGTTGCGGACCGCGACGAGCTGTGCGAGCAAGCGGTGCAATCTTGGAGGCAGGTGTGGTCGAGCGTCGGCGCGGAGGCCGTACAGCTTCGGATCTCCAGGATGTGGGCCGGGCTGGACAGGCCGCAGCCGACGAACGAACGCCATGTCGTCGTCGCGACCGTTCAGACGCTCAACGCGAAGCTCTCGAACCGACCCGACGAGTACAAATTTCTGGCGGGCTTCAAGCTGGTCGTGTTCGACGAGGCGCATCGGTCGATCGCTCCGACCTTCACGTCGGTCATGGAGGATATCGGACTGACGCGCTTTCAACGGCCAGACGAGCCGTTCCTGATCGGCCTCACCGCCACGCCCTACCGCGGACGCGACGAGATCGACATCGCCAGACTCGTCCGCCGCTACGGCAGCGAACGACTGGATTCGGGAGCGTTTGACAGTGACGAGCCCGAAGCCGTGGTCGGCGAACTCCAACACATGAGCGTGCTCGCCCAAGCCGATCACGAGATCATCGAGGGCGAGACGCTCTCACTCGACGTGATGTTGAAACAGGAACTGGATAAATGGCGGGCGCTGGCGCTGCCCTGGCTCCCGCAAAGCGTGGAGGACCGCATCGCCGGGAGCGTCGAGCGGACCAAACGCATCGTCGAAGCATACGAGAAGCATGTTCACCCGGATTGGCCCACCCTCATTTTCGCGACATCGGTCGAGCACGCGCAGACCGTGGCGGCCCTTCTCAACCGGAAGAAAATCCGGTCACGCGCTGTCAGCGCAAACACGGAAGCTGCGACCCGACGACGTGTGGTCGAGGAGTTTCGTCGCGGAGAGATCAGGGCGCTCGTCAACTATGGGGTGTTCCGCGAGGGCTTCGACGCCCCCAAGACACGCGCCATCATCGTGGCGCGGCCGGTCTACAGCCCGAACCTGTACTTCCAGATGATTGGCCGGGGCTTGCGGGGACCTCTGAACGGCGGCGAGGAGCGTTGCCTCATCCTCAACGTCCGGGACAACATCGAAAACTTCGAGAGGACGCTCGCGTTCTCGGAATTGGACTGGCTTTGGGCCCCATCGTCCTCGGACCAGGGCATGGCCCGCCGGTCCGGGTGATAGCGAACCGACTATCTTAGGGCGTGCGAGGCGGCCCCGCGCGTAGTCCGGGGTTTCACAAGTTCAGGGTTCGAGAGTATGGCCAAGCAGGATTATTACGACATGTTGGGCGTCGCCAAGGGCGACGATGCGGAGACGGTCAAGAAGGCCTACCGCAAGCTGGCCATGAAGTACCACCCCGACCGCAACCAGGGCGATGCGGCGGCCGAGCAGAAGTTCAAGGAGATCAGCGAGGCCTATGACGTCCTGAAGGACGACCAGAAGCGCGCGGCCTATGACCGGTTCGGCCATGCCGCCTTCGAGAACGGCGGTCCGGGTGCGGGCGGCGCCCCGGGTGGGTTCAATTTCGGCTCGGGCTTCGCCGACATCTTCGATGAGATGTTCGGCGACTTCAGGGGCGAGCGGCGCGGCGCCGGCGGCGGCCGCGGCGCGGACCTGCGCTACAACATGGAGATCTCGCTCGATCAGGCCTTCCACGGCCGCGAGAGCAAGATCAAGGTCCCGACCTCGGTAAGCTGCGAGACCTGCCACGGCGCGGGTGCGGCTCCGGGCAGCCAGCCGGCAAGGTGCGGCATGTGCCAGGGCCGCGGCAAGGTGCGCGCGCAGCAGGGCTTCTTCACCGTCGAGCGGACCTGTCCCACCTGTGGCGGCATGGGCCAAGTGATCGAGAACCCGTGCGAGGCCTGCGCCGGCTCGGGCCGGGTCCGGCGCGAGAAGACGCTCGCGGTGACGATCCCACAGGGCGTCGAGGACGGGACCCGCATCCGCCTGGCGGGCGAGGGTGAGGCCGGGCTCAGCGGCGCCGCGGCCGGCGATCTCTACATCTTCATCAGCGTCACCCCGCATCCGCTGTTCGAGCGCGAGGCGGCGACCTTGTTCTGCCGCGTGCCGATCCCGATGGCCACCGCGGCGCTCGGCGGCGCCGTCGAGGTGCCGACGATCGAGGGCACGCGCGCCAAGGTGACCATCCCGGCCGGCACCCAGTCGGCGCGCCAGTTCCGGCTGCGCGGCAAGGGCATGACCGGGCTGCACGGCCGCGGCCGCGGCGACATGCTCATCGAGATCCAGGTCGAGACGCCGGTCAACCTGACCAAGCGCCAACAGGAACTCTTGCGCGAGTTCGAGGCCGGCGGCAAGAGCGGGTCCCGGGCGACGAGCCCCGCATCCGAGGGCTTTTTCGCCAAGGTGAAGGAGCTCTGGGAGGATCTGACCGACTGAGCCGCGCAGAGGCCCGACGGCGGCAGATTCCTGCCGTCAAGCCCGGCCGGAGCCGCTATCCTGACGCCTCGACCGAAAGCGATGGAGGCAGGCGATGGCGGATTTGGCGATCGGTGTGATCGGGGCCGGCGGGCGCATGGGCGCGACCGTGATCCAGGAGATCTTCGAGACCGACGGATGCGTGCTCGCCGCGGCGGCCGAAGCGCCGGGCCACGAGGCGATCGGCCGCGACGCGGGCGAGGTCGCGGGGCTCGGCGTCTTGGGCGTGAGCATCGGCGCGGAGTCGCAGGCCGTCTTCGAGCGCGCCGATGCGGTCATCGAGTTCGCCCTGCCCGAGGCGACCGCGCGCCACGCCGGGCTGGCCGCCCAGGCGCGCACCGCCCACATCATCGGTACCACCGGGTTCAGCGCCGGGCAGGAGGCGACGGTCCGGGAGGCTGGCAGGGCGGTTCCCCTCGTCATCGCCCCCAATATGAGCCTTGCCGTCAACATCCTGTTCGCGCTGACCGGACAGGTCGCGGGCCTGCTCGATGAGCGCTTCGACATCGAGATCGTCGAGATGCATCACAAGCACAAGGTCGATGCGCCCTCGGGCACCGCGCTCGGGCTGGGCCGGGCGGCGGCGGCAGGGCGGGGCGTCGATCCGGCGGCGGTCTCCCGGATGGCGCGGGAGGGCCAGACCGGCGCGCGCAATCGCGGTGACATCGGCTTCGCGAGCCTGCGCGGCGGCGACGTGGTGGGCGAACATTCGGTGATCTTCGCGATCGAAGGCGAGCGGCTGGAGCTCACCCACAAGGCGTCTTCGAGACGGATCTTCTCGCGCGGTGCAGTCCATGCCGCTCTGTGGACGCCCGGAAAGCCGGCCGGCGTCTATACCATGGCCGACGTGCTGGGGTTGTAGCGGATCGGCTCCAGGCGGCGACGAGGGCGGGCGCGGGTGTGGCCAGCAGCCGGCCATAGCCCGGCCGCTGGCCGGCGATGCCCGGCGCATGGAAGGCGGAGGAGGAACCGGCCGGAGCGCCGGCGCCTGGCTCTTCGTCCATGGAGTGACGCGCCGTTCGGCCGGCCTGTATAGACTGGAAAGAACGGCGTTTGTTGGGGATCCTGTCGTGGTTGGAGCGTTCTGGCGTACACCGGTCTATGTCCTGTTCGGAGCGATCTGCATCCTTTTGATCACAACCGGCATCCGCCAGTCCTTCGGCCTGTTCATCCGGCCGATCAGCCTCGACATGGGCTGGGGCCGCGAGTCGATCTCGATCTCGATCGCGACTCAGAACCTTGTCGTGGGACTCGCCGCGCCGCTGGTCGCGATGGTCGCCGACCGCTGGGGACCGGTCCGGGTGATCGCCATCGGCGCGTTCGCGGGTGCGGCGGGCCTCCTGGTGTCGTCGCGGATCGCCACCCAGACCGAGTTCCTGCTGGGGACCGGCTTCCTGATGGGCGTCGGGATGAGCGCCTGCGGGCTCAGCCTGATGATCGCCACGGTCGGGCGAATCGCGCCCGATGACCGGCGCACGACCTGGCTCGGGATCACCGCCGCGGGCGGCACGATGGGCCAGTTCGTCTTCGTCCCGGCGGTCCAGGTGATGATCGATACCCTCGACTGGCGCGGTGCGTTCGTGGTGATGGCGTTCGCCATGTTCGCCGCCGTGCCGATGGCGCTGTCGCTGAAGGCCGGCGCCGCGCCCGCGCTCGCCGGGCCGAGCCGGCAGAGCCTCGGCGAGGCGCTGCGCGAGGCCGCCGGCCACCGCGGCTACCTGATGCTGGTCAGCGGCTATTTCGTCTGCGGGCTCCAGGTCCAGTTCATCGCCGCCCACCTGCCGGCCTACCTGACCGACGGCGGGCTGCCGGCGGCCCTCGGCGCGGCGGCGATCGCGGCCATCGGGCTGTTCAACCTGTTCGGCACGCTGATCTCCGGCCGGCTGGGCGACCGGTATCGCGTGAAGTTTCTGCTGAGCGGGATCTATGTCGTCCGTAGCCTGGCGATGCTGGTCTTTCTCTCGGCGCCGCTGTCGGAAGTCAGCGTGATGATATTCGCCGCCCTCATGGGGCTGCTGTGGCTCAGCACCGTGCCGCTGACCATGGGGCTGATCGCCCAAATCTTCGGACCGCGCTACATGGCGACGCTCGGTGCGGTCGCCTTCCTGAGCCATCAGCTCGGCAGCTTCCTCGGCGTCTGGCTGGGCGGCCGGTCGTTCGACCTGACCGGTTCCTACGATCCGATCTGGACCTTCGCGATCGTCGCGGGGTTCGTGGCCGCGATCATTCATCTGCCGATCCCCGACCGGCCGCTGGCGCGGCTGCGCGGCGCCGCCGCGTGAAACCAACCAGGGAGAGCACACATGGCGATCGCCGTCTTCGTCGTCAAAGCGACCATCGAGGCCGACCGGGAGGAAGCCTTCAACGACTGGTACAACACCGAGCACGCCCCACAGCTTCTGCAATATAACGGCGCGGTCAGCGCCCGGCGCTACAAGCGCATCATGGGCGACGAGAAGTGGCAGTATGTCGCCGTTTACGAGTTCGAAAGCCAGGAGGTCTTCGAAGCGTTCATGGAATCCGACCACCTGAAGACCCTGCGCGGGGAGTACGACGCCCATTTCGGCTCCGCCTCCGAGCGCGAGGGCTTCGGCTACGTCCAGGTCTGGCCGCGATAGCCCGACGGCGCCGCGGCGGCGCGGTTCTCCGACCTCGCCGCACATGTTTGGCAACCCGATCCCGATTCCCGCGCCGGCCGGGCGCTTTCATGCGCCGGCGCCCGACTATCCGGGCTTCGGTGTCTTTCCGGCGGGTTTTTGCGAACATTCTCCCGGCGGCCCTAAACTTCCACGGCGACCGGCGAGGCGGCGATGTCCGAAAAGGTTCGAATTGCGCATCTGGCCGGCCCGCAGGCGACGATCCAGAACACCCCGCCGCTGGTCACCTCCAACAAGGCGCGGGCCAGGCACGGTCTGCCGCCGCGACCGCCGGACGCTGGGCGCGCCGTACCGCTTCGACGCGCTCCGCGCCCAGCGTCCGGCGGCGTCCGCGACAGTCTATGTCGAGCAGTTCCCGGCTCATCCGCTGAGGCCGACGCGGCCGAGCTCTACGGCCCGCCCGACGGCTATATCGGGGCCGACGGCGTCTTCCGGGCCGAACCGCAGTCGGACGACGACAAGCCGGTCTACGAGATCGAGATCCGGCCCGAGGACGGGCTCTACCCTCTTCCCTACATGGCGCGACAGGCCAACGGCGAGGCCTGGGAGGAGGAGTGTGCCCGCCCCGGCGCGCCCGGGGAGGGCGCCCGCCAGGGCTTTTCCCCGACGGCCCGGCGAACATCGTCGACTCGGTGCGCTACATCTCATTGCGCATCTGGGCCGACGGCGATGGCCGCGACCGCTGCGGCTCGGTGGTCATCCAGGAACAGCAGATCTTCGCCAGCCGCGATGTCGCCAAGGCCGATGCCCGGCCGGGCGGGTACGTCGCGACCGGCGGTCACGGCGGGATCGTCGGCCAGATTCACTATACCGGCCGGATCATGCCGACCTACCTGCCGGTCTACAGGCACATTCGGAATTCGGAGGTGAACCTCACCCGCCTGCGCTGGGGTCATGCGGGCGGGCGCCGGCGGTATCGAGCGCATCGAGATCGCGGTCAAGGACGGCGACGGCAAGTTGCTGGGCGATGCCGTCCCGGTGGTCTCGATCGTCAAGGACGGCGGCTATGCCGGCCTCGAAATCGGCGACGACCCGGCGCTCGAGGCCGACATCGCCACTTCGATCGACCACAAGCTCGGGCTCGGTCGGCTCGCGGGCTTCGTCTACGAAGGGCTGGCGCCCTACGGCCTCCCGCCGTCCGCGGCGCGCCGCAGGGCTGGGCCGATTACGACCCCTGCCACATATCGGGCGCGAACCTGACGGCGACCAAGGCGCTGCTGCTGATGGCCTGTCTGATGAAGTTCGGCAGCCTGCCGGTGGCCGCGGATCCCGACAACCCGGGCACCGCCGAGCTATCGGCCATCCGCGGCGCGGTCAAGGCTCATCAGGCGATCTTCGACGCCCGCTGAGCGATCGCCGCCGCAATCACGATCCGGTCCGACCGGGTCCCGAACGCCGCCGCCCCGACGGTAAACCGTCGGGGCGGATAATCGGCGATCCGCGTCAAGTGTTCGGAAACCGGCGGCGGGGCCGCTCGCAACCGGTCAGATCCTGGGCTCGTACATGATGTTGGTATCGGGCCGGGCGATCAGGTCGCACTGGTTGCCGGTGTTGGTCGGCGGGACCTTGGCGAACTTCTTCTGGATCTCGAACTTCCCGCCCTTCGCCTGGCCGATATACATGTCCATGGTGCAGTGATGGGTCTTCTTGTCCATCGTCAGCGGCCCGCCGGGCCCGTCGATGGTCAGGCCTTCCATCGCCTCGATCACCTTCTCGCGCTCGACGGAGCCCGCCTGGTTGGCCGCCGCGGCCCACATGCGCCAGCCGTACCAGTCCTTGGGCGGCACGTCGGTCAGATAGCCGTAGTCGGCGCCGTTGCGCTGTCGAAAACGCGCGAGCCATTTCTTGTTGAACGGCAGGTCGAGGTCCTCATAATAGGAATAGCAGGTGAGGATGCCGTCGGCGATCTCGGGCGGCATACGGACCACCTCGCCGCCGCCGCCGAAGGTGGTCGAGACCATCGGGATGCGCTCGTTCATGCCCGCGGCCGCCCATTGCCCGTAGAACGAGGCGTGCGCCGGGCCGACGAAGACGTTCATCACGAAGTCGGGCCCGGCCGTCTGGATCTTGCTGATAGTGGGGCCGAACTGGTTGACGTCGAGCGGGAAGAACTCCTCGCCCACGATCTTGCCGCCGGCCTCCTCGACCGCCTTGCGGATCCATTTCGCCGTGATCTGGCCGTAGTTGTAGTCTGCGGCCATGACATAGACGTTCTTGCCCCATCGCTCCATCGCCTCGCCGGACAGAATGTCTACATAACCGCCCGGCGTCGATCCGGTGGAGAAGAAGTTGCGGTCGCACACGCCGCCTTCGTAGTTGGTGTTGTAGACGTAGAGCGTCTTCAGCCGGTGCAGCAGCGGGCGGATCACCTCGCGCGACGAGCTGGTCAGACCGCCCTGGACGACCGCGGCCTTGTCGCGCAGCGCCATCTTCTTGGCGTACTGGTTGTAGAACTGCATCTGCGACTGCGAGTCGTATGTCTTGACCTCGAGCTTCTTGCCCAGAACCCCGCCGGCTTCGTTGATCTCATCGATCGCCATCTTGGCGCAGGCCCACTGGTTGACCCCGAAGAGCTGCAACGCCCCGGACAGGTCGTAGATCGCGCCGGCGACGATGGTGTCGGCCGCGGATGCGCCCTTGGGCCAGAAATACGGCCCGGCGGCGAGCGCCGCGGCGCCGGCGGCCGAGGTCTTGACGAATGAACGACGTTTGATGGCCATCGAATCTCCTCCCGAGTGCCTGCCGCAGGACGCCGGCTCGCGCGACGCCTGCGGTCGACCGGAACGGTAACAAGCCGCAATCCGGCCCGCAACAACGATGGCGACCCGAGCCGGGACAGGCGCTTGATGGTCCGCGCCCCGAGGTTCAGACTCCACTGCGCAGGCTCGCGCGCGGCGGCAGTTTCCCTTTTCACGGCCGTGCTCGGGAGCCGTAACGATGGATCGGGAGGGAGAGTTTCATGAAGCGCGTGTCCTTCCTGGCGGCTGCCGTCGCGCTGGCCGCGCTGGCCGCCCCGCCCGCCGGGGCCGAACCCGTGCCGGCTCGTGCGACCGGCATCTGGAGCGTGGCGGAGTGCGGCGGCGACGCTCCGACCATGCTGGTGAAGTCGAATTTCGCCCTGGTGTTCGAACGCGAGGGAAGCCAGACCCGGGTCGCGATGGCCCGGACCGAATGGTCGGGCAGCTCCATCGTTCTGACAATGAACGGCCTGACGGTGGACGGCGAAACGGACGAGGTGGTGGTACCGCCGCTTGACAGCTTGCAGAGATGCGACGCCCTGCCGACGACCTTCTCCTTCATGTTCGCCGAGGCAGTGACCGTGTTCGGCGCGCTCGACGCCATCGAGGCGCGTTGCGCCGGCGGGGCGGTCGTCGCCGCGCGATGCGTCGCGCTGGTCTTCGACCTGATCGACGTGAGCGAGGACGGGGAGTTTTCCAAGGCGGAGCTCAGCCGGGCGGTTCGCGCGCTCAGCTTCTTCGTCGGCTACGGGATCGCCGTCGAGGGGTCGCAGGACGCTTTCGTGCCCATGGAGAAGCTCTCCGTCGCCTGGTTCTCGGCGTCGCTGCTCGGCCCCTACCTCGCCGAGAATCTGATCGACTCATACGATTTCGACGGCGACGGCCTGTTGTCGCTCGATGAACTGCTGCAAGACCGCTCTCCGGAGGGAGGCGTCCAAGGCGTAGCAGCGGGCTTGGCGGCGAAGATGCCGCCCGCGATGATGTCGGGGCTGATGAAGGCCGTGAACGGCATGCTCGGGGCGCTGCGGTGAGCGTCGGCGTGGCTGGTTGGAAGGGGATGACGACGATGCGACGGCTTGCGATGGTCGGTTTCGTGGTGCTGCTGTGCGGCCCAGCGCTGGCGGACGATGCGCGGCGTCTGCGGATCGAGGCGGCGGGGCTGGTCCATGCTGCGGAGAAGGCGGTCTCCGCCCGGGAGCGGCAGGAATTGCTGGAGGAGGCTCACGGCAAGCTGATCGAGGTCCGGCGGCGTTACCCCTCCGAGGCCGCACGGTTCGAGCTTTACCTCGGTGGCCAGCGGACCATCCTGTCGCCGGAAAGCCTCCGCGAGATGATCATAGCCGCTCTGGACGTCGGAGGACTCCGCGAGGTTCTGGGCCGCGCGCTATCCCCGGAGGCCGTGAACGAGGACGGCTGGACCGACCTGCACTACGCGGCGGCGTTGGATTTGCCCGAGCTGGTCAGGGCGCTGCTGGACTCCGGCGCGGACATCGCGGCGAAACTCAAGAGCGATGAGAACGATCCGAGTGCTCGATTGAAGCAATCGCTGGGCGCTCTCGATCTCCCTTCGGACTTCCGTAGATACGGCTATACGGCGTTGCACATGGCGGCGCTCAATAATGCCCGGAACGCGGCGTTGGCGTTGCTCTCGCGCGGGGCCGACGTCAATGCGAAGTCCGAGGATGGCATGACGGCGTTGCACATGGCGGCGTCGAAGAATTCCTCGGAAACCGCAGTGGCGTTGCTCGCGCGCGGGGCGGCCGACGTCAATGCGAAGTCGTCAATGCGAAGTCCGAGGATGGCATGACGGCGTTGCACATGGCGGCGTTGGGGAATTCCTCGAAAATCGCAGTGGAGTTGCTCGCGCGCGGGGCCGACGTCAATGCGAAGTCCGAGGATGGCAGGACGCCGCTACGGGTCGCGAGGGAGCAAGGCAGCCATGAGGTCATGGAGGTCCTGAGAAAGCAGCAGGCGGCCATGATCCAACATCTGGTCAACCTCGATGTGGGTAGACTCCGCGAGGTTCTGGGCCGCGCGCCATCCCCGGAGGCCGTGAACGAGGACGGCTGGACCGACCTGCACTACGCGGCGGCGTTGGATTTGCCCGAGCTGGTCGGGGCGCTGCTGGACGCCGGCGCGGACATCGCGGCGAAACTCAAGAGCGATGGGAACGATCCGAGTGCTCGATTGAAGCAATCGCTGGGCGCTCTCGATCTCCTTTCGGACTTCCATAGGTACGGCTATACGGCGTTGCACATGGCGGCGCTCAATAATGCCCGGAATGCGGCGTTGGCGTTGCTCGCGCGCGGGGCCGACGTCAATGCGAAGTCCGAGGATGGCAGGACGCCGCTACGGGTCGCGAGGGAGCAAGGCAGCCATGAGGTCATGGAGGTCCTGAGCAAGCGGTAGATCGCAGGAAGATCCGATCAATCCATTGTCGCTATCGTCGGGTCGCAGTCAATCGCCAATGAGCCAGGGGGAAAGCGATGAGGCGATTACGCACGGTGAGCGTGGGCGCTTCCTCGGGGCCCATAAACCGGACAGATCGTCTGGTATATGGACCGGACATCCCCGTGTGATCGACATCCCCGCATCGCCGCGATCCTTCCGAGAGCGTCGAGAATGGACTATATTACGGCCATGAGCCAAACTGCCACCACGGTCTACGACACCCATGCGGCCGTTCACAGGCTGATCGACGCCGGCATGCCTGAATCCCATGCCGAGGCCGTGGTGCGCGAGCAGACCCATCTCATCGAGCACAGCCTCGCCACCAAGGCGGATATCGCGGCCGTTCAGGCCGGTGTCGAGACCTTGCGCCAGGAGACCAGGGCGGAGATCGCGGCCGTTCAGGCCGGTGTCGAAACCTTGCGCCAGGAGACCAGGGCGGAGGTCGCGGCCATTCAGGCCGGTGTCGAAACCTTGCGCCAGGAGACCAGGGCGGAGGTCGCGGCCGTTCAGGCCGGTGTCGAGACCTTGCGCCAGGAGACCAGGGCGGAGATCGCGGCCGTTCAGGCCGGTGTCGAGACCTTGCGCCAGGAGACCAGGGCGGAGATCGAAACCGTTCGAGCCGATATCGAGAAGCTAAGCCTCAAGACCTCGTCAGACATCGAGGTCCTGCGCCAGGAGACCAGGGCAGATATCGCGGCCGTTCAGGCCAGTGTCGAGACCTTGCGCCAGGAGACCAGGGCGGAGATCGAAACCGTTCGAGCCGATATCGAGAAGCTGGGCCTCAAGACCTCGTCAGACATCGAGGTCCTGCGCCAGGAGACCAGGGCGGAGATCGAAACCGTTCGAGCCGATATCGAGAAGCTAAGCCTCAGGACCTCGTCGGATATCGAGGTCCTGCGCCAGGAGACCAGGGCGGAGATCGAGAAGCTGGGCCTCAAGACCTCGTCAGACATCGAGGTCCTGCGCCAGGAGACCAGGGCCGGCATCGAGAGCGCGAAGACCGGCATGGTCATGTGGGTTGCCGGGCTGAATCTGGTCATGGTCGGCCTGATGACGGCCATTCTCAAGCTGCTGTAACCCGCCGGCCCCGCGCTGCCAACGGTAACGGCCCGGCGCACGCGCCGCAGTGAGAGGGCGAGCCCCACCCACCGAGCCCACCCACTGGGAAAAGACCTTCCCCGAGATCCTGGACGACGCCCACTTCCTGCCAGCGGCGCCCTTGCCGGCGCCGGAAAGAGCGCTCTGAAACGCCAGGGACCTCCGCCGCTTCCGCCGGGCTCGACATCCCCGAACCCGTACGGCCGCAAACCTCTTCGAGCGCGCGGTTCATCCGTCGCCGGCTGCGCAGTCCCGCGGCGGAGCCGGGGCGCCCGTCCGCGAAAGCCGGGGGCGGGACGCGGTAACCGTCCCCGGTTTCCGGGACGGTCTCAGCCCCAGACTTCCTCGGCGACCTCGACGATGCGGGCGAGCTTGGCCCATTGCTCGTCCTCGCTCACCGCGTTGCCTTCCTCGGAGGAGGCGAAGCCGCACTGGCCCGACAGGCAGAGCTGGCCGAGGTCGGCGAACCGCGCCGCCTCGTCGATGCGGCGCTTGAGCGTGTCCTTGGACTCCAGCGTGCCGCGCTTGGTGGTTACCAGGCCCAGGACGACGGTTTTCCCCTTCGGCAGCAACCGCAGCGGCTCGAACCCGCCGGAGCGCTCGTCGTCGTATTCCATGAAGTAGCCCTGAACGTCGATCTCGTTGAACAGCACCTCCTGCACCGCGTCGTAGCCGCCGGCGCCCATGAAGGTCGAGCGGTAGTTCCCGCGGCACAGATGCATCGTCACCGTCATGTCAGCGGGGATGTCCGAAATCGCGGTGTTGATCAGCTCGCCGTAGAGGACGGCGAGCCGCTCCGGGTCGTCGCCGCGATCGGTCATCTGCCGGCGGTACCGGGGATCGCACAACATTGCGATGAACACTTCGTCAAGCTGCAGGTACCGGCAGCCGGCATCGGCGAAGCCACGAACCGCGCTGCGGCAGGCCAGGCCGAGATCCTCGAACATCCGGTCGTTCTCCGGATAGACGCTCCGATCGATCGCCGGCGGGACCGGCCGGCCGTAGATCGCCGACGGCGAGGGAATCGACATCTTGGGCGTCCGGTCGGTGCGCCCGGCGAGGAACTTGAAGTGCTCGATCATCGGGTGCCCCGAATATCCGAGCCTGCCGTCGACCTGCACGCCTTCGGCGCGCGTGTTCATCCCGGCGAAAGCCACGCCCGAAGCCATGTCGTGCCTGTTCGCCCCGTCGAGCCCCCACAGGAAATCGAGATGCCACCATGAGCGCCGGAACTCGCCGTCGGTGACGGCCTTGAGGCCGATTTCCTCCTGCCTGCGGATGACGCGCTCGATCTCGCGGTTCTCGACCTCCTCCAGCGCGGCGGTGTCGATGTCTCCCCTGGCGTGTTTTTGCCGCGCTTCCTTGACCGCGCCGGGGCGCAGCAGGCTCCCGACGTGATCGGCGCGGAAAGGCGGGTCGATCCTCTCCGGCATTTTCCCTCCATTCGTGTCGGTGAGCGCGATCCGGTCCCGGCGCCTTCAATCCGCCGGGCGGTAGGCGGTCAGCGCCTGCGCCAGAAGTTCGCGGGCCGGCGACGATCCGTCGAGCGGGCGAAGTTCGCGGCGCGCGATCTTCCAGCCGTCCGCGGTCCGCGCGAGCGTCCAGCGATTGGCGGCGACGCGGTGGATGCGAAACCCCCGCGAGAACCCGTGATTGGGGAGCTCCCGATCCTCGCCCCCGGTATCGGGGCAAAGGATTTGCAGGTAGGACGTCACATAGGCGGCATCGCCGTCGAGCTCGATGTGCGGCAGGCCGGCGAAATGCGCGAGGCCGCCGGCAATCGCCGCCCTGTGGCCCGGCGTTTGGGTCAGCGCGGCGACCTCCTCCCGGCCATTGCCGCCCGCAAGCCCGGCGCCGCGGTCGAAGACGCCGCCCTCGGCATAGACCGCCCTGGTGTAGTAGTCGGCCGCGGTATCCGCGCTCGGCGGGTGTGAGGCGATCAGATCGTAGATCGCGAGTCTGTCCTCGATGTCCCGCAGCCGCTCTTCCAGCCGATTTTCGCTTTCGCCCTTGCTCATTTCGTTCTCCCTGCGCCGTCACGCTCCGCCCGGCCGCGCCGGTCAGGAATTCATGTAGCCGGCCTTGTACCCAGTCGACGATGTCGGCGCCCTGGGCGAGCCAGACCTTGTCGTGGCCGGCGATGTGGGCGAGCGCCCGGTCGAGATACTTCGCCCGGAGGGCATGGCCGATCAGGAATGGGGGCAGGCAGATCGCCATCACCCGGGCGGTCTTGGCGCCGTCCTGGTAGAGCCAGTCGAACTGGTCGACCACCATGCGGTAGAACTGCCCGGCGCTGCCGCCGCGGTCGATGAAAATCGGGATGTCGTTGACCTCGATCGAGTAGGGGGTCGAGACCAGCGGGCCCGATTCGGTGCGCACGGGGTAGGGCTGCTCGTCGTTTACCCAGTTGCAGACATAGTCGTAGCCGGTCTCGGCCAGCAGATCGGGCGTGTTGCAGGACTCCGTCAGCGCCGGGCCGAGCCAGCCGCGCGGCCTGCGCCCGGTGGCCTCGGCGATGGTTGCCGAGACGTCTTCGATCAGCGCCGGGCGCTCGCCGTAGCCGATGCGCATGCCGAAGCCGCGCTCCTTGAAGAACGCCTCGTCATCCTGCTGAGACTTGTTTTCGCTCATCGTTCGCTCCCGGCTGTCGGTCGGGCGCTATCTTCTTCCGGCGCGGCGCGTCCGTCCAGCGCCATGGCGGTGGCGTCCGCGTCCCGACAGGGCGTAATCTGGCGCAAGAACAAAGGGGGGAGCGCATGGCCACGCCATCGTTCGAGGATCTCAAAGCCGCCGTGACGGCGCTTGCGCCGCTCGCCGAATCCGACGCCGACGAGGCCGAGTCGCTCCGCCGCCTGACCGACCGGGTGGTCGCCGGGATGCGGCGCACGCGTCTTTACCAGATGCTGCTGCCCAAGCCGCTGGGCGGGATCGAATTGCCCTTCGTCGAGGCGATGGCGATCGTCGAGATGCTGTCCCGGGCCGAGGGCTCGGCCGGGTGGTGCCTGATGGTCCAGAACGTCCAGGTCTCCTCTGCCGGCCCGCACCTGCCCGAGGCAGGCGCGCGCGATGTCTTCCCCGACGGCCCCGACGTGACCGTGGCCGGCCAGGGCGTGCCGCGCGGCTACGCCTGGCCGGTCGACGGCGGCTACCGGATCAAGGGGCATTGGGCCTATGGCAGCGGCATCCATCACGCCGAATGGGTGCATTCCGGCTGCTTCGTGATGGACGGCGAGAAGATGAGGACGGACGCCCACGGCCATCCCGCGGTCGTGCTCTGCCACCACCCGAAGGACACGATCGAGCTCAAGGGCAACTGGGACGTGCTGGGGCTCAGGGGCACGGGAAGCTACGACTACACGGTCAAAGACGGCGAGCTGTTCGTGCCGGAGACCCATTGCTACAAGTTCGACAACCCGACGCTGGTGCGCGGCGGCGTCATGTTCAGCTCGGGCCTGGTCGGAACGACGAGTTGGGGCCATACGAGCTGGGCGCTCGGCATCGGGCGGCGGACGCTGGACGAGCTCGCCCGCCACGCGCGCGAGCGGGCAGACGCCTACGGCAAGATGGCCGACAGCCCGACCTTCAAGCAGTCCTATGCCGAGGCCGAGGGCAAGTACCGCGCCGCGCGCGCCTTCGTCTACGCCGCCTGGGACGATCTGTGCGAGTCCTACGCCCAGGGCCGCGCCGGCACAGTCGAGCAGATCGCGCTGATTCGGCTCGCGATGCGCCATATCCACAACGTGATCTCGGAGAACGCGACCTTCGCCCACCGCGCCTCGCGCGGCATCTCGCTGCGTGCGAGCACGCTGCAGCGCTGCTACCGCGATGTCCACGGCGGCACCCAGCACTTGCTGCTCGCCGATGAGATCACCCAGGACTGCGGCAAGGTGCTGCTGGGCGCGGCGGCCGACGGCGCGGCGTGGAACGTGCTCGGGCTCCAGGAACACTGAACAAAGGAGGCAGGAGAGATGCAAGGACACCCCGACCGCATTCTGACCACCCATGTGGGCAGCCTGCCGCGGACCGTCGAGGTCCTCGACATCATGAAGGCCAGGTACACCGGCGGCGACTACGACGAGGCCGATTATTGGCGCAAAATCCGCACGGGCGTGGCCGATATCGTCAAGCGCCAGGCCGATATCGGCATCGACGTGGTGGCGGACGGCGAGATGTCCAAGCCCGGGTTCTTTGCCTATATCGAGGAGCGGATGGATGGCTTCGAGGTCAGGAAAGACAAGAAATACAACCTTTTCGCCGCCGAGATCGCCGCCTTCCCCGAGTACTATGAGGATTATTTCGCTCGCATGATGATGGGCGGCGCGATTGTGCCGATGGCGCCCATCTATTGCGTCGGCCCGGTGCGGTACAAGGGCGAGGAGGCGCTCGGCCGCGACCTCGACAACCTCAAGGCCGCGCTCCGGGGGCTGGACTGCCGGGACGCGTTCGTGCCCGCCGTCTCGCCCGCCGGCGTCGGCTACAACGCCTACTACGCCACCGAGGAGGAGTATGCCGAAGCGGTGGCCGAGGCGCTGCGCACCGAGTACCTGGCGATCGTCGAGGCCGGATTCCTGCTACAGATCGACGACCCGTTCCTGTGCGACATCCTGGTCGATCCGGCGCTCGACGAGGCCGGCCAGGACCGCAAATGCCGGCTCTATATCGAGGCGCTCAACCACGCGATCCGGGGCATCGATCCCGACAGGATCCGCTATCACACCTGCTACGGCATCAATGAGGGGCCACGGATCCACGAGGCGCCGCTCCGCCAAGTCTGCAAGTACATGCTCGACATCGACGCCGGCAGCTATTCCTTCGAGGCGGCGAACGCGGCCCATGAGCACGAGTATCACGTCTTCGAGGACGTCAAGCTCGCCGACGGCAAGGCGCTCATCCCCGGCGTCATCACCCACGCCAGCAACATCGTCGAGCGCCCCGAGCTGATCGCCGAGCGCATCGTCCGCTTTGCCGGGCTGGTCGGGCGCGAGAACGTTGTAGCCGGCGGCGATTGCGGATTCTCGTCCCAGGCCTGCTATCACACCGAGGTTCACCCGACGGTGATCTGGGCCAAGTTCAAGGCGATGGCGGAAGGCGCGAAGCTCGCGACTGAGCAGCTCTGGTAGGGCGCGGAAAAAGAGGAAAGAGCAAGATCCCTAACCTCACGCTCCGCGAAGCGGCAGAGGGCGCTCGGGCGCGGCGTGGCTCCCGCCCGAGCGCGCCCGGGCGGGCGATCAACCTTCGGCCCGAACCCCGAAGAGACGCTTCAGGCCGCGGACAAACGAGTTCCACAGCACAGTCAGGCCGAGCCCGACGCCAGAGATCGGCTTGGCGGCCGGCGGCGGAGGGGAGGCCGGCGCGGCCGCGGGCGCCGTCTCGGGGGCGGCGGGCTTATCGGCGACGATCTGCTGGTGCAGCGCGGCGGCGAACCGGTCGATAAGCTGGGTGGCGACATCCTTGATCATGCCGACGCCGCGGCCGTACTGGGCGACCGAGCCTGAGAGCTGCAAGTCGGTGTCGATCTCGACGGTGGTCCCCGACCCCTCGGCCGGAATCAGCCGG
Source organism: Alphaproteobacteria bacterium (assembly GCA_965202905.1). Classification (GTDB taxonomy): domain Bacteria; phylum Pseudomonadota; class Alphaproteobacteria; order MPNO01; family MPNO01; genus CAYFYS01. Next base: position 1,266,158 of record OZ241868.1, on the reverse strand, counting down.
AAACGGACGTCGGCGTTGGCCCCGCCGCGGCCCTTGGCGTCGCGCCCCTGGGCCTTCACCCGGGCGGAGTGGCCGGCATCGTCGCGGTCTTCGAACCTGGCCTCGCCGGCGAATGTCAGCGCGACCGGGCCGAGACGGACCGAGACGGTTCCCTTGAAGGTGTTCGCGTCGATGACCTCGGTGAGCTCCGCGCCCGGCATACAGGGCGCGATGCGCTCGATGTCGGTCAGGATCGCCCAGGCCTCCTCGGGCGCGACCTCGACCTTGAACTGGTTCTGGAACTGCATCGCCCCCTCCCGACCGTCAGGCCGCCGCCCGGTTGATCACCCGCCACAGGCGTTCGGGTGTCGCCGGCATGTCGACGCTCTTCACGCCGAGCGGGCTCAGGGCATCGACGATCGCGTTCATCGCCGCCGGCATCGCGCCGACGCAGCCGGCCTCGCCGGCGCCCTTGATGCCCATCGGGTTGGTCGGCGTCGGCACTTCGTTGATGCCCATCTCGAAGCTCGGCAGGTCGTCGGCCCGCGGCATGGTGTAATCCATGAACGAGCCGGCAAGAAGCTGGCCCGAATCCCGCTCCCAGACGACGCTCTCCATCATGATCTGCCCGAGACCCTGGACGATCCCGCCGTGGAGCTGGCCTTCCATCAGGAGCGGGTTGATCACCGTGCCGACGTCATCGACGGCGGCATAGCGCAGGATTTTGCAGACCCCGGTGTCGGGGTCGATTTCGACCTCGCAGACGTGGCAGCCGTTGGGGAAGGTCGGCGCCGGCGGGGTCCACGCGGCCCATTCGCTGAGGCCCGGCTCCATCCCGGGCGGCAGCGCCATGAAGGCGTTGGCGAGCTTCGCCGCATCGACCATGCCGAGGCTGCGATCGGTGCCGGCGACGCTGAACGCGCCGTCGGCGAACTCGATGTCCTCCTCGGCGGCCTCGAGCTTGTGGGCGGCCACCTTGCGGCATTTGTCGATCACCTTGTCGGCGGCCATCATGATCGACGCGCCGCCGACGCCGGAGGACCGTGAACCGAAGGTCCCGTTGCCGGCCATCACCTCGTCGGAGTCCCCCTGGGCAATGCGGATCTGCTCGAACTCGAGCCCCAGCTTGTCGGACAGCATCTGGCGGAAGATGGTCTCGTGGCCCTGGCCGTGGTTGTGGGTGCCCATCGTCAGGGTCAAAGAGCCTGAGGTGTCGAAGCGGATCTGCGCCCATTCCGGGAGGCCGCCAGCCGACTGCTCGATGACGTTGGCGATGCCGATCCCGGCGAGTTTGCCGCGCGCCTTCGCCGACGCGCGGCGCGCGGCGAAGGCGGCATAGTCGACCAGCTTCATGGCGGCGTCCATGTTGCCCTCGAACTCGCCGGAGTCGTAGGTGAACACCAGCCCGGTCTTGTAGGGGAAGGAATCGTCCGGGATGTAGTTGCGCCGGCGCAGCTCGGCCGCATCGATGCCCATCTCGTCGGCCGCGGTGTCGATCACCCGCTCGATCGCATAGGCCGCCTCCGGCCGCCCGGCGCCGCGGTAGGGTCCGGTCGACTGGGTGTTGGTGAACACCCCGGTAATGTGGGTGTAGATCGCCGGCGTCCTGTACGGCCCGGCGAGGGTGCCGAGATTGTTGGTCGAGGAATGCGGTCCTAGCAGCGACAGATAGGCGCCGAGATTGGCCGTCGTGCGGACCCTGAGGCCGAGGAACCGGCCCTTCACATCGAGCGCGAGCTCCGCCGATGAGACGTTGTCGCGCGCCTGGTCGTCGCTCATGAACCCCTCGGAGCGGTCGCCGGTCCATTTGACCGGGCGGCCGAGCGCCTTGGCGGCGAACAGGCACAGCAGATACTCGCAATAAGGGCCGGAGCGCATGCCGAACGCGCCGCCCATGTCGCGGCTGATCACCCGGAGAGCGCTTTCGGGGATCTTGAAGATCGGCCCGGCGGTCGCCTGGCGCATCCAGTGCGGCCCCTGCACCCCGGTATGAAGCGTGTAGCGGCCGGTGAACTTGTCGTATTCGCCGATGCAGGCGCGCGGCTCCATCGGGGCGACGGCGACCCGGGTGATGAGGAAATCGAGCTTGGTGACATGGTGGGCGTCCGCGAATGCCGCGTCCGTGGCGGCCTTGTCGCCCTCCTCGAAGACGAAGCAGACGTTGTCCGGGCACTCGTCCCACACCGCCTGGACGTCCGGGGACTGCGCGTCGGCGGTCGCGGTGGCCGACCCGAAAGGCTCGTAGTCGACCGCGATCAGCTCGGCCGCATCGCGCGCCCGGGCGGCCGTCTCGGCGACGACGAAGGCGACGGGATCGCCCACCATGCGGACCCGGTGTTCGCGCAGCGGCAGGTTGGGCGGGGTGAACATCGGGCTGCCGTCGGCCTTGCTGCGCGGCACCAGGCACGGGATGCCGCCGAGGTCGGCGACGTCGGAATGGGTATAGGCCGCCAGCACGCCGGGCGCGGCGGTGGCCGCCGCAGTGTCGATGCCGGCGATGCGCGCATGGGCGTGGGGCGAGCGCAGCACCGCGCCATAGGCCTGGCCGGCAATGTTGACGTCGTCGCTGTACCGGCCGCCGCCGCGCAGCAGCCGCGGGTCCTCCCAGCGTGGAACGCCCTGACCGATACCGAATTTGGTCATCCTCTATCCCCGTAAACCGGCTTGCCGCGCGTCCGATTCAATAATCGATCCGCCGCGCGCCCGCAACCGGCGGCGATTGCGGGCTTGCCGGAGAGACCGGGTCCGGCCACCTATCCCGATTTTCGGACTGCCGCTCTTTCCGCGCTGTCTTCTGCGGCCGGCTGATGATAGGGGATGGCCTTGGGACCGACAATGCTGCGTTCCCGCAGGGCCGGGAGGGTGGATGGAAACGACCGCAGGCCGACTGGAGGGCTTCGCCGCGCTGGTCGGCGAAGTCTGGCGGGCGGGTGTCCTTGGAATCGATCTGAGCAGCGTGCTGAGCGCGATCGGCGTGTTCGTCGTTTTCATCCTGATCCGCGGGCTGTTCACCCGAATCCTGGTCGCCAGGCTCCAGCGTTGGGCGGTGCGCACGACGAACGCGCTCGATGACGCCGCGGTTGCCGCGCTTGAGCCGCCGCTGCGGTTCGTGCCGATCGTCATCGGCTCCTACTTCGTCACCGAGATCCTGCCCTTCGAGGACAAAGCCGACTCCGTCGCGACCGACTTCGTGCGCTCGCTCGTGGTCTTCGTCCTGTTCTGGATCTTTTATCGCCTGGTCGAGGCGCTGCGCATGCTGAGCCCGCGTATCGCGTCCGTTCTGACGGACGAGCTGGTCGACTGGCTGATCCGCGGCCTCAAGGTCGCCTTCGTCTTCCTGGGCGCGGTGACCGTCCTGGAGATCTGGGGGATCGAAGTCGCGCCCATCCTGGCCGGGCTCGGCATCGTCGGCATCGCGGTGGCGCTGGGCGCCCAGGATCTGTTCCGCAACCTGATTGCCGGCGTCCTGATCCTCGGCGAGCAGCGCTTCGGCCGGGGCGACTGGATCACCGTGGACGGCGTCGTCGACGGCAACGTCGAGGCGATCGGCTTCCGCTCGACCCGGATCCGGCTGTTCGACAAGTCGCCGGTCTACGTCCCCAACGCCAGGCTGTCCGACAACCCGCTGGTCAACCACACGCGGATGACTCACCGGCGGATCTCCTGGATGATCGGCGTCGAATACGGCACCACGATCGAGCAGCTCGGCCGCATCCGCGCAGAGATCGAGGACTTTCTTGCGGGCAATGCCGCCTTCGCCCAGCCGCCGGAGGTGCCGATGTTCGTCCGCATCGACCGTTTCTCGAACTCCTCGATCGACATCATGGTCTATTGCTTCACCCGAACCACGGTCTGGGGCGAATGGCTGGCCGAGAAGGAACGCTTGGCCTACCGCATCAAGGAGATCGTCGAAGGCGCCGGCACTGCCTTCGCCTTTCCCAGCCGATCAATCTATCTCGCGGCGGAAGGGGCCGAGGCCTTCGTGCCGCCGGAGACAGCGGGCGGGCAGGAGGACGGCGCACCCCGGCGCCGCGGCGCGCGGCGTTGACAGTCGTCGGGCCGGGCAACATATATTCAGGCCGCGCGGGCCGTGAGGCCCTTTTTTGATCGGGGACCAGTCATGATATCGGCGGTGATGCCGAATTACGGGCGCGCAGATATCGCTTTCGAGCGCGGGGAGGGACCCTATCTTTTTGCCGTTGACGGGCGACGATTCCTCGATTTCGGCGCCGGGATCGCCGTATGCGCCGCCGGCCATTGCCATCCCCATTTGGTCGAGGCGCTGACGCGCCAAGCGGGTCTGCTGTGGCATACCTCGAACCTCTACCACATCCCCGGACAGACCCGGCTTGCCGACCGGCTGACCGCCGCGTGCTTCGCCGACACGGTGTTTTTCTGCAACTCGGGCGCCGAGGCGGTCGAGGCGAGCCTCAAAACGGTTCGCAAGTGCCAGTTCGAGGCCGGCCATCCCGAGCGCACGCGGTTCATCGTCTTCGACGGCAGCTTCCACGGCAGGACCCTGGCGCTGATCGCGGCCGGCGCGAGCGGGGCCCACCGGACGGGTTTCGGGCCACTGCCGGAAGGCTTCGACCGGGCCGCCTACGGCGATCTCGCGGCTGCCCGCGCGGCGGTCGGGCCGCAGACCGCGGGCATCCTGGTCGAGCCGATCCAGGGCGAGGGCGGCATCCGGCTGTGCGATCCGTCCTTCCTGGAGGGTCTGCGCGAGATCTGCGACGAGAACGGCCTGCTCCTGATCTTCGATGAGGTCCAGTCCGGGATGGGCCGGACCGGACACCTGTTCGCCTACCAGGCCACGGGCGCGGTCCCGGACGTGATGGCGCTGGCCAAGGGCCTCGGCGGCGGCTTTCCTGTCGGTGCCTGCCTTGCCACCGAGCGCGCAGCCGCCGGTATGGTTCCCGGCACCCACGGCAGCACCTTCGGCGGCAACCCGCTGGCCAGCGCCGCGGCCAACGCCGTTCTCGACATCCTGCTCGAAGACGGCTTTCTCGACGGCGTGGCCGCACGCGGCGCGCGGCTGGGCGAGATGATCGCGGGCCTCGCCATGACCTATCCGGGTGTCGTCGAACGGGTCCGTGGCGCGGGTTTCATGTGGGGGATGGAGTGCGCGGTTCCCAATGCCGAGCTGGTCGACGCCCTGTTCCGCCACGGGCTGTTGAGCGTGCCGGCGGCGGAGAATGTCGTCCGCCTGCTGCCGCCGCTGATCGCCACCGATGCGCATCTTCGCGAGGCGGTCGACATCATTGACCGGTGCTGCGCGGAACTCGCCGGATGAGCGGTCCGCGTCATTTCCTGGATCTGTGCGATCACGCGCCGGCCGACCTGCGCCGCCTGATCGATCGCTCGATGACGCTGAAGGCCGACCCGGCCGCGGCGGGCGATCCGCCGCCGCTTGCCGGCCAGACGCTGGCGATGATCTTCGAGAAGCCCTCGACCCGAACCCGGGTCTCCTTCGAGGTGGCGATGAAAAGCCTCGGCGGCGAGGTGGTAGTGCTGACCTCGGCCGAGATGCAGATCGGCCGTGGCGAGGCCATCGCGGATACCGCGCGGGTTCTGTCGCGCTATGTCGATGCGATCATGATCCGCACCATCGGTGCGGAGACGGTCGACGAGCTCGCCCGTCACGCCACCGTCCCGGTGATCAACGGGCTGACCGGCCGGTCTCACCCCTGCCAGCTCATGGCCGACGTGATGACCTTCGAGGAGCGGCTCGGTCCGATCGAAGGGCGCTCGGTCGCCTGGAGCGGCGACGGCAACAACATGGCCCGCACCTGGGTCGAGGCGGCGGCCCGGTTCGGCTTCGAACTGCGGCTCGCCTGCCCGAAGCCGCTCTCGCCGCCGCAACAGACGATCCGCTGGGCGGAAGACCGCGGTGCCCGGATCCTGCTGACCGAGGACCCGTGCGAGGCGGTGCGCGATGCCGATTGCGTGGTCACCGACACCTGGGTGTCGATGGGCTCCGAGCCGGAGGAGCACCGCCATAACATCCTCGCGCCCTACCGCATCGACGACCGGCTGATGGCGATGGCCAAGCCCGGGGCGATCTTCATGCACTGCCTGCCGGCCCACCGCGAGGAAGAAGTGACCGCCTCGGTCATCGACGGGCCGCAATCCGCGGTCTGGGACGAGGCGGAAAACCGGCTGCACGCCCAGAAGGCGATCCTGCTGTGGTGTCTGGAATAACGGAACCCGCGATGGCGAGCGACATCGTCTTGCCGTTTCAGATCGAGACCCAGGCGGCGCGCGGCAAGCTGGTTCGGCTTGGCAAGACGGTAGATCGCATCATCTCGCGGCAGAACTATCCGGTGCCGGTCGCGACGCTGCTGGGCGAGCTCGCGGTGCTCGCCGCGCTGGTTTCCTCGGCGCTCAAGGTCGAGGGCATTCTCACCGTCCAGATCAAGGGCAACGGCGCGATCGGAATGCTGGTCGCCGATGCGACCTCGGACGGCGCCATTCGCGGCCATGCCCAGTACGACGCCGAGGCGCTCTGCAAACGCACGGACGCATCCGATTGGCGCTTCGCCCCGGTGCCTCGGCTGATCGGCGCCGGCCACCTCGCCTTCACCATCGATCAAGGGCTGGACACCGAGCGCTATCAGGGGATCGCCGAGCTGTGCGGCGGCTCGCTCGCCGAATGCGCCCACGGCCATTTCCGCCAGTCCGATCAGAGCCAGGCGGTTTTCAAGCTCGCCGTGGCCCCTGATGACGGCGACGGGCCGTGGCGGGCCGGCGGAATGATGATGCAGCGCCTGCCCGATCCCGGCCGCACGACGGCCTCCGGCGAGGCGCGCGACGAGGCGGCAGAGGACGATTGGCGCCGCGCGGTGACCCTGATGGGGTCCTGCACCCCCGAGGAGCTGGTCGATGACGGGCTGCACCCGCACGATCTGCTCTATCGCCTGTTCCACGAGGACGGCGTGCGCGTGTTCGAGCCCCATTCGTTGGTCCATGGCTGTCGCTGCTCGCGGGACAGGGTGGTCGCGATGCTGCAATCCTTTCCGCGCGGCGAGATCGAGTCGCTGCGCATCGACGACGCCGTGACGGTCACCTGCGAGTTCTGCGGCGCGCAGTACGATTTCGACGACGACGCGCTCGACCAGGTCTATCGGGCGCACTGAACGGCTGGACGACGATGAACCGACTCCGTCAGTGCGCGATGCTGTGCCTGCTGGCGCTGGCCGTGGCCTCGTGCGTGGGGCCGCCCGAGCCGCCCGAATTTCCGCCGATACGGTTCCTCGACGGCGGCCCGATCCGGCTCGGCGTCGGACGGATCGAGGTCATCGACGAATACCGCCCGCCACTGACTGCGCCCAATGTCGAGCATGTCTTTCCGGCGCCGCCTGCCGCCGCGATCGCCCAGTGGGCGCGCGACAGGCTGCGGGCGGTCGGCGCCGGCGGCCGCGCGAAAGTGATCATTCACGACGCCTCGGTCATCGAGGTCGCGCTCAAGAAGACAACGGGCGTGCGCGGCGCGCTGACCACCGACCAGTCCGAGCGCTACGACGCTTCGATCGCCGTCGAGGTCCGGATCGTCGACGGCCGGAACCGCCGGCGCGGCCACGCGACCGTCAGGGCGAAGCGTTCGCGCTCGGTCCCCGAGGACATCACGCTCGCCGGCCGCGAGAGGGTCTGGTACGCGATGACCGTCAAGACAATGACGACCGTCGATCAGGCGCTTCAGCGACGGATCCGGGAAACCCTCGCCGTCTTCGTCAGATAGCCGCCGGCCGGCGGTTACGAAAACACCGTCCCGCCGTCGACCGCGACGGTCTGGCCGGTGATGAAGGCGCTGGCATCCGACAGAAGCCACAGGACGGTGCCGACGACATCCTCGGCGGACAGGTTACGCTGCAGGGTCTGGCCCGACTTGATGACGTCGAGCGCGGTGTCGTGCTTGGCGCCGAAGAACTCCCGCGTGCCCTCGGTCTTGACCACGCTGGGGGCGACCGCGTTGACTCGGATCGAGTCGCGGCCGATCTCGCGGGCGAGCCCGCGGGTGAGCCCGATGACCGCGGCCTTCGAGGTCGTGTAGTGCAGCGCATAGGGCATGCCGTAGGTCGCGGCCAGCGAGGCGATGTTGACGATCGAGCCGCCGCCGGCCTCGCGCAGCGCCGGCATGACCGCCTTGCAGCAGTTCCAGATGCCCTTGACGTTGACCGCCATCGCATCGTCCCACTCATTGGGGTCGATCGAGTCGAACCGGCCGCCGGTGAGCGCGCCGTACAGCGCGGCGTTGTTGACCAGCCCGTCGATCCGGCCATAGGCGGCCGTCGCGGCTTGCGCCATCGCCGCAGTCGAGCCCTCATTGCGGACATCCAGGCCGATGCCGATCGCCCTGCCGCCGGCCGCCTCGACCTCTGCGACGGTCTCCGCGCAGTCGAGCATGTCCGCGGCCACGACGGCCGCGCCGAGGGCCGCGCAGGCTAGCGCATAGGTTCGGCCGAGGCCGCGGCCCGCGCCGGTGATCACAATGGTCTTGCCGTCCAGCGAGAAGGGCCGCTCCGTCATCGTACGCTCCTGTTTTGTCTGGGGTTTGGAGTTATTGGCTGCGCGCGCCGAGCGGCGCGATGTCGAGCTCGCCGGCCAGCCGGTCGAGGACGGCGCGCAGGCCGTCGGGGATCGGCACGCCGTTGGCGCGGCGATCGGCCATGCGTGAGGCGCGCCCGTCGCCCGGCAAGCGGACGTCTTCGAAGCCCGGCATCGTCTCCGAGGCGCGCATCGCCCGTGCGACATCCGCAACCCGGCCGGCGATCGCCGCCGCATTGCCGAATACCGAAGGGTCGATCGCGCAGATAAACTGTCCGGTATTGGTCATCTCGCCCGGCCTGGCGTTCATGTCGACCACCGTATCGCCCATCGCGGCCCCGTTGAGCGTGCCCGCCAGCAGCCCGATCGCAAGGCCCAGCGCATAGCCCTTGTAGCCGCCGATCGGCAGCAACAGGCCCTCGCCGGCGCGGTTGGGATCGGTGAGCGCCCGGCCCTGCCGGTCGACCATCCAGCCTTCGGGCATCTGCCCACCGCGCTGGGCGGTGGTCCTGATCTTGCCCATCGAGGCCACGGTGGTGGCGAAGTCCATCACCACCGGGGCGCCCTCGGCCGAGGGGATGGCGATCGCGATCGGGTTGGTCGCAAGCTTGGGGTCGAGCCCGCCCCAGGGCGGCAGGTTGTTGCCCGAACCGACCGCGCCGTAAAGGCCGATCAGGCCCTCATCGGCGGCCATGGCGGCATAGACCGAAGCCGCGCCGGCATGGTTGGAGTTGCGCGTGCCGACCCAGCCGATGCCCGTCAGGCGCGCCTTGTCGATCGCAAGACGGGTGGCATGGGCAACCACGAGGTGGCCCATGCCGTCATCGCCGTCGACGACCGCGGTGGCCGGGGACTCCGCGGCGACGCGAATTCGGGGGGCGAGATTGAGCCCGCCGGCCTTGATCCGCACGAGATAGGAGTCGAGCCGAAAGACGCCGTGGGCGTCGAACCCGGCGAGGTCGGCTGCGACCATCAGCCGGCCGATTTCGGCCGCATCGTTTTCGGCCATGCCGACGGCCCGCAGCGCATCGGCGGCGAACTCCACGAGCCTGTCGGCGTCGAACCGTTGGGTCATTCTCCCCAAGCCCTGCCCGCGTTTTCGTTCTGCCGCCGATCCTAGCGGGCTTCGTCCCGCGCACGAAGGGTCTCGCGGCGCCGGCGGTTCCGCGTCGCCCCGTTCGGCCGGGCTACCCGTCCGCGCCGGAGTCGGGAGCCGGCCCCAACCAAGTACCCTTCGCGCTGTCCTGAAGGCGATCGACCGGTTCGGTCAGGCCGCCCGGCGGCGGCCTTCGCGCTCGGCGAACTCGAAATAGAGCCGACGGGCGAGGCCGGCGAGCGGGCCGATCGCGTATTCCGTCTCCTCGATCCGGGTCACCGGCAGCACCTTGGCGTAGTTGCCGGTCATGAACACTTCGTCGGCCGAGAGCACATCGTCCACGGTGAGCGTGGCCTCCGCGACATCGACTCCGGCGCCCCTCAGCAGGCCGATCTCCCGGCCCCGGGTGATCCCGGCCAGGAACGCGCCGTTGGCGACCGGCGTGCGAACCGCGTCGTTCCTGGCGATGAACAGATTGTTGGTCGAGAATTCCGCCACGTTGCCGAGCGCATCGAGGACCATCGCGGTATCGAACCCCTTCGCGCGCGCGGCGGTCATCGAGCGGATGACGTTGGGATAAAGGCAGGACGCCTTGGCGTTGGTCGGCGCCATGTCCGGCGCAGGGCGGCGGAACGGCGCCCGGCAGGCGCTCATGCCGCGCCATTCGGGCATCGGCGATTCGAAGATCGTCAGGATGAACCGCCCACCCGCATAATCCGGCATCACGAACCCGTCGGTGAAATAGAACATCAGCCGGATGTAGAGCTCGGCGTCCGCGGCGAACCGCTCGATCCCCTCCCAGCACAGCGCCTCGATCGCCGCGGCATCGATTTTCGGGGTGATCCCGAAGGATTCCGCGGAGCACACCACCCGCCGGCAATGCAGGTCGAGGTCGGGCGCGAGGCCGCCGAAAGCCCGCGCACCGTCGAACACCGAGGAGCCCATCCACCAGGAATGGTCCATCGGTCCCAGAATCGGCGGGTTGCCTTCCAGCCACGCGCCGTCGTGATAGGTCAGCGGGTTGCTCAGCATGTCGTGCACAGAGGACCACATGCAATACCGAGCGCGCAATCCCGTTCTCCCGCCGGCCGCGCTAAGCATGGGGTTATGACGGCGGGCTTGCGGGCTTGAAAATAGACAGATCGGTCTACAATATCGCATGTCTGGGGAGAGCTTCGTGCGTGCCAGCAAGCGCGACCAGATCGTCGATGCGGCGATGGATCTGTTCTACCGTGGCGGCTTCAACGCCACCGGCATCGGGAAGGTGCTCGCCGATGCCCGCGTCGCCAAGATGACGCTCTACAACCATTTCCGCTCCAAGGAGGAGCTGATCCTGGCGGTGCTGCGCCGCCGCGACGAGCAGTTCCGCGACCAGTTGACGCAGGCAGTCGAGTGCTGCCAGGGCGCGGCGCAGGACAAGCTCCAGTGCCTGTTCGACGTGCTCGCGGACTGGTTCGTGCAGGACGGCTTCCGCGGCTCTGCCTGTTCATCAACGCCGCCGCTGAGTTCCGCGGCGTCAGCGAGGCGATCCACGAGCAGACTGCTGCGCACAAACGCCTGATCGCACGCTACGTCCACAGCCTGGCTGCCGCGGCCGGCGCGAAACACGCCGACACGGTGGCCGATCAGATCGTGCTGCTGCTGGACGGCGCGATCGTCGCCGCTCAGGTCTCGGGCGGCGCCAGCTGGGCGAGCTGCGCGCGCCAGGCTGCTGCCATTCTGCTCGATCTCGACATCGCCGCCGTTCAGGCGACCGCGCCCGACTCCCCGTCGGTGTCCGAAACCGACTCCGCTGCCGGCCCTCCGCCTGCACAGGAGTGAATGCGCCGGACCATGGCGTGCAGCCCGTTGGCGCGGCTGCCGCTCAGGTGCGAGCCGAGCTCCAGGATTTCGAAGAATGACGGCGGGGTGGCCAGGATCTCGTCGGGCGTCCGGCCGGAATAGACCCGGAGCAGGAGCGCAATCAGCCCGCGCACGATGGTTGCATCGCTGTCGGCGCGGAAGAACAGGCGACCGTTGCGGCGATCGGCGTGGAACCACACGCGCGACTGGCAGCCCGGCACCAGATGGGCGCTGATCTTGTCCGCTTCGGGCAGGCCCTCGAGCGCGCGGCCGAGGTCGACGATGTACTCGTAGCGCTGGACCCAGTCGCCCAGGAATGCGAAGTCCTCGACGAGACCCTGCTTGGTCTCCTCGATCGTCTCGCCCGATGTCATCCCGTCCGGCACGCCATGCACTTCCGTTCAAGCCGCTGTCGCACCGATATAGGGTGTTCGCCCGTTTTCGTCGATGCCGGCGGCGGCCTCAGCCGCGGCCTCAGCCATAGCGCTGGGCGGCGTATTCGTTGGACACGTAGGCGACGGCGTTCACGCAAAGCGACAGCGAGATCAGGATGATCCCCAGCGCCAGCGCCAGCGCGAGGTCGCCCTTGCCGATCTCCAGCGCGATGGCGGTCGTCATCACCCGTGTGAGGTGATCGATGTTGCCGCCCACGATCATCACCGCGCCGACCTCCGCGCTGGCGCGGCCGAACCCGGCCAGCACCACCGTCAGCAGGCTGAACCGGCCGTCCCACAAAAGCGTCTTGACCGTCCCCAGCCCGCTGGTGCCGAGCGAGCGAAGCTGCTCCTCGTACTCGCTCCACAGGTCGAAGGTGAGCTGACGGGTCAGCGCGGCGATGATCGGCGTGACAAGGACGGTCTGGGCGATCACCATCGCGGTCGGCGTGAACAGCAGCCCGAAGACGCCGAGCGGGCCCGCGCGCGACAGCAGCAGATAGACGATCAGGCCGACCACGACCGGCGGCAGGCCCATCATCGCGTTGATCGCGATCGTCGCGGCCCGCTGTCCGGGAAAGCGGAACACCGCCAGCGCCGCGCCGAGCGGCATGCCGAGCGCCACCGCGCAGCCGACGGCCAGAAAGCTAACCTTGAACGACAGCAGAACGATTTCGCCCAAATCCGCATCCAGCGACCAGATCAGAGCGGCCGCTTTGCTCAGAGCGGCGGAAATGTCGTCCATCCATCCCCGATCAGGCAGCCGGCGGCGTCGCGCACACCGCCCGGCGGCTCACCTCGATGTCGTGCCCGGCACGCGTCGCCACCGCCTCCCTTGGCTCCCCGTCGCAACCCGCCGCCCGATGGTGCCCGTATGCCACGCGCGAAGCAACGCGGGAAGGTAGTGGATTTGCCCGCGCCCGAGGCGGCGCCGGCGTGATGGTCTTCACAGGGACGAAGCACCGCGGCAAGTCTGGCCCGGATCCCCAAACCCGGCGCGGGAGCCGCCCCGACGATGGCAGACACACCGCCCGTTCTTTCCGGCGTCTCGGCGCTGGCCGGCGACTATGACGGCTTCATCCTCGATATCTGGGGCGTCATCCACGACGGCTGCGCGCTCTACCCCGGGGTCGTCGAGGCGCTGGACCGGCTGAGCGCCGCGGGCAAGGCGTTCGTGATGCTGTCCAACGCGCCGGGCCGCGCCGGGCTGGTCGCGGACATGCTGGCGGGCTTCGGGTTGCCGGACCGGCACTGCCGGTCGGTCGTCTCGTCGGGTGAGGCGACATGGCGCGCGTTGAGGATGCGGTCCGATCCGTGGCACGCCGCGCTCGGCCGCCGCTGCTACCTGATGGGAGCCCGGCGCGACGGGGCGCTGCTCGAAGACCTCGATATCGATCGTGCGGAGTCGCTCGCCGATGCCGATTTCATCGTTAATACCGGCCCGTTTCGCATCCACGCGACGCTCGCCGATTACGAGTCCGACCTCGCCGAGGCGGTTGCGCTCGACCTGCCGATGATCTGCGCCAACCCCGATCTATGGGTGATGCGAGGCGCCGACCGGGCGATCTGCGCCGGCGCGCTGGCACGCCGCTACGAGGCCTTGGGCGGCACGGTCCGCTATCACGGCAAGCCGCATGCCCCGATCTATCGGGACTGCTTCGCGCGCCTTGCCGGCATCGCCCGCGGGCGGGTGATCGCGATCGGCGATACGCTGGCGACCGACATCGCCGGCGCGGTCGCCGCCGGGATTGCGTCCGCGCTGGTTCCCGGCGGCATCCACGGCAAAGAGCTCGCTTGCGCGCATGGCGAAATTCCCGACGACGACGCCCTTGCGGCCCTGTGTGGGAGCGCCGGCGTTCGGCCGGACTACACGCTGCCTTCGCTCGTCTGGTAACGGCCCGTCGGCTGGAGCGGTTCGTCCCGGAAAGGCGTAAAGCCGACCGCTTCGGCCGCGATGGCCGATGCCGTGGCCGGGCGCTGGCCCGGTCCCCTCGCCCGGCGTAAGCTGGCGCGATGCCGGCGCTGCTGCTGACCGTTTTCGTCGACCTGATCGGGTTCGGCATCGTCCTGCCGCTGCAGCCGTTCTACGCCCAGGCCTATGGCGCGAACCCCGGCACGGTCACGCTGGTGGCCGCTTCCTACACCGCCATGCAGTTCATCTGCGCGCCGCTCTGGGGCCGGCTCAGCGACCGGGTCGGCCGCAAACCGATCCTGCTGGCGACATCCGCCGGGACCTGCCTCGGCTATCTGGCGCTGGCGCATACCGAAAGCCTGACCGGGCTGTTCCTGGCGCGCGCTTTCGGCGGGGCGATGGCCGGCAATATCGGTGTCGCGCACGCCGTCGTCGCCGATCTGGTCGGGCCGGAGCGGCGGGCCGGCGCAATGGGCCGCGTCGGCGCCGCGGCCGGGCTGGGCTTCGTCGCCGGACCGGCGATCGGCGGGCTGCTGTCCGGACCCGATCCGGCCAACCCCGACTTCGCCCTGCCTTTCCTGGTCGCCGCAGGGGCGGCGGCAATCGCTTTCGTCCTGGCGCTGGCGCTGCTGAAGGAGAGCGTGGCCGGGCCGGCCCGGGCGCGGGCTCTGCGCCGCGGGCCGGCGGACCGTTGGTGGCGGCGGATCCGCGAGCTTGGCATCGCGCCGCTGCTACTCCTGGTCTTCTCGACGCCGATGGTGTTCTCGGGTATCGAGACCGTCTTCGCGCTGTGGTCCGAGCGCGCCTTTGGCTGGGGGCCCGTGCGTAACGGCTATATGTATGCGTTCATGGGCGCCGTCGCGGTGCTCGTCCAGGGCTTCGCGATCGGACCGATCGCGGCGCGTCTGGGGGAGCGCTATACCGTCGTTCTGGGGATGAGCGCGGTGACCGCCGGATGCTTGGTGCTGCCGCTGGCCGGCGGCGTCGCGACGGTCATGGCGGGGCTCGGCCTGATTATCTTCGGCGTGTCGGTCTGCGGGCCGTCGCTGACGTCGCTGGTCTCCGAACGGGCCGGCGCGCACGAGCGTGGTGCGCTGCTCGGCCTGTCGCAGTCGGCCGGCGGGCTCGGCAGGATCGTCGGCCCGGCCCTCAGCGGGACGGTGCTGGGCGCGCTCGGCCGCGACTGGCCGTTCCTGACGGGCGCGCTTGTCATGGCCTGCGCGGCTGGCCTCGCGCTCGTGCTGGCGCGCCGCCACCACCGCTCCGGACGCTTGACGGACACGGCGTCGGGCGATTAAAACACCGGGCCTTCCGCGCCCGGGCGCGGAAGAGCGTTCGCTGTTCCGGAGTGGAAAGATGGCACGGCGCTGCAGCGTGACCGGTAAGAGCGTGCTGACGGGCAACAACGTTAGCCATGCCAACAACAAGACCAGGCGGCGCTTTCTGCCCAACCTGCAGACGGCCACCTTGCTGTCCGACACGCTGGGCCGGCCCGTGCGCCTGCGGCTGAGCGCGAGCTCGATCCGTTCGATCGAGCACAATGGCGGCCTCGATGCCTACCTCCTGAAGACCGCCGATTCCGGATTGACCGACGAGGCCCGCCGCCTCAAGCGCCGGATCCGCCGCGCCGCCGCCAAGGGCTGAGGCCGACTGCCGGTCGGCCATTCGGCAGCGCATCGGCCGCCGGCCGCAGCAGCCCGAATCCGCCCGAGGCGGGACGCGGGCGGACCACCGGAAGCTTCACGACCGGCCGCAGACAGGCCACAAGCGGCGCCGCCTCGCCACGCCGGACGGTCTTTCGGCCCGGACCTTTCGGAGTCACAATGGCATGCGCAACAGCGGTGGGAGGCGAGCGATGCCCAAGATCCTGACCCAGGCCCAGATCGATCGGTTCTGGAACGAGGGCTATGTCTTCCCGTTCGATTGCTGGACCGCCGGGCAGGCGGCCGAAGCGCGGGCGAAGCTCGAGGCTTACGAGGCCACGCTGGGCGACGACATCCACAAGCACCTGCGGGTGAAGGTTCATCTGAGCTTCATGTGGCTGTGGGATCTGGCCCACAACCCCAGAATCCTCGATGCGGTAGAGGACCTGATCGGGCCGGACATCCTGCTCTACCTGTCGACCTTGTGGTTCAAGGACGCCCATGACGGCTGCTACGTCTCCTGGCATCAGGATTCGGCCTATTACGGTCTCGACCCGCATGACGTTATCACGCTGTGGTTCGCGTTCACGGACTCGAACGCCGGGAACGGCTGCGTCCAGATCATCCCCGGCAGCCACAGGGAGCCGGACTACCGGCATGTCGAGACCTATGCCGAGAAGAACCTGCTGGCGCGCGGTCAGTCGATCGACGGTATCGACGAATCCAAGGCGGTCAGGCTCGAGCTCGACGCAGGCCAGTTCTCGATGCACCACGAGCGGCTGATCCACGGCTCGGATCCCAACGATTCCGATGACCGCCGGCTCGGCATATCCTTCACATACCTGCCCACGCGGGTGCGTTGCAATCTGCCCGACCGCACGGCGGTGCTGGTGCGCGGCAAGGACGAATATGGCTACTGGAAGTACGACCCTGCGCCGCGCCACGACCTCGACCCAGTATGCATGGAGGTCATGCGCCACTGGATCAAGGGCTACGCCGATCCGACGATCGCCCAGGAAGCGGCCCGGGCGGGCTGAGCCCGCCCGGGCCGGGGACCTATTTCAGCCCGTCCAGATCGGCGAGCACCTGACTGGGGTGATCGGCCGGCTTGACGCTGTCATAGGCGACCGCGATCTTGCGGTCGGGGCCGATCAGCACCGACTTGCGCGGCGAGCGGGCGGCATCGGACCCGGCGACGCCGTAGGCGACCGTCGCCCCATGGTCCCGGTCGCTCAGCAGGTCGTAGGGAAAGCCGTACTTCTCCCGGAATTTACGGTTCGCCTCGGGCGCATCGTAACTGATGCCGAGGATGACGGCGTTGCGCTGTTCGAAGTCCTGGATTCGGTCACGGAACCCCTGGCCTTCGGCGGTTCACCCCGGCGTGTCGGCCTTGGGGTACCACCACAGCAGCACATACCTGCCGGCGAAGTCGTCGAGCGAGATCGCAGCACCGTCCTGGTTGGTCAGCGAAAAGGCCGGCGCGTGGCTGCCGGCTTCGATCAAGGACATTGAACCTCCCTTGGATGCTCGCCGCGAAAGTGCGGCGAGCTACTTTACCGTCAAATGCGCCTCGCGTTGAGACCCGCGCGGCGCAAAAGCTGCCGCCGCGGAGTCGATGCTATTGGCACGGCCCGACCCTTGGCGTTGCGGTCCGACGCCCGGCGCCGATGACCGCGTTTGAAGAGGAAGCGCGGCTGGTCCTGCGCGCGGCATCGCTGTGGGGGGACGGAAGTCTTTGTGAATCTGGAAGAGGGCGGGAAGAGGGTGGAAGAGGGCGGAAACTCAAGGGGTTGGGGGCGATCGGGCGGGGTTTCGGGGCGGACGAAAGTCTTTGCGAATCCGGGCTCGGACGGGGCTTGCACGGGGGTTTTCGGGGCGTTTCAGGGGCGCTGAAACGGCGGTAAATCCGGGCGGTTTCGCGGGGTCGGATCGGCCGTCCATTTGGCCGACTGAATCTTCGGTCTTGAGATCGAGGCCGGGGGCGCTTAGAGTGGCGGCGGCGCCGGAAGCATTCCGCAATCCTCTCATGCCTTCGGGCGAGCGCGGGGTTTGTGACCCGCCCGGCGCCACTCACCCCTTCCGCCACTCACCCCTTCCGTTGGATCGCCTGGAAACGCCGCCGCGCTGCGCGGATGTCGTAGCGTTGCGCCTTGTGGTACGTCGCAAGGTAAGTCTCGCTCCCATCCTGCGTGGCCTTCACGGCGACACGCCAGAGCCGGCCGTCCTCCTCCAGGAACCCGATAGCGACGCGCTTCCGGGTGTGAAACACCTCGCCCTCGTCGAGGATGCGTTGGATGCGGGCGTAGTCCTCGGGCGTCAGATCGGGATGGCTGGTCGTCTGCTTGGCGGCGCTCTCTCCCGATAGTCTGACGACCTGCGACTGCGCGCCGATGGCTCGCGTGACGGGCCCGTCGAGTATGGCGAGGGGCCAGTCAGCGTCGGAGCGGCCTTCGAGATGGCGGCGGAACAGGGCGGTGTTCCAGGGCCGGCCGATTGCGGCCCTGGCGAGGGCGGGCGGCGTGGCGTCGATCTTTTCCATGAGCCGGTCGGCGCTGTCGCTCCCCGGATCGAGGGCGCCGACGTTGTGGTGGAAGCCCGGATCGATGCCGACGGGGACCCGGTGGATGCGCCCGGTGCGTCGGTTGGTCCACGGCCGGGTAGCGCCGGCGCCCGGCGGCGGGCCGTCGGAGGGGTGGTATCCGAACTCCTCGAGATCGTCGTCGTCGAGTTGCTGGACGAGGCATCGGCAGCGCCAGCCGTTGGGCGGGTAGTGGGTCTTCCAGAAGGGGTGATCCCAGGGCAGGACCGTGCCGTGCCAGGCGAGGTGTTCCGGCCGTGTGCGGGCGTCGAGGACGGCGACGTAGCGGAGCCAGGGGCGCCTCCCGGCGACGCGCTCGATGCGCTGCCAGTGGCCGTGCGCGTGCGCCATGCGGAGGTTCGTGTCGTAGATGATGCGCAGCCGGCGTCGCGATCCGAGCTGGACCTCGCGCGCCTCGCCGGTCAGCGGGTCCACCATCGTCTGGCGGCCCCACCATCCCTGCGCCACCAGGCGCGGGGCGAGCGCCTTCTCGAACTCTCGGAACGTCACGCCCTCGGCGAGCGCCCGGTCGAGCTGGGTGCGGATGTCCTGGAGGATGTCGAGCCGCATCGCCTTGGCGACGGTGAACGACCGCAGATGCTCTGCGGCGTCGGTGTCGCGCCAGTCGAAGCCGACATGATAGCCCTTGGCGCGGAAGTGCTCGACCGCCTCGATGGCGGTGACTTCGAGGATCTCCGGTTCGGGCATCAGCCGGCCGGGTCGTCGCCGGCGAGCCCGGCGGCGCCGGACAGCGCGGCGGTGAAGCCCATTCGGCGCAGGCTCCGGGCGAGCGGGTCCGCGTCCATCGCGGCGAACAGGTCGGGGAGGGCATCGCGGAACTCCGTGAGGCTGTCGCCGCGCTCCAGCGCCGCTGCGGCGGCGTCGAGGACGGGTCCGAGCACGGGTTCAATGAGCGGCTCCCAGCCGTCGCCGTCGATCAGGTCGCCGACGGCGCGGTCGAAGGCGTCGGTCGGTTCGGGGTCGCTGCGCGCGGCCGCGCGCGCCGCCGCATCGGCCGCCGTATCGGCCGCCGTCGCGCCGGGTCCGGGTCCGGCGCCGGGTCCGGCGGCCGGTGGCTGGAGTATCTCCGCCCCGGCCTCGGGCTCGGTGAGGCCGAGCGCTGCGCGCAGCTCCGCCTGTCCGACGCGCAGCCCGAGCGGGGCCAGCCGGGCGACCGCCTCGGCCAGCATCGCCGGGTCGCCGCGTTCCTCGCGGCCGATGACGATGCGCGGATAGCCGCGCCGGCCCGGATCGCCGCGATTGAGCAGGACCAGAGGCCGCACGATGTCGCGCTGGAGCGTCGCGGCGAGTTGGCGCGCATCGGCGCGCTCGATGTCGCGGCGCACCTCGTTGTGGACCTGTCCGAGGCTGTAGGACCCGGACGAGCCCGGCTCGGTGGTCAGGGTCTGTCCGAGGACCGCCTTGGAGACCTCGGCGTCGAGATAGGCGATCAGGTCGCGGTAGATCCCGGCGTTCGCGGAGACATCGTCGGGCTCGGGGAAGGTGATCTCCATGCCGGCCGGGACGATGGCGGCGCTGTCCACCGCGATCCGCGTCACCGCGTCGAGCAGCACGTCGCGCTCCTCGGCGCTGGACGCGCGGTCGTAGGTGCCGACGCGGATGGGCTGCCCGTACCCCTCGCAGAAGCGGACCCAATCGCGCAGGGTGTAGCTCTTGAAGACCCAGGCCCAGGCGGCCGCGCGGGCCAGGCCGCCGCGCACCGGCGCGCCGGACTTGGCGGCGTGGCGGTGGACCACGAACTTCCCGGGCTCGAGTTCGACCCAGCCGTTCGGCCCGGCCGGATCGCGCAGCAGCAACCGCGAGCCGGTCTCGCGATCCCAGATGAACCATCGCGGGAGCCGGTATTCCAGCCGCGCCGGCATCCACTGCCGCTCGGAGGTCTCCCAGACGATCTCGCAGACGGCCCAGCCCTTGCCGATGGCGTCGAGCAGATCGAAGAGCTCCTCTTCGAGTTCGTGTCGGTCCACCCACAGACGCGCCAGCGCGGCGTCGGCCTCGGCCTCGGCGGAGTCGTCGGCGGGCTCGACCGTGACGGCGAGTTGGCTGACCTGGCGGCGTCGGGTGGTGAGCACCGCGAGGTAATGGAGGTTCTTCTCCTCCATCTCCTCGGCGAGTTCGACATAGGCCGTGGCGTAGCCGTCCTCGGCCTCGCGCAGGATCGCCGCGAGCCGGCGCGGATCGATCCCGGTGGTCTGGCGCGTCGAGACGATCGGCCGGACGGCGGCGACCGACGGGCCGGCGATCTCCTCGCGCAGGCGCGCGGTGCGGATGGGCCGCCCCCACTGGTCGAGCAGGGCCATCACCAGGTCCCCCGCCCGAAGTGGAGCCGTCCCGGCAGGCCGTAGGAGGCGCCCGGCGGCGGCGCCGGCGTGTAGGCGTACTCGGTCCGGCCGTCGGCGGCCGCGGCGCAGGCGAGCGCCAGCGCCCAGAACCGGTCGGCGTGTCCGTCCGTGCCGGCGCGGTCGGCGATCAGGCGCGGCGCGCCGGTCGGGCCGGCTTCGACCCGCACGGCGTGGAGATCGCGCCGGAGATCGTCGTCGGCCGGGATGCGCAGCCGCCGGTCGTCGACCGCCTCGCGCAGCGCGGTGGCGACATCGAGGCGGCGCGGGCCGGTCATCAGCACGCCCTCGACGCGGATCTTCCCGTGGTCGTCCTGGAGCTGCTCGACTATGGCCTCGCCCATGCCGGTCTGGTCGACCGCGATGCGCGAGGGCCGGTAGCGGGCGGCGATTGGGTGCTGACCTGCCCGAGCGCGCTGGAGGCCTCGATCTATCGGTCCAGCCGGACCTTCGATCTGTGGCACGACTGTGCCGGGCTCGCCCGCCCGGTTCTCCTGATCGGCGCCGACCCGAGAGCCGCCGCCGCGCGTGGTCCATGACGCGATCATGGACGATGGCGCGGCGATCAGGCTCAGGCGTCACGGCAATCCGGCGGGGCCGCGCCTGGTGTTGGCCCACGGCAACGGTTTCGCCATCGAGGCCTACTATCCGTTCTGGCGCCTCCTTGCCACGGATTGGGACCTGGTGATCTACGACCAGCGCAATCACGGCTGGAATCCGGCGCATGACGTCGCCCGGCACGATCTCCCCGGCTTCGTCGCCGATCTCGACCGCCTGCGCACGCTCATCGACGAGCGGTTCGGCGCCAGGCCCACCGTCGGCGTCTTCCACTCGATCTCCGCCATCACGGCGATCTGGCACGCGCTCATCGCGGCTGGCGATGGGACGGCCTGGCGCTGTTCGATCCGCCGCTGATCCCGAGCTCCGGACACGGTCTGCACGAGGATGCCAGAACATTCGAGCTCGGCCTGTCGAAATGGGCGGCGGGCCGTCCCGTCAGGTTTGCCGATGTCGCGAGCCTCGCCGGGCGCTTCGCTGCATCCAAGAGTCTCGCCGGCTGGGTGCCCGGCGCCCACGAGCTGATGGCGCGCGCGATCACCCGTGAGGATCCGGCGACCGGCGAGCGGATTCTCCGCTGCCCGCGCGAGGGCGAATCGCGGGTCTATGCGACCAACGCCGGTCTCGACCTGTGCCCGCCCCCCACGCGCTCGCGCCGGGCCGGGTCAACCGGGCGATTCATACCGGGCGCGGACACGGCTGGACGCCGATTCCCGGCGTCTCCCACATGCTTCGGATCGAGCGCCCAGAGGCTTGTGCGGAGGTGCTGAAAGCGTTTCTCAGCCGGCTCGGCTTGAGCCGCTGAGCGCCGGCTGGGCGGCTTGGTGGCCGGCCGGTCAGGACGGGCCGATCGGTCAGGATGCGCGCTGCGGACCCATCTGGTTGATCGCGCCGGTCTGGAGGTTGAACGCGATCCGGTTGATCTCGTCGAGATTGGTCCCGGTCACCCGCACGAACCGCGCGTTGTCGGGGTAGTCGATCGAGTGGATCTTGCCGTCGGCGTAGATGCCGGCCTTGCCGGGGGTCAGACGGTAGGACGTCTCGGGCCGAACCTCGCCCTTGTCCGGATCGGTCCCGTCGTCGACACGCTCCCACTCGGTCATGTCGGTGTAGCCGGTCGCCTGGCCGTAGATCGCCCAGGACGCGCCGTGATCGTGCGGCGGCGATGTGCGAGCCTGGGCGTTGATATGGGCCAGCACCTGGAAGCCCAACTCGGGATCCTCGAAAAGGAGGTGAACGCCGCGTTCCGCGCCGGCGCCGCAATAGGCCTCGATGAAAGCGGGCTCGGACAGCAGCCGTTCGAGATCCTGGCGGACCCGTTCGCGCCCGCTCGGACCGGGATCGGCTTTCAGATGGCTCTGACAATCGGTACAGAACCGTTCCAGCGTGTAGGCCATGTCGTGCTTCCCATGATCCGAATTTGGATTGCGCAGGCATCTTCGCATAGCCATCCTGGTTCCGCCACCGCCACCGCCACCATCGCAACGATCCCGACGACCCCGACGAAGCGTCCGCATGACCCGATCCCGCCCCCGCGCGATTCTCGCCTGGTGTCTCTATGACTGGGCGAACTCGGGCTTTCCGACGGTCATCGTCACCTTCGTGTTCTCAGCCTATTTCGCACAGGCGATTGGCGCCGATACGACTTCGGGGACTGTGCTTTGGGGCCACGCGCTGGCCGTTTCAGGCATCCTGATCGCTCTGGTGAGCCCGGCATTCGGGGCGATCGCGGACCAGGCTGGGCGGCGCAAGCCCTGGCTCGCGGCGTTCTCGGCAATCACTGTCGCGACCACCGCGCTGTTGTGGTTCGCCGAGCCCGATCCCGCGTTCATCGTCCTGGCGCTGGCGTGCTTCGTCCTGGCCAACACCGCCTTCGAAATCGCCGGCGTGTTCTACAACGCGATGCTGGCCGACATCGCGCCGCCGGACCGGATCGGGCGGATATCGGGCTGGGGCTGGGGGCTGGGCTATGCCGGCGGGCTGGTCTGCCTCGTCGCCGCCCTGGTCCTGTTCGTTCAGGCCGAGCGGCCGCTGTTCGGGCTCGACAAGAACGCCGCCGAGCATATCCGCGTGGTCGGTCCGATGGTGGCACTGTGGTTTGCGGTCTTCGCGCTGCCTCTGTTCCTGCTGACGCCCGACCGCCCGGCCATGCGGATCGGTCCGGGTCGGGCCGTGCGGGAGGGAATCCGGTCCCTTCTCGCGACGCTGCGCGCGGTGCGGGCGCACAGGAACATCGCCTGGTTCCTCGCCGCGCGGCTGCTCTACGTCGATGGCATGAACACGATGTTTGCCTTCGGCGGGATCTACGCCGCCGGCACGTTCGGGATGTCGATCGAGGAGATCATCCAATTCGGCATCGCGCTCAACGTCACCGCCGGTCTGGGGGCTGCCGCGTTCGCCTGGATCGACGATCTCATCGGGTCCAAGCGCACGGTGCAGATCGCCCTGATCGGACTGTTGGCGCTCGGCATCCCGCTTCTCCTGGTCGAATCGAAGACCGCGTTCTGGATCGTCGCCCTGCCGCTCGGGATCTTCATGGGCCCGGCGCAGGCGGCCAGCCGGTCGATGATGGTACACTTGGCGCCGGCCGAGCTGAGGACCGAGATGTTCGGCCTGTTCGCCTTCTCCGGCAAGATCACCGCCTTTCTCGGCCCCGCAGTGCTCGCCTGGGTAACGCTTGCCTTCGACTCCCAGCGCGCCGGCATGACGACGATCGTTGTCTTTCTCGCCGTCGGTTTCCTGATCCTGTGTCGGGTCCGCCCGCCGGAGCGCCCTCAATGACGGAAATGTCGCCTGCCGGTGAAGATCATGGCGAGATCGCGCTCATCGGCCGCGGCGATCACCTCGTCGTCGCGAATCGACCCGCCGGGCTGGATCACCGCGCTGGCCCCGGCCTCGGCCGCGGCGATCAGGCCATCGGCGAAGGGGAAGAAGGCGTCCGACGCCACCACTGAGCCGCGCGCGCCATCCCCGGCCTTGGCCGCGGCGATGCGCGATGAGTCGACCCGGCTCATCTGACCGGCGCCGATCCCGACGGTCGCTCCGTCCTTGGCATAAACGATAGCATTCGACTTGACGTGCTTGGCTACGGTGAATGCGAAGGTGAGATCGGCGCGCTCGGCCTCGCCCGGCGCGCGCCGGGTCACCACGTCGAGCGCTCCGGCGCCGATCCGGGCGGCATCGCGGTCCTGGATCAGCAGCCCGCCGGTGATCGTCCGCACCGAAAGGCCCGGTGCGGCCGGGTCCGGCATACCGCCGGTCTCCAGCACCCGGACGTTCCGTTTGGCGGAAAGGACCGCCTTGGCGTCATCGTCGACCCGGGGCGCGATGACGACCTCGACGAAGATCTCCGCGATCGCGCGCGCGGTCGCCGCATCGAGCCGGCGGTTCGCCGCCACGATTCCGCCGAAGGCGCTGGTCGGATCGCAGGCCAGCGCCTTGACCCAGGCCTCGGCCAGCCCGGCGGCGGTGGCCACCCCGCAGGGGTTGGCGTGCTTGACGATCGCGATCGCCGGCCGGTCGAACTCGGCGACCAGCTCGAAGGCGGCATCGGCATCGCCGACATTGTTGTAGCTGAGCGGCTTTCCCTGGATCTGGGCCGCGGTCGCGACCCCCGGCCGATCGCCGCCGCTGCGGTAGAGCGCGGCCCCCTGGTGCGGATTCTCCCCGTAGCGCATCGTCTGGGCGAGGGTGCCGCCGAAGGCGGCATGGCGCGGAAAGGGCTGGTCGAACAGGTGTGCAAGCCACTGGGCAATCGCGGCGTCGTAGGCGGCGGTCCGCGCGTAGGCCGCCGCGGCCAGGCGCCGGCGCAGCGCGAGAGGCGTGCAGCCGTCATCGGCCTCCAGCGCCTCCAGGATCTCCGGATAGTCGTCCGGATCGGTGGCGACAGCGACGAAGGCATGGTTCTTTGCCGCCGCCCGGATCAGCGCCGGCCCGCCGATGTCGATGTTTTCCACGCATGTCTCGAAGTCCGCGCCGGCGGAAAGCGTCTCTTCGAACGGGTAGAGATCGACCGCCACCAGATCGATCGGCGCGATGCCGTGGCGTTCCATCGCCAGCAGGTGATCGTCGAGGTTGCGGCGGGCGAGGATGCCGCCATGGACCGCCGGGTGCAGGGTCTTGACCCGGCCGTCCATCATCTCCGGGTAGCCGGTCAGCGCGGCGACATCGCGCACCGCGAGTCCCTCCCCGGCGAGCGCGCGCGCGGTGCCGCCGCTTGCCACGAGCTCGGTTCCGCGCGCGGCCAGCGCGGCGCCGAATTCCGCGAGCCCCCGCTTGTCCGAGACCGAAATCAGCGCGCGGCGAACCGCGACCAAGTCTTGCTTGCCGGTGTCCACCCTCGATCCCTCACGATTGCGGCCTCATACGGGCCTCGATCCGCCGTCGCGAGACGGCTTCGGCCGGGCGGCCATCATGGGACCTCTCCGCCCGGCCTTCGCATCGCGTTCCCCTGCCGGCTCAATCGAAGGGGTAGACGCCGGGGACGGGCACCGCGTTGTCCTCGAGCCCGTCGATTGCCGCACAGGCCAGCGCAAGCCTCGCCTCGATCGCGCTGCCCGCGATGTGCGGCGTGGCAATGAAGTTCGAAAGCCCGAACAGGACCGGCTCGAACGTCGGCTCGACGGCGAAGACATCGAACGCGGCGCCTGCGATCCGGCCCGACCGGAGCCCCTCCAGCAGGGCGGATTCGTCGACGATGCCGCCACGCGCGGTATTGATCATCAGCACGCCCGGGCGCAGCCCTTCGACGACCGGGCGCGCGTAGAGCCCCCGGGTGCTGGAATTGAGCGGCAAATGGAGGGTTAGGATCTCCGATTCGCGCCACAGCGTCTCCGGGTCGACCTGGGTCAGGTTGTTGCGCCGCAGATAGCCGCCCAGACCGATCCGGTCGCAAACCAGGAGCCGCGCGCCGAAGGGCTGCAGCAGCGAGACCAGCTCCTGTCCGATATGGCCGCAGCCGTGGATGCCGACGGTCCGGTCCTGCAGCAGCCGGCCGGTCCGCAGGCTCGGCCAGTCGCCGCCGCGCAGCGCGACATTATAGGCGTTCGTGCCGCGCAGGAGATCGATCATCAGACCCAGCGTCAACTCGGCGACCGAGCGCTTGTTGACGCCGGCCCGCCAGCCCAGCCGGATGCCGTGCCGGGCCAGCGCCTCCGGCTCGATATGATCGACGCCGACCGAGCAGCAGCTTATCACCCGGAGGTCGGGCAGCCGGCTCAGCACCGGCTGGGTGAAGCGGTCCAGCCCGATGACCGCTGCCTCGGCATCGCCGACGAAATCGACCAGCAGATCGGGATCGTCGAACGGGATGTCGTCGTCGTTGAAGCGGATCCCGGCGTCCGGGTAGCGCTCGATCAGCGACTGGCGCGCTTCGGCGAGCTTCGGCAGCGAGCGGTTGGTGACCGCGATCTTGCGCATGTGTCCTTCGGGGTTGAGGGCGCTTGCGCCGCTCTAGACGGGCTGCCCGTGCGCGTCAAGCACACGTTCGGAAAGCTCATGCATCGCGCCGTCGTCGCCGTAACCAGAGCCTTCCATCGGCCATCGCCCCGTCGCAATCGAGGCTGACAAGGCGGATCGCGCGGGCGAAGGCGGGCCAGCCCGCCTTCGCCTCAGCCGGCCGTGCGCGCGACCAGCGCCGCCTCGACACGGGCGACATCCTCGGGGACATCGACGCCGATCGAGCCCGGCGGGACAGGGACGCAGGCGATCTGCTCGCCGTGCTCCAGCACGCGGATCAGCTCGACGCTTTCCGCCCGCTCCACCGGGCCACGCTCCCACGCCTGGAACCGGGCCAGCGCTTCGGCGGTAAAGGCGAACATCCCGACATGGATCGGGTGCCGCGCAGGCTCCGCGTGCTCCAGCGGGACGGGCAGGCGTGTGAACGCCATCACGCAGCCGTCGAGACCGGGCACCAGATGGACCACCGACGGCGCGCGCTGCTGCTCGGGCGTTGAGTCCTCAAGATAGCAGGTCGACACGCCAACGCCTTCGCCTCGGACCCGCTCGAGCGTCCCGACCACCTTGTCGATGTTCGCCGGGTCGATCAGCGGCTCGTCGCCCTGCACGTTGACATAGATGCCCGCCTTGCGTCGGCCGGCAACCTCACCCAGCCGGTCGGTGCCGGTCTGGTGAGTCGTTGCGGTCATCTCGACATCGATGCCGTGCTCGCGGCAGGCCGCGGCGATCCGCTCGTCGTCGGTGGCGACGATCGCCCGGTCGACGCGGCGGGCCTTGTCGGCCTGGCGCCAGACCCGAACGACCATGGGCACCCCGGCGATCGGCGCCAGCGGCTTGCCGGGAAACCGGGTCGATGCGTAGCGCGCCGGGATGACGGCGAGGACGGGGGTCGGTTCTGACACGGGCGGGTCTCTCCGGGCGGCGCGATCCTAGATGATCGCGCGCGGCTGGGATAGATTGCGGCGATCGCCGCATGGGAGCCGCCCGACGTGAGCCCGACCGCAAGACGGCTGGTCGAGACCGTGGTCTTCGACCTCGACGGTACGCTGGTCCACAGCCTGCCGGACATCCATGTCGCGACCAACGCGGCGCTGGCCGCTTCCGGCCGCCGGCCGCTCGCCGAGACCGAGACGCGCGCGATGATCGGCCGTGGCGCGCGCGCCCTGATCGCCGACGCGCTGGGGGCGACCGGTCCGGCGGGCGCGGAAGGCGAGATCGAAGCCTGTCTGGCCCGGTTCATCGCGGCCTGCGAAGCGAGCCCGGCCACGCACAGCCGGCTCCATGACGGCGTGCTCGACTGCCTGGAGTCCTTCGCCGCGCGCGGCCTGGGCCTTGCGGTCTGCACCAACAAGCCGGAAGAGCTGACCCGCCAGGTGCTGGCGGGGCTCGGCCTTGAGCGGTTTTTCGCCGGCGTCGTCGCCGGCGACACGCTTGCGGCCCGAAAGCCCGACGCGGCGCCGGTGATCGAGGCGCTTGCGCGGGCCGGCGGACGGGCCGGGACGGCAGTGCTGGTCGGCGACAGCCCGATCGATGCCGCGGCGGCGCGGGCCGCCGGCCTGCCGTTCATCGCGGTGAGCTTCGGCTACAGCCGGGTCCCCGTCGCGAACCTCGGCGCCGATGTCCTGATCGACCGGTTCGAGGCCTTGCCCGCAGCCATCGATCGTCTCGCGGGGCAATAACGTTAACGCCTTCCAAAGATCCCCTGCCTGGGTTAATCGAGGCGGCGCGGGTCTCGTTCGGCCCGTTCACTGCCCAGGAAAATCGGAGTTTCGATGCCTGACAATCCCAAGATCGCGATCTTAGGCCTCGGTTACGTCGGCCTGCCGCTCGCCGTCGCGTTGGCGCGGCATTATCCGGTTACCGGCGTCGATATCGACGCCGAGCGGGTCGCCGAGCTGCGGAAGGGCGAGGATCGAACCAACGAAGTCGACGGACCGGCGCTGAGCCGCAGCGCCGCGCGGTTCACCGTCTCGCCCGAATACATCAGCGGTCACGATGTCTATATCGTCACTGTCCCGACCCCGGTCGATG
Source organism: Alphaproteobacteria bacterium (assembly GCA_965202905.1). Classification (GTDB taxonomy): domain Bacteria; phylum Pseudomonadota; class Alphaproteobacteria; order MPNO01; family MPNO01; genus CAYFYS01. The sequence continues at coordinate 1,237,724 of OZ241868.1, read as the reverse complement.
CGCACAACATCCCCGATTTGACTGCGCTGCGCGCCGCCAGCCGCACGGTCGGCAAGGCGATCTCCAAGGGCGCGATCGTGGTCTTCGAGAGCACCGTCTATCCCGGAGTGACCGAGGACATCTGCGGACCCGAGATCGAGTCGGCTGCGGGCCTGGTTTGCGGCAGGGACTTTCATCTCGGCTATTCGCCCGAGCGCATCAATCCCGGCGATCTGCAGCATACCGTCGATCGCATCACCAAGGTCGTGGCCGGCCAGAACGAGGACGTCACCAAGGTTCTGTCGGAGATCTACGGCAGCGTGACCACCGGCGGGGTCTTCGTCGCCCGCGACATCCGCACCGCCGAGGCCGCCAAGGTGATCGAGAACGCCCAGCGCGACATCAACATCGCGTTCATCAACGAAGTGACGACGATCTTCCAGAAGATGGGAATATCGGTGTACGATGTGCTCGAGGCTGCTGGCACCAAGTGGAACTTCCTGAACTTCTCCCCGGGACTGGTCGGCGGCCACTGCATTGGCGTCGATCCGTTCTATCTTGCCCACGCCGCGGTCTCGATCGGCCACCACCCGGAGATCATCCTGGCCGGCCGGCGGATCAACGATTCGATGGGGGGCTATGTCGCGGAATGCGTCGCGCGCGAGCTGGCGCGGGCCGGCCGCGGCGCGGGCGCCCGCGTCCTGGTGCTCGGACTCACCTTCAAGGAGAACGTCCCGGACCTGCGCAACTCGCGCGTGATCGACATCGTTGCGGCGCTCCGCAATCGCGGCTTCGTGGTCGACATCCACGACGCCCATGCCGATGCCGACGAGGCCGAGGCCCGTTACGGCGTCCGTCCGAAGGCGAGCCTGGACGGCGCCAACGGCTACCACTGCGTGATCGGCGCGGTCTCGCACGAGGCCTACGCCAATTTCACCTCCGAGACGTTTGAAAGCCTGCTCGAGCGGGGCGGCGTGGTCGCCGACGTGAAGGGCATGTGGCGCGACCTGACACTGCCCGCTGGCTTCCGCCGCTGGCAGCTCTAGCGGATTGCTTCCAATGTTTGGACCCCCCTCTCCCGTATATCCATCACATCGTCGCTGGAAAGAAACGATCTCCAAACCCCGTAGAGGACCCATCAGATAAAATCAATCCACTAGGTTTCCATGCCGGGACGGACGAAGCTCCTGTCCAAGTGTCCTTTGCCCTCCTGATCGCCGCGCTCGAACAGCCAGCTATAGCCGCCCACCGGATTGGTCAGGATCTCCCAGCAATTGTCGTCCATGTCCCAGAAGAAGAAGCTGTAGGTGCCGTGCTGGAGCCTGGGCTTGGTGATCTTGTGCAGGTCCCACTTGTCGGCCTCGGCGGCGACCACCTCGTAGGCCGCGTCGACCTCGTCCTGGGTTTCGACGTCCAGACCGTTGTGGTTGAGCAGCGGCATCTGCTCGTCGCGCTTCTTCTGTTCGACCACGGCGATCGTGTTGGGTCCGCCCAGGCGGATCAGAAGAGAGATCGAACTGGTGCGCACCACCTGGAGCCCGAGGAATTCGGTATAGAACGCGCGCGCCCGTTCCAGGTCCTTGGATTCGAGCGTGCCATGCGACAGGAAATTGAGCTTCAGCGCCGGCTCCGATGCGACTTCGACATCCGGCATTACGGTTTCTGCGGCCATCTGCTCCTCCGCGCGGTTCATCGACCGGTCCGAGCCTAGCATGACCGGCGGCCCGTCGGTCATTCCCGAATGCTGATTCACCTCCGGTCGATCCGATCGCTCTCGTCGACCGATCGATCCTGTCGAGAACGGTTTGAACTGACCGGTTTAGGGACCATATGGGTTGACCGCTCGGGTTGAGGGCGTCGGGCCTGTGGGGAGGTCGATGCTCTGGCCGTCGGCGCGACAGGCATTGCGGTCCGTGGAAGACGCATCCAAACCCTCGAGGGCTTCCAAAACCGGACAGATCATCCGGTACTGGGCCGCACATACCCTGTGTTATCGACACCGAGCGCGTATTCGGATTGTTTTCACGGCGGCGGGATGTCAGCCTGCGCAGATCCACATCGAAAACGGGAGGGTGGGAGATATGAGACCTGTCCGGGATTCCTTGCTTGGCGCGACTACGACGATCGCCGGCGCCTTCATTGCCGGCGCGGCGGCGGCGGCGCCCGAGACCATCGCCATCACCGCCGTCGACGGCTATCCGCCCAAGGCGCTGCAGGTCCGGACCTTCATCAGCTATTTCATTCCCGAGGTCGACAAGCGCCTAGCGACGTCCGGCAAATACAAGATTCGCTGGAACCAGGCTTTCGCCGGCCAGATCGTCAAGGTGCGCAACGTCATCACCGGCATGCAGAAGGGGCTGGGCGACATCGGCGTGGTGACCAGCGTCTTCCACCAGGACAAGGTGCCGATGCAGGCGGTCGCCTACGTCACGCCGTTCGTGACGTCCGATCCCGTGCTGCTGTCGCGCACGGTCGATGAGCTGGCCGAGAAATTCCCGGCGATGAAGGACGCCTGGATGAAATACAACCAGGTGCTGCTCACCAGCTTCTCGGTGATCGACGGCTATCAGATGTTCTTCAGGAAGAAGATCACCAGCCTCGAGGACTTCAAGGGCCTGAAGATCGCCGGCGCCGGCATCAACATGCGCTATCTGACCGGCACCGGCGCGACGCCGGTGATCGGCTCGATGGTCCACTACTACAACAAGTTCAAGACCGGCGCGATCGACGGGTCGATGCTGTGGACCGACGCGGCCGTCGCCTTCAAGCTCGTCGACGGCGGCGCCAGGTTCATGTTCAAGGCCGACATCGGCACCGCCAACTCCAAGGCGCTGACGATGAACGCCGATTCCTACAAGCGGCTGCCGGCCGAAGTCCGCCGGGTGATCCACGAGGTGACCCGCGACTACCGCGACCACACCGCGCAGGCCGCGATCGACGATGCCGGCAAGGCCTTCGAGAACTTCAAGAAGCGCGGCGGCGAGATCGTCCAGATGTCCGCCTCCGCCCGGGAGAGCTGGGCAAGGACCATGCCGAACATCGCCAGACAATGGGCCAGCGGTCTCGATAAACAGGGCCTTCCCGGCTCCCAGATGCTCGTCGCCTATATGGAAAAGATGCGCGCCGCCAACCAGCCGATCATGCGCCACTGGGACAGGGAGTAGGCGCCTTTGCCCGATAGCGGGCGCGCGAACAGGACGGGGCGGACACAAGCCGCCCCGTCCCGCATTTTCGAGCGCATCGTCGGCGGCATGAACGCCGCGGGGTCCTGCTGGATCGTGGTCCTGATGCTGCTGATCAACACCGAGGCGATCGGACGCTCGGCGTTCAATCAGCCGATCATCGGCGTCATCGAGATGATCGAGATCTCGATCGTCGGGATCGTGTTCATGCAGCTCGCCGATTCTTTGCGCCGCGGCGTCCTGACCCGCTCCGACGGGTTGTTCAACCAGGTCATGGCGCGGCGGCGGGGTGCGGGTCACATGATGGGCGCGGTGACCATGCTGTTCGGCGCGGTGTTCATGTGCCTGATCCTCTGGGGGATGGTCCCCTTCCTGATCGATGCCTGGCGGAACGACCACTATATCGGAGTCGAGGGCATGTTCACCGCGCCGGTCTGGCCGGTCGCCCTGATTATCGTGGCGGCCATAGCGGTGACCATGGTGCAGTTCCTGATCAACCTCGCCGGGCATGTCCGGCCGCTCCTCGCGCGCGGCTAGTGGTTCTAATCTTTCGTTTCGAACCACTGGTTTTATGTTGATGGATCAACTTATCGAGACATTTGAATGCGTTATGGTTTCCAGATCATCATCGGCCGGGGGATTCAAAAGCCTCGGTTGATCCACTAGGGCGCGGTTCGATGGTGGTCGGCGTCGAAGTCGGGATTTTTTCGGTCCTGCTGATCCTGGTGTTGATCTATGGCGGCGTTCACGTCGCGGTCGCGCTCGGGCTGGTTTCCTTCATCGGGGTCTGGGTCTATCGCGGCTCGATCGACATCGCGATCAGCCTGCTGGCCGAGGCGACGCATGACACGATCGCCCACGAGGTCTTCGCCAACGTGCCGCTGTTCGCGCTGATGGGCATCGTCGCCAGCGAGATCGGGCTCGGCGCGGATGTCTACCGGATCGCCGACCGGGTCTTTCACCGCATCCGCGGCGGGCTCGGCATGGCGACGGTCGCGGCGAACGCGCTGTTCGCTTCTATCACCGGCTCCTCGATCGCCTCCGCCTCGGTGTTCACCCGGATCGCGGTGCCGGAGATGCTGGCCTATGGCTACACCCGGCCGTTCTCGGTCGGCGTGGTGGCCGGCAGCTCGGTGCTGGGCATGTTGATCCCGCCCTCGGCAATGCTGATCATCTTTGCGATCGTTGCCGAGCAATCCGTGGGCGAGATGTTCATCGCCGGATTCATTCCAGGTGTGCTGCTGGCCGTGGCCTATGTGCTGGGCATCCTGGCGATGGCCTATGTCGCCCCCCGCTTCATCGGCGGCAGTTTGGAGCGCCGGGCGGAGACGGCGCCGCCCGAGCTTGGGATCCTGGAGACCGTGAAGCTGCTGAGCCCGGTGGCGTTCCTGGTCGTCGTGGTGCTGGGCGGGATCTATTCGGGCTGGTTCTCGCCCGAGGAGGCCGGCGCGGCGGGCTCGGCAGGCGCGCTGGCGATCGGCGTCCTCAAGCGCCGGCTGACATGGGCCGGGTTGTGGCGGGTCCTGGTCGAGACCGGCCATATCACCGCCGCCATCCTGTTCCTGATCATCGCGGCCTCGATGTATTCCCGGATGCTCGGCGTCGCGGCCCTGCCGACGCTGTTCAGCGAATGGCTGACCGGGATGGACCTCGGGCTGAACGGCATGATGGCGATCTACGTCGTGCTCATGGTGCTGCTCGGGACGATCATCGAGACGGCCTCGATCATCCTGATCGTGGTGCCGCTGTTCCTGAGCTCGGTCGAGGCGCTGGGCGGTAACATCGTCTGGTTCGGCATCGTCACCGTGATCGGCGCGGAAATCGGCCTCCTGACCCCGCCGCTCGGCATTTCGTGTTTCACCATCAAGAGCACGATCCGCGACTCGTCGATCACGCTGTCCCACATCTTCATGGGCGCGTTTCCGTTCGCCTGTATCATGTTGGTGGTGCTGATCGCGGTGATCGCCTTCCCCTGGCTCAGCCTGGCGTTGATCTAGACGGAAAACCGGGGCCGGCGAGGTGGGCGGCAAGCCGCTCTTTCGGCGGCACGATGTTGGTGACGAGGTCGCGGATCAGGGGCTTGTTGGACAGCGGTTCAATCAGCGCGCCGGCCGCGCCCAGCCGCGCGGTGCAGGCGTATTCGGTCTTGCCGTCGACCTGGACCATGCATTCCTTGCAGGCGTTGGCGTTGATGCAGGAATAGCGGATGGCGAGCGTCGAATCGACGTTGGCATGCACCCACATCACCGCGTCCAGCACCGACATCCCCTCGCGGTAGGGAACCGCGAAGGTCTCGATCCGGGCAGGCGCCTCCGGGCTGCCGCGGCGCACCCGAACGGTGACCGAGTCGCCGCTCACCCGGTGGTCTCGAGCGGCATCGGCCGGTGGCGGCCCTCGACCACCGCCGCCCAGTCGCATTCGAGCGCGCCATTGGTGGTCCGGCGCACGATCTGGTTGCGCGCGAACGCGGGATCGCTCTCCACATAGTCCTCCCGCTGATGGGCGCCGCGGCTTTCCTTGCGGTTGAGCGCGCAGAGCGCGACCGATTCGGCGCATAGCAGCGATGCGCGCAAGTCGAACCAGTCGAGCAGCGCGTGGCTGAAACGGGCGGCTCCGGCGGGCGCCAGCGCCGGCAGGTCGGCGCTGCGCATCTCCCGCAGCCGGCCGAGCGCCCGGCTCAGCCCCTCCTCGGTGCGCAGCAGCCCGACATCCTCCCACATCAGCGCCTGAAGCTCGGCCATCAGCGCGCCCAGCCCGGCATCCGCGCCGCCGGATCCGCAGGATGCGGAAATCAGCGTATCCGCGCGCCCGTCGTCGGTCTTGCGCCATGACGAGCCCGCCTTGGCGGCGAGGGAGGCGCCGTACCGTCCCGCCCGCTCGCCGAAGACGAAGGCTTCCGGGATGGCGTTGCCCGACAGCCGGTTGGCGCCGTTGGCGCCGCCGACCGCCTCGCCTGCGGCGAACAGGCCCTCGATCCGGGTCGCCATAGTCGCGTCCACCCGGATCCCGCCCATGTGATAGTGGGCGATCGGGGCGACCTCGACGGGGCGCTCGGTCAGGTCGATGCCGTTCTTCGCCAGCCGATCGATCACCGGCCCGAAGGCCTCGCGCAGCTCCGGCTCGGGGATGTGCCGGAAGCTGAGAAAGGCCCCGCCGCCGGGCGAGCCGCGGCCGGCCTCGCACTCCTTGAAGATGGCATAGGAGGTGACGTCGCGCGGCGCGGTGTAGACTCCGGAGTCCTGCTCGCCGTAGTTCTCGATGAATTCCTCCATATTGCCGTTGAGCAGCCGCCCGCCGAGCTTGTAGCGGAACGGGTCCCACATGATCGGGTCCATGCCGACCAGCCGCGGCGCGAGGTGGCCGATCGGGAAGAACTGCGGAAACTCCATGTCGATCAGCTCGGCTCCGGCGCCGAGCGCCAGCGCGTAGGCATCTCCGCCCATGTTGACCGAGGCGCTGTTGCGGCGGTAAAGCCGGGTGAGCCCGCCGGCTGCCAGCACCACCGCCCGGGCGGCGATGTCGACGGGCGCACCGTCCTCGAGGTTGATGCCGAGCGCGCCGGCGACCCTGCCTTCATGGACCACGAGATCGAGGATCGAAAGCCCGCTCACACGCCTGATGTCGCTGCTCCGGGCGACCCGGGTGCGCAGGGTCTTGGCGACCGCCGGCCCGGTGTTGAGGAAATCGACATAGACGCAGCGCGGGATGCGGTGGCCGGGCGCCATGACCGCGCGCATGCGGCCGTCCTCGCGCGCCCAGCCGACCTTCCAGCCGTCCATCTCGCGGATGCGGACCGGCGCCTCCTCGCACAGGATCGCCGACAGGCGCTCGTTGCACAGCCCGCGGCCGGCGGCGACCGTGTCGGCGAAGTGATGGGTCCAGTGGTCGGGCGCCCATTCGCCGACTGCGGCGGCGACCGTCATCTGGGCCATGATCGTCGCCCCGCCGCGGCCGATCATCGACTTGTCGGCCAGCACCACCCCGGCGCCCGCGCGCGCGGCGGCGAGGGCGGCATACATGCCGGCGCCGCCGGCGCCGATCACCAGGACATCGGTCTCCACATGGGCCATGGGCCGCGTATTCTTTCAGCTTCGGTACAATTCGGCACAGTTCGTCGCGCAGGCGCATCTTCTCAGAGCCCGGCGGTCGCGGCAACGCTTGCCCGGATGAGGCCGGCGGATATCATCGCGCCCATGGTGGCAGGGCGGCGGCAGGGAAGGTCCGATGGATATCGAGCGCAGGCTACTGGCGGCGGCTTGGCCCTATTGGGAGGCGGAAGGTGAGATCGCGCGGCGGTTCTTCGCCAAGGCAAGCCCGGAGGATCACGTCTTCTACCTGAAGGCGCAGCTCTGGAAGGAGCTCAACCCGGTCGACGGCTATTTCAACGGCCTGCACCGCGAGCTCGCCTCTCTGGTCGAGGCCTTTCCCGAGGTCGACAAGACGCTCGACCGCCACGATTTCCACTTCCGCCTGTCCCAGCTCGCCGACGAGTTCAACCACTACGTCCTGCTGGCCGATGTCTTCGAGCACTTGGTGGGCCGGCCGATATCGCCCGCCGACACGGTGCAGCTCCCGGAGGAGAATAAGCTCGGCGACCTCAGGCGCGGTTACGCCGGATCGGGCTCGGCGATCGATCGCGCCGCGGTGGGCTTCACCGAGGGCGGCGGCGCACGACTGTTTCGCGAAGGGGCCAGGCTCGCCGGCGGCAAGCTGGAGGAAATGACCGCCGCAGCGATGCAGGTGATCTACGACGACGAGCGCGATCACTACAAGGAAATGGCCAGGGAGGCGGTCGGGCTGATCGGCTCCGAGGACGACATGAACCGGATGACCGCGGCAATCCGCGCGATCAGCGTCCAGCGTGTCGCCATGCGCGCGGAGATGTTCCGCGGCGCCATGACCGGGCCGGAGATCGACGCCTTCGTGGCCGGGGCGGAGGCCGCGTTCGCCGCCGGCGCCGTCGATGCCGTCGATGCCGTCGATGCCGGGGACGGGTTCGGCAGATCCGCTTGACGCCGAAGCACCCGCTCGGTCAAGGGGACCGTGTCCGGACGGTCCCGGAACCCCGGCGGTCCACGCCGGCCAGGCATCTCGTGCGTCCCTAGTCGTCGTGCCAGCGCGCCCGCTTGTCGACCGGGGCGCCCTGGCGGTAGATGGGCGCGCGTTTCTCCAGGAACGCCGCGATCCCCTCGGCGCAATCGGGTGTCCGGGTGATCTCGAAGATGCGCTCCATCTCGACCTCGCCGTGCTCCTTGATCCGGTTCTGGTTCTGGTAGAGCCGAATGGTCTCCTTGGCGTATTTGAGCCCCAGGGCGGGATAGGTGCACATGCGCCCGGCCCAGGCGCGCGCCTCGTCGAGCAGGGAGTCCGCTGGGACGACCTTGTTGACCAGGCCGATTCTCTCGGCTTCCCCGGCGAGCACGAACCGGCCGGTGAGGATCATCTCGTTGGCCTTGGTCTGGCCGATCAGACCGGGCAGGCTGCGCGGGGCGGACCATTCGCTCATGAAGCCCGCCGGCACGGCGATTTCGGCGAAGCGCACCCGGTCCGAGGCCAGCCTGAGGTCGCAGCTCACCGCCATTTCGAGCCCGATGCCCACCGCGATTCCGTCGACCGCAGCAATCGTCGGCTGGGGCAGGTCTTCGAGGTTCCGGCACATGCGCTGGGCGATGACGTGGAAATAATCGTTGGCGAACCAGACCAGCATCTCGCCGTACTCTCCCTTGACGCCGTAATCGCCCCAGTCGTCGTTCTGGTCCTCCAGCGGAATGGTCTCGATCTGGAGGTCGCCGCCGCCGGAGAAGTTGCCGCCGGCGCCGGTGATGATGACGACGCGGGCCGGCGAGTGCTTGATTTCGTCGACCATCTGGTGGAGCTCCATGGTCATCCTGGGCCCCATCGCGTTGGCGTGATCCGGACGGTTGAGCGTGAGCACGCCGATGGCGTCGTCGCCGGGGTTTTGCGGCGAGGATTCGACCTTCCAGTCGAGATAGCGGTACTTCATCTGTCGCCTCTTGTGGTCGGTTGCCGGAAGCCGGACTTTAGGTGTCGCGTTGCCGCGCGGCAAACCGGGCGACGGTTCGGGTCGACGGGCAGTTTGGCGCTATTCAGTGACAGGAGTTTGGCGTGGCGCTTGCGGCAAGGGCCTCGGGCAGGTCGAATGCAGCCCATCGACGTGTTCCATCAAGTCGGGGGAAATCTGGTTCCACATTGGGTCCAGAAGAAAGTCGATCCCCTCGCGGCGAGCGTGTTTCGCCACGGGCACGAAATCGGCGTCGCCGGAGATCAAGACGATCTGGTCTACCTGTTTCTTGTAACTGACAGATGCAATGTGGACGCCAATCTTCATATCCGAGCGCTCAGAACGCCGAAAAGCGAGCCTCCGGGCTCGGCCTTCAGTCCACATTGCGTCCGAAGGCGTACTGCCGGAGGCGATATCTGGCGGATGTGGCAGATCGGGCGTTAAATTTCAATCGCGATAGCGATAGCGCGTTGTCGAAAAGGGGCGGACCCGAACCGCTCCATCACCGCGGATTGATCAGCAAGCCCGGGTTGGTCTAGCGTGGCCGCAGGCGGCGGAGATCGGAGCGTGCGATGGCGCAAACGGCGGTATTCGGGGCGGGCGGCTACCGCTATGTCCGCGGGCCCTTCCAGTATTCCGGCGGGGTAGCGGCCGAGCCCGGCTTCGCGATCGAGCGCGCGCGCTTTTCCACGCTGCTACCCATGGAACGGGGCTTCGCGGCGATCGAAGCCCATATCCTCGCGCTCGGCCGGCCGATGACCGCCTTGTGCGCCTGCGAACTGCGCTCGCCCGCACCGTTCACCGAAACCGGGTTCGTCGCCTTCAACCGGGTCTATGTCGGAACGCTGGAGCGCTGGGGGCTGTTCCGCAACGACGAGAACCCGGTCGCGCGCTCCAACGTCTGCCCGGCGGTCGCCCCGCCGCCCGAGCCGGGCATCGAGGCGTTCTGCTATACGGTGCCGCATGGCGAGGCGGCGGCCGCACCGAGCTTCGTCATTGCCGGCTCGGCCGAATCTCCGGAAGGGCGCAATTCCTACGAGGAGGGGATCGTCCGGCTTGGCGAGACCTCGCCCGATGCGATGCTGGAGAAGGCCCGCTTCGTGCTGGCCGCGATCGAGGACCGGATGGCGGCGCTCGGCGTCGGCTGGGCCGATGCGACCGCGACCCAGGTCTATACCGTCCGGGACATCCACCCGTTTCTCGCAGACGAGATCGTCGCCCGCGGCGCGGCGCCGGCGGGGCTGACCTGGCACTACGCTTGCCCGCCGGTCGAGCGGCTGGAATATGAGATGGACTTGCGCGGGGTTCGTCTGGAACGCGTGATCTGAACCGAGGAGAAGCGGAATGGCCACCCATATCATCGTCGCCCGGCCGGCGCGCGAGCCGGAAGGCGACGACCGGGAGCCGCCGGACCGCGCGGTGGCGCTCGAGTTTCCGAACCTGGAAGCGGCCCGAGCGCGGTGCGACGTCCCCGGATACGCGCCGCCGATCGCCATGCGCCGGGGTGGGACGATTGCAAAGCCGATGCCGATGGAGGGAGTTCGATGACACGGATCAAGCCGCTCACCAGGGACGAGGCGCCGGAAGCCGCGCGCCCGTGGATGGAGGCCGCCGAGCGCGCGCTCGGCCAGCCCTCGGTCGCGGCCGGGATTCAGGCGCATTGCCCGCCGGTCCTGGAGGCGGGCCGGGCGCTCGGCGCCGCGCCGGCCAAGTCTGGTCTGCTGCCGGCCGAGCTGCGCTCGCTGGTGTGCGTGCGGGTCGCTCAGATCGTCGCCTGCCCGTTCTGAATTGACACCAACGCTGCCGGGAGCAGCGTGGCAGGAAGTTCGCACGAGAAGATCGCAGCCGTCGGTCTGTGGTGGGACAGCGATCTGTTCAGCGATTCGGAGAAGGCCGCGTTTGCCTTTGCCGAGGCGCTGACGCAGACGCCGGCCGACCTCGGCGACGAAGCCTATGCGGCTGCGAAGGCGCATTTCAGCGACGCGCAGCTGGTCGAGCTCGCCGCCACCGCGGCGATGGAGAACTACCGCGCGCGGCTGAACCGCGCCTTCATGGTCGAGGCCCAGGGGGTCTACAAGCCGGGCCGGTCCTGACGGCGTGAGGCGCTACGCGCGGTCGGCGGGCAGTGCGAAGGAAAACGCAGGAGGCGGCGATGACCGGCCTTGAGACCACGCTCGGCGATCTGGTGGTCGCCAACCGCATTCTCGCCAACGAGAACGTGGTCGATGCCTACGGCCATGTCAGCGTCCGCAATCCGGAGGACCCGGAACGCTTCTTCCTGTCGTGTTCGCGCAGCCCCGAGCTGGTCCGTCGCGAGGACATCATGGAGTTTCGCCTCGACGGCACGGCGCCGGGCGGCGATACGCGCACGCCCTATCTCGAACGGTTCATTCACGGTGGCGTGCTGGAGCGGAATCCGGACGTGATGGCCATCGTCCACAGCCATGCCGAAGAGGTCCTGCCCTATAGCATCACCGGGGAGCCGCTACGCCCGGTGATCCATTCCGCCGGTCTGATGGGCCCGTCGGCCCCGGTCTGGGACATCGCCGAGAAGTTCGGCGACACGACGCTGCTCGTCGTCAACATGGACCAGGGACGCGATCTCGCCCTGAAACTCGGCGACCACCGCGCTGTCCTGATGCGTGGGCACGGCTTCACCGCCGCGGCTCGCTCGCTCTCCGAGGTCGTCCGGCTTTCGATCATGCTGCCCCGGAACGCACGGATCCTGGCCGCCGCCCTTCGGTTCGGCCGCGTGAAGGGCCTTTCCGAAGGCGAGATCGCGCGGCGGCTGGCGATGGCCCCCGACGGGCCGGAGTTCTGGCGCGCCTGGGAGTACTGGGCGACGCGGGCGGGCTGCGCCGAGATGCTGGAGGGCCACCCCAACCGCCCGGAGTGAATTGACCCGGCGCATTATCTGCCGCCGGAAACTCCCATTTGGGACTCCCGTTGCGGTATCCGACACTCGGCGCCCAGGTCGGCCCGACCGGCGGCGAGGGCAAGGCGGCGGCCGGCCTCTGACGGCTCACGGCATCGGGATCTCGTTGACCTTGTTGGGCACGTCGTACCCGCGCTGGGTGGCCGGACGGCCCGCGATCTCCACATACCAGCGCTTGAGGTTGGGATAGTCGTTGAGATCCATGGTCTGCCATTCGTATCGCGAGATCCACGGCCAGGTCGCGATGTCGGCAATGGTGTACCCGGCGCCGGCGAGATATGCGGATTCACCCAGCCGCTTGTCGAGCACGCCGTAGATGCGCCTGTTCTCGTTCAGGTAGCGCTCCTCGGCATAGGGCGCCTTGCCCTTGGCGCCGCGCAGGAAGTGGTGCGTCTGGCCGAGCATCGGGCCGACGCTGCCCATCTGCATCATCAGCCATTCCGTCACCTTCCAGCGCCCGGCCGCATCGTCCGGCATGAGCTTGCCGGTCTTGTCGGCGAGGTACAGCAGGATCGCGCCGGACTCCATCATCGAGAGGCCGGACTCCCGGTCGACGATCGCCGGGATCTTGTTGTTCGGGCTGATCTTGAGGAACTCCGGGTCGAACTGCTCGTCCTCAGTGATGTTGACCGCGTGCGGCTCGTAGGCGAGGCCGACCTCCTCAAGCATGATCGAGATTTTGCGGCCGTTCGGTGTTTGCCAAGTGTAGAGATCGATCATCGTACGCGCTCCTGATCTGGTTCGGGTGAAGGGCTCAACGGGACAGTTCGCTCGCCATGACGTCGGCCTTGCGGCCCGCGGCCTCCCTGGCCGCGAAGTTGAGCTCGACCTTCACCCCGTTGGGGTCCATGAGAAAAAGCTGGTAGAGGCCCTGGTCGTCGACTTGGCGCTCGTTGAAGGCAACGCCCTTGGCCCGCAGACGATCGATCATCTCCGACAGGCCGGTGCAGCGGAACCCGACATGGTCGATCACGCCCGAGCCCTTGGTCGTTTCGGATTGCTGGCCGAGATAGGCCATGCGGTTCTCGCTTACCGCCGCCCCGCCTTCGGTAAGGTGAAGTACGTCTCGCTCGCCGACATAGAGCCAGCAGACCGGAAACTTGAAATCGGGCGACGGGCCGACCCGCATTCCCAAAACGTCTACATACCAGTCTCGGGTGCCCTCGAGGTCGGTCGTCTGGATCAGGAAGTGCTCAAGATGGCTGAGCGGCATCGCTCCTCCTGGTTCCCTCGCTGATTAGCTGGTACCATAAACCCCCGGTCTCGCGAGATCGAGCCCGGTTCACGGTAAAACGGAGCGATGGCCGATGGTCGCCTACTGGGTTGCAAGGGCGAAAATCAACGATCCCGTCGCCTACAAGAAATACACCGATCGGGTACCCGACATCCTGACCGGGTTCGGCGGCAAAGTGCTCGCTCGAGGCGGCGCTTACGAAACCCTGGAGGGGCCGGAGACTTTTGAGCGCTTCGTGGTCATCGAATTTCCGTCGATGGACGCGGCGCGGGCGTGTTTCGACTCGCCGGAATACCGGGAGGCGGCAGCCTTCCGGCGGACCGGCGGCGCGGGCCGGAACGAGTTGACCATCGTCGAGGCCGGCGAGGCGACGCCGGTCTGACGGACGAGACAACGAAGGGAGGAGGGCATGGCCGATCGGGTTCTCGAGGGCAAGGTGGCGATGATGACCGGTGCCGGTCGCGGCATGGGCCGGATGATGTCGATGGCGCTCGCCGAGGCCGGCGCGAAGGTCGCGATGATCGACATCGACGAGGATGTGCTCAAGGCCGCCCGGGCCGATGTCGAGGCCTCCGGCGGCCAGGGCTGCGCAATCGATCTGTTGTGCGATGTCACCAGCGCGGATGCCGCCGGCGCCGCGCTCGACGCGGTGCTGTCCCGCTTCGGCCGGCTGGACGTGCTGGTCAACGACGCCGTCGTCGGGCCGGAGCGGATCGGCGAGCATTTTTTCACCAACCCGCCCAGGTTCTGGGAGCTCGACGACGCGCTGTGGCGCCGGATGCTCGATGTCAACATCTTCGGGCCGCAGCTCATGGCGCGCACCGCGGCGCCGACGATGCTGGCGGCCGGCCACGGCCGAATCGTCAACGTGACCACCAGCCTGAACACCATGTACCGGGCCGGCGCGGGCGCCTACGGCCCGTCCAAGGCCGCGCTCGAGGCTCACACCAGGATCATGGCCCACGACCTCGAAGGCACCGGCGTGACCGCCAACATCCTGATCCCCGGCGGGCCGGTGAATACGCGGATGATCCCGGAGGCGAGCGGCGTCGACCGTGCCGCCCTGATCCAGCCCGAGGTGATGCGCGAGCCCATCGTCTGGCTGTGCTCGGACGATGCCGAAGGCGTCAACGGCCTGCGATTCATCGCGCTGCGCTGGGATCCGAATCTCGACCGCGAGGCGCGGATCGAGCAGGCGAGCGCCCCAGTCGCCTGGCCCCAACTCGGCGCCCAATCCGTCCAGCCGGAATAGCGCGCGACCCGCACGGATGCGTCTCTAAAACGACTGCCCGGCGGCTCCGGTTTCGTGGAGGCCGTACTCGCCGGTCTCCATCAGCCGCGCGATCGCGGTTCCGGCCGGCGTCATTGCAAGGCCCGCCCGGGTCTCCAGCAGCCAAGCCTGGTAGGGCTTGGCCACATCCTCTTCTGCGCCGTGGTGGGCGATGCCCTTGGGCGTCCAGGCGATTGTGCCGGGCCTGGCCATGCCGCCGTAGGTTCCGGGCCCGCCGGCGAAGACGATGACCTCGTCGAAATCGGCGTTGCAGTGGATCGGCGGCCGGTCGCTGCGGCGCGATCCGAGGTGGTAGATGAGCGCCGCTCCAGCCGCGTCGTCGATCAGCCGGCCCGGGACGATGCCGCCGTTGCTGACGCCGAGCCCGCGCACGCTGGCGATATTGAACCGCCGGACCTGTGGCGCGCCGCCGACGCCGGTACAGGCCAGCGGATCGAATTCGTAGAAATACGAGGTCACGCCGCCGGCGTGGCGGACGACCACCTCGTGCTCGCCGCCCGCATCCTCGAATGGGCTCGGCCCGTCGACATCGAGCGCGACGTTGAGCACCGCCCGCGGCTCGGGCGAAACGTCGAGCATACCCGCGCTGGTCACCACGATCGCCGCCAGCGGCTCGCTCACCGCGCCGATGCGGTAGGCGACCGCCCTGGGGATCAGCACGAAATCGCCGGATGCGAGATCGAGCGCGCCGAAATCGGTCTCCAGCCGCGCCCGGCCGGCGACGACGTAATGCACCTCATCGCCGGTGACGTTGCGCAGCGCGAATCCCATTGGCCCGTCGTGCCTGGCGACCGAGACGCTGACGCCCTCGGCCTCCAGCAGAGTGACCGGCAGCCCGCGCGGGGTGTCGGAGACGCGGCCGATGTCGAGACGCCGCGGGGCGTAGGTCCCCTCGATCCGCGCATAGGCCGGCGCGTAGCCGGTGCGGACCGCGTTGGTCCGTGTGCCGGCGAAGCCATCGCGGGTGTAGTTGTAGATCGGCGTCTCGGCCATGGCGAAGTCTCCTTGAGGCTGCCGCAACACTGTCCCTGGCGGGATCGGGGTTCCTGGCGGGATCGGGGTTCCTGGCGGGATCGGGGCTCAGACAGTCGCGCACGAAGAACCGGACGCCGGAACTGGGATCGTTGTCGCCCGGCGGCACGGCGCGCGTCCCGCCTCGGCCGCGATCGCGCCGACATACCGCTCATTCTTGGCGACTATGGCCCGCTCTCCATCGACGGCCGCGGGCATGGTGGCAGCGGGCGACGCCATCGGCAACCCGTCCTGCGCCGGGCGCGTCCCGTCCGGGCTGAAGAGGCTCGCTTCCCTGCGGCCTTCGTGGGGTGCTGTCGCCCTGTGTCGAAGGTGGTCTCTGCCGTGTCGCGACGGCCGGCGCGGTGATGCCAGAAATCCGCAGAACCCGGATCGTTGCGGGTTCGGGCTTCACGACCTGCGAGACGCTCTCAGTCCTCTATTACCCAAGCCGCCTTGCGGCGCTCCAGAAAAGCGCCGATGCCTTCCTTGGCGGAGCCGGAGATGCGCGTGCTGACGTTCCAGGAGAGCGCGGTCTCGAACAAGGACTCGTCGGGGGCGGCGGCCATCTCGCCGAGCAGGCCCTTGGTCGCGGCCACCGCCTCGGGCGAGGCCGCGAGCGCAAGCCTGCAATGCGCCTCGACCCGCGTGTCCAGGTCGGCGCCGTCGGCGGCGGTCTCGTGGATCAGCCCGGCGCGGGCGGCTTCCCCGGCGCCGAAGACGACCGCACCTACGGCGAAATAGCGCAGCCAGCCCGGGCCGATCTTGGGCAGGAGAAAGCTCGATATGATCCCGGGCGCGAGCCCGATGCGGACCTCGGACAGGCAGAATTTCGTCCCCGCGGCGGCGATCGCTACATCGCAGCACCCGACGAGCCCGAGCGCGCCGGCCATTGTGGCGCCGTGGATGCGGGCAATGGTCATCTTGGGAGACGAGGCGAGCGTGGCATACATCGTCTGCAAGCGGCGCGAGTCGGCGGCGACCTCCTCGGGACTCGCGCCTTCGGTATCGCGCATCCAGTTGAGGTCGGCCCCGGCACAGAAAACCGGCCCGTTGCCCCGCAGCACGATCGCGCGCACCGTCGCGTCCGCGCCGAGTTCGGCGACGGAGGCGGCGAGTTCGTCCATCAATAGAGGGTTCATCGCGTTGCGCACGGCCGGCCGGTCGAGCGCGATGGTGGCGATCCCGCGCTCGTCGCGCGAGACGGCCAGGGTCTCGGTCTGCTGCATGTTCACTCTTCGTCGGGAATCCGCAGCCGGCCCTTGATCACCTTGCGGGTCGGTGTCAGCGGCAGCGCATCGACCAGCACAAGGCGCTCCGGCCATTTGAGTTTGGCGATCCCCTCGCGATCCAGCCAGCCGGTGATGCCGGCCAGTCCCGGCGCGGCGCCCGGCCGGGCCACGGCGAAACAGCACGCCCGTTCGCCCAGCATTTCGTCCCGCATCGGGATGATCGCCGACTGGACGATGTCAGGATGACGATCGATCGCCTCCTCGACGTCGGCCGGGTTGATCTTGACCCCGCCGCGGTTGATCAGGTCCTTCTGGCGGCCGGTCACGCTGACCGCCCCGTCGGCGGCGATGATCGCAAGGTCGCCGGTGCGGAACCAGCCGTCGACGAAGGACTCCGCATTGACCGCATCGTTGCGGTAATAGCCTCCGAAGACCGATACGCCGCGGATCTGCAGCTCGCCTTCTTCGCCCGGCGGCAGCACCGCGCCGTCGGGTGCGCAAACGCGCACCTCGTTGCCGGGGCTCGGCCGGCCGGCGCCGGAAGCGGCCGCCTCGGCGGGCTCGTCCGGGCGGGTGAACATGCCGCACTGGGTTTCCGTCATGCCCCAGAGCTGGGCGATCCGGCCGTTGACGAGCGCCTTCTGGGCGTCGAGAAATATGTCGGGCGCAGCGACCGCGCCGGAGATCACCATGTACTTTACCGAGTTGAACGGCCCGGGCGTGAGCAGCCCGGCGGCGCGGCAGGCCGCGATATGGGCCGGAGCGACGAAGACATGGCTCGGCTTGAGGCTCGCGCACGCCGCGGCGAAGCCCGGCGGGGAGAAGCCCGGCAACAGCGCCGTCGCGCCGCCGCCATAGAGCGTCAGGTGGAAGGAATAGAGGCCCAGGAGGTGGGAGTAGGGCGCACACGACAGCATGATCGAATGCGGCCCCATCTGCTTCTCGGTATGGTTCAGCCGCGCGTTGGCGAGGAACCGGCGGTAGTCGGTGCGGACCGATTTCGGGCTCGCGGACGTTCCCGAGGTGAACAGCATGATATAGGGGTCGGTGGCTTTCGGCGGCTCGGGCAGCGGCTGCTCGCCGCCGCCGGACAGGAGGTCCGCGAACCCAAGCGCGCCGGGCGGGACATCCCCGCCGACCGCGATCACATGCCGCAGATCGGGGAGCGATCCGGCAAGCCCGACGAAATCCGCCGCCGGGCGGCGTTCTCCGGCCGTGACCGCCGCGACCACCGCCTTGGCGTCGGCGTGGCCCAGGATGTCGGCGGCCTCGCGCGGCCCGTAGGGCATGTGGACGGTACTGACGACCGCGCCCAGCCGCGCCGCGGCGAGGACGGAGACCAGGTATTCCGGAAGGTTGGGTAGCTGGATGCCGATGCCGTCTCCGGGCGTCAGCCCAAGGCCGGTGAACGCCCTGGCGAGGCTGTCCACCCGAGCGGCCAGGCCTGCGTAATCCACGATCTCCTCGCCGGCGATCAGCGCCGGCGCGCCCGGCATGCGCTCGGCGAGGCTGGCCAGCAGGCTGCTCAGCGTATCTTCGCTCCACAGATGCGAGCCGTCGCTTTTTGGGGTCGGAGACTTCATCGATGCGGATGATGCGGCAGGCGAGCGGCCGGTTCAAGCGGCCCGGCAAGACGGGTTTCGCCGAATAGTCATCGCAATCGGGCCGCATGGGGCGCACAGCCCACGGTCGAGCCGATTTTCGCCAATGACGGCGACCGGGGACGGGATCTTCGCGTTGGCCGGGCGGATTGCAAGACAGGACCGGCGACTCTGGCTGGTCAGACTCACGGACTCGACTTCGGGCTACGTCGGCCCGTCCGCATGGCCAACGGCGCCACTCCGGCATTCGGTTCATACCGCAAGATGCCAGCGGCGGCCTGGGACCATGAACGGCAGCGAGGCCCGCAGTTTGGCCGACGGCCTTCACGGTCGCCCCTTGATCATTGCTTGCAGCGCTTCCGGCGAGATCGGCGTCTCCCTCGGCTGGACGCCCAGCGCGCCGAGCGCATGGGCGACGGCGTTGCCGACGGCGCCCGCCACCGCGACCAGACCGCCCTCTCCTGCACCCTTGAATCCGAGCGGGTTGGAGTCCGCGGGATGGGTCTGCAGCGCGATCGAGGCGATGCGCGGCGCCGTGGTCGAGATCGGCATCAGATAGTCAGCGAGCGATCCGGTCACGAGCTGGCCCTCGCCGTCATGGACGACCCGGTCGAGCAGCGCGCCGCCAAGGCCCTGGACCACGGCCCCGATGGTCTGGCCCTCGGCCAACAGGGGATTGACGACCCGCCCGAGTTCTTCGACCACCCAGTAGCCCTCCACGGCGACTTCTCCGGTCTCGACATCGACGGCGACGTGGGCGGCATGCGCGCCGAAGCTCCAGGCGCTCTGCCCGGCGTTGTCGAACCGTCCATCCGCTTCCAGGCTCTGGCCGAGCGAAGCGGCGAACCCGGCGAGCGCGGCGATGTCGAGCCCGCCGATCGCGCCATCGCGGTAGTCTAGGTCTTGCGGGTCGGTGTTGAGCCGCAGCGCGGCGATTTCGGCGCAGCGCGCGCGAAAGGCCGCGGCCGCCATCGCGACCGCATTGCCCCCCATGACGGTGCTGCGGCTGTGATAGGTGCCGCCGCCGTCGGGCAGCAGGCTGGTGGCGCCGTAGCGGACGGTGATGGCCTCGACTCCGACGCCGAGCCCGTCGGCCGCGATCTGCGCCATCGCGGTCGCGAGCCCCTGGCCAAGCGCGGACGAGCCCACCCGCACCTCGATACCGCCGTCTTCATGGGCAATGATCCGGGCGGTTTCCGGCGGGCCCGCGGCGCTGCTTTCGACGAAACAGGCGATGCCGAGGCCGCGCCGGCGTCCCCGCGCGTCGATCGCGCCCTGGCGCTGCGGCCAGGAGTCGTAGCCCGCCGCGCGCAGCATCTCGGCGAAGACCGCGGCATAGTCGCCATCGGCATAGGCCGTCCCGATATCGCCCGGGATCAGCTCGCCGATGGCATAGGGCAGCGCCTCGGGAGCGAGCAGGTTGCGCCGCCGGATCTCCGCCGGGTCGATGCCCAGATCGCCGGCCACGAGGTCGATCATGCGCTCGCGGAAGAAGTTGGCCTCGAACCGGCCGGGACCGCGATAGGTGCCGGTCGGTGTCTTGTTGGTGATCGCCACGTCCACCGAGATTGCGACGTTGTCGATCGCGTAGGGGCCGGGCAGGAACTGGCCTGCCCGGGTCGGCGCCACCGCGCCGTTGGTCCGGACATAGGCGCCGATGTCGGCGGTGAGCGCACCGCGCAGCGCAAGAAACCGGCCTTGCGCATCGGCCGCGATCTCCAGCGTGCATTCGATGTCGCGGGCCTGGTTGGTCGCCATCAGGTGCTCGCGCCGGTCCTCGATCCACTTGACGGGCCGGCCTGTCCGGCGGCTTGCGATCGGCACCAGGTAGTCCTCGGGATAAAGCTCGCCGCGGGCGCCGAACCCACCGCCGACATCGAGCTCGATCAGTTCGACCGCCTCGCGCGCCAGACCGAACGCCTCGGCAAGCACGCCGCGGTTGTAGTGGACGATCTTGGCCGCGCCCCAAAGACGAAGTTCGCCGCCGTCGGGCTTGAAATCGGCGACCAGCCCGCGGGTCTCCATCGGCGACGGCGCTTGGCGATGGGTTCGGAAGGTCGCGGCTCGGCGATAGGGCGCGCTTGCGAAGGCCGCATCCGCATCGCCCCGCCCGACACGATAGCGGATCGCGAAATTCTCCCCGGCGCGCTCATGGACCAGCGACGGCGCCGCGGCGGCGTCTTCGGGTCCGGCGATCACCGGCAACGGCGCATAAGCGACATCGATCTGCGACAGCGCGTCTTCGGCCGCATAGAAGTCGGTCGCGACCACCACGGCGACCGGCTCGCCGACGAAGCGAACCTTCTCGACGGCGACAGGCGGCTGCAGGAAGCGGGCGAATTCCGGCATGGCGGCCAGCCGGACCGGGATTTCGGGGATCGGCCGGTCGAGATCGGCCGCGCAGAAGACGTCCAGCACCCCCGGGGCGGTCCGGGCCGCGGCGAGATCGATGGCGACGATCCGCGCATGTGCGAGCGGGCTGCGCAGGATTGCCATCGCGGCCATGCCGGGCAGGTGAAAATCATCGACGAAACATGCCCGGCCGCGCAGCAGCCTCGGATCCTCCAGCCGTTTGATCGGCCTCCCGATC
Organism: Alphaproteobacteria bacterium; assembly: GCA_965202905.1. GTDB lineage: Bacteria > Pseudomonadota > Alphaproteobacteria > MPNO01 > MPNO01 > CAYFYS01. The sequence continues at coordinate 1,216,647 of OZ241868.1, read as the reverse complement.
ACGCCGTCCGGCACCGCATGGGCCTCCGTTGAATCGTCGCCATAGAGCGCTGTGTTCAATCGACAGTCATGGTTCACCCGGAGGAGATTGTGTGAACCGTGGAGTCAGTGGGCCGGATCGTAAGGATTTTCTCCGGTCCGCCCGCGGCCGATCGCCGGGCAGGGGAGGGGGCGGGGGCGGGAGGGAACCGGGCCGGTTCAGCCCTGAACGATGCTGCCGCGCTCGATGACAAAGATCTCGTCGAGCAGCGGCGCGATATGGACATCGTTGGATTCCGCCACCAGCACCGATTCGCCTTCTTTTTTGAGGTCGGCGAGGATCTCGACCATGCGTTGGGCGAAGATCGGCGCGATCCCTTCGCTCGGCTCATCGAGCAGCAACAGCCTGGTGCCGCTCATCAGGGCGCGCGCAAAGGCGACGAACTTCTGCTGCCCGCCGGATAGCTCCGTCGCGCCGCGCGCGCGGAACTCGGCGACTTCGGGCATCAGCCCGTAGATCCATTCGAGCCGCGTCCGGGCGTTGGGAGCCCGCGTCGACCAGACCGGCAGCAGGATGTTCTCCTCGGCCGTCAACTCCGGGACCAGCTTGCGGTCCTCGGGCATGAACCCGATCCCCATATGGGCCCGGCGGTGGGGCTGGGTCGACGTCAGATCGGTCTCCTCGAAGACGATCTCGCCGCGCTGGGACGGGAGCGCGCCCATGACGGCGCGCATGAAGGTCGTCTTGCCGGCGCCGTTCCGTCCGATCAGCCCGCACATCGAGCCGGCCGGGACGCTCAACTGGATTCCGCGCAGGATCGGTGTCGCGCCGATGCTGACATCGAGGTCGGTGACGGTCAGCATCAGCTCGCCGCCTCCTGTCCCGCGCCGTCGCTGCGGGCGCGGTGATATTCCTTGCCGATCACATATTCCTGAACGCCCTCGTCGCGCATGGCCTCCTCGGCGGGCGCATCGCAGATGATCTCGCCCTGATAGAACGCGAGTACGCGGGCGACATAGCGCTCGACGATCTCCATGTCGTGCTCGATGAACAGCACCGTGCAGTCTTCCTGCTTCAGCGCCTCCATCAGGATGTCCATGATGCCGAACTTTTCCTCTACGCTGATGCCGCTGGTCGGTTCGTCGAGCATCACCAGCCTGGGCCTGCGCACCGTGGCCATCGCGATGTCGAGCAGCTTGCGGACGCCCTGGGGCAGCGCCGAACCGACGACATCGCGGTAATCGGCGATCTGATAGCGTACCAGATGGGCATCGACGCGTGACGCGCGACCTTCGAGCGACAGGGGCCTCAGAAGGCCGAACCCGTCCTCCTCGGCGATGCCGTAAGCGATCATCATGTTCTCGAAGACGGATTCCGACAGGAACACCTGCGGCACCTGGAACGACCGGCACAGGCCGAGCCGCGTGATCGCGCGCACCGACAGCCCGCGGATATTGCGACCCATGAACTCCACCGTGCCGGCGGTCGGCGGCAGGTAGCCGGTGACCATGTTGACGAAGGTGGTCTTTCCTGCGCCGTTGGCGCCGATGATGCCGATGGTCTCGCCTTCCTCGACGACGACATTGATGTTATGCGCGGCGACGACAGCGCCGAACGACTTTTCCAGATCGTGAACTTCCAGGACGACCGACATCGTGGGCTACGCCTTTTCCTTTTCCGCCTGAACGGCCGGGGCCGGCCTCGCCTTGGCGGCGGCCTTGGCCCGGTAGCGGTCGACCAGCGACCACAGCCCATTCGGCAGGAACATGATGATCAGCAGCAGTGTCCCGCCCATGATCAACTGCCAGATCCCCGGGAATTGATCGAACGCGTAGGTTCGGATGAGTTCGTAGATCAGCGCGCCGATGAAGGGCGCGCCGACATTGCCGGTTCCGCTGAGGATCGCGATGAATACGAAATCGCCCGAGATCGGCCAGTAGACCATCGAATCCGGATCGACGTGGCCGATCGTCAACGCCGCGATGGCCCCGCCGAAACCGCCAAGCAGGCCGGACAGGGTGTATTTGAGGTGAATTGCCTGCTCGGCCGAATAGCCGAGATATTCGAGCCGGATCTCGTTCTCGCGCACGGCGGTGGTCATGTTGCCCAGGGTCGAGCGCAGATAGAGATGAACCAGTACCGCGACGATCCAGGTCATGATCGCGGCGAAGACGAACAGCGCGGTCTTGTTCTCCGCCCCGAGCGGCGCGTACCAGAGATAGGTCGTCGTCTCCAGGCTGATGCCGTCGGTCGAACCCAGGTCCTCGATCTTGGCCAGCACGCCATAGAGGATCATCGAAAATGCGAGGTTCAGGAGCGCGAAGTAGATGCCCCTGTACTGCCTGAGCAGGAAGCCGAGGAGGTAGGCGAACGCGCCGGCGACCGCGACGCCGCACACAATGGTCAGGAACGCGTCCGTGATGCCGAGATACTTGACGATCAGCGCGACCGTATAGGCGCCGAAGCCGAAGAACAGCGCATGGCCGAACGAGATCAGCCCGCACCGCCAGAGCACCAGCAGGCCCAGCGCCACCGCCCCGCGCGCGAGCGACAGGGTGAGGATGGTGCGGAACCAGTCCGCGACCAGGAAGTTGAGCACCAGGAGGATAATGACGCCGATCGTCAGCCCCCAGAGGGTCTTGTCCATGCGCAGGGTCATATCTTTCTCGCCTTGGCCGGGGCGAACAGCCCCTGGGGCCGGACGATCAGAACGACCGCCATGATCATGTAGATGACGAACAGCTCCAGCACCGGCTCCTGATGGACGGCAAATGCGCGGGCGATGCCGACAACGAGCGCGCCGATCAGGGCGCCCGGGATGCTGCCCATGCCGCCGATCACGACGACCGCGAACGCGAGCACGATGACCTCGACGCCGATCCCGGGCTGGACGGAGATCGCCGGGGCCTGGTAGGCGCCGCCGAGCGCGCCGAGGAAGGAACCGACCATGAAAGTGACCAGGAAGACCATCGTCACGTTGATCCCCATGGCCTGGGAAATCTCGCGGTCATAGATGACCGCGAGCAGCATCTTGCCGAACGTGGTTCGGTTGAGGCCGTACCACAGGACCGAGGCGACGACTGCTGACAGCAGAATCATTGACAGGTTGTAGTTGTCGAAGGGAAGTTCGGCGATCTCGGTCTGACCCAGCAACGCCAGCGGCTCGGCTGCGATATAGGGATCGGCGCCCCAGATCAGTAGCAGCACGTCTTCGAGCGCCAGGAAAGCAGCGAAGGTCGCGAGCACGATGATGTGCTCGTCCTCGTGATAGAGATGCCTCAACAGGCCGCGCTCGATGATGATGCCGAACAGGACGCCCAGGAAGATCGCCGAGAGCAGCATGACTGCGAAGGCGCCGAACTGCGGCCAGCCGGCCTCGTCGTAGACGATCAGCATCGTCGCCGTCAGATAGGCGCCGAAGGCATAGAGCGATCCATGGGTGACGTTCAGGATCTTCTGGACGCCGCAAATCACGGTGAGCCCGACCGAGACCATGAACAGATAGGAGGCGTACACGAGCCCGTCGACCAGAATGATAAGTAAGAGTTCGAAATCCAACGGTGCTCCCCCGCGTTGCTGAAATTCGACGGATGTGTTGGGCGAGGCCGGGCGAACACCGGCCCGGGCGCCCGCGTAGGGCGCCCGGGTTTTTCGGCGCTACGATATCAGCTTGCCTTGGCGGTTACTCGCACTTGGCGCCCTTCATGCCGCCTTCGAGCCAAGCCACGGACTTGACCCCCGGGGGCGGCATCACGCACTCGGGCTGGAAGACGACGACATCCTTGACCACCATCTCGCCTCTGGCCTCGTCCCAGGCGGTCACGCCCCAGCGGTCTTCGGTGACCGCCTGGTGCCCGTTGCTGAGCGCCATCTTCACTTCGCCGGCAAGCGAAGTGAAGGTCGCGCCCTCGAGCGCCGCGATCACCTGGTCGGTCGAAGGGAAGTTGCCGCTATTGGCCTTCATCGCTTTGTCGTAGGCGTGCTTGGCGGCGAGGATGCCTTGCGCGAACTGATAGCCGGGCTGCGAAGGCTGCTCGCCGTAGGTCTTGCGAAACTCCTTCTGGTACCAGTTGTTGAGCGGCGTATCGATGTCCACAGCGTACATCCCGTAAGGCCCGCGCGTGCCGATCAACTGCCCTTCGGGGAACTTCTTGCCGAGGCGGTAGGCCACCGTCTCGCCGACCGTCAGGATGAACAGCTTGCGCTTGAACAGGCCGCGCGCATTGGCCTGGGCGATGAACGCCTCCAGATCGCCGCCCCAGAAGCTCGAATGGATGACCTTCTGCTTGGCGCGTAGCAGGGCCGAGATTTCTGAGCCGTACTGGCCGGAGAACAGCTTGGGGAACTGCTGCTTGCGGGCCGGCTTGATCTCCGGCGCATAGGTCTTCATGGCGAGATTGAAGTCGCGCCAGGAATCCTGTCCCCAGGCATAGTTCTGATTGAGCCCGATATAGCCGTCCTTCGCCTTGTCCTTGAGCTTGAGCGCGAGGTAGCGCGCCGCGCCGGTGTTGTTGCCGGTGCCGTGGCTCATGGTGCGGAACAGGTATTTCGGGTTCGGCACGAGCTCCTCAAAGACCCGCGGCGTACCGCAGACCGTGAGCAGCGTCAGGACCTTGACCTCCTCGGCGACCCGGGCGACCGCGGCGCAGGTGCCCGAGGAGATGTAGCCGACCACCAGATCGACGCCTTCCTTCTGGACCTTGTTGCGCAGTTCGGTGACCTGCTTGGTGCCGCCGCCGGCCTCGTCGTAGACCAACATCTCGATCTTGCGCCCGGCCAGCCCGACGCTGTCGTAGGGGGCGGGCAATTCTCCGTTGTTGATCCCGCGCACGATCAGCTCCACGCCCTTCCTGGCGGGGATGCCGAACGCCGGCGCGCCGGCGCCGGTCAGGAACGTCGGGACCGCCATCTTGACGGTCTCTTGAGCCGATGCGGCGCCGGCCGCGAGCACCAGAGCAGCCGTCGTCGCCGCGGCAACCCGGACCGGCTTCGTGCCGAGGATTGGATTCATCAGAGTCTCCCAACTCGTTCGTTGGCACGGCCCGTCGGGCCGTGCGATAAAGCGGATCGTAAGCGATTAACAGGGACTTGGCACCAGGAATTTAATCTCGGCCCCGTCGAGCCCGAACTCCGGTCCTTTCAGGCCACACGCGCTGCGCCGCCGGTCTCGCGCCAGCAGGTTAGCACGTCTTCGGTCGTCGTCACCAAGCCGAAGCGGTGCGTGACGGTCCGCAGGCTCGCCTCATGCAGGGTCATGTCCCAGCTCGCCGTCGCATCGCTCGGGACGGCGACATAGTAGCCCGTCTCGAAGGCGTCGCGCAGCGTGCTTTCGACGCAGACGTTGGTCGAGACTCCGGTCGCGATCACGGTCTCGATGCGGTGCGCGCGCAGCACCATGTCGAGGTCGGTGCCCTTGAAGGCGCTGTAGCGGTGCTTCTTGATCCACATTTCGCCCGGCCGCGGGGACAGCTCTTCGATGAACCGCGCGCCCTCGGTCCCGGCGATGCAAAGGACATCCGAGGAATAGGTCGAACGCCGCCTCTGGGCGAGCCACGGTCCGGAGTCGCTGCCGTGATCGGGCAGAGTCCAGAAGCCGACATGGACCACCAGCACGCCGGCCGCGCGCGCGCCGTCGAGCAGCCGGACCAGATTGGGGACGATAGAGCGCGTTGCGCTCAGATCGCGGCCGGCCAGGTCGCACAGGAACCCGTCGAGCACCAGGTCCTTCTGCATGTCGATGATGACCAGCGCCGTGCGCGCGGGCGCGATCCGCTCTTCCAGGCTCCCCAGCATGACCGGTTCCATCGCTCAGCCTCCCTTGCGCGCCGCCTCATCGGCGGCGATGAACCATTCGGCGATCCCGGCGCCGGTCATGAAGACCGTATCGTTCCGGCCCTGGAGGATGTCGAGCATCTCCACCAGGTATCCGAAACGGTGTGGCACGCCGATCAGGTGCGGATGCAGGCCGAGCGTCAGCACCTTGGGCTGTTCGGCGAGCTCGCGCTCGAAGCAGGCCAGGGTGTCGACCAGCCGCCGGCGGATCTCGCCCGATGCGTGCTTGTCGCCGGCGTAGATCGGGCTGTCGTTAATCTCCAGCGTATAGGGCAGGGCCAGCAACGGCCCGTGCTTGGTGGACATCCAGCACGGCAGATCGTCGAGCGGCCAGTCGAAGACGTACCCGATGCCGGCCGCCTTCAGGAGGTCCGGCGTCTCGAAGCTCTCGCGCAGGCCCGGGCCCAGCCAGCCGCGCGGGCGCATTCCGGCGAACGCTTCGATCATGCTCAGCCCGGTCTCGATCAGCGCCCCTTCGTCGCCCTCGGCCTGGATCGATTTCTGGTCGATGCCGTGACCGATGAACTCCCAGCCCGCTTCGCGGATCGCCTCGGCGCAGGCCGGATAGGCCTCGATCACGGAGGCGTTGAAGCTGCAGCTCGCCGGCAGGCCGCGCTCGGCGAACAGCCGCAGCAGCCGGGGCATGCCGACCCGCATACCGTACTCCGCCCAGGCGAAGTTGGGCACGTCCGGCACGGCCTCCAGCCCGTGCGGGCTGGTTATCGCTTTCCTCGGCATCGGCCGGTCGAACCGCCAGTGCTCGACATTGACCACCAAATGGACGATCAGCGGCTTGCCGTCCGGCGGGGCGAGTTTCGGCCGCCGGTCGAACAGCTCGAAGGCGATGCGCGGGTTGCTCATTTGGCCCGTTGCCAAAGGATTTCCGCCTTGGTGCCGGGGCCGTAGGCGATCGAGGGCTCGGCGGTCAGGGTCATCCGGTCGCCGTCGAGGCTGACCGCGCGGTGCTGCTCGGTGCCGCGCAGCCTGGGGTCGCTGCTCATGTGGATGTGGTGGATGTTCTTGCCGTCCAGGCATTCGAGCGCGCCGCAATAGGTCAGGTGGTCGCGCCCGCCCTTGCCGTCGGGGCGCTCGACCGAGCACGACATGTATCCGTCGGCCGCATAGAAGATGTAGCCCTGGGCTTCGCCCCAGGGCTCGGACGTGTTGCCCTCGGCATCGGTCAGCGTGTAGCCGGCAAGCCGCCAAGTCCCCGCCAAGTCGTCGCGCACCATTGATCTTCCCCTTTTCCTGCCCGGCCCGGTTCGGACTCGATCCCCGACCTTCGCGAAAGTGTAGCACCAACCGGCCGAACGCGCCCGGCGGTCTTGTCGACGGACCGGTCTGAATTAAAAAAGAGGAAAAGGCGTTGTTCAGGACATCCGGAACGGGTGGATCTCGATCCGGACGATATCATCGGGCGCGGTCGGTTTCTTGCCCTTTGGCAGGTGGCGCGCCTGCGGCCGGAGGCTACGAAGGACCATGCCGGCATGGTCCTTCAGAGCGCGAGCGTCATGGCGGGTCTCTCCTCGAACATCGGATCATCCAGCGGTTCAAGCCGGCATTGCCAACCCCTCCAAGCGTGTCAGCCACGCGCAGAATCTCGGGCATTCGCCGCGGATCTTCTCCAAGCCCGTTTCCCGTGCGACCAGCGGGCCGTGAAGGCGCTTCCGGTATCCCGATACTGCGGCCATGATCCGCTTGCTGGGCGCGCTTGCCGGGTTGTCGTTGATGTCTTCGGGGGTTACGAATTGCCGGCGCACCGCTGCCAACTTTTCAATGTCCTGGTCCGTCGCGCGACCGATCGCCCCGATCGCCCCGAACGCCGCAGCATCGGAAAACAGCAAGCCTTCAAACTCGTACTTCTGGACATAGGGGAACACCCGGGCGTCGTCGGGGATTTTCTTGTCGATCTCCTGCTTCAGGTGTTTTTCCAGCGCCTCAACCGTCCGGTCTCCTTTGTTGCGAAACCCGTAAAAGTCGACTAACGATGTCACGGCGTCGAAAGATTGGCACAAGCGGACCATTTCCGATACGAGTCGCTCGATACTGACGTTGCCGCCGCCGATACTGACGTTGCCGCCGCCACCGGTCGTCCGGGCGCGGCCGAGCAGAATCGGGGATGGCGCGACTTCCATCGGCAATAGGTGGGCGGTGATAATGTTCTTGACGAACGCCTCTTCGGTCTGGCCTTCCACGGAGATGGCGAGACGGATCACGGGCGTCCCCCGAGCAGGTTCTTCTGCCAGAGCTCTCCGGTCGTATAATCTTCCAACCAATCCCGATACTCTCCTTTGTCGTATCGGCGAATCTCCGTCCGCCCGTCCCGGGACTCCAGAACGAGGATCTCATCGAGGTCGAACGCATCGACGAGCAAGGGTGACTGTGTTGCTGTGATGATCTGCCGCTCCTCCGCGAGCGTCTTGATCATGTCGCCAACCAGGGCCGTGGCGGCCGGATGCAGTCCCAACTCCGGTTCGTCCAGCAATAGAACGTCAGGGAGCATCCCGGGTGGGAGGTTCAATAACGTCGCCAGCGCGAAGAGACGAAGCGAGCCGTCGGAGGTCAAGTGGGCGCTGATGGTCTTGTCCATCCGCATCGCCTTCCACCGTAGCAGGACTTTCCCATAGTCCTCCTCGATCTGGAATCGATCGAAGATCGGCAGTGCAAGCCGGATATAGTCGCAAATCGACTCGAACCGCCACCGGTCTTCCTGTTCGAGCCGCAGCAGGATTGCGGCCAGATTCCCGCCATGCGATCTAAGGTAGCTGTTGTCCTCTGCGTCCCATCTTTTCTTGACGTGTGAACCTTCCGAGGTGTCGTGAAACTGGTACACGGCGCAACGTCGTAGCAAGTTGGCGAGCACGCGGGCTGTCTGAGAATTGACTTCGGTGGATTCGTCGGACTGGCCAGCTTCGACGATCTTCGCCTCCGAGTGGCCGCTTCCGAGATGCTGCCAGGACGCCTTCGTGTCCAACTCTTCCCGGGTGAATCGGAACGCCTCGTCGGTAAAAACGAAACGGTCGGGGTGGGCGTAAGCGAGCACGAAGCGATAGTCGTTTCGTCCCGCTTGGGTTCGCATGACTATTTCTGCTTCCATTTGTGGACTGACCTTGCTGCCGCCAAACAGTTGGTCATCGGCACCGCCTTGCCGCTGGACGAATTCGGCCAGCCGGCCAGCCCCGATCATCCAGCTCATCATCTGGAAGAAGCGGACGAAGTTGGATTTCCCGGAGCCGTTAGCGCCGATCAGAACGGTCGCTTTCGGCAGGTTTTCGATCTCGATATCCACGAGAGAACGAAAACCTTTGATACGAACTGATTCGATCAGATTCAGCATGATCTGCGTTCTTCCCTCGGATGGAAAGCCCTTGGCATCCTCTATACACCACTCCTGGCCAAAAGCATGGCGGCAGTCAAACACTTCTCCGCACGGGGAAACGCATAGAAAAAGCAGCATACCGGTCGAGACGAAACCTCATCAGGCGTCCCGCACGGCTCCCCGTTTCTACACGTGCTCCGCCGCCGGAATGAGCGACTCCGCGATGCCGTCCAGCTTTTCGCGGACTTCCGGATGGATCTCGTCTTCTGTCATTTTCGATGCCAGAAGATACAACTCCCGCTTAGGCGTGTTCTGGCCGAGCTTCCCCAAAACCGGCACCAGAAACTCGTCGCTCGCCTTGATGCGCATGACCGAGACATGATCCCCGAAGAGATCGGTGCCCCTTGGAATCTGCTTCCAGAACTCCTCGTCAACCTGCGTTGCCATCAGCGGCAGCGGAATCATGAACCGTTTGATGGCCTCCGGCTGCAAGAGGTAGTTCTCGATCTCGTAGCGGCGCCAGCGCAAGACGATCAGGCCCGCTTTCGTCGTCTCCGCGTCCGGCTCGTCGCGATTGTCTCCATCGAGAAGACAGATGGCGCGCATTCCAGGGCAGATTGCTTGCATGGCGAAGAAATGGGATTTCGCTTCGTTCAGGCTCCTTCCGCCGAGCCAGTGGACAAAGGGTCGCTCGAAGAATTGCCGCGCCGGGTGGTCGAGGATGCGCGCCCACTCGCTCAGGATCTTTTCGTCCGTTTCGCTCTCGACGTAGAGCACGCCCCCGACCTGCCGTGCGAGCAGCAGATCGGTGGTTGTGACGCGCTTGAGCGCTTCACGGATCTGGTCTCGTTCGTGCTGATGGGCGAGCGCGCGGGGCGCATCACTGAAGAATCCGAGCACTCGATGGGGTTCCGTCGCGTCGAGGACGACCTCGGAATGAGTCGCAACGATCACCTGCCCTCCGCGCTCGCGTGCAACCTTGCGAACCAAGTCGTACACTTGTCTTTGCAGGATGATGTGCTGGTGTGCGTCCGGCTCGTCGAGCAAAACCACTGTGGCCGGCCGTGCGTAAAGAAAGGCGAGCAGGAGGAGCACCTGGAGCGTCCCGCTGCCGGCATTGGAGAGGTCGAGCGACCGGGTGCGGCCTTGCTCGCGGTACTCGCACATGATGTAGGGTTGGGCGGGTGCGTAGAACGGTTCGTTCAGTTTGATCTGGAACAGGTCTCGCATGTGACCGGCGAGTTCTTCCCAGCCTTTCTGATCGTCGCTCTCGGCGATCTCGAGCAGAAGATTTCGCAGGATCTCGCCGGGCCGGCCCTGGCCGACGAGCAAATCTTGCATCCCCCGGTCGCGGCGCGGCTCATCGCGCTCGATTCCCGAAAGCGGGGGAACGTGAACGATATCGAGCTCTTGCGCTGCTTCGGGCGGAAAGTTCCGGATGGCTTCGCGGTCGAGGTTCTTCGCGCCCCTAGGCCGCGCATACGCCAATTCGGAATTGGTGTATTGGATTTCGATCCCGCAGGTCCAAGACTCCCCGTTTGTCTGTCCCTCTACGACGATTTCGACCAACCTCCGCGCTCCGGACATGCCTTGAGAGCCGGTAACCCTCCGGTCTTCCCAGAGCAGATTCATCTCCCGGAGCGGCACGGTGGTAAGGTCGCGGCGTGTGATGGCGACGCCGGATCGCTCGCGCGCCCTGCCGCCGCCCCGATGGGCAACCCAGCGGTCGAGGCCGAGTTTCCAGGTGGCGATGGCCTGGAGCAGCGTGGACTTGCCGGCGTTGTTTGGTCCAGCGAGGACGACCGAGTCCGCAAGCTTGAATGTCTGCTCGCGAAAGCGTTTGAAGTTCCTGATCGAGACGCGTCGGATCACAACTACCTCGGCATGGCCAGACGCATGGCGTCCAGCACCCGCTTTTCGCGACTGCCGCGCGGATAGAACGCAGAAGGACGCGATTCGCGAAGCCCGTTCCGAGCATCTGGTCGAGTTCCGCCGCGAGCCCTTCGGGACGCTCGCCTGGTGCCGGGGCCGTAGGCGATCGAGGGCTCGGCGGTCAGGGTCATCCGGTCGCCGTCGAGGCTGACCGCGCGGTGCTGCTCGGTGCCGCGCAGCCTGGGGTCGCTGCTCATATGGATGCGGTGGATGTTCTTGCCGTCCAGGCACTCCAGCGTGCCGCAATAGGTCAGGTGGTCGCGCCCGCCCTTGCCGTCGGGGCGCTCGACCGAGCACGACATGTATCCGTTGGCCGCATAGAAGATGTAGCCCTGGGCTTCGCCCCAGGGCTCGGACGTGTTGCCCTCGGCATCGGTCAGCGTGTAGCCGGCAAGCCGCCAAGTCCCCGCCAAGTCGTCGTGCACCATTGATCTTCCCCTTTTCCTGCCCGGCCCGGTTCGGACTCGACCCCCGACCTTCTCGACGGGCCACCCTAGCTCAAGGACGCTGAACGCGCGATGCTGGAAACGAAACCACGGATTCCGGGGAGCGCAAGATGAGCCTTGCCGCTGATGCCGCGCATGTGCCGCCGGCGATCGCTGTCCTGATGGCCGAATACGTCCACTGTATCGACGACGACCGGCTGGAGGACTGGCCCGGGCTGTTCACCGATCCCTGCCTCTACCGGATTGCCACGCGGGACAACGAGAAGCGCGGCCTGCCGGCCTCGATCATGCTGTGCGACACGCGGGCGATGCTGCTCGACCGGGTGGTCTCGGTGCGCCACGCCAATGTCTTCGAGCCGCACACCTACCGCCACATGGTGAGCTGCATCCGCCTGCTTGATTTCGCGGACGGAGAATATCGGCTACAATCGAATTATTTGGTCACCCGGACCATGCGCGACGGCGCGATGGCGGTCTTCTCGACCGGCGAATACCGTGATGTCGTCGTGCTGGCCGACGGCCGGGCGCGGTTCAGGGAGCGTGTGGTGGTGTGCGATCACGGCATGATCAACAACCTGATCGCGCTGCCGCTTTAGCCCTGGCCCGACCCGGCGCACGGGTGCGGAGGAAGAGGACGAGATGCGCAAGCATGTGATCTGCGGCACGATGTTCGACGGCGTGGACGGCAAGGCCGCGACCGATCAGACCATAGTCATCGACGAAGACCGCATCGCCTATGCCGGACCGTCCGCCAAGGCGCCCGGCCAGAAACGGGGCGAGAAGGTGATCGATCACTCCGGCGATTTCGTGATGCCGGGGCTGATCGACATCCATGTCCATCTGAGCTACGGCAACGGCCAGGCGAACGAGGACATCGACATGTATGCGACCCCGGAATACCGCGCGCTCCGGGGCCTGCGGGCGGCCCAGACCGTGCTGCGCGCGGGCTACACCTCGATCGCCGATCCGGCGTCGACCGGGCGGTGCTCGACCAGTGTGCGCGATGCGATCAACGCCGGCATGTTCACAGGCCCGCGCGTCACGACCTCGGGCCGGCAGGTGACCGGGCGCCAGGGGCTCGGCGACTGGTACCCGACCTGGATCGGCGTGCCGGAAAGTTCGGTCGGCGTCCTGGTGCGCAGCACCGACGAGGCGCTCGAAGAGATCCGGATGCAGGTCAAGGACCGGGTCGATTTCGTCAAGATCGCGCTCGACGGCCTGCACCGAAAGAACGCCGACGGCGAGTTGATGGCCTGCTTCAACCAGCGCGAGATGGACGCGATGGTCGAAGAATGTCACCGTCTCGGCCGCCAGGTGATCACCCACGCGCGCGGGCGCGAGGCGGTGCTCACCTCCGCGCGCGCCGGCGTCGACATCATCTTCCATGCTTTCGAGATGGACGGGGAGGGGCTGGAGGCCGTCGTCGAATCCGGCGCGGCGCTCTCGCCCGCCTTCACGTTCATGCTCAATACGGTCGAATTCACCCGGCCTTCGGATCCCTGCTACAAGTGGCGGCCCGGCCTCAACCGACAGGTCGTCGACGACGCGTGCGAGATGCTGATCAAGGCGCGCAAAGCGGGCGTGAAATTCATGATCGGCACGGACAGCGGATTCGCGATCACGCCCTATGGTGAATGGCATGCCCGCGAGCTCGAAATCATGGTCGACTATCTGGGATTCAGCCCTGCCGAGGCGCTGGTCGCGACCACTAGCGGCAACACCTCGATCCTGCGCGAGCGCGACGCTGTCGGCCGTCTCGCCGAGGGCGCGCTCGCCGACATCACCGTGGTCGCCGGCGACCCGCTCAAGGACATCAAAGTCCTGCAGAACCGCGCGGCGATCAAGGCGGTCTATCTCGGCGGGGAGCCGGTCGATCTTGCCCAGCCGGAGGCCGCGCGCGGCTATCCCTGGGAGTACTCCTTCCGGCAATGGAACGATGTCTACACGCGCGAGCGCGTGGCGGAACTGAATTAGCGCTGCCCGGCGGCAGAACAGCAGAACAGGAGAGCACGTCATGGATGCGCTCGACGCGCTCGACGGCGACGGTCACGTCGAGGAGTGGGAGGCGACCTTCTCCGACGACTACCTCGATCCCGCCTTCCGCCACCGGCGCCCGGTAGTGGTCGAGACCGGGGAGTACGAACACGACTATATCTGGCAGATCGACGGGGCGCGGCTGCGGATCGGCGGGTCTCCCTCGAGCAAGGGCCACATCGTCTCGACCGAGTACCGGCGCATGGCCAAGTGGCGCGGCCCCCACGAGAGCGGCGAGTTCCACTCGGCCAGGGACCGGCTGGCGATCATGGACGCCGAGGACACGCTGCTGTCGGTGAACTACCCGACCCTGCTGCTGCAATGGCCGATCGCCAGGGACCCGGCGCTCAACCAGGCGCTGACGCGGGCCTACAACAACTGGGTCGCGGACATCTCGAACCAGGCGCCCGACCGGCTGAAATGGGTCACCGCGATCGATGTCCACGACCCGGCCGAAGCCGCGCGCGAGATGGTGCGCACCCACGAGATGGGATCGGTCGGCGTGATGGTCTTCGGCGAATACGGCGCGAAGTCGCTCGATCATCCCGACTTCATCCCAATCTGGCAGACCGCCAACGAGCTCGGCATGCCGGTCAACGTCCATCCCGGCGCCGGGGCGATGGACGCCTGGGCGGATTATCCCAGCGTCGCGGGCGATCAGTTCCTGATGTCCGTGGTGCGCGGCTTCAAGACTGTCTGCGGCTCGGGCCTCCTGGACCGTTATTCCAACGTGCGGGTCTCGTTCCTGGAGACCGGCTGCACCTGGGTCGACTTCGCGATCGAGGTCATGGACTTCGTGCTCGACAATGTGCGCGACCGCATCGCGCTCGACACGGTCCGTTCGGAGCACCGCGCGATTGTCGAGCGCGGCCTGCCCGAGATGACCCCGATCGAATACATCAAAGCCGGCCGCGTGTTCATCGGCTTCGAGGTCGACGACGACCTGCTCCCCTACATGGTCGGGAAGTACGGCAGCGACTGCTGGGTCTACGCCAGCGACATCCCGCACGCCCACCGCATCCCGAATTCGGCGCGCTATGTCCTCGACCGCCCGGACCTGCCGGACGCGGCCAAGGGGCGCATCCTTTGGGAGGGCACGGCCAGGCTCTACGGCTTCGACTCGCCCGCGTCGCAACGCACTGCACCGCGGGCCGCCGCGAGGACGGCGTAGCGGCCGGGCGGCAAAGGTATGGGGAGGCGTCATGTTTCTGTATTCTCGCTCGAAGGACAGGCCGTTTCACCTGGGGCCGTTTCCGCTTGAAACGCTGGCCCGTGACGACTCGGTGATCGATGCGGAAGCGGACCGTCCTCCGGTTGCCCCTCCGGTCGATGCCGGGGCCGACGGCCTGCTGGCCGAGGCTTGCCGAAAGTTCACCGATCTCTACGGAAAGTTCGCGCGCGCGGAGCCCGCCAGGGCGGAGGCGCCGGTGCCGGCCGACCTCGAGCGGCGCGCGGTCGATATCAAGGGCGTGGCCTATTTCATGGACGCGAGCCAGATCGGTATCTGCGGCCTGCCCGAGAGCGCTTGGCTCGCCGGCGTCGAGCGCGAGCCGCACGACCACGCGATCGTCGTATTGATCGAGCACGGGCGCTTGCCGGAGACGGGCAATCTCGCCCGCGAATGGGTACTGCCGGCGGTCTCTGCGTCCTCGCGGATGCGCGCGGTCGAGATCGCCGCGCTGATCGCCGGCCATATCAGGGTGATGGGTTTCTCCGCCTCGATGCACGGTCCCGGCGAGGAGCGCGTGGATGCTGATCGGCTGGCGGTGCTGGCCGGTCTTGCGGTCAGGCGGGACGGCGCCGTGGTGAATCCCTATGTCGGCCGGCAGTTCTCGGTCTGCGTGGTCACGACCGGCTACGCGCTCGCCGTCGACCAGCCGCTGGCCGCCTCGGCGCTGACCGCCAAGGGGTTCTCGTACTGGCTGGGACAGAACGGCGCCCAGTCGGGCCGCGAGCGCAACCGCAGGGCCGGGCGGCGCACCGATCTGGGCCCGTTCGCGATGGAAACGGTCAAGCGGGTCGACCGGCCGACGACCCTGATTATCGATGACGAAGTGCCGCGGGTGCCCAAGCGCGCGGCTTTCTTCGAGCGTGCGCTGCAGGGCGATCTCGGCGAGAAGTCTCAGAAGGCGCGCCGGGTCTTCTCATTCAAGCACCCGCTGTCGCTCAGCCAACTCCACGTCATCCGTGCGATGGTGCCGTACCAGGACGGCCCGGTCGCGCAGGTCGATACCGGACCGTATGCGGATCCGGCGGCCAACGCCAAGGCGATCAAGTCGCTCAGCTACTTCCTGGGCTCGCACATGACCGGGATCTGCGAACTGCCCGACTACACTTGGTATTCCCACAAGGAGGATGGCAGGCCGATCGAGCCCTACAACAAATACGCGGTGGTCATGCTGATCGATCAGGGCTTCGATACCATGGAGGGCGCGAGCGGCGATGACTGGATCTCCGGCGCCCAGTCGATGCGGGCCTATCTGCGCGGCGCGGAGATCGCCTCGGTGATGGCCGATTTGCTGCGCGGGCTCGGCTTCCCGGCGCGCTCCCAGACCAATGCCGACAGCGATGTGCTGCATATCCCACTGGTCATGTGGGCGGGGCTGGGCGAGCTCAGCCGCATCGGCGAGCTGACCTTGAACCCGTTCCTCGGGCCGCGTCTGAAGACGGTGGTCATGACCACCGACATGCCGCTCGCGGTCGACAGGCCGATCGACTTCGGGCTGCAGTATTTCTGCAACAACTGCCTGAAATGCGCCCGCGAATGTCCCTGCGATGCGATCCCGTGGGGCGACAAGGTGATGTTCAACGGCTACGAGATATGGAAGCCGGATGTTGAGCGCTGCACGCGCTACCGGCTGACCAACTCCAAGGGCTCGGCGTGCGGGCGCTGCATGAAGACGTGCCCGCTCAACAAGGTGGTCGATGCCGACGGCCCGATGCTCACCCGGGCGGCGAGCTGGCTCGGCATCAACGCGATGTTTCTCAAGCCGCTGATGGTGCCGATCGCGACCTGGCTCGACGATGCGCTGGGCAACGGCAAGCGCAACCCGGCCAAGAAATGGTGGTTCGACCACGAGGTGGTCGACGGCATCGCGCGCGAGGCCAGGGCGACCAACCGGCGCGACATCGATCCTGCCCGCAAGCTCGACCCGGAAAAGCAGAAAATCGCCTACTACCATGCCGCAATGATGCCGGCGCCGGATGCGGCCCAGCCGGTCGCGCTCGACCGCAAGGCCGGCCTCGCCGCCGCCGGGCTGGTCGAGACCCCGGAGGAGGCGCTGGAACGGCGGACGAACGGCTCGAAGACCCCGGCGCACTATGCCCCCACCCCCGCGCTCGGCAGCGGGGGCAAGGACGAGGCCCGCGTCGCCAGCCCCTATGCGAAGGACTGAGCGCCCCGTCGCTAGGAGTGGGGGCGTGACGGGGCTGGTAGTGCTTCAGCGTTCCCGCGCGCCCTTGGCCTCGGCGGGTGCCGCGTGTCTCGGCGACCGCGACCGCACGGTTGAGCCGGATCGCCGCCGAGCGGTCGCAGAAGAACATCGAAGCCTACACGTCGCCGGGTACCTGTTCGAACACTAGCGCGCCCCTACCACCAACCGTTACGTCTATTTCAACGACGCTGCCTTAAAGGCGGTATCCGCAATCCGGACCAAGCTACAATCCGTCAACTAAGAAAAGCGAGCAGACGATGCAAAATAATCCCCTCCCGCGACTAGATTCATCTGCCGAACTACGAAAAAAATTATTGCCTTATTGTCGTCTTAAGCTAGGAGACATATGGACAGATCCTGTGTGCGGTCATCGCGTCGGGTGCCTCAACGCATCTAATCCGCAACATGTGTCCAGAATTATGACTGAAGAGCCAGCACAATTGGCTATTCATGATCCACCGTATAATATAGCAGCATTCGGAAAAGTTTCAATAAAAGAATATATTAAATGGTGTCGGGAATGGATATATAACACCTTTCAAGTATTGGATATGAATTCTTCATTATATATTTGGCTTGGCGCGGATCAGAACAACGGTTTCCAGCCTTTGGCCGATTTTATTTCGATGATGAGAGGTCAGGGTTTTTCTTCAAGAAGCATGATTACTATGAGAAATCAACGTGGCTATGGAACACAGAAAAATTGGATGGCAATTCGTCAAGAACTACTTTATTACATAAAAGGAAGTCCGAATTTTTGTGTTGATGCAGAATACACAGATATACCGAAAATACTTAGAGGTTATTACAAGAAAGTCAAAGGAAAGATGACTGAGAATATGGAAAGAAGTACGTCAAATACAATCCGGGCCGGAAATGTCTGGGTCGACATACAGCAGGTTTTCTATCGAATGGAAGAAAATGTTTCTGGATGTTATGCTCAGAAACCAATGAAATGTATAGACCGTATTATTCGGGCAAGCTCGTCTCCTAATGATTTGGTGATTGACTTCTTCTCTCATTCAGGAACAACTTTGGTTGTGTCTGAGCTTCTTGGTCGTAAATGTTATACACTGGACATAGATCCAATATATGCAGAGATAACGATCCGTCGACTTGAGAGATTGCGCGCTACAGGAAAGACTGGATGGCAGAACGGAAACCCGTTTGAAGAAAACGTGCCAGAGTTAGGCAACGAGCTAACAGAGATTTCTAAGTCCAACCCTCAAGCCTCTCTTTTTTAGAGAAACTACCATGGAAAATCTGGACAAGGAACTTAACCGCCTTTTGTCAGATATGACTGACGAAAAATCTTTTAGAGAGAGACTAGATGACCTTTTTTCTGTATATCCATTTAACGAGTATGAATACATAATTTCACACCTAATGTCAGAGAATTTATTGACACTAGATGGCTATATAGAGCTTCGTGACGACTACATTTCTAGGAATCTTTATTTGTATATTTTTGAAATCAGTGCGCCTCGAACATTTGGAGAAGCGTGGGCGCAAGGGCATCTAAAGGAACTTGTACCTAGCCTAGCGAAGCCATCAAAGAGAATAGACAAAAACTACTCAGGTCAATATGATTTCATTTTGGATGGAATACGAATAGAAGTCAAAGCATCTCGTGCGGTTGATGCAAACATGGATGCACCCCTTTATGTCAAAGCTCTTTCTTCAGATTCGAAAAAAACATTTTGGATGAATTTCCAGCAAGTAAAGCCAGATTGTTGTGATGTTTTTGTTTGGATAGCAGTTTGGCGAGACGTTATTTGGTATTGGATTTTGTCATCAAATGAGGTTGAATCTGATCGGTATTACTCAAAAGGCCAACATCGGGGCAATGTGGGTGAGGGCCAGATACACATCAAACACGATAACATTATGCACTTTGAAAGCTACAGAGTGAACCCGAATGAACTTGAGAAAGCGATCCGTATGGCATATGAGCGGCAACAGGGCGCTGTAGGATGATACCGATTTTACACTGAGGGGCTTGCACAACCAGGAATGAGGTGACGCCGCCGTCCGCTCAGACCCGTGCGCCGGGCTCCAGCCCGAGCAGCGCCATGCCGGCGTGCTCGAAATTCGACGGCGCGGCTTGAATCTGCTGGGCGACGGCGTGCATGTCGCGGAACCGCCGCTCGAACGGGTTGCGCCGCAGGACCGCCCCGGCGCCGGCGGTATGGTAGGCGTAGTCGACCACCTTGCGGGCGCGCTCGCTGGCGTAGGTGCAGGCGATCCGGAGCCGCGCCCGCTGGTCGACCGAAAGTTCGTCGTCCCGGCAGACGGTCTCCCACAGCTCGGACATCATCTCGACAAGAAACGCCTGCCCGGCGCCGAGATGGCCCTCGCAGCGAGCAACTTCGAGCTGGACCGCGGCGTTGTCGCGCAATCTTGTCGCGGTGTAGGCCGGCGTTTTCCCGGCCGCGAGCGCGATGAAGGCATCCAGGCTCGCCCGGCCGATGCCGAGCGCGACGCCTGCGAACGCCATGCCGTAGAACGCCGTTTGGGCGATCCGGTGCAGCGGGCCCGGCCTGTGCCGGTCGCGGGCCAGATCGCGGGTGTAGGTACAGGCCTCGGGCACGAACAGGTCCTCGACCGCGTAGTCGTCGCTGCCGGTGCCTTGCAGGCCGATCACCTCCCAGACCGGGATGATCTGCGCGCTGGATGCGGGGAACAGCGTCGTTCTGAGCATTGGCCTGCCGTCGCCGGTCGATTTCGGGGCGCCGTCGGGCTCACAGACCCGCGCATGGCCGCCGAGCCAGGTCGCGTTGCGGATGCCGCTGGCGTAGCTCCAGCGGCCGGTCACACGGTAGCCGCCCGCGACCGGGACGGCACTGGAGTGCGGGTTGGGCGGTCCCCAGGCCAGGACGGAATCGGCCGGCCCGAAGATCTCCCGGGCGATCTCGGGCGCGACGAACCCGGCTGCGAGCGAACAGCCGAGCGCTTGGCCGAGGCACCAGGCGGTACTCGCATCGGCGGCCGCGATCTTGCGCAGGACCGCGTTCACGGTCATCGGCGAGGCTTCCGCGCCGCCGAGCGCACGCGGCAGGCAGAGCCGGAACAGCGCCGCGTCGTGCATCGCGGCCATCACATCGGGCGCCACCATGCCGGCGCTCTCGGTCCGCCCGGCCGCCCCGGCGATCGCCGGGGCCAGCGCGGACGCGCGCGCCGGCCAGTCGATAAGCGGCCCGTGGGCCGTACAGTCAGCCATCGATCACTCTCCACAAACCGGCCTACAAACCGGCGTGATCGTAGGGGCGCGCGGCCCGTGGGGCTATAGCGCCGGATTGCCGTCGGGGTTGGGAGGCTGCGGAATGGACGTTACCGCCTATGCCGCCTCGGTCGGGCGCTCGACTTGGTTCAGCTACGACCGCGGCGAGTCCTGGAACCGGGCGCGCACCGCTTCGGGCGAGATCTAAAACGAACCGCGCTGCTGGCGCCTGTCGGTCCACCCCGACCGACCGGGCGAGGTGCTGTCGGGCGCCGACCTGGGAGTCTATCGCTGGAACCCCGCGGCGGCGCGCTGGAACCACGTCCCCTCGCCGATGGACGGGCTGCACATCCTGCAGATGGCCCAGGCCCCCGACGATGCCGACATCGTCTTCGCCGGCACGCGCCCGGCGGAGATCTTCCGCTCGCTCGACGGCGGGCTCACCTGGCAGCGCTGCCGACTGGGCGACCGCACCGAGTGCCGGTTCGTCAACACGCCGTGGATCACTTCGATCCAGTTCGATCCGGTCGATCCCAGAACGGTCTGGGCCTCGATCGAGATCGAGGGGATCTTCCGCACCGCCGATTTGGGCGAGACATGGGAAAGGCTCAACAAGGGGCTGATCTCGGTCGATACCCACAACATGGTCTTCTTCGACGCCGCCGCCGGCGGGCGCGAGATCCTGTGCTCGACTGAGGAGGGGCTGCACAAGAGCAGCGACAACGCCGCCAACTGGCGGCATATCGAGGCGCCCCAGGCGCCGTTCGTCTACAGGCGCTGCATGGCGCGCCGGGCCGATGGCTCCGAGATCGTCTTTCTCTCGGCCGGCGACCGGCCTTCGGGCGAGACCGGCATGTTGCTCAGCAGCCGCGACCGGGGCGAGAGCTGGGAGCTCGTCGATCTGCCTGGCCACGTCAACAGCACCATCTGGTGGATCGGCGCCAATGCGGCCGATCCCGGCCTGATCTTCTGCTGCACGATCATGGGCCAGATCTGGCGTTCGACCGACGGCGGCGAGATTTGGCGGAAGATGTGCCGCGAGCTGGGCGAACTGCGCATGATCGCCTGGCAGCTGGACGTGAGCGGCCGATGACGACGACTTTCGTCTTCCGGCCCCATGTGCATGAGACGGCATTCGTCGTAACGCCCGACCTCTTGATCGACACGCTCGCGGTTGCCCGCAGCGCCGCAAGGAGCCCGGCGCCCGTCGACCGGCTGACCACGGCCCCCGGCTTCCCAGGTGGTCGGCGCCGGGACGGTGGCCGATGCCGCCGTGGCGCTGATCGGCGCCGGCGCCGGGATGTTGATCGGCGTCGCCTCGGACCATCGGCGGCCCGACGAGCCGTCGGGCAGGCTCGCCTGCGCAAAGCCGGTCTGCCGCGAGGTCTGGCGCTATGCAGACCCCGCCGATCACGCGGACGCGCTGGTGCTCAGCGCCCGGGCGAGAAGGATCGGTGGGCGCGCTGGTGGTTGAGGCGGAGCTTCCGCCGGGTTGCGCGGTGCTGTGCGCCGGGCTCGAGACGACCGCGCCCGTGACCTCGGACGCATTCGAGATCGCGCTCGAAGACCCGGTGTTGGCGCGGCGGATCACGCTGCGTTACGGCGTGGTCGCGCTGGCGCAGCCGATGGGCTGACCGTTCGCCACTGTCCCGGTCTTCTCGTTCGGCCTTTGGACCGCCGCCGCGGCATCGCTCGCGGAAAACATCGTTCGGATGCTCTGTCCGCGGGGCCGGCAGCTTTGAAAAGACCCTTGAGATCCGATCGAGACCGGGCGGCTCACAGGGCGCAAGTCCGGAAGCCGACGAAGACGTCCCGTCGCTCGGGCCCGAAATAGTTGCGGTAGTTCGGGTTCGCCAGCCGCGCGCGCGTGGTCCAGGCGCCGCCGCGCAGCACCTTGGTATCGCCGAACAGGGGCTCGGAATATTCCTTGTAGTCGTCGGGCGAGAAGCCAGGGAAGGGGCCGAACGTGTCCGCGGTCCATTCCCAGACATTGCCGAGCATCTGGCGGCAGCCCCAGAAGCTGTCGCCGTCAGCATGCGCGGCGACATCGACCGGGCCAAGCGCGAAGCCGTCGAGGTTGGCATGGCGCGGCTCCGGCAGGTCGGCCCCCCAGGGATAGCGCGCCTTGACCAGGCTTCGGCCCGACGCTTCGCGCATGGTCGCGGCGAACTCCCATTCCGCCTCGCTCGGCAGCCGTCGGCCTGCCCAGCGGCACCAGGCGCTTGCCTCGTGCCAGTTGACGTGGATGACCGGCTCGTCCGGCGGCAGGTCGCGCCACCGGTCGAATCGGCGAAGCTGCCATCCGCCGCCATCGGGACGCCAGAATACCGGGTGGTTCGCCCCGGTCCCGGTGCGCCAGCGCCAGCCGTCGGCGCCCCAGAAATCCTGCCGTTCGTAGCCGCCATCGGCGACGAAGGCGGCGAACTCGGCATTGGTCACCGGGGCGCGAGCCATTCGGAAGGGCGCCACCCAGGCATCGTGGGCCCATTTCTCGTTGTCGAACAGGAAATCGGCCTCCGGCGGCGAACCGAGCCGGAACCACCCGCCCGGGATCCCGACATCGCTCGCCAGACCGCCGCGCGCCGGGACGTGTTTCTCGCGCGGGCCGTCCGGGTGCAGGGTCGGGGCATGGTAGCCGTGGGTCTGGCGGGCCCACAGGAAGGCCTCGTCATGCATGTCCTCGTGGAAGGCGGTGAATTTGTACAGGAAGGTCTCGCGCTCCTCGGCCATGCCGTCCCCCAACCGGCCGATTAGGGTCTCAAGCACCCTGGCGGTATAGGCGCGCATCTCCTCCAGCGAATAGATCGGTAAATCCCAGCGGGTCTGGTGGGCGATCGCGATCGAGTCGTAAAGGGCGTCGCCGCGCTCGAGCAGCGGCTCGTGACCGTAGACGCGCCGCAGGATGAAATACTCGTGGAACCAGGCGACATGGCCCACCTCCCACAACAGCGGGTTGACCGTGGGAAGCCTGGGTCCGATAAGCTGGTCGGCCGACAGGCCGTCGAGCATTTCCATCGAACGCTGGTGCGCGCTTCGCATCATCGCCGCGAGGCGCTCGGTCGGCACGGGGGCGGTCATGGAGGGTCCACCGATTTCAAGCGTCCGTGAATATTAGCCTCGTCACCCCGGCCGGAAAACGCTCGCGCGCGGGAAACCGCACCACCGCGGTGCGCTGGGCGCGGATTCTGCGACGGCTCGGCCACAGGGTCGCGATCGCCGATACCGACGAGCGCTGCGATGCCGACATGATGGTCGCGATCCATGCTTGGCGCAGCGCCGCCTCCATCGCCCGCTTCGCGCAAGCTCACCCCGGCCGGCCGCTGGTGGTCTGCCTTGCCGGGACCGATATCTATCGGTTCCAGCACAGCCATCCGGAGGAGACGCTGGCCTCGATGGAGCGCGCCTCCGCGCTGGTCTGCCTGCATGGGCTGGTCGACCGGGCGGCGCCGCGGCGCTTCCACGGGAAGCTGCGGGTCATCCACCAGTCGGCGCCGCCGCTTACCGGTGCGCGGCGGCCGAGCGCGCGGACCTTCGATGTCTGTGTCATCGGCCACCTGCGCGACGAGAAGGATTCGCTCCGCACCGCCTTTGCCGCGCGGCTTGTGCCGGCCGGCTCCCGGCTGCGGGTCATCCAGCTCGGCAAGGCGCACGATGCGGACTGGGCCGGCCGGGCGGCCCGCGAGATGGCGGACAATCCGCGCTTCCTCTGGCGGGGCGAGGTGCCGGGCGGCGCGGTCCGGCGGCAGTTCCGGCGCAGCCACGCGATGGTGATCAGTTCGGTGATGGAGGGCGGTGCCAACGCGGTTTCCGAGGCGCTCGTTGCGGGCGTGCCCGTCATCGCCTCGGACATCGAGGGCAACACCGGCCTGCTCGGCGAGGACTATGCCGGCACCTATCCGGTCCAGGATACCCGGGCGCTGGCCGATGTCCTGTGGAAGGCCGAGACCGAGCCCGCTTTCCTGGCGGAGATCGAGGCGCAGTGTCGCCTGCGGGCGCCGCTCTTCGATCCGGCGCGGGAGGAGGAGGCTTGGCGGGGTCTGCTGGCGGATTTGACGGGGTGAGTCTGCCCGACCGCGTATCGCTGGCGTTGGATGGCCGGGCGCGGCCCCCGCCGATCCGACTCGAACGGGTAGTGCGGGAGCGCATCGGCCGCTGTTCGTCCGGCCGCTCTCGGGACGTCGGTCCCCGCGTTCGCGGGGGCGACGAATTATCGGTTCCCCAAAGCGCGCTATGAGCGCACGGTGATCGGCTCGAGCTGGTTGCCCTGCGGCACCACCCGCCCGATCGCGGCCGCCCACGAATAGCCCAGCCCGCGCAGCGCGGAGACGCAGTCCGCGGCCCGTCCGGGCGGTATGCTGGCCAGCAGCCCGCCCGAGGTCTGCGGGTCGAACAGCAGCGGATAGCGCGGGTCCCTGCCGGCCTCCTCCAGATTGGCCACCGCCCGGCGCAGCCGCACGTTCTGCGGCTGCAAGGAGCTCACGATGCCGGCGCGCACCGTCTCCTCCGCGCCCTCCAGGAACGGGATGTCGCCGAGGTCGAGCTCGACATCGACCTCGGAGGCGCGGATCATCTCTACCAGATGGCCCAGCAGCCCGAACCCGGTCACATCGGTGCAGGCGTGTGCGCCGTGCTCCAGCAGGCACTGCGCGCCGGCCCGGTTGGACTGGGTCATCGAGTCCAGCGCGGCGGTGATCCAGCGGCCCTTGGCCTGGTGGCGCATGTCGGCGGCGAACAGGGTCCCGGTGCCGATGGGCTTGGTCAGCACCACTGTGTCGCCGGGGATCAGCCCGCCCTTGCGCATCACGTTCTCGCGATCGATCAGCCCGTTGATCGAAAAGCCGAGCGACAGCTCCGCGCCCTCGCTGGTATGCCCGCCGACCAGCGCGGCGCCGGCATCGTCCAGCACCTCCATCGCGCCGGCCATCATCTGGGTCAGCGTGTCTTCGACCTTGGTCTCGATGCCGAATGGCACGGTGGCCACCGCGAGCGCGGTCTGTGGCTCGCCGCCCATGGCGTAGATGTCGCCCAGGCTGTGGTTGGCGGCAATCTTGCCGAATACATAGGGGTCGTCGATCATCGCCCGAAAGGAATCGATGGTCTGGACGACCGCCTTGCCCGACGGCACCTCGACGACCGCGGCGTCGTCGGGTTCGTGCAGGCCGATCAGCACGTCTTGCCGAGGCACTGGCTTCAGGCCGTTGATCGCCCGCCCCAGGACGGTCGCGCCGACCTTGGCGCCGCAGCCGCCGCAGCGCATTGCGATCGCGGAAATCTCCTTGATCACGTCGGCCCCGGCGAGGCCGTCGGGCACATCGGTCTTCTCGTCGTCCTCCATCTCGGGCAGGTCGTTGAACTTGTCCATGAACCGCCGGTCGATCCAGTCCTTCCAGGTCCAGATCGCGCGGCCCTTGAGCGAGAACGCGCCGCGCGAGGCGACGGCGTACTTGTCTCCTGTCGAGATCAGGCTGAGGAACCGCTTCTGCGGCGCGAACGGGCGCGGCGCGCGGCCGAGCAGCATGCGCTGCAGGTTGCGCGCGAGCGGCTTGCCCTGGCGGACGGCGAAGACGCCGGATTTGGGCCGCGGATGGTTGACCATGCTGGCCAGATCGCCGGCCGCGAACACGTCGGGATGCGAGACCGACTGGAGCGTATCGGAGACCTTGACGAAGCCCTGTTCGTCGACCGCCAGCCCGGCCGCACCCGGCCAAGCCGGCGCGCCGGCTGCGGTGACCCAAAGAATCTCGTCGGCCTCGATCGCCTTGCCCGCGCCGTTGCGCAGCCAGCCCCGCTTGACCTCCACGACGGGCGATCCGCCGTACAGGCTGACGCCGCGGCGCGCCAGCACATCGCGGAAGGCGCGTATGACCCTGGCGTCATGGGTCGGCAGTATATCAAGCGTGTCGTAGAACAGGTGATAGGTGATCTCGCCGTTGCGCCCGGCCGCGGCCCGGAGCCGCTCCAGCCGGTGCTGGATCGCCAGAAGAATCTCCACGCCACCGGCGCCGGCCCCGACCACGGCGATGCTCATCGGGCCGTCGCGGCTCACGGCGCGGCTGGTCAGCGCCTCCCAGCGGTCGAGGAAGCGGTTGATCGGCTTGACCGGCACTGCGGTCTCGGTCGCGCCGCTGACATCGGCCGTGCGCGGCGTCGAACCGACGTTGAGCGACAGGAGGTCAAAGGGCACCGCCGGCCGGTTGTCGCAAACGATCCGCTTGTCGTTCAGATCGAGCCCGATGACCTCGCTGTGGAAGAACCGCGCGTCGGCGAAGCGGGCCAGCGCGCCGAGGTCGATATGGGCGTCATCAAAGCCGTAATGGCCGGCCACATAGCCCGGCAGCATGCCCGAATAGGGCGTATGGACATCGCGACAGATCACCGTCAACCGGACGCCCGGGATCGGCTTCATGCCGAATCGCTTGAGGACCGCGACATGGCTGTGCCCACCGCCGATCAGCACCAAGTCCTTGATGACCGGCGTGACTGAGCTTCTCATCGCCTCTCCCGGACGGCCTTCTGGACGGCCAGCGTCGAAGGATATGCGCGGGTTCCCGACGAAAAGGCAACAGCCTGATCGCCGCGGCGACGCCGTAGCGGCGTTCCTGCCGCGCCGTGTCGATAAGAGGAACGCATCGAAGCCTGCCGCTGCCTAAGCGCTCTCGCGTCCGGTCCAGGGCGTGTGATAGTTCTGCTCGTTGTGCTTGATGGTGTTGATGAAGCCCAGCGCCACGGGCCGTCCGGCCGCCAGCCCGCCGACCCGGCCGATCAGGGCGTCGCGCGGGCAAAACCGCCGATAACCCGCGTCCTCGTAACCGGGCCGTTCCGGCAGCGAGGCGCCGTAGAGGACAACGCCCGCATCGCGCCGCAGCGCCTCGGGCACCGAAAGGGCCAGGGGCAGGCCCTGGCCAGCGTTGTTGCCGAGCGCGATCAGGTCGATGCGCTCATCGAGCGCGGCCAGCGAGGTCATCAGAACATCTCCGCGGACCCGGTCCCAGTTGAGCTTTTCCCGCCTTGCCTCGGCCGCGGTCAACAGGCCGGGATAGCCCGCGCCCACCCGGTAAGTCCCATCGGCCGCGGTCAGCCGCGCCCAGGACAGCGGCGGTTCGGTGACGAAGGCGTCGACCGTGACCTCGTTGTCGAGGATCAGCACCCGAAAGTGCTCAGGAAAGCTGCGGGCGAGTTCCTCGGCAAGCCCCATCGCTATCGGGCCGGGCCGCTCTCTAAGCAATCCCGCCATGCCCGCTTCCGGTGGTTACGCCAGCCCGCGCCGGTGGTCAGTGGCGGGTGGGAATGGTCATGCGACCGGTAGTGCCGGCGCAGCAGATCGCGCCCGTAGTCGTTGCCGTTGGGCGTTCGCACGATGGTGTGAACATGGTCGCGGGTCGGCTCCGTATTGTCCCAGATGATGCCGGGCAGATGGTCGAATTCGATCAGGATGACCGGGCTGTGGACGCGGTAGTAGAACGGGCGCGCCTCGCCGTGCTCGCCGATCCATCCGAAACAGGTATCGGTGAGATGCCGCCTCGCCTCGTCCATGCGGATTTCGGCGTGGCCCGGGCGGATGCGTCCGACATAGGTCCCGATCAGGCTCAGTAGCAGTTCCTGCTGCCGCGGCGCCAGCGATTCGGAGCGCAGCCCCGCATAGTCCAGATCGAGATTGTCCACCTGGGCGGTGGTGAAGACATCGCGCGGCAAGGCCGTGCCGATGACCGCGCGGCGCTGCTGTTCGGGCGACAGCGCCTGCATGAACTCCAGCCCGCGCGACTGCTCGTCGTCGAAGACGTGCGTGCCTGCATATTTTCCAGACTCCGCGCGCACCGGTTCGGAGCCTCGGAAGTCCGGCGTCATCACCATCTGGTCGCCATAGATGAAACAGTTGACGATCAGATGGCGCCTGTCGATCTGCCAGCCCCAGGGCTCGGTCATCGACGGGCTCGCCGAAGATGCTGATCCAGTAGTACCACTCGCCGAACTCGGCCATGTTGCCGGTGATCTCGCCGGCGTGCTCGTTGAGCTTCATGAGGTCGCGCGCGGACTCGTAGCCGGCCGCGCTCGATCTCGCCTCGATCAGGCGCAGCGCCGCCTTTCGTTGCGCCGGCGCGAGGTCGTCGAGCAGCAGGCCGTGGCGTATCAGGAAAACGTGCATGTTGTGCCACGACCGCCAGGCGCGGTCGTCGATGTCGAAATGCGCATCGCGCCATTGGTCCTGCCTCAGTGAGCCCCTGAAGGCGTTCGCCGCCGCGACGACAGGCTCCAGCGAAACGCCGGTTTGCAGGACCGGAAAAAGCCCCTCGGGCGGAACGCCGCCGGAGGTTATTCCCCTGAAATCCTCCGCAAGGGAGTCTTGCGCCTTGTCGAAGTCTCGCTGCACCAAGGCGCGCGCGGGCTCGGGGAACGTCGAGATAGAGGAAATCGGGCGGCGGATACGCCCAGAGACGGCCGAATCTTTCGGGTGGCATCGTTGTTCATGGCCTCCTCCGGTCCGGCGGAATCCGTTTAGACTACAAGGATTGCCGAGGCCGCCGCCACCCCGGCCGAAGGCGCCACTGCCGACGGCGCTGTGCCGGTCGACCCCGAAATTGTCCTATCCCCAGACCCGGTCGGCGACCTCGACCAGGCGGGCGAGCTTTTTCTTCTCGTCTTCGATGGTGAAATGGGTGCCGAAGACATTTGTCGAGAATCCGCATTGCGGGCAGATGCCGAGCTGGTCGTGGTCGAGGTGCCGGCCGGCCTCGTCGATCCGACGGCGCAGGTCATCGGTCGATTCGAGCGCGTTCTCCTTGGTCGACATCAGGCCCAGCAGGACCGTCTTGCCCTTCGGCGCATGGCGGAGGGGCGTAAAATCGCCCGCCCGCGGCGTGTCGTATTCGAGCAGATAGCCGTCGACGTCGATGCGGTTGAACATCGCCTCGGCCGCGGGCTCGTAGCCGCCTTCGGCCCCCCAGAAGGCATTCAGGTTGCCGCGGCACATGTGGATCGTCGCCGCCACCCCGTCCGGGCGCGGGTTGAGGATGTCGTTGTCGACCTTGGCGTAGCGCTCGATCAGCTCGTCCGGGTCCTCGCCGCGGGCGCGCGCCATCTCGCGGTGGCGCGGATCGCACAGGAAGGTAAGCATCACTTCGTCGAGCTGGATGTGGCGGCAGCCGGCCTCGGCGAGCGCGGCCACCTCGCCGCGGAAGGCGCCGACGACATCGGCCCAAAAATCCTCCGGGTCGGGATAGGCCGAATCGAAGACCGCGGCGTCGCGCAGGAAGTGGAGCATCGTCGGCGAGGGCAGGCAGATTTTCGGCGTGACGGTGGCGACCTCCTTGAGAAAGGCGAAGGGCGCGGTATTGACGCTGCCACCCGATCTCACCTTGCCGTCGATGACGGTGGACGGCATCGGGCGCGTCTCGCCCCCGGCGTTGACGAACTTTACATCCGAGCGGCCGTCATAGCTCACACCCGTGCCGGTCAGGCTCAGATAGACGTCCGACCACCAGCTCCGTCTGCGGAACTCGCCGTCGGTGACGAGCGAAAGCCCGGCCTCTTCCTGCAGCGCGACGACGTCGCGGATATGGTCGTTCTCGATCTCGCGCAGTTCGGCGCTGTCGTGGGCGCCGAGATTGGAGTTCGCGTCCTGGACGCCCAGGATGCGGTCGCGCGCCTCGCGCAGCGCCGGGGGCCGCAGCAGGCTGCCGACGTGATCGACATGAAGACCCAGACCTTCCGGGTTCGCCATGATCGTCCTCCCCTTCCTCGAGTTCAGTTCCAGAGTGCGCGGCTTGCCATCCGGGCGCCCTCGGCGAGCGCCTCGAACTTGGCCCAGACGATACTCGGATGGATTTCGGGCGTGGCGCTCGCCTGTGTGCCGAAGCCGCAGTCGCCTCCGGCAATCACGTTTTCACGCCCGACGAGGCCCGCAAAGCGGCCGATGCGCTCGGCGATCAGCTCGGGGTGCTCGACCAGGACCGAGCAGTGGGTGATCACGCCTGGGATCAGGATCTTGCCCTCGGGCAGCCGGGTATCCTTCCAGAGCTGCCATTCGTGCTCATGGCGCGGGTTCGCGGCCTCGAACGAATAGGCCCCGGCGTTGATCCCGAGCACGATGTCGAGCACCCAGCCCAGCTCGACCTCGTGGATCCGGGGGCCGATGTTGATGCCGTAGCAGGTGTGGTAGCGCACTTGGTCCTCCGGCACGCCCTTGAGCGCGTGGTTGATCACTTCGACCTGGGCCGTGACCCATTTGCGGTAACCCGCCATGTCGAGGCCGGGTGTTTTGACGTAGTGGGTCACCAAATGCGGGTCGTCGATCTGAAGGATGAATCCGGCATCGACGATCGCGCGGTATTCCTCGTTCATCGCATCGGCGACGGCGTAAAGGAAGGCTTCCTCCGACTCGTAGTGCTCGTTCCTCTGGTTGCCGGCGACATCGACCGGGGAGATCGCCGGCACGAAGGCCTCATCGACCCCGGCGGCATCGACTGCCGCGCGCAGGTTGGCGAGGTCGCGCGCGAGCTGTGCTTGGCCCTTGTAGGAGATCGGGCCGGTGCAGACCAGCTCGTCGACCTGGGCCACCGCGCCCGCGCCGTGCGGTCTTGCGGCTTCGTAGAAAGCCGGGAAGGCCAGCGCTTCGCGGCTTCCGCCCCAGGGAATACCGCGTGGCTTCGGCCGTGCCTCGTAGCCGGCCAGCCGCTCGTTGGCGTATACGGCAAAGCCGCGCTTGGAGAACTCGCCGTCATCGACGATGTCAATGCCGAGCTTGGCCTGGGTAGCGACGATTTCGGTCACCGAGTCCTTGAGCGTCGCCTCATAGGCCGCGCGGTCGATCGCGACCCCCCGGTCCTCGGCCACGATCGCCTCGATCAGCGCTTGCGGCCGCGGCAGGCTGCCAACATGGGTGGTGAGGATCCTGTCCGTGCTGTTTCTCATCTCGCCGCTCTCCCTTTCGGCCCAGCCTAGCATGGCGGCCGGGCTGTTTCAGCGTGCGGAGTCGACCCGGACGATGTACCAGGTCGCGCCGCAAATGATCGCGGCTCCCGGCCAGATCCAGAAATCGGGGATCTCCGCGAAGGCGAGGTAGCCGATCAGCGCGGCGAGCGGAAGCTGGAGATAATAGGCCGGCATCACCACCGCGGTCGGCGCGGCAGCGAAGGACCGGGTCATGCCTTGCTGGGCGCCCGTGCTGGCCAAGCCCATCGCGATCAGCCACGGGATGTCGCCCGCTGCAGGGGTCTGCCAAAGAACCACCGTGGGCAGGACCGTGAGGAGTCCCATCAGCGCATACATGTAGAACACGATGGCGTTGGTGTTCTCGCTGCCGGCGAAGAACCGGGTCGCGGCGTTGACCGCGCCGAAGGCGAGGCCGACGAACAGCATCGCCAAGGCCGGCCAGGCGTTGTCCTGGAAGCCCGGCCGGATGATGATCATCGCGCCGCAAAAGCCGGTGACGACCGCGGCCGCCCGGCGAAAGTCCAGCGCCTCGCCGAGGAACAGCGCGGCCAGCGCCACCGTGAACAGTCCCACGGTGAACAGCAGCGCCGAGACGTCCGCGACGTTCATGTGCCGCAGCGCGTAGTACATGGCCGTCATCCCGGCCGTGGCGCCGGCGCTGCGCGCCCAGTGGATCGCCATGTTGGAGGTCCTGAGCGCACCGTTCCCAGCGTGGATCAGCCAGGGCAACATGCAGATGCTCGTGCCCACGGCCTGGAAGAAGACGATCTCGATGCCGGGCAGGTGGGAGATCCGGCGCGCCGAGATCACGATCGTCGCATGGAAGAACGCGGCGAAGGTCATCCAGGCGATGCCGCGCGCGGCTCCGGCCGGATGCGCCACCGCCGGGGCTATCGGGTCGGGACCGGGTGGTCGCCCGAATAGTCGTAGAAGCCGCGCCCGGTCTTGCGGCCGAGCCAGCCGGCCTCGACGTATTTCACCAGCAGCGGACAGGGCCGGTACTTGGTGTCCGCGAGCCCCTCGTAGAGCACCTGCATGACCGACAGGCATGTGTCGAGCCCGATGAAGTCGGCGAGCTCGAGCGGGCCCATCGGGTGATTGGCGCCCAGACGCATCGCGATATCGATCGCTTCGACCGAACCGACGCCTTCGTGCAGCGTGTAGATGGCCTCGTTCAGCATCGGCAGAAGGATGCGGTTGACGATGAAGGCCGGAAAATCCTCGGCGTTCACCGGTGTCTTGCCGAGTGCGAAGGTCAGCGTCTGGATCGCCTCGAAGGTCGGCTTGTCGGTCGCTATGCCCGGGATCAACTCGACGAGCTGCATCGCCGGCACCGGGTTCATGAAATGCATGCCCATAAACCGCGCCGGCCGGTCGGTCGCCGCCCCAAGCCGCGTGATCGAAATCGAAGACGTGTTCGAAGCGATCAGCGCGTCGTCGCGGATTTCGCTGATGAGCCGCTTGTAGATCTCGCGCTTGGTCTCCTCCTTCTCGGTTGCGGCCTCGATGATCAGGTCGCATTCGGCGAACACGCCGTACTCGGTGCCGGTCCGGATGCGGGCGAGCGCGGCCGCCTTGTCTTCTTCCGTCATTCGGCCGCGGCCGACCTGGCGGTCGAAATTGTGCGCGATGTTGCCGAGCGCGCTCTCGACCTGGGTGTGCGCGATGTCGCCCAGGACCACATCGAAGCCGCTGACCGAGCAGACATTGGCGATACCGGAGCCCATCTGCCCCGCGCCGATCACGCCGATCTTTCGGATCACCCCGTCCGGAGAGTTCGCAAGCGGATCGTTCATCGCACCACCTCTGCGCTTGAGGCGTGCCGGGCGGTGATGCGAACCGTGCTCATCGCGGTTTGACGCCGTTCTTGTCGAGTTCTTCCGCCAGCGCGGGCAGTGCCTTGAACAGGTCCTCGACCAGGCCGTAATCGGCGATCTGGAACATCGGCGCGTCCTCGTCCTTGTTGATCGCGACGATGACCTTGCTGTCCTTCATCCCGGCGAGATGCTGGATCGCTCCGGAGATGCCGACCGCGACATAGAGCTCCGGCGCCACCACCTTGCCGGTCTGGCCGACCTGGAAGTCGTTTGGCCGGTAGCCGGCATCGACGGCCGCGCGCGAGGCGCCGACGGCGGCGCCCAGCCGGTCGGCGACCGCCTCGACCAGCGCGAAATTCTCCGAGGACTGCATGCCGCGCCCGCCCGAGACGATGACCCGCGCGCTGGTGAGATCGGGGCGCGCGGACTTCGACAGATCCTGGCGCAGAAAGCACGACAGGCCGGAGGTCTCCGCGGCGGCGACGGACTCGATCGCGGCGCTGCCGCCGTCGCCGGCGGCGGGAAAGGCCGTGCCGCGGACCGTGATCACCTTGATCGCATCGCTCGACCGGACGGTCGCCATCGCGTTACCGGCATAGATCGGGCGCACGAAGGTATCCGCCGAGACGATCCCGGCGATATCGGAGATCTGGGCGACATCGAGAAGCGCCGCGACGCGCGGGGCGAGGTTCTTACCGGTCGTGTTGGCTGGGAACAGGATCGCCTCGTAGTCCGACGCCAGCGAGACCACCAGCGGGGCCATGGCCTCGGCCAGCAGATGGCCGTAGGCGGCGTCCTCGGCCAGCCGGATCCGGCCGACGCCGGCAATGGCTGCGGCGGCCTCAGCGATCGGCCGACAGCCGTCGCCGGCGACCAGCACGTCGATGCCGTCGCCCAGCGCCGCCGCCGCCGTAACCGCGTTCAGCGTCGCCGGCGAGAGCTGCGCGCTGTCGTGATCGGCAACCACCAGGGCCGTCATCAGATCACCCCCGCTTCGTTCCTGAGCTTTTCGACGAGCTCGGCGACATCGGCGACCTTGACCCCGCCCTCGCGCTTGGGCGGGTCCTCCACCTTGAGCGTGGCGAGCCGCGGCGCGACATCGACGCCCAGATCGTCCACCGAAATCTGTTTGATCGGCTTCTTCTTCGCCTTCATGATATTGGGGAGCGAGGCGTAGCGCGGCTCGTTGAGCCGGAGATCGGTGGTCATCACCGCCGGCAGCCCAAGCGCCAGCGTCTCCAGCCCGCCGTCGACCTCGCGCGTCACCTCCGCGCCGCCGTTGGCGAAGACGATCTCGGAGGCGAAGGTGCCTTGCGGCCATCCGAGAAGCGCGGCCAGCATCTGGCCCGTCTGGTTGCTGTCGTCGTCGATCGCCTGCTTGCCCAGGATCACCAGATCCGGGCTCTCGCGCTCGACCAGCGCCTTGAACAGCTTGGCGACGGCCAGCGGCTGCAACTCCCGGTCGGTCAGGACGTGGATCCCGCGGTCCGCACCCATCGCCAGCGCGGTACGGATGGTCTCCTGACATTGCTGAACGCCCATCGAGACTGCGACGATCTCCTCGACCTTTCCGGCTTCCTTCATGCGGATCGCCTCCTCGACGGCAATCTCATCGAAGGGGTTCATCGACATCTTGACATTGGCCGTCTCGACGCCGCTCCGGTCGGCCTTGACGCGGACCTTGACATTGTAGTCGACGACCCGCTTTACAGCGACGAATACCTTCATCGGAGGCTATCCCGAATCCTTTGGCGAATACGTTCAACGACTGGAAGCGGCCTGGGACACGACCCTCGGGGCTGTGGCATGCTGCCGACCCGTGAAATTGGCGCTGCACAGTATGTCCGCACCCCTGGACTGTCAACGAGCAGGATCGTAGCCGACCACCCACCGCGCCCGGGCGCGCGGAACCGCGCGATGACGCGAAGCCGCATCGGCGAGATCTGTCGCCGCCGGGGGCCGCCGGCCGGCGGACTCGCCCGATGAGGGGCGCACAGTTCGATGTGGCGATCGTCGTCGGCGCCGCGATGGGCAGCGCGATCGCCTGTTTTCTCGCCGCCGATGGCGGCTTCGGCGGCACGATCCTGGTGGCCGAGCGGGATCCGGGCTACGTGGACTCCGCCACCGCACGGTCCTGGGGCGGCATCCGCCAGCAGTTCTCGAAATGTCGAGATGTCGTTGTTCGGCGCATCCTTCGTCAAGGCCGCGCCGGAACTGCTTGCGGTTGACGACGAGGCGCCGGATCTCGCGTTTCGCGAGTGCGGCTACCTCAACCTCGTCGGCCCGGAGGATGCGGCCGCGCGCGCTGGGCGCCGCGATAGATGTGCTCGGACCGGCGGAACTCGTCGGGCGCTTTCCCTGGCTCGACGCCACCGGGCTCGGCGCCGGCGCCTTCGGGCGGAAGAACGAGGGGGGGGGTCTCGCCCGAGGCCTTGCTGTACGCCTTTCGCCGCAAGGCGCAGTCTCTGGGCGCGGTCTATCGCGCGGCCGCGGTGACCGGTCTGTCGCGCGACGGCGCGCTGACGCTGTCCGATGGAACCGCCGTCGGCTGCGGCACTGTGGTCGTCGCGGCGGGCTCGTCGTCCGCCGATGTGGCGGCGCTTGCCGGACTCGATCTGCCCGTCCGCCGGCGCAAGCGGACCACCTATGTCTTCGACTGCAGGACGGCGCTGCCGGCGCTGCCGCTGACCATCGATCCGAGCGGGCTCGCCTTCAGGCCCGAAGGCGGGCAGTACATCGCCATCCTGTCTCCGGCCGAAGATCAGGACATCGATGCCGCGCCCGGCGACCTCGAGTCCGACGACGCCTTCGAGACCACGCTATGGCCGATCCTCGCTGTCCGCGCGCCGGCGTTCGAGGCGGTCAGGCGCACCGGCGCCTGGGCCGGTCATTACGACGTCACGCCGCTCGACCATAATGCGATCATCGGGTGCCATCCCGAGGCCGGGGGCATGGTCCTGCGCTGCGGCTTCAGCGGCCACGGGTTACAGCATTCGCCGGCCGCGGGGCGCGCGGTCGCCGAGTTGATCGTCCATGGCGGGTTTCGCACCCTGGATCTGACGGCCCTGGGCTACGACCGGATCGCACGCCGGACGCCGTTCCGCAAAGCCAACATCGTCTGAGCGCCGCCGACACGTCAACGGCTTCGTCCGGGACGGCGATCGGCTGTCGATGTGGATCGCCCGCCGGGCGCACGACAAGCCGACCTGTCCCGGTATGCTCGACAACTTCGTGGCCGGCGGTCAGCCGGTCGGCGCCAGCCTGAAGGACAATGTGATCAAAGAGGCCGGGTGATCAAAGAGGCCGGGTGATCAAAGAGGCCGGGTGATCAAAGAGGCCGGCGAGGAGGCCGGCGTAGCCCCGGATCTGGCCGCCCGGGCGCGGGCGGTCGGCGCGATCACCTACTGCCATGAGACCGAAGACGGGCTGAAGCCCGACGCGATGTTCTGCTACGACCTCGAACTGCCGGCCGATTTCCGGCCGCGTAACATCGACGGCGAGATCGGGGATTTCTATCTTTGGCCCGTTGAGCGGGTCATGGAGACGGTCGCCGAGACCCGCGCGTTCAAGTTCAACTGCAACCTGGTGTGCATCGACTTCTTCGTCCGCCACGGTCTCCTGGACCCCGCACGGCCGGACTATGTCGAGATCGTCGAGCGTCTCGGGTCGTAGCCCCGGCCCGGGTCAGCCATCGAAGCCCGCCATCGCCCGGATTTCGTCCGGGGTGCGGCCGCTTGCGCGCAGGCCGGCGATGCTGAGGCTGTCCCTGCGCTTGGCGAGGCGGCGGCCGGCATCGTCGGTCAGCAGGCGGTGGTGCCGGTATTGCGGGGTCTCGTAGCCCAGCAACGCCTGCAGCAGCCGGTGGACGTGGGTCGCCGCGAAAAGGTCTACGCCGCGGCTGACGACGCTCACGCCCTGCAGGTGGTCGTCGACGGTCACCGAGAGGTGGTAGCTGGTCGGCGTATCCTTGCGCGCAAGAACGACGTCGCCGAACATCTCCGGGCGCGCCTTGACCTTGCCGTGGGCGCGGTCGCACCACGCAATCGGACCGACGACCGCGGCCGCGCGCGCCATGTCCAGGCGCAGCGCGTAGGCCTCGCCGGCTTCGATGCGTCCTCGGGCGCGCTCGCCGGACAGTTTGCGGCAGAGTCCGGGATAAACCGGCCCGTCGGGACCGTGCGGCGCATGGCCCGATCGCCCGATCTCGGCCTTGATGTCGTTGCGCGTACAAAAGCAGGGATAGATCAGGCCCTTGCGCTCCAGCGTCTGGAGCGCGGCGCGGTAGTCGTCGAGGTGGTCGGACTGGCGGCGGACGTTTTTGTCCCAGCGCAGCCCCAGCCACTCGAGGTCGTCGTAGATCGCGGTCTCGAATTCCGGCCGGCAGCGTCCGGGATCGATGTCCTCGATGCGCAGGATGAAACGGCCCTTGTCGCCCTGGGCAAGCGCGTAAGCGGTGAGGGCCGAGTAGGCGTGGCCGAGATGGAGAAGGCCGGTTGGACTCGGTGCAAACCGCGAAATTGTTTCCGACGACCAGCATTTTGCCATGGCCGGGCATCTATGCCATAGAGCGTTGATGAAAAATATGGCCGTTCCGCGGCGCTGCGCAATCCCATGAGTCGAGCCATGACGGCGGCCGAATTCGGCCGGGCGCTTTCCGAACTCGCCGCGGCCGACCCTGCGCTCGCCGGCATTGCCGACAGATTCGGCCCGCCGCCCCGCCGGCGACGCGACCAGGGGTTTGCGACGATCGTCCTCTTGATCCTGGAGCAGCAGGTCTCGCTTGCCTCGGCCGAGGCGACCTTCGCCCGCTTGGCCGAAGAGGCCGGCGGCGTCGAGCCCCGGCGCGTGCTGGCGCTGGGCGACGACCGGCTCCGGCGCGCCGGGTTGTCGCGCCAGAAGGCGGGCTATGTGCTGGGCCTTGCCGAAGCGGTCGCGACCGGCGCGCTCGATTTCCGCCGGATCGCGCGGGCCGACGACGAGACCGCCCGCGAGATGCTGGTCGCGCTCAAGGGGATCGGCGCCTGGACGGCGGACATCTACCTGTTGAGCGCGCTGCGGCGTCCGGACGTGTGGCCGGCGCGCGATCTCGCGCTGCAGGTCGCCGCACAGGAGATCAAGGCGTTGGACGCGCGGCCCGACGAGTTCGCGCTCATCGCGCTCGGCGAGGCGTGGCGGCCCTGGCGGTCGGTTGCCGCGCGGCTCCTGTGGCACTATTACCGCAACACCGCCCGGCCCGGCCGGGCCGAAAGACCGACATGAAGGGGGCGTGATGGCCGATCCGATACAGCTTGACGGTCCCGTCTTCGGGCCCGCCGAGGGTGGGCCGGCCGCCTCGCTGGTCATCCTGCTGCACGGTGTGGGTGCGGACGGCAACGACCTGATCGGGCTCGCGCCCTATTTCGGCCGCGCCTTGCCCGATGCCGCGTTCATCGCGCCCAACGCGCCCTATGCCTGCGATATGACGCCGATGGGCTATCAGTGGTTCAGCATCCAGACCCAGGACCGCGCCGACCGGCTGGAGGAGATCCGGCGCAGCGCGCGCATCGTCGATGCCTTCATCGACCGGCAGCTTACCGCGCACGGTATCGGCGAGGATCGTCTGGCCCTGGTCGGGTTTAGCCAGGGCGCCATGATGTCGCTGTTCGTCGCCCCGCGCCGGGCGGCTGTTTGCGCCGGCGTGGTGGGCTATTCCGGCCGGTTGGAGGGCAGGGATCTGCTGGCCGCGGAGACCGTCTCGCGCCCGCCGGTGGTGCTGATCCACGGCGATATGGACGAATTGCTGCCGATCGACCGGCTGGAGCACGCCCGGTCCGGGCTGGAAGAGAACGGATTCCCGGTCGAGGCCCATGTGCGTCCCGGTCTCGGCCACGGCATCGACGAGCAAGGCATCGAGATCGGCGCGCGCTTTCTGGCCGCGCGGCTGAACAAGACCGGGTAATCCGGCGTATCGCGGCGGGCCGTCGCGCGACCGGATGACGCCGATGCCCGACGGGAGGGTCTCAGAATCGGGCGCGGCCGTGGCGCCGGCGGGCGCTGTCGAGGACCATGACGACTTGGATGTCGTCCGCGCGCGCTGCGTTCAGGGGCTCAGCAAGGTCGACTCATCGGTATCGGAATGCCGAGGAGGAGTTTGGCGACCCCAACGGGAGTCGAACCCGTGTCTTCAGCGTGAAAGGCTGATGTCCTGGGCCACTAGACGATGGGGTCGCGTGGGCGATAGGTAGCGGCGCGGGCGTGTGAAATCAACCGGTGCGTCGCCAGTCGATACGCGCCCGGGCGTCGGGCCGCAACAGCGGCGCGCCGGGATGGCCGAAGCGGCGGATCGCCATGCGCCGCCGCCGGGCGATCGCGAGCTTGAGCGACCAGGAATGGCCGATCCAGGCGCCGATGATCGCGTACGGCCAGCAGCCGACGAGCAGGGCCAGGCCCCAGCCCTCGACGATGACGTCGAAATAGGCGCGGAAGGTGTCGATCTCGCCGGCGATATAGTCCGTCGCCGCATCGTTGGTAAACCGTGCGCCCCACAGGCCGGCGAAGGCCTCGTAGCCGGTCAGGTCGTCCCAGCGGCCGAGCAGCACCTGCCCGGTGAAGTAGAAGACGTAATAGGCCGGAAGTACGGTCGCGAAATTGGTCACCCAGGTCCAGGCCATCGCGTGGATGACGTTGAAGTCCCAGCGCGGGTTGATCCGACGGAAGGCCATCCAGTTGAGCAGCACTATGGCCATCTGGACGCCGACCGTCGGAGTCAGCGCCCAGAACAGGCCGACGGAGACGCTGCGCGCGGTATAGTCCGGCGGGTGCCGGCTACGCTTGACCGGCACCACGAAGCGGTAGCGCAGCCAGCGCCGGAAGCGCTCGACCCAGCCCCGGTTCCGCCGTAATGTCGCCCCGCCCGTCGCCACTTCCGCCAAGGCCCCCTGAGCGCTACGCCCGTCCCGCGTAGCAGACCCGCGTAGTCAGCCCGCCGCAGGTTCCCCGCCCCTTATCACAAGCGCGCGGCGTCCTCAATCACCAGCTCGACTGCATCGGGGCCCTTCCAGCCATCGGCGCGCAGATGGCCGGCGACGTGCAGCGGTCCGCGGGCCGACGACAGCAGCGCCTCGCCCAGCGGGGTGCCGGCGGCGCGAAAGGCGATCCCCTTGAGCCGATGTGCGCTGCTCTCCGCGGCGAGAAAGCAGCGGACATGATCGTTCCCCACCACGTCGACCCGAACGGCTCGCACGGCAGGAAGCGCGAAGCGCGGCCGCGGGTTGCCGGCCCCGAACGGACCGACGGCCTCAAGCGCTGCGACGACCTCGGCGGTCGCGCCGCCGGGCGACAGCGCGGCGTCGATGCCGAGTCCGACGACCGGCGCCCGGAAATCGAGCTGGCGGGCGATATGCTCGTTCAGAAAGTCCGTCAGCGCGTCGATGCGCTCCGCAGCCACCGTGAAGCCTGCCGCCATCGCATGTCCGCCGCCATCGATCAGCAGACCGGCCTGCCGCGCGGCGATGACCGCGGGCCCGAGCGCCACGCCACGGATCGACCGCCCCGAGGCCTTGCCCAGCGCTCCATCGAGCGCCACCACGCAGGCCGGCCGATTGTAGCTGTCCTTGAGCCGCGAGGCGACGATGCCGATGACGCCGGGATGCCAGCCTTCGGCCGCGACCAGCAGCAGCGGCGACCGGCCGGGGTCCGCGCCGGCGACCGTCTTGGCCGCCAGCGTTTCGGCCTCGGCCAGCACCGCGGCCTCGATTTCGCGCCGCTCGCGGTTGCAGTCGTCGAGCCGGCCGGCGATCGCGGCCGCCTCCTCGGGGACTTCTGTCGAAAGCAGGCGGACGCCAAGCCCCGACTCGCCGATGCGCCCGCCGGCGTTGACCCGTGGGCCGAAGACGAAGCCCGCGTGGTAGGTGCCGGGCCGCTCGTCGAGCCTGGCGACGCCGGCGAGCGCGGCGAGCCCCGGGTTGTTCCGCCGCGCCATCACCTTAAGCCCCTGGCAGACCAGCGCGCGGTTGACGCCTTCGAGCGGGACGACATCGCAGACGGTGCCGAGCGCCACCAAGTCGAGCCAGACACGGAGGTCGGGCTCAGCGTGGCCGTGGCCGTACCAGCCCGCCTTGCGCAGCGCCCGGTTGAGGGCCACCAGGAACAGGAAGGTCACGCCGACCGCGGCGAGCTGGCCGCAGTCGTTGTCCTCGTCGAGCCGGTTGGGATTGACCACGGCGACCGCTTCGGGCAGGGCGGCCTCGGCGACATGGTGGTCGAGCACGATGACGTCGAGCCCCGACGCGGCCGCCTCGGCGAGCGGGCGATGCGCGGTCGTGCCGCAATCGACGGTGAACACCAGCGAGACCCCGGCTTGCCGCAGCGCCTCGAACCCGCCGGCGTTGGGGCCGTAGCCTTCGCGCAGCCGGTCGGGCACGTAGACATCGAGCCGTCGCCCGAGGCTTGCGAAGAAGCGCACGAGCAACGCCGCCGAGGTCGCGCCGTCGACATCGTAATCGGCGAACACGCCGACGCTCTCGCCCGACTGGATCGCCTGGATCGCGCGTGCGACCGCGCGGTCCATGTCGTGCAAGAGCGAAGGATCGGGAAGCAGGGACCTGAGTGTCGGATTCAGGAAGGCGCCGACCGCCTCGACCCCGACGCCGCGGCCGGCGATCACCCGGGCGACCAGCTCCGGCAGCCCGGAATGCTGGGTAAGGCCGATCGCGAGCCGCTCGTCCTCGAGCCGCGCATGCCACCGCTTGCCCTTGAGCGAACATGCGACGCCCAGGAAGGGCAGGCTGGCGTCTTGAGCGCCGGACACGGTGGGAACCCTTGCGCTCTAGCGGTCGACCGGATCGAACCCGGTCTTGCGGTGGAAGTTGTGGTGCGCCTCGACATAGCGCACGGTGCCCGATTTCGAGCGCATGACCATCGAATGGGTATAGCCGCCGCCGGCGAAGCGGCGCACGCCGCGCAGCATGGTGCCGTTCGTCACCCCGGTGGCGGCGAACATCACATCGCCATTGGCGAGGTCGAGCAGCCCGTACTTGCGGTTCAGGTCGACGACGCCGCAATTGGCGGCCCGGCCGCGCTCGTCGTCGTTGCGGAACAGGAGCCGCCCTTGCATCTGCCCGCCGATGCAGCGCAGCGCGGCGGCTGCGAGCACGCCTTCGGGCGCGCCGCCCGAGCCGAGATAGATGTCGACCCCGCTTTCGGGCTGCGAGGTGGCGATCACGCCCGAGACGTCGCCGTCGGTGATCAGCATGATCCGTGCGCCGGACTCGCGGACTTGGCCGATGAGTTCCTCGTGGCGCGGCCGGTCGAGGATGCAGGCGACGAGGTCGGCGACCTCGACGCCCTTGGCGTCGGCCAGGCTCTTGAGGTTCTCGGCCGGGCTGCGGTCGAGATCGACCACGCCGTCGGGCAGGCCGCCGCCGACGGCGATCTTCTCCATGTAGACATCGGGCGAGTAGAGGAAGCCGCCTTCCTCGGCCATCGCGATGACCGAGAGCGCGTTGGTCAGGCCCTTGGCGGTGATCGTCGTGCCTTCGAGCGGATCGAGGGCGATGTCGATCTTCGGCCCGCCGCCGGCGCCGACCTTCTCGCCGATGAAGAGCATCGGCGCTTCGTCGCGCTCGCCCTCGCCGATGACGACGGTGCCGTCGATGCCCAGGCTGTTGAGCGCAGTGCGCATCGCATCGACCGCGACTTGGTCGGCGGCCTGCTCGTCGCCGCGCCCCATCAGCCGCGAGGCCGCCAGCGCTGCCGCCTCCGTCACCCGGACCACTTCCAGCGCGAGATTCCGATCCATACCGTTCGCGTTATCCGCCACGTTCACCCCTCCTGCCAGGTCGCCAGCCCATAAGGCGCCAGCCTATAGGGATTCTATGCGAATCATGCGCGGCGCCTGGACGATGCTTTCAAATCGGGAGATCCGGTCCAGCGCGCGGGTCATCGCGGCCTCTGTGGTCTCGTGCGTGGTGATGACGACGGGGACCGGCTCGCCCGGCGCGCGCGCCCGCTGAATCATCGATTCCATCGAGATTTCCTGATCGCGCAGAGCGGCGGCCACATCGGCGATCACGCCGGGCCGGTCGACCACCATGAGCCGCAGGTAATAGGGGCCGCTGTGAAGCTCCATGGGCGCCGTCGCCGCCGGGCTCAAGGACCGGACCGGCGCCGCGAAGGTCGGCAGGCGTTGTCCGCGGGCGATATCGGCGAGGTCCGCGACCACGGCCGAGGCGGTCGGCCCCGCGCCGGCGCCGCGCCCGACGAACACGGTCGAGCCCACCGAGTCGCCCGAGGCGACGACCGCGTTGTAGACGCCATCGACCTGCGCGATCGGCTGGTCCTTGGCGATCATGCACGGGTGCACGCGCTGCTCGATTCCATTGGCGGCGCGCCGTGCGATGCCCAGCAGCTTGATGCGGTAGCCAAGCTCGTCCGCAAAGGCGATGTCTTCGGCCGAGACATGGCGGATTCCTTCGACATGCACCCCCAGGAAATCGATCTCTCCGCCGAAGGCCAGCGCGGTCAGGATCGACAGCTTGTGCGCCGCATCGATCCCGTCGATATCGAAACCCGGATCCGCCTCGGCGTATCCCTTGGATTGCGCCTCGGCCAAGACTTCGGGGAACGGCCTGCCGGTCTCGCGCATCGTGGTCAGGATGTAGTTGCAGGTGCCGTTGAGAATGCCGTAGATCGCCGAGAGCCGGTTCGCGACCAGACCCTCGCGCAACGCCTTGACGATCGGGATGCCGCCGGCGACCGCAGCCTCGTAGGACAGCGCGCGTCCCGCGGCCTCGGCGGTCCTGGCAAGCGCGGCGCCGTGCCTGGCGATCAAGGCCTTGTTTGCGCTCACCACATCGCAGCCCGC
This sequence comes from Alphaproteobacteria bacterium, assembly GCA_965202905.1. Taxonomy (GTDB): domain Bacteria; phylum Pseudomonadota; class Alphaproteobacteria; order MPNO01; family MPNO01; genus CAYFYS01. Next base: position 1,172,862 of record OZ241868.1, on the reverse strand, counting down.
GGTGAGCGCCGCCTCGCAGGCCGTCCTGGCGATCCCGTCCTCGCCGCCGATCAGCTCGACAAAGACGTCGGCCTCGGCCTCGCGCGCCATCGCTGTCGCGTCGTCGAACCAGGCGAACCCGGAAATGTCCACCCCCCGGTCGCGTTCGCGTTCGCGCGCGCAAACTGCGGTGATCACGATCTCCCGCCCGCAGCGCTCGGCGAGCAGCGCGCGCCGGTTCGCCAGGATGCGCACCACCCCGGCGCCGACGGTGCCCAGACCGGCCACGGCGACCTTGAGAGGCTCCATCATCGCGCCGCCGCCTGGGCCTCCTCGGCCGGCCGGTCGTCGGGCGCGGCCGAAAGGAACCGCCTGATGCTGCGCGCGGCCTGGCGAATGCGGTGCCGGTTCTCGACCAGGGCGATCCGGACATAGCCCTCGCCGTATTCGCCGAAGCCGGAGCCGGGCGAGACTGCGACGCCGGCCTCGCTCAGCAACAGCTTGGAGAATTCGAGCGAGCCGCGATTGGAGAACCGGGGCGGGATCGGCGCCCAGGCGAACATCGTGGCCATCGGCGGCGGGATCTGCCAGCCGGCCGCGGCGAAGCTCTCGACCAGCACGTCGCGCCGGCGTTTGTAGAGCCCGCGCACCTGATCGACGCAGTCCTGCGGGCCGTTGAGCGCGGCGGTGGCCGCGACCTGGATCGGGGTGAACGCGCCATAGTCGAGATAGGATTTAACCCGCGCCAGCGCCTCGATCAGCCGGGCGTTGCCGGTGGCAAAGCCGATGCGCCAGCCGGGCATGGAGTAGCTCTTGCTCAGCGAGGTGAACTCGACGGCGATGTCCTTGGCGCCCGGGATCTGGAGAACCGACGGCGGCGGATCGCCGTCGAAATAGATTTCGGCGTAGGCGAGGTCGGAGATGATGTAGATTCCCCGCCGCCGGCAGAAATCGACCACTTGCTCGTAGAAGGCGCGGTCGACGGTGTGGGCGGTGGGGTTGGCGGGAAAGTTCAGGATGACCGCGAGCGGGGAGGGCACGCTGTAACGGGCCGCCCGCTCCAGCTCGGCCAGGAAATCGATACCCGGCCCGACCGGCACATGGCGCAGCGCGCCGCCGGCGATGATGAAGCCGTAGGCGTGGATCGGATAGGACGGGTTTGGGACGATTACGACATCGCCTGGGCTGGTGATCGCCATAGCGAGGTTGGCGAAGCCTTCCTTCGATCCCAAGGTGACGATGGCCTCGCGCTCGGGGTCGATATCCACTCCGAACCGCCGGTCGTAATACGCCGCCACCGCACGCCGCAGACCGGGGATGCCGCGCGAGTTCGAATAGCGGTGAGTACGCGGGTCCCGCACCGCCTCGGTCAGCTTGTCCACGACGTGCGGCGGCGTGGGATTGTCGGGATTGCCCATGCCGAAGTCGATGATGTCGCGCCCGGCGGTGCGCGCCTCGGACTTCATCGCGTTCACCTCGGCGAACACGTAGGGCGGAAGGCGCTGGATGCGGTAGAAATCCTGGTTTCGGTCGATCGGCGGTGTCATGGGGTCGTCTACGTCAGGCACGTCCGGCTCTGGCTCCTTTCGATGTGGCGCTGCAACGGCGACCGGCTCACCCGGGTCCGTCGAGGAAGACCTCGACCCTCCGGTTGGCGGCCTCGCCCGAGGGCGTCGTCTCGGAATAGCGCGGCCGCGCATCGGATAGCGCGCTGATCGCGATCGAACGCGCGGGCACGCCCATCGACATCAGAATTCGGGCGGCCGCGTTGGCCCGGTCGAGCGAGATCTGGAAGTTGACCAGCGCGCGCCGGGTCGGGTCCGTGGTACAGGTTCGGCTGCTCGAATGGCCGACGACGCGAACTTCGCCGCCGCGCCGCTGGTGGGCGGCGGCGATCTTGTCAAGCGCCTGACGGCCCGCGGCGCTGACGGCGGAGGAGCCGGACCGGAAGCCGATGGTTGCCGCCCGCTCGCCGGCCATGCCCGGCGCATCGAAGCGCCGCGGCGCGGCAAAAGCGGCCGAGGGGCGTTGCAGTCTCGGTGCGGCGCGCCTGTTCAGGGCCGCGCCGTTGACGGGGGCCGGAGCCGCACGCTGCGCCCGCGCCCGCTGGACGATCGCGATGTCGTCGGGCGGCGGCCCGAACCGAAGCCGGCTGCCGTTGAACCGGCTCTCGGGACGGTCGCCGGCCGGGGCGAGCCTGAACAGGCGTTGCTGCGCGTTGCTCGCCACTCGATCGTGCGCGCCTTGGGGCGGCCGTTGTTCGATCGGATCGAGGAGATCGGCCGGCGGCGGAGGTTGCGCGGCGACGCCGCTTGGGCGCGGCGGCCTATCATTCTCGGCCCGGACTGGCGGCGCGGGCCGCCGCGCTTGCGAGAGCCCGTTCCCGGCTGGCGCCGGGACGGCGGCCAGCTCCCCGGCCTTTGCCATCGCCGTGTCCGTCTCCGCGGCCGATTCCCGGGTCGCCTCCCCGCCGGCCTCGCGCGCGTCGGCCACGCCGTCCGGCGGCGGAGCAAGCTCTTCGGTTTGGAGCCGAATCATCTCTCCGGTGTAGCGCGCGTCGTTGCGGTCGGCGATCAGGCTCTCGGCGACCCGCTTGCGTTCCTCGGCGTCGATCGGGTCGGGCGCTTCGGGGACCGAGGCCAGGTTCGGGAACGGCCTGTCGGAATCGGGCCCAGCCTTCGCTTTGGCGACCGGCTTGTCGGCGCTGCGGATCCAATCGTCGGGATCGATCGAGCAGGCGCCGAGCGAGAAAGCGGTCAGCACCAAGGCCAGGAAGGGGAGGTGGCAGCGGCGCCGTGGCGCGCGTGCAAGGAGGTTCAGGGTTGCTGGCGTCATCTCAGGGGTTCTTCTTCACGCTGCGCCTCTGTGCGGAAGGGCTCCTATGGCCGATCGCCCGGAACCCGATTGAGGCACAGATCAAGACGTGTTTCGCTTCCGCCGGGCGGCTGCATACCCGATAAGGGCCGGTTCGGCTGCGGGATTACCCACCCTTTGATGATCCGAATCGACGCATCATAGGGTGCCGAAGAAGACCGATCAACAAAAGCCGGCGATCCGGAAAATTCGGCAGCCCCTGTTCATTCGCGGCAATTTCACCGCAATGACGCTGCAATTCGCTCATAATCGTCGGCCGCCGACCGACGGAGGGGTCGATGATCCCGGTGTCGTTCTATACGGTGTCGTTCTATCCGGTCGGTGTGGAGAACCGGACAAACGGCGCCGGACCTCCGGGTCACGATGAGCTTGCCGGTCGCTTGGGCGGCGGCGCATGACAGGGCGGGCTAACGGTCATGTATCGGGCGATCGGCGGGGATGCGTTTCGGCGGCTGTTTCAGCAGCATCTGAGTTGGGTGCTGAGCCGGGGCGGCAGCGGCGCCAGGGCCGATTTCGGCGGTGCGGCGCTCGACGGCGTGAACCTTCACGGTCACACGCTCGACGGCGCGATCTTCGCAGGCGCCGGCCTGCGCCGGGCCGAGTTCCGTCGGGCGCGGCTTCAGGGAGCCGATTTCGCCGGCGCCGATCTGTGCGGTGCGTTCCTCCATGACGCCGATCTGAAGAACGCCGACCTGCGAGGCGCCGACCTCCGCGCTGCGGAGTTCGTCCGGACCGATTTGAGCGGTGCGAACCTGACCGGGGCGCGGCTGGCCGGCGCGAGTCTGCTGGGCGCGCGCCTCGAAGAGACGCTATTCGATCGGGTCGATCTGGGCGCGGCCCTCGATCTGACGGCTGGGCAGATCCGCGCGGCGCGCGTGGGGGGCGAGACGATCGTGCCCGCGGCGCTGGGGACGATGAGATGGCTCAGGAGTTTTGAGTCAGACTCATAGGGCTCAACCGAGAACCAAGTTGAGTGATTTCAGCCAGTTATGATTGGGAATCATATAGCTGCCTAAGCTGCTGGGCCGACAGAACTGCCAAAGGCCACGATCACGAGGACAATTCAGGGTTCTCCCAAAGGATCTCCAGCCCTTGAGCTTCAAGGGACGCGCGGCCGTTTAGTCAAGTATACAACTCCTCTCGATCGGCGCCCTTGGTCACGCTTGTCCGAATTTCCGTCGATGTGTGTGCTGCCGACACCGGCGGGCTCAAAGCTCCGGGGTTGGCCGGGCGGGCGCGATGGTGACGGCGTCGCCCGGCGCGGCGCGCATGATCCGCAGGCTTGACGGACCGGCCATCAGGGCCTCGCCGTCGCCCTGGATGTCGGCCCAGGCGCGCAGCGGCGCTCCGAACCCGGTGGAAATTTCGATCAGCGCGCCGTCGTCGATGCCCGCGGCCCGGGCGGCCGAACGGGGCACGATCACCCGGCGGCGCGGGCCGTCGAACAGCTCCTCGTTGGCGGGCTCCAGCCGGATCGGGCGGCGCGCCGCGCGCAGCGCCCGGCGCTGCGCCCGGGTGGCGTCCGCATCGATTCCGCCGTCGGCGCCGACCGCCACGCCGTAGCGTCGCTCGGCCTGCAACGGGGTGAGATAGCCCTCGACCAGATCGGCCATCACGCGCTCCGGGTCGCGGTCCAGCGGGTCGCCGTGTCCGCCGCCGCCCGCGGTCTCCTCGCGCACGATGTCGCCCCGCTCCAGCCGGAAGCCGGAGACCTTGCCCGGCATGTTCGACGGCTCGACGGTCTCGCCGCCGCGCTCGACGGTGAAGCGGTTGGCCGCCCCGGGACGGGCGCCGTCGACGCCGTAAGGCGGGATGACGTTCTTCTCGGAGAGCACCGAGAGCATCGCCGTCTCGCCCAGGATGCGCACCTCGCGCCGGAGCCCGAACCCGCCGCGGAACCGGCCGTCGCCGCAGCAGCCCTCGCGCAGTTCGCAGCGCTCGATACGCAAGGGGAAGGCCCCTTCGACCGTCTCGGCGGACTGGATCGAGTTGAAATCGCCTTCGTTGTAGCTGCGCACCGCGTTGTTGCCGTCCACGCCGCGCGAGGCGCCGGTGCCGCCGGCCGGCCATTCGTAGTGGATGTAGGCGCCGCCCGATACGCGGGGATCGGGGCCCGCGATGTGGATGTGATTGGCGCCGCCCTTCAGATCGCCGACGCTCATCTCCGGCGCCACCTGGCACATCGCCGAGGCGACGACGGCGTCGATCAGGAACTTTACCTCCGCCATGCCGCCGCAGGGCGCGGTCTCGCGGGCGTTGATGAACGTCCGCTCGGGCGCGATGACCTCGATCGGGTTGAACGAGCCGTGATTGATCGGGGTCGTGGGATCGAGGAAAGCCTTGACGATTGTGCCCACCGCGTTCAGCGCCATTGCCGGCCCACAATTGGTCGGCCCGTTGGTCTGCGCCGAGGTGCCGGTGAAATCGGCGACGATCCGCTCGCCGTCGACCGTGAGCTTCAGCCGGACCGCCAGCGGGTCGGGGTTCGTCCCGTCGCTTTCGATATAGCCCTCGGCGTAGTAATCGCCCGCGGGGCATTCGGCGATCCGCGCGCGCAGCAGCCGCTCGGAGCGGGCGATCAGCTCCTCGATGCCGTCGAGCAGAGTCCGGTCGCCGAAGCGGGCGAACAGCCGCCCGACATGCTCGGCCGCCTTTCGTCCGGTCCCGAGCATGGCGTTGAAGTCGCCCAGTCGCTCGTTGCGTCCACGCATGTTGTTGAACAGCAGTTCGATGAAGGCCTCGTTCAGCACCCCGCCGGCGGCGATCCGGGTCGGCGTGATGCGCATGCCTTCCTGGTAGATCTCGTTCACGCGGCCCGACAGGCTGCCCGGCGTCATGCCGCCGACATCGTTCCAGTGGCAGCGCATGGCCGCGAACATCGCAAGCCGGCCCGCGTGGAACACCGGCTGGAGCATCAGCACATCGTTCAGGTGCGTCCCGCCGGTATAGGGGTCGTTGTGCAGGAACAGGTCGCCCTCGTTGATGTCGCCGGCAAACGCCTCGACCACCTTCCGGGTCGAATAGGGGACCGCGAAGATATGGATCGGGTGGTCGGCCAGCCCCTGGGCGATCTGCCGTCCGTCGGCGGCCATCAACGCGCAGGAGAAGTCATGCCCCTCGTAGATGATCGGCGCGTAGGAGGAGTGGATGATGTTCGCCCGCATCTCGTTGACCACCGCGATCAACGATTCACGAATGAGTTCGAGCCGGACGAGTTCGTTCATATTGCCCCGCGTTCTGGCGCCGCGCGAACCCTAGCACCATCGACCGTCCGGCGCCAATGGTCGCCGCCGGACAGTCGCGGGCAACGCTTATGCCTGTGTTGTCGACAAGCCAGTCTCGCTATAGCTGCTCTCCAAAACAGCATCGGCTACAGTCTGCCGATCATCCGCTGGTTGTCCGTCGCGGCTGTAGTTGCTCTCCAAAACAGCATCGGCTACAGTGCTTCTTCCCACCACCGATAAGAATGACTTGCTGTAGTTGCTCTCCAAAACAGCATCGGCTACAGTCCTGCCGACCAGAGAAGCGCAGATGAGAGCGCTGTAGTTGCTCTCCAAAACAGCATCGGCTACAGTCCTCCCCAGCAAGCTCTCAGCGCGTTTCAGGCTGTAGTTGCTCTCCAAAACAGCATCGGCTACAGTCGTTTCTGCCGCTTTGTATTACCACCATATGCTGTAGTTGCTCTCCAAAACAGCATCGGCTACAGTAGACCCTGGCTAATTCGTGGGAAATCAGTGGATTAGCCAGGGTGATCGGCCCGCAATTTGCCGCGTGGGCCGTCAAAACAGGGCCAGTTGGTCGGGCTTCGTCTCGGGTCCGGCGCGGACCCGGCCGTTGAAGTTGCGCACCATCGCGTATTGCTTGTCGGTGATGAACATCATCGAGACCTTGCCCATGGGCGGCACATGGAGGCCGATCCGGTCGGCGGCGGCGTCCGCCTGGGCTCGCGTGACGAAATAACGCGTGTAGACCGACCATTGCTTCATCGAGAACCCTTCGTCCAGGAGACGGTGTCGGAAGCGGGCCGCGTCGCGCCGCTCCCTCGGATCTCCCACGGGCAAGTCGAAACACACCACAAGCCACATGGCTCTGTAACCGGAAATTTCCTTCATCCATGCGCCTGCGCGGCCGCGCAGGCGCCGCCGGATCGGCCGGTGTTCGCGATCAGCGGGCAAGGTCGAGCTCTGTCTGCGCCAGGAGAGCCCAGTCGAGCGGCCAAGCCAGATCCCTTGCTCGTCCGGTGCAGATCTCGGCCAGGGAATGGGCCAGTATGGACATGACCCGCGAGACGGGGCTCGATCCCGCTGCGGTCGCCATCGCCCCGTTTACGAGCTGCGCCAACTCTCGTTTCGCCGCCGTCCTTACCTCGCCGATCCACTCCGTGCGGTTGCGCCAGACCGCATGGTCGACGAGAGGCCGGAAGGGCTCCATCAGGTCATCGACGAGTTGGAAGGCGTTCAGCCGGCTCCGGTGATGCAGCCCCAGCCCCGGCGCCAGACCGGCGCCGACGACGGCGCGGGCCATAGCGGCGCGAATGACCGCATAGCCGTAATTCAGATGGGCATTAAGCCCGTCGCCGCCGGGATCGCGCCGAAAACCATCGCCCATGAGCCGCCGCCAATAGAAACGGGCGGCCCGGGCTTCGACATTGTCCGGGTCGCCGGACCGTACCGATTTTCCTAACCGCGCGAGCGCCGCGTGATCGGGATGCCCTGAAATCTCGAGCGACCGCGCCTGGGCGGCAATCTTCACCATGACCAGCCGCCGCCAGAGCCGCTTGCGTCCAGGCAGAGACAGGGACGCCTGCGCGGTCAGCCGCGCCGCCTGTTCAAAATTTCCGGATACCGGCAGAGACAGGGCTACCGGCGCATGGTTGCGGTCGCAGAGCACCAGCGGGATCCCGGCATCGGCCAAAGCCGCGCCCAACGACAGGGACAGCATCGCACCGTGGCCATGCACCAGAACACACTGGATGTCGGACAGCGGCGCCCGGCCCAACTCGCCGTCGTCGCCGGAGATTTTCAGGCTGCCTCGCGACAGCGAAAGAGTCCTGTTCTCCCCGGCGATATCGACGACGCGCCACATCGTCGGTCAGTTGACTCGGCGGCCGCGCCAGCGCACGCGGCCTGTGGGATCGCACAAGACCATCGCCGGCGCGCGATCGCGAAAGGCCCCGACGCTCTGGATTCGCGTCCTGACCTGTCGGTCGCTGCGCGCCTCCTCGACCGGCAGGAACTCCAGATCGGGCTGTCCGGTATGGGAGAAGGAGACCGTGCGGTAGAGGCGGCGCTGCGAGGCCCGGTCCTTCGGGTCCGTGGCCATTTCCACGAGATCGTCCTTCCGCAAGACGAACAACGGGCGGCCGCCCTCGCGGCGCCAGCGTTCCCTGAACCCCGGCGTGTTGGCGTCCAGAGTCGAAACGACCTCGAGGTCCGGATCGCCGTTGCCGTCGATGAAATAGACCAGCCGGTCGTTCCCACCCGGCTTGTTGGCCCGCCGAGGTTTCTTGCCGCGATGCAGCGGGCCTTTCAGGACGCGCAGGGACATGACTTGAATCCGCGTGAAACGGCGGCGGCCGGTTTCCTCGATGTATCGGTTTGTCGCCCATTTCGCCCGTGCATTGCTCGGGCCTTCGTCACTGCGCGCTTTCTCCCAATCCGCGGCCGGCGTTTCGTCCATCAGCTCCAGGAGCCTCCCTCGCAACCCCGCGAGATCCCTGGCGAGGTTGTCGCGCAAGGCGGATAAGGGGTCTTCGCCGCCCCACCACATGCGCGCGCCCCTCTCTACCGCCTTCTCGACGGCCCGGATCGCGGTCTCAGGCACGCCGAGAGCTTTGATTTGCTTGGCTTCATTAAGGTCGGAGATCGCGACATGGTGGCGGGTGACGTATTGGCCGGAGCTTCCCGGCACTTTGCATATGACCCCGTAATTCGTTTCCTCGTGCAACCCGCCTCTCGGGTCGTGGTCGGGCTTGGCGACCACAGCCGTGACGGGTCGTTCGCCCCGCGTATCGCCGCGTCCCTCGTTTTCCAGAAAGGCCTCGACGAACTTCCGGAACCCCGGCTGCCAACACATCCCGTCGGCGCCCGGACGCTTGCGGCGTTTGTCACCCGTGTCCCACGCTGCAAGCGTCTGGAGGTGTTGCACGTCGCCGCGGGTCGTGCAGGCGGCGACGATCGCGTCCAGCAGATGGTGCCGATGGTCCCAGCGTATCTTGTCCATGCGTTCGCGGCGGGCCCGGAGCTGATCGAGAGTTTCACCGTCCTTGGCCCGCTCCACCTCCTCGGCGTCGAGACGGCCGTCGGCGATCATGAGGCGCCGAATCACCGTGTCGAGGCCCCACTCGTGGCGCAGGGTGGACGTGATCCGCCCGTTCAGGCAGACGACGCCGTCAGGGTCCGCACAGACGCAAGACAGATAACGCTTCGCCATCCTGGCGACGTAGCGGGTGTCGTTGAGAAACCTGGATCGGAAGGCGTCTCGGTCTTTGTAGCGTTCCATGGCGTCTTCCTTGAAACGCCAATGGATACTCTTTCCCCGCTTCCAGGCGCGCCCAAGAATATGCTCGTAGTCCTTGCCCTTGTAACGAGGGGAGAAGGCTTCATAGGGCGGATTTTTCCCTTTGAATTGGTTCGCCTCCGTGAACGCGAGGGCGAGATTGGCGATACCGTCGTCGAGGGTATCGGCGAAGGGCAGGATGTGGTCGATCTCCACCGAGCCATCGAAGAGTTGCTCCATGCCGATCGACTTTCCCGTATACAGGCATTCTTCATCCTGCATCCGGTGCAGCTTCATGCGGAGCAAGTCTTTACGTGTAAGCTTGCGCTTATGAATTCCTAGCGTTTCGATGTATTGCTCATTCTCTCTGCGGTTGCTGTCGCTTTCCTTTTCGATTTGTTCGCGCGCCTCGGCGCTCTTGTTAAGATCGCGGCCCAGTTCGACGCAGATACGGGTCGGCTTGCCGTAGAGGTTCAGATAGGCGTTGGCGGTCTTGCGGAGCTGGTTGAGCCCGACATGAACGACGGGATTGGGAATGCGGCCGAGATGGGCTTCGTCGGCGCCGCCGGGAACGCCGTCGCCCCCGACACACCATCCTTGCAGGACTTCACCGTAATACGGCAACCGGTCACGGCGGTGCGGCGGCGGGTCAAGCGCTTCGAGCCCGGCGCGTTTCTCCGCCTCGTGGTTGGAAATGACATCCGCTTCCAATTCCGCCAACAGCTTCCGGGTCGCTGTCTCCCCGGCGGCGGAATAGGTTGCGGGCGGGCGCACGTCGGAAAGCGCCTGCGATGCCTCCTCGGAGAGTCCGAGCGTGGTCAACCCGTCACGCAAGACTTCCTTATCGTTTTCCGTGCGCACGAGACAGGCGATCTTCTCGCGCAGGTCCTCATCGAAGCCCTGCCATTGTTCAAGTGCGTCCGCCTTGGCCATTGCGGCGGCCAGCGGGTGGCCCTTCAGCGCGCCGGCCGTTTTTCGGCCCTTCCGCGTGCCCGAAATGTCGAGGCTGGTCTTGTCGGCCAGCGCCCCCTTCCCGAGGCCAAGCTTGCCGCGTACACCGGTGGCGGTCAGGTCCCGTCCTTTGCGTAACACGGACTCAAGGCGGTCGCGCTGTGCGCGGCTGAGGGGGCTTTCCTTGGCGGTCTTCGAGGAAATCAGGCGCAGGTTGTTGACTTCCTCGAAGATCCGCTTGCGCTGAAACAGGTCGCTGCCGCGCGGCAGCCGGGTCTCGATCTCGTCGTCGGCGCCGCGTACACCGTAGCAACACTTGCCGATGACCGGCGCCTTCGGTTCCGCTTCCTCGAAGATCGTCTCCTTGAGTTTCTCGCAAACGGCGTCGGTCAACACCTCGGTGTGATGGCGCCGTTGGGCCTTGAGCAGGGCGTCGAGTTCCTCCCGCACCATGGCGCGGGTAAAAACCGGCATTCCTTCCCGGTCCTTCTTCAGCCGAGTCGTTCCCGTCGTTCCGGCTCTGTTCATCAACAGTTGAGAAGGATGGGCATGGCCGTCGAACCCACGCTCGTTACCGAGCTTCTCGAGTTCCTGCTTGGTCGTATTGGCCGTATTCGCCATGGACCGACGTTCCTCGTCGTTCTTCTTTTGCTGCCTGGCGTCGGCCTTGGCGTCGTCCGTGAGGCCGCGGGTCAGGCGCTGGCCGCGGTTCTTCGCGATATGCAAAACGGCGCGGGCCAGATCGCCGGCGCTCAGCCGCTCCGACAGGCCGTGCTCCCGCAGGCGGACGCGCGAGTTGTTGCGCCTCGGCTTTCCTTTTTTCGTGAGACCTTCGGTAAGGTCGGGATGAACATTTTCCGAATCGAAATCGGGGTCGAGACCGAACAGCCGTGCGAGTTCGGACCGTAACTCCTTGATTCGTGCAGCGCGCCGTTTGTTTTGCGTCCGCATGGATTTGTGGCGGGTCCGCTCCGCTCCGCCAGTTGGCGCAGGATAGATGAGAGCGACTCCGTCGATCAGCGCTGCCGGCCTGTCCGCCGCGTCCAGTTCGATCACCGCGAAGCCGAGACTGGCCACGCCGACATCGATACCCCACCCGATCTTCATGGCAGATCTCCGCCCGATTCAACCGAAAACATTGAAAGCATAAAACACATTGACTTCCGTTCAAAACCCGTTCAGGATTGGCCCGCTGTTTTGGAGAGCAGCTACAGTAAGGCAGTCTCCACTGTGGGGCTGCCAGACGAATATGGGGAAGGGGTTCGCCTCTCCCCCTTTCGCTTGTGCGCCGGGAACGGCGCGCCCGATCGGGTAGTGGCGGGCATCGCGGCCCGCGGCGTTTGACAAAGCCGTGGCGACGGTTGGCGACGATGTGCGGCCCGGCCCGGGTTCTCGCGTGCGATCGTTGCGCCGTAAGCGGTGGCCCGACCCCATATCGGAATCCGGGTGACGAGGCCGGCGAAGCGGTCTCCCCGAAGCGATCTCATGGAAACGGCCAGGCCCTTGGCTTGACCCGGCTGGCCCGGTAATTTGCCGGAGTCTGGAGACCGGGACCGAGATGGCCGAGCCGTCCGCGCATATCGATACTTTCATCAACGACAACCTGCCGCCGCGTGCGCTGTGGCCGGAGATGGACTATTCCGTCCTGCCGGAACTCGCCGCCTGTCCCGCGCGGATCAATGCGGCGGTCGAACTGCTCGACGGGCAGGTTGCGGCCGGGTACGCGGATGCGCCGATGTTCTATTGGGGGCCGGACGTCTGGACCTATGCCGACATGCTGGCCCAGGCGAACCGGATCGCCAACATCCTCGTCGGAGATTTGGGGCTGGCGCCCGGCGCCCGGGTGATGCTGCGTTCCGGCAACCATCCGATGCTGGCCGCGGCGTGGTATGCGGTGCTCAAGGCGGGCATGGTGGCGATCGCCACCATGCCCGTGCTGCGCGAGCGCGAGATCGTCCATATCGCCAACAAGGCCCGGGTCCAGGCGGCGATCAGCCATGCGGATCTCGCCGGGGACCTCGAGGCGGCGCGGCCGTCATGCGCCGACCTCGCCCATGTGCTCTATTTCGGCGGGGCCGGACCGCAGGGGCTCGAGGCGCGCGCCATCGACAAGGCCGCGACGTTCGGGAACGTCGATACCTCGGCCGAGGACGTGGCCATCATCGGTTTCACATCGGGCTCGACCGGGGCGCCCAAGGGGACGCTGCATTTCCACCGCGACCTGCTCGCCGCGGCCGATTGCTTCATCGGCCACGTGGTCGGCATCCGGCCGGGCGACATCGTCTGCGGCAGCCCGCAGATCGCCTTCCTCTACGGGCTTTGCGCATTTCTGGTCGATGCGCCGCGCTTCGGCGCCGGCTCGATCCTGCTGGAGCGGGCAACGCCGAAGCTCGTCCTGGAGACAATTCAGGAGCGGCGGGCGACGGTCTGCTTCTCGACGCCCTCGGGCTACAAGCTGATGCTCGACCGTGCTCGTGGCTACGATCTTTCGAGCCTGCGGGTTTGTGTCGCCGGCGGTGAGCCGCTGGCGCCGGCGATTTTCAACGCCTGGAAGGAGATCACCGGGGTTTCGATGATCAACGGGCTCGGCATCTCCGAACTCCTGCACATCTTCATTTCGGCCGCCGGGGACGACATTCGTCCGGGCGCCATCGGCCGGCAAATCCCGGGCTTCCAGGTCCGCATCGTCGATGAGGCCCTCAACGACGCCGCGCCGGGCGAGATCGGGCAGATGATCGTCAAGGGCCCCAACGGGTGCCGCTATCTCGACGACCTGGAGCGCCAGGAGAAATATGTCCGGGACGGCTGGAACCTCTCCGGCGATCTCTGCAAGGTCGATGCAGACGGCTATATCAGCTACGAGGCGCGCACCGACGACATGATCCTGACCGGCGGGTACAACGTCTCGGGGCTGGAGGTCGAGGCGGTGCTGCTGGAGCATCCCAAGGTGCGCGAATGCGCCGTGGTCGGCTCGCCCGATCCGGACCGCGGGGCGATCGTGAAGGCCTTCGTCGAAGTCGCCGACGGCGCCACCGGCGACAAGTCGCTGGTCGGTGAACTGCAGGACTTCGTCAAGTCGCAGATCTCGGCCTTCAAGTACCCGCGGGCGATCGAGTTCGTCGATGCGCTGCCGCTGACCGCGACCGGCAAGATTCAGCGCGGCGCGCTGCGGGCGCGCGAGCGCGCGAATTCGCCGCACGGACCCGGAGTCTGGAGAACCACATGACCGAGATCATCGATTTCCTTATGACCCGCCGCTCGGTGACCGCGCGCAACCTGACCGAGCCCGGGCCGGACGACGAGGAGCTCGACAAGATCTTGCGCACCGGTATGCGGGTCCCCGATCACGGCCGGCTCGGCCCGTGGCGGTTCATCGTCATCAAGGGCGAGGCGCGGGCCGCCTTCGGCGATGTGCTGGGCGAGGCGTACAAGAAAGAGGACCCCGAAGCCTTCGAGGAGCTGGTCGAGGTCGAGCGCGAGCGGTTCCAGCGCGCTCCGGTGGTGATCGCGGTGGTCTCGCGGGTGATCAGGGAGCACAAGATCCCCGAATGGGAGCAGGCGCTGTCGAGCGGGGCGGCATGCGTCAACATGCTGAACGCCGCGCATGCGATCGGCTACGCCGCCCAGTGGCTTACCGAGTGGCCGGCCTATAACGCCGATGTCGCCGCCGCGCTCGGGCTGGACGAAAGCGAGCGGGTGGCGGGCTTCGTCTATGTCGGCACCGCCATGGAGCCGCCGGCCGAGCGCCAGCGCGCCGGGTACGAGGCGGTCGTCAGCGAATGGCGGCCGCCGGCGCGATGATCGAACTCCGCCCCATTGGCCGCGTCAGGGGCGGCCGCGCCGAGCCGTTCAACGACGATTGGGACTCGGTGACCGCGACGATCGAGCTCGACGCCGACTGGCTCGGCCCCGACGCTGTCCTGGGCCTGGATACCTTCAGCCACGCCGAGGTGTTGTACCGGTTCCACCGGACCGATCCGGCGACGATCGTCACCGGGGCGCGCCACCCGAGAAATAATCCCGACCTGCCGCTCGCCGGGATCTTCGCCCAGCGCGGCCACTACCGGCCGAACCTGCTGGGCTCGACGGTGTGCCGGGTGCTGGGGGTGGACGGCGCGACGGTGCGGGTCCAGGGGCTCGATGCGATCGACGGCACGCCGGTGCTCGACATCAAGCCCTATATGACGGCCTTTGCGCCGCGCGGCGAGATCCGCGAGCCCGGATGGGTGGATGAGGTGATGGGAAATTACTGGGTGAAGAAGGCGTGAGGCTTTACGACGCCGGGGCGGATGCGAAGCGGGTCTACGACGTGTTGGCGGATGGCGGGATCGGCATCGTCCCGACCGATGTGGGCTACGTCATCCTCGGCATCGCTTCGGCGGCGATCCGGAAGATCTTCGAGGTCAAGCGGCGCAAGCCCGAGAAGCTCAACGCCATGTGCGGCTGCGCGGAGATGCACCGGGATCTCCATGTGCTGTCGAACGACCGTCGCGCGGTGGTCTCGGCCATCGTCGACTCCTGCGACCTGCCCATGGGGACGGTGGCCCCGGGCCGGATGGAGCATCCCGCGCTCGCCGGGCTCGACCCGGATGTGCTCGACCAGACCACCGATAACGGCACGATCGCGATGCTGCTCAACGCCGGGCCGATCCTGGACACGCTTGCCCGCATCGCCTTTGCCGAGGACCGGCTGGTGATCGGCTCCTCGGCCAATGTCTCGCTCCGGGGCGTAAAATTTCGCGCCGGGGACATCGAGCCGGAGATCCGCGCGGCCGCCGACATCGTCGTCGACTACGGGCTCGCCCGCTGGAACGGCTACGGCAAGTCCTCGACGATGATCAACGTCGATACTATGTCGGTCGTCCGCTATGGCTCGTGCTTCGATCTGATCGACGATGTCCTGCACCGGCATTTCGATATCGCCCTGCCGCCCGACCCGCAGGGCTGAGCCATCCGGGCGAAGGGGCGCACGACGACCCGGAATCCCGGCGGTTCGAGGGCGAAGCCCCGGACTACATGGCCGGACTACATGACCGTCCGCGGCAATCCGCAGGCCTCGGGCAGGCTCGATCCCGGTGGGGCGAGAGGCGCCTGACCGCGCGCGGGTTGCGCCAAGCTCTCATGCGGCGGTCGGCATCGTCGACATTGGGAGCCGGCAGGAATGACCGCAAGCGGATCGGGCGTGGATTGTCCCTCCGGCGAATCGCTGATCGAGGCGGCGCGGGCGTTGGCGCCGATGGTCCGGGACGAAGCCGAGGGCGCGGAGAAGGCGCGCCGGATTCCGACTCATGTCCACGCCGCGCTCAGGGACGGCGGGGTTCTTCCGCATCCTCCTGCCGCGACGGTTCGGCGGCTATGAGCTCGACCTGGAAACCGCGGTGAAGGCGATCCTCGAACTGTCGGCCACTCGCGGCTCGGCCGGGTGGGCGACGAGCTGCGCGATCTTCCACCATGCGTTCTTCAACTGGGACGTGATGGCGGAGATGAACGGTCAGGCCCATCTCGGGCTCGAAGTGCGCGGCGCGCCATATTAACGCCGCGCCCGCCGCCGCGGGTTGGTGCGCGATGTGCCGGGGCGTTGTGTGATTACGGGACGGCGGCGCGGCGAGCGTGCGCGCGCCCCCGGCCTCCGAGCCGAAGACGGATCAGGGAGAGATCAGGATGACGACCCACGCGAAGTGCTCTTCGATCGTGCGAGGCATCGGCCGCCGCCGCGCGCTCCAATACGGTGTCGGGGTGATCGCGGCCGCCGCGGCGTCAAGCCTTCCTGCGCCCGCCATTCATGCCGCAAAGACGGTAAAATCGGCTTCGTCAGCCCGCAATCGGCCCGCTGGCCGCTTTTGGCGAGACCGACCGGTTCGTGCTGGCCGATGCGCGGGCGGCGATCGGCAGCGGCGTCAAGGTCGGCAAGCGGACCCGTCCGGTCGAGATCCTGGCGCGCGACTCCCAGTCCAACCCCAACCGGGCCGCCGAGGTCGCGGCCGAGCTGATTCTCAAGCACGAGGTCAACCTGATGATCGGCTCCTCGGCCGGCGACACGGTCAACCCGGTCTCCGATCAGTGCGAGGCCAACGAGGTGCCGTGCGTGACCGCCGATACGCCCTGGCAGATCGTCTATTTCAGCCGCGGCGCGACCCCGGACAAGGGCTTCAAGTGGACCTACCACTTCTTCTGGGGCATCGACGACATGATCGGCGTGTTCATGGGATATGTGGGGCGCGCTGGACACCGATAAGAAGGTTGGCAGCCTGATGGTCAACGACTCCGACGGGGTCGTTGACCGCGATCCCAAGCGCGGCTTCCGGCCGCCGATCGAAGGCGGCGGGTTCGGCTATCACCAGCCCTCGCTGTTCCAGCCGGGCGCCAGCGATTTCACCGCCCAGATCACCGGGTTCAAGAAGCAGGGCGTCGACATCCTGACCGGCATCTCGACGCCGCCGGACTTCTCGACCTTCTGGACGCAGGCCGCGCAACAGGGCCTGACCAGGCGGCTCAAGGCCGCGACGATGGCGAAGGCGCTGCTGTTCCCGCCGGCGATCGAAGCGTTGGGCGAGCGCGGCGCGGGGCTCACCACAGAGGTCTGGTGGTCGCCGGCGCATCCGTTCAAGTCGAACCCGACCGGCACGACCTCGGCCGCGTTCGCGGCGGCCTGCACCGCCAAGACCGGCAAGCAGTAGATTCAGCCGCTCGGTTTCAAACATGCCAACATCGAGGTCGCGATCGACGTGCTGAAGCGCTGCGGCGATCCGGAGGCGATCCTGAACGCGATCGAGAACACCAGCTACGATTCGATCGTCGGCCCGGTCTCCTGGAAATTCAGCGATCACCGGAACCCGGTGAAGAACGCCTGCCGCACGCCGCTTGTCGGCGGCCAGTGGAAACGCGGCAAGAAGTTCAAGTACGACCTGATCATTGTCGACAACCGGCGCGCGACGGAGATCCCGGTCGGCGGCAGCCTCGATCCGCTGAGCCGAGTCTGCGGCGATCGAACCGTCCGGCGCCGGCGGACGTTCCCTTGGATCTGCGATGCGCCCGATCCTCTCGGTCGAGGACCTGTCCAAGAGCTTCGGCTCGTTGTCGGTGATCGAGGGCTTCGACATGGACCCCGAAGACGGCGAGGCGCTGGGAATCATCGGACCCAACGGCGCGGGCAAGAGCACGCTGTTCAACCGGATCACCGGCAGCCTGCCGCCCGACGGCGGCCGGATCGTCTTCGCCGGCCAGGACATCACGTCGATGCCGGCGCATCTGCGCTGCCGCACGGGTCTCGGCCGATCCTACCAGATCCCGCACCCGTTCGCTGGCATGACGGTGTTCGAGAACCTGCTGGTCGGCGCCGTGTTCGGCGGCGACGGGCCGGAGAGCCGGGCCTGCGAGGGCTGCGCGGACATCCTCGAACGCGTCGGGTTGATCGGAAAGGCCAACGTGCCGGCCGGCGCGCTGACCGAGCACGAGATCCGTCAGCTCGTCGAGACCATCGGCGGCATCCGCGCTCAAGCCATCTCGATCATCTGGGTCGAGCACATCGTCCATGCGCTGCTGTCGGTGATCGACCGGCTGGTGGTCATCAATTTCGGATGCAAGATGGATGACGGCGATCCGCGAACCGTCATCGAAAGCCCCGCCGTCCGCGAAATCTGTATGGGGGTCGCGGTCGAATGAGCCTCCTGGAGATCCGCGACGTGGACGCCTTCTACGGCGATATTCAGGCGTTGTTCGGCATCGATCTGGTGCTTCGCGAGGACGAGACGGTCGCGGTGATCGGCGCCAACGGCGCCGGCAAAACGACTTTGCTGCGGACCATCGCCGGCCTCGTCGCCGCGACGGGGCAGACCATCCTCGGACGACGGGCCAGCGAGATCGTCGAGCTGGGCATCGCTATGGTGCCCGAGGGCCGCCGCCTGTTCCCGAGCCTTTCGGTCGAGGAGAATTTGCTGATCGGGGGCTACAGCCGGCGGCCCGGCGAGTGGACGCTGGAGCGCGTCTACGCCCTGTTCCCCGCCCTGCGGTCGTGGCGCTCGGCGCCGGGCACGGCCTTGAGCGGCGGCGAACAGCAGATGGCGGCGATCGGCCGCGCCTTGATGGCGAACCCCGACCTGATCCTGTTCGACGAGCTGTCGCTCAGCCTGGCGCCCATCGTGATCAAGGAGATCTACGACGTGCTGCCCCGGATCATCGCCGAGGGCGTCCCGGTGGTCGTGGTCGAGCAGGACATCCACCGCGCGCTCGCCATCGCCGATACCGTGCACTGTCTGCAGGAGGGCCGGCTCTCGCTCAGCGGCCCGCCCGACACCCTGACCCGCGAGCAGATCGCGGCCGCCTATTTCGGTGGCTGAGCGTGATCGAGTGGGTCAACACCGTCGTCCAGGGCGTGCTCACGGGCGGGCTCTATGCCCTGTTCGCCGCCGGTCTCGCGATCGTCTTCGGCGTCATGCGCCTGGTGAATATCTCGCACGGCGACCTGATCGTGCTCGCAGCCTTCGTCGCCATGGTGACGATCGAGACCACCGGGGTCGATCCCTTCCTGTCGATGATCGCCGTGCTGCCGTTCATGTTCGTCTTCGGCTATCTGCTCCAGCGCGGGATCCTCAACCTCACCCTGGGCAATGACCTGCTGCCGCCGCTGCTGGTGACCTTCGGCATATCGATCGTCATCCAGAACGTGCTGCTGGAGATTTTCTCCGCCGACTCCCAGCGCCTCAAGGCCGGTGCGGTCGAGACCGTGAGCGTTCGTCTGGCCGAGGGGCTGGAGATCGGCGTGCTGCCGCTGATCGTCTTGGTCGTCGCCGTAATCCTGATCGCCGGAGTGCAGTTTGCCTTCGGGCGCACCCGCCTCGGCCGCGCGTTCCGCGCCACTTCGGACGACGCCGGCACGGCGCAGCTCATGGGGATCGACCACCGGCGCATCTACGGCCTGGCGATGGCGGTGACGCTCGTTCTCGTCGGCATTGCCGGAATCTTTCTCGGGATCCGCACCAATTTCGATCCTTCGCTTGGACCCTCGCGGCCGCTGTTCGCCTTCGAGGCGGTGATCATCGGCGGGCTCGGCTCGATCTGGGGGACGTTCGCCGGCGGGGTGATTCTGGGTGTCGCCCAGAACGTCGGCGCGAAGATCGATCCGGGCTGGCAGAATTCTCGCCGGCCATCTCTCCTTCCTCGCGGTCCTGGTGCTGCGCCCCAACGGGCTGTTCCCGAGGACGCGAGATGACTAGCCGCGTCGCGCGCTCGACACGGGCGAGTCGGGCCGGCGCCGTCTTCGGCCTGGTGCTGGTCCTCGTCCTCGTCTCGCTGCCCTACTGGGCCGACCGCGCGTCGATGCGCCTCCTGGTCGAGATCTTCTACATTCTCGCGCTCGCCCAGTTCTGGAACCTGCTCGCCGGTTACGGAGGGCTTGTCTCGGTCGGACAACAGGCCTTCGTCGGGCTCGGCGGCTACCTGCTGTTTATCCTGGTGATCTACGCCGACATCGGCGCGCTCTGGACGGTGCCGCTCGCCGGGATCGTTGGGGCGGCGATCTCGCTGCCGATCGCCTCCGTGGTCTTCCGGCTGCGTAGGCACTACTTCGTGATCGGCACCTGGGTGGTCGCCGAGGTTTTTCTGCTGGGGTTCGCCCAGGTCAAGGCGCTCGGCGGCGGGTCGGGGATGAGCCTGCCGATCGCCGCCATCAAGTCGATCGCCGCCTCGCGCGTGGCGCGCGACACGGCGATCTACTGGACGGCGCTCGCGCTGACCGCCATCCGCGATTCCGAAGAGGCTTCGCACAGCCTCGGCGTCGACAATTTCCGGGCGAAGCTCCTAGTCTATATCCTGGCCGCCCTCGGCGCCTCGGCTATCGGCGCGCTGATCTACCCGACCAAGATCCGCATCAGCCCGAGCGCGGCCTTCGACATCAACTGGACGACCACCATCATCTTCATCGTCGTCATCGGCGGCATCGGTTCCATCGAGGGCCCGATCCTCGGCACGGCGATCTTCTTTCTGCTGCGCGAGCCGCTGGCGCCCTACGGCTCCTGGTATCTGATTCTGCTGGGCGCCACGGCCGTCGTGGTCATGCTCAAGGCGCCCAAGGGACTCTGGGGCCTCATTGTCGCCCGCTTCGATGTCCATCTCTTCCCGGTCCAGCGCCGCCTGGTTACGGCGCCGCTGCCGGATAGACCCGATCCCGTTTAGGAATGAGAATCATGGGTTGCGATAACGCGGAGCGCGGTTTTTCGATGGTTGCCGATCAATCCACGACTGAATCGCGACCCCCGTATTAGCGGCGGTCGGTGCCGGATCAGAACGACGGCCCGATGCGCGAAGCCTTCAAGCAGTCAAATAGCGAAACCCTGGGTCTGCCGAACCGGGTCAAGGACCGGCCGGACCAAGACCGACCTGCGGTTCGCTTCGAGCGGTTCAAGGCGGTGGCTTAGAATGCCCGCTTTCGCGCGCACCATCGGCATCGACTATTCCGGCGCAAAGACGCCAACCGCCAGCCTCAAGGGTCTCCGTGTGTATCTGGCGGAGAGCGGCGGCCCGCCCGAGGAGGTTCTTCCGCCGCCCAGCCCGCGCAAATATTGGACGCGCAAGGGCGTTGCCCATTTGCTGGTGGAGCGCCTTGCGGAAGACGTTCCGACATTGGTTGGCATCGACCACGGATTTTCCTTTCCGCTGCGCTATTTCGAGGCCCACGGGCTGGAGCCCGACTGGCCCAGCTTCCTCGAGGATTTCCGGCGCCACTGGCCGACCGACGAGGACCATACCCGCGTCGATTCCGTGCGCGCGGGTTCGGCAGGTAACGGCGGGGCGCGGAGCGGCAATGCCCGCTGGCGGCGGCTGACCGATGAACGAACCGGCGGCGCCAAGTCGGTATTTCATTTCGACGTGAAGGGGCAGGTCGCCAAGTCGACCCATGCCGGGCTTCCGTGGCTGCGTTTCATCCGCCGTGAACTCGGCGACAAGGTCCATTTCTGGCCTTTCGACGGTTGGGATATTCCGCATGGGCGATCCGCCGTCGCAGAAATCTATCCGGCGCTCTGGTCCCGCAGTTTCGCCCGTGAAGGCCGCACCAGCGACCAGCACGACGCTTACTCCGTTGCCGCATGGCTGTCGCGCGCCGACGGGGACGGCAGCCTCGCCGGGTTCCTCAATCCGCGCCTGACTGCGCCTGAGCGCAGTGCGGCGAGGGTAGAAGGCTGGATTCTTGGCGTTCCCGGCTTGATCCGCGAGGAAGACGGGATCGAGCCGAATGAACCGTTCTGAAACGACATGACAAAGTAGACATGGAAATCCGCAAGCGTGGTCGCCTGCGGCCATTGTGGCCGAAACGGCGACGATCGGCGCATAAAAGGCCGCTGGAGAGATCTCCAACGGCCTTTCTGTGAAATGGCTCCCCGGGCCGGACTCGAACCAGCGACATGGTGGTTAACAGCCACCCGCTCTACCAACTGAGCTACCGGGGATCGGAGGCGCCGCGCCGGGGCGCGGCCCACGATGCCGCTATATAGCAATCCGCGGGTTGGTTTGCCAGTGCCGCGGCGGCGTTCTTGGCCGATCGGGCTGCGCGCCGTGCGGCATCGTCGTGCGAATCTCCCAAGCACAGCCTGTCCGATCCGGTTCGATCCGGCGTTTCTCTCGCTCGATTCCCCGGGCGGCGTCCCCGAGTCCGCCTGCGTTGCCGTCGGAAAGATCGAGGCGCCTTGAACGGTACGGTCTCAGGCGGCTTGAAGCGCCTCGCGGTAGTGAGCCAGAAGCTGCGGCGAAGCGTTGTAGAGCGGGGTGTGGCCGCGCAGCAGGATCTGGGCGCTGCGCATATAGGACGCGGCGGCGATGTCCGGCCCGGCGGCGCGCTCGCACCCGGCGATCCTGGCCTCCAGGACGCCGGCGGGGTTGCCGATCCCGACGGAGTGCTCAGCCGGCTCGGCGCCCAGAGTCCGCAGCCCGACCGCGACTTCGCTGGCAAGCGTTCCGCCGATCAGGGCGGCTGCGGCGAGGCAGGATCCGCCGGTGACCGCCATCGACCGGTGACAGGTCTGCGGCGTGAAGTAGCGCGCGCGGACGTTGATACCCCGCGCGGCTTCGCGCTCGTCGGGCGCGGCGATGAGGCAGACCTTGGGCACGGTCTCGCTCACCGCCAGCTCCTCGGCGGTCATCGGCCGGCCATCGCGGGTAAGGCCCATCTTTTGACCGGCTTCGACCCAGAGCCGCCGCATGGCGGTCTTGAGCGCGCCGTCGGCCTCGAGCCGCTCGGGCGCCTCGTCGGCGGAGCGGCCGAAATCCGAGGCGCGTACGATCACCATCGGCATCGCGAAATCGACGCAAGAGACCTCGAAGCCGCCGATGGTCTCGATCCGGGCGCTTGTCGGAAACAGCCTGCCGGTCGTGGCCCCGGCCGGCGCATTGAGCGATAGCGAGACGCCCGGCCACGCGCCCAGCACCCCGGCGATCTCGGTATCCGCCTCCGGCGCCCGTCCGGCAGCCGGCATTTTCAGCCGGGCCTCGGTGACCACGCCGGTGTTGCGGTTGCGGATTCGCACCCGGGCCGGGCCTTGCGGCCTGGGGAGCAGGCCGATCTCGTAAGCGACGAAGGGCAGGGCGGCCGTCATGTTGCCGCAGTTGACGCTCCAGTCGATCGCGCTCTTGTCGAAGGCGAGCTGGGCGAGCGTGCTGTCGAAATCGGCCCCGGGCCCGCTCGGTCGGGCGATGATGAAAACCTTGTTGCTGGTGCTGACTCCGCGACCGAGCCCGGTGAGCTGGCGGTTTCCCGGCGCCTCGCCGGTGGCGGGCACGCCCATGACGGCGCGGATCACCTCCTCGCGCAGTTCGATCGGTCCCGGCAGGCAGCGATCGTCAAGGACGATCCCGGTCGAGGTCCCGCCGCGCACATGATGGACGGGCATCTCGAGCAGTCCGTTCAGGAACCGCGGCATCGGATCGAGCATCGGGCCTCCAGCTTCACACCGGCGGTGGTCCAGGGCATCCTAAGCCATCGCGTCGCGTTCAGCGAAAGGAGCCGCGCCATCGTCATCCGCCGCGCCACCCCGGCCGACCACGATGCGATCTGGGAGATTCTGGAGCCGTTGCTGCGGGCGGGCGAGACTTACGCGCTGCCACGCGACTGGTCCAGAGGGGAGGCCCTGGCGTACTGGACGGGGGCCGGCCACGATGTCTTCGTCGCCAGCCAGGGCGAGGCGGTCCAGGGGACCTGCTATCTGCGCGCCAACCACCAGGGTGGGGGCGGCCATGTCGCGAATTGCGGATACGTGACCGCCCGGTCGGCAACTGGCCGCGGCGTCGCCAGCGCGATGTGCGCAGACTCGCTCGCACGGGCGAAGGACCTCGGATTCCGAGCGATGCAGTTCAATTTCGTCGTCGCGACCAACCGCCGCGCAGTGCAGCTATGGCAGCGCTTCGGGTTCGAGACGGCCGGCGTCCCGCCCGGAGCGTTCGAGCACCCGCAGGACGGGACGGTCGACGCCCTGGTGATGTGGCGCGCTCTTTGAGCGGCGCGGCCGGTTCCGCGGCGACATTCTGGGTGAACTGCGCGCGCGAGCCTTGCCCGACAGGGGTCAGGAATGGATTAATCCCAAATCCAACCGATACCGGAGAGCCCCGATGGCCGCTTGGCGCCTGGGAGATGTGCGCATCGATCGCGTGCTCGAATTCGAGCAGCCGTTGATCGCGCCAAGGACGCTGCTGCCCCAGGCCGATGACGAGATCGTTGCCCGGCATCGCCACTGGCTGGAGCCCGATCTGCTGGACCCGGCATCCGGTCTCCTGGTGGTCGCCTTTCACAGCTTCGTCATCACCACGCCGCGCAGCGTGGTCCTGGTCGATACCTGCAGCGGCAACGACCGCGAGCGACCGGGCAAGGTGCGGTATCACCGCAGGAACTGGCCGTATCTTGCGAACCTCGCGGCTGCGGACATCTCGCCAGAGTCGGTCGACTACGTCCTGTGCACCCATCTCCATGTCGATCACGTGGGCTGGAACACGCAGCTCATCGACGGAAGGTGGGCGCCGACCTTCCCCAACGCACGCTATCTGTTCGACCGCCAGGAATGGGCGTTCTGGGAGACCGAGTACCGGACCGGGCGCTTCACCGACGATCCCTTCTACGAGGACTGCATCTTGCCGGTCATCGCCGCGGGCCTGGTCGATTTTGTCGAGGACGACCGCGAGATCGATCCTTGGGTGCGGCTGGAGCCTTCGCGCGGCCACACGCCGGGCCACGTTTGCGTGCGGGTGCTCGGCGGCGGTCGGGAAGCGGTGATGAGCGGCGATGTGATGCACCACCCGCTGCAATGCGCCGAGCCGCAGCTCTCCAGTTGCTTCTGCGTCGATGCGGACCGGTCTCATCGGACCCGCCGCGCATTCCTCGAACGTCACGCCGAGACCGACGCGCTGGTGATGCCGGCGCATTTCCCGACGCCGACGGCCGGGCGCATCGTGCGATCGGGCGAAGCGTTCCGGTTCGGCTTCGAGGGCCGCTGACGCCCCGGGATCGTCAAATTTCCGATACGGCCGCGGCGCGACCGGTGCAACCGGACCAGCACCGCGCGGCACTGCTCCCCGGCGCCAAAGGCTTCGCGAAACCCTGCGTCGCTCAACTCGCGCGCCCGCGATGCAACGAAACAGGATCTCGCGCTAGATCGCGGCGATCGTCTGGACCTCGATCAGGAACGGCTCCTGCACCAGCCGGTCGACCAGCAGCAGCGTGTTGGGCGGGTACTTTCCGTCGGGGAACATCTTCGGGAACTCGCGGAGCCGGAAGGCCATGAAGTCGGGGATCGACTGGGAGTGCACCATGTAGGTGGTGAACTGGACCACGTTGGCCCAATCGGCATCGGCCGAGCGCAGCGCTGCGTGGATATTGGCGAAGACCTGGGCGCACTGGGCGTCGAAGTCGCCCTCGCCGATGATGTTGCCGGCGCTGTCGCCGGACAGCATGCCGGCGATGAAGAGGAACTCCGAGGCCGTGACCCGGGTGACATGGGTGTACTGGCCGAGCGGGGCGCCCAGCGCATCGGGGTTGTAGATCTGGATGTCGGCCGTCATATGGCTGCGCCTCCTCGGTCGGTGTGGCCGGATCAAGCCAACCCGGGCGCGCGAGATCAAGCGCGCATGCACTGCCGGCCGGCGCTTTCTCTTCGAGTCCTTGAACGCCCGGCTTGAAGGATCCGCGCCTCAGGCGGCAGGGCGGATGGCGGCCGCCTTGACCTTGTCGTCGACCACGCTCTCGAACTGCTCGAAGTTCGCCTGGAAGCGCGCGGCCAGGCCGCGGGCGGTGCTGTCGTACTCGTCCTTATTCGACCAGGCACTGCGCGGGGTCAGAACGTCGGCCGGCACGTCGGGGACGTTGGCGGGCACCAGCACGCCGAAATTGGGATCGGGTGCGACGGCGACCGAAGCGAGCTTGCCCTCGATCGCCGCGCGCACCATCGCGCGGGTGTGGGTGATCTTCATCCGCGCGCCGACGCCGTAGGCGCCGCCCGACCAGCCGGTGTTGACCAGCCAGCATTTGGCGCCGTGCCGGGCGATTTTCTCGCCCAGGAGCCGGGCGTAGACCGTCGGATGGCGCGGCAGGAACGGCGCGCCGAAGCAGGTCGAGAACGTCGCCTCGGGCTCGTTGCCCAGCCCCCGTTCGGTGCCGGCGAGCCGGGCGGTGTAGCCGGACAGGAAGTGGTACATCGCCTGTTCTGGGCTGAGCTGGCTGATCGGCGGCAGGACGCCGAACGCATCGGCGGTCAGCATGACGATGTTGCTCGGATGCCCGCCGATCCCGGACCGGTCGACCTTGCCGAGGAAGTGCAGCGGATAGCTCGCCCGCGTGTTCTCGGTCAGCGAGCCGTCGTCGAAGTCCGGCGCGCGGGTGCACGGGTCGATGACCACGTTCTCCAGCACGGTCCCGAAGCGAAAGCAGGCATGGTAGATCTCGGGCTCGGCCTCGGCGGAGAGGTCGATGGTCTTCGCATAGCAGCCGCCTTCGAAGTTGAAGACGCCGTTGTCCGACCAGCCGTGCTCGTCATCGCCGACCAGTGTCCGTGTCGGGTCCGAGGACAGCGTCGTCTTGCCGGTCCCGGACAGCCCGAAGAAGATCGCCGTGTCGCCGGTCTCGCCGATGTTGGACGAGCAGTGCATCGGCAGGACACCCTTGGCCGGCAGCAGGTAGTTGAGCACCGAGAAGACGGTCTTCTTGATTTCGCCGGTGTAGTGCGAGCCGCCGACCAGGACCAGCCGCCTGGCGAAGTTCAGCAGGACGAAAACCTCGCTGCGCGTGCCGTCGATCTCGGGGATCGATTGCATGCCCGGCGCGTGCAGGACGGTAAATTCGGGCTTGAAGTCTGCCCGCGCCTCGTCCGTTGGCGGAATGAACATATTGCGGGTGAACAGGCTGTGCCAAGCCCGCTGGGTGACCACCCGGACCGGTAGCCGGAAGTCCGGATCGGCGCCGGCATAGACATCCTGGACGAAGACCTCGCGGCCCTGGAAAAAGGCGAGGATCCGCTTGTGGACGATGTCGAAATGGGCCTCGTCGATTTTGTTGTTGACCGGCCCCCACCAGATGTCGCCGCTCGACCCCGGCTCGTCGACGATGAACTTGTCCTTGGGCGAGCGGCCGGTGTACTCGCCGGTCTCGGTCACGAACCCGCCGCCCAGTGCCAGCACGCCCTCGCCCCGCCGCAGCCCGTGCTCGTAGAGCGCCGCGACCGAGGCGTTCCAATGGGCGGCCGACAGGTTGCTCAAGCCATGATTCTCCAGCCCATAAGAACTGATGACGGTTCCGGTCTGTTCCACGAATTTCTCCTGAGGCGCCGGGGCGGCTCCCAAAACCGATCATCGACGGCAGTTTGGGCCGGTCGTTCGTTATTTCCGGGAACATAAAGCGAGTGGTTAACGCTTTCAACCGGCCAGCCCGGCCCGCGCCGCGCGGGCCATTGCGGCCAGCACCTTGCGTGCCGCCGCCGGTCCGTCGATCGGCACGTCGAAGTCGCAGCGCACGCGCCCGGCCGGCCCGATCAGATCCAGGCCCGCCGGATCGATGCCGGTCATCCGACACTCGCCCGCGTTGCCGCGCGCATAGAGCGCCACGGCATCGGCATGGTCCGCGTTCATGTGCTCGAGGATGTCTTCCTCGGCCTCGGCGAGCGCTGGCGCCGCGGCGACAGTGATCTCGGTCGGCTCGAGCCAGTGGATCGCCCCGAATCCCGCGACGATGTGCGCCCGCTCGACCGCGAGCCGATACAGCCGGAAATCGCCCAGCGCCAGGTAGTCCGCGGCATCGCCGTAGCGGCGCAGGTAGCGGCCGATGAGCGCCGCGTCGTCGGTGACCGAGGCCGGGCCCATCAGGCTGAGCCGCGGCCCGGCCAGCGGGTTGTCATGGCCGTCGGTCGCATCGAAGGCGAGGCAGGCGCGCGGGTCGCAAGCGAGATTCCGAGTGTGCTGCGCGAGGTCGGACAGCAGCATCAGCGGTGCCCCGATCTGATCGCAGGCGACCATGACCAGGGACGTGTAGGGGGCTCCGTCCGCGCCCATCAGGGTCGCGAGCGTCGCCTTGTCGCCGCTCCGGACGATCGATCGCGCCCGGGCCACGACGGTCTTGCGGTTCTCGGCCATGGTGGCGACTCTCGGTCGATGCGGCCGAGGCGGTCAACATAGGAAATCATGTTCGGCCGGCTTGCGCGGCGCGCCCAAATCGCTATTTCCTTCTTCATGGACGCGATCGGTGAACGTTTGCGAGCCGGTCGGCGCGCGGCCGGCCGGGCTGCGCGCATGACGGTTTTCGCTTTGGCGGTTGCGGGCCTGCCCGGGGTCGCGACGGCTGGCGGCAGGCTGAGCCTTGAGGACGCCGACCGCATGGCCGGCCGGGGCCAGGTCGTGCTGATCGATGTCCGCTCGCCCGGTGAATGGCGCCGCACCGGTATACCCGCCCGCGGTCACGCCGTTACGATTCACAACCCCGAAGGCGCCAAGGCCTTTGTTCGCGAGATCCTGAAGACGGTGCGCGGCGACCGGTCGCGGCCGGTCGCGTTGATCTGCGCCGCCGGGGTGCGCTCGGCACGCGCCCTGCGGATGCTGGAATCGAACGGATTTAGCGATGTTTATGACGTTTCGGCCGGAATGTCGGGTAGCGCGCGCCGGCCCGGCTGGATCGCCAGCGGCCTGCCGACCCGGCCCTGCGCCGGAAGAAAGGCGTGTTGACCGGCAACTGAACCCAAAGGGATCGTCGTGAAACAGAAGATCGCTTTGGTCGATGACGACCGGAACATCCTGACCTCGGTGTCGATGCTGCTGGAGGCTGAAGGCTTCGAGGTCCGTACCTTCAACGACGGGGCCGCCGCGCTCCAGGGCTTGTCGAACACCCCCGCGGACTTGGCGGTGCTCGACGTCAAGATGCCGCGGATGGATGGCATGGAACTGCTCCAGCGCCTGCGCAGGCAGACCGCCATGCCGGTCATCTTCTTGACCTCCAAGGACGACGAGGTTGATGAGGTTCTCGGCTTGCGGATGGGCGCGGACGACTACATCAAGAAGCCGTTCTCCCAGCGCCTGCTTTTGGAGCGCATCCGCACGATCCTCCGGCGCCACGAGAAGGACGGCGCCCATGCCGGCGATGGGAACGGCGAGCCGCCGCTGGAGCGCGGGCCGCTCACGCTGGACGCATCGCGGCATCTGTGCTCCTGGAAAGGCAAGTCGATCGACCTCACGGTGACCGAGTTCCTGCTGGTCAAGGCTCTTGCGCTCAGGCCCGGACACGTCAAGAGCCGGAACCAGTTGATGGATGCCGCCTATGGCGAGCACATTTACGTTGACGACCGTACGATAGACAGCCATATCAAGCGCTTGCGCAGGAAATTCAAGGTCGTAGACGACGACTTTAGCCAGATCGAAACGCTCTACGGCGTAGGCTACCGCTACAAGGACGGTTGAGATCGGGGCCAGGCGCTGGTCGGCCGATCCCGTGCCGGCGCTTGGCCATGCCACCGGGACGTCGACCGCCGGAGAAGGGTGCCTCCGGACGGCATTTGATGACCAAGGCCTTCACATCCGCGAGGCTGTCGCCGCTGACGTGGCGCGTGCTGACGGTCAACATCCTGGCCCTTGGCGTCCTGGTGGCGGGTCTGCTGTATCTCGGCCAGTACGAGCAGGGGCTGATCGACGCCGAGGTCGAATCGCTCAACACCCAGGCCGAGATCTTCGCCGGCGCGCTCGGCCAGGGCGCGGTCGGGGCCGGAGAGGACGGCGCTCAGGCCATTCTGACGCCGGTCGCCCGGCCGATGCTGCGGCGCCTGGTCGAACCGACGCGGGCTCGCGCCCGGCTGTTCGGCGCCGAAGGCGGGTTGATCGTCGACAGCCGAACGCTCGCCGGGCCGGGGTTCGGGGTCGAGGAGGAGCTGCTGCCGCCGCCCGATGAAGAAGGTTTCATCGGCGCGCTGTCGCTCGATATCTACGAACAGATCCTCCGGCTAACGTCCTCGCGCAAGCGGCCGCACACCTATGTCGAGCGCGCGGTCGAGCGGGCCAATGACTATCCCGAGGTCGTCGCCGCGCTCAACGGCGAGACCCGGGTCAATATCCTCTACGACCAGGCCAACCGGATGGTGCTGATCGTCGCGGCGCCGGTTCAGCGCTTCAAGAAGGTGCTGGGTGCGCTGATGCTCACCGTCAGCGGCAACGAGATCGAGGCTGCCGTGCGCGATGTCCGGTTCGGGATCCTCAAGGTTTTCGGCATCGCATTGTGCGTGACGGTGATCCTGTCGTTCTACCTCGCCGGAGCGATCGCCCGGCCGGTCCGCCGGCTCGCCGAGGCGGCCCGCGGCGTGCGCGGCGGCCGGTCCGAGATCTCGCAGATCCCCGATTTCACGTCGCGCCGTGACGAGATCGGCGATCTTTCCGGGGCGCTGCGCGACATGGCCGCGGATCTGTGGACCCGCATGGGAGCGGTCGAGCGCTTCGCCGCAGACGTCGCCCACGAGATCAAGAACCCGCTGACCTCGCTCCGCAGCGCCGTCGAGACCGCCTCGCGGGTCAAGAACCCTCATCAGCAGCGCGAGCTGATGGCGATCGTCCAGCAGGACGTGATGCGGCTGGACCGGCTGATCTCTGACATCTCCAGCGCTTCGCGCCTCGATACGGAACTCGCCCGCACGACGATGGAGGAGATAGACATCGGCCAACTGCTCCGGACCCTGGTCGAAGTCCACGGCTCGACCGATCCCGGACAGCATCAGCCGCTCGATCTCGAAATGAAGATCGACTCGCCGATCGTCAACGGGATTGAAACCAGGCTCGTGCAGGTTTTCCAGAACGTGTTGTCGAACGCGTTTTCGTTCAGCCCGGAGGGCGCCCCGATCCGCATCCGGGTGGCGCGCGAGAACGGCCTCTACGCGGTCACTGTGGACGATGCCGGACCCGGAATTCCCGAGGAGAATCTCGATTCGGTCTTTCAACGCTTTTACAGCCAGCGGCCGGACGGCGAGGATTTCGGCAACCATTCCGGGCTCGGGCTCAACATCTCGCGCCAGATCGTCGACGCCCACGGCGGCACGATCTCGGCGACCAACCGCTATCGCGAGGACGGCGGTATCGACGGCGCGCGCTTCATCGTCCGGTTGCCCCCGGCTTAGCGCGATGGCGACCATTCATGCGAGCTGCGTTGCGGTCGGCCCTTGCGGCGTCTTGCTGCTGGGTCCCTCGGGCGCCGGCAAGTCGGACCTGGCGCTGCGGCTGATCGACGGCGGGGCGTCGCTGGTGGCCGACGACCAGGTGGTGCTGCGGGCCGAAGCCGGGGTGCTGCGGGCCAGCCCGCCGGTCCCGCTCGCCGGGCGGATGGAGGTGCGCGGCATCGGCATCGTCGATCTGGACTGGCAGGCGCCGGTCGCTATCTGCCTCGTCGTCGAGCTCGGCGTGGCGGAGCCGCCGCGCCTGCCCGAGGCCACGGAGTGGCGGCATGACGGCATCGGCATCGCCCGCATCGCGGTGGCGGCCTTCACGCCCTCGGCGGCGGCGAAGGTACGGCTTGCCGTCCACGCCGTGCGGACCGATAGTGCCGATTCATCCACGCGCACCGCCGGAGACGCCGAGGCCCGATGACAGATACGCCGACGCTAGTCCTGGACCCGCTCGAAGCTTCGGCCGGCGCCGAACCGGTCGAGCGGGTCGTCGTGGTGACCGGCATGTCGGGGGCAGGCAAGACCGTCGCGCTCAAGGCGCTGGAGGACATGGGCTACGAGACGGTCGATAACCTGCCGCTGTCCCTGGTGCAGAATCTGGTTGGGTCCAGCCGGCAGGGCCAGAGGCCGCTGGCTCTGGGGGTGGATATCAGAACGCGCGATTTCGCCGTCGAACGCTTCCTCGCCGAGATCGACGGGCTGAACCGCAACCCCGGCATCGACGCCGGGCTGGTTTTCCTGGACTGCGAGGACGAAGTGCTGCGCCGGCGCTACTCGGAGACCCGGCACCGGCACCCTTTGGCCGAACGCGGCCTGCTGAGCCAGGCGATCCGGCACGAACGCGCGCTGCTGGCGCCGCTGCGCATCCTTGCGAACCACCTGATCGACACCAGCGGGCTCAAGCTCGCCGATTTGCAGCGCATCCTGGAAGACGCCTGCGCGCTGGCCGGGGCGCCGGGGCTCGCGGTCTCGGTCCTGTCGTTCTCCTACCGTCACGGCCTGCCGCCGGAGGCCGATATCGTGCTGGACGTGCGGTTCCTCAGGAACCCGTTCTACGAGCCGGATCTGGCCCAACTCTGTGGCCGGGACCCCGAGGTCGGCGCGTTCGTTGCGGCCGATCCGGCGTTTGCACCGTTCTTCAAATCCCTGACCGCCATGCTGGAGATGTTGCTGCCGCGTTTCGATGACGAAGGTAAGAGCTACCTGACCATCGCCATCGGGTGCACCGGCGGCATGCATCGCTCGGTCTACGTCGCCGAGCGTCTGGAGGCCTGGGTGCGCGAGCGGGGCCAGCAGGTGAGCGCCGGCCATCGCGATTTGCCGGCCGCGTCCGGGTCTTAGGAGGAATGCCGCCATGGCGCTGATCGGAATGGTGCTGGTGACGCATGGCGGCTTGGCGCGCGAGATGGTTGCCGCGCTCGAACATGTGGTCGGCGCCCAGGAGCGCGTGGAGACCGTCTGCATCGGTCCCAACGACGACATGGAGCAGCGCCGGCGCGAGATCGCCGAAAGCATCGCGCGGGCCGATGACGGCAGCGGCGTGGTCCTGCTGACCGACATGTTCGGCGGCACGCCGTCGAACCTCGCGATCTCTTTGATGGACAAGTGCAACATCGAGGTCATCGCCGGGGTCAACCTGCCGATGCTGGTGAAGCTCGCCAGCGTGCGCGGGCGCGAGGGGCTGGCCGATTCGGTCGCCGCGGCTCAGGACGCCGCGCGCAAGTACATCAGCGTGGCGTCGAAGCTCCTGGAAGAACAGGCCGGATGAGCGGTCCCGGCAGGCCGGTGCGCCGCGCGGTCCAGGTCATCAACGAACGCGGGCTGCATGCCCGCGCCGCCGCCAGGATCGCCGCGGCCGCGGAAAGCTTCGACGCCGAGATTCGCATCGGCTGCAAGGGCCACGACGTGTCCGCGCTGTCGATCATGGGATTGCTGATGCTGGCGGCCTCCGCCGGCACCAGGCTGGAGCTTACCGCGATCGGCGCGGAGGCCGGAGCGGCCATCGAGTCGCTGGCGGCCCTGTTCGCGAGTGGCTTCGAGGAGACATAGCGATGCCGCGGCCGGCAAACGGTTGCCTGCCGGAGGCCTGACTTGCTATATGGCGGCGTTCCGCCCCGCGTCCGCGCGCCGGCCCCCGATCGTTCCAGCCGATTCGGTCGCGAATCCCTCCAAGGGCCGCTTAATACAAAGACCCAATCTAATCGGCTCTGGGTAGAAGGGAGTCACGAAATTGACTCCCTTCGTCCGAGTGCTGAGCACTCGCCTCCGACTCATATCGGGTCGGTGGAACCTTACTAGGAGAGACACTATGTCTATCAAGTCCAACGCCAAGACGGGGGGCGTTATCCCTGCCAAGGTTGCCGAGCTTCCTACTACGGCGGCCAAGATCCGTGCCCTTTGGGTGACTGGGAAGTACTCCCGTGGGAAGATCGCGGAGATGTTGGAACTTAGTTTCCAGCATGTGTACAACACTACCCGGCGTGAGACGAAGGACTATGATCCCAATGAGTATGCGATGCCGTCCGCCGAAGATTTCAAAGTCGCCGACATCTCGTTGGCCGAATGGGGCCGCAAGGAAATCGCCATCGCCGAGACAGAAATGCCCGGGCTGATGGCTCTGCGCGCGGAATATGGCGCATCGAAGCCGCTCAGCGGCGCCCACATTGCCGGCTGCCTGCACATGACCGTGCAGACTGCGGTTCTGATCGAGACCCTGAAGGCGCTGGGCGCGGAGGTACGCTGGAGTTCGTGCAACATCTTCTCGACCCAGGATCACGCCGCCGCGGCGATCGCCGAGACCGGCGTTCCGGTCTTCGCCTGGAAGGGGATGAGCGAGGAGGAGTTCTGGTGGGCGATCGACCGGACCATTCAAGGCCCCGACGGCTGGGCGCCGAACATGATCCTCGACGACGGCGGCGATCTGACCCTGGTGATGCACCAGCGCTACGAAAACCTGCTCGTGGATGTCCGTGGCCTTTCCGAGGAGACCACGACCGGCGTCCACCGGCTCTATGAGATGGCCCAGAAGGACACGCTGAAGGTCCCTGCAATCAACGTCAACGATTCGGTGACCAAGTCCAAGTTCGACAACCTCTACGGCTGCCGCGAGAGCCTGGTGGACGGGATCAAGCGCGCGACCGATGTGATGGTCGCCGGCAAGGTCGCCGTGGTGGCGGGCTATGGCGACGTCGGCAAGGGATCGGCCGCCTCGCTGCGCAACCAGGGCGCGCGGGTGCTGGTCACCGAGATCGACCCGATCTGCGCGCTCCAAGCCTCGATGGAGGGCTACGAGGTGGTCACCATGGACGATGCGGCGCCGAACGGCGACATCTTCGTGACCACGACCGGCAATATCGACGTGATCACGCTCGACCACATGCGCCGGATGAAGGACCGCGCCATCGTGTGCAACATTGGTCACTTCGACAGCGAGATCCAGATCGCGGCACTCAGGAACTACAAGTGGCACAACGTCAAGCCGCAGGTCGACGAGATCGAGTTCCCCGACGGCAAGCGGCTGATCGTGCTGGCCGAAGGGCGGCTGGTGAATCTGGGCTGCGCCACCGGCCATCCCAGCTTCGTGATGAGCGCCTCGTTCACCAACCAGGTGCTGGCGCAGATCGAGCTTTGGCAGAACCACGCCAGCTACGACAGGAAAGTCTACGTCCTGCCCAAGAAGCTCGACGAGAGGGTGGCCGCCCTGCACCTGGACAAGCTCGGTGTCAAGCTGACCAAGCTGACCGGCGAGCAGGCCGAGTATCTCGGTCTCGAGCGCGAAGGCCCCTACAAGCCGGAGTACTATCGATACTGAGCGCGAAGCGGCGGCGTGGGCGGTCGCGGGCCGCGCCGGTCCGACTCCGTCAAGAACGGACTCGATCTAGCGATGCCCAGGCTGGCGCTCCCGTCCCAAGCGGCGACCGAGGAATTCGCCGGGATATTGGCCGGGATTGCCCGCGCGCGCGATGTGATCGGCCTTTCCGGCGCGCTCGGGACCGGCAAGACCACGTTTGCCCGGGCTTTCATCAACACGCGGGCGGGCCAGGCGGGGCTGAGAGCGCTGGAAGTGCCGAGCCCGACCTTCACACTGGCCCAGTCCTATGAGGTCGGCGGCGTGGAGATCCATCACTTCGACCTTTACCGGCTGGGGGCGGCCGACGATGCGCTGGAACTGGGCATCGAGGATGCCTGGACCGACGGCATCGTGCTGATCGAGTGGCCCGAGCGTCTGGGATCGTTGTTGCCCGCCCGGGCGCTGGTTGTTACACTCGGACCCGGTGCGGACCAGGATGCGCGACATGCGGTGATCGAGGCGCTCGCCGGCGACTGGCGAGACCGTATCGGAGGCAGGCTTGAGCGCTGGCGCGCGTGATCGGACGATCGGGCGGTTCCTGACCCGGGCCGGCTGGGGCAACGCGGCGCTCGTCCCGCTTGCCCAGGATGCTTCGTTTCGCCGTTATCTGCGGGCGCGCCGCGGGACGGAGACCGCCGTGCTCATGGACGCCCCGCCGGAGCGGGAGCGCACCGAGCCATATCTCGCAATGGCGCGCCATCTGCTCGGCCTGGGTTTCAGCGTGCCGGCGGTGCTGGACGCCGACACGGCGGCCGGCTTGCTGCTGCTTGAGGATCTTGGCGATGACACCTTCACCCGCCTGCTCGCCGGCGGCGCCGGCGAGCAGGCGCTCTACCGGCTGGCAACTGATGTCCTGATCGCGTTGCACGGAAACCCGCGCGCGATCCCCGTGGATTTGCCGCGCTATGACGACGGCCTCCTGGCGACGGAGGCCGACCTGCTAATCGACTGGTACGCGCCGGCCGTCCTCGGCAAGCCGCTCGGCAGGGGCGCCCGGACCGACTACCGCGCGCGCTGGACGGCGCTTTTCGGGGCCGCGCGCGGCGTGCCCGAGACCCTGGTGCTGCGCGACTACCATGTTGACAACCTGATGCGGATCGCCGGCCGCGATGGCGTCGCCGCCTGCGGGCTGCTCGATTTCCAGGATGCCGTTGCGGGATCGGTGAGCTACGACTTCGTCTCCCTCGTCGAGGACGCGCGGCGGGATTTGGCGCCCGCGCTCGCGGTCGAGATGCGGGGGCGGTATCTCGCCGCGTTCCCTGCTCTGGATCCGGATTTGTTCGATGCCTCTTGCGCGGCGCTGGGCGCCCAGCGCCATTGCAAGGTGATCGGGATCTTCGCCCGGCTTTGCGTCCGCGACGGCAAACCCGGATATCTTGGTCACATTCCGCGCGTGTGGCGGCTTCTGGAGGCTTCGGTCTCCCATCCGCGCCTCGCGCCGATCCGCGATTGGCTCGACCGGAACCTGCCGCCGCCGACCCGCGTCGTCCCGCAGCGGGAACGCGCCGCATGAAGCCACGGCGCGCGATGGTGCTTGCCGCCGGTCACGGGCTGCGTATGCGGCCCTTGACCGAGACCGTGCCCAAGCCGCTGATAATGGTCGGCGGCCGGTCGATGCTCGACCGCGCGCTCGACCATCTCGAAGACTTCGGGATCGAGCGGTCGGTCGTCAACAGCCACTATCTAGGCGAACAGATCGCCGCTCATTTGAGCGCGCGCGCGCGGCTCTGGACCACGCTGTCCCGGGAGGAAACGTTGCTGGACACGGGCGGCGGGGTGGCCAAGGCCCTGCCGCTCCTGGGCGACGACCCGTTTTTCGTGATCAACGCCGATATCGTCTGGCTCGACGGGTCGGTGACGGCGCTCCGGCGCCTGGCGGGCGCCTGGCGCGAGGACTCGATGGATGCGCTGCTGTTGATGAGCCGCACGGTGATCGCTCACGGCTACGACGGAAGAGGCGATCATTTCATGGACCCGGGCGGCGCTCTCAGGCGGCGAGACGACCGCGACGTGTCGCCCTACGTGTTCGCCGGCGTCCAACTGCTGCACCCGCGGCTGTTTACCGACGCGCCGAAAGGCGCATTCTCGCTCAACCTGCTCTACGACAAGGCCGAGACCGCGCGGCGCCTGTTCGGCATCGTCCATGACGGGGAGTGGTTCCACGTCGGCACGCCCGGCGCCCTCAAGCTCGCCGACGACCGGCTGCTCGGCCGGCCCGGCGCGCACGATTTCCATGTCGGCTAGTTCCATGTCGGCTAGCCGGCAGAGGCCCCCGCGATGATCGGGCCGGCGGCGGCGCCGTCCGGTGTGTTCACGATCCCCGCCGGAGTCCGCTTCGTCGATGTGCTGGCGCGCGGCCTGCTGGAGGCGAACGCCGGCGCGCCGGCGGCTCTTGCCGCGATCACCGTGCTGCTTCCCAACCGGCGGTCGTGCCGCGCGCTGATCGACGCCTTCGCCGCCCAAAGCCGGGCGGGGGCGGCGCTGCTGCCCACGATCTCGCCGATCGGCGAGATCGACGACGGCGAGACGCTGTCGGTCGAGGATCTTGACGACGGAACCGGCCTCGGGCTGCCGCCGGCAATTCCGGAACTGCGGCGCCAACTCCTGCTGACCCGGCTGGTCCTCGCCACGCCCGGTGAGACCGGGGTGTCGGACCCGGCCCAGGCCGCACGCCTCGCCCGGGCGCTGGCCGGACTGCTCGACCAGGTCCATACCGAACGAATCGGCTTCGAGCGCCTGGTGGAGTTGGCGCCGGCCGAACTTGCCGCCCATTGGGAGATCACGCTCGGCTTTCTGCGACTCCTGACCGAGCACTGGCCGGCGATACTGGAGGCCGAAGGCGCGCTCGATCCCGCGCGGCGTCGCAACCTGGTCATCGAACGTCGGATCGAGGCCTGGCGCGCGCGGCGTCCGGCCGGCCCGGTGATCATCGCTGGTTCCACCGGCAGCATTCCCGCGGTGCGCGAACTGATGGCTTTCGTCCATCGGTTCAGCCTGGGCGCGATCGTTCTGCCCGGGCTCGACCGGACGCTCGCGGAGCCCGACCTGCCTGCGCTCGGCCCGACCCATCCGCAGTTCGGTCTGGTTCAGCTTCTGGTCGATCTCAAGGTCCGTCCGGTCGATGTCGTCCTGTGGCCCGGCGCAGAGCTGCCGCCGGAAGCTGTGCAGCGCGGCCGGCTGATCGCGACCGCCATGCGTCCCGCCGAGACCCCGCCCGATCCGATCGACGAGGCGAGTCTTGCCGGCGCGGCATCCGCGGTGACCCGGATCGACTGCGCCGGCCCGCGTGAGGAAGCCACCACGATCGCGCTTCTCCTGCGCGAGGCGCTGGAGACAGAGGGCAAGACGGCCGCGTTGGTGACGCCCGATCGCGACCTCGCCCGCCGGGTCGCCGCCGAACTGCGTCGCTGGGACATAGAGATCGATGATTCCGGCGGCCGGCGGCTCGATTTGACGCCGCCGGGCGCGTTCCTGCGCCTGACCGCCCGGCTGGCCGCCGAACGCTGGGCGCCGGTGCCGTTGCTTGCCGCGCTCAAGCACCCGATGGCGGCCGGCGGCCTCGACCGCGGTGTCTTTCTCCGCCGGGTGCGCACGCTGGAGCGTCGGGTTCTGCGTGGCCCGCGCCCAGAGCCGGGGCCCGACGGGCTGATCCGGACCCTGGAGGATGCCGGGGCGACGGCCGATATGGTTCGATGGCTGAAAGGCGTGCGCGCGGCGATGGCGCCGCTCGGCCGGGACCACGCCGCGCCGGTGTCGCAGCTCGTCGCCGACCACGTCGCCTGTGTTGAAGCCCTGGCCGCAACCGACCGGACCGACGGCGCCGAGCGGATGTGGGCGGGCGGGGCCGGGGAGGCCGCGGCCGTCTTTCTGTCCGAGCTCGCCGGGGCAGGCCGCGATTTCGGCGCCGTGATGGTGCGCGACTGGCCCGATTTGCTCGAAACCTTGATGCGGCCGCAGGTCGTCCGCCCGCGCCATGTCGGACATGACCGGATCGGGATCTGGGGCGTGCTCGAGGCGCGGCTGATCGGCGCCGACCGGATGATCCTGGGCGGGCTCAACGACGGCACCTGGCCGGCCGCGCCGCCGCCGGATCCCTGGATGAGCCGGCCGATGCGCGCGGCTTTCGGCCTGCCGCCTCATGAACGGCGGATCGGCTTGGCGGCGCACGACTTCGCCCAGGCCTTTGCCGCGCCGGAGTTGTTCCTGACCCGGGCAACGCGCCTGGCCGGGACGCCGACAGTGCCCTCGCGTTGGCTACTGCGGCTAGAGAACGCGGTGCCCGGGACCGCGCCCGATTTCCGCCGGGGCGCGGCGCGGCCGCTCGCCTGGCAGCGCGCGCTCGACCGGCCGGCGGTGAGCGAACGACTTCTCCCGCCCGCCCCCACGCCGCCGCTGGCCGCGCGGCCGCGGTCGCTTTCGGTAACCCAGATCGAGACCCTGATCCGCGACCCCTATGCGGTCTATGCCCGGTCTGTGCTGGGGCTGCGCGCGCTGGAGGACATCGACGCCGACCCCGGCGCGGCCGAACAGGGCATCTTTGTCCACCAGGCCCTGGATCGTTTCCTGTGCGCCTTTCCCGGCGCGCTGCCGGAGAATGGGCGCGCCTTGCTGCTCGATATGGGCCGGGACGCGCTCGGCCTCCTGGTCCATCGTCCGGTCGTCGGCGCCTTCTGGTGGCCGCGCTTCGAGCGGGTGGCCGACTGGTTTTTGGCGCAGGAGCGCGAGCGCCGCGCCTGGATCGCACGGACCCTGACCGAGATCACCGGCTCGATGACCATCCCGGCGCCGGCCGGCCCGTTCACCTTGACCGCCAAGGCCGACCGGATCGACCTGGGCGAAGACGGCAGCATCACCATCATCGACTACAAGACCGGGGCTTTGCCCAAAAAGCAGGACATTGAAGCGGGCGCGGCGCCGCAACTGCCGTTGGAGGCAGCGATTCTCGAAGCGGGCGGCTTCGAGACCATCGCCGCGGCGCCGGTCGCCGAACTCGCCTATTGGCGCCTTAGCGGCGGCAACCCGCCGGGCGAGACGGCCAGCATCGCCGGCGCCGACCCCGGCCTGATCGCGCGGACCCGCGAGGGCCTGCTGCACCTGATCGCGGCCTATGACAACCCGGAGACCGCCTACGAGCCGCAGCCCGATCCACGGCTCGCCCCGCGCTACAGCGACTACCGCCATCTGGAGCGGCTGGACGCCTACGCCCAAACACGGGGGTCGGACCCGTGACCGGCCCGGACGCCCAGATCGTCGCCTCGCGGCCCGGGCTGTCGGCCTGGGTCGACGCATCGGCCGGGACCGGCAAGACCAAGGTGCTTGCCGATCGGGTGTTGCGGCTGCTGCTAGCCGGCACGGTGCCCGAGCGCATCCTGTGCCTGACCTTTACGCGGGCCGCCGCCGCCGAGATGGCCAATCGGATCCATGCGACGCTGGGCGACTGGGCGCGCGACGACGAGGCGGTGCTGGCCGGCAAGCTTGCCGCGCTGCTTGAGGCCGCGCCCGACAACACGGCCCTCTGCCGGGCACGGGCGCTGTTTCTGGAAGTGCTCGACACCCCGGGGGGGATCAGTATCCAGACCATCCATTCGTTCTGCGAAAGCGTGCTCGGGCGGTTTCCGCTGGAGGCGCGGATCGCGCCGCATTTCGAGGTCATGGACGAGCGTACTGCCCAGGAGACGCTGCGCGCTGCGCGCGACACGGTGATCGGCGAGATCATGGCCGGGCAGGAGTCGGCGCTGGACCTGGTTTCGGTGCGCTTGCGCGAGGACCGGTTCGACCGGCTGATGACAAGCCTCGCGGCCGAGCGCGGCCGGGTGTTGGCGATGGCGCCGCCGGACGAGGGCGCGATCTATCGCGCGCTCGGACTCCCCATCGGGCAAACCGTCAGGGAGGCGCTCGGCGCCGCGACCGACGATGCGGCTTTCGACGGAGAAGGATTGGACCGGTCCGCGGCGGCGCTTGCCCTCGGTGGCGCGACCGACCGTGACCGCGCGGACGTCATCGAGGCCTGGATCGGCGACCCCGACGGCCGGATCGCCGGGTTCGACGTATACGCGGCGGCCTTTCTGACCAAGCAAGGCGCGGTTCGGGCGAAGCTCGCGACCAAGACCATCGCCGACGCCGCGCCGGAGGTGCTGGAGATCCTGCGCACAGAGGCCGAACGCATGTTTTCGGTGCGCCAGACCTGCCTCGCCATCGCGACCGCAGAGGCATCCACAGCGCTGGCGCGGCTCGCCATCGGCTTGATGGGCGCCTACGATGTGGAGAAGCGCGCCCGCGCCCGGCTCGACTACGAGGACTTGATCCTGAACGTCCGGCGTCTGCTCCGGCGCGAGGCGGCAGCAGCCTGGGTACTCTACAAGCTCGACGGCGGCATCGACCATGTGCTGATCGACGAGGCCCAGGATACCAGCCCCGAGCAATGGTCGGTGATCCGCGCCCTGAGCGAGGACTTCTTCGCCGGCCGCGGCGCGCGCGAGGCTGGGCGGACGGTCTTCGCGGTCGGCGACCCCAAGCAGTCGATCTTCAG
This sequence comes from Alphaproteobacteria bacterium, assembly GCA_965202905.1. GTDB lineage: Bacteria > Pseudomonadota > Alphaproteobacteria > MPNO01 > MPNO01 > CAYFYS01. The sequence continues at coordinate 1,131,530 of OZ241868.1, read as the reverse complement.
CTTCCAAGGCGCCGACCCGACATCCTTCGCCGCGATGCGCGATCATTTCCGCGGCCGCGTCGAGGCCGGCGGGGCAGGCTGGGAATCGGTCGCGCTCGAGGTCTCGTTCCGCTCGAGCGCAGCGGTCTTGCAGGCCGTCGACGCGGTTTTCTCCGATTCCGAAATGCGAAGCGGACTCGGTCAACCGTCGATCCGCCATGAGATCCACCGTGTCGGCCAGGCCGGCGAGGTGGTCCTATGGCCGTTGGCCGACTCGTTCGATCGCGGATCGTTCGATGCGTTCGATCCCGGCGCACGGCGTTCGACTTACGAGCAGTCGAGTTGGCGGCTTGCCGAGGCGATGGCCCAGAAGATCGCCGATTGGATCGCTTTCGGCGCGCTGCTGCCCAGCCGCGGGCGCCCGGTTCGCGCTGGCGACATCATGGTCCTGGTGCGCCGGCGAACCGCATTCTTCGAACAGCTCGTCCGCGCTCTCAAGGCGCGCGAGGTCGGCGTCGCCGGCATCGACCGGCTGGTTCTGTCCCGCCAGCTCGCCGTCATGGACCTGCTGGCGCTGGGCGAGGTGGCGCTTCTGCCGGACGACGACCTGACGATGGCGGCCGTCCTCAAGGGCCCGTTATTCGCCTTCGACGAAGACGCGCTGTTCGAGCTCGCCCATGGAAGGGATAAAAGGAGCCTGTTCGCGCGCCTGGTCGAGCTCGGCGCCGAGGACGCCGAGTTTGCCGAGGCGCATACGCGATTGCTGGAGATTCTGTCGGCCGCCGACTACGTCCCGCCCTTCGAGTTCTACATGCGGATCCTCTCCGGGATGGACGGGCGCGAACGCATCCTCGCCCAGCTCGGCCCCGATGCCGAGGACCCGATCGACGAATTCCTCAGCCTTGCGCTGGACTACGAGCGCGAGCACCCGCCGTCATTACAGGGCTTCGTGAGCTGGTTCCGCGCCGCTGTCACCGAGGTCAAACGCGATCTCGAACAGGCCGGCCGCGACGAGGTCCGCATCATGACCGTCCATGGCGCCAAGGGGCTGGAGGCGCCGATCGTCATGCTGGCCGACACGGTTCAGACCCCGAGAGATGTCTCGCCCCTGTTGTGGCCGGAAGACGAGCGCGGCCGCCCGGTCCTGCTATGGCGGCCGCCGCGCCTCGAAGAAGATGCGCGCACCGCGGCGCTCCGGGCCGAGGCGGAGCGGAAGCGCGACGAGGAGTACCGCCGCCTGCTTTACGTCGCGATGACCCGGGCCCAGGACCAGTTGCATGTTTTCGGCTACACGCCGTCGCGCAAGCCGTCCGAGACTTGCTGGTATCGCGCCGTGGAGCGGGCGCTGGAGCCGATCGCCGAGGCGTTCGAGACGACCCTCGCAGCGCCGGAGATCGAGTGTTGGTCAGGCAGGGCGTTGCGATTGTCGTGCCCGCAGAAGGTGGCGCCGGACCGCGCGGACCCGCCGGCGGCCGGACCCGAAGCGGTGCATCCGCTGCCCGACTGGGCGCTCCGGCCGGCGCCGCCCGAAGCGCCGGCGACGGTTGCGGCCGCGCCCTCGCGCCTCGAAGACGGCCCGACCGCCGTGCGCTCGCCGCTGGGCGCGGATGGCGGCGCGGGGCTGCGGCGCGGCCGTGTGGTGCACGACCTGCTGCGGGCCTTGCCCGACATCGAAGCAAGCGAGCGCGCGGCCGCGGTTGCGGCGTATCTCGCCCGCCCGGTTCTGGCGCTGGCGCCCGCCGAGCGCGAGGCGCTCGCGCGCGAGGTGCTCGCGATGCTCGATGCCCCGGAGATCGAGCCCCTGTTCGGTCCCGGCTCGCTCGCCGAAGCGCCGGTCGCCGGACGGGCCGGCGACCGCCTGTTCTCGGGCCGCATCGACCGGCTGCGGGTCGGCGAGGCCAGCATCGACCTGGCGGATTTTAAGACCGACCGCGAGCCGCCGGCGCGTGCGGACGGCGTGTCCGCACCGCAGCTTCGCCAGCTCGCCGCCTACCGCGCGCTGCTGCAACAGATCTATCCCGACCGGCCCGTGCGATGCGCGCTGATCTGGACCGTCGGCCCCCGCGCCATGGCCATCCCGGCGGAGCTCCTGGACCGCCACGCTCCTTGACTGGGCCGGAACCCGATTCTAGATTCCGCGCTGTGCGCAATTCCGCGCCGAAGAGGTCAGTTATGGCTACAAAACCGATTTCCGATGATTCCTTCTCGACCGAAGTCCTCAAGGCGGACGGTCCCGTGGTCGTCGACTTCTGGGCGGAATGGTGCGGGCCGTGCAAGCAGATCGGGCCGTTTCTGGAAGAGATCGCCACCGAGATGGGCGACAAACTCACCGTCGCCAAGCTCAACATCGACGAGAACCCGATGACGCCGACCAGGTTCGGTGTGCGCGGCATCCCGACGCTGATGCTGTTCAAGGACGGCGAGGTTGCCGCGACCAAGGTCGGCGCGCTGCCGAAGTCCAAGCTCGTCGAGTGGATCGAATCCGCCCTGTGAGCGCCTGTTATCGCCGGTTTGGCGGAGTCGGGCGCCCGCTCAGCGATGGCCGCTGCCGCCTGCGCCCGGCCTGAGCAGGAACAGCCGGTCGCAGTAGGGGCACTCGACCCGACCGCCATTGGCCAAGCTCAGATAGACCCGTGGATGGCCCAGCGCGCCGTCGCCGCCGTCGCAGTGAACGTCCACATCCTCGACCTCGATGACCTCGGGAGGCTCGATCGGCTGTGCCATGGCGCGTGCGGTCCCGGTGCGGTTGTCGGGGTGCGGATCGCGAAGAGCGCCGGATGATACAACAAGGCGTGCGTGGATCAAGCGCGGCCGTGGCCGCCTCCCTGCTGCTTGCGGCCTGCGCGCCGCGGGTTGAGCCGGCGGGCCCGGCGATCGCTGAGCCGCGGCTGGAGCCCGACCGGATCGTCGCCGCCGACGGCGCGGTGCTGCCGCTCAGGCGCTGGATGCCCACGCGGCCGCCGCGCGCAGCGATCCTGGCCCTGCATGGCTTCAACGACTACTCCAAGGCCTTCGAGAGCCCGGCCGGCCAACTCGCCGCGAACGGGATGGTGGTCTATGCCTACGATCAGCGCGGCTTCGGCCAAGCCCCCAACCGACGGCTGTGGCCCGGTGTTGCGACCCTGGTCGCCGATGCCCGCGGCGCGCTCGACCTTGTCCGGCGCGCCCATCCCGGCATCCCGGTGCACATGATGGGGCTCAGCATGGGCGGCGCGGTGGCGCTGTTGGCCACCACACACGCCGACGGGCCCGGCGTGGACGGGGCGGGCGCGGACGGGGCGATCCTGGTCGGCCCGGCGGTCCGGGGGCGGCGGCATCTGGGGACGATCCCGCGCGCGGCGCTCTGGTTCTTCGCCCGGGTGGCGCCGTGGTTCCCGCTGACCGGAGAGGGCCTGCGCATCCTGCCTTCGGACAATACCGAGATGCTGCGCGAACTGAGCCGCGATCCGTTGGTGATCAAGAGCACCAGGGTCGATGCCATCGACGGGCTGGTCAAACTGATGGACGCCGCACTGGAGGCCGGCCGTCGGGTGCGCGTGCCGACGTTGATCCTGGTGGGCGTCAAGGACGAGCTGGTGCCGCAGGAGCCGACGCGCGATCTCCTGGCCGGCCTGCCCACGGACGGGCCCGGACGGGCCGCGGTCTATGCGAACGGCCATCATATGCTGCTGCGCGACCTCGATGCCGCGCGCGTGGTCGCCGACATCCTGGCCTGGATCGAGGACCCGTCCGCCGAGTTGCCGTCAGGCGCCGACCGCGCGGGCGAGCGGTTCCTCGCCGCGCCACCCTGAGTGTCAGCAAAATTGCGCCGCGCGCGGCTATTGCGTATGCTCCGCCGCGCCGCGCCCGTAGCTCAGTGGATAGAGCACTGGCCTCCGAAGCCAGGGGTCGCACGTTCGAATCGTGCCGGGCGCGCCAGTCCTTCGGACCAGCGCTGTCTCAATCCACCACGTGGTGCTTTCGAATGCGATGGACCGTGGAGGCTTGCGAGCCGTGCGGGCTCTCGCCTTCGGCGACCGTGACGCGAACCTCGCCGCCGATTTCCAGCTTGTCGAACTCGTCGCCGACGACACTGTTGCCGTGGAAATAGATCTCCTGGCCGTCCGACAGTGCGACGAAGCCGTAGCCGTCCTCGGGGAAGAGGCGGATCACGCGGCCGTGCGGCGGCGCCTCGTGCCGTTTGATGCGTCCCGATGCCCGTCGCCGCCGGTCCTTGATCCGGCGCTGCGCGGCGCTGAAGACGTCGCGGATGGCGACGTAGACGTCCGCGTGCTGGCGCTTCGCGCCGGAGTGGTTGTTGACGATGATCTCGCCGCCAGGAAAGGTCGCATCGATGCGTATCTGGAACATATTGCCCTTGGTGTGGCGCCGTTCGGGTGCTTCGATGACCACGCGGCAGCTCGTGATGCGGCCGTGGAACTTCTGCAGCCGCGCGACATGTTCGCGCACCCGCGCCTCCACTGCCTCGGAATGGTCAAGGCCCTTGAAGTTGATCTGAACGGGGATTTCCATTGGCGCGGCCTCCCTGCTGCATCGCCGGCGCTCACAGCTATCCGGCAGGAAAATCATATCCGGCCGGACGCCGGTCCGACGATACAAAAACCTGCTTATCCTTGATGGTCCTCCGCTGAACGGGTGTGTTCATTTTGTGTTCTTAAGCAAGGAGGTCACGGTCATGAGGTTCAAGGTGGCGTCGGGCGGCATCCCCGGTGGTGGTGTAGCGCGATGTCCCCGGTTTGAAGGGGGGCTCCGACCCCGTCATGAGGTGGGGCGGGAGATCCTGGGCGAGACGGCCATCCAGGCCTCGCCGCTGGCGAGGACCCGGCTGTAGCCGTTCGGCAAGGTGACGATGATCGTCCAGGTCGCGCCGTCGGGCCGCTTGAACACCTCGATGACGCTGCCGTCGCTGGCCAGGCCGATCGAGGCGGGTAATTCGTCGAACTTTCCGGCGAGCGTTTGCACGACTCTGGTCCTTTCGACCCGGACGTCCTGGGCCGCAGCCGGCGAGAGCGCCCCGGGAAAGCTGCCGGTAAGGCTCAGCGCCGCCAGGATCAGCGCGATCGCGCCGCGGCGGAGCCTGCTCAAAGGGTCTGCGGATTGCGTCAAGGCTCTCACCCGTACCTTCTGCCGCCCGGCCCGGCGGCGGTCCGACCGATGTTTGCGATCGGTGTGTCAGAGTCGATGATCAATCAATATACCGATCAGTACAGGTTTCAAGGCGCGATCTCGAAACCCTTTGATTCCGCCCCGCGGCGGGCCTGCATCCGGAGATACGCAATCCTTCGGCGACTCGACGCCGAAGACCGGTCGGTCCCGGGAGCTCGCGGTATTCTTGATTGTCGGGCCCGTCGGCAACGTTGAGCGAGGCAATTGATTCTGCTATATTTCGGGACGTTCGGGATGCGTTCCGGCCGCTGGCTTGGAATGCGCCCATCTTACCCTTTCTCCAGCCCCGTGACGTGCATTGACAGGCGCCCAAGCACCGCCGCCGACACCGGATTTCGACATCACGCCGGTCAGCCTCGAAGAGGAGATGGAGCGGTCGTATCTCGATTACGCGATGAGCGTGATCGTCGCCCGCGCGTTGCCGGATGTGCGCGACGGGCTGAAGCCGGTGCACCGCCGGATCCTGTTCGCGATGAACGAGGCGGGCTACGAGTGGAACCGGCCCTACCGCAAGTCGGCGCGCATCGTCGGCGACGTGATGGGCAAATACCACCCGCACGGCGACGCGGCGATCTATGATGCGATGGTGCGCATGGCGCAGGACTTCTCCATGCGTTTGCCGCTGATCGATGGTCAGGGCAATTTTGGCTCGATGGACGGCGATCCGCCGGCGGCGATGCGCTACACCGAGGTCCGGCTGACCCGGGCCGCGCACGAGATGCTGGAAGACATCGGCCGCGAGACCGTCGATTTTCAGGCCAACTACGACGAAACTTCGCGCGAGCCCGAGGTGCTGCCGGCGAAGATCCCAAACCTGCTGGTCAACGGCGCCGGCGGGATCGCCGTCGGCATGGCGACCAACGTGCCGCCGCACAATCTGGGCGAGATCGTCGATGCCTGCCTCGCGCTGCTCGACGCGCCGGAGATCGGGATCGATGCGCTGATGGAAATCGTGCCGGGTCCGGACTTCCCAACCGGCGGGATCGTCCTCGGCCGCTCCGGCATACGCTCGGCCTATCACTACGGCCGCGGCTCGGTGGTGATACGCGGGCGCACCTGTGTCGAGACCATCCGCAAGGACCGCAAGGCGATCATCGTCACCGAGGTTCCCTATCAAGTGAACAAGGCGCGGATGATCGAGAAGATCGCCGAGCTGGTGCGCGAGAAGCGCATCGAAGGCATCTCGGAACTGCGCGATGAATCCGACCGTCGCGGTGTGCGCGTGGTTGTCGAACTCAAGCGCGATGCATTGGCCGAGATCGTGCGCAACCAGCTCTTCCGGTTCTCGCCCCTGCAATCGACCTTCGGCGTGAACACGCTGGCCCTCGACCACGGCCGGCCCCAGATCATGAACTTGAAGGCCATGCTGCGCGCCTTCACCGACTTCCGCGAGGAGGTGATCAGGCGGCGCACGGTCCACGAGCTCGGCAAGGCGCGCGCGCGGGCGCATCTCCTGGCGGGGCTGGCGATCGCGGTGGCGAACATCGACGCGATGATCGAACTCATCCGCAAGTCGCCCGACCCGGCGGCCGCGCGCGCACAGATCATGGCGACTCCCTGGCCGGCGGTCGACGTCGCACCCATCATAGCGCTTCTCGACGAGCCGGGGCGTGCGGTGGTCGATGGCGCCTACACGCTGTCCGAAGCCCAGGCCCGCGGCATTCTGGACCTCCGCCTGCAGCGCCTGACCGCGCTGGAGCGCGACAAGATCGGCGACGAGCTCAGGGAGCTGTCCGAGAAGATCGTCGACTATCTCGCGATCCTGGACTCGCGCGAGCGGATCCTCGGAATTCTTCGGGACGAGCTGGAGGAGATCAAGAAGGCCTTTGACACGCCGCGCCGCACGAGACTTGAAGAGGCCGAGGCCGAGCATGACATCGAGGACCTGATCCAGCGCGAGGCGATGGTCGTCACCGTCACTCATTCGGGCTACATCAAGCGCGTTGCGCTGTCGACCTATCGCGCACAGCGCCGCGGCGGCAAGGGCCGCTCGGGGATGGCCACCAAGGAAGGCGACTTTCTCGAGAAGGTCTTCGTCTGCGACACCCACACCTCGGTACTGTTCTTCTCTTCGCGCGGGAAGGTCTATCGCCTCAAGGTCTATCGTCTGCCCGGGGCGACGCCGCAGTCCCGCGGCAAGGCGCTGGTCAACCTGCTGCCGTTGGAAGAAGGCGAGATCATCACCACCGTCATGCCGATGCCCGAGGAGGAGGCGACCTGGAAGGATCTCGACATCGTCTTCGCCACCGCCAGCGGCACCGTGCGGCGCAACCGGCTGACCGACTTCGCCAGCATCATGGCCAACGGCAAGATCGCCATGAAGCTGGAGGACGGCGACCGGCTGGTCGGCGTGGAGACCTGCACCGATCGCGAGGACATCCTGCTCGCCGCACGCAGCGGCAAGTGCATCCGCTTCGCGGTCGACCAGATTCGAGTGTTCAGCGGCCGGACCTCGACCGGCGTGCGCGGCATCCGCCTGGCCGACGACGAGATCGTCTCGATGACCGTGCTGGGTCATACCGATTTCGATACCGAGACGCGCGATGCCTATATCCGCTACGCCAACGACCGGCGGCGGGCCGAGGCGAACGGCACCGGCGCCGACGACCGCCTCGGGCTGAACGATCAGGACGTTGCCCGATTCGAGGACTCCGAGCAGTTCATCCTGAGCGTGACCGAGAACGGCTACGGCAAGCGGACCTCGGCCTACGAGTACCGGGTGACCAACCGGGGCGGGCAGGGAATCGTCAACATCGAGACATCGGCGCGGAACGGCCCGGTGGTGGCCGCCTTCCCGGTCGGGCCGGGCGACCACATAATGCTGGTCACCGACGGCGGAACCATGATCCGCTCGCCGATCGACGATGTCCGGATCGCCGGGCGGCGCACCCAGGGGGTCAAGCTCTTCTCGACCGCTGAAGGAGCGCGCGTGGTCTCGGTGGCCCGCCTGGCCGACGCGTCAGACGACATCGAAGAGGGCGCCAACGGCAACGGTACGCTCTGAGGCGGCCGACCGAGACGGCGCCACTGCAGAAGGAGGAGCGATCGGCGATGGCCGACATTCGGATCGGGGTTTATCCGGGAACGTTCGACCCGATCACCAACGGGCATCTCGACATCATCCAGCGCGCGGCCAATGTCGTCGACCGCGTGGTCGTCGGCGTCGCGGTCAATGCTGGCAAGGCCCCGCTGTTCGATGTCGGGGAGCGAGTCCGGATGGTGGAGGACGAGGTCGCTTCGCTCAACGACGGCGGCAACCAGCGGGTGCTGGTCAAAGCCTTCGACAATCTGTTGATGGACTTCGCGGTGGAGAACGGCGCCCGGGTGATCATCCGCGGCCTGCGCGCGGTCTCGGACTTCGACTACGAGTTCCAGATGTCGTCGATGAACGCCAAGCTCAATCCGGGCGTGGAGACCATCAGCCTGATGGCCTCAGACAAGCACCAGTTCATCGCCTCGCGCCTGGTCAAGGAGATCGCGATGCTCGGGGGCGACATCACCGCGTTCGTCTCGCCGCGTGTCTCGGCCAGGCTGGTCGAGCGCTGCGGGCTTTCCTGATCGGCGTTCGGCCCGGTCCGGCCGGCGGGCCGGCGCCGGCTTCTTCGCGCTCGGCCGCCTTGACCCCCGGAGCCCTGCCCCATAGTGTCCCGCGGCCGGCGCGCGCATAGCTCAGGCGGTAGAGCAACTGACTTTTAATCAGTGGGTCCCAGGTTCGAGTCCTGGTGCGCGCACCAATAAAATCAATAGGTTAGGGGAATATCGCCAGACAGCACTAAGCGCCGTGTCACCACCGGGGTGACGGGGGCTGCAATCCGGCGTGCGGGCGGCGTGCGGTTCGCCGAGGAGGCGGACGGGGGCCGGTGCCATATCGTCCATCAACTGCGTTTGGCTTGCTCACGCCGCCGCTCACGCGGGCCGGCATAAGCCGCACTCCGAGCGGCCGCCGGCTGGCTCGCCACAGTCTCGGCACGCGCCAGTGTCACGCCATCGGTCGCGGGCTTGACGTGTGCTTTCGCCCGGCTTCATGTTCGCGCTTCGGCGACGGCGAAAATCCGGGTCCGGCCCACTTCGGCTGGACAGGTCACGCATCCAGTTCACGGGATCGGCTCCGGTTCACGGTGAACCGACCGCAGCGCCCAGGCCGTGCATCGCTCGACCTCGCTCAGCCACGCGGTGGCGTCCGGGGCCACGTTGAGACCAGGGTGATGGACCCGTGCGCACCAGGGCGCGGCTGCGGGCGGTTGGTCGGCATCGCCCACCGTGGCCGGCGCATCGGAAAGCCCTGGCAGGTTCCGCCACAGCGCGGCCGATTGCAAGCCCGACATGGTGCATGGCGTCACAGCAGGCGCTTCCGCCGCCCGGCCCGGAACAGCGCCGCCCGGCCACGGTTGCGGGCCAGCGCACCGGGGCCGCGCGATGCGGCCGAAAGCAACGACAGGATGCCCGGCGGTCTTCGCGGTCCATCGGACGGCCGCACCGTCCGGGCGCGCTGGCCGGACTTGCGCTCGGTCGTCTCGCATCGCGCGACAATGGCGCTGCGGATGTACTCGGGCAGGTTCAGTCCTTCGGCCCTCGCACATGCGCTCGCGCGTGCGCGAAGTTCCGGCGGGACCTTGATGTTGATAACGGACATATAGCTTCCGATAATTACAGTTATCGGGACAAGAGAGCCCGCCATGACCGAGTTTGAAACCGCCACGCTGGCCTTTCACGCCGCCTCGCTGGGCTGGCAGGAAGTCTCCGCATGGGCCGCTGTCGGCAGCGTCGCCATCGGGATCGCGCAATGCGCCCTGATTGCCTGGGGCTTACGCCTGATGCAGCAAAGCGCCAGCGCGCGCGATGTCGGGATCGCCGCCGGACGCGCCGCCGATGACCAGCGTCACGCCGAAGCCATGCGGGCGCTCGAAACGTTGATTGCGTGCACCGTACTCACGGGGACCAGCAGATGATCGTCAGCCGGGGCGAGCTCGCCGGACGCGGCGCGGGCACCCGGTTGCGGCATGTACACGCTTGACCCGAAAAATAGCAGGCCGCTGGCCGCGCCGCCGCATTCCGGGAGGACAAACGCCGAGGGATGTCACGGCGGCGCAAGGCCCTGGCATTGCCATCGAGAAGCCAGGGAGACCGCGCAGGGCGTTGACACGCGCGCCGTTACGGCATCGGCGATCGATGGCGACACGCTTGAGATACGCGGACAGCGCATCCGGATACACGGGATTGACGCGCCCGAGAGCGGCCAGACCTGCGAGAACGGCGCTGGGTAGCCCTGTCGCTACGGGCGGCTCATCGCGATCTGCCGCCAGGGCGGGGTCGATCTGAACGCCTGGACGGTCAGCGAAGGTCACGCGCTCCGCTGCTGCAGTGCGGATTATGTCTCGCGGGAGGCCGCCGCGCCCGGGCGGCGCGGCGCGGTCTCTGGCAGGGCGCGTTTGTGGCCCCGTGGGACTGGCGGAGAGGCCACCGATGAGACTGTCCCGCCATTTTGTCGCGCCGACCGGCCTTCGGTCCCTTCGGACGGGACTGATCGCGGGGGCCATTTTGGCCTGCTCGCGCCCCTTGTCGGGCTGTTTTTGGGTTTTCAGGTATCGCCCGGTCTCGGCACGGCCTTCATGGCGCCGTTTGTGGCGCTGTCCATTCTCACCGGTGTCCCGTTCGGCGAGATGTCCGCCGGTCTGCGTTGTGTCGCTCTTGCGCTGTCTGTCCTCACTGGCGCGGCGCTTGGCGCCCTTCTCCAGCATGTCACTCAGCCACGAAAGGCGGACAGATGACAGCGGGAAGCGGCCCAGTTCGTGCACGTCCCATTCGCGGGTCCGCCGGCATGACCGCCGCGAACCGAAAGGCGATTGCGCAGGCAAACCTCCGCTGCATTACCGGTGAACCGCCCGAAGGGCACACCGTCTACTGGCTCGAATTTTCCGACGGGTCCGCCTGTGTCGGGCAGACTGGACGCTTACTCTTGCGGCGACTATCGAGCCATATGCTTGAAACCCTGTCCATTCAAAGCCGAATCGCCGCCGGGCAATCCATGCGCGTTGCCTTTGTAGCGTCGGGGCTTTCGCGGTCCGAAGCCCAACGCCTCGAAGCCGTTGAAATTGCGAGAACCGAACGCGGCGCGGTCGCCAAATACCTCTAGCCCATAGGAGATCGCCATGACCTCCACACCATTCGATACCCTCGCCGCCGTCCGCAACCTCGAAAACGCAGACACGAGCCGCGACCATGCCGAAGCCGTCGCCACCGAGATACGCACCGGCCAGCGCAACCAGGCCGAAGCGCCGGCCAAAGCGGTGCACCGGGCCGCGCCGCCGACCATGCGGCGCTCGCCACGCTGGCGAACCTCGTCAGCCTTGAAGCCCGGATATACCGCGCCATGATGTTGCAGGCCGTCGCCGTCGTCGGAATCGCGATTGCCGCGCTCAAGCTGCTATGAGCCAAGGCCGCTTGATCGACGCCGACACGCTCGATTTGCCCGGCGTCGGCCCGGTTCGCCTCGCAGGCATCGATGCACCCGAAAACGGCCAGCCCGCAACCGACGCCCGGGGGCGTAAATTCGACGCCGGGCAAGCTGCAACGGATGCATTCGTCGCGCACCTTCGCCGCCGCCAGCGCGAGGGATGGCGCGTCAACATCGAAGATGCCGGGAAAGGAACCGACCGCTACGGGCGAACCCTTGGTCGCGTCATTCTGACAAATGGCCGTAAGCGCGAAGATGCTTGCAAATGGCTGGTCCGCAATGGCTTCGCCGTCGCCGAATACGGCCCCCCGGACTACAGCGGCGACGAACGCCGGGCGAAGCGCGCACAAGCAGGATTGTGGGCTGGCGAATGGCAGCGCCCGAAGGACTGGCGAGCCGCCCGGAAAGGCTTGGCGCCACCGGCGCGGGAAACAGTCCGCCGCGCCCGGCCGACGGGTGCGGGATGGCTGGGCACGCTCGGAACCCTGGCGCGATTGGCCCGAATTCTACGACGCCTTTGATCTTAATCGGTTTTCTTCATGGGGTTCGGCGCTTTCCACGCCGAACGTCCCGCTCCGATTGCCGATGCGGCGGCGCCGTAAAAGGGCCGCCAGGACGCACCAGGCAGGACGCGCCAGGAAGCCCGTACAGCGAGATCTCCGGCCAGGGGTTGCCCCCCCCCGCACCGCGCCGGTCCACCTTCGATGCTGGCGCGGCTCAGCGCGTGGCTGAAGCGGGCGAATCCTCGGGCGCCGGTGCGGTCTTTTAATCAGTGGGTCCCAGGTTCGAGTCCTGGTGCGCACACCAAAATACCTTCGACAGAAACAACCGAAGTAGCGGGCAGATCCGGACGGGCGCCGCTGAGCCGGTCGGACTCCCGCGCCGGGTTCGGGCGCCCCTCGGCACGGCATGGGGGCACGACATGCGGGCTGGAGGATTTCCTCGCAAGCGCTCACGCACCCAGCCGCCGAGGGCGCCCAGGACCACCACCAGCCAGGGCGGCAGCTTCCAGAACGCCAGCGCCGTGAATGCGGCCAGCGCCAGGGCAAAATCGCTTGGCCTGCGGACGCCGCCGGTCCAGATCGGATCGTAGAGCGCGGCAAGCAGCAGGCCGACGACGGCGGCGTTGACCCCGCACATCGCCTTCCGGGCGGACCTGAGCCGGCGGACGGACTCCCAGAAGGGCAGCACGCCGGCGACCAGCAGAAAGGATGGCGCGAAGATCGCGCCGAGACAGATCAAGGCGCCGGCCCAACCCTGCGGCGGCGCGGCCATCACGGCGCCGAGATAGGCCACGAAGGTGAACAGCGGCCCTGGCGCGGCCTGGGCGGCGCCATAGCCGGCGAGAAAAACATCCTTTTCCACCCAGTCAGGCGGCATGACTTCGGCCTGTAGCAGCAGCAGGACCACATGACTGCTGCCGAACACGAGCGCGCCTGACCGGTAGAAGCCGTCGACGAGCAGAACTCACTGTGCGGGGTAGGATGCGGCCACGAGCGGCAGGCCGAGGAGAAAGGCCAGAAACAGGCTGAGCATGGCGAAGGAGACGGATTTTGGCAGGCGGATGCCCAATTCGCCGGCCGGTTGCCGGGCCGCGACGGGCAGAAAAAGCCAACCCGCGATGCCGCCCGCGGCGATGACAGAGACATGGAGCAGCGGGCTCGGCGCGGCAAGGACCGCGATGGCCGAGACCGCGGCGAAGCTCACTCGCGGCGCATCGGGGCAAAGCGTCCGGCCCATCGCCCATACGGCCTGGGCGACGATCGCGACCGCGGCCACTTTCAGCCCGTGCAGCAGCCCGGACGGGATCGTCTCGGCGTAGGACAGGATGCCGTAGCCGAACGCGCAGAGTAGAACCGCGGAGGGCAAGGTGAAGCCGAGCCAAGCCGCGATCGCGACGCCCAACCCCGCCCTGGCGATCCCGATCCCGGTGCCGACCTGGGAAGACGCCGGACCCGGCAGGAACTGGCGCAGCGCGACGAGGTCCGCATAGGCGTCGTCGTCAATCCAGCGGCGGCGGACGACGAAAGCCTCCCGGAAATAGCCCAGATGAGCGACCGGCCCGCCGGACGACGTCAGCCCGAGACCGAAAAAGACCCGGATGCGGGCATCTGAAGGGGTTGTCCGCGCCCGTGCGCGCGCTCAGTCGCGGAACCGCGCGAGGGTCTCAGCCATATGAATCGTGGACCGGGTACGACCTTCATCAGCGTCGTCGCGCGGCCCTTGTCCGGGTCGACGATCCGTTCGAGGATCTTTTCGTCCACCCCCTCGTGCGTGGCGGGCGTCAGGTCGGCGTCGTTGGTGCAGATGAACTCGCCCGGATTGGCGTTGACTTCGGCCCGGCTCGACACGATCCGTCCCACTGCCTCCCATTCATGGTATGTTCCTGCCGAATTATCCGGCGCGGCCGGCCGCGTGTCCACGTTCCGACGCCTTCCGCATCCGGGCGATCGGCCGTCGGGCCGCCGGTTCATTCCATGAAGCCCGGCAGGAAGAGCGACAGGCCGGGGATCGAGACGATCAGCACGATGCGGACCAGATCGGCCGCGACGAACGGAATCACCCCGCGGAAGATCTCGGTGAGCTTGATATCGGGCAGCATCGCATTGAGAACGAAGACATTGAGCCCGATCGGCGGTGTGATCAGGCTGATCTCGATAACCACCACGACGACGATGCCGAACCAGACCAGGTCGAAGCCGAGCGCCTGCATGACCGGATAGAAGACCGGCACCGTCAGCAGCATCATCGAGACGCTTTCCAGGATGCAGCCGAGCACGATGTAGATCGCAACGCACATGATCACAACCCAGATCGGCGCCATCTGAGCGGATTCGAACCAGTCGGCCAGGACGTTAGGGAGGCGCGAAAGGTTGATGAAGTTGGCGAACAGCAAGGAGCCGATCAGCAGCGCCATCAGCATTGCGGTCGTGCGCCCGCTCTCGGCCAGGATCTCGATCGTCACCCGCCAAGTCAGCGTCCTCCGTGCAAGTGCGATGACGAAGGCGCCCATGGCGCCGATGCCGGCTGCTTCGGTCGGCGTGAACCAGCCGACATAGATCCCGCCCATGACGATCAGGAACAGGACCAGCATCCCCCAGACGCCCCGCAGCGCGCGGATGCGCTCGGCCCACGGCGCGGCCTCGGCCGGCGGGCCGAGCTTCGGGTTGATCCGGGTCACTACCGCGACCGCGCCGGCGTACAGGAGAATGCCGAGGATGCCCGGTATGATTCCGGCGGCGAAAAGCTGGCCGATATCGGTCTCGGTCATGATGCCGTAGAAGACCAGCGCGATCGAGGGCGGGATCAGGATGCCGAGTGTGCCGCCGGCGGCGATCGAGCCGGCGGCCAGGCTGTCGGCATAGCCGAAGCTCCGCATCGGCGGCATCGCGACCTTGGACATCGTCGCCGCGGTTGCAAAGCTCGACCCGCAGACCGCGCTGAAGCCGCCGCAGGCAACCACCGTCGCCATCGCGAGCCCGCCGCGGAAATGCCCCAGCCAACGGTTGGACGCCTCGTAGAGATCCTGGCTGATGCCCGACCGCGCGACGAAATTGCCCATCAGGATGAACAGCGGAAGGACAGAGAAATCGTACTGCAGCACCATGTCGGTGGCGGTGCTGCCGATGCTGCGGATCGAGGGGAGCAGGCCGATGTAATAAGCCGATCCGAACGTGCCGACGATCGCCATGCCAAAGGCGATCGGCACCTGGACGAGAAGCAGTACGAACAGGATGACGAAGCCGAGGGCGACGATCTCCATGCCGTCAACCCACCCGCGGCGGCGCGGTGAGCGTGCGGCCGGCGAGGATCAGAAATATCACGGCCGCGACGACCGTGAGCGCCGACATGCCGTAGACGAAGGGAGATTTCTGCATCTCGAGGAACATCAGCTCCTCGTTGGCGGCGTTAAGAGAGTCACCCTGGATCCAGACTTCCCGTGCCCAGATCAGCGACAGGACGCCCATGACGCCGTTGAGGATGAAGTGCTGGACCCGCTTGACGTTGCCTTTGAACAGGTGATCGAGCAGCCCGATGGTGATGTGTTCGCGCCTGGCGCAGACGACCGGCAGGCCGAGATAGACGGTGAAGCCCATCATCAGCTCGGTGATCTCGAATCCGGCCGGCACCGGCCGGTCGAACCCCGCCCGCCCGACCACGTCGATGAACGTCAGCACCATCATCGCGAAGACCAGGACCGCCAGCACGACGCCGAGCGTGTTGTCGAGCCATTGCGCGAGGCGGTCTTCAAGCGGGGTCTCGGCGCGGACGCCGGCTTGCTCGGTCATGTCGGGATGCTCGCGCGGCGATGGACGGTCCGGCCCGCCCATCGCCGCGATTGCGGTTGCGCTCTCTACGAGCCGTAGTTCGCGATTTCTTCGCGGAACATCTTCAGCGCGGCGGCGCCGTCGACGCCGGATTTGGCCGCCTTCTTGATCCAGTTCTCTTCGTAGACCGCGAGCTTCATCTTGAGCTCGGCGAGCGGCTTGCCCTTGAGCGTGGTCCAGGTCACCCCGTCCTTCTTGAGCTGAGACGGCGCCCACTGCTCGCGCTCGTCCCATGTGCGCGCGATTCGGTGGCCGCCCAGCACCTCGCCGGCGGCGGCCATGATCGTTATCTGATCTTTGGACGAGATCTTGTTCCACTTGCCCTTGTTCATGGCCATGGCGAAGCTGACATTGTACAGCCCGCCCGGAATGTGGGTGGCAAACTTGACGAACTTGCCGATCTTGAAGGCATAGATCGCTTCATCGGTCAGCGTCGTGCCGTCGAACACGCCCTTGGCGAGTCCGTCGCGCAGCTTTGTGACCGGGGCCGCCATCGGCACGCCGCCGAGCAGTTTGAGCGCGTTGGACGTGGTGTTGTTGGGAATGCGCAGCTTGAGGCCCTTGATGTCCTCCAGCGTGCCGATCGCGCGCTTGTTGTTGTAGATCTGGCCGGGGACGTGCAGGAAGACAGTCAGTGTATGGACGTCTCTGTGCATCCCGGCCGGCTCGAAAATCTTCTTGAACACGCGCCAGTAGGCGACCGAGTTCGCCTCGGCGGACTTGGTCATGAACGGAAGCTCGGGCATCTCGCTCAGCGGGAAGCTGCCCGGGGTGTAGCCGTGGGTGACCCAGACCACATCGGCGATGCCGTCGACGGCGAGTTGGTACTGGCGTGGCGGGGCGCCAAGCCCTTTGGCCGTGGCCCGAATGTCCACCCGGCCTTCGGTCGCCTTTTCCACCTCCCGGAACCATTTGTGCAGCAGCGCGCGCTGGCTCCAATGACCCGGCGGAATCCATTGGCTGTAGCGCAGGAACAGCTTCTCGGCCGATGCGGCCTGGGGTACGGCCAGCGCTGCCGCGGCCAGCGCGGCGGCGGCTAAACCACTGAATGTCCGTAGCATCTGATTCATCTCCCTGTTACGACACGGTCTCTTGGCGGCCGCAATGCGATCGTTTTGAGCTTACGATTGTGGGGTCCGGACGGCAAGGCGGTCTGGATCCGCCTGGGTGAGCGCACGCGCCCACGAAGCTAAGGCCGCCGAACGGTCTCTCAGCGGGCCGCCATCCAGGCGAGCGCCCGGCCGACCCAGGGGCCGTCCGCTTCGCCGCCGGCGAGGCTGGCGGTGAAATGATCGCGCCCTTCCAGCACGATGCGCTCGACGTCGCAGCCTTTTCTGGTAAGCTTGGCCTCCATCCGCTCGGCCTGGGTTATCAGATGGGGGAAATCCTTGCTACCGTGGGTGATCAGGAACGGTGGCGCCGCATCGCCGATGCGGTGGATCGGGCTCGCCGGTGCGTCGTTTTCCGACTCCTCCGGCCCCAGGAAGCGCGGGCGCACGGACATGCCGTTGCCCGGCATGAAGTCGTAGACGCCCGAAATCGGCAGGCAGCCGCGGACGGTCCCGGCGGGCAAGACATCCTCGCGCACCGCCGCGAGCGCCGTGTAGTGCCCGCCCGCCGAGTGCCCGCCGATGAAGATGCGTTGAGGATCGCCGCCGTGGCCGGCGATGTTGGAGCGCAGCCACATGATGCCGGCCGCGATGTCGTCGAGCCCCGTCGGGAAGATGTGGGCCGGCGCCAGACGGTAGCCGATGCTGGCGAAGATCACCCCGGCGGCGAGGACTCCCGGCGCCATGAAATTCATGTGCTCGCGGTAGCCGCTGGTCCAGCCGCCGCCGTGGACGAAGGCGAAGACGGCGCCGTTGGGCGCGTCCGGCACATGCAGCGCGATCCCCTGACAGGGATCGTCGCCATAGAGGACATCGATGCCGTCATGGCCGGCCGAACGGCGCGCGACCTCCTCGATATAGGGCATCGCGAATTTCGAGAACGGCTCCTGCGGCGGGTAGTCCTGGATGCGCATCTGTTCGCTTCCCTTGACATCCTTTGTCGTTCCCGCGAATGCGGAACGCCAGAGGCGCATCTGAACTCCCGCTTTTGCGGGAGCGACACGAACGCCGTGGCCAGACTGTCATTCAAAAGGCCGGATATCCAATCCGGACGGGACTTTCAAAGCCCCAGATAGGCTTCCTTGACCGAGGGGTTTTCCAAGAGCTCGGTGCCGGCGCCGGCCAGCACGATGCGGCCGTTCTCCAGCACATAGGCCGAGTCGGCGACAGCGAGCGTCGCATGGATGTCCTGCTCGACGATGAACACCGTCACGCCTCTCGCACGCACTTCGACGATCATCCCGAACAGGTCGGCGACGACGGTCGGCGCGAGCCCGAGGCTGGGCTCGTCGAGCAGCAGGAGGCGCGGGCTGGACATCAGGCCGCGCGCGAGCGCCAGCATCTGCTGCTCGCCGCCGGACAGCGTGCCTCCCGCCTGGCGCCGCCGCTCGCGCAGCCGCGGGAACAGGGCGAACATCTCCTCGATGCGGGCCGCTGCGGCGGCGCGGGCGCGGGCCGCGGCGGCGCCGACCCGGAGGTTCTCCTCGACCGAGAACTCGGGGAAGATCAGGCGGCCCTCGGGGACCAGCGCGATACCCTGCTCGACGCGGTGATGCGGCGCGGCGCCGTCGATCCGGCCGCCGGCAAACGCGATGCGCCCGCCGTCGAGCGGCAGCAGACCAGCCAGGGCGCGCATCAGCGTGGTCTTGCCGGCGCCGTTGCTGCCGAGCAGGGCGGTGATCGAGCCTTCGGCCACATCGAGCGAGACGTCCTCGAGGATTCTCGCCTCGCCGTAGCCGGCGCCGACACCGCTGACCTCGAGCAGGGCGGTCATCCCGTGCTGCGTCCCAGATAGGCCTCGATCACCGCGTCGTCATTGGCAATCGCCTGCGGGCTGCCCTCGCCGATTTTGACGCCGTGGTGGATCACCACCAAGCGCTCGCACAGCCGCATCAGGGCGCGCATGACATGCTCGATGACCACAATAGTCAGGCCGTGGCGTGCGCGCAAAGCATTGACAATGGCCAGCGCCTCGTCGATTTCGGTCGGCGTCAGCCCGGCCATGACCTCATCCAGCAGCAGCAGCTTGGGCCGCGTCGCGATGGCGCGGGCAATTTCCAGCCGCTTGCGGCCGGCAAGCGTCAACGTGCCGGCGGGGCTCGCGGCCCGGTCCGCAAGCCCGACCTCGGCCAGCACCTCGCCCGCGCGCGCCTCGGCGCGGGCGACCGACAGCTCCCGCCCGTTGCCGAACAGGACGCCGACGGTGACGTTCTCCAGCACGCTCAGCCCGGTGAACGGGCGCACGATCTGGAATGCGCGCGCGATGCCGAGCCGGCTTATCTGATCCGGTCGCATACCGTCGATGCGCCGGTCCTCGAACCGGATCTTGCCGGCGCTCGGCCGCAAATTGCCGGCGATCAGCCCGAACAGCGTGGTCTTTCCCGCGCCGTTGGCGCCCATCAGCCCGACGATTTCGCCGGGCTCGATCGTGAAGTCGATGGAATCGATGGCGAGCACTCCGCCGAAGCTCTTCGACAGCCCGTCGAGCTGCAGGATGCTCATGCCGCAAGTCGCCGGCGCAGCAGCGCGATCCGGCCCTGAATTCCGTCGGGCGCGCCGAGCACGAAGCCGATCAGAAGCGCGCCGAGCAGGATCATGTAGATCTCCGGCCAGTTCGCCCACAGGAGCTCCTGAAGCAGGACCAGGAAACAGGCGCCGTAGAGCGGACCCGGCACATCGTCGCCGCCGCCGATAATGGCGATCGAGACGATTGTAAACGACGTGATCGGGTTGAAGACGTCCAGCGGCTCGAAATAGGTCGTGCGCAGCACCATCACCGCGCCGACCATGCCCGGGATAACCGCGGACAGCGCGAAGGCGAGCACCTTGAAGCGGCCGACGTTGATGCCCAGAGTCTCGGCCGCGCCCTCGTTCTCCCGGATTGCGCGCAGGCCCGCGCCGAAGCGCGAACGCCGCACGAGGTAGGTAATGACCATCGAGGCGGCGGCGAGCGCGAGGACGACGTGAAACAGGTCGGCGAGTCCCGGTGCGCCGAACAACAGCCGGCCGAACTTGCCGAGCGCGGCTTCGGTATTGATCACGATGAACTTGACCAGCTCCGCCAGGCCGAAGGTGAGGATCACGAAATAGGGTCCGCGAACCCGAAGGCACGGATAGCCCACCAGGAGCGCGATCAGACCGGTCGCGAGCCCGGACAGGATCACCGACAGCCAGAAGGGCAGGGTGCCGAAGCACAGCACCATCACATAGGCGCCGGCCCCGAAGAAGACCGCATGGCCGAGCGAGATATAGCCGGTCATGGCGGACAGCACGACCCAGCTCTGGGTCAGCGCGATCCACATCAGGAGCGACAGCGCGACACCCAGGATGTAGTCGCCGGCGTAAAGCGGCAGCGTCGCCGCCGCGGCGACGACGGCAAGGAGGAGGACGGCCGGTCGCGTCGCCTTCATCGGGTAGCCCGCGCGGCGCCGAACAGCCCCTGGGGCCGCCAGATCAGGATGCCGATGAACACGCCGTAGATCAGGATCGAGCGCATGCTGGCCGAGGTCAGCGCGACGCCGTAAATCTCGATCACCGCGAGCAGCGCCGCACCGGCCAGCCCGCCCATGAGATTTCCGAGCCCGCCCAGGATGATCACCACGAATGCCGCGATGGTGAACGGGAAGCCCATGAAGGGCGAGACCTGCTCCATCATGCTGATCAGGCAGCCGGCAAGCCCGGCGATGCCGAAGCCGAGCGAGAAGCTGATCAGGCGCACGCGCTCGACGTTGATGCCGACCAGCATGGCGGCGTCGGGCTGCTGGATCAGCGCGCGGATGGCAAGACCCGTCGTCGACATCCGGAAAAAGGCCACGCAGGCGAAGCAGGCCGCAAGCCCGATCCCGAGCACTGCCAACCGGTCGGCGGTCACCTGGAAGCTGCCGATGCGTACGATCTGATCGAGATAGGAATAGGCCCGCGCGGTGGCGGTGAACGACAGTGCAACGACATTTTGCAGGATGATCGAGACCCCGAACAGGACCAGCAGCGAGTTCGCCTCGATCTGCTCGACCAGCCGGGAGGAGGCAAGCACCCGGCGGCACAGAGTGTGGTAGACCAGCGCGCCGAACGCTCCGGCCAGGATCAGCCCGGCCACCATCGAATAGATTGGGCCGATCCCGGTCAGGGTGAACGACCAGTAGGCGAAATAGCCGCCCAGCATCAGGATCTCGCCGTGGGCGACGTTCAAGAGCCGCATCGTGCCGTAGATCAGGTTCAGCCCGAGCGCCACCAGCGCATAGATCGCGGCGAGCACCAGCACGGCAATCAGGAGCTGGCCGGAAAAGATGTCAGCCATCGTCGGCGCCCGGCGTTACGCGCTGTCCCGTCCCGCAGGGCGCGGGACGGGACCTGTCCGCCGGGCTATTTCCAGGCCGGCTTGGCGATCACCTTGGCGGTCGCCTGATCGGGCGGCCAGACGATGTGCTGCTTCTGGTCCTGGATCTGCGAGATCATCGTCGGCAGCAGCACGTTCTGGATGCCTTCGAACCTGGCCGGGCCGTTGATGGTCCTGAAGGTCATCGACGAGATGGCCTTGCGCAGCTTGTCCTTGTCTGTGCCGGCGACCGCGACGGCCTGCTCCAGGATCTCGACTGAGACGTAGGCAAGCGGCGCATCGAGGAAGTCGGCTTCGGTCTTCCAGCGCGCCCGGAAGGCATCGGCGAAGGTCTTCGCGCTCGGCCAATCGGTTCTGAGCGGGGTCCAGTGGCCCATGGTCAGGATACCGTTGCGCGCCGGGCCGAAGATCTTGGCGAAGAAATCGTATTGCGGGCCGAGCAGCACGACCTGGGCGCCGGCGTTCAGACCCACCTCGCGCGCGCCCTTGACGTAGAGCACCGCGTCCGCCGGATAGGTGTAGGCAAGCACCGCATCCGGCTCGGCGTTCTTGATCTTGTTCAAGAGCGGGGTGAGGTCCTTCACGTTGGGCGGATAGTCCTCGTCGATCACCAGCTCGATGCCGGCGCTCTTGAGCGCGGGGACGACGAATTTCTTGTTCTCCTGGGTGTAGGGGAGCTGGTTGGTGATCAGCGCGGCCGACTCGACGCCCTGCGCCTTGAGGAGCCTGGACAGTTCGCTCGACTGCTTGTCGGGGAACAGCGAGGTCGGGAACCAGAGATTGCCGGCTTTCAGGTCGCGGAGCTGGACCGAGGCCGCCGTGTTGCCGACGACCGGAAACCTGTAGCGCTGGATGACGCTGGCGATGGCGAAGTGGAGCGAGGTTCCCCAGGGCGAGAGCAGCAGGTCGACCTTGTCGTCGGTGATCAGCTTCTCGTAGATCTGGACCGCCTTGCCCGAACTCGACTGGTCGTCATAGCGGACGAACTCGATCATGCGTTTGGTGCCGGCGACGTTCAGCCCGCCGCGTGCGTTGACCTGCTCGCGCCACAGCTCGTAGGCCTGAAGCTGCGAGATCGCCGCCTGGGCGAAGATCCCCGTCTTGGAGTGGGAAAACCCGATCTTGATCGAGTCCGCGGCCCCGGCCGCACCTGCCGCAAGCGCGACGGCGGCGCCTGCGGCCGCGGAGAGTAAGCGTTTGGGCATCCTTGCCTCCTGCCTCAATAGTTTCGATTTGCGCCCGCCATATCCTCGGCGGGTCAGTTAGCCAAAATCATGCCGGAGTCGTAAACCCGCGTAAACCGGCTCGCCCGTCGGCCTTGCGGCGGCGGCCTGCGCTCATTCGACCGGGGCGCTGCCCGGATCGTCCGCCGCTGGGGGAGAACTCCTTATCAAACTTCCGTTCTGATGTTCGTGAAGGTCTTCGAATGACCCGCATCGGGGATTAATACGGCGAACGACCGCGACCGCCGCATCCGCTACCCCAGCCGCGGCCCCGGGTCGCGGATGAGTTGCATGGTGTTGCAGCGGATGCCGCCGCCGTATTTGTGGACCTCGTCGTAGGGGAGGGGGATGACTTCTACGCCCTTGTTCTCCAGGAGCTTGCGGGTCCTGGTCGCGCTCGCGTTCATGATCACCCGGCGCGGCTCGACCGTGATGCCGTTGGCCGGGTAGAGCCAGATCTCGTCGCGCGGCGCCTCGATCAGCTCGTAGCCCAGCGCGTGCAGGTCGCGGACGGTCTGGTAGTCGCACCACGGCGGATAGATCAGAGCGAGGCGCACATCGAGCGGCAGGAGCCACATGTCGGCATGCATCCACCCCGGGACTTCGTCGTGGAAGTCGTAGAGCGGGCCCGGGCTGCGCGCGAGCAGGATGTGAGCGTAGCCGGCGCGCTCCAGGATCGGGATCACCTGGTCCGCGCCCTCCCGGTTGCAGTCGCTCGACAGCATCAGGACGATGAAGTCGTCGGCCATACGCACCGCGGCGCCGATCTCGCACACGCCTGTGCCATGCACGGTGTAGAGAATCGGACAGCCGAGATCGCTCAACGCCTTGGCGACGTAGCGCGATCGGCCGCGCCAGTAGGGCGTGGCTTCGCGCGGGATGATCGCGCCGCCGTCGATCACGAATCCCGCGGCGGCCGAGATCGACCGCTTCATCGGTCCATAGGCCGCCATCGGCGGGTCGTCGGCCCAGCGGATCTCATGCACGGTGATGCCGAGATCCTCGTAGGTCTTCGCCAATCGCCCGTGCTGCTCCTGCATGAGCGCGAGATCCGGCGTGGTGCCGTTGAAGACGAAGAACGAGGAATCCTGCTCGTAGAGCTCGAGCACCTCGGCTTCGGTCGGTTTGACCATCGCCACCTCGCGCAGCCGGCCGATTCCTTGCGCCCCCCACGGCTTGCCCCAGATACGCTCGAGCTCGTCGAGGTATGAGATTTCGGCGTGATAGCGGTGGTATTGCGGGACCTTGCCTGCCTCGTAGTAGGGAAACTCCTCGAAGGCCTCGGCGACCGAAGGTTTTTGCGGCTTCGCTTCCTCGTTCATCGCAGGACGCGCGGCACCGCCATCCTGGGATCGACGAACCTGCCCTTGTCCAGGATCAGGTCGTTGTCGAGCATGATCGAGCAGTCGCGCATCGGCACATCGTAGTGGCCCTTGGTGGTCCGCTTGCCGCCGCCCTGCGAGTTGGGCCCGGTCGAGAACAGGAAGTTGCCGGCAAAGGTTCTGAGTGCGGCGTTGGACCGGTCGGGATCGTCGCCATAGAGCGCAACGTTGTCCCAGCGCGACTGCGGGTTGAGCCCCCAGCCGAGATGGGAGATCGCATGCCCGTCCATATCGTTCGCGTGGGCGCGGTTGTCGTCGAGCCAGGAGGCCATCAGCCTGGCGTCGAGCCCGCCCTCGATCTTGCGGATGAAGCCGTCGCGCACCTCGATCCGGATCTCGTCGGTGACGTAGCGGTTATAGGGCAGCACCACGAAGTCGCCGGGGCTGATCGCCACCGTGCCGTTGGCCGAGCCCTCGTTCGGGAAGGTGTGGACATGGCCGCCGCCCCAATGGTCGAACCGGCCGGGCTCCTCGGCGAAGCCGTACTGGATCATCACCGGGTACTCGCCGAGCTCGACGGCAAGATCCATGCCGGCCTCGTTGAACATCCGCATGGTCCGGGCTTCTTCGAGCCGCTTGCCCGCATGGATCACCGCCTCCTTGAGCCCGGGCGGGGCCATCGCCTGCCCCAGGTCGTCGGGGTGGTCGATCACCATCAGCACCCGGGCGCCGGTATCGCGCACCTGCTGGAGCCATTTGGTGAACAGCGGGATGTGCAGGCAGACCAGCATGTCGGCCGCGCACAGCGCTTCGAGGGTGCCCTTGCAGGCGCCGACGGTCTCCACGCCCACCTTGGTCCAGGACGGCACCGCGTTGACGCACATCTCATAGGCGTCCGCGCCAAGCTCCTGGGCGGCCGCGAATGACGCCGCGACAAAGTCGCGGCGGGTCGCGATATCGCTCAGCAAGGCGATGGTCTCGCCCGGCTGGACGTTGCACAGCTCGAACTCCTGGCGGAACATCCCGGCCAGCTTCGCCGGATTCGTCGATTGCACGCGCATCGTCCGGGTCTCCCCAATCTTCGATTTGCCGCGAGCCTCACACGCCGGCCGCAGGGCGTCAACGAATCCGGCGGCGGCCATCGGACCCCTGCGATTTCGATAGACAGGAAACGATCGAGATTGCACGATCCGCGACGAACCAAATGTGCTGCGGCAGACGCCACCGGCCAACGACGGGAGCTTGACTATGAAACACAAGATACCGGTCTTCGACGGCGACGGGCATGTCCTGGAGACCGATGCCGGGCTGTCTTCGTATTACGAAGGCAAGTGGAAGGGCAATCGACGGCTCGACGGGATGACCATATTTCCCAGCCTCGACGGCTGGGCGCGCAGCACCATCGTTCAGGAAGGCGACGAGGGGAGAAAATACTGGTCGACCGACGCCAAGATCTGGTCTGAGATCCTCGACAAGGTCGGGCTGGAAGGCAGCGTGCTCTACCCGACGGCCGGTCTTGCCTTCGGGCTGATGCAGTCCGAGGAATTCCAGACCGCGACATGCATCGCCTACAACAATTGGATGGAGGCGGAATACACCAGACAGGATCGCCGACTCTACGGCGTCGGGATGACGCCCTATAACGACGTCCCAACCGCGGTCAAGGAAGTCGCGCGCTGCAGAAACGAGCGCAAGAACATCGTCGCCATGCTGCTGCCCTCCGTCACGGTCAACGGAAAGCATTTCGGCGACGAGTCCTACTGGCCGATCTACGAAGAGGCGGAGCGCCAGAATATGCCGCTGGTCTTCCACGGCGCGCCGAGCCGCGACTTCGGGCTCAATAACCTCAAGCCGTTCCTCAAAGTCCATACTCTCGAGCATCCGGTGCCGCTGATGATCCAGCTCACCGACATGATGTTCTCGGGCGTCTTCGAGACCTTCCCCAATCTCAAATTCGCCTTCCTCGAGGGCGGTTGCGCCTGGGTGACATTCATGATGGACCGGCTGGACTACGAGTACGCTTCGGTGTTCGGCGCACCGGTGCGGCCGAAGCTGAAGAAAAAGCCCTCGGAGATCTTCCGCGACACCGAAAGCATCTGGGTGTCCTGCGAGATGGGCGAGAACAGCCTGAAATACGTGGTCGATGCGGTCGGTGCGGACCGGATCATCTATGCCTCGGATTTCCCGCACGAGCCGACCGAGGACGACCTGACCGCCGATGTGCCCGACTTCCTGGCCAACAACGAGTACTCGATGGAGGTCAAGCAGAAGGTCCTCTACCACAACGCCAAGGCGCTCTATAACATCCAGTAGGCGCGATCGAAGGTTGCAACGGGCGGCGGCCGCCGGGCCGCGTCCGTTCCGGCGCCGACGGCGGCAATCCCGGTCTGCGACGTCACGCCCCATCTCGGTTGCGAACCGTAGAACGAGGAGCGCGCCGTGCGGAGCATATCTAGGCGTTGTGTTACTTTCTTGACGCCGACATGGTCGGCATCTGCGAGGCGTCGGAATACGCTTGGTTCTCCCACGAGAGCGACGGCACACCGATCGAGACCCGTCATAAATACGCGATCGTGGTGGTGATCGATCAGGGCTGGGACACCTTCGAGGGCTCTTCGGGCGATGACTCGATCTCCGGCGTGCAGAGTTACCGCGCCTATCTGAAAGGCTCGACCGTCTCGTGCATCGTGGCCGATTATATCCGGCGGCTGGGTTATCCCGCGCAGGCGCACTCCAACGCCCACGGCGACGTGATGCGGATCCCGCTGATGCTGCTCGCAGACCTGGGGGAGATGAGCCGGATCGGCGAACTCGTGCTGAACCCCTTCGTCGGGCCGCGCCACAAGACCGCCGTCATCACCACCGATTTGCCGCTGGTCCCCGACAGGCCGATCGATTTCGGGTTGCAGGATTTTTGCGACAAATGCCGCAAATGCGCCCGCGAATGCCCGGCTCAGGCGATCCCGTTCGGTGACAAGGTACTCTGTAACGGCTACGAAACCTGGAAGCCCGACGTCGAGAAGCGCGCCAAGTACCGGGTCACCAACCTCAAGGGCTCGGCTTGTGGGCGCTGCATGAAAATGTGCCCGTGGAACAAGGAGGGGCTTCTCGCCCACCGCATCGCGATGTGGACAGCGATCAAGCTGCGGTTCTCCCGCCGGGTCCTGATTTGGCTCGACGACGCGCTGGGCTACGGCAGGCGCAATCCGATCAAGAAATGGTGGCTCGACCTGGTGAAGGAGGGGGCAAGATCGTCGCGCCCACCGCGATCAACGTTGGCGTGCTCAACTCCTTCGAGCCGGTGCTGATTCTGATCGTCGCCTGGGCGATTTCGGTGACCGGGTGTCGGTCTTTCAGGTCGCCGGGGTTGGAATCTCGCTGCTCGGCGTTCTGGCGCTGATCGGTCGCGGCGACCTGGGCGTGCTGCTGGATCTCGACCTCAACAGGGGCGATGTGCTGCTGCTGGGCGCCTATACAAGCTGGTCGTTCTGTGCGGTCTGTCTGCGCAAGGCGCCGCGCGGGGTCGACCCCAGGGTGATGCTGTTCCTGCTTCTTGCCCTCGGCGCCGCCCAGCTATTGCCGTTCTACATGCTGGAGACCATCGTGGATCGCTCGATGGTGGCCGGCGAGGGGACACTGATCAACGTTTTCGTGCTGGCGATTTTCTCGTCGGTGATCGCGATTTTCCTGTGGAACCACGCGCTCGGCCGGATCGGCGTCGGGCGCGCGTCGATCTTCATCCATCTGATCGTCGTCTTCACGGTGATCCTCGCGATCCTCTATCCTCGGCGAGCACTTCGAATGGTTTCATGCCGCGGGCGTCGCACTGATTCTGATCGGCATCTACTTGTCGACCGTTCACGGCAAGGTCCGGATCTGACGGCGCGGACCTGACGACCGGACCTGGAACCCGCGTCGATTATCGATAAGCTGGGCCGTAGCCAAACGCCCGGACATGTCCGGAGTCAGGAGAATCGATGCCGCATATTCCGGCTTCGGACGCGCTGCAAGGCGTCCGCGTTCTTGATCTGACGCGTGTGCGTTCGGGTCCGACCTGTGCGCGCCAGCTTGCCGACTGGGGCGCCGACGTGATCAAGATCGAAACCCCGGTCGCCTTCGGCGATGACGGCGCGGTGGGCTCGCCGCGGGCTTCGGCGGACTTCCAGAACCTCAACCGTAACAAGCGCTCTCTGACCCTGGACCTGAAGCATCCGGCCGGCCATGCGGTTCTCATGGAGCTGGTCGGGACGGCCGATGTGGTGGTCGAGAATTTCCGCCCCGACGTCAAGGATCGGCTGAACGTCGCCTATGAAACCCTGGCGGCCGCCAACCCGCGGATCATCCTGGCCAGCATCTCCGGCTTCGGCCAGGACGGCCCCTACGCCGCGCGCGCCGGGTTCGACCAGATCGCCCAGGGCATGGGCGGGCTGATGTCGATCACCGGCGAGCCGGGACGCGGGCCGATGCGGGTCGGCATCCCGATCGCGGATCTGACCGCCGGGCTGTTCTGCGCGCTCGGCGTCCTGACCGCGCTGATCGAGCGCGCGGCCTCCGGCAAGGGCCAGTGGGTGCAGACCTCGCTGCTGCAGGCCCAGGCCTTCATGCTCGACTTCCAGGCCGCCCGCTACCTGATCCAGGGCGAAGTGCCGGGCCAGGCGGGCAACGATCACCCCACGTCGATCCCAACGGGCGTGTTTCGCACCGCCGACGGCCACATCAACATCGGCGTGTCGGGCCAGCGGATCTGGGCGCGGTTCTGCGAGGCGATCGGGCAGACCGAATGGATGGATGATCCGCGTTTCGAGACGGCGCAGAAGCGTTCGGAGAACCGCCATGCGCTCAACGCCCTGATCGATGATGTAACCGCGACCCGGACATCGGAAGATTGGGTGGCGTGGCTCGCCGAAGCGGGCGTGCCGGCCGGTCCCATCAACGACATCGCGCAGGTCTTCGCCGATCCCCAGATCGAGCATCTGGGCGTGGCCCAGCCGGTCGACACCCACCCGTTCGGGCCGACCCGGATGCTGGGCCAGCCGATCAAGATGAGCCGGACGCCAAGCACGCTGGCGGCGCCCGCGCCGGAGCTGGGCGAGCATTCCGAGGAGATCCTGGCCGCGGCCGGGCTGGGCGCGGACGAGATCGCCCGGCTTCGCGGCCAGGGCGTGATCTGAAGCGGGGCGCGGCATGGGAGGGCGAGATGGCAACCGACAAGATGCTTTCGGAAAAGGACGGCTTCATCGGCCGGATGATCTTCAACAACCCCGAGCGCCGGAACGCGGTCTCGCTGGAGATGTGGGAGGCGGCCGAGGAGATCCTGGCGGGCTTCGCCGGGGATCCCGGGATTCGGGTGGTCGTGGTCTCCGGCGCCGGCGGGCGCTCCTTCGTCTCCGGGGCCGATATCTCCCGCTTCGAGACCGAGCGCTCCGGCCGGGAGGCCATCCATCGCTACAACGACAAGGTGGCGGCGGCGAATGAGCGGCTGGCGTCGATTCCCAAGCCGACGATCGCCGAGATCGACGGGTTCTGCATCGGCGGCGGGCTGGCGCTCTCGCTGTGCTGCGATCTGAGATTCTGCTCGGCCAAGTCGCAGTTCGGCCTGCCGGCGGCAAGGCTCGGTCTGGGCTACGGCTTTGCGGGGCTCAAGCGGTTGGTCGATGCGGTGGGTCCGGGCGCCGCGCGCGACATCACCTTTTCCGCGCGCCGGCTCGATGCCGAAGAGGCGCTGCGGATCGGACTGGTACAGAAGGTCGTTCCCGACGGCGAGGTCCATGATTTCGTTGCCGAATATGCCGCCGTCATCGCGGCCAACGCGCCGCTGACCGTCAAGGGCATGAAGCTGATCATCGGCGAGGTTCTCAAGCCTGAATCCGCGCGCGATCCCGACGCCTGCCAAGCGCTGATCGATGACTGCTACCGCAGTGCGGACTACGTCGAAGGCCGCACCGCCTTCATGGAAAAGCGCCCGCCTGCGTTCAAGGGCCGCTGAGCCGGAATCGCCAAAACGGGGGTCGATTGCGCGCGATGGACTTGATCGCCTCGACCCTATATGATTTCGGGGCAGTATGTGACTGGTTCTCTCCAAGTAAAACGGAGGCTCACATGACGTTGATATCCCGACGGGCGGGTCCGGTTACGGCGTTGGCCGCCGCGGCCGCCGCCGCGGCCGCCGTCGTGCTCACGGCGAGCGCGGGCGCCGAAACCTACGCCTTGAAGATCGGGTTCGTGACCGTCAAAGGCCCGCAGCAGGGATCGTCCGAGTTCTACAAGAAGGAGATCGAAAAGCGGACCAACGGCAGGATCCAGGCCAAGATCTTCCCGGCGGCCCAGCTCGGCAAGATTCCGCGCCAGATCGAGGGCATCCAGCTCGGCACCCAGGAGGCCTTCCATACGCCGCCGGGCTTCTTTGTCGGCATCAACCAAGCTTTCCAGGTGGTCGATGCGCCCGGTCTGTTCGACGACCTCGACCACATGCATCGGACCGTCAATCATCCCAGCGTCAGCGGCAAGCTCCTCAATCTCGCCGAGCACAAGGGCATCGTCGGGTGCTATCTGTTCGGCTCCGGCGAGGGCGCGTTCGCGTCGAAAACACCGCTCGATACCATCGCCAGGATGCAGGGCAAGAAGCTTCGGGTGCTCGCCAGCAAGCTCGAGATCGAGCTGATGAAGGTCCTTGGCATGGCCGGCATCCCGATCCCCTATTCGGAGGTGCTGCCGTCCATCCAGCGTAACGTGGTCGACGGGGCGCGCAGCGCGATCGTGGTCATGGGGCCGTCCAAGTTCTACACGGTCGCCAAGCACATCACGCTCACTCATGGCGGCTTCATCCCCAGCGGCCTCTGGTTCTCCAAGGCGTGGCTCAATAAGCTCCCGGCCGATTTGAAGACTGAGCTCTTTGCCCTTGGGCCGGCAGCGGCCGAGGAAGGCCTCAGGATCTCCAAGAGCATCAACAAGCTCGGGGAGAAGAAATGGGCGGACGAGGGCGGCGCCGTCCACCACCTCGCCGCCGGCGAGCGCAAGGAGTTCATGCGCCGCGCCCGGCCGATCGGCGACCGTATCCTCGGCGCCAACCCGAAGACACGGGACATGTGGGCTATCTTCAAGGCCGCCGCAGAACAGACCCGCACCAAATCCTGATGAAGACGGGCCTGCGGTCCGCCGGTTTTTCGCCGCATTCGGGGCTTAACGTCATGGCCGTTCTTGAGATCGAGCCTCTCGGGCCGGCGCTCGGCGCGCGGGTCGCCGGCATGGATCTACGCGAAGATTATGACGAGGCGACCGCGGCGGCGATGCGTGCGGCCTTCGTCGAACATGCGATGCTGTGCTTTCCCGACCAGAAGATCTCCGCCGCCGATCAGGTTCGCTTCGCCGCGGTCTTCGGGCCGGTCGATGCCGGCTTCCGGCCACCGTCCTCGATCCTGGAGACGACCAATTCGAAGCGGGGCGTGATGCTGGTCAGCAACATCCGCAAGAACGGCAGGCAGATCGGCTCCCTGCCCGACGGCGAGATGATGTTCCATTCCGACGGCGCGCATCGCGAAATGCCGTACCGGGCGACCACGCTGTTCGCCATCAAGATACCTTCGCGGGGTGGCGAAACCCTGTTCGCCAACCTCACCAAGGCTTACGAAGCATTGCCCCGGCAGCGCAAGGAGTGGCTTCAGGGCAAGCGGGCGCGCCACATCTACAACTACGATTCGGTGACCCGGGATCTGATCGACAAGACCCGAACGGACCTTTCCGCGGCGGTCCATCCGCTGGTGAAAGTCCATCCGGACTCCGGTCGGAAGGCGCTCTATCTCAGCCGGCTGATGACCGAGAGCGTGCTCGACACCGATCCGGCGGAGAGCGCGCAGATCCTGGAAGAGCTTTTCGACCACGCAGAGAGGCCCGAATTCGTCCACGCCCATCGCTGGGCGCCGGGCGATTTGGTGATTTGGGACAACCGGCGCCTCAACCACGCCCGGACCGATTTCCCGGCCGGGGAAGACCGGCTGCTGCGCCGCTACACGATCTCGGAGCAGGGACAGATCTGACAAGGAGCCATACATGTCCAAGTTCATCATCGCGCCGCATATGCGGCTGCACGAATGGGTCGCCGAGGAGAAGGGCTTCTTCGACGCCGAAGGGCTCGATTACACCTTTCGCGACCTGCTTTCCTCCAGTGACGGCAAGTACCATGACTTGGGCGACAGGGTCGGCGCCTACCAGACCTTCGAGGAAGGCCGCAGCAGCGATGTCAGCGCGGCCTGTCATTGGACCGTCAACGCCGCGGCCTCGTCCGGGCACGGCAAGCTCTACCCGGCATGTTATTCGGTCTCGCCCTGCGGCATCTTCGTGCCCGCGGACTCCGACATCCGCGCGCCCGAGGATCTCGCCGGCGTGCCGATCTCGGTCGGCTACCAGTCGGGCAGCCACTACTCCACGATCCAGGCACTCGAGACGTTTCTCGATGCCGGTCAGATCAGGCTTACCTTCGCCGACGGGCTTCTGTTCCGCCGGATGGAGCTCCTTATCGACGGCGAGGCGCCCGCGGTCAGCCTGTTCAGCGGCGCGTTCTACTTCGTCGAGCAGCTCGGCTTCCGCAAGGTCGTCGATACGAGCTTCATGATGGCCACGATGATCACCGGCGATCCCGATCCCGAGGACGTCGCCAAGTATTTCCGCGCGTTGCGCCGCGCCCAGATCGAGATCGATTTGCGGCTCGAGCTCTACCGCCATCACTACAGGCGCGAGTTCCCGGAACGCTTCCGGAATCAAATGGACATCTGCCGCTTCGGTCCCGGCGAGCGCATCGTCTTCGAGACCTATTCCGAGGACCTGTTCGATCGCTCGCGGGAATGGATCGCCGAGCGCGAAATTTTCCCGGATGGCGGCCTCGGCGAACGCCCCTATCGGGACTCGGTCTACCGGAGCGTCGCGGCGGCCTCCTGACGCGGCGCGACCTCGCCGGGATCAGGCGGGGTATCTGTCTCGATCCGACCGGATTCGGGCAATCCGGTGGCGGGCCGGTCAGCCGAGCAACATGCGAGGTACGTCCTCGTACATCGTCCGCCGGTCCTCTTCGGTGCAGCCGAGCGAGTCGATCACCTCGATCGTCAGGCGCAAATTGCGCATGCCGTGCTCGTAGTCGAACGGATAGTCGGTCGCGAAGGCCGAATGGCGGGCGCCGAAGAAATCGAGGCCGCACTGGCTCGCGGCCTTGGCGCCGAACATCGCGGTATCGCCGTAGAACAACTTGAACGAGTCGACCAGCGCGCGCGACTTGTTGCGCCAAAGGGGCTCGTCGTCAAAAGTATCGGAGACCATCATGCCACGCTCCCAGTTCGGCCCCAGCCGGCCTTCGGCGTGCGGGATGTAGGCGCCCCAGTGATGGGCCACGATCCTGAGGTCGGGAAGCTTTTCAAAGACGTCCGAGAAGACGATTCGCGCCATCGCGGCCGAGGTCTCATACGGCCAGCCGAGACCCCACCAGACGTCGAACCTGGACGTCTCCTCGGTCCTGTAGTCGGCGAAGTTCGGACCGCGGATAGGATGCAGCCAGATCGGCCGGTCGAGCTGGGCCATGCGCTCGAAGACCGGGTAGAACTCGGGAAGGTCGAGCGGCTTGCCGGCGACGTTGGAGTAGATCTGGATGCCCGAGGCGCTGCCGTCGCGGACCGTGCGGTCGATCTCGGCCAGCGCGGCGTCGGGGTTGTTCATCGGCAGCGAGGCGATATAGCCCGGGAAGCGGTCCGGATGGGCAGAAGCGATCGCGGCGATCTCGTCGTTCAGCAGGCGGGCCAGGCCCGGCGTGTCCGCCGGACCGGCCCAGTCGTCGATCACCGGGTTCCCGGCGGCCAGGATCTGTTGGTAGTCTGCAAACGGCTCGATGTGGCGCAGCCGCGCATCGACATCGTGTATGGTCGGGATCGACCGCAACACCTTGAGCATGAATCCCGGCGCGAAGGCCTCCAGCTGCGCGATGAACTTCGGCGGCATGATGTGGTTGAACGTGTCGATCTCCATGGCGGTTCCGGCCCCGTCCGTGTTGCGGCGTCTGGCAAAGCCCGATACTACCCTGTTCGGGTGCGCAAGGCGCCTGAACGGGGAAACGAATGAACAAGGCCGGTCCGCCGTCACGGCGCAAGGACAAACACAGCTTCCAGGGCGCGAACATCGAGGTGGAGCGCTGCGGCAGGGGCAGGCCGCTGGTGCTGCTCCAATCCGAGGAAACCTACGAGGCGAGCCTGCCGCTGATCGAGACGCTGGCGGAGCGCTTCGAGGTGATCCTGCCGTGGGCGCCGGGCTACGGTCGCTCGACCCTGCCCGATTGGGTCACCGGGATTGACGACATCGCCTATATCTATCTCGACCTGATGGACCACTACGATCTCCGTCGGGCGGTCCTGATGGGATTTTCGGTGGGCGGGTGGATAGCCGCCGAGATGGCGACCAAGTCGTCTGCCCGGCTCGACTCGGTGGTTCTGGTGGGTTCGCTTGGCGCCAAGTTCGGCGGTCCGTTCGACCGCGATATCGCGGACATCTACTTCCTGCCGTCTGCCGAGGTGAAGGCGCTCAGGTTCGCCGACCCGTCGAACGATCCGTTGGACGACATGACAGGCCTGTCGGACGAGGAGGCGATGCGCGTCGCCCAGCACCGCGAGACCACGGCGCGGCTCTGCTGGGAGCCCTATTTCCACAACCCGGCGCTCAAGCACCGGCTGCCCCGGGTTCAGGCCGACACGCTTGTGGTCTGGGGCGCGAAGGACGGCTTGGCGACTCCCGAATACGGCCGCGCCTATGCCGCGCGCATCCCCGGCGCGCGGTTTGTCAGCCTGCGCGACGCCGGCCATTATCCCCATATCGAGCAGCCCGAGGCGTTCATCGGCGAGGTCGAGGCGTTTCTCGGCCATCAATCGGCCATCAATAGGATGTGACAGCGTATGGAACTCTATCACTTCACCGAATTTCCCTGGCCGCACCTGCCGCCGGATGACGAGTTCGCGTCCATGCGGCTGAGCCTGCCGAGCCGGTACTACGACCCGAAGATCGGCGCCGATCTCTACAACATGTATCTCGACACCTATGTGCTGGCGGACGAGCTCGGCATCAACTGCATGATCAACGAGCATCACCAGACCGCGACGTGTCTCAACTCTTCGGGCCCGGTCGCGCTGGCGATCGTGGCGCGCCAGACCAGGAACGCGCGCCTGTGCATCCTCGGCAACCCTGCGGCGAACCTCGCCGATCCGATCCGCTGCGCCGAGGAGATGGCGATGATCGACAACATCTCCTACGGCCGGCTCGAATGCGGCTTCGTGCGCGGCGTGCCCTACGAGCTGTTCGCGTCCAACGCGAATCCGACCGAGACCAAGGAACGGCTTTGGGAGTCTATCGACCTGATCATCCGCGCCTGGACCAGCCATGACGGACCCTTCAACTACGAGGGGCGCTGGCTTCACAAGCGCCAGGTCAATGTCTGGCCCAGGCCGTATCAGCAGCCCCACCCGCCGATCTGGACCACCGGCGGCAGCGACGTCGAGCACGGCTTCAAGACGGTCTCGCGGGGGTTCACGTTCGCGATGTTCCTGACCCCGGTCGACGTGCTCGCGAAGATGTTCAACGGCGTGCGCGAGATGTGCCGGAAAGAGGGCCATGTCGAGCCGGCCGACGATCAGTTTGCCTTCATGCCGCTGGTTGCCGTCGGCGAGACCGAGGAGGAGGCGCGCCGGGTCATCGACGGCGTCTTCTGGTACGTCACCCACAACAAGTCGGAGCCGCAGTTCCGCGCGCCGCCCGGCTATGTCCAGCGCCACCTCTACGCCAACTTCCTGACCGGCAAGTTCTCCGGCGGGCGGACCGATGCGATCCGCAAGATGGGCATGGAGTATTTCCGCGAGAACCATGTCGCGCTCTACGGCACCCCGGACCGGGTCGCAGACCAGATCTGCGCGCTCTACGACAAGGTCGGCGGCTTCGGCCATCTGATCGCCATGCTGCATGCCGGCGGCATGGACTATGCGACGACCGCCAAGTCGATGACCCTGTTCGCCAAGGAGGTCATGCCGCGGATCAAGGATCTCGGCACCAAGAGCACCGGGTTCGGTCCGCTCGCCAGGCGGGGCGCAGCGATCGACGGCAACGTCAGATCCTGCGCCGCGTAAGACCGGGCGTCGATTTTCCCCAGACCGCGCCGGTCGCCAGGCCCAGACCGCGCCGGTCGCCAGGCCCAGACCGCGCCGGTCGCCAGGCAGAGCGCGGCCGCTATCGCAGCATCGCCTCGAGCGGGCGGCAAGTCCGTCCACGAGAGAGCCCCGCGCGGTGCGCGCCGCGCGGGGCTCTGAGGCGGTAGCGGATAACGCGCCGGCGAGGCCGGATCAGTCCGCCGCGAAGCAGTACAACAGCCCGGCGCCGC
Organism: Alphaproteobacteria bacterium; assembly: GCA_965202905.1. GTDB lineage: Bacteria > Pseudomonadota > Alphaproteobacteria > MPNO01 > MPNO01 > CAYFYS01. Next base: position 1,095,219 of record OZ241868.1, on the reverse strand, counting down.
CGGTGCCCCGCAGATTGGCCTGGCTGCAACCCCGCGAGGGATGTGCGGCGTTCCACGAGGTGTTGCCGCCGCCGTGGCGGTCGTGATGCCCGACAGTGGCGCTGCCCTCGCCGTTGCTGGTCCAGTTCTTGCAGGTTTTGTCGCCTTTCTGCCACGGGAAGTACGCGGTCCCGTCGGCCTGCGTGCCGGTCAGGATGTCGTGCTCGTTAGGCCGGTGATAGCGTCCCTTGACCTCATTGCCTTTCTCGTCGAGCGCGGTGCGCTGGAAAATATTGGGGGCGATGTGAAGCCGATCGAGATCGCTTGCGATCAGCTCGCCTCTGGCGTTGTACCAGGGGCCGCGACCGATACGGTTCCGTGCTGAGACGCCGCGCTTGCCGGGCTCCTGGGTGGACAGATAGGCGCGCCAAGTGCGGTTTTCGGCTCCGGCCGCGGTGGCAAGCCTTTGACAGTGAGCGTCTGCGCCTTCGAGTCCGCCGAGATTGGCGCCATCGCCCAGCCCGACGCTGGTGACGAAGAATCCCATGGGATGGCTTTGCGCGACGGCCTGCGTCATGCCGGCCGCAGCGACGATGGCGGTAAGGGCCGCCAGTCGAATTAACGTCATTTGAGTCTCCCCTTTTCGGTATTGACTGCTTGCAGGACGAGCCGCTCCGTACAGCACTACAACACCTGCGGACCGGCAAATTCCATCGGGGGCGGACTCGATCGCACAAGTTGCCAATCACACAAGTTGCAGGACCACCCCCGATCCACCGTCAGATCACGGCTATAACCGACTGTGAGACGGCAAGCAACGCAGGTTCGTTTCTCGCCGAGGGCCGCCACGTCGAAAAATAGCCTGTCGGCCGGCCCCCGGTATAAGCGCGATACGCGCGAGCGCGACGCTTCCCAAGCTGCGCTCCGTCGCGCGATCCCCAAGCTGCGCTCCGTCGCGATCAAGGGAGGGACCAGCCATGTCACGCGCGTCGATCACCGAGGCCGGGTATGAGAGGGATGCGCTGCTGGAGCGTGCGCGCGCTCTGGCGCTGGTGCTACGCGAGCGCGCCGGGCGAACCGGCGAGGTCGGCAGGATCCCGGACGAGACGTTCGCCGATCTGTGGAACGCAGAGCTGTTCTACCTGATGCGGTCACTCACAACGCGCGTTCCGCGATCTTCAGGTTCTCCAGTCCCATGTCGTGGGCAGCTGGGCCATGCCTGCGGTGAACTATGGCTCCGTCGTTCCGGGCAATCCGCCGACTGACCTGTTTTTCTGAACGGACATACCCTGTCTTATCGACGTCTTATCGACACCCCCGCATCGCCGCGATCCTTCCGAGAGCGTCGAGAATGGACTATATTACGGCCATGAGCCAAACTGCCACCACGGTCTACGACACCCATGCGGCCGTTCACAGGCTGATCGACGCCGGCATGCCTGAATCCCATGCCGAGGCCGTGGTGCGCGAGCAGACCCATCTCATCGAGCACAACCTCGCCACCAAGGCGGATATCGCGGCCGTTCAGGCCGGTGTCGAGACCTTGCGCCAGGAGACCAGGGTGGAGATCGCGGCCGTTCAGGCCGGTGTCGAGACCTTGCGCCAGGAGACCAGGGCGGAGGTCGCGGCCGTTCAGGCCGGTGTCGAGACCTTGCGCCAGGAGACCAGGGCGGAGGTCGCGGCCGTTCAGGCCGGTGTCGAGACCTTGCGCCAGGAGACCAGGGCGGAGATCGGAACCGTTCGAGCCGATATCGAGAAGCTGGGCCTCAAGACCTCGTCAGACATCGAGGTCCTGCGCCAGGAGACCAGGGCGGATATCGCGGCTGTTCAGGCCGGTGTCGAGACCTTGCGCCAGGAGACCAGGGCGGAGATCGAGAAGCTGGGCCGCAGGACCTCGTCAGACATTGAGGTCCTGCGCCAGGAGACCAGGGCGGAGATCGCGGCTGTTCAGGCCGGTGTCGAGACCTTGCGCCAGGAGACCAGGGCGGAGATCGCGGCTGTTCAGGCCGGTGTCGAGACCTTGCGCCAGGAGACCAGGGCGGAGATCGCGGCTGTTCAGGCCGGTGTCGAGACCTTGCGCCAGGAGACCAGGGCGGATATCGAGAAGCTGGGCCTCAGGACCTCGTCAGATATCGAGGTCCTGCGCCAGGAGACCAGGGCGGATATCGAGAAGCTGGGCCTCAAGACCTCGTCAGACATCGAGGTCCTGCGCCAGGAGACCAGGGCGGATATTGCGGCCGTTCAGGCCGGTGTCGAAACCTTGCGCCAGGAGACCAGGGCGGAGATCGAGAAGCTGGGCCTCAAGACCTCGTCAGATATCGAGGTCCTGCGCCAGGAGACCAAGGTCGGCATTGAGAGCGCGAAGACCGGTATGGTCATGTGGGTTGCCGGGCTGAATCTGGTCATGGTCGGCCTGATGACGGCCATTCTCAAGCTGCTGTAACCCGCCGGCCCCGCGCTGCCAACGGTAACGGCCCGGCGCACGCGCCGCAGTGAGAGGGCGAGCCCACCCACCGAGCCCACCCACTGGGAAAAGACCTTCCCCGAAATCCTCGAAGACGCCCACTTCCTGCCAGCGGCACCCTTGCCGGCGCCGGAAAAAGCGCTCTGAAACGCCAGGGACCTCCGCCGCTTCCGCCTGGCTCGATATCCCCGAACCCGTGCGGCCGTATCAGCCCCTGTGCATCAGCCCCTATGCCTGTTCCGTCCGACGCATCCCAACCTTCCAAAGCCGGGAGGCGTTCCAAAACCGGACAGATCATCCGGGTGTTATCGACTTGTAAACTGTCCGGTGAAAGGTTACGGATCTGCGATCCCCGGCTTTCGCCACAAGGGCCTCGAACGCCTGTTCGGGAAAGGGGATCGAAGGCGGGTTTCCCTGTATCGGTCGCCAAGGTCGGCCGTGTCGTTACTTGTCTCGACATGGCGGCTGAGCCTGGCGGCATGGGCCTGCCGGACATCGGGGATATGGACGTGTTCGATTATCACCGGGAGGCCGGGTCATGCGGATGAAGACGCCACCCCATCCGGGCCACACCGTGCGTCACGATTGTCTCGAGCCCCTGGGGCTCGGCGTTCGGCGGCGGCGCGGGAAGAAAGCGGACCGGATCACGGTCGAGCGGCTTTCGCCGGCGGCGTGACGGACGAACGGAGGTCCCGGAAATGCCGGTCGGTTTCTTCGACTGCCCGATCCTCAACCGGCCCTACGAGTGCCCCGCCCGGCACTGGGAACTGGATGACGACGGCCAACCCACCAGCCGCATTCTCGACACGCGCCGCCAGTCCAAACTGATCACGCCGGTTCCGAAGCCGAAAAGACGCAAGAGGTCGAAGGATCAGGCGGAGATGGTGCTCGACAGCGGCGACGGGCTGTCGAGCGCGGATCAGGAATACAACCCGACGCCGATCATCAACGAGATCAGGTCCTCTGTGCAGGCTTGGCGCACCCTGCGCTCCGCCGACCAATGGCAGGTCACGCCCGAAACCGCGCGCCTCTTGCAGCATTGGCGCTGTCATGCGTTCCAGGGCGTCCGCCCCTTCTTTTGCCAGGTCGAGGCCGTCGAAACGGCGATCTGGCTGACCGAGGTCGCGCCCAAGATGGGCGGGCGCGGCGCGAAGTTCCTGAAACATCTCGAGGGCGCGAACGAACAGGCGAATCCGGAGCTCTCGCGCATCGCCCTGAAGCTCGCCACAGGCGCCGGCAAGACGACCGTGATCGCCATGTTGATCGCTTGGCAGACGATAAACGCCGTGCGCCGTCCGAACAGCTTGTCGTTCACGCGCGGCTTTCTGGTCATCGCGCCCGGCATCACCATCCGCGACCGCCTGCGCGTGTTGCAGCCGAACGACCCCGACAGCTACTACCGCAGCCGCGAGATCGTCCCCGGCGACATGCTGGGCGATCTGGACCGGGCCAGGATCGTCATCGTCAACTACCACGCCTTCAAGCTGCGCGAGCGGATGGCGGTCTCGAAGGGCGGCCGGTCGCTGCTCAAGGGGCGCGGCCCGGAGCTGAACACCGTCGAAACCGAAGGCCAGATGCTGCAACGGGTAATGCCGGGCCTGATGGGCATGAAGAACATCCTGGTTCTGAACGACGAGGCCCACCACTGCTACCGCGAGCGGCCTGACAGTTCCGACGTGGACGGGCTGAAAGGCGACGACAGGACGGAGGCGAAGAAGAACAACGAAGCGGCCAGGCTGTGGATTTCAGGTATCGAGACGGTCAAGCGGAAGCTCGGCGTCCGGGTCGTGTACGACCTGTCCGCGACGCCCTTCTTCCTGCGCGGTTCGGGCTACGCCGAGGGGACTCTGTTCCCCTGGACGGTCAGCGATTTCTCGCTGATGGACGCCATCGAATGCGGGATCGTCAAGCTGCCGCGCGTTCCGGTCGCCGACAACATCCCCGGCGGCGACACGCCGAAGTTTCGCAACCTGTGGGAGCATATCGGCGGGAAGATGCCCAGGAAGGGCCGCGGTAAATCCGGCCGATTCGACGATCCCCTCAGCCTGCCCGCCGAACTCCAGACCGCCCTGGAAGCGCTCTACGGTCACTACAGGAAGACCTTTGAGCTCTGGGACCGGGAAGACATCGCCGTTCCGCCCGTCTTCATCGTGGTGTGCAACAACACCTCCACATCGAAGCTGGTCCACGATTTCATCGCCGGGTTCCATCGGCCCGGCGATGACGGCGCGCCCGCCGCCTACAACGCCGGCCGGCTCGACCTGTTCCGGAACTACGATGAACGCGGCGACCGGCTGGCGCGCCCGCGCACGCTGTTGATCGACAGCGAACAGCTCGAATCGGGCGAGGCGCTGGATAAGGATTTTCGCGAGATGTCGTCCGACGAGATCGCACGGTTCCGCCGTGAGATCGTCGAGCGCACGGGCGATGTCCGCGCCGGCGAAAGCATTTCCGACCAGGACCTGCTGCGCGAGGTCATGAACACCGTCGGCAAGACCGGGCGCCTCGGCGAGTCCATCCGCTGCGTCGTTTCGGTCTCCATGCTGACGGAGGGCTGGGACGCCAACACGGTGACCCATATCCTGGGCATTCGCGCCTTCGGCACGCAGTTGCTGTGCGAGCAGGTGGTCGGGCGCGGCCTGCGCCGCCAGTCATACGACCTCAACGAGGAAGGGCTGTTCGATGTCGAATACGCCGACATCCTGGGCATTCCTTTCGACTTCGCCGCCAGGCCGGTCGTCGTGCCTCCCAAGCCGCCAAAGAAGACCGTTCGGGTTCACGCCGTCAGTCCGGACCGTGATGCATTGGAGATCAGGTTCCCGCGCGTCGAGGGCTATCGCGTGGAACTGCCGGACGAGCGGCTTGCCGCCAGCTTCTCGCCCGATTCCCTGTTGGAGCTGACGCCGTCGCTGGTCGGGCCGTCGGTCACCGAGAACCGGGGCATCATCGGCGAAGGCGTCAATCTGACGGTGTCGCATCTCGAGGACACGCGCCGTTCGACCATCCTGTTCCACCTCGCCAAGCACCTGCTTTATACGAAGTACCGTGATCCCGGTGAGGAGCCGAAACTCTATCTGTTCGGCCAGCTCAAGCGGATCGTGCGGCAATGGCTGGACGGCGGCTGGCTGCGCTGCACCGGCGGAACCCACCCCGCCCAGCTGATCTATGAGGATATCGCCGACATGGCCTGCGAGCGGATCAAGGCCGCCATCACCGCGACCCTGGCGGAGGAACGCCCGGTCAAGGCGATCCTGGACGCATACAACCCGACCGGCTCAACCGCTCATGTGAACTTCACCACCTCGAAGGAGACCCTCTGGCGGACCGACCCGCGCCGGTGCCCGGTCAACCAGGTGGTCTGCGACAGCGACTGGGAGGCCGAGTTCTGCCGCGTGGCGGAGGCGCACCCATCGGTCTTGTCCTATGTGAAGAATCAGAATCTCGGGCTCGAAATCCCCTATCTCATGGGCTCCACGCCACGGAAATACTGGCCCGATTTCATCGTCCGGGTGGACGACGGCGGCGCCGAATCCTTGAATCTGATCGTCGAGATCAAGGGATTCAGGGGGGAGGACGCCAAGGAGAAGGCCAACGCCATGCGCGCATACTGGGCGCCGGGCGTGAACAATCTCGGCAAATTCGGACGCTGGGCGTTTGCCGAGTTCACCGAGGCCTACGAGATCGAGGCCGGGTTCGACGGGCTGATCAATGGCCTGGCGCAAACGGCGGACGCTTAGGAACATCACATAGGGACATCACGATGGCATCGTTCAGGACCAATCCGGTCGGCCTCGAAGACCTGTTGCGCAAGTGCGAAAAAGGCGCGATCAAACTGCCCGAATTTCAACGAAGCTGGGTATGGGATGAGGACAGAATAAGGAGCCTGATGGCCTCAATTTCCCTTGCGTTTCCGGTCGGCGTGCTGATGACGCTGGAAAGCGGCGGCGCCGTCGAGTTCAAGGAACGGCCTGTCCAGGGCGCGCCCGGGTCTGCCGACGGCGCCAAGGCGGAATGTCTGCTTCTCGATGGCCAACAACGGATGACCTCGCTCTACCAAGCCTGCATTCGTGACAAGGTCGTCGAAACCGTGACCGCACGGCGCAAGAGGGTCAGCCGCTGGTTTTATATCGATATCGAGGCTGCTCTGAACCCGGCCAAGGAGCGCGAAGAGGCGATCATCGGCGTCCCTGAGGATCGTATCCTCAAACGTAACTTCGGACGTGAGATCGTCTGCGATTTGTCGAGTCCCGAACGCGAATACGAGTTAGGGATGTTCCCGGCAAACAGGGTCTTTGACTGGGACGTTTGGCAGGATGGTTTGTACAAGTTTTGTTATGATAGTTCTCAGCTAGAGAAAATATCCTTGTTCTTGGATTTCAAGAATAAAGTTCTGCAGAACTTCAAGAGCTATCAGATTCCTGTTATCGATCTCGGAAAGGATACCTCTCGGGAGGCTGTTTGCCTTGTTTTTGAAAAAGTCAATACCGGCGGCAAGCCGCTCGACGCTTTCGAACTGGTGACGGCGATGTATGCGTCGCAAGGATTCGAGCTTCGCAAGGACTGGCTGGGCGAACATGCGGAAACCGGCCGCTACAGACGGCTGGCCGAGTTCGGGAGGGCGGCGGGCCAGAAGTTCGGCCCGCTGGAAAAGGTCGCCAGCACGGATTTTCTGCAGTCGATCGCGCTGCTTCAGACCAAGGAACGCCGTGCCGTCGCCGCCGTGGAAGGCCAAGAGGGCCACGATCTCCCGCCGGTCAGGGCAACCCGCCAGTCGCTTTTGAATCTGCCGCTGGACGCCTACAGTAAATATTCGAACGGGATAGAGGAGGGATTCAAGAACGTCGTGAAATTTCTTCGCCTTCAGTATATTTATCGCGTTCTAGATATTCCATATCAGTCGCAGCTCGTTCCGTTGGCCGCGATATTTTCGGAAATCGGCGATCGATGGCAGCACGCCACGATTCGTGAACAGATCGCCCGCTGGTTCTGGAACGGCGTATTTGGCGAGCTTTACGGATCGACGACAGAATCGCGCTTCGCGCGCGATGTCGTCGAAGTCCCCGCATGGCTGAACGGCGGCGATTCGCCGTCGACGATTTTGAATTCGGTGTTCCGGGCCGACCGGCTGCGGACGATGAGCAGCCGTGTGTCCGCCGCCTATAAAGGCGTGAATGCGCTGCTCATGAAGGAGGGTGCGCAGGATTTTCGATCTGGTCAGGCTTTCGACCAGACTATCTTTTTCGACGAAAACGTCGATATCCATCACATCTTTCCCCAGAACTGGTGCAAGAAACAGGGAATCGACAAATCGATGTACGATTCGATCATAAACAAAACCCCTCTCTCCTCGAAGACCAACCGTATCCTGGGGGGCGATGCGCCATCGGTGTATCTGGCGAGGCTGGAGAGGGGGGCGAAGAATTCACCGCCGATCGCCGGCGAGACAATCGACGCCTCTCTGCACACGCATCTGATCGACCCCGCGTTGCTTCGCGCCGACGATTTTGACGGCTTCTTCAGGGCGCGACAGTCGGCGCTTCTGAATATGATCGAGCAGACCGGTCAGACGGTCTATGGCGGCGAAGAAACGGACGAGCCCGAGGTCGATCTGCCCGACGAAATCGAAGAAATGGACCTGCCCGTTACGGCGGCGGAGTAGGGCGGTCGCGGCATGAAGGACGACGGGGATACGGATACCGTCGAATGGCTGGCGCGGGCCGGCGGCGGCGCGCCGGGTCTCGAAAACGTATAGCGGCAGCGCTACAGATGATCACGAAGCTTTTCACAGAGCAGGAACTCACCGATCTCAGATTGACGCCTAAACGGATCGTCAACCCGGGAGCGCGCTGGTCGAAGAAACCCAAGACGCGACCGGCGCACCGGCAGCGTAGCTGGCACGCATCCAGTCAGTGCGACCCAGATATAGGATTCCTGATCTATCAACGCCAGAACCTGATCGACGAGTACGATTTCTCGTGCGGCATTTCCTACGTTCTCCGTGGCGTCCCACCATTGACTATGGCCCGCTACAACGGGCCAAGTCATGTCCATGGTGAGATAGCGTATCGGCCGCATATTCATCGCGTTTCGGAGCGAGCGATAGCGGCAGGTCGGAAACCGGAATCTGAAGCGGAGGAGACCGACCGGTTCGAGTCATTGAAAGGTGCGCTGGCTTGTCTGGTGGAGGATTTCAAGCTGGAAGGACTTAACGTTCAATCCGACCTACAGAAACTGCTGTTATGACTATCGATCTCGACTTGCTTCGGAAATTGCTGTGCCAGCGGCTTTGTGAGGACGTCAGGGTCGAGCCGCGCCCCGACGGCGCGTTAATGGTGCGGACGCATTTCGCGTTTCCTGACGGGGACCGCTATCCGATTCACCTTTCTGAAGCATCATCAGGGGGGCTGAGGCTGTCGGATCGCGGGCATACGCTGATGCATATCAGCTACGAACATGACGTGGACTCGTTCACGGACGGAACCCGGGGCATGTTACTCGAGCGCATCATGGGTGAGACCGGGCTACAATGGGATGGCGGCGCGTTGTGCTTCGACACGGCGCCGGAGCGCCTTTCGGAGTCGATTGTCGCCTTTGGACAGGCATTGACCAGAATCTACGACCTGACCATGCTTTCCCGCTCCAATGTCGGTTCGACCTTCTATGACGACTTGAAAGATCTCCTGTACAAATTGGTGGACGAAGGCAAGATCGAACCAGATTACCAACCGGATGTACCGAACGCCGAAGCCTATCGGGTGGATTATCGTATCGAGGCCAGGGGCGACGTTTCTCTGTTTCTGTATGGCGTGCCGAACCGCGACAAAGCGCGCTTGACGACGATCATGCTGTCGCATTTCCACCGGCATGAGCTTCCTCCCTTCGACTCCATCCTGGTGTTCGAGGACCAGGCTGCGATCCCGCGCGAGGACCTCGCGAGATTGTCCGATGTCGGCGGCGAAATGATCTCGTCCCTGGAGGCGCGTGACGCCTTCGACCGCAAGATCGTGCAGCGGGTTGCGGCTTGACGACCGGAGTTCGGAGGATCGACGCGCCATGAAACTGCCTTGCTATCCCGGGACCGACAGCCTCATCGACACGTCCGGACGCTACGATCTTTCGACGCCGGGGACCGGGGCGCTTCCGCTACGCTCGATGAGGGTGGGTTGATTCATGGCGCGGGATTCCAGGAAATCCAAATCCGTCGAGACCCTTACCCATAACGAGGCGAGCCGGAAGAACATTCCGACGGCGGAGTTCCAGTCGGTGATGGGCGACGAGGAAAAAAGCCCGATCCGGCTCGCCTATGAGCGCCGCAACCGCGACCTCGACCCGCAGCTCGTCTGGCGCGGCAAGGACGAGCAGGACCGGTCCGACCTCGTGGTCCAGGCGCCGCCGCTCTATATCCAGGAGAAGGTGCATCCCAAGGCGCTGATCGACGACCTGCTCCGGGAAACCAGGGAGCGGGCGGAATGCGAGGCGCCGGAGGCGCCTGACCTGTTCGCCGATTTCAACGGCCTGCCCGACAAGGCGGCGGCGACCGAGTTTTATCGACACGACGCCAACTGGGCCAACCGCATGATCCTGGGCGACTCGCTGTCGGTCATGGCGTCGTTGGCCGAACGGGAGGGGCTGCGCGGCAAGGTACAGTGCATTTATATCGACCCGCCTTACGGCATCAAGTTCAACTCCAACTTCCAGTGGTCGACCACCAGCCGCGACGTGAAGGACGGCAAGGCGGAGCACATCAGCCGCGAACCGGAACAGGTCAAAGCGTTCCGCGACACATGGCGGAACGGCATCCACTCCTACCTGACCTATCTGCGCGACCGGCTGACCGTAGCGCGCGACCTGCTGACCGAGAGCGGCTCGGTGTTCGTGCAGATCGGGGACGAGAACGTGCATCGCGTCCGCGCGCTGATGGACGAGGTGTTTGGAGAGGAGAACTTTTGTAGCCTTATCAGCTATAAAACTTCAATAGGTCTTGGCTCTCAGGGCCTTGATAACACGGCCAATTATTTAGTTTTGTACTGCAAAAACAATGAACAAAGAAAATTTAGGAAGATGCTTCGCCAAACAACCCCAGGAAAAGAGGGGGCCAGCAGATATAGCACAGTAAGATTGCCAAATTTAAGAGAGTATAGATTGCAAGATTCATATAATTCCGATTTACCTGATGGCGCGCGTTTGTTTCGAGATCAAGGAATGACATCAAGAACTGGCTCAACAACGACCACATTTGAAGTTTTATTCCAAGGAAATTCATTTAGACCTAAATCGGGAGGTTGGCGAACTGCACAGAACGGTTTCTATCGTACCATAAAAGCAGATCGTATTATTCCTACTGGACGAACGCTTTCTTACAAGAAATTCTTCGACGACTTTGCAGCTATTTCTTTTGATAACATTTGGTCCGATGTCTCGGGAGGAGTTACAAGCAGATCTGACCCCAAAGTTTACGTGGTTCAAACTGGTACGAACGTGGTCCAACGCTGCATCCTGATGACCACAGACCCCGGCGATCTCGTGTTGGACCCGACCTGCGGCGCCGGCACCACGGCCTATGCCGCCGAGCAATGGGGACGGCGATGGATCACCATCGACACCTCGCGCGTCGCCCTGGCGCTGGCCCGCGCCCGCATCATGGGCGCGCGCTATCCCTGGTATCTGCTCGCCGACAGCCCGGAAGGGCGGCGCAGGGAGGCGGAAATCGCCGGCCGCGCGCCGTCCGAGGCGCCGACCCGGGGCGACATCCGCCAGGGCTTCGTCTACGAACGGGTACCGCACATCACGCTCAAATCCATTGCCAACAACGCCGAGATCGACGTGATCTGGGAGAAATGGCAGGCGAGCCTGGAGCCGCTGCGGGCGCGGCTCAACGCGGCGGTCGGCGAGACCTGGGAGGAGTGGGAGATCCCGCGCGAAGTGGCCGAGGACTGGATCGGCGAAGCGCGCGACGCGCACGCCGAATGGTGGCAGGCCCGCATCGCCCGGCAGCAGGAGATCGACGCCTCGATCGCCGCCAAGGCGGAGTACGAATACCTCTACGACAAGCCCTATCCGGACAACGCGCGCATCCGCGTGGCCGGGCCGTTCACGGTCGAGAGCCTCAGCCCACACCGGATGCTGGCGGTGGACGAGGACGACGAGCTCGTGCGCGGCTTTGACGACGAAAATGCGGGTTACGGCGAGACCCGGGACTTCGCCGCGATGGTCCTGGAGCATCTGGACAGGGCCGGCGTGCAGCAGGCGCATAAGGAGGACCGGATCGCGTTTTCCTCGCTGGCCGCGTGGCCCGGCGACCATGTCTGCGCCGAGGGGCGCTATGTCGAGGGCGGCGGCGAGACCGGGGTCGAGCGCCGCGCCGCCGTCTTCATCGGCCCCGAGTTCGGTACCGTCTCGCGCCCGGATCTGGTGGCCGCGGCGCGCGAGGCCGCCGATGCCGGCTTCGACGTGTTGATCGCCTGCGCCTTCAGCTACGATGCCCACTCCGCCGAGTTCGAGAAGCTGGGCCGCATCCCGGTCCTCAAGGCGCGCATGAACGCCGATCTGCACATGGCCGGCGATCTCAAGAACACCGGCCAGGGCAATCTGTTCGTCATCTTCGGCGAGCCCGATATCGACATCCTCGACGCCGGGGACGACCGGGTCCGGGTGAAGATCAACGGGGTCGATGTCTTCCACCCCAACACCGGCGAGGTGCGCAGCGACGGCGCCGGGGGCATCGCCTGCTGGTTCATCGACACCGACTACAACGAGGAGAGCTTCTTCGTCCGCCACGCCTATTTCCTCGGCGCGGGCGATCCCTACAAGGCGCTCAAGACGACGCTGAAGGCCGAGATCGACGCCGCCGCCTGGGCCACGCTCAACAGCGACGTTTCCCGCCCCTTCGAGCGCCCGCACTCCGGCCGCATCGCCGTCAAGGTCATCAACCACCTGGGCGACGAGGTGATGAAGGTGTTCCGGGCTTAGACGGGCGGAGGGCCACGCAGTGCGTTATCGAAACCGACAGTATAATGTCTCCACCGCTCGCGCGCACGGCATGAGACGCGCGGCGCGACAACCGGAGGAAGTCAAATGAACGAGTCTGCCGCCGGCGGGCCGCCCGGCACACAGTTCCCGACACATCCGGACGTGCGCATCGAGGTCGAGAAATTTGGCCCCATCGAGAAAGGCGCCGTCGATCTCCGGCCGCTGACGATATTCGTCGGCCCCAGCAATACCGGGAAGACATATCTTGCGACTCTGATTTACGCGTTGCACCGGGTTCTGAACGGGTTCCCACGATTTCCTTTCATAAAGGATTATGCCTATTTCTCGATGGAGCGGGATGATCCCGTCCCAGAGGAAGAAATAGAACAGTTCGTTGCTAATCTAGACATTAGTCGAAAGGCTTTTCAATTCTCAGAATTGCCGTGGACCGTGCGTGAATGGACGGAAAACTTCTTTGATGATCCTAATTTTTTGGCCGAAGATTTGAAAAATGAGCTTAAACGTTGCTTAGATATTGATCACATTTCAAATATAATTCAGATGCCTGATACTTTAAATCAAACTAATATAAATATAAATATAAATGAAAAAAATATTAAACTATGGAATATTTCTATGGAAATATTATACGGTAATGATTTTAAATCAAGAGGATGTATTGATAATTTTATTATTTCTAATGACGCATTATATTATTTGGAAGAATCAAAAAAAAACGTAAGTAAAGAAATAAGTAAATATTATTTTCGAGATATTTCTAATATTATGCAAATGAGATTAAACAATCACCCTGGAGATATTATAGACTTTTTATTTTATATTTTGCTGGAAGAAACACCAAGTCTGTTTGAACTTGTGCAGAAGAGACGGCTAGGAACGTACTATTTGCCGGCTGCGCGAAGCGGCATCATGCAGAGCCATCGTGTCATTGCGAGCTCCCTCTTGGCGCGATCGACGCGGGCGGGTCTGGAGCGCTTTCCCGAAATTCCCACTTTCTCCGGCGTGATGGTCGATTTCATGCAGCGGCTCGTTCTTCATGACGTGCGCAGATCTCGGCCCCGCCTGAAACCGGCGGAAGCCATGCAAAGTCTCGCGGACGAGTTGGAACTCCGAACGCTGGGGGGGCAGATACAAGCCAGAAGACCATCACCCGACGGGTATCCCGAGTTCGTCTACCGACCGTGGGAGGCGGATCAGGACATTCGCCTGAGCCGCGCTTCGTCGATGGTGTCCGAACTTGCGCCCGTGGTCCTTTTTCTCCGTGGCGCCGTTGGTTCGGGCGACATGCTCATCATCGAGGAACCGGAAGCCCATCTCCACCCCGCGGCTCAGACCGAAATGGCCAGGATGTTGGCGCGCCTGGTCCGCGGCGGGGTCCGGGTCGTGGTCACGACGCACAGCGACTGGCTTCTCAAGGAAATCGGCAACCTGATGAGGCAAGGAGAGCTGGAACAACGAGCCGGCGAAGCGGCGGGCGAGGACCCTTCTCCGAGTTCGCTCCAGCCCAAAGAGGTTGGGATCTGGCTGTTTCATAAGGATGAAACCACCAAAGGCTCGACGATAAAGGAGATCGAGTTCGACCGCATCGAAGGCATAGAGCCCTCGGATTTCGAGGATGTTGCCGAGCAGCTCTACAACCGCTCGGCCGAACTGCAGAACCGGCTCGACGAAGCCACCAAACGCGGCGGGACGCAGACATGAACGGGATACTCGACGAAATCCGTTCGCGGGTGGGTGAGAGCAACCTCAGCGATTCGTGCGGACGGGACGGATGCAAGGCGGACATGACCGGCCTACCTTCCTGCCGGATCATCGTCGATATAGATCGCGCCTTTCCGGAGCACGGGATGGAAGGCCAGCGATGCGATTTCGTTCTCTTCCTGCCCTGCACCGGCGGGAACCTCCTGGCGGTACCGATAGAACTCAAGAGCGGTCGCGTCGACGTATCCCAGGCTGCCAAGCAATTGCAGGGTGGCGCGGCGTTCATCGAACGTTTTGCGCCAAAGACGTCAACCTGTCGTCCGATTCTATTCCATGGCAAGGGCATCCATTCGAAAGAGCTCGAGGATCTCAACCGGGCAAAGATAAAGTTTCGCGGACTCAGCCTGACGATCAAAAAGGTGCGCTGCAATCGTCCGCAAAATCTGGCAAGGACCTTGAAGCCGTGAACCGCCGATACGCGATGACGAGGAGAGCTTCTTCGTCCGCCACGCTTATTTTCTTGGCGCGGGCGATCCCTACAAGGCGCTCAAGACGACGCTGAAGGCCGAGATCGACGCTGCCTGGGCCACTCTCAACAGCGATGTTTCCCGCCCGTTCGAGCGCCCGCACTCCGGCCGCATTGCCGTCAAGGTCATCAACCACCTGGGCGACGAGGTGATGAAGGCGTTCCGGATTTAGGCTATTTCAAAATACAATATTGAATTAGCCTGATTCTCTGCTAAGCTCCCTGCTATGATTCCACGCGACCTTGCTCCGAGGCTGACGGAGGCGGCGCGAAACTGGCCGTCCATCACGCTCACCGGACCTCGGCAGAGCGGCAAGACGACCCTGTGCCGCGCCACGTTTCCGCAGCACGCTTACGAGACTCTGGAAGCCCCGGACGTGCGGGCTTTCGCCGAGGAAGATCCCCGCGCTTTTCTCGCTCAATTTCCGCGCGGCGCCATCCTCGACGAAGTACAAAGAGCGCCGGACCTGTTCTCTTACCTGCAAGGCGTCATCGACGCCGATCCAGCGCCCGGACGATGGATTCTCACGGGCTCGCAAAACTTTTCGCTGCTCGAGTCGGTCAGCCAGTCGCTGGCCGGAAGGACGGGGCTGTACCGCCTGCTTCCGCTGACCCGGAGCGAAACGATACGTTTCCCCCAGCATCCCGAGGCCCTCGAAGAGACCCTTTTCACCGGATCCTACCCGCGCATATTCGCCGACGGGCTAAACGCCGCAGACTGGCTCCGCTCCTACGTCGCCACCTATGTCGAACGCGACGTGCGGACGATCAGCAAGGTAGGCGATCTTGCGGCCTTCCAGCGCTTCGTCGCCCTCTGCGCGGGCCGGACGGCGCAGTTGCTCAACTACTCGTCGCTGGCCGGCGATTGCGGCATCTCGCAGCCGACCGCGAAAGCCTGGCTCGATATCCTCGAAACCAGCTTTCTCGTTTTTCGCCTGCCGGTCTTTAATACGAACCTGCGCAAACGGCTGGTGAAAATGCCTAAACTGCATTTCTACGACACCGGCCTCGTGTGCTGGCTGCTGGGTATCCGCACGCCCGAACAACTCCGCTCGCATCCGCTTCGCGGTCCGATTTTCGAGACGTGGGTGGTCTCGGAGATCGCCAAACATCGGGCCAACCGCGGCGAGTTCAACGGGCTGTCCTTCTACCGCGACCGGAACGGGGCGGAGGCCGATCTCATCGTCGAGCGCCCGACCGGCATCACGCTCGTCGAAGCCAAATCCGCCGGGACGGCGTCATCCAGCCTGTTCGACGGGTCGAAACGCGTCCAAAGACACCTTGCCCGGTCGACCGGTCCGCCCCCTGCCGTCGTGGTCTACGGTGGCGACCGACCCCAGCGCCGGGGAACGAACAGCCTGATCCCCTGGCGGGTGCTGCACGAACTCGACTGGGCGGCGCTCGATTGACTGCTCGATCGACTCGTCGTCGTTCGGGCCGCTCCCGGTCATGGCGGTCCCTCGCATTCCGGCGCGGTACGGCTATAGTTCGTCGTCCCACGGGATCGGGCAATGACGGGGTGTTCAGATGGCCAGGCAGAACCGAATCGATGTCCACCATCACGCGCTGCCGCAGTTCTATCGGGAGGCCCAGACCGCCGGCGGCTATCCCTCGACCGCCTATCGCGACTTTCCCGACTGGTCGCCCGAGACCTCGCTCGCGCTCATGGGCCGGCTGGGGATCGCCACGGCCCTGATGTCGTTCACCGCGCCCGGGGTCTATTTCGGCGACCGCGCCGCCACCGCGGTCCTCGCCCGGCGTTGCAACGACTACCTGGCCGGGCTGGTCGCCGCCCATCCCGGCCGGTTCGGCGCTCTGGCCGTGCTGCCTTTCCCCGACACCGACGATTGTCTGGTCGAGATCGCGCGCTGCCAGGACGAGCTCGGGCTCGACGGGTTCATCCACCTGACTCAGGTCGATGACCGCTATGCCGGCCATGCCGACTTCCACGAGATCTACCGCGAACTCGATCGCCGGAAGGCCGTAGTGCTGCTCCACCCGACCTATCCGCCGCCAGGCGCCGAGCGGGACCATGTGGTGCCGCGGCCGTTCGTCGACTATCCGTGCGAGACGACCCGGGCGGCGGCCAACATGCTGTTCACCGGCGTCCTGGCCCGGATGCCCGATATCGCCTTCATCCTTTCCCATTCCGGCGGGGTTTTGCCGATGCTGGCCCACCGGATCGAGATCTTCGACGACCTGACCGCGCATCGCGAGAAATATCCCGAAGGCGCGCGGGCCTATTTCCGCCGGTTCTATTACGACACGGCGCTGTCGGGCGATCCGGCGATGCTCGCCGCCTTGCAGGCGCTGGCCGATCCGGCGCGGATCCTGTTCGGCACCGATTATCCGTATATCCCCGAAAGCGTGGCGGAAGCCGAGACAGCCGGCGCCGACGCCTATGCCGGTTTCGACGAGACCGCCCGCGCGATGATGGAATACGGCAATGCGCGGGCGCTGTTTCCCCGGCTCGACCCGGCCGGCGGCGGTTCCGGAAACTGAGTTCCGTTCGGAGGAGCCGATGTACCCGAAGGATTGCTGGTATGCCGCGGCCTGGGACTATGAGGTCGGCGAGGCGCCGTTCGCGCGGACGCTGCTCGAAACGCCGGTGGTTCTCTACCGGACGCCGGAGGGAACGCCGGTGGCGCTCGAGGACCGCTGCTGTCATCGCGCATTGCCGTTGTCGATGGGCCGCGTCATCGGCGAGACGCTGCAATGCGGCTATCACGGGCTGCGCTTCGACCGCGCGGGCAGGTGCATCGAAGTGCCGGGCCAGAGCGCCATCCCGCCCGGCGCCGCGGTGCGCGCCTGGCCGGTGGTCGAGCGTCACAAGTGGATCTGGATCTGGATGGGCGATCCGCAAGCTGCCGACCCGGCGCTGATCCCCGACTGGTGGCGCATGGACCACCCCGACTGGGCGGCGGTCACGGGTGGCGATCCGTTCCACGTCCAGTCCAACTACCTGCTGGTGAATGACAATCTCCTGGATCTGTCGCATGTGGCCTATGTCCATGCCGGCTCGATCGGAACCGGGAACGTCGCCGACTTCCCGATCGTCACGGAACGCGGCGAGGATTTCGTGCAGATGACCCGCGTGGTCCGGGATTCGCCGCCGCCGCCGCTCTATGGCGCGCTCGGCCGGTTCACCGGCAATGTCGATCGCTGGCAGGTCGCGGTCTCGCGCCTGCCGGCCTGCAACACCGTCCATGCCGGCTGCGCGCCGCCGGGCGCCGGCTGCGCCGAGGCGCCGCTGGATCGGCGGATGGAGTTCTTCAATCTCAACGCGCTGACGCCGGAGACCGCGACGACCACCCATTATTTCTATGCCCACACGCGGAGCTTCGCGCTGGACGACGCGGCGGTCGACGAGATTTTCCGCAGGGACTTTCGCGCGGTCTTCTCCGAAGACATCGCCATCCTCGGCGCCCAGCAGGCCAATATCGACCGCCACCGCAACGGCCGGACGATCGACATCAATGTCGACGGACCCGGCATGATGTTCCGCCGTATGGTGGAGGCCCGCATCGCCGCCGAGGCGGATCGGGGCGCCGTGTGAATCCGCCCGGCCGATGAGCCGCTACCACGAGGAGATCTTCGCCACCCTGCCCAGGCGGGCGGTCGAGGCGCCGCTGCGCTGGGCCGGGGCGACGCCGGACGCGCCGGCAGTTCACGCCGGGCCGGCGACATGGTCCTATGCCGATCTCGCGGAGGGCATCGAGGCGTTCGCGGTCGTGTTGGGCCGCGCCGGCGTCCAACCGGGCGATCGCGTCGTGCTGGTGATGGAGAATTGTTTTGCCGCCCTGTGCGCGTTCTATGCGATCACCGCGCACGACGCCTGGGCGGTGATGGCCAACGCGCGGTTGTCGGCCCGTGAGATCGGGGTGATCGTCGAAAAGGCCGACGCCCGATTCGCCGTCTATTCGACCGGCGCCTCCGACGAGGCCCGGGCGCATTGCCAAGCGGCCGGCGCGGACATCCACGAGGACCGCGCCTTCGGCGAGCTCGGTCTCGCGCAAATGCGGCCGGACGCTGCGCCGGAGCCCGTCTACGACGACCCCGCCCGCCAGATCGCGGCGATGATCTTCACCTCCGGGACCACCGGCCGACCCAAGGGCGCGATGCTGTCCCACCGCACGATTCTCTACCAGGGTGCGACCGTCGCCGCGGCGCGGTTCGAGCGCGGCGACTGTCCCTATGTGGTCGCGCCCATGGTCCACATTCTGGGGCTTGCCGGCATGGTGACGCCGGTCGTCCATATCGGGGCCGCGCTCGAGTTCGCCGCGCGGTTCGATGTCGAGGCCGTGCTCGCCGGCCTTGCCGGCGGACGCCTCACCCATATCTTCGGCGCGCCGCCGATGTTCGCGACATTGCTCGCCCGGGCCGAGGCCGACGGCCGGCCCATCGAGGCGCCGAGGCTGAAACAGGTGCTGGCCGGCGGCGCGCCGGTCGACGAGGCGCTGCGCGAGGCCGCGGGCCGGGCCTTCGGGACGCCGCTCAGCACCGGCTATGCCGCGACCGAATTCTCGCCGATCGCGACCACGCCGCCGGGCCGCAAGCCCAACCCGGGGGCGGCGGGCCATGTTTGGCCCGGAGTCGGGCTGCGTCTGATCGGCCGCGACGGCAAGGAGGTCGCCCAGGGCGAGGTCGGCGAGGTGCATTGCCGCGGCCCGAACGCGATGTCGGGCTATTTCCGCGAGCCGGAAGCGACGGCGGCGACCGTCGATGCGGACGGCTGGGTCGCGATCGGCGATCTCGCGCGGCTCGACGAGGACGGTCAGATCCATATCGTCGGACGGCTGAAGGACCTGATCGTCCGCTCAGGCTTCAACGTCTACCCGGCCGAGGTCGAGGACGTGCTGACCGGCCACGAGGATGTCCGGCAATCCGCCGTGGTCGGCCGCCGGGCGCCGGGCAACGAGGAGGTGATCGCCTTCGTCGAGCCGGCGCCGGGCCGCTCGATCGACGCCGCTGCGGTGGCCGCCTTCGCCGCCTCGCGCCTTGCGCCCTACAAGCGTCCGACGCGGATCATCGCGCTCGATGCGCTGCCGGTCGGGCCGACCGGCAAGCTCGACAAGGTCGCGCTCAGCGGGCGCGCCCGGTCCCTGGCGGAGTGATCGCACGCTCGGCCCGGGCATCGAGCCCGGCCGCGCGCATCAGTCCGAACACCCCGAACCCGCCAAGGATCCCGAGCGCCGCGACGATCGAAATCGGCGCGCCGAGCCCCCAGTCGACGGCAATGGCGCCGAGCAGCGCCGCGCTCGCCGCCGGCACGGCGCGGAAGGTCAGACCGACCAGGCTCATCACCCGCGCGCGCATGGCGGGATCGACGACATTCTGAATCAGGATCTGGCTACAGATGGAGTTCATATTCGACGCAAGACCGTAGACCGCCATGAGCACGATGCCGAGCCAGAAGACCGTCGTCTGGGCAAAGGCCAGCAGCGCCAGGCCGCCGCCGATGGCGGTCGCCGCCATCAGCCGGGTCAGCCCCTCGGCCCGGCCGCGGCGTGCGATCCACAGCGAGCCGAAGATTGCCCCCAGCCCGGCGGCCGAGAGCAGCCAGGCCAGCCCCTCGGCGCCGCGTCCGAAGACATCCGAGGCGAAGGCCGGCATCAGCTCGATCACGGGGCGCAGAAGCATCGAGAACGCGATCGTCAGGATCAGCAGCATGCGGATGGTGGGCTCGCTGACGATGTAGCGAATACCCTGGGCGATGTCGCCGAACAGGCTCGACATCGCGCCGGCCGAGACCGGCGGGTCGCGGTAACGGAGCGCGAGCAGCGCCGCGAGGAGAGCGAAATAGGACAGCGCGTTGATCGCGAAGACCGTCGCCGATCCCAGCAGGACCAGCAGCCCGCCGGCGATGGCCGGGCCGATGAACCGCGCAGTCTGGACCAGCGAGGACTGGAGCGCCACCGCCGAGGACAGGTTCTCGCGCGGAACCAGGCTCGCGACCAGCGAGAAATAAGACGACTGCATCAGCGACATGGTCGCCCCGTTGAGGAACACCAGCACCAGCAGCAGCTCGATCGTCATCAGCCCGACGGCCGTCAATACGGTCAGCACCGTCATCACCGCGGCGGCGATGACCTGGGTCAGTTTGGCGATCTTGAGCGCGCCCACGCGGTCCACCAGCGCGCCGGTGATCGGCACCAGGCAGATGATCGGCAGCACTTCGGTGAAGACCACGATGCCGAGCCAGGCCGCGGACCCGGTCAGTTCCCAGGTGAACCAGCCGAGCCCGGTGCGGTAGATCCAGGTGCCGAGATAGGACGCCCCGGCGCCGATCGAATAGAGCCGGTAGTCCCGGTGCGCGAGCGCGCTGCCGATCCCGCCGAAGGCGGAGCTTCTCGTCACCGCAGGCGGTTCGCCGCCCGCGACCGGCGCGTGGGCCGCGCTATTCCGCCGCCTCGGCCGCGCCCCTCGGGTTGTCGGTGGCGATGGTGGCCATGTTGTTGCGCCGGGTGACGAACTTGCCGGGTGCCTCGTAGACGCCATCCGGGACGTCGAAATAGCCGGCCTCGAGCTGATCCGGCCGGGTCGGGCGCATCGAGATCGAATCGAACGGGCAGACGTCGTAGCACAGCTCGCAGCCGATGCAGTTGTCGGTGTGGACGTCGATCTTGCCCGCCGGGTTCTGCGACAGCGCCTCGTAGAAGCACATCTGGATGCAGACCGTGCAGGTCGGGTTCTGGCAGGTCTCCTGGTTGACGACGGCGTGCGTGCGCGGCCTGGCGAACTGGTCGGAATAGTCCTTGGCCGCCGCGGCCGAGGCGATGCCGCGCATCGACGCGAGGTCGGGATAGCCGTGCTCGTCCATGAACCGGTCCACCCCCTCGACGATCTTGGGCAGCCATTTCATGCCCTTGATCATCAGCACCGAGCCGACCTCCACGATGTCCGCCCCGGTCATCAGGAATTCGACCGCATCGCGATGATCGAAGATGCCGTTGGACCCGGCGATCGGGATGCCCACCTGGGTGTAGATGTTGTGCACCCAGCGCAAGGTCAGCGGCTTGACCCAGGCGCCGCCAATCCCCGCCGTGCCGGCGATCCGCGGCTCGCCGGTCTCGATATCGACGGCGAAGCCGGTGTGGCGGTTGGTCGCGGTGACGGCGGACGCCCCGCCCTCCTTGACCGCGCGGGCGATGGCGACCGGCTGGGACTGGTCCGGCGTCAGCTTGACCACGACCGGAATGTCGCAGGCCTCGACGACGGCCCGGGTGACGGCGAAGGCGACATCCGCCTCCTGGCCGATCATGGAGCCGCCGTGGACGCCCGGCATCATCGCCGGGTGTGGACAGCCGAAATTGAGTTCGACCATCGGCAGGCCGCAATCCTCGAAGGTGCGGCAGATGTCCTTCCAGCCGTCGATATCCCTGGCGCCTGCGGAGCCGATCAGGTGGCCGTCGCGCTCGCGCGCATAGGCGCCGATCTCCTTGAGATAGGGGATCCAGTCCTTGTAGTAGGTGCTGGAATAGCCCGAGCGGCTATAGAAGACGAAGTCGCGCGGCACCTTGCCCTTGATGATGTCACCGCGGTCGTTGAGAATCGCGTATTTCGAGTTCTCGGTCAGCCGCGCCATGTCTTCGATGTCGGTCAGCGTCTTGATGATCGCCCCGGCCGCGCCGTAATCGAAGCACTGCTTCATCAGGTCGGGGCTGTTGGTGGTCTCCAGCGAGGCCGCCACGATCGGGTTCTTGAACTGAAGGCCGCAGAATTCGACTGTCAGGTTCGCCATCTGATCTCTCCGCAATCCGGGCCGCACCGACGGCCGATGCGGCCGCCGCGTCCACGGCGCGCATTGTCGGCGATCGGGCCATCGTAGCGCAATGCCCAAACCGGGCAGATATGACGCCCCATGCCGCGCCGGCTGCCAGACCGAAATCCGCGCCCCGTCGGCGAGGACGCGTCTACGCCCCGAGATCCCGGAACAGGCCGGCCATGATGGCGAGCCCCTGACGGGCGGCCGGCGCCAGCAAGTGCTCGTTCGGCGCATGCTGGGAGCAGCCGGGGTAGGAGTGCGGCGCCCAGATCGTCGGCAATCCCAGGATGTCGGCGAAGACATCATTGGGCAGCGACCCGCCGAGATTGGGCAGGATCACGGGCGGTTCGCCCGTGATCCGTTCGGTCGAATCCTTGGCGAAGGCAACCCATTTGTTCTCGGGGTCGAGCCGCGTCGCCGGAAAGCGGCCGCCGCCGCGCGCGGCCACCGCGGCATCGTCGAACCCCTCCCGGTCGAGATGGCGTCTGAGCGCCGGAACGATGTCCTCGACATCGGCGTCCTCGACATCGGCGCCGACCACGAAGCGAAGCTGGCAGGCCGCGCGCGCCGATCCCGGGATCGCGTTGACCGGCGCCCCCGGCGTGCCGGCGTGAAGCGCCAGCGCCTCGAAGCTGTTCCAGCCTTAGAGCCGCTCGCCCCGACGGGTCAGCCGCCAGGGGCCGAGCCCGTCGGCCCAGCCCGCGTCCTGGCCGAGCAGCACGTCGCCGTGAGCGTAGGTCAGGACGCACAGACCGGCCCCGGGCTCAATCCGCTCGGCGGTCAGAAAGGGCGGTCCCCCCGGCGCGGGATTTCCAGGATCTTGCCCGCGAAGCCGAGGGCCTCCAGGCTGGGCAGAAGCTCCGCCCGGAGGTAGCGGCCGAGCGCGTCCTTCGCCGCGCCGTCCTGGCTGGCGGTCGGGATGGCGACCCGAGGCGAGACCCTCGGCGAACCCGCCGCCATCGAAATAGGCCTCCGCCCGGGAAATCGCGCCCTCACGGCTCATGCGGCCCTCCGTGCGGGCCGCGCGGCGATATCGGCAACGATCCGGGCCGGCGTCGCGGGCGATGGAAAATGCCAGAATCTCGACCGCTCCGGTTTCCGGGTCCATATCGACCTCGGCGGCATGGCAGCCGTTGGACAAGGCCAGGTCGCCGGGATGGTAGCGCCCGCGCGCGGCTCCATCGAGGCGGCGCTCAAGCGGCCGGCGCGGTTGCGCGGATCGTCGCTGTGCTCCGCAAATCGGGGCCGACCCGAACGGGCCGGCCCCACGATCGTCCGATCAGCGGCGGTGGCGTCCGCGCTTGGAGATCATCTCGTCGATCCGCGTGCGCTGCTCGTCGGACAGCTTGGCGTAGAGGTCGTCGAACGCAGGGCGGACATCCTGGACGATCTCCAGCGCGGTGCCCAGCGCCAGCTCGACCCGGGCAAGGCGCTGCGGCGCGGTGCCGCCGTCCCCTTGCGCTTCGGCGGAGACGCAGGCCGCGCCGACTTTCCGGCTGCCGGCTTCGAGCGCGGCCTTCAGCGTGTTCCACGACGCGGTCTGCTCGGGCGTGAAGCTGACGAAGGCTTCCACGAAGCCTGTCGCGGCCGACAGGCGGATGTCGCGCTGGTCGCTGCACAGCGCCTTCGCGCCGTGCCCGCCCCAGCGGCCGTGGGCGATCGCCCCGCCCGGCCCGGCCGCGACCGAGACGACTGCGACCATTGCGACGGCGGCAACGGATGATATGGAAAGGATGATCGTGCGGCGTTTCATGGCTCAGCTCCTCTATCGGTGATCGCACGATGCCGATATAGGCAGGCCGCTTTGCGCGTGTGTTTCGCCGGACCCGGAGATTTGTAACAGCGCATTTCGGGGCGCGGCCGGGACACCGGGCGTTACAATTCCGCTCCGGCAGGCCGCCGCCCGTGGACTAATATCACCCGTGCGATGACCGCGTCCCGGCACATCCTGATCGTCGACGACGATCGCGAGATCCGCGACCTGACCGGCCGCTACCTCAAAAAGCACGGCTTCCGGGTCGATGCCGCGGCCGACGCCAGGTCGATGGACCGCCTGCTGGCCGACGGGAAATTCGATCTGGTGGTGCTCGACATCATGCTGCCGGGCGAGGACGGGCTGTCGATCTGCCGCCGGCTCAGGGCCTCCACCGGCCTGCCGATCGTCATGCTGACGGCCGTGGCCGAGGATACCGACCGCATCATCGGGCTGGAGATCGGCGCCGATGACTATCTCACCAAGCCGTTCAATCCGCGCGAGCTTCTGGCGCGCGTCCGCGCGGTGCTGCGCCGGGCCGACGGGCTTACCGGGCCGGCGGGTGAGGGCGCCGCCGATGCGCTGGTGTTTGCCGGCTGGCGCATCGATCCCGCGCGGCGCGAGCTCCACTCGCCCGAAGGCGTCCTGGTCGAGCTGACGGCCGGCGAGTTCGACCTCCTGGTCGCGTTCGCCGAGCATCCGCAGCGGGTGCTCTCGCGCGATCAACTCCTGGACCTCACCAAGGGCCGCGACGCCCAGCCGTTCGATCGTAGCATTGACGTCCAGCTCAGCCGGCTGCGGCGCAAGATCGAGGTCGAGCCCAAGAACCCGGAGATGATCAAGACCGTGCGCTCGGGCGGCTACATCTTCACCAACCCGGTGGAGCGCAGGTGAACGGCGCGCTCGCCCGCGGGCTGCGACGGATGTGGCCCGACAGTGTCTCGACCCGGATCGCGGTGATCCTGATGGTCGCGCTGTTCGCGTTGATGGTCCTGTCGATGATCGGCTACGTGCGCGACCGTGCCGACGTGACCTTGCGGCTCTTCACGCACTCGACCGTCAACCGGATGGAAGCGGTCGTCGCGTTGATGGAATCCCGTCCCGAGGCCGGGCGCGCCGACCTTGTGGCCGCGCTCAACAGCCCGACGTTGAGCGTCGCGCTGGCCGAGACCCGGCCGGCGCCGCGCGCGGACGAGAAAGCCGCCGAGCGCTTCATCCGTGGCCATCTCGGCGCGTTCGTCGGACGGCGGCTTTCGATCTCGGTCCTCGATCATGGCCATCGCCGCGGCTGGCGCCGGTGGCGGCGCGGAGGCCTCGGCGCGCATGACCACGACGATAACAGCCAGCCCGACTTGCTGCCCAGCCGGCGCAAGGCGGTGATCGGAATCGGGCTGACCGACGGCTCCTGGGTGGTGTTCACCGCCTCGACCGAGTTGACCTCGCTCCGCTGGGCGGCCCGGATGACCGCCTGGATCGTCATCGGCGGTATCGTCGTCGCGCTGTTCGCGACCTGGGTCTCCCGCCGGGTGACGGCGCCGGTCACGCGCTTCGCCGCGGCGGCCGACCGCATCGGTCGCGACGTGTTCACCGCCGGGCCCCTGTCGGAAACCGGCTCGCCCGACCTGCGCCGGGCCGCGCAGAGCTTCAACCGGATGCAGGACCGGCTGCGCCGGCTGGTCGAGGACCGCACCCAGATGCTGGCGGCGATCTCGCACGACATGCGCACGGCGCTGACCCGCTTGCGGCTGAGGATCGAATCGATTCCCGACGAGGCCCAGCGCCGGAAGGCCGAGGACGACCTGGCTGAGATGCAGGCCATGCTGGAGGCCACGTTGTCATTCGCCAGGGACGAGGCCACCGGGGAAGCGCGGCGCCCGGTCGACCTCGCCTCGCTTGTCCAGACGCTGTGCGACAACGCCAGCGATGCGGGCGGCGCGGCGCGCTATGAGGGGCCGGACCATCTGACAGTCTTCTGTAGCCCGGTCGCGATCCGCCGCGCGCTGTCGAACCTGATCGACAACGCAATCACCTACGGAGGTGAGGCCGCTGTGAGCCTGTCCGAAGACGCCGCGTCCGTCACGATCGTCGTCGCCGACCGCGGCCCGGGCATCCCCGGGGCCGACCGCGAGGCGGTCTTCGCCCCCTTCCACCGCCTCGAGATCTCGCGCAGCCGGGAGACCGGCGGCGCCGGCCTCGGCCTGTCGATCGCGCGCGCGGCCATCCGCCGCCACGGCGGCGATATCGCGTTCGCCGACCGCGAGGGCGGCGGCCTCGAGGCCCGCGTCACCCTGCCCAAGCCGGAGACCACCCCGAAGTGTTAGTGGCGGGACAGCGCCTTCGGCGGCGTGCGGGGCTGGGTGATCCGGTGCTGGCCCGATCGACCACTGTGACCGACCGCGAGACAAGGGCTTCGCTGGACCGGCAATTGAGAAACAGAACTATCCGGTTGATAAATCAGGGCCTGGATTGGTTTTGTGCATCCACTCGAACATGGCCATCAAGTCGTGAGCCCAAAAGAGTGTAAACCCTCGCTCTTGAGCGTCGATCAAGTTGCGCAACGCATAGACTCTGCCGAGCACAGCGGCGGTCACGACTTGGACGGCGCCGAAGTCGCTGCGCCACGTAGACGCCTTCACGGCCGTGTCGTTGTTAAGCCTCTTGGCGGGCCTGACAGGTAGCGGAGCACTTCCAGCTTGCGCTTGTCCGCCACTAAGTCCAGAGCTTGTCGGCGTCGCTGAGTACTGGCCCAGCCTGTATTAGTTCCTGGCCCGCGTCACGATCGGAAACAATACATCGTCAGCCAGCCGCTCGCGGCGCACGCGCTGGCCGCCACTCAGGCCGTCAAGGGCCGACAGTTGCGTGACTCTGGCAAAGCGCGCCGACATGGGTTTGCCACTCACCGTGGACATCGTAACCGTGAACGTCGTAATGGCGCCGGTCGTGGCCGTGCCGGGGAAGGGCTCGATACCCGGCTCGATCACATCGACGCTCTGCCCGCCAAGACGATCAAGGAACAGGTCGCGGACCAACTGCCCATAGTTCACGTCGAGCCATTCGGACGCGGTCGTGCAACCCTGCCAGCGCACTTGCCTGTAGCTCCATGGCGGCGGCTTGGTTCTTGAGCCAGTCCTTCCACTTCGGCGAGATCAAGTGGCGCTGCACATAGGGCGGGTTGCCGACGAACAGCGTCCGGCCGCCCGACCCGCCAAGGTCGGAGGTGAGAAAGTCTTCGACACGAACTTCGGCGCGGTCGGCCATGCCAGCAGTGGCAAGATTTGCGCGAGTGGTGAGCGCGGCCAGCGGGTCGTGCTCAACCGCGATCAGCAAGGCGCGCGGGAACCGCCGTCCGGCTTCCAACAGGAAGCAGCCGGAGCCGGCGCCGGGATCAATCACACGGTCGGGCTCACCAACGCTTTCGGCCCAAGACAGCATCGCCTTGACGATGGCCGACGGCGTGTAGGCTGCACCATCTTCTCGACGTAGCGCGGCCGGGCATAGTTCGCAGAACGCTTCGCCAGGCGGGTCGCCGCCTTCCCCGATCTTTTCGAGCGTTGCAGCGATCAGGTCGCCGGGAATGTCGGGCGCTCCGTCAAGCAGCGCCGCTTCTCGTTTGGTGACGCGCGGCGCCATCGAGGCCCCAAGAGCCACCGACAGGGCGGCGAGCATAGCTTCATCGGGAGCCATGCCAACGCCGAAGGACGCCGCCTCACCATCCGGTGGGGGCCAAGATGCACCCATGATCCGCTAGTCCGCGCCACCGAATCCCCGGAAGAAAACTCTCCCTGTTTTTGCGCGGCGCCGACCGTTTCTTCCTCAAGCAAGGCCAACGACCGCCTTGTAAGTTAGACACTTGCCGCCGGACTGCGCAATCGCCACCCGCATGGCGCGCTGCGAACGGGCCGAACACGGAGAACCCGCCGCTTCCGCCGGCGGTGCAGCGCGCGCGGTTGCGGCGGCGGTCTCCGCGGTTCCCGCCGGCGGCGCGGGGCGTGCCGCAGGCGGGAACCGGGCTGGGAAGCGCGGTGTCCGACCGGGACCGGACACAGGCCAAACCGCGGCGGGACTCATCCGGTCGTCGGCCGAGGCTCCAGCGGCAAGGCGGTCGAGTACTTGACCTGGTTCAGCGCGAAGCTCGATTTGATCGAGGCGATGTCGGAGATCTGCGTGAGGTGGTGCTTCAGAAACCGCTCGTAGGCGGTCAGGTCCGAGACCACGATGCGCAGCAGGTAGTCGGCGTCGCCGGTCATCAGGTAGCACTCCATCACTTCCGGCCGCTCCTGCATCGCCTTCTCGAAGGCCTCCAAGGCGTGCTCGACCTGGCGCTCGAGGGTGACCTGCACGAAGACCGAGATCGGCAGGCCGAGCGCCGCCGGCTCGAGCAGAGCCGCATAGCGCTTGATCACGCCGGCCTCTTCCATGGCCCGGACACGGCGCAGGCACGGCGAAGGCGACAGCCCCGCCATATTGGCAAGCTCCACATTCGAGATCCGCGCATTGGCCTGGAGCGCGGCGAGGATTCGCCGGTCGATGTCGTCCAGAAAAGACATTGGCAGAATCGGTCCCTGATTGCGAAGCTTGGGAAGCATAGTTGCCGAATTGCCGTATAACGAGCGCAAGATTGCAAGATAAATCTTCGGTTTCGATTCTATGATCGCTGGCAGCGCGCCCGAGCCGGAGCCGATCCATGGCATCGACCGTCCACGAGCTTGCCGGACATCCCCCGCCCCAGGCCGAGACCGGGGCGCACCGCCGCGCCTGTCTCGCCGCTCTCGAGCGCAAGGTGCTGTGGCTGTCCTCGTGGATGATCCATAACGCCAACCATCTCCGCCCGAAGCGCGATGGCCTGAAGGTCGGCGGCCACCAAGCGTCCTGCGCCTCGATGGCCTCGATAATGACGGCGCTCTATTTCGATATCCTGCGCCCCGAGGACCGGGTGGCGGTCAAGCCGCACGCGGCCCCTCTGTTCCATGCAATCCAGTACATCCTGGGCAATGAAGGCCGGGAGCGGCTGGAGCGGTTCCGGGGCCTCGGCGGGGCGCAGGCCTACCCCTCGCGGACCAAGGACGACGACGATGTCGATTTCTCCACCGGCTCCGTCGGCCTGGGCGCGGCGCAGACCGTTTTCGCGGCCCTGGTGCAGGACTATCTGGCGCTGAAGGGATTGCTCGACGACGGCCGGCGCGGCCGGATGATCGCGCTGGTCGGCGACGCCGAGCTCGACGAGGGCAACATCTTCGAGGCGCTGCTGGAAAGCTGGAAACACGATATCCGCAATGTTTGGTGGATCGTCGACTACAACCGCCAGAGCCTCGATTCGGTGGTTTCGGACCGGCTGTTCGGCCGCATCGATTCGCTGTTCCGTTCGGTCGGCTGGCGGGTCGAGACGCTGAAATACGGCACGGCCTTGCAAGCCGCCTTCGCCGAGCCCGGCGGCGAGGCGCTGAAGACCTGGATCGATCATTGCCCCAACTCGCTCTATTCCGCGCTCACGTTCAAGGGCGGCGCGGGCTGGCGCGAGCGCCTGATGCGCGACATCGGCGGCGACCCCCGGGTCGAGCGGCTGATCGGCGCGCTGGACGACCGCGCGTTGCATGCGCTGATGACCAACCTTGCCGGCAACGATCTCGAGGCGCTGCGGACCGCCTTCGGCGCGGTCGCCGACGACCGGCCGACCTGTTTCATCTGCTACACCACAAAGGGATTCGGCCTGCCGTTTGCCGGTCATAAGGATAATCACGCTGGGCTGATGACGCCGGAGCAAATGGACGTGTTCCGGACGGAGATGGCGATCGGCGAGGGCGAGGAATGGTCGCGCTTCGCCGGGCTGGGTGTCGATGAAGCCACGCTGGAGCGCTTCCTCCGAGAGGCGCCGTTCGCGGCCGTCCGCGAGCGGCGCTACGCGGCGCCGGCGATCGCGGTGCCGGGCGCGCTGGACCGGCCTCGGCGCGCGGCGGTCGCAACCCAGGACGGATTCGGCCACATCCTGAACGAGATCGCCCGCGGCGAGTCCGACCTCGGGGAGCGGATCGTGACCATGTCGCCCGACGTGACGGTCTCGACCAGTCTCGGGGCCTGGGTCAACCGGCGCGGGATCTTCAGCCGCGAGGCCGAATCGGACATCTTCGCCGAGGAAGAGGTGCTCTCGCTGCAGCGGTGGTCGATGCTGCCCGAGGGCCAGCACGTCGAGCTCGGCATCGCCGAGAACAACTTGTTCCTGACACTGTCCGCCTTCGGCCTCGCCGCGCCGGTCTTCGGCGCCCGCCTGCTGCCGATCGGGACGCTCTACGATCCCTTCATCCGCCGCGGGCTCGATGCGTTGCACTATGCCTGCTACCAGGGCGCCCGGTTCATGCTGGTCGCAACGCCTTCCGGCGTGACGCTTGCGCCCGAGGGCGGCGCGCACCAGTCCCAGGAGACCCCGCTGATCACTCTCGGCCAGGCCGGGCTTGCCGCCTTCGAGCCGGCCTTCGTCGACGAGCTGGCCGAGATCATGGCCTGGGGCTTCCGACATATGCAGGCCGATGACGGCGGCTCGGTCTGCCTGAGGCTGTCGACCCGGGTTGTCGATCAGCCCGCCCGCGGCGAAAGCGAGGACTGGAAGGCCGGCGCGATCGCGGGCGCCTACTGGCGCGGCGCGGCACCGCCCGAGGGTGCGGAGCTTGCGCTCGCCTATATGGGCGCGGTGGCGCCGGAGGCCGAAGCCGCGCTGGCGCAGATCTGCGAGGACATCCCCGACGCCGGGCTGCTCGCTATCACCTCGCCGGACCGGCTGCACGCCGACTGGATCGCCGCCCGCCAGGCCCGCGTCGCCGGCCGTTCGATGATGCCCGCCCGTATCGAGCGCCTCCTGGGGCGGCTGTCCCCGGATGCGGCGATCGTGACCGTGCTCGACGGCCACCCGGCCGCCCTGTCCTGGCTCGGCTCGGTCTCCGGACACCGGATCTATCCGCTGGGCGTGGACCGGTTCGGACAGTCCGGCGACATCCCGGACCTCTACGCCATCTACGGGATCGACATCGATGCGATCCTCGACGCCGCGGCCCGGGCCTGCGTAAGGCGGTTCCGCCCGCCCCAGGGCTGAACGGCGCCCGCCAGCCTTGCCCTGGCGCCGGGCTGAGACTATATGTTCCGCCGCCGTCGGCTGGGCGCCACCGCGCCGGCCCGACCGTGCGGCTTCTCCGCCCGGGTCAGGGCGAATCGGGCGTGGCGACGCTGCGGGCGTGGTGGAACTGGCAGACACGCCAGATTTAGGATCTGGTGGCGCAAGCCGTGGGGGTTCGAGTCCCTCCGCCCGCACCAGGGCCCGTGGCCCGCCGAAACGACGAGACACGAATGCAAGTCACCCAGACCCTTGCCGATGGACTGAAGCGCGAATACCGGATCAGCATCCCCGCGAACGACATCGAGGACAAGCTGAACCACCGGCTGAAAGAGATCGGCCAGACTGTTGTAATTCCAGGGTTCCGGCCCGGCAAGGCGCCGATGGGACTGCTGAAGAAGCGCTTCGGGGAGGCCGTGCGCGGCGAGATTCTCGAGGCCACCATCCGGGATGCCACCCAGAGCGCGTTCACCGACGAGGGGGTCCGTCCGGCCCTTCAGCCCAAGGTCGACGTGGTGAAGTTCAAGGACGGTGAAGACCTCGAATACACCGTGGCGCTGGAACTCCTGCCCGAGATCGAGCCGATGGATTTCGCCAGGCTCGAGCTGGAGCGCATGGTGGCCGACCCGAACGAGGAGTCGATGACCCAGGCCCTGCAGCGCCTGGCCGGGCAGCGCACCGAGTTCAAGGCGATCGAAGACGGACGCGCGGCCGCAGAGGGCGACCAGGTTAAGATCGACTATGTCGGTTCCATCGACGGCGAGACGTTCGAGGGCGGCGCGGCGGAGGACTTCGTCCTTCAGCTCGGCGCCGACCGGTTCATTCCCGGTTTCGAGGAGCAGCTCGTCGGCGTCGCGCCGGGCGGCGAGAAGACCGTCGAGGTGAGCTTTCCCAACGACTATCCGGCGGAGAACCTCAAGGGCAAGGCCGCCTCGTTCGCGGTCACCGTCAAGGAGGTGCTCGCCCCGGCGCCGGTTGAAATCGACGACGCCTTCGCCGCGAGTCTGGGGATGGACGACCTCGAAACCCTTAAGGGCGTGGTCAAGGAACGGATGGAGCGCGAATACGGTCAGATCTCGCGCGCCCGGCTCAAACGCACGCTCCTGGACACGCTGTCGGACAGCCATTCCTTCGAGCTGCCGCCGGGCATGGTCGAACACGAGTTCGAGGATATCTGGTCGCAAGTCATGAACGCCAAGGAACAGGACAGGCTGGACGAGGACGACAAGGAGCTTTCCGAGGACATGCTGCGCGAGCGCTACCGGACGCTCGCTGAACGCCGGGTGCGGTTGGGTCTGCTGCTGTCCGAGGTCGGCAGCGCCAACAACATCCAGGTCAGCCAAGAGGATCTCAACCGCGCGATGATGGAGCAGGTCCAGCGCTTCCCCGGCGAGGAATCGCGGATTTTTGAGTTTTTTCAGTCGAACCCGGACGCCGTCCAGGAACTGCGCGCGCCGATCTTCGAAGAGAAGGTGGTTGACTTCATCATCGAAATGGCCAAGGTCACCGACCGTTCGGTCGATTTCGAGGAACTGACGGCTGAACCGGAGGACGCGGGCGTTTGAGCCGCTCTCCGCCGGCCGCAAGCGACGGACCGAAGCGCCCGCGCCAACGAGGCTTCAAGGGACGAGGCTTCAAAGAACCGAGGCTTAAAAGAACACGGCGCGAAGATGCCGGCGGCCCCGGCCGTCCGATCGACGAGCCCAAGGAAGGGCATTGACGCAAATGCATGACCCCCGCGATGTGACCATGAACACCCTCGTCCCGATGGTGGTCGAGCAGTCCAACCGCGGTGAGCGAGCCTACGACATCTATTCGCGGCTCCTCAAGGAGCGCATCATCTTCCTCGTCGGGCCGGTCCACGACGCGGTCGCCGCCCTGGTGTGTGCGCAGTTGCTCTATCTGGAATCGGAAAACCCGACCAAGGACATCTCAATCTATATCAACTCGCCGGGCGGGCTGGTGACCGCAGGGCTGGCAATATACGACACCATGCAATACATCCGGCCGGCGATGTCCACGGTCTGCATCGGCCAGGCCGCCTCGATGGGCTCGCTGCTGCTGGCCGCCGGCGCGTCCGGCAAGCGCTATTCGCTGCCGCACTCCCGAATCATGGTGCACCAGCCCTCGGGCGGCTTCCAGGGCCAGGCCACCGACATCGAGATTCACGCCCGCGAAATTCTCACCCTGCGGACCCGGCTCAACCAGATCTACGTCAAGCACACCGGCCAGGATATCGGCGTGATCGAAGACGCGATGGACCGCGACAAGTTCCTGTCGCCCGAGGACGCCAAGGCGTTCGGACTGATCGACGAGGTTGTCGAGAGCCGGCCGGCGCCGGAGACGGCGGTCGCCGCGGCAGGCGGTGAAAACTGAGACCCGACCGTATATTCAGGGGTCTGTCACACCGTGGCGCCTGTGCCGGGGCGATCGCCGCAACGATCCGCGCGGGTCTCACAGGCAGCGCGCGGGACCGCTAATCCATCGTCCGGACGCGGGGACATTGCCAATGGACGCTCGCCCGTGGCTCCGCTACAGTCGAATTACAAAGGCCGAATACCAACGGGGTTCCAATGAACAAATCCGGTAGCGGCGATTCCAAGAACGTTCTGTACTGCTCCTTCTGCGGCAAAAGCCAGCATGAGGTGCGCAAGCTGATCGCCGGCCCGACGGTCTTCATTTGCGACGAGTGCGTCGAGCTCTGCATGGATATCATCCGTGAGGAGTCCAAGACCACGCTGGTCAAGTCCCGCGACGGCGTGCCGACGCCGCGCGAGATCTGCACGGTGCTGGATGACTACGTCATCGGCCAGGACCATGCCAAGCGGGTGCTCTCCGTCGCGGTGCATAACCATTACAAGCGGCTGTCGCACGGCACCAAGAACAACGAGATCGAGATCGCCAAGTCGAACATCCTGCTGGTCGGCCCGACCGGCTGCGGCAAGACGCTGCTGGCCCAGACCCTGGCCAGGATCCTCGACGTGCCTTTCACTATGGCCGATGCCACGACGTTGACCGAGGCGGGCTATGTCGGCGAGGATGTCGAAAACATCATCCTGAAGCTGTTGCAGTCGGCCGACTACAATGTCGAGCGCGCCCAGCGCGGCATCGTCTATATCGACGAGGTCGACAAGATCTCGCGCAAATCCGACAACCCCTCGATCACCCGCGATGTCTCGGGCGAGGGCGTGCAACAGGCGCTGCTGAAGATCATGGAGGGCACCATCGCCTCTGTGCCGCCGCAGGGCGGGCGCAAGCATCCGCAGCAGGAATTCCTGCAGGTCGACACCACGAACATCCTGTTCATCTGCGGCGGCGCCTTCGCCGGTCTGGAGAAGATCATCTCCGAGCGCGGCAAAGGCACTTCGATCGGCTTCGGCGCCGATGTCCGCAGTTCCGACGACCGGGCGACGGGCGAGGTATTGCGCGATGTCGAGCCCGAGGATCTGTTGAAGTTCGGCCTGATCCCCGAGTTCGTCGGCCGCCTGCCGGTCATCGCGACCCTGGAGGACCTCAGCGAGGATGCTCTGGTCCAGATCCTGACCAACCCGAAGAACGCCCTGGTAAAGCAGTACGGCCGGCTGTTCGAGATGGAGGACGTGAAGCTCAACTTCACCGACGAAGCGCTGCGCGCGGTCGCGGTCAAGGCGATCGGCCGCAAGACCGGCGCGCGCGGTCTGCGCTCGATCCTTGAAGGTATCTTGCTCGAGACCATGTTCGAACTGCCCGGGCTCGAAGATGTCGAGGAAATCGCTATCAACGGCGAAGTGGTCGAAGGAAGGACCAGGCCGCTGTTCATCTATGCCGACCGGCGCGAGGAAAGCGGCTCGACCGCCTAGGCCCCGGCGGGCTTGAACTTTTCGGCGGCGAGACCATTTTAGCCCAGCGTCCCATGCGTTGCGGAGCCGACACGGCTCTACCCCGCATAAGCAGGTTAACGCGTAACAGGTCAAAAGGCCATGTCTGATATGCCCTCGGATACCGCGCTTCCAGTTTTCCCGGTGCTCCCGCTGCGGGACATCGTCGTCTTCCCGCACATGATCGTCCCGCTGTTCGTCGGGCGCGAAAAATCGGTTCGCGCGCTCGAGGACGTCATGAACGATGACAAGCAGATCCTGCTGGTCGCCCAGCGCAATGCGAGCCAGGACGACCCGAGCCCGGAGGACATCCACGCCTTGGGCACGATCGGCACTGTGCTGCAGCTCCTCAAGCTGCCCGACGGTACCGTCAAGGTCCTGGTCGAAGGCTCTCGCAGGGCCCGCATCACCGGGTTCGTCCAGACGGAGGCCTTTTTCCAGGCCCGGGCTGAGATGGTCGAGGACGAACCCCAGGAGTCCAAGGATCTCGAGGCGCTGGCGCGATCGGTGATCGCCCAGTTCGAGCAATATATAAAGCTGAATAAGAAAATTCCTCCGGAAGTCCTTGTTTCTCTTAATCAAATTGAGGACACGAGCAAGCTCGCCGATACCGTCGCTTCACATCTCGCGCTGAAGATCTCCGAAAAGCAGGAGCTGTTGGAGACGGTCTCGGTCACCGAGCGGCTGGAGCGCGCCTATTCCTTTATGGAGACTGAGATCGGCGTCCTGCAGGTCGAAAAGCGCATCCGCAGCCGCGTCAAGCGGCAGATGGAGAAAACCCAGCGCGAGTACTACCTCAACGAACAGCTCAAGGCGATCCAGAAGGAGCTCGGCGAGACCGAGGACGGCCGCGACGAGGCGAGCGAGATCGAGGAGCGGATCAACAACACCAAGCTCAGCAAGGAAGCACGCGAGAAGGCCCAGCAGGAGCTCAAGAAGCTGCGCTCAATGAGCCCGATGTCGGCCGAATCGACGGTGGTGCGCAACTACCTCGACTGGCTGCTGAACATTCCCTGGCAGAAACGCTCGAAAATCCGACGCGATCTCAAGCACGCGCAGCGGGTGTTGGACGAGGACCATTGCGGGCTGGAGAAGATCAAGGAACGGATCGTCGAGTACCTCGCCGTCCAGCAGCGGGTGCGCAAGATCCGCGGCCCGATCCTGTGCCTTGTCGGCCCGCCCGGCGTCGGCAAGACCTCGCTCGGCAAGTCGATCGCGCGGGCCACCGGGCGCAGCTTCGTGCGCATGTCGCTGGGCGGCGTGCGCGACGAGGCCGAGATCCGGGGCCATCGTCGGACCTATATCGGCTCAATGCCCGGCAAGGTTATCCAGGGCATGAAGAAGGCCAAGACATCCAACCCGCTGTTCCTGCTTGACGAGGTCGACAAGCTGGGCGCGGACTGGCGCGGCGATCCGTCGTCGGCCCTGCTCGAGGTGCTCGATCCCGAGCAGAACAACTCCTTCAACGACCACTACCTGGAGGTCGATTACGACCTTTCGGACGTGCTGTTCATCACCACGGCCAACACGCTCAGAATGCCTCAGCCGCTGATGGATCGCATGGAAATCATCCGCCTTGCCGGCTACACCGAGGACGAGAAGGTGGAGATCGCCAAGCGCCATCTGATCGGCAAGCAGCTCAAGCTGCACGGGCTGAAGAAGACCGAATGGTCGATTTCCGATGACGCGC
Organism: Alphaproteobacteria bacterium; assembly: GCA_965202905.1. Taxonomy (GTDB): domain Bacteria; phylum Pseudomonadota; class Alphaproteobacteria; order MPNO01; family MPNO01; genus CAYFYS01. The sequence goes on along the minus strand of OZ241868.1, from coordinate 1,058,395 downwards.
TGCGTGACCTGATCCGCCTCTATACCCGCGAGGCCGGGGTCCGCAACCTCGAGCGCGAGATCGCGAACCTGGCGCGCAAGGCGGTCAAGGTCGTCCAGATGACCTCGCGCGAGAAGGTCGCTATCACCCGCCGGACACTGGAGAAGTATGCCGGCATTCCGCGCTACCGCTTCGGCGAGTTGGAGGATGAGGACCTCGTCGGCGTGACCACCGGACTCGCCTGGACCGAGGTCGGCGGCGAACTGCTTTCGGTCGAGGCGGTGATCCTGCCCGGCAAGGGCGCCATCGCCCACACCGGCAAGCTCGGCGACGTGATGCAGGAATCGGTCCAGGCCGCGCGCAGCTACGTGCGCTCGTGCAGCACTGACTTCGGCATCAAGCCGACGGTCTTCGAGAAGCGCGACATCCATGTCCACGTCCCGGAGGGCGCCACGCCCAAGGACGGCCCCTCGGCCGGCGTGGCGATGTGCACCTCGATCGTCTCCGCGCTGTCCGGGATCCCGGTACGCCGCGACGTGGCGATGACCGGTGAGGTGACCCTGCGCGGCCGCGTGCTGCCGATCGGTGGGCTTAAGGAAAAGCTGTTGGCCGCGCTGCGGGGCGGACTCAAGACGGTGCTGATCCCCAAGGAGAACGAGAAGGACCTCGCCGACATCCCGGACAACGTCAAGCGTAACCTGACGATCGTTGCCGTTTCCTCGGTCGATGACGTGATCGAGCAGGCCTTGGTCCGTCAACCGGTGCCCATAGAATGGGATGCCGACGAGATCGACAACGTGCCCGGCACCAAGGCCGATGAAGATGTGGGCGAGGTGCTAACCCACTGAGCCGGCCCGGCGCGCGCCCTTGAAGCGATCGAACGAGCCCTTCGGGGCTCGTTCCGCTTTTCCGGCCGCCCGCGGTGTGCCGAATCCTTCCAGCGATTCGCAAAAAACCCGGAATCGCCCGGATTTCCGGGTTTTCTTCGATTGACGCTCAAATTTGGCGCGATCTACACTCGCAATCGTCGACGGCACAGCAGCAGTGCCGTGTGGCGGTCTTCGGCGATCCGGGCGCGTTTGCGGCGGGTCGAACCTGCCATCCCTTAAGGCAAATGGGGACGTGACGTGAACAAGAACGATCTTGTCGCAAACGTGGCTTTGAACACCGGGATCTCGAAGTCCGATTCCGCGAAGGCGGTCGATGCGGTATTCGATAGCATCGCCTCGTCGCTCAAGGGCGGCGAAGAGGTCCGCCTTGTCGGATTCGGAACCTTCAGCGTCTCCAAGCGGGCGGCGGCGACCGGACGGAACCCGCAGACGGGTGCGACCATCCAGATACCGGAGTCGATGCAGCCGAAGTTCAAGGCCGGGAAGGGGTTGAAGGACGCCGTCAACTAATTGGCTCTTCGCTCGGGAAGCATCGCGCACGGGACCCGGATCGCCCGGCGCTTGGCGCAGGCAGCCGGTCGCCTTCGGGCGGCCGGTTTCTATTTGGCGGCCGTCCGTCCGTCCTTTAGGGTGCCGCCGGCATTCCAGATCCGGGCGGTTAGCTCAGCCGGTAGAGCGCCACGTTTACACCGTGGAAGTCGGCGGTTCGATCCCGTCACCGCCCACCACGACTCCCGCGGCCTCTTCGCCCGTCCGACCGGGCAGCGCTCAGAGAGGGGCACAATGCTGCGGCGGTACGACGCCCCGATGACCGGATCTTGAAATTCCCGTGGCACTGCTGCCAAGGTCTTGTTGACTTCGCGCGGCCGGCCGTTCTACATGACGCCTGCCCGATTCCTGGGGGTGTAGCTCAGTTGGTTAGAGCGCTGGCCTGTCACGCCAGAGGCCGCGGGTTCGAGTCCCGTCACTCCCGCCACTTCCTTCGCTTTCTCCAATTGTGCCGCTTCCCGGGTCTACAGGCCGACGGCCGGCGGGACGGGGATGTGCTTCTTCTTTCCTCCTGGTCCGCGTGGAGCGCGGCGCCACGGGCATGGGCCGGGCGCGCGGACGCCGGAGTGACGAACGCGCCAATAACCCTTGGGTGGCGCGGGATGGGTGGCTATAAGATGAGGGGTGCGCGGCGGGCCGGCCTCCGCCGCGCGCGGTTTTTGGGCCGGGAGTCGGGAGAGGCCGCCGCCGGGGGATGAAGGCGACAGACCTGAAGACGGAGGTGGTCGACCGGGCCGCCCATGCTTCCGCGGTGCGCCATCTGCGCGCGGCGCGCGCCCGGCTGCCGACTTTTCGCGAACTCGCCGAGCCCGCGCTGATCCCCGCATCGGTGGCTGCCGAGGCCGCCCGGCTCGATCCGGCCGAACCTGCGGCGGCGAACCTGTTCCGCGTCCACTGGTTCAACGGCGAGGACGGCCGGGACACGGTGGCAACCCCGGGATACCTTGTCCTCGATCGTGCGCTGACCGGGGTCGACGCGCCGATCGCGGTGGCCCTGGGCGACCGCTTTCCCATGATTGGCGCGCACAAGGTGCTGGCGGCCTATGCCTGCCTGGTCTCGCGGCTGATCACCGGGCAGTTCGATCCCGAGCGCGATCGGGCGATCTGGCCCTCGACCGGCAACTACTGCCGCGGCGGGGTGGCCATAGGGCGCATCCTCGGCTGCCGGTCAGTGGCGGTTCTGCCCGAAGGCATGAGTGCCGAGCGCTTCGAGTGGCTACAGCGCTGGATCAACCGTCCCGAGGACATCGTCCGTACCCCGGGTTCGGAGAGCAACGTCAAGGAGATCTACGACGCCTGCGACGCGCTCGCCGCCGACCCGACCAACGTGATCCTTAACCAGTTCTCCGAGTTCGCAAACTACCTCGCCCATTTCCGTTGCACCGGGCCGGCGCTGGAGCGGGTCTTCCGCCATCTCGGCGAGATCCGCTCCAGCGCCGGCCCGGAACTTGCGCTGTCCGCGTTCGTGGCCGGCGCCGGCTCGGGCGGGACGCTGGCCGCGGGCGACTATCTGAAGGCCGCCCACGGCACGCGCATCGTCGCCGTCGAGCCGACCGAGTGCCCGACCATGCTCTATAACGGCTATGGCGCACATAACATCCAGGGCATCGGCGACAAGCACATCCCGCTGATCCAGAACGTGATGAACACCGATGCCGTGGCCGGGATCTCCGATGCAAGCTGCGATGCGCTGAACGTCCTGTTCAACACCAAAACCGGGCGCGACCATCTCACCGGCCGCCATGGGATCGATCCGGCCGCGGTCGGCGCGCTCGCCCATCTCGGCCTGTCGGGGATCGCCAATGTTCTGGCGGCGATCAAGACCGCGCGGCATTTCGATTTCGGCGAAAACGACCTGATCGTCACCGTCGCCACCGACAGCGCCGCGCTCTACGACAGCGAGCGGGACAAGACCGTCGCGCAGGATTTTGGCGGCGATTTCGATGCCGTCGACGCGGCCGAGATCTTTGCCCGCCACCTGCGCGGCGTCGACGGCGATCATTTCCTGGAGACCGGACATCGCGACCGGCGCCGCATCTTCAACCTCGGCTATTTCACCTGGGTCGAGCAGCGCGGAGTCGATCTCGGGGCGTTCGACCGGCGCGCCGACCAGCGGTTCTGGAAGGGTCTCCAGGAGGTGCTTCCCGTATGGGACGCGATGATCGATGATTTCAATGCGAGAACCGGGAGCTGACGGCGCGGTTGCCGCCGTCGGGGAGAGGAGGGCCGCGCGGTGAGCAAATCCTATCTCGAGCTGCGCAGCGCGACCGAGGCGCGCGACCGGAGCCTGCGCGACCGGGCGATGTTGCTGGAAGAGGCGGCGGGGCTGATCTCCGAGGGCGATCATGTGGCGTTGGGCGGCTGCACCCTGTCGCGTACGCCGATGGCGATGATCTGGGCGCTGATCCGCGCCGGCAAGAAGGATCTGACCGTCTCGCGCAGCATCACCTCGACTGAGGGCGACCTGCTGTACGGCTCCGGCGCCAGCCGGCACATCCTGACGAGCTGGTTCAGCCAGGGCATCATCTGGGGCGTCTCCAAGGTGATGCGTCACTACACCGAGAACAAGCTCGCCCGGTTCGAGGAATGGAGCCACATGGCGATCGGTCTGCGCTATCGCGCCGGCGCGATGGGCGTGCCCTTCATGCCGGTGCGCACCATGCTCGGCTCGGATCTCGGCGAGCGTATCCGGGACACGCGCGAGATGGACTGCCCGTTCACCGGCGACCGGCTGCTGCTGGTGCCCGCGCTGAACCCCGATGTCGCGCTGATTCACGTCCAGCGCTGTGATCCTTACGGCAACGCCCAGATTGACGGCCTGCCGTTCATGGACGCCGACATCGCCATGGCGGCCAACAAGGTGATCCTGACCACCGAGCGGATCGTCACCAACGACCAGATCCGCCGCGCGCCCGACCGGACCAGGATCCCGTTCGTAACGGTCGATGCGGTTGTCGAGGTTCCCTATGGCTGCGCGCCGCACGAATGCTACGGTGTCTACGAGCCGTTCCTTCCCAATCTCGATGCCTATGCCGAACTCACCCGATCCGACCCGGCGGCCGGCGTGAAGGACTATCTCGAGCGCTACGTCTACGAACCCGAGAGCTGGAACGCCTGTCTCGCACTGCTCGGGATGGACAATGTGATCGATGCGACGATCCGCGGCAGGAGCGTCTACAATGACTGAGAACGGACAACACTCCGCCTCCGAACTTCTCGCGGTGATGAGCGGGCGGCTGCTGGAGGACGGCCAGACTGTGTTCGCCGGTGTCGGCATCCCGCTGCTGGCCGCCACGCTCGCCCAGCGGCTGCACGCGCCGGGGCTGACGATCCTGTTCGAGGGCGGCACGCTGGGACCGTTCATCGTGCCCGGCGAACTGCCGCCTTCGACCAACGAACAGCGCTGCACGCGGCGCGCCAACATGGTGCTGTCGAACACCGACGTTCTGCTGCTGCTACAGCGCGGCTATGTCGACATCGGCTTCATGGGCGGCGCGCAGATCGACCGCTACGGCAATCTCAACTCGTCCTTCATCGGCGAAGCGGACGACCCTGCGATCAGGCTGCCCGGCACCGGCGGCGGCAACGACATCGCAAGCCTGACCCGGATGATTGTCGCGATGATTCACGAGAAGCGCCGGTTCGTGGAGTCGGTTGACTTCGTGACCAGCACCGGATTCTGGCACGGCGAATCGAGCAGGGCGGATGCCGGGCTGATCGCCGGCGGACCGGAGAAGGTGGTCACCGACCTCGCGATTCTGGGCTTCGATCCGGACTCGAAGATGATGAAGGTTGAGGCGCTTCATGACGGGGTGAGCCCCGGGCGGGTCCAGGAGGCCACCGGCTTCGCGCTGCTGTTCGACGAGGATCTCCAGACCACCGAGCCCCCGACCGACGAGGAGCTTGCCATCCTGCGCGAGTTCGACCCCGGTCGGGTCTACATTGCCTGATCGCCCGGCGGGGCCGGCGGCCGCACGAACAAGAGGACCTCAATGGCAAGCAACATCATCGGCATCGCGATGCAGAACTTTACCGCGGCCCCGGTCATGCCGGACGCCGAGGCGTTGATCGAATACGGCGTCCGGATGGAGGAACTCGGCTACGAATCGGTCTGGACGTGGGACCACATTCTGCTCGGCGTCGATCCGTATTTCCCCATTCTGGATTCGCTTTCGGTGCTGACCGCGATTGCCGCGCGTACCGGGCGCATCCGGCTCGGCACCGGCATCCTCGTCCTGCCGGCGCGCAACCCCGTGGTGCTCGCCAAGCAGCTCGCCTCGATCGATCGGATCTCGGGCGGCCGGCTGACGCTCGGCATGGCGTCGGGCTGGTACAAGCGTGAGTTCGACGCCATCGGCGTGCCATTCAACAAGCGCGGCGACATCATGGACATGAATCTCGAACTCCTGACCCGGCTGTGGCGGGAGGACTCGGTGACCGGCAGCTACCCGCCATACGAGCTCGCCTCGGCCGTCATGTCGCCCAAGCCGGTGCAGCAGCCACGCCCGCCGATCCTGATCGGCGGCTATGTCGACCGGGTGCTCAAGCGCGCTGCCGTCGCCGGTGACGGCTGGCTGACCTATTACTATACCGCCGAGGGCTTCGCCAAATCCTGGTTCAAGGTCCGGCGATTTGCCGAGGAGGCCGGCAAGGATCCCGACAGCCTGCGCAGCATCAATCAGCTTCCGATCTATATCGGCGCCTCGCGCGAGGCGGTCGAAGCCCCGATGTACGAGTGGTTGACTACCGAGTGGGACTTTGCCGGGTGGAGCGATTCGACCACTGAGAGCGCCGTTCTCGGCACCGTCGATGACTGCCTGGAGCAGCTCCAGGCCCATCTCGATGCGGGGGTCCAGCAAATCACGCTGGTGCCTTACCGGTTTGACATGGAGCAGATCGAGCGGATTGCCGCAGAGATCATCCCACGCATAGGATGACGGTCGGTCCGGACAGGGTTGAGAGCAAAACTCAAAAGCGGCAGATGGATTTGAAGAATGGCCGAAGCGTCTGAAAATGCAGGGAAAATAAAGTCGTCCTGGCAGTTCTGGATCGACCGCGGCGGCACGTTTACCGATTTCGTCGCCCAGGCACCCGACGGCCGTCTGATCACCCATAAGCTGCTGTCGGAAAACCCCGAGCGCTACGAGGACGCCGCGATGCAGGGCATCCGCGACCTGCTCGGGCTGAAGGCCGGCGCGCCCATCCCTGCCGAGGTGATCGACACCGTCAAGATGGGCACGACGGTTGCGACCAACGCGCTTCTGGAGCGCAAAGGCGAGCGCACGGTGCTGGTAATCACCAAGGGTTTCCGCGACGCGCTCAGGATTGGCTACCAGAACCGGCCCTCTCTGTTCGCACGCGAGATCGCGCTGCCGGAACTGCTCTATGAGCGCGTGATCGAGGTCGACCAGCGCCACTCCGCCGACGGCGACGAGCTGGTCCCGCTCGATCGCAAGGGCGCGCGGGCCGCGCTCCAGAAGGCCCATGACGACGGCATCCAGTCCGCGGCGATCGTGTTCGTCCATGGCTACCGCCACGACGACCACGAGGTCGCGGTCGCCGGGATCGCGCGTGAGATCGGCTTCGACCAAGTCTCGGTCTCGCACGAGGTGAGCCCGCTGATGAAGCTGGTTGGGCGCGGCGACACCACCGTCGTCGATGCCTATGTCTCGCCGATCCTGCGGCGTTACGTCGATCTGATCCGTAACCATCTCGGCGATGCCCGGCTGATGTTCATGCAGTCCAACGGCGGTCTCGCCGACGCGCGGTTCTTCCGCGGCAAGGACAGCATCCTGTCCGGCCCGGCCGGCGGCATCGTCGGCGCGGTGCGGACCTCGGCCATGGCGGGCTACGACAAGATCGTCAGCTTCGACATGGGCGGCACCTCGACCGATGTCGCGCACTACGATGGCGAATACGAGCGCGCCTTCGAAACCCTGGTCGCAGGCGTGCGCATGCGCGCGCCGATGATGCGCATCCACACGGTTGCCGCCGGCGGCGGCTCGGTCCTGCATTTCGACGGCACGCGATACCGCGTCGGACCGGATTCGGCCGGCGCCAACCCGGGGCCGGCGTGCTACCGCCGCGGCGGGCCGCTCTGCGTGACCGACGCCAACGTGATGGTCGGCAAGATTCAGGCCAGGTTCTTCCCCAAGGTGTTCGGCCTCAACGCCGACGAGCCCCTCGACGAAGACATCGTCAAGGAGAAATTCGCCGCGCTCGCCGCCGGGATCGAGACCGAGATCGGCGACAAGCGCAGCCCTGTCGAGGTTGCCGAGGGCTTCCTGATGATCGCGGTCGAGAACATGGCCAAGGCGATCAAGCAGGTTTCTATTCAGCGCGGCTATGACGTGACGGAATACACGCTCAACTGCTTCGGCGGCGCGGGCGGCCAGCACGCCTGTCTGGTGGCCGACGCGCTTGGCATCTCGCGGGTGTTCGTCCATCCCTTCGCCGGCGTGCTCTCGGCCTACGGCATGGGGCTCGCCGATCTCCGGGTGATGCGCGAGCGCGCGATCGAGGCGACGCTCGACGACAAGCTGGTCGGCGACCTGGAAAAGATCTTCGACGAGATGGAGGCCGACGGCCGCGTCGAGATGGTCCGCCAGGGCGGCGAGCCGGCGCGCACGGTTGTCGAGCGCAAGCTGCATCTGCGTTACGAGGGCACCGACTCGCCGCTGATCATCGACCACGCCGACCGCGCGACCGTCGTCGCCGAGTTCGAAGCCGCCCACTACCAGCAATACGGCTTCATCGCCCCGGAGAAGAGCCACATCGTCGAGGCCGTCACCGTCGAGGTGATCGCGAGCGCCGTCGAGGTGGCCGATCCCGAGCACGAGATGAAATCGAGCGAGCCGCCCGAGGCGCTGGCCGCGGTCGAGACCTACATGGCCGGCGCCCGGCATCCGACCCGGCTCTACGACCGCAAGGCGATGCGCCCCGGCTGCCGGATCGACGGCCCTGCGGTGATCGTCGAGGACATCGCGACGACCGTGGTGGAGCCCGGCTGGGCGGCGACGGTCAACAGGTTCGATCAGATGATCCTCGACCGCGTGGCGCCGCGGCCGGGCGCGGCGGCGGTCGGCACCGAGGCCGACCCGGTGATGCTCGAAGTGTTCAACAACCTGTTCATGTCGATCGCCGAGCAGATGGGCGAGGTGCTGCGCAACACTTCGTATTCGGTCAACATCAAGGAGCGGCTCGACTTCTCGTGCGCGATCTTCGCGCCCGACGGCTCGCTGGTCGCCAACGCGCCGCACATCCCGGTCCATCTGGGCTCGATGAGCGAGAGCGTCAGGACGATCGCCGAGCAGCGCCGCGGCGCCATCGTGCCGGGCGACGTGTTCATGCTGAACACGCCCTATAACGGCGGCACGCATCTGCCGGACGTCACCGTGATCACGCCGGTCTTCGATAATGCGGGCAAGGACATCCTGTTCTACGTCGCAGCCCGCGGCCACCATGCCGAGATCGGCGGCGTCACGCCGGGCTCGGTGCCCCCAAACTCGACCCATATCGACGAGGAAGGCGTCCTGATCGACAACTTCCAGCTCGTCTCCGGCGGCCGCCTGCTCGAAACCGAGACCGAGACGCTGTTCACCACAGCGCCCTATCCGACGCGCAACTTCCGCCACAACCTGGCCGATCTGAAGGCCCATATCGCGGGCAACGAGAAGGGGGTACAGGAGCTCCGGAAGATGGTCGAGCACTTCGGGCTCGACGTGGTGCACGCCTACATGCAGCATGTCCAGGACAACGCCGAGGAATGCGTCCGGCGCGTGCTGGGCGTCCTGACCGACGGCTCCTACGACTACGAGATGGATTCGGGCGCGCGCATCCGGGTGAAGATCTCGGTTGACCGCGAGAAGCGCGAGGCCATCATCGACTTCACCGGCACGTCCGGGCAGCAGAACTCGAACTTCAACGCGCCGTCTTCGGTCTGCATGGCGGCCGTGCTCTATGTCTTCCGTCTGATGGTCGATGACGACATCCCGCTGAACGCGGGCTGTTTGAAGCCGCTCAAGGTAATCATCCCCGACGGCTGCATGCTGGCGCCCAAATACCCCGCGGCCGTCGTCGCCGGCAACGTCGAGACCAGCCAGGCGGTGACCAACGCGCTGATCGGCGCGCTCGGCATCATGGCGGCCGGGCAGGGCACGATGAACAACTTCACCTTCGGCAACGAGGCCGGCTACCAGAACTACGAGACTATATGCGGCGGCTCGGGCGCCGGGCCGGGCTACGACGGCACGAACGCGATCCACACCCATATGACCAACACGCTCGCGACCGACCCGGAAATCCTGGAGTGGCGCTTCCCGGTGGTCGTGGAGTCCTTCGGCATCCGCCCGGGCTCGGGCGGGAGCGGCAAGCATCGCGGCGGCGACGGCATCATCCGCCGCGTCCGGTTCGAGGAGGACATGACGGCCGCCATCGTCTCCGGCCACCGTCGGGTGGCGCCGTTCGGGGTCGCCGGCGGTGAGCCCGGCCGGTGCGGCCATAACTACATCGAACGCGCCGACGGCACGGTCACCGAGTTGTCGGGCACCGACGGCGCGGAGATGCACCCGGGCGACGTGTTCGTGATCGAGACCCCGGGCGGGGGCGGCTACGGCGTGGCCTGAGGCGGCGCGCCGGCGCGCCGCACCCCAGAGCGGGCTCAACGCTTCTCCAGCCGGCCGCCGCCGAACAGGGCAGGGACGTAGCGCGGGGCGCCGATCGCCTCCATGAAGCGGCGCTTGGTCACAACGGGCTCGACGGCGACGGGTGGGACGACGACCTCCGGGTCGGGCATGGTCGATAGCACCAGGAGCCGTGGGCCCGGGCCTTCCATGGCCGAGGCGAACCGGTCGGCGAAATCCGCGACCGAGGCAACGCCGTGGGCGCCCTTGAAACCGGCGGCGGCGGCCAGCGCGGCGAAGTCCAGATCGTCCCGGGTCAGCGCCTGACCGCCCGAGGCGGCGTGCATGCCGTTCTGGATCAGGAGGATGGTCAGGTTCTCCGGCGCGACGGCGCCGACGGTGACCAGCTTGCCCATGTGCATCAAGAGACTGCCTTCGACCACGACCACCTTGCGGTCCGGCCGGGATATCGAAAGGCCGAGCGCCAGGGGCAGCGCCAGGCCCATCGCGTCCTCGAGATAGAAGTTCTCCGGCGCATCGCGGACGACCGCCCAGAGATAGGGCGCGTTGCCGAGTGCGGTGACGACCGGCGTCCCCGGCGGTAGCGCCGCGGCAAGCGCGTCGTAGTAGTCCCTCCGGGTCGGAATCGGCGCACTCACCATTGCACGCCCGCCTGCGCCAGAAGAAGCACGAAGGGACCCGACGATTCCTCGGCATAGGTCGCGGCCTGAGCGATCTGCGGGCCGATCGGGACGGCGGCATCGGCGACGGCGTAGCGAAGGCCGCAGCCCTGCAGGACCGGCTCGGTCGCCCGGCCCTTGGGGATGTGATGGAAAACCGGGTCGGCGGGCGTGCCGCGGTAGGAGGCAAGGATCAGCAGCGGGAACTGATAGCGCTGGGCGAGGCAGACCATGCCCGCGCCCATGCTGAGCAGCCCGACATTCTGGATCACCGGCGCGGTGCGCCGCCCTCCCAACCGCCGCGCCGCAGGCGATTGCCAGCGCCTCCTCCTCATGGGTGGCATTGCTGGCGGGCGCTTTGGTCGTTGCCGGCGGACTGCTGAACCGCGCCGCCGCCGATGCCGCGAATCTGACCATGGTCGGATCCTGGCCGCCCAAGGTCTCCTCCGCCGCCGATATCGGCATCAAGTTCATGGACACGGTCAACACGCTTGCGGCGGGCAAGGTGGCGATCACGTTCAAGGGCTCGCGCGACGTCATTCCGACCTTCGACCAGCCCGAGGCGCTGGTGCGCGGGCTGTTCGATGTCTGGTACGGCGCGCCCAACTACTGGGCCGGCGTGGCGCCAGGCGGCTATTTCTCCGAGCTCTCGCCTTACGAGATCCCCGATAACGGTCCGGGCAGCGAGCTGTTCGAGTTCATCGCCGATATCTTCAAGCGCCACGGCGTGCAGTATCTCGGCCACTACTCGGGCGAGCCACACAATGGCAACCACTTCATGTATACCCAGCGCAAGATCGCCGGCATCGCCGACCTCAAGGGCAGGAAGATCCGCATTCCCCTTGATCCGCTTCTTCGTCAAGGCGATTGGAGCCGAGCCGGTCACCCTGCCGCCGGGCGAAGTCTATCTCGCGCTCGATCGCGGCACGGTGGAGGGCTTCACCTGGCCGTTCTATGACGGCTTCACTGCCTTCGGCTGGGAGAAGGTCTCGAAGTTCGTCATCCATCATCCGCTCTATCGCGACGGCATCAGTGTGAAGATGAGCCTCGCGACGTGGAACAAGCTGCCGCGCGATGCGCAGCAGCTTGTCTTCCGGGCGGTCAGCAAGACCCAGGCCTGGTTGCAGGGCTGGGTCTCGGCCTACCAGGCGACCCAGCTCAAGGGCATGCTCAAGGGCGGCATGAAGCTGGTCACCTTTTTCGAGGCCGAGACCAGGCGCTGGCGGGAGACCGCGAACGCCTTCGGGAGACCGTGCGCTACGTGCTGCCGCCGCTGTCGATCGTCGTCCTGGTGATTGGCACGATATTCTTCGGCATCGCGACACCGACGGAGGCGGCAGCCGTCGGCGCGCTTCTGAGCTTCGTGGTCGCGGCCTGCTACCGGCGGCTCGGTCGGGCGGTCGTCAGGAAGGCCGTCGGCTCGGCGACCTCGCTGTCGGTGATGGTGCTGGTGATCCTGACCGGCTCGGCAGCCTTTGGTCAGCTTTTGAGCTTCTCCGGCGTGACGCCGGCAATTACCCGGCTGGCGACCGACACGGCGATCGCGCTGTTGATCCTCATGCAGCTCGTTGTGATCTTTCTCGGCATGTTCATCGAGCAGACCTCGATCGTCATGGTGACCACCCCGATCTTCATGCCGATCGTTGCCGCAATGGGCTGGGATCCGGTGTGGTTCGGCGCGATTATGGTGCTTAACCTGGAAATGGCGACGATCTCCCCGCCCTTCGGCTTGTCGCTGTTCGTCATGAAGGGCATCGCGTCGGCTGGCACCACAATTAACGACATCTACCGCGCGGCGCTGCCGTTCGTCGGGCTCAACATGATCGTCATGGCGGCGATGATCGCCTTCCCGGACATCGTGCTCTGGTTGCCTCGCCTGATGGATTGACCGCTCCCGCGCGCTTCGCCGCCGGGCGGAGTCCGGTTGGGCGACATAACCGCTTGGCCAGGCCGGGCCGCATGGCTAGTCTCGGTTGGGCCTGAAAAACCAACAGATCGATACGGGGAGGCAGCCCGATGATGTTGAAACGATGGCGTATGAGAGTGGCCGGTGTTGCGGTCGCGGTTCTCGCGCTCGGCATCGTCGCGGCGCCGACGGCCGGTCCCGCCCAGGCGCAGACCCCCTGGAAGCTGACGTCCTGTGTCCCGGTCGGCAGCACGACCTGGAAGGTCTCCATAGACCCGTACATCGAAGCGGTCCACTTGCTGACCGACGAGCAGGTCAAGATCAAGGGCTACAGCGTGGGTGTGCTGGCCGGACCGTTCGATGCCTGGAAGGCGATCCAGAAGAACGTTGCCGACGTATGCTTGTGCTTCTCCGCCTTTATCACCAACATCGACCCCGTCAACGCGATCTTCGCCGGTCTGGCGGGCGGCATGGATTCGCTTGCGCTCGTCCACTGGATGCGGCAGGGCGGCGGCGAGAAGCTGTGGCAGGAGTTCCGCCGCGAGACCCAGGGCCTGCAGAACTTCTCGTTCGGCTCGATGGGCCCGAGCGAGATTTTCATGCATTCTCACAAGAAGGCCGAGTCGATCGACGACCTGCGCGGCATGAAGATCCGTACCACCGGCGCGTGGGCCTCGATCCTGAAGGATCTCGGCGCCTCGCCGACGGTGCTGGCGCCCGGCGACATCTACACCTCGCTCGAGCACAAGGTGATCGACGCCACCGAGTGGATCACGCCAATGTCCAACATCCGCATGGGCCTGCACAAGATCGCCAAATACATCGTCATTCCGGGTATCCATCAGCCGGCCTTCTCGCAGGAAATCGTCCTGCGCGCGAAGGACTTCGACGCGCTGCCCCGTAAAATTCAACAGAAGCTGACCGTCGCCGCCCGAGTCGCGGGCACGAGCAGCGATATCTATCAGGGTATCGAAGACCTCAAGGCGGTGGAAAAGCTGCGCGCCGGACGGAACACCTGGGTGCAGCTCGATCCGTTGCTGCGCGACAAGGTCACCGAGTTCGGCCGCAAGTGGACCGCCGAACAGGCGAAAAGGCAGGCGGCCAAGGGCAACATGTAGATGCAGAAGGTCCAGGACCACTATTGGGCCTTCTTCGACAAGTGGAAGAATTGTTCCACCTATCGGGTCAAGTAGCCCGGCATTTGCGATCGTATTAAAGCTCGCGCGGGACGCCGAGAGGCGTCCCGCGCGACGGCTTGATCCGGGGGTGCGATGGACAAAGCGATCAGGGTCATCGACCGCATCTCCATTCTGTGCGGTCTTTTGGCGGTCGTGCTGTTTGCGGGCCTCGTGATCGACATGATGTACGAGGTCGTCGCCCGACGCGTGTTCTCAGCGCCGACGCTTTGGGCCAACGACATCGCGTATATGTCCAACGGAGCGATTTTTCTGCTCGCTTCGGGCTTTACGCTGTTGCATAACGAGCACATCCGCATCGATTTCCTGTCGAGCAGGATGCCGATCAAATACCAGGATGCCGCGAACTGCGTCGCTTATGTGCTGATCCTCTGGTTCCTGGTGAATGCCTGCGAAGGCACCCTGGTCGAATTCATCGAGGCCTACCAGAGCGGCGAGTTGGAGCCTACCAGCCCCTGGGCGCCGCAGATCTGGCCGTTCTATCTCGGGATGCTGCTGGGGATCTGGGTCTTTGCCCTGCAATGCATCGCGCAGTTCGCCAAACATGTACTCAGCATTCTGGGAAGAGCATCCTCACCGCTTCTGGTTCGCGGTGAAGAAGGCCATTCGGAAAGCTTCTGACGGTGTTCGACATCAACACGGCCGTTTGGATGTTCCCGTCGCTGTTCGCGCTTGTCTTCCTTGGCATTCCCGTCGCCATCAGCCTGCTGATCACGGCGATGGTCTTCGGCATCGGCGAGTTCGGCGCGACTTTCCCGACCAAGGTGCACGGCAGCCTGCGCGACGTCGCCGGCAACTTCATTCTTGCGGCCATTCCCTTGTTCATTTTCATGGGCGCGATGCTTGAGCGTTCCGGCATCGCCGAGCGGCTGTTCATCGCGGTCCGGGTCTGGCTCGGCCGCCTCAACGGCGGCCTGGCGTTGACCACGGTGGTGATGTGCGCGATCTTCGCCGCGAGCGCCGGCATCGTCGGCGCGGTGGAGATCGTCGTCGGTCTGATGGCGGTGCCGGCGATGATGAGCGCCGGCTACCGGAAGGATCTGGCGGCCGGGTGCGTCTGCGCCGGCGGCTCGCTCGGCACCACGATTCCACCCTCGGTGGTGATCATTATCTACGCCTCGATCGTGGAAATGTCGGTCGGCGACCTGTTCGCCGGGATCATGATCCCGGCGTTCGCGATGGTCGGCATGTTCGTGATCTATATCCTGCTCAGATGCCGGATCCAGCGCGACGCGGGTCCCGGCCTCAGAGGCGCGGACCTGGATGTCTCGCTGGGTCAGAAGCTCTGGATCACCGCCACCTCGCTGCTGCCGGCGCTGCTGCTGATCACGGCCGTGCTGGGCAGCATCTTCGCCGGCATTGCCTCGCCGACCGAGGCGGCGGCCGTCGGCGCGGCGGGCTCGGTCGTCCTGTCGCTGATCTACCGCACGCTCACCTGGCGTATTCTCTACGAGGCGATCGTCCGCACCGTGAAGGTCACCTCGATGGTGATGATGATCGTGCTTGGCGGGGTGCTGTTCGCCAGCGTGTTCATCATCGTCGGCGGCGACACGCTGGTCGGGGCGCTGGTCAAGGACTTCGAGTTGACGGCCAACGGCGTCATCGTCATGTTCCTGGTCATCATCTTCATCCTCGGGTTCATCCTGGACTGGATCTCGGTGCTGCTGATCGCGCTGCCGATCTTCGATCCGCTGGTCCAGTCCTTCCAGATCGATCCGGTGTGGTTCGGGGTGATGGTGTGCGTGGCGCTGCAGACCTCCTATCTGACCCCGCCGATGGCGCCCTCGATCTTCTATTTGCGGGCCATCGCGCCGCCCGAGATGAGCTATACCGACATGTATAAGGGCGTCGCGCCGTTCGTCGCGATCCAGCTCCTCACGCTCGCACTGGTGGCCTTCGTGCCCTGGACGGCGACCTATTTGCCGGAGATTCTGTTCCGCTTCTGAGCCCTTCCAGTCAAGCGGTCAGGAAATCGAAGGCGGTCAGGGTGTGGACCGCGGCCACGGCTTCGAGCTCGGCGAGATCGATGTGCTCGTCCGCACCGCCCATGTTGTACGGGGTCAGGCCGCAGACCACCGCCGGGATGCCGGCGAGCCGGTAGAGCCGGCTGTCCGAGGCGCCGACACGCATGTTCAGCGCGGGCGCGACGCCCAGCACCTCGGTGGCGCTGGCCGCGGTGAGGCGGACGATCTCGTGCCCGGGATCGGTCCAGGTCGGGTCGTAGCGGCGCCGGACTTCGTGGCTGACGCCGGGAATGTCG
The DNA here is from genome assembly GCA_965202905.1 of Alphaproteobacteria bacterium. Classification (GTDB taxonomy): domain Bacteria; phylum Pseudomonadota; class Alphaproteobacteria; order MPNO01; family MPNO01; genus CAYFYS01. The sequence continues at coordinate 1,042,314 of OZ241868.1, read as the reverse complement.
GCCAGCGCCGCGTCCACCTGCGCCTCCAGCGCCGCCGCGGTAAGACCCGCGGGGATGCGCAGATCGAGCCTGGCCGAGGCCGTATCGGCCATCAGGTTGGGCGCCTGCCCGCCCTCGATGGTGCCGATGTTGACCGTCACGGCACCGAGCGTCGCGGTCTCGCCGGCGCCGGAGACCGGCTCGGAGACCGGGGCGGCGGCGGCGATCGCGGCGGCGATTTCGGGCGGGGCGGGAACCTCCAGACCGGCCAGCCTACGCAGGCGGCCGAGCGCGGTCATCAGCGCCTCGATCGCGTTCTCGCCCAGGTGGACATGGGCGCCGTGCGCCGGCCGTCCGGTCGCGGCCAGATCGAGCCACAGCATCCCCTTCTCGCCGAAGCGCAGCACGCTCGGCGAGCCGGCATCGCCGCAGATCATCGCATCGCCGGAGGCCTCCGGCACCGTCTCGATCAGGAACCGGGTGCCGTCCGTCCCCATGGTCTCCTCATCGCCGGCAAGCGTCAGCACCAACTCGCCCGCCCATGCCTGCCGGCATTCGGCCATCAGCGCCAGCGCCAGCATCGAGCACGCGATGCCGCCCTTCATGTCCGAGGCCCCGCGGCCGTAGAGCCGGCCGTCGCGGACAGCGCCCGACAGCGGGTCCCCGCTCCAGCCGCGCGCATCGCCGACCGGGTAGGTGTCGAGATGTCCGTTGAAGACCAGCCGGCGGCCCGGCCCGGCGCCCTTGAGCACGGCGACCACATTGGTGATCGGAGCGACCTTGGTGTGATGGGAGACCGCGACCCCGTCGATCTCCGACAGCAGCTCCGTGCAGACCTCCGCGATGGCGGCGGTATCGCCCGGCGGGTTGGCGCTGGGCGTCCGCACCAGCCGGGCGGCGGTGGCGATCAGCCGGTCGCCGGAGGCCGCCACCCGGGCGCGAAGACCGTCGCGCGCGCTCATGCCGCGCGCCGCCGCCGGCGGGCCTGGCTCACGAGCACAAGGGCGAGCCCGGCGAGGCCGAAGGGATAGATGATCTCCTTGACCGGCCGGCCGGTCCGCTCGACCTCGATGCCGGTGACGATGTCGCCGAAGCGGAGGCCGGCCTTCTCGCCCGGTCCCATGAACACGGCGTCGGCGACCTCGATCCCGCCGTCGTCGAGCGGCGCCAGGGTGAGCCCGAGCGCATCGGCCAGCGACTGGTCGGGCCGTCCCTGCGGCGGCGTGATCGCGAACAGCTTGAACCGGTCGCCGTAAGCGGTTTGCCGGACGATGCGGATGCGAACCTTGCGCCCGGGCTCAATGGGCGAGGGGGCGGCCTGCACCGCTTCCGCCCCGACCGCGGCGAAGTCGGGCGAGAGCTGGTTGAGCACGAAGTCCGGCCGGAACAGACAAACGATCACGACCGCCAGCGCAACCCCCTCCCACATCCGCAGGCGCACGAACAGCCACCACTGGGTCAGCGCGCTGAACGACAGGATAGCGATCAGCGAGACCGCGAAGACCATCACGCCTTCGCCGATGCTGTCGACATCGACCAGCAGCAGCGCCGGATTGAAGATGAACACCAGCGGCAGGATCGCGGTGCGGATGTCGTAAAGAAAGGACTGGACGCCGGTCTTCAACGGATCCGCACCCGAAATTGCCGAGGCGGCGAAGGCCGCAAGGCACACCGGCGGCGTCGAATCGGCCATCAGCCCGAAATAGAAGACGAACAGGTGCACGCCGATCAGCGGCAGGACCAGCCCCGAGGCGTTGCCGAGCTCGACGATGACGCCGGCCATGAGCGAGGCGACGACGATGTAGTTCGCCGTCGTCGGCAGCCCCATGCCGAGCACGATGCACACTAGCGCGGTCAACAGCAGCAGGATGTAGACATTGCCCTGGCTCAGCGTCTCGACCACCCCGAGCATCGCGTTGTTGAGCCCGGTCGCCGAGACCACACCCACGATCAGCCCGGCCGCCCCGGTCGCCGCGGTCACCGAGATCATATTGCGCGCGCCCGTAATCAGCGCCTCGTGGATCACCGCAAGACCGTTCCCGAGCCCCTCGGCGACCGCGCCGGCACCGCGCACCGCCTTGACCAGGATGATCGCCATCATCAGGAGGATCGAGTAGAAGACCGCACTCGCCGGGGACCAGCGCTCGACCACCAGCAGATAGATCAGGACCCCGATCGGGATCAGGAAATGAACGCCGCCCAGGAACGTCGCCTTCAGCGCCGGCAGATCCGCCTTGGGCAGGCCGGACAGCCCGAGCTTCAGCGCCTCCAGGTGGGAGATGTAGAATAGCGCGCAATAGCTGATCACCGCCGGCAGGGCGGCGTGCACGATCACGTCGTAGTACGAGATGCCGATGAACTCGGCGATGATGAAGGCGGCCGCCCCCATGATCGGCGGCATGATCTGGCCGTTGGTCGAGGCCGCGACCTCGATCGCCCCGGCCTTCACCGGGGTGAATCCCATCCGCTTCATCATCGGGATGGTGAAGGTGCCGGTGGTCACGGTGTTGGCAATCGAGGAGCCGGAGACCATGCCGGTCATGCCCGAGGCGAGGATCGCGCCCTTGGCCGGCCCGCCGCGGTACTTGCCGACCATGGCGAACGCGAGGTCCAGGAAGTAGCGCCCGGCGCCCGCCCGGTCCATGAACGCGCCGAACAGGACGAACAGGAAGACGTAGCTCACCGAGACGTTGATCGGGATGCCGAAGATCGCCTCGCCCGTCAGCCACTGATAGCCGATCAGCCGTTCCAGCGAGACGCCCTTGTGGGAGATCAGATCGGGCATCGATTGGCCGGCGAGTGAATAGAGAATGAAGACCGTGCAGACGATCACCAGCGGCCAGCCGACAGAGCGCCGCGTCGCCTCGAGCAGCAGCACGATCCCGGTGCCGCCCAGGATCGCTTCGAACGGCGCGGTCATCCCCGCCAGCTCGATTTCGAGCAGGATGCCGTCGCGCCGGGTGATGCCGTCGTAACCGAGCCACGGATAGGCCGCGCAGGAGAAGGCGATAACCGCCAGCGCGACATCGGCGGGCGGCACCCTGTCCCGCACGGCGCCTGGGCGGAAGGGAAAGGCGAGGAAACAGAGCAACAGCCCGAAGGCAAGGTGCAAGCCGCGCGCCGGAACGTCCACGAAGATGCCGAACCCGAACGAGAACGGCAGCGGCGAGGCGATCCAGAGTTGGAACAGCGACCATACGAGCGCCAGCGCAGCGAGTATCCGCGACCAAGGGCGGACGAGCTCACCACCGGTGGGCTCGAGACGCTCGACCAGGTCGTCGGGCCTGGTGTTCAACTCCCCGCGACGGTGCGGGCGTGTGACCTAGTTGAGCCAGCCCTGCTCGCGATAGTATTTCGCGGCTCCGGGATGCAGCGGCGCGGACAAGCCATCCGTCATCATGTTCTTGGGCCGGAGGTTCGCGAACGCTGGGTGCAGCCGCCGGAAGTCCTTGATGTTCTCCATGACCGCGCGGGTGACCTCGTAGGCAATGCTGTCCTTGACGTCGGCCGAAGTGACGATGGTCGCCATCACGCCGAAGGTCTCGACATCCGATGAGGTCGACTTGTAAGTGCCCTTCGGGACCACCGCGCGGGCGTAGTAGGGCCGTTCGGCGATCAGCTTGCGCTCGATCGGCGTGTTAAGCGTGACAATCTTGGCCAAGCAGCCGTCGGTCGCCACGGCGACGCCGGAATTGGGAATGCCGACGACATAGCCGTAGGCGTCGATCTTGCCGTCGCACAGCGCTGTGGAGTGCTCGGTCGAGGTGAGCTCGGTCGTCAGGCGGAAATAGTTCCGCGGCGTGTTGTACTTCTCCATCAGGAGCTCGGTCGTCTGGCGCTGTCCGGAGCCCGGATTGCCGATGTTGAACCGCTTGCCGTTGAGGTCGCGCCAGGACTCGATGCCCGAATTCTTGCCGACCACCAAGTGGTATGCCTCTGGATGAACCGAGAAGACCGCCCGCAGCTTGGGGAAATTGCTCACCTTCTTCGAAGTGCCGTTATAGGCATGATACTGCCAGTCCGACTGCGAGACCCCGAAATCGAGTTCGCCGGCCTTGATCTGGGCGATGTTGTAGGTCGAACCGTTGGTCGAGGGCGCCGAGCAGCGGATCCCGTGCTTGCGGCCCGACTTGCGGCCTTCGGCGGCCTCCTTGTGAAGCATCCGGCAGATCGCATTGCCAGCAACGAAATAGACGCCGGTCGGCCCGCCCGTGCCGATGGCGATGAAAGTGCGGTCGCTGGCGGCCTCGGCCGTCCCGACAAGGCCCGGACAGACCGCTGCCAGGGCAACTGCGCCGGTCGCCGTCGCGATTCTCCTGATCATCATTTTTACTCCCAATTGCATCTGCTTTCGAGCCGATACCGCACGGGCGGCCAGCCGGATCGGGATTTGAGCGGGCTTCGGAGCCGAAGTCAATCCGCGCGGGACGGCCGCGCGCAACGGCTTTGAATTCGAGGCGTCATGGCTTATAAAGCCCGCGGCGTCGCGAGAACACACGCGCCGCCCGGGCGGCGCGTGATTGCGTGCGAAGGGGGATGGAGCGGGCCGCTATGGCGCTTGAACCACTGCTGATCGAGTACCTGCCGATCCTGATCTTCATCGGCATCGCCGCCGGGCTGGCGGTCGTTATGGTTGCCGCCTCCTACATCGTCGCGCGTCAGCGCCCCGATACCGAAAAGGTTTCGGCCTATGAATGCGGGTTTGAGGCCTTCGATGACGCGCGCAGCCAGTTCGATGTCCGTTTCTACCTGGTGGCGATTCTGTTCATCATCTTCGACCTGGAGATCGCCTTCCTGTTCCCGTGGGCGATCTCGCTGGGGGCGATCGGCATGCTCGGCTTCTGGTCGATGGTCGTGTTCCTGGCCGTGCTCACGATCGGATTCGTCTACGAGTGGAAAAAGGGGGCGCTGGAATGGGAGTGACCCGGACCGCCGATGAGGAGGCGCATGTCGGCCAGGTGAGCCGCCAGCTTTCGGACAAGGGATTCGTGATCGCTCAGCTCGACAAGTTGGTAAGCTGGGCGCAGTCGGGCTCGCTGTGGCCGATGACTTTCGGGCTCGCCTGCTGCGCGGTCGAGATGATGCATACCGCGGCCAGCCGCTACGACCTCGACCGATTCGGCGTGGTGTTTCGGCCGAGCCCCCGCCAGTCCGACGTGATGATCGTCGCCGGGACGCTGACCAACAAGATGGCTCCGGCCCTGCGTAAGGTCTACGACCAGATGGCCGAGCCGCGCTGGGTCATCTCCATGGGAAGCTGCGCCAACGGCGGCGGCTACTACCACTATTCCTATTCCGTCGTGCGCGGCTGCGACCGGGTCGTGCCGGTCGACGTATACGTCCCCGGCTGTCCGCCGACGGCCGAGGCGCTGCTATACGGAATCCTCCAGCTCCAGAAGAAGATTCGGCGAACCAGCACGATCGCCCGCTGAACGTCGCCCGAGGCCGGCCCGGGTGCGACAAGGTCCCCTATGAACCAAGCCCTCATCGATCTCGGCGACTACCTGTCTTCCTCGATCCCGGTCGCCGGGACCGACAGCCGCCTGGTCAACGACGAGCTGGTGCTGGACGTTCCCGCCGAGTTGATCGTTCAGACCCTGAGCTTTCTGCGTGACGACGCGAACTGCCTGTTCAAGGTGCTCGTCGATCTCTGCGGGGTCGACTTTCCCGAACGCGAGCGGCGATTCGAGGTGGTCTACAATCTCTTGAGTCTCCACCACAATCAGCGCGTCCGGGTCAAGGCGGCGGTGGGCGACGCCACGCATGTCCCCAGCGTCTGCGAGGTCTATTCCTCGGCCGGCTGGTACGAGCGCGAGGCCTGGGATCTTTACGGGATCTTTTTTGCCGGCAATCCCGATTTGCGCCGCCTGCTGACCGATTACGGCTTCGAGGGCCACCCGCTGCGCAAGGACTTCCCACTGACCGGCCATGTGGAGGTGCGCTACGACGAAGAGCAAAAGCGGGTCGTCTACGAGCCTGTCCGCCTGACCCAGGATTTTCGCAGCTTTGACTTCATGAGCCCGTGGGAGGGCGCGCGGTACATCTTGCCCGGCGACCGGAAGGCCGACGGCGCGGGGTCCGAGGACTAGACGCATGGCCGCGACGGAAATCAAGAACCTGACCATGAACTTCGGTCCGCAACATCCTGCGGCGCATGGGGTTTTGCGTCTCGTTGTCGAGATGGACGGCGAGATCATCGAGCGTGCGGACCCGCATATCGGTCTGCTGCATCGCGGCACCGAGAAGCTGATCGAATACAAGACCTATATCCAGGCCGTGCCCTATTTCGACCGGCTCGACTATGTCGCGCCGATGTCCCAGGAACACGCCTTCGCGCTGGCGACCGAGAAACTCCTGGGTGTCGAGGCGCCGCCGCGCGGCCAGTATGTGCGCGTCCTGTTCGCCGAGATCTCGCGGCTTCTCAACCATGTCCTCAACGTCTGCACCTTCGCGCTCGATGTCGGCGCGATGACGCCGTTCCTGTGGGGGTTCGAGGAACGCGAGAAGATGATGGAGTTCTACGACCGGGTGTGCGGGGCGCGGCTGCACGCAGCCTATTTCCGCCCGGGCGGGGTTCATCGCGACCTGCCGGCGGGGTTGGTCGACGACATTGCGGCGTTCTGTGAGACGTTTCCGAACTTCATCGACGATACGGAAGGGCTTCTGAGCGAGAATCGGATTTTCAAGCAGCGCGCGGTCGATATCGGCATCATATCGGCCGAGGACGCGCTCGACTGGGGCTTGTCGGGGCCGATGTTGCGCGCGTCGGGGTTGCCCTGGGACCTGCGCAAGTCGCAACCCTACGATGCCTACGACCGTATGGATTTCGACGTTCCGGTGGGCAGGAACGGCGACTGTTACGACCGCTACCTGATCCGCATCGAGGAGATGCGCCAGAGCCTCCGGATCATCGTGCAGTGTCTGGCCGAGTTGCCGGAGGGGCCGGTGCGGACCGAGGACCACAAGATCACCCCGCCGCGCAGGGCCGAGATGAAAACTTCCATGGAGGCCCTGATCCACCACTTCAAGCTCTACACCGAGGGCTATCACGTGCCGGCCGGCGAGACCTATACCGCCGTCGAGGCGCCCAAGGGCGAGTTCGGCGTCTATCTGGTCTCCGATGGCGGCAACAAACCCTATCGCTGCAAAATCCGGGCGCCGGGCTTCGCATTCCTGCAGGCTGCCGAGTTCATGTGCAAGGGCCACATGCTGGCCGATCTGGTGGCCATCGTCGGCTCGATGGACATCGTCTTCGGGGAGATCGATCGGTGAGCGAGGCGCCGTTCGTCTTCAGCCCGGAGAACCTCGACAGGGCCAATGCCTGTATCGCGCGCTATCCTGACGGGCGTCAGGCTTCGGCTATCCTGCCGGTGCTCGATCTTGCGCAGCGACAGAACGGCGGCTGGCTGTCTCCGACGGCAGCCTCGTTCGTGGCCGAGATGCTGGATATGCCGCTGATCCGGGTCTACGAGGTCATTTCGTTCTACGAGATGTTCCATTCCCATCCCGTCGGCGAGCACATGGTGCGGGTATGCACCACCACGCCCTGTATGCTGCGCGGCAGCACGGAAGTCCTGGCCGCTTGCAGGGACGAGCTCGGCATCGAGGTCGGCGAGACCACCGGCGATCATAGATTCACCCTGGCCGAGTTCGAGTGTCTGGGCGCATGCGTCAACGCCCCGATCGTCTGGATCGACGACGATTACTACGAGGACCTCGATCCCGACCGGATACGCGAGATCCTGAGGGCCTTCCGCGCCGGCGAGCGCCCGGAGCCCGGCTCCCAGATCGGCCGGCAGAAATCCGCGCCGGTCGGCGGTCCGCAGACCTTGACCGCGTTTCCCGCCGCCGCGCCGCTGGAGCCTGTTCCGGCAGAAGCTGAGCAACCGGCCGACGAGGAAGCAGCAGCAGGCTGGGCCGGCCGGCGCGCAGCGGTCGGCGATATTGGCGAAGGAAATGGGGAACAGGCCTGATGGCGCTGACCGACAGTGACCGGATCTTCACCAATCTCTACGGCCAGCACGACTGGCGGCTCTCCTCGGCGCGCGCGCGCGGCGACTGGGACGGCGCCGGGGCGACGATCGCCAAGGGCCGCGACTGGATCGTCGAGGAGGTGAAGTCCTCGGGCCTGCGCGGGCGCGGCGGGGCGGGTTTTCCGACTGGGCTCAAATGGTCGTTCATGCCCAAGGAGTCCGATGGCCGCCCGTCCTATCTGGTGATCAACGCCGACGAAAGCGAGCCCGGCACCTGCAAGGACCGCGACATCATCCGTCACGACCCGCATAAACTGATCGAAGGCGCGCTGCTCGCCGGCTTTGGGATGGGCTCGCACACCGCCTTCATCTACATCCGCGGCGAGTTCGTGCGCGAGGCCCAAATCCTGGAAGCCGCGGTCGAGGAGGCGCGGGACTCGGGCCTGATCGGGCCGAACGCCTGCGGGTCGGGATTCGATTTCGACATCGTCGTTCACCGCGGCGCCGGAGCCTATATCTGCGGCGAGGAGACCGGCTTGCTCGAGAGCCTCGAAGGCAAAAAGGGTATGCCGCGGATCAAGCCGCCGTTCCCGGCCAATACTGGGCTCTACGGCTGCCCGACGACGATCAACAACGTCGAGACGATCGCGGTCGTGCCCGCCATTCTGAAGCGCGGCGCGTCCTGGTTCTCCAGCTTCGGGCGGGAGAACAACACCGGTACCAAGGTCTTCTGCATCTCCGGCCACGTGAACAACCCGTGCAACGTCGAGGAGACGATGGGCATCGGCCTGCGCGAACTGATCGAGACCCGTGCCGGCGGCGTGCGCGGCGGCTGGAACAACCTGAAGGCGGTCATCCCGGGCGGCTCCTCGGTGCCCATCATCCCGCGCCCGGTCTGCGACGGCGCGATCATGGACTTCGACGGCCTGCGCGACGTGAAATCCGGGCTCGGCACGGCGGCGGTGATCGTGATGGACAAGTCGACCGACGTGGTCGCGGCCATTGCGCGTTTGTCGAAGTTCTACATGCATGAGTCCTGCGGCCAGTGCACGCCCTGCCGCGAGGGCACGGGCTGGATGTGGCGGGTCATGGAGCGCCTGGTCACCGGCGATGCGGAGGTCGCCGAGATCGACATGCTGCTCGAGGTCAGCTACGAGATCGAGGGCCACACGATCTGCGCCCACGGCGATGCCTCGGCTTGGCCGATCCAGGGTCTGATGCGGCATTTCCGCGACGAGGTCGAGGCCCGCATCGTTGCCCGTAAGACCGGAAGCGTCGCGGCGGCATGAGCGCGAGGGGATGAGGCGCGCGCGATGGCGACACTGACGATCGATGACGCCGAGATCGAGGTCGAGGACGGGCTGACCGTTCTCCAGGCCTGCGAGATCGCCGGCAAGGAGATCCCCCGGTTCTGCTATCATGAGCGGCTGTCGATCGCCGGCAACTGCCGCATGTGCCTGGTCGAGATGGAGCGCTCGCCCAAGCCGATCGCATCGTGCGCGATTCCGGTCGGCAACGGCATGGTTATCCGCACCAACACCGAGCTGGTCCGCAAGGCGCGCCAGGGCGTGATGGAGTTCTTGCTGATCAATCATCCGCTCGACTGCCCGATCTGCGACCAGGGCGGGGAATGCGACCTGCAGGATCAGGCGATGGTCTACGGCTTCGACCGCTCGCGATTCGAGGAGAACAAGCGCGCGGTGCGCGACAAGAATTTCGGCCCGCTGGTCGAGACCCACATGACGCGCTGCATCCATTGCACGCGCTGCATCCGGTTCGTTACCGAAATCGCCGGCGTCGAGGAGCTGGGCGCGACCGGGCGCGGCGAGCATATGGAGATCGGCACCACGCTCCGGCAGGCGCTGACATCGGAGCTGTCGGGCAACATCATCGACCTCTGCCCGGTCGGCGCGCTTACCTCCAGGCCCTACGCCTTCAACGCGCGGCCGTGGGAGCTGACCAAGACCGAGTCCGTCGACGTCCTGGACGCGGTGGGCAGCAACATCCGCGTCGATGCCAGGGGCGGGGAGGTCCAGCGCGTCCTGCCGCTGATCAACGAGGAGATCAACGAGGAGTGGATCTCCGACAAGACGCGGTTCGCTTATGACGGCCTGCGGCGCCAGCGGCTCGATCGGCCCTATGTCAGGCGCGACGGCCGGCTGCGCGAGGCGAGCTGGCCGGAGGCGTTCGAGGCGGTCAAGTCAGCGGTCGGTGCGAGCCCGCCCGACCGGATGGCCGCCATCGCCGGGGATCTCGCCGATTGCGAGGCCATCATCGCGCTCAAGGACATGTTCTCGGGTCTGGGCGTGGCAAGCATCGACGGCCGCCAGGATGGCGCCAAGCTGCCGACGACGCCGCGCGCGGCCTATTTGTTCAACACCACGATCGCCGGTATCGAGGACGCCGATGCCTGCCTCCTGGTCGGCGCGAACCCGCGCCGGGAGGCGTCGTTGGTCAACGCCAGGCTGCGCAAGCGGGCGCTGGCCGGCAGATTTCCCATCGCTCTCATAGGCCAGTCGGTCGATCTGACCTACCGGGTCGAGCATCTCGGAGCGGGCAGCGAGACGCTGTCGGAGATCGCCGACGGCCGCCATTCCTTCGGCGAGCGCCTTCAGGCCGCCGAACGGCCGATGATCGTCCTCGGCCGGGGGGCGCTCGCCCGGGCGGACGGCGCCGCGGTCCTGGCAACGGCGCGCGCGATTGCAGGGCGTTTCGGTATGCTCGGCGAGGGCTGGAACGGTTTTAACGTATTGCACACCGCGGCCGCGCGGGCCGGCGCGCTTGACCTCGGGTTGGTGCCGGGCGCCGGGGGGCGGGATGTCGCCGGTATCCTCGCCGGCGTCGAGAGCGGCGAGATCGGTTTCGTCTATCTCCTGGGCGCCGACGAACTCGACACCGCACGCCTCGACAACGCCTTCGTCGTCTACCAGGGCCATCACGGCGATGCTGGGGCGATGTGCGCAGACGTGATCCTGCCCGGCGCCGCCTACACCGAAAAGGACGCGACCTACGTCAATCTCGAAGGCCGGCCGCAGCACGCCCGGCGCGCGGTCTTCCCACCGGGCGAGGCGCGCGAGGACTGGCGCATCCTGCGCGCACTGTCTGATACGCTCGGCAAGACCCTGCCCTATGACGACCTCGCTGCGGTCCGCGCCCGGCTCGTTGAGGCCAACCCGATTTTCGGCGCGATCGGCCGGGTCGTCCCGGCCGAATGGGGCGAGTTCGGCGATCCCGGCGGCATCGATCCCGCGCCCTTCGCCGCGGCGATCGACAACTTCTATATGACCGATCCGATTAGCCGGTGTTCGGAAACCATGGCGGCCTGCACGCGCACTTTCACGGACGCGCCGGCCGAAAAGACGGGCGCCGATGGATAGCTTCTGGACGATATATGTCTGGCCGGCGGTCCTGATCGTCGCCTACATCGTCGCGATTCTGATCCCGCTGCTCGGCGGGGTCGCCTATCTGACGTTTGCCGAGCGCAAGGTGATCGCGGCGATGCAGCTCCGCAAGGGGCCCAACGTGGTCGGCCCCTTCGGCCTGCTCCAGCCCGTCGCCGACGGTCTGAAGCTGATGTTCAAGGAGACCATCATCCCTTCGGGCGCCAACCGCGCTGTGTTCCTGTTGGCGCCGATGCTGACCTTCAGCCTCGCCGTCGTCGCCTGGGCGGTGATCCCGTTCGACGAGGGCTGGGTGCTGGCCGACATCAATGTCGGCGTGCTCTACCTGTTCGCGATTTCATCGCTCGGGGTCTACGGCATCATCATGGCGGGCTGGGCGTCGAACTCGAAATACGCCTTTCTCGGCGCGCTGCGCTCCGCGGCCCAGATGGTGTCCTACGAGGTCGCGATCGGCTTCGTGATCATTTCGGTCCTGCTCTGTGTCGGCTCGCTCAACCTCTCCGAAGTGGTCAAGGCGCAGGAAGGGCTGTGGTTCTGTATCCCGCTGCTGCCGATGTTCGTGATGTTTTTCATCTCGGCCCTGGCGGAGACCAACCGCGCGCCGTTCGACCTGCCCGAGGCCGAGGCGGAGCTGGTCTCGGGCTATAACGTCGAGTACTCATCGATGGCGTTCGCGCTGTTCTTCCTCGGCGAATACGCGAACATGATCCTGATGAGCGGCATGACCGCCGTCCTGTTCCTCGGCGGGTGGCTGCCCGTTATCGACATTGCGCCGTTCAACTGGATACCCGGCCCGATCTGGTTCGGCGCCAAGGTGGCGCTGTGCCTGTTCTGCTTCCTTTGGGTGCGCGCGACCTTTCCCCGCTACCGCTACGATCAGCTCATGCGGCTCGGCTGGAAGGTGTTCCTGCCATTCTCGCTGTTCTGGCTGGTGCTGACGGCGGGCGTTCTGGTGGCCTTTGGCTGGGCGCCGGCGGCACCGTGACCGGGATCAGGGGGCCCGATAAAGATGGCATTGCTCGACCGCTCCGCCCGCGCGCTGTTCCTGACCGAACTGGTCTCCGGCATGGGCCTGACCTTGCGCTACTTCTTCAAGCCCAAGGTGACTATCAACTACCCCTTCGAGAAGGGGCCGCTCAGCCCCCGCTTCCGCGGCGAACATGCGCTGCGGCGCTATCCCAACGGCGAGGAGCGCTGCATCGCCTGCAAGCTGTGCGAGGCGATCTGCCCGGCCCAGGCGATCACCATCGAGGCCGAACCGCGGGAGGACGGCAGCCGGCGGACCACCCGCTACGACATCGACATGACCAAATGCATCTATTGCGGCTTCTGCGAGGAGGCCTGCCCGGTCGATGCGATCGTCGAAGGGCCGAACTTCGAGTTCGCCACCGAGACCCGCGAGGAGCTGATGTACAACAAGGAGAAGCTCCTCGATAACGCCGATCGGTGGGAGGCCGATCTGGCCGCCCGCCTGAGCGCAGACGCCCCGTATCGCTGAGCGCGCCAGGATGATCATTCAGACCATCGCCTTCTACCTGTTCGCCGCCGTCGCGGTCGGCGCAGGCGTGATGGTGATCTCCTCGCGTAACCCGGTCCATTCGGTGCTGTTCCTGATCCTCGCCTTCTTCAACGCGGCCGGGCTGTTCGTGCTAATGGGCGCGGAGTTCATCGCGATGACGCTGGTGATCGTCTATGTCGGCGCGGTCGCGGTCCTGTTCCTGTTCGTCGTCATGATGCTCGACATCAATTTCGTCGAGCTGCGCCAGGGCTTCCTGCAGTACCTGCCGGTCGGCGGGCTGATCGGGATCGTGCTGCTGGCCGAGCTGGTGCTGATCTTCGCGAGCTGGGCGATCGCGTCGGAGGACGCGCTGGTCCGCGCCGCGCCCATGCCGCCGGCGAGCGAGGTCACCAACACCCATGCAATCGGCAACATCCTCTACACCGACTACATCTACGCCTTTCAGGCCGCAGGCGTGATCCTGCTGATCGCGATGGTGGGCGCGATCGTGCTCACGCTGCGCGCCCGCGAAGGCGTTCGCAAGCAGCGGATCGGAGCCCAGCTTGCGCGGCGGCGCGACCAGTCGGTCGAGCTCAAGAAGGTCCAACCCGGAAGCGGGGTGTGAGGTGATCGGATTGGCGCACTATCTCTCGGTTGCTGCGATCCTGTTCACTCTCGGGATCTTCGGCATCTTCCTGAACCGCAAGAACGTGATCGTCATCCTGATGTCGATCGAGCTTATCCTGCTCGCGGTCAACATCAACCTAGTCGCGTTTTCGGTCCATCATCAGGATCTCGCGGGCCAGGTCTTCGCGCTGCTGGTGTTGGCGATCGCGGCCGCCGAGGCGGCGATCGGGCTTGCGATCATCGTCGTCTACTTCCGGAACCGCGGCACCATCGCGGTTGAGGACATCAATCTGATGCGGGGCTGAGGCGTGCTCTACTCCCTTGCCGTCTTCCTGCCGCTGTTCGGCGCCGTTCTCGCCGGGCTGTTCGGCCGCATCCTGCGGGATACCGGCTCCCAGCTCGTGACCTGCGGGGCGATGCTGGGCTCGGCTGCGATCTCGGTGGTGATCCTGATCGAGGTCGCGCTCGGCGGCGCGGTGCGGACGATCGAGCTGTTCACCTGGATGAACTCGGGCGGGTTCGATGTCGTCTGGTCGCTGCGCTTCGACCAGCTCACCGCGGTGATGGTCTTCGTGGTCTCCGTCGTCTCGGCGATGGTCCACGTCTACTCCATCGGCTACATGCACCAAGATCCCTCGATTCCGCGGTTCATGGGCTATCTCAGCCTGTTCACCTTCTTCATGCTGATGCTGGTGAGCGCCGACAACCTGCTCCAACTCTTCTTCGGCTGGGAGGGTGTCGGGCTGTGCTCCTATTTCCTGATCGGCTTCTGGTACGACCGGCCGGCGGCCAATGCCGCGGCGATAAAGGCCTTTATCGTCAACAGGGTGGGCGATTTCGGCTTCGCGCTGGGGATCATGGGCGTGTTCTTGATCTTCGGCTCGATCGAGTTCGAGACCATCTTCGCGGCCGCACCTGACAAGGCGGACGAGTCGATCGTCTTCCTGGGCTACGAGGCGCACGCGCTGACGGTTCTGTGCATTCTCCTGTTCGTCGGCGCGATGGGAAAATCGGCCCAGCTTGGCCTGCACACATGGCTGCCCGATGCGATGGAGGGCCCGACGCCGGTCTCCGCGCTGATCCATGCCGCCACCATGGTCACCGCCGGCGTCTTCATGGTCGCCCGGCTGTCGCCGCTGTTCGAGCATTCGCCGGTGGCGCTGACCGTGGTGGTCATCGTCGGCGGCTCGACGGCGTTCTTCGCCGCGACCATCGGTCTCTGCCAGAACGACATCAAGCGAGTGATCGCGTATTCGACCTGCAGCCAACTCGGCTACATGTTCTTCGCATGCGGGGTCTCGGCCTATTCGGCGGGCATCTTCCATCTGATGACCCATGCCTTCTTCAAGGCGCTCCTGTTCCTGGGCGCGGGCTCGGTGATCCATGCGATGTCGGCTGAGCAGGACATGCGTAACATGGGCGGCATCTGGCGGATGATCCCGCTGACCTACGGCCTGATGTGGATCGGCAGCCTGGCGCTCGCCGGCGTGCCGCTGTTCGCCGGCTACTATTCCAAGGACATCGTGCTCGAGTCCGCGTTCGCCGCCCATACCGGGGCCGGAACCTACGCTTTCTGGCTCGGCATCCTGGCCGCGGCGATGACGGCCTTCTACTCCTGGCGCCTTCTGATCATGACCTTTCACGGCACGCCGCGGGCCGATGAGAAGACGCTCGCCCACGTCCACGAATCGCCCAGGTCGATGACCGTCCCGCTGATCGTGCTGGCGATCGGCGCGGTCTTCTCGGGCTGGCTTGGCTACGACTATTTCGTGGGCTCGGGGCTCGAGGCCTTCTGGGGCGACTCCATCAAGGTCCTGCCCGGCCACGACGCGCTCGCCCATGCCCATCACGCGCCGACTTGGGTGAAGATTCTGCCGGTCGTCATGGGCGTTGGCGGAATCGCGCTTGCCTATGTCTTCTACATGGCCATGCCGGGCGTGCCGGGGATGCTGGCCCGGCAGCTGCGCTGGCTCTACCTGTTGCTGCTAAACAAGTGGTACTTCGATGAGCTTTACGACTGGGCCTTTGTCCGCCCGGCGCGCCGGCTGGGCCGCGGGCTGTGGAAGGAAGGCGACGGCACGCTGATCGACGGGCTGGGGCCCGACGGGATCTCGACGGTCGCCCGCGTGCTGGCGCGGCGCATTTCCACCTTCCAGTCGGGCTACGTCTACCACTACGCCTTCGCGATGCTGATCGGCGTTGCGGCCTTCGTCTCCTGGTACCTCTATGCCCAGATCTAGGAGCGCGCAGCGGTGAGCGACTGGCCGGTCCTCAGCCTGGTGACGTTCCTGCCGGTCGTGGGGGCGCTGTTCATCCTGGTGATCCGCGGCGATCCGGCGACGGTTGCGCGTAACGCGCGGATGACGGCGCTGTGGACCTCGCTGATCGTCTTCGTACTGTCGCTCTACCTGTGGATCGGCTTCGACACGGCCAATCCCGGCTTCCAGTTCGTCGAGCGTACCGCGTGGATCCCCTCGATGGGGGTGTCCTATCACATGGGGGTGGACGGCATCTCGATGCTGTTTGTGATCCTGTCCACGTTCCTCACGCCGCTCTGCCTCCTGGCAGGCTGGGAGGCGATCCAGCTCCGCGTCAAGGAGTACATGATCGCCTTCCTGCTGCTCGAGACCTTCATGGTCGGGATGTTCTGCGCGCTCGATTTCGTACTGTTCTACATCTTCTTCGAAGGCGTCCTGATTCCGATGTTCCTGATTATCGGGGTGTGGGGCGGCGGCAACCGGGTCTACGCCGCCTTCAAGTTCTTTCTGTTCACGCTGACCGGCTCGGTCCTGATGCTGGTGGCGATCCTGGTGATCTATTTCGATGCCGAGACCACGGACGTGACCGTGCTCTTGGGCAAGCCATTCGATCCGGACCTGCAGATCTGGCTATGGGTCGCCTTCTTCGCGAGCTTCGCCGTCAAGGTGCCGATGTGGCCAGTGCACACTTGGCTGCCCGATGCCCATGTCGAGGCGCCGACGGCGGGCTCGGTGATCCTGGCAGGGGTGCTGTTGAAGATGGGCGCCTACGGCTTCCTGCGCTTTTCGCTGCCGATGCTGCCGTTCGCGAGCGACTTCTTTGCGCCTTTCGTCTTCACGCTCTCGGTGGTGGCGATCATTTATACCTCGCTGGTGGCGCTCGCCCAGGAGGATATGAAGAAGCTGATCGCCTATTCCTCGGTCGCTCACATGGGCTTCGTGACCATCGGCATCTTCACCGTCACCATACAGGGCGTCGAGGGCGCGTTGGTCCAGATGCTGAGCCACGGCGTCATCTCATCGGCCCTGTTCCTGTGCGTCGGCGTGGTCTACGACCGGCTGCACAGCCGCGAGATCGCGCGCTACGGCGGGCTGGTGCACCGCATGCCGGTCTACGCCTTCGTTTTCATGGTCTTCACGCTGGGCTCGATCGGCCTGCCGGGGACCAGCGGGTTCGTCGGCGAGTTTCTGGTCCTGGTCGGCGCCTTCCAGGTCAACACCTGGATCGCGATGCTGGCAACCACCGGGATCATCCTGGGCGCGGCGTACATGCTCTATCTCTATCGGCGGGTGATCTTCGGCAAGCTCACCAAGGATGATCTGATGTCGATGATGGATCTCAGCCCGCGCGAGATCGCGGTGTTCGCACCGCTGGTCGCCGTAACGCTGTGGATGGGCATCTGGCCCGAGCCGTTCCTCGGCGTGATGGAAGCATCGGTCGCCCAACTCGTTCAGGACCACGATGTCGCGCTGCGCGCGCTGGCCGACACGGCCGTGGCCGGTCGGTAGGGACGGGGAGGGGACGTGCCGCCTGACCTGAGCCTCATCCTGCCGGAACTGATCCTGGCCCTGGGCGCAATGGCGCTTCTGATGGTCGGCGTCTTTTCGGGCCAGGGATCCTACCGGGCGATCACCTGGTCGGCGGTCGGGGCCATTCTCCTGGCCGGGATCGCCACCAGCGCGACGACCGAGATCCGCACCACTCTGTTCGGCGATCAGTTCGTCGTGGATTCCTTCGGCCACTTCATGAAATGGCTTGTCTTCATCGGCTCGGCGCTCTCACTGATCATGGCGCTCGACTACAACCGGCGAGAGGACATCGCCAAGCCCGAATACCCAGTGCTGATTCTCTTTGCCACGCTCGGCATGGCGATGATGGTCTCGGCCAACGACCTGATCTCGCTCTATGTCGGGTTGGAGCTCCAGTCCCTGTCGCTCTACGTTATCGCCGCCTTCCGCCGCGATTCCGCGCGCTCGGCCGAGGCCGGGCTGAAATACTTCGTCCTCGGCGCGCTGTCCTCGGGAATGCTGCTCTACGGCTGCTCGATGGTCTACGGCTTCGCCGGCTCGACCGGCTTCGAAACGCTGGCCGGGCTGTTCGGCCGCGAGGCGGCGACGCCCGGCATCGGCATCGTCGTCGGCCTTGTCTTCGTCGTCGCCGGGCTCGCCTTCAAGGTCTCGGCGGTGCCGTTCCACATGTGGACGCCCGACGTCTACGAGGGCGCGCCCACCCCGGTGACCGCATTCTTCGCCGTCGCGCCTAAGATCGCGGCGATGGCGCTGTTCGTGCGCGTCATGGTCGGCCCCTTCGCCGATCTCTTCCAGCAATGGCAGCAGGTCGTGATCTTCATCTCGATCCTGTCGATGCTTCTGGGCGCATTGGCGGCGATTTGGCAGACCAACATCAAGCGGTTGCTCGCCTACAGCTCCATCGGCCATGTCGGCTTCGCGCTCGTCGGACTTGCGGCCGGCACGCCCGAGGGTGTTCGCGGCGTCGCGATCTACATGGCGATCTATCTGGCGATGAACCTCGGCACTTTCTGCTGCGTGCTGGCGATGCGCTACCAGGGCCGAATGCTTGAGGATATCCAGGATCTGGCGGGGTTGTCCCGGACCTCGCCCATGCTGGCGCTGGCCTTGGCGGTGTTCATGTTTTCGATGGCGGGCCTCCCGCCGCTTGCGGGTTTTTTCGGCAAGCTCTACGTCTTTCTCGCCGCAATCGATGCTGGGCTCTACCTGCTCGCTGTGATCGGTGTGCTGACCAGCGTGATCGCGGCCTTCTACTACCTGCGGATCGTCAAAATCATGTATTTCGACGAGCCGGGGGAGGCTTTCGACCGGCCGATCGGCCGGGATCTCGGTACGATTCTCACGCTGACCTGTCTGTTCGTCGTCGGGTTCATCGCCTTCCAGACGCCCATCCTCGACGGCGCCGGGGCCGCGGCCTCCGTGCTGTTCCTGCCCTGAGCGCCTTTTGCGCCTGCCGCCCGGATACACCCTGGAACGGCGCGAGACCGTCGACAGCACCAATACGGTCGCGCTGCGGCTCGCCGCAACCGGCGCGCCGCACGGCACGGTCGTCCTGGCCGAACGGCAAAGCGTCGGACGCGGCCGGCGCGGCCGTGCCTGGGCCTCGGTTCCCGGTAACCTCTTCATATCCATTCTGGTACGGCCGCCGGCGGAGCGACCGGCCGGACAATTGTCGTTCGTCGCCGCCGTCGCCCTTGGCGCAATGCTGGCCGAGGTGGCGGACATCGCATTCAAATGGCCCAACGATGTCCTATGCGCGGCCAAGAAGGTGGCCGGCATCCTGATCGAGGCCGACCGCGGCGCCGCGGTGGTCGGAATCGGCGTTAATCTGGCCGCGACTCCGGACGGGCTTGCCGCGATGGCCGGAGATCTCGGCGGCCGGCTGGACCGGATCGCCGCGGCCGAGGCGCTGTGCCAAGCCTTCGACCGCCGGTACCGCGGGTGGCTCGAAGAAGGGTTTGCCCCGGTCCGCGCGGCTTGGCTCGTCCATGCCGCAGGGCTCGACGGACAGGTCAGCGCGGGCGGGAGGACCGGCCGGTTCTCCGGGCTGGATGCGGATGGCGGGCTAATCCTCGTCGATGGTGCCGGGATCGCACACACGATCACGGCCGGCGAGGTCTTTTTCGGGGAGCCCGTATGCTGCTGACCGTCGATTCGGGCAACACCAATATCGTCTTCGCGCTCTATGACGGCGAGGAGCAGCGCGGGGTCTGGCGCAGCGTCAACGACCCGCGGCGGACCGCGGACGAATACGGCGTGTGGCTGAGCCAGCTCATGATGCTCCACGATTTCCGCGCCGAGGACGTCAGCGAGGCGATCATCGCCACCGTCGTGCCCGAGGCCCTCTACAGCCTGCGCACGCTGTGCCGCACTTATTTCCGCTGCGAACCCATGGTGATCGGTGAGCCCGGCGTCGAGCTCGGCATCGGCGCGCTGGTCGATTCCCCGGCCGAGGTCGGCGCCGATCGGCTGGTCAATGCGGTCGGCGCGCACGAGCGCTTCGGCGGGCCGCTGATCGTCATCGACTTCGGCACCGCAACCACGTTCGACGTCGTGGACGGGCAGGGTAACTATGTCGGCGGCGCGATCGCGCCCGGCATCAACCTGTCGCTCGACGCGCTTCACATGGCCGCAGCACAGCTTCCGCGCGTGGCCGTCCGCAGGCCCGAGACCGTCATCGGCAAGCGCACCGTGCCGGCGATGCTGTCGGGGGTCTATTGGGGCTATATCGGGCTCATCGAAGGGCTCGTTGTGCGCATCCGGGAGGAATACGGTGAGCTTATGCAAGTGATCGCTACCGGCGGGCTCGCGCCGCTGTTTGCCGAGGGCACCGAAGCGATCGACGACCTCGACCCCGAGATGACCTTGCGCGGGCTCGCCTCGATCCACCGCCGGAACGTCGGGCCGTGAACGCCGGCCGGGATCCATTCCGCCCGAAGGCCGGCGAGGTCGTCTTCCTGCCGCTCGGCGGCTCGGGCGAGATCGGTATGAACCTCAACCTCTACGGCAGCGACGGCCAATGGATGATGGTCGATCTCGGAATCGGCTTTTGCAAT
Source organism: Alphaproteobacteria bacterium (assembly GCA_965202905.1). Classification (GTDB taxonomy): domain Bacteria; phylum Pseudomonadota; class Alphaproteobacteria; order MPNO01; family MPNO01; genus CAYFYS01. The sequence goes on along the minus strand of OZ241868.1, from coordinate 1,021,992 downwards.
GGCGAGGCGCCGGGCGTCGACGTGATGGTCGCCGATCCCGACTTCATCGTGCGGCGGCGCGAGGCGCTGGCCGGAATTGTGCTGACTCATGCCCACGAGGACCATCTCGGCGCGGTCGCGATCCTGTGGCCCCGGCTGCGTTGTCCCGTCTATGCCTCGCCGTTCGCGGCCGCGGTGCTGCGCCGCAAGCTCACCGACGCGGGGCTCGTCGCCGAGGTGCCGCTTCAGGTCATCGTGCCCGGCACGCCGTTCGACGTCGGTCCGTTCTCGATCGAGTTCGTCGCCGCCGCCCACTCGATCCCGGAAGGCCATATCGTCGCCATACGCAGCGCTGCGGGGCTGATCGTCCATGCGACCGACTGGAAGCTCGACCCCGGCCCGGTGGCGGGCGCCTTGACCGACGAGGCGGCGCTACGCGCGCTGGGCGATGAAGGCGTGGCGGCCCTGATGTGCGATTCGACCAATGCCTTCGTTCCGGGCCACGCCGGTTCGGAGGCGGCGCTCGGGCCCAGCCTCGCTGAAGTGATCGGTGGCTGCGCCGGCCGGGTTGCGGTCGCGTGCTTCTCCAGCAACATCGCCCGGATTGCGACCGTCGCGCGTGCGGCGGCGGCAAACGAGCGGGAGACTTGCGTCGTCGGCCGCTCGCTCTGGCGCATGGTCGAGGCCGCGCGCGAGACCGGCTATCTGGACGACATCCCCCGCCTGCTCACCGAGCACGACGCCGGCTACCTGCCGCCCGAGCGGGTGGCGATGATTGTTACCGGCAGCCAGGGCGAGCCGCGCGCGGCGCTCACCCGTGTGGCCGGCAACGATCATCCCACGGTCTCGCTCGCGCGCGGGGATACGGTGATCTTCTCCTCGCGCACGATCCCCGGCAATGAGATCGCCATCGGCCGGGTACAGAACCAGTTCGCGCGCCGGGGAATCGAAGTGATCGTCGACGGCCCGCGCTTCGTCCACGTCTCCGGCCATCCCGGCCGCGAAGAACTGACCGCGCTCTACGGGTGGCTTCGGCCCAAGGCGCTGATCCCCATCCACGGCGAGGCCCGCCATCTGGTCGAGCACGCGGCGCTCGCGCGCGCGGCGGGCATCCCCGAAACGGTCGTCGCCGAGAACGGCACGCTGGTCCGCCTGTGCCCCGGCCCGGCCGCGGTCGAGAACGGCGTCGAGCCCGGCCGGCTAGCGGTCGACGGCGCCCGCCTGGTGTCGATGGATGGCGGGGTGCTGCGCGCCCGCAACCGGATCGGGTTTTCGGGCAGCGCGGTCGCCACCGTGATCGTCAACAAACGGGGCGAACTTACCGACGATCCCCGCCTGACTCTGCACGGGCTGGCGGATGCCGGCGACGACGCGCTGGAGGACGGCGCGATCGATGCGATGGTTGATGCGGTGGATGCGCTCAGCGACGCCGATAGCCGCGACGACAAAGCGGTCGCCGAGGCGGCCCGCCGGGCAATCCGCCGCACCGTCCACAAGGCCATCGGCAAGCGGCCGGTGACGGAGATCCATGTGGTGCGGATTTGACCGTTTGGGGGCGGGATGACGTGGTTCTTCGGCGTCGTGGGCTTCGTTATCATCCGGCTGTCGCCCGTGGCGTGATCGAGCACGAGACGATCGCCTTCCAGCCCGGCGGATAGACATGTCTTATTGCGAGATCGCCCCCGGCCATCCGGATCACGGCCCCTATCACGACACCGAATACGGCTTTCCGGTGCGCGATGACGCCGCTATGCTCGAGCGGCTGGCGCTGGAGATCAACCAGGCGGGGCTCTCCTGGCTCACCATCCTCAGGAAGCGCACGGCGTTCTTCGAGGCGTTCGAAGGCTTCGATGTCGTGACCGTAGCCGCCTATGGCGAGGCCGAGAAGGCCCGGCTGCTGGCCGATGCCGGCATTATCCGCAATCGGCTGAAAATCGACGCGGTGATCGAGAACGCGCGGCGCGTGGCCGCTCTGATCGAAGCCCACGGTTCCTTCGCCGACTGGCTCGATGCCCGGCACCCGCTGTCGAAGGACGATTGGGTGACGCTCTTCAAGAAGACCTTCAAGTTCACCGGCGGGGAGATCACCGGCGAATTCCTGATGAGCACTGGCTACTTGCCCGGCGCCCATGACGAGACCTGTCCGGTGCACGCCAGGATCTTGAAGCTTCGCCCGCCCTGGGCCGCCGCCCAATAAGGATTCGACGGGGAATTCGGCCCGCCCATGGCCGAAGCGACACCACGGCTCGCGTTGAGCGGAATCGGCAAGGCGTTCCCCGGCACGGTTGCCAACGACGATATCTCGCCCCGCAGGAGGCCGACCGCTTGTTCGAGACCCTGCGGCGACTGGCGGGCGAGGGCTGCACGGTGCTCTACATCTCCCACAAACTCGAGGAGATCCGCGTGCTGTGCGAGAAGGCGACGGTTCTGCGCGGTGGCAAGGTGGTCGCGACCTGCGATCCGCGTGCCGAGACCGCGCGGAGCTTGGCCCAGATGATGATCGGCGCGGAGCTGACCACGCCTATCCGCGGGCCCGGAACCGACCCGGGCGCCGAGCGGCTGGTGGTCGAGCGCCTGGACCTCGCCTCCGCGTATCCCTTCGGCACGCCGATTCGGAATGTCAGCCTGGCGGTCCGCGCGGGCGAGATCCTGGGTGTCGCGGGCGTTGCCGGCAACGGCCAGTCGGAGCTACTTGCCGCGCTCGCCGGCGAGACGCTCGCGCCCGACGCCGACGGCATCCGGCTGGACGGCAAGCCGGTCGGCCGGATCGGCCCGCGCAAGCGCCGTGCGATGGGGTCGTGCTTCGTGCCGGAGGAGCGGTTCGGCCAAGCCACGGCGCCGGAGATGTCGCTTGCCGAGAACGGCTTCCTCAGCGCTTATGAGCGCGCGGACCTGTTGCAGAACACTCTGCTCAAGCTCCCGAGGATCCGCAGCTTCGCCGCCAGCATCGTCGAAGGCTATAACGTCGTGACCACTGGGCCGGCGGCGGAGGCGCGCAGCCTGTCCGGCGGAAACCTGCAAAAATTCGTCATCGGCCGCGAGATCCTCCAGCAACCGGAGATCCTGATCGCCGCCCATCCGACCTGGGGTCGATGCCGGCGCGACCGCGGCGATCCATCAGGCGCTGATCGACTTGGCCAAGGCCGGCGCGGCGGTGCTGGTGGTCTCCCAGGACCTCGACGAGCTGTTCGCCATCAGCGACCGCCTGGCGGTGATCTGCGACGGCTGGCTGTCGGCTGGCCGGCCGACCAAGGAGATTTCGGTGGAGCAGGCGGGCCTCCTGATGGGCGGCATGTTCGACGAAGAGGGCAAGATCGTCGAGTCCCATGCCGCCTGGGCTGAAGCCGCGTCGGCGACGATGATTCTGGCAACGCGATCATCGTGGCATTCCTCGGACGTCTGCACCCGATCGGGATTCTTCTCGCCGCACTCCTGATCGCGTTTAGCTATATCGGCGGCGAACTCGCACAAATCGAGCTCAAGCTGCCGCTCGCGGTGACCGGCGTCTTCCAGGGCATGCTGCTGTTCTTCCTGCTGGCGACCGATGTGCTGATCCGCTACCGCATCCGCTTCGGCCGGCCGCGCGCGGCGGCGGCCCGGACGGCGAAGGCCCGAAGTGGACATCGCGGCGGCCATCCTGGTCTCGATGATCGCTGCGGCGACCCCGCTTCTGTTCGCAGCGCTCGGCGAATTGATCACCGGGAAGGCCGGCGTCCCCAACCTCGGGGTCGAGGGGATGATGCTCGCCGGCGCGGTGACCGCGTTCGCCGTCGCGGCCGGGACCGGCAGCCTCTATCTCGGCATCGTGGCCGGGGCCGCCGCCGGGACCGTGCTGTCGCTGCTGCTCGGGCTGCTGACCCTGAGCCTGGTCGCCAACCAAGTCGCGACCGGGCTGGCGCTGACCGTCTTCGGGATCGGGCTCAGCGCGCTGATCGGCCACTGGCTATAAGCGCGGCAAGAACGTCTCGACCTACGCTGCCCGGTTCTACGAAGGCCGCACGATCGCCGGCCTGATCGCCGGCAAGATGACCAAATCCAACGTCATCGGCTATGTCGGCTCGTTCCCGATTCCCGAGGTGGTGCGCGGCATCAATGCGTTCACGCTCGCGCTGCATAAGGTCAACCCGCAGGCCATCGTCAAGGTCGTCTGGGTCAACACCTGGTACGACCCCGGCAAGGAAAGCGATGCCGCCAAGGCGCTGATCGACCAGGGCGCGGACGTCATCCTGCAACACACCGATTCCCCGGCGCCGCTGCAGATCGCCCAGAAGCGTGGCGTCTGGGCGGTGGGCCAAGCCTCCGACATGACCAGCTTCGGCGCCAAGGCCCATCTAACCGCGGTCGTCGATGTCTGGGATCAGTACTACGTCGACCGCGCGTGTGCGGTGCTCGACGGCACGTGGAAATCGCAGGATGTCTGGGGCGGGCTCAACGACGGGATGCTCGAAATGGCGCCCTACAACCCCGAGATCCCGGCCGAGGTGGTTGCGCTTGCCAGGCAGGCTGAGGCCGACATCCGATCCGGCAAGCGCCATTCCTTCCAGGGTCCGATCTATAATAACCAGGAAGGCAAGCCGATCATTGCCAGGGGCCAGAGGGTCGATGACAAGCCCCTGCTGTCGATGGATTGGTACGTCAAGGGCGTTCAGGGCAAATTGCCCAAATAGCGGGCCCGTCGATCTGTTGAGCCGGCGCCTTAGCGGGCTTTAACGGCGCCGGGCGGTAGCGTGCGGGTGCTCCGCGGCCTCCAGATTCTCGTTCTGTTCTCTCGCTCGGATTCGGCCGGGACCCCGGCGACCCCGGCGATGGCGCTGATTCCCCCTTCCGGGCAAATGCGCTATGGTCCGCCGGCCCTGCCGAGCCGCCGGGACCACAACCACGCGCGAGGGATGTTATGCGACTTTCCAGCTTTTTCCTGCCGACCTCCAAGGAGGAGCCTGCCGAGGCGCAGATCGTCTCCCACCGGCTGATGCTGCGCGCCGGCATGATCCGCCAGGCATCGGCCGGGATCTATTCCTGGCTGCCGATGGGCCTGCGCGTGCTGCGCAAGGTCGAGGCGATCGTGCGTGCCGAGCAGGATCGGTCCGGCGCCCAGGAGATGCTGATGCCGACCATCCAGTCGGCCGATCTGTGGCGCGAGAGCGGGCGCTACGACGGCTACGGCAAGGAGATGCTGCGCCTCACCGACCGGCACGACCGCGATATGCTCTACGGGCCGACCAACGAGGAGCAGATCACCGAAATACTCAGACATTACATTAAGACCTATCGGGAACTGCCTAAAAATCTTTATCATATTCAATGGAAGTTCCGCGACGAGATGCGCCCGCGCTTCGGCGTTATGCGGGGCCGGGAGTTCCTGATGAAGGACGCCTATTCCTTCGATATCGACTACGAGGGCGCCAAGCGGGCCTACCACAAGATGTTCGTCGCCTACTTGCGGACGTTCGCGCAGATGGGCCTGCGCGCGATCCCGATGCAGGCCGATACCGGGCCGATCGGCGGCGATATGAGCCATGAATTCATCATCCTGGCGGGCACCGGCGAGAGCGAGGTCTACTGCCACCGCGCGCTGGTCGAGCGTGACGTGCTGGCCGAGGAGGTCGACTACGAGGCCGATCTGGAGCCCGAAGTCGCGCACTGGACCAGCCTTTATGCCGCGACCGATGAGATGCACGACCCGGCGAAGGCGGCGGCGTTGGGAGACGATCTGGTCCAGGCGCGCGGCATCGAGGTCGGACATATCTTCTATTTCGGCACCAAATACTCCAAGGCGATGGACGCCTCGGTACGCGGCCCCGACGACGAGGAGATCTTTTTCGAGATGGGCTCTTACGGCATCGGGGTCTCGCGCCTGGTGGGTGCGATCATCGAGGCCTCTCACGACGATGACGGCATAGTCTGGCCGGAGCCCGTCGCGCCATTCCGGGTGGGGCTGATCAACCTGAAGGCCGGCGATGCGCGATGCGACGACGCCTGTGCCGGTCTCTATGCCAAGCTCGAACGGGCCGGTGTCGAGACCCTGATCGACGATCGCCAGGAGCGGGCCGGGGCGAAGTTCGCCGACATGGACCTGATCGGCCTGCCCTGGCAGCTCGTGGTCGGGCCGCGCGGGATCGAGAGCGGCCTGGTCGAGCTCAAGCGCCGCGGTACCGGCGAGCGCGAAGAGCTGTCCGTGGAGGCCGCGCTCGCCCGGCTGACTGCCTAGCCAACCGGCCGCATGTTCTCCTTTTCCCCGGTCGAGCGGATGATCGCCTTCCGCTACCTGCGCGCGCGCCGGGAGGAGGGGTTCATCTCGGTGATCGCCGGGTTTTCGTTGGCCGGCATTGCGCTGGGCGTTGCGACGCTGATCGTGGTGATGTCGGTGATGAACGGCTTCCGGGCGGAGCTGCTGTCGCGGATCCTCGGGCTCAACGGCCATCTCGGCGTCCGCGCCCAGGCCGGCGCGCTGAAGGACTTCGACACCCTGGCGGCGCGGCTGCGCGTCCTGCCTGGCGTGACGAGCGTCACCCCGATCGTCGAAGGTCAGGTGATGGCGAGCGCCAACAGGGCGGCCGGCGGCGCGCTGGTGCGCGGGATGCGGCCGGCGGATATCGCCAGGCGCGCGATCCTCGCCGATAACATCAGGGCCGGCAGCCTGGCGGCGTTTCGGGGCCGCAGCGCGGTGATGATCGGAACCCGTCTGGCGCAGCGCTTCGGGCTCCGCGCGGGCTCGAAGCTGCGGCTGGTCTCGCCCCAGACCAAGGCGACAGCCTTCGGAACCGTGCCGCGGATCAAGACCTATACGGTCGCGGCGATTTTCGAAGTCGGCATGTTCGAATACGACAACGGGTTTATCTTCATGCCGCTGGAGGCGGCCCAGGTCTATTTCCGCACCGGACAGGGGGTCAGCCAGCTCGAGATTTTTATTGAGGACCCCGACCGGGTCGACCGGATCGTCCCGGTGCTGCGGGCGAGCGCCGACGGGCCGGTACGGATCGTCGACTGGCAGCAGGCCAACGCGACCTTCTTCAACGCGATCAAGGTCGAGCGCAACGTGATGTTCCTGATCCTTACCCTGATCATCCTGGTCGCGGCCTTTAACATCGTCTCCAGCCTGATCATGCTGGTGAAGGACAAGGGCGGTGACATCGCGATCCTGCGCACCATGGGGGCGACGCGAGGCGTCGTGATGCGCGTGTTTCTCCTGGCCGGAGCCTCGGTCGGCGTGCTGGGAACGCTTATCGGCTTCGTGCTCGGCCTCGCGTTCGCCAGCAATATCGAGACCTTGCGCGGCTGGCTGGAAGGCCTGTCGGGCACCGATCTGTTCGCCGCGGAGATCTATTTCCTGTCCCGTCTGCCGTCCAAGGTCGAAGCCGGCGACGTTCTGACCGTGGTTGCGATGTCGATCGTTCTGTCGCTGCTGGCAACGCTCTATCCGGCATGGCGGGCCGCAAGGCTCGATCCGGTCGAGGCGCTGCGCTATGGCTGAGTCCGTCCCGGCGCTCGCGCTCACCGACATCCGCAAGACTTACGCCCAGGCCGGCGGCGGGCTGGAGGTGCTGCGCGGGGTGACGCTCGCCGTCCAACCGGGCCAGATCGTCGCCCTGGTCGGCCCCTCGGGCGCCGGCAAGTCGACGCTGCTTCACATCGCCGGCCTGCTCGATCGGCCGAGCGCCGGTTCGATCCGTCTGGCCGGTGAGGACTGTGCCCGGATGAGCGACGACCGCCGCACCGCGCTGCGGCGGACCGAGCTCGGATTCGTCTACCAGTTTCACCATTTGCTGCCGGAGTTCTCGGCGCTCGAGAACATCGTCGTGCCGCAGATGATTGATGGCGTGGACCGCAGGGCCGCCCGCGGCGTGGCCGGATCCCTTCTCGCCAAAGTCGGGCTCGCGGACCGCGCAAGCCACCGTCCGGCGCGGCTTTCCGGCGGCGAGCAGCAGCGCGTGGCGCTCGCCCGCGCACTCGCCAACCGGCCCAGCATGCTGATCGCCGACGAACCGACCGGCAACCTCGACCGCCGGACCGCCGCCGCCGTCTTCGACCTCCTGGTGGAGATCGTCCGCAACCGCGGCACAGCGGCGCTCATCGCCACCCACAACCCCGAACTCGCCGAACGCATGGACCGCCGGCTGGTGCTGGAGGATGGGCTAATCCGGAAGTCTTAGCCCGACTGGATTTCCCAGGCGCCGTCGGGCCGGCGGCAAGCCGTGCCGTAGGCGGTCTCGGACCGGCCGCCGACAGTCACCTCGTGCTGGTATTCGCGGCAGTAGCGGCCGGACGGGGTTTGGTAGGTTCGCGTCGGGGTGACCGCGCCTTCGTTGCCGCTGTCTGGGTTGCGCCAGACGGTCGCCTCGGCCGAGGGCTTGTACTCCAGGCTGTGTCCGATGGCATGGCGGGCGTAGGTCTGGTCGGCCCGGTCGAGCGACTTTCCGATGTTTCGGCCGATCACCGCGCCGATGAAGGTTCCGGTGGCGGTGGCGATCAACCTGCCGGTCCCGGAGCCGATGGTCGAACCGGCGAACCCGCCGAGCGCCGCGCCGAAGACCGTGCCGGCGGCCGTCTTGGGGCGATCATCGGGAGCGCAGGCCGCCAGCATCAGCGCCGCGGTGGTCAGGACGATGATCGGCGTGACCTTCTTCGGCATCGAGACCTCCTTGGACCGGGCTGTTAAAGCGCGTCTTCAAGGCGATATGCAGTTTCGCAGACAGGGGCTGACGCTGGCGTGAACGCGAAGTTCACCTGCGGTTCAGGATCGGCAGCGTACCATCTTGACATGCGTCGACATCTTCTGACAGCCCTGATCGCCATAGCCGTGCTCGGCGTCTCACCGGTTCTCGCGCAGCGCGGCGGGGCCCACGACCGCGCCCGGCGCGCCTACGAATCCGGCGAGGTCCGTTCGCTGGGCGACATCCTGACCGGCATCCGCCGGCAGCAGGTGCCGGGCCGCATGGTCGATGCCGAGCTCCGCGAGCGGCGCGGCCGGCCCATCTACCGGCTGAAGATGCTCGACAACCGGGGCCGGGTGCGCGATGTCTGGGTTGACGGCAAGTCCGGCCGCGTGATCGGCGGCGACAGGAAGCGGCGATGAGAGCCCTGGTCGTCGAGGATGAGCCCGAACTCGCCCGCCAGCTCAGCCAGGCCCTGGAGAACGACGGCTATGCGGTCGATGTCGCCCATGACGGCGAGCAGGGCCATTACCTGGGCGATGTCGAGCCCTACGACATCGTGGTCCTGGACCTCGGTCTGCCGCGGGTCGACGGGCTGACGGTGCTGGAGCGCTGGCGCGAGGCGCAGCGCGCGATGCCGGTCCTGATCCTGACCGCGCGCGATGCATGGCGCGAAAAGGTCGTGGCCTTCGATGCCGGCGCGGACGACTACGTCACCAAGCCGTTCCGCATCGAGGAGGTACTGGCCCGCGTCCGCGCGCTGATCCGGCGCTCGGCCGGCCACGCCTCGCCGCTGATCGCGTGCGGCCGGCTTTCGATCGACACCGGCGCGGCCCGGGTCCTGCTCGACGGCCGGGCGGTGAGGTTCACCGCTCAGGAATACAAAATCCTATCCTATCTGGTGCATCATCGTGGCAAGGTGATCTCACGCACCGAGCTCACGGAGCATGTCTACGACCAGGACTTCGAGCTCGATTCGAACACCATCGAGGTTTTCATCGGCCGTATTCGGCGCAAGATCGGCGCGGAATACATCGCCACCGTGCGCGGGCTTGGCTACCGCATGGCAGTCCCCGGCGAGGATGACTAACTCCCTGGCCTTCAGGTTCGCCGTGGGCGCCGCGCTCTGGGTCACCGGTGCGCTGGTGATCAGCGGCTTCCTGCTCGCCAGGCTGTTCGACGCCCATGTTGAGCGCATCTTCGAGCGCCGCCTGGCTGTCCTGCTGGAGACTCTGGTCGCGGTCGCCGAGGTCGATCGTACCGGACCCGGCTTGGTGCTGCGCCGCCAAGCCGGAGAGCCGCGCTTCGCCCAGCCCTATTCCGGCTGGTACTGGCAAATCACGGCGGCCGACGGGACCGAGATCCGCTCCTACTCGCTGTGGGATCAGCGGCTCGCGGCAGCCGAAGGGCCGCCGCCAGAGGCCCCGCGGCTGAGCATCATCGAGGGCCCCGACCGCGCCCGGGTGTGGGCGATCGAGCGCGCGATCCGAATGCCGGGCGCAGAGGGTCGTTACCGCTTCATGGTCGCGGCGGACGCCGCGGAACTTGAGATCCAGACCGGGCCGTTCAACCGCACGCTCGCCTGGGCGCTGTTCGTGCTGTGGTTCGGCCTGCTGATCGGGATCGCCGCCCAGATCGTCATCGCGCTGCGACCGCTCGGCCGGCTGCGCCGTGGCCTGCGCGATGTCAGTGCCGGGCGCGGCGAGCGGCTGGTCGGCCGGTTCCCGGCCGAGGTCGAGCCCTTGGTCGCCGAGCTCAACGCCCATTTCGACCAGATCCGCCAGGTAGTCGAGCGGGCGCGCGGCCATGTCGGCAACCTCGCCCACGCTCTGAAGACCCCGCTCAGCGTGCTCGCCAACGAGGCCAGCGGTGACGACGGCGTCCCGGCCGAGACCGTGCGTTCCCAGACCGACGCGATGCGTCGGCGGGTCGATCACTATCTGGTGCGCGCGCGGACCGCGGCGACCGCCGGGTTGATCACCGCGCGAGCACCCCTGGCCGAGGTGATCGAGGATCTGCGCCGGACGCTTGTGCGGATCCATGCGGGCAGGGATCTCGCGATCGAGGTCGAGTCGCCCGCTGGCCTCGAGTTCCGCGGCGACCGCCAGGATCTGGAGGAGATGATCGGCAATCTGATGGACAACGCCTGCAAGTGGGCGGGCCATCGCGTGCGCATCGGCGCGGTCGCGCACGGCAACACGGTGAGCGTCACCGTCGAGGACGACGGGCCGGGGATGCCGCCGGCCGGGCGCGGCGAGGCGCTCGGACGCGGCAAGCGGCTCGACGAGGCGGTCGATGGATCGGGGCTCGGCCTTGCGATCGTCGATGAGATCGCCGGATTGTATGGCGGTACGCTCGCGCTTGAGGACTCGGCGATGGGCGGGCTCCGCGCCGTCCTGGTCCTTCCCGCAGCTGCACGCTAGCCTCGCCGCCGTGCCGGATTTCCGGCGGCAGCTTCAGGCCCCGTCCGGCGACGGGGACCGGGCCTGCGCAGACGCGGCGATCGGCTCGGATTTCGCGGCGTGCCAGGGCTTCCAGTTCCCGGCGGGCCGGTTCGAGTCAACCGAATCTGTCCACATATTCCCGCGCCAGCCCATCGGCCCCGCTGTTGATTCGCCCGTGCGGCCGGTATCTTCGTTGCCGCCATGGCCCATGCTGATTTCGTTCATCTACGAACCCACACCGCCTACTCGCTGTCCGAGGGGGCGCTGAAGATCAAGGACTTGGTGGCGCTGTGCGTCGACCAGGGTATGCCGGCCATCGCGGTCACCGATACCAACAACCTGTTCGGCGCGCTGGAGTTCGCGCTGGCGGCCGCGGATGCCGGCGTCCAGCCGATTATCGGCTGTCAGCTCTCGATCGCCCGGATGGACGCCGATGCCGACAGTACGATCTGCAACGGCCCGCCGGAGGGCCACGACAGCCTAGTGTTGCTGGTCCAGAACGAGGACGGCTACCGAAACTTGGTTGCGCTGGTCACCCGGGCCTTTCTGGGGCGCGGCGATGGCGAGCCCCATGTCCGCTTCTCCGAGATCGAGGCTCGTTCGGACGGGCTGATCGCGCTGAGCGGCGGCCCATCCGGCGCGCTGGGACGGCTGCTGGCCGACGGTCAGGTGCAGAAGGCCAGCGGCGTGTTGCAACGGCTGCGCGGCGCGTTTCCCGGCCGGCTCTATATCGAGCTCACCCGGCACGGCGAGGAGATCGAGCGTCGGATCGAGGACGACCTGATCGATCTGGCGATGGCCCACGATCTGCCGCTGGTCGCGACCAACGACGTCTATTTCGCCGACGCCGCGATGTACGAGGCCCACGACGTGCTGCTGTGCATCGCCCAGGGCACCCATGTCGAGGATGCCGACCGCAGGCGGCTGACGCCGGATCATCGCTTCCGCGATGCAGCGGAGATGCGCGCCGTTTTCGCCGACCTGCCCGCGGCCCTCGACAACTCCCTCGTCATCGCCCGGCGCTGCGCGTTCATGCCCCGGCCCCACGCGCCGATCTTGCCCGGCTTTCGAGACGCCGAGGGCCGGACCGAGGCCGATACGCTGCGCGCGGCCGCCCGTGCCGGGCTGGATGCGCGCCTGGCGAAGCTCAACGTCGATTCCGGGCCCTACTTCGAACGGCTGGCGTTCGAGCTCGACGTCATCATCTCGATGGGCTTCCCGGGCTACTTCCTGATCGTCGCCGACTTCATCCAATGGGCCAAGCAGCGGGGCATCCCGGTCGGCCCCGGGCGTGGCTCCGGCGCCGGGTCGGTCGTCGCCTGGGCGCTGACGATCACCGATCTCGACCCGCTGCGGTTCGGCCTGCTGTTCGAGCGGTTCCTCAACCCCGACCGCGTCTCGATGCCCGACTTTGACATAGATTTCTGCCAGGACCGGCGTGACGAGGTGATCGCCTACGTCCAGGACAAGTACGGCGCGGACCGGGTCGCCCAGATCGTCACCTTCGGCACCCTGCAGGCGCGTGCGGCGCTGCGCGACGTCGGGCGCGTCCTCGGCATGCCCTACGGCCAAGTCGACCGGATCTGTAAGCTGGTGCCGTTCAATCCGGCCAAGCCGCCGACGCTGAGCCAGGCGCTGGAGCAGGAACCGCAACTCCGCGAGGCCCGGAGCGGCGATGAGACCGTCGCCCGGCTGATCGACATCGCGATGAAGCTCGAAGGGCTCTACCGCCACATCTCGACCCATGCCGCCGGGGTGGTGATTGCCGATCGGCCGCTGACTGAACTGATCCCTCTCTACCGCGACCCGCGATCGGACCTGCCGGCGACCCAGTTCTCAATGAAGTATACCGAGTTGGCGGGGCTGGTGAAGTTCGACTTCCTGGGGCTCAAGACACTGACGGTCCTCGACCGGACGCTCAGGTTCATCACCCGCCGCGCGGAGCCGCCGGACCTGCTCGACCTGCCGCTTGATGACCCGGCGACCTATGCGATGCTCGGATGCGGCGATGCGACCGGGATCTTCCAGATGGAAAGCGCCGGTATGCGCGACGTGCTGCGCCAGATGAAGCCGGACTGCTTCGAGGACCTGATCGCGCTGGTCGCGCTCTACCGGCCGGGTCCGATGGACAACATCCCACGCTACAACGCCTGCAAGCACGGCCTGGAGGAACCCGACTACCTGCATCCCGACCTGGAAGAGATCCTGCGCGAGACCTTCGGCGTGATCATCTACCAGGAACAGGTCATGCAGATCGCCCAGAAGCTGTCGGGCTTCAGCCTGGCCGCGGCCGATCTGCTGCGGCGTGCGATGGGCAAGAAGATCAAGGCCGAGATGAAGGCCCAGCGCGGCGCCTTCGTCGACGGCGCGACGGCGCGCGGAGTCGATGCCGCCAAGGCCGAGCAGATCTTCGAGCAGGTCGACAAGTTCGCCGGCTACGGCTTCAACAAATCGCACGCCGCCGCCTACGCGCTGGTCGCCTATCAGACCGCTTGGCTGAAGGCCAACTACCCGGTCGAGTTTCTAGCCGCGCTGATGTCGCTGGATGTCGGGAACACCGACAAGCTGAACGCTTTCCGCCAGGAGCTCGATCGCCTCGGCGTGCCGCTGCTCCCGCCCGACGTCAACCGCTCGGACGCTTCCTTCACGGTCGAGATCATTCGCAACGGCTCCGAGAAGCCCGCGATTCGCTACGCGCTGGCCGCGATCAGGAATGTCGGCGAGCAGGCCATGGCTGAACTCGTCGCCGAGCGCGAAGAGAACGGAGCCTTCACCGACGAGTTCGATTTCGCCCGCCGGCTCGGCGGACGGATGGCCAACCGCCGGCAGATGGAGAACCTGGTGCGGGCAGGCGCGCTCGATTGCCTGAACCTCAACCGGCGCCAGGTCTTCGAAAACATCGACATCCTGGTGAAGCTCGGCCAGGTCGCGGCCGAGGAGCGCGAGACCAGCCAGACGAACCTTTTCGGCGAGGCCGCGAGGGATCTCCCTCCGATCGGCGCCGACCGCCCGGACCTCGCCGACTGGTCGCCGATGGAGCGGCTCGATCAGGAGTTCGAAGCGGCGGGCTCCTATCTCTCGGCTCATCCGCTGGATGCCTATGGCGCGCGGCTGAGCCGGCTGCGCGCGGTCCCCTCCACTGCGCTGGCCGACGTGGCCCGGGGCGACACAAGGCGGCTTGCCGGGGTGGTGCTGGGGCTGCGGGAGCGGACCTCATCCAAGGGCAACCGGTTTGCCTACGTCCGGCTCGCCGACACCGCCGGCGCCTACGAGGTGCTCGCGTTCTCGGAGCTGCTGGCCGGCGCGCGCGACCTGTTGGAGCCCAACGCGCGGGTGCTGATCACCGCCGAGGTCCGGGCGGACGGTGAGGGGGTTCGGCTGATGGCCTCGAAGATCGAGGCGCTGGACGAGGCGGTCAAGCAGATCGATACCGGAATCCAGGTCCGCATCGACGACCCGGGCTGCCTGGAGATCGTGCGCGGCCGGATCGCCGCTTGGCAGCCCGGGCGCGGTCGTGTCAGCCTGGTCATCGGCATCGAGGCCGCCCGCGAGGTCGAGCTGGTGCTGCCCGATGGCTACGCGGTGCCGGCCGAGGCCTCCGACCTGCTCGGATCGCTCGCCGGCGTGGCCGGGGTGACGGAGATCTGATCCCGGCGGCGTAAGCCCGATCGGCTTGAAAACGCTTGCGGTTCGGCCGCTCCGGGTTTATCAAGCCGGCACTCTGAATCCACACGCGAGCGTTGGGGGCGTGGTCTTGTTCCCCATCCGGTGGGCGGCGGCCGGATCGAATTCCGACGGTCGCCCTTTTGCTCGCGGAGGCTTAACCGGACAAGGACCCGCGAACATGGCGATACCCGAGTTCACCATGCGCCAGCTTCTCGAAGCCGGCGTGCATTTCGGACACCACACGAGGCGGTGGAACCCCAAGATGGCACCCTATCTCTTTGGCGTGCGCAACGGGGTCCACATCATCGACCTGCAACAGACCATGCCGATGCTGTTCGCCGCGCTGTCGGCGATCCGCGATATCACCGCGGCCGGCGGCCGGGTGCTCTTCGTCGGCACCAAGCGCCAGGCTTCCGACCTGATCGCCGATTCGGCGGAGCGCTGCGGTCAGTATTTCGTCAATCACCGCTGGCTTGGCGGCATCTTGACGAACTGGAAGACGGTCACCGCCTCGATCAAGCGGCTGCACCAGCTCGATGAGACTCTGTCGGAGACAGAGTCCGGCTTGACCAAGAAGGAGCTGCTGGGCCTGACCCGAGAGCGCGAGAAGCTTCAGCGCGCGCTCGGCGGCATCAAGGAGATGGGCGGCCTGCCCGACATCCTGTTCGTGATCGATACCAACAAGGAGGCGATCGCGATCCGGGAGGCGACCAAGCTCAACATCCCGGTGGTCGGCGTGACCGATAGCAACTCCGATCCGCACGGCATCGCCTACATAATCCCCGGCAACGACGACGCGATTCGCTCGATCGCGCTGTACTGCGATCTGGCCTCCAGGGCGGTGCTCGACGGGTTGCAGCAGGAGGCGATCGCGACCGGATCCGATATAGGCGAGTCCGAGGACGTGCCGATCGGCGAACTGCCGGCCGGGAATGTCGCGGATGATGCCGAACTTTCGCCGGAGGCCCCGGGCGAGGGCGTGGCGCCGGAAGAAGCGGCCGCCGCACCGGAGGCCAATCAAGCGACCGGGTAGCCGTCGGTGGGGCCGTCCCGCCGTGTGTAAGGAAAAAGACGTGGGTCCGATCCGGATCCGCGCAGTCTGACGAGGACGCCATGGCGCAGATTTCCGCAGGTCTTGTCAAGGAACTCCGCGATAAGACCGGTGCCGGCATGATGGACTGCAAGAAGGCGCTGACCGAAAGCGGCGCGGATATCGACGCCGCCGTCGACTGGCTGCGCAAGAAGGGCTTGGCCGCCGCGGCGAAGAAGGCCGGCCGGATCGCCGCCGAGGGTTTGGTTGCGGCCGCAACCGGGCCCAACCGCGGCGCGATGGTCGAGATCAACGCCGAGACCGACTTCGTTGGCCGCAACGAAGAGTTCCAGAGCTTCGTCGCCGCCGTTGCGACAATCGCGCTCGACGGGCAGGGTGGGACCGCCGCGCTCGCCGACGCGCCGATGGCCGACGGCAAGACGGTCAGCGCCGCGCTGACCGATCTGATTGCCCGGATCGGCGAGAACATGTCGCTTCGGCGCTCGGAGACTCTGTCGGTCGAGAACGGTGCGATTGGCAGCTATGTGCATAACGCGGTCGCGCCGGGTCTGGGACGTATCGCGGTCCTGGTCGGGCTGGAATCGACAGGCGATGCCGAGCGGGTGGGCACGCTGGCCAAGCAGCTCGCCATGCACGTCGCCGCGGCCAACCCGCAATGGACGACGATCAATGACGTCGATGCGGCGGCGCTCGAGCGCGAGCGGAACGTCCTCAGCGAGCAGGCCCGGGCAAGCGGCCGGCCGGAGAATATCATCGAGAAGATGGTCGAGGGGCGGCTGCGCAAGTTCTATGAAGAATCGGTCTTGCTCGAACAGACTTTCGTGATCGACGGCGCGACCAGGGTGGCCGGGACGGTCGAAGCGCTGGCCAAGGAGATCGGCGCCCCGGTCGCGGTCAAAGGGTTTCGCCGCTTCGCCCTGGGCGAGGGCATCGAGCGCAAGGAAGAAGACTTCGCGGCGGAGGTCGCGGCGACGCTGGAGGCTGACCCCAAGCCGCCCGGTTCGTATCCACCGACCGCGTCGAGGACGCCCGAGAGTGACCTACAAACGGATCCTTCTTAAGCTTTCCGGCGAGGCCCTCATGGGGCCCGGACAGTTCGGCATCCACGCCGAGACGGTCGATCGCATTTCCGAGGGGATCCGCTCGGTGGTCGCGCTCGGCGTGGAGGTGTGCGTGGTCATCGGCGGCGGCAACTTCTTCCGCGGCGTCTCCGGCGCCTCCCAGGGTATGGAGCGTGCGACGGCGGACTACATCGGCATGCTGGCCACGGTAATCAACGCGCTGGCGCTGCAGGGCGTGCTGGAGCGTCACGGCGTGAAGACGCGCGTTCAGTCTGCGGTGCCCATCGAATCTGTGTGCGAGCCCTATATCCGCCGGCGCGCGATCCGCCACATGGAAAAGGGCCGGGTGGTGATCTTTGCCGCAGGCACCGGCAACCCGTTCTTCACCACCGACACCGCGGCGGCGCTGCGCGCCTCCGAAATGGGCTGCGATGCGCTGTTCAAAGGAACCCAGGTCGACGGGGTCTACTCCGCCGATCCGAAGAAGGTGCCCGATGCGGTGCGCTACGACCGGCTGGACTACCTGGAGGTGCTTTCCCGCGATCTGAAGGTGATGGACGCCTCGGCGGTCTCGCTGGCGCGCGAAAACGCGATACCGATTCTGGTGTTTTCGTTACAGAATTCCGACGCATTCGCCGATATCGTGACCGGCAATGGTACATATACCATTATCTGCGAGGGGAAGGAGAGCCATGGCCGATCCTGACATCGCCGACGTCGAACGGCGGATGAACGGCGCTGCCGAAGCGTTCAAGCGCGAATTGGCGGGATTGCGGGCCGGCCGGGCATCGGCAGCGCTGCTGGAGCCGGTGACGATCGATGCGTATGGCAGCAAGCTGCCGATCAATCAGGTGGGCACGATCGGTGTGCCCGATCCCCGCATGCTCACCGTGCAGGTGTGGGACCAAGGCCTCGCCGGCGCGGTCGAGAAGGCGGTCCGCGATTCCGGTCTCGGGCTGAACCCGCAGACCGAAGGCAACCTCGTGCGGGTCCCGATTCCGCAGCTCACCGAGGAGCGCCGGGTCGAAATGACCAAGGTCGCCAACAAGTACGCCGAGCAGGCCCGGGTCGCCGCGCGCAACGTGCGCCGGGACGCGATCGAGAAGCTGCGCCGCATGGAGAAGGACGGCGAGATCTCTCAGGACGATCAACGGGCGTGGTCGGAAGAGATCCAGCAACTGACAAATTCGACGACCAAGGTCATCGACGAGACGCTGTCGATCAAGGAAAAGGAAATAATGCAGGTCTGACATCGATGAAAGCAGTTCCTTCACATGCCGATTCGCCGCCGCCGCCGGTCCATGTGGCGGTCATCATGGATGGCAACGGACGCTGGGCGAAGGAGCGCAAGCTGCCGCGGGCGGCCGGGCACCGGCAGGGCGCCGAAGC
The DNA here is from genome assembly GCA_965202905.1 of Alphaproteobacteria bacterium. GTDB lineage: Bacteria > Pseudomonadota > Alphaproteobacteria > MPNO01 > MPNO01 > CAYFYS01. The sequence goes on along the minus strand of OZ241868.1, from coordinate 1,003,751 downwards.
GGTCAGAACCGCGGTCAGGAGCGCCGCCGAACTGGGCGTGTCGTTCCTGACGCTCTACGGCTTCTCCAACGAGAACTGGAAGCGGCCGAAGACCGAGATCACCGATCTGATGGGCCTGCTGCGGCTCTATCTGCACCGCGAGGTCGGCGAGCTGGACCGCGAGGGCGTGCGCATCCGTTTCATCGGCAACCGGGAACGGCTGGCTGACGACATCGTCACCCTAATCGAGATGGCCGAACAACGGACCCGGCGCAACATCGGGCTGACTCTGGTCGTCGCCTTGAGCTATGGCGGACGGCAGGAGATCACCCATGCCGCGCGCACCCTGGCCCGCCAAGTGGCCGCCGGCGAGATCGAGCCCGATGACATCGATGACGCCGCGCTCGACCGTAACCTGTTCACCTGCGAAATCCCCGACCCGGACCTGTTGATCCGTACCAGCGGCGAGCAGCGGATCAGCAATTTCCTGTTGTGGCAGTGCGCCTACTCCGAACTCGTGTTCACCGACACGCTGTGGCCGGATTTCTCGCGCGAGGATTTTGCGGCCGCGGTGCGCGAATATCACCGGCGCGAACGTCGATTTGGGTCTACCGGTGCGGGGTAGTCCGCTGGATCCCGAGTTGCGGCAACGGCTCATCTCCGCCCTCGTCATGGCTCCGATGGTCCTGGTGGCAATCTATTTCGGCACGCCGGTTTTCGAGATCGTCCTGACCATCGCCGCCGTGCTGATGGCCTGGGAATGGGACCGCCTGTGCGGCGACCGGCGGTTCGGGCTCAGCGGCTGGGCCATGGTGCTGGCCATCCTGGTGGCCGGCGTCGCGGCCTGGGCGCGCCGGTTCGATATCGTTACCCCGGCGCTGGTGCTGGGCGCCGGGGCGGCCTATGCCGCCGCCGCGATGGCCCAGCGCAATCATCCCGCCTGGATCTCGGCCGGGCCGATCGTCATCGGCTTTCCCTGCGCGGCGCTCGTCTGGCTGCGCGGTCTGCCGATCGACGGTCTGCCGATCGATGGTCTGGCGATCGCGTTCTGGCTTATTGGCTCGATCTGGGCGACGGATACGGCGGGCTTCTTTACCGGCCGGATGATCGGCGGCGCACGCTTGGTGCCCAGGATCAGCCCGCAAAAGACCTGGGCAGGACTGATCGGCGCGATTGTCGGCTCGGCGTTGTGGGGCATCGTCTGCGGTTTCTGGTTTGGCGCCGCCAATCCGGCACTGATCGCCCTGTTTGGCGGGATCGCGGCGGTTGTGGCGCAGGGCGGCGACCTTGCCGTATCCTTCGTCAAGCGGCGGTTCGGAGCCAAGGATGCCAGCAACCTGATCCCGGGCCACGGGGGCGTTCTCGACCGGCTCGACGGCATGTTGACCGCCGCACCGGCGCTGGTGGGGTTTGTCCTGCTCTGCGAAGGGGGAATATTCCCATGGTGAGCGCCTCCGGGGATCGCGGCCTGGGACCCCGTACGGTAACGATCCTCGGTTCGACCGGCTCGATCGGCCGTAGCACCGTCGACCTCATCGAGCGGCACCCGAGTGCATATGACGTCATCGCGCTGACCGGCAACACCAACGTTCGCCTGCTGGCCGAGCAGGCGCGACGGCTGGGCGCGCGGATCGCCGTCATCGCGGATCCCGATCGGTATGGCGAGCTCGCCGACGCGCTGTCGGGTTCGGGCGTTGAGCCCGCCGCTGGGGCGGAGAGGCTGATCGAGGCGGCCGGCCTGCCGGCCGAATGGGTCATGGCCGGGATCGTCGGCGCCGCCGGGCTCGCCCCGACGCTGGCCGCGGTACGCCGCGGCGCGATTGTCGCCCTGGCCAACAAGGAATGCCTAGTCTGCGCGGGCAGCCTGTTCATGGACGAGATCGCGCGGAGCGGAGCCGTTCTGATTCCCGTCGATTCCGAGCACAACGCAATCTTCCAGGTGTTCGATTTCGACGACCGGGACAGTATCGAGCGGATCATCCTGACCGCCTCGGGCGGGCCGTTCCGAACCGCGCCGCTTGCCCGCCTAGCCACGGCGACGCCGGCCGAGGCGGTCGCCCACCCAAACTGGGACATGGGCGACAAGATATCGGTGGATTCCGCGACGATGATGAACAAGGGTCTCGAGCTGATCGAGGCCTATCACCTGTTCGGACTACCGCAGGACCGGATTCAGATCATCGTCCATCCGCAGTCGATCATCCATTCAATGGTCGCCTATGTCGACGGTTCGGTGCTGGCGCAGCTCGGCACCCCGGACATGCGCACGCCGATTTCCTACGGGCTGAGCTGGCCGCGGCGGATGGCGGCGCCCAGCGAACGGCTCGATCTCGCCAGCATCGCCACGCTGAGCTTCGAGGATCCCGATCCGCAGCGGTTCCCCGCGCTGGGCCTCGCGCGCCAGGTGCTGGAGGCCGACGGCGCGGCTCCGGCGGTGCTCAACGCTGCCAACGAGGTCGCGGTGAGCGGATTCCTGGAAGGACGGATCGGCTTTCTTGAGATCGCGCGGGTTGTCGAGGAGACGCTGGAGGATCTGCCAGGGCTGCCGTTCTCCTGCCTCGGCGACGTGCATGCCGCCGATGAGCAGGCCCGCCGGCGCGCCCGCGCCTTGATCGCATTGGCGCCGGTCAATGCCTAGGCCGCGGAATTCGGAGCGCATCGCGTGATCGACCTTGTGACCGGATTGGGCGGGGTGGCGCTGTCGCTCGGCGAAATCCTTATCGACTACGTCATCCCGTTCCTGGTCGCGCTGACGGTGCTGGTGTTCGTCCACGAGCTGGGCCACTACCTCGTCGCGCGGTGGTGCGGCGTGCGGGTCGAGGTGTTCTCAATCGGCTTCGGTCCGGAGATCTACGGCTGGAACGATGCCCGGGCGACCCGTTGGCGATTCAGCGCCATCCCGATCGGCGGCTACGTCAAGATGTTCGGCGAGATGACCGTCGGGCCGGAGTCCGGGGACGCCGATGCGAGCGAAGAGGAGCGGCGGATCTCCTTCCACACCAAATCCCTGTGGCGCCGCGCCGCGATCGTCGCGGCCGGTCCGCTTGCCAACTTCCTGTTCGCCATCGTGATTCTGGCCGCGGTCTTTGCCGCCGTTGGCGAGCCGTCGACGCCGGCGAAGATCGCGGCCGTCGTGCCCGACAGCGCGGCCGAGCGCGCCGGCTTCAAGCCGGACGACCTCATCACCAGGATCGACGGTACCCGGATCGAACGGTTCGAGCAGGTCGTCCGCATCGTCCGCATCGCGCCGGGCGAGAGGTTGCGGATCGAGGTCGAGAGGGACCGGCGCACCATCGTGCTGACCGCCGTACCCGACGCGATTCGGCAGACCAACAGCTTCGGCATGAGTCAGGTGATCGGCCGGCTCGGCGTCAGCCGCAGCGGCGGGTCGGTTCAGATCATCCGCCACGACCCCGCGACCGCGATCGTGCGCGCGGTCGACGACATGTTTTCGATGATCGGGGACATCTTTCAAGCCTTGGGACAGATGTTCTCAGGAACCCGGGACGCCAGCGAGCTCGGCGGTCCGTTACGGATCGCTCAAATATCCGGGGATGTGTGGCAGGTGGGCGGAGTCAGCACGTTTTTGTTCCTCGCCGCCTTGTCGGTCAACCTGGGACTCATCAATCTTTTCCCGATCCCGATGTTGGATGGCGGACACTTGATGTTCTATGCGATTGAAACCGTCGTCGGACGACCGCTCGGCCAGCGCGCCCAGGAATATAGTTATCGGCTTGGCCTCGCGATGGTCTTCGCGTTGATGGTTTTCGTGACATGGAACGACTTGGTGCATCTCAAGGTGTTCGAATTCTTCGTTGGGCTCGTGACGTGAGTATCTGCCGTGCTTGACCGGGGAAAAGGATGGTGGGCGCTTGCGGTCCTGGCCCTAGGCTGGCTGCTGAGCGGTCCGGCCGCCGGCCAGACCGGCGAAGGAGCGGTCGAGCGGATTGGAGTCGAAGGTTCCCAGCGCATCGAGGCCGAGACCGTTAGATCCTACATGACCTTCAAGCGCGGCGATGCGGCAGGCGAGGAGGACGTTGATAAATCGCTCAAGGCGCTGTTCTCCACCGGCCTGTTCGCGGATGTGACGATCCGGCGTGAAGGCGGCAGCGTGATCGTCCGCGTCGTCGAGAACCCGATTATCAACCGCATCGCTTTCGAAGGTAACAAGCGGGTCGAGGATACCGCGCTGCGGCAGGAGATCAGGCTTCGGCCGCGCGTGGTGTATACCCGCTCCCGCGTGCAGGCCGACGTCCAGCGGATCCTCGAGATCTACCGCCGCAGCGGCCGGTTCGCGGTGCGTGTCGTGCCCAAGGTCATCCAACTGCCGCAGAACCGGGTGAACCTGGCCTTCGAGATCGACGAGGGTAGCCTGACCGGTATCCGGTCGATCACTTTCATTGGCAATCGCCGGTTTTCGGACAGCGAGCTGCGCGGGGCGATCGAGACCAAGGAATCGGCGTTCTGGCGCTTCCTCTCCGGCGGCGACAGCTACGACCCCGACCGCCTGACCTTTGACCGCGAACTGCTGCGTCGCAAGTATCTCAGCGAGGGTTATGCCGATTTCCGCGTGGTCTCCGCCGTGGCCGAACTGGCGCCGGACCGGGGAGCCTTTTTCATCACCTTCACGGTCGAGGAGGGCGAACGTTACAAGTTCGGCAAGGTCGAGATCGTCACGGCGTTGCGCGATCTGGACCCCGATGTCCTGGAGCGGGAACTCGGGTTCGCGGAGGGAAACTGGTACGATGCCGATGCCGTCGAGCGCACCACCGGCACCCTGTCCGATGCCGCCGGCAGGGCCGGCTATGCCTTCGTCGACGTTCGTCCGCGGGTGCGGCGCAAGCGCGACGAGCGGCGGATCAACATCACCTTCAATATCCAGGAAGGCCCGCGGGTATTCGTCGAGCGCATCGAGATACGCGGCAACGTGCGGACCCAGGACCGGGTGTTGCGCCGTGAGTTCCGCATCGTCGAGGGCGACGCGTTCAACACCGAGCACATCCGGCGCGCCCGTCGCGCCCTGAGAAACTTAGGTTTTTTCACGGAGGTCGAGGTCAAGAACGTTCCGGGCTCCGCGCCCGACCGGACGGTCATCGAGATCGACGTGAAGGAGCAGTCCACGGGCGAGATTTCTTTCGGCGCCGGTTTCTCCTCGACCGGCGGCGTGTTGGGCGAGGTCACCCTGCGGGAGCGTAACCTGGTCGGCCGCGGCCAGGACCTGCGGCTCAGGCTCCAGCTTGGCCAGCGCCAGCAGCAGATCGATCTGGGCTTTACCCAGCCCTATTTCCTGGACAGGAACCTGACTGCCGGTTTCGACGTGTTCCGCACTGCGCGCGACTTCCAGGACGAAAGCTCCTTCGACCGCGAGGCGATCGGCTTCCGGCTGCGCGCCGGTTACTTGGTCAACGAGAATGTCGCGGAGCGCTGGCGTTATACCCTGCGCCGCGATAACGTTACCGACATCGACGCTGGCGCCTCGCAGGCGATTCAGGACCAGGCCGGCAAGAGCACGGTCTCGGCAATCGGCCATATCCTGTCCTACGACACCAGGGATTCCCGCTTCGATACTAGAGACGGGGTGCTGATCAGCCTGGACAACGAGATTGCCGGTCTCGGCGGGACCGAACGGTTCCTGAAGAACGAGGTCTCGGCCAGATCGTTTATCCCGTTGACCGAGGACTTGACCGCTGTCACCAGAATCAGCGGCGGCTACATCTTCGGGCTCGGCGACGACGTGCGGATTCTCGATCGGTTCTTCATGGGCGGCGACGATTTGCGCGGTTTCACCAGCGCCGGCGTCGGGCCGCGCGACGAGCGAACCGGCGATGCGGTCGGTGGAAAGTGGTTCTATGGCGGCACGCTCGGAATATCCTTCCCGCTCGGCCTGCCCAACGAGTTCGGGATCCGCGGCCGGGTGTTCAGCGATTTCGGCATCCTTGGCGGCGCCGAAGGGCGCGCCGCCGGTGATAGGATCAGGGACACTGGTACCTTGCGGATGAGCGTCGGCTTTGGCATAGGTTGGCGGTCGCTCCTCGGGCCGATCGACATCAACTTCGCCAAGCCGGTGATCGATGAGAGCTTCGACGAGACGGAGCTCATCCATTTCAGTTTCGGGGCGAGGTTATAGGCCAGCCATGCAATCGAAATTATTTCCGTGGCGGGTCCGCGCGACGGCGGTCCTGATTGCCGCACTGATCGGCGGAACGTCGCCTGCCGGCGCGCAGAATTCGTCCGTGTCGATCGCGGTGGTCGACGTCCAGTCCATCCTGCGCGATTCCAAGGCCTCCAAGAGCGTCAGGCCGCAGATCGAAGAGCTTCGCTCGACCTATCAGGCGGCGGTGCGAAAGCGGGAGGACGAGTTGCGCGGGGCGAGCGAGAATCTGCAGCGCCAGCGGGCGATCCTGTCTTCGGACGCCTTCGCCAAAAAGCGCCGCGAGTACGAATCCAAGGCTCGCGCTGCGCAGACCGAGTTCCAGACCCGTAAGCGTCAGCTCGATGGCGCTTACAGCATCGCGATGGGCAAGGTGCAGAGATCGATGCTGATTGCCGCGGCCAAGGTTGCCAACGAGCGAAAACTCGATCTCGTGCTTCCCAAATCGATCGTCATCCTGTCGGCCAAGGACCTGGACATCACTAAGGAGGTGCTCGAACGGGTCGACAAGACGCTGCCCTCGGTCAAGGTGACCATGCCCAAAGCGCTGCCGCCCGGGGGAACGAAGACCAAGAAATAAGCCATGACCGATCCGCGATTCTTCGCCCACGAGGGCCCGATCTCGGTCGGTGGGCTGGCCGGGATCGCGCCCGGCGCCGTCTCATCGGGGCGAACACGCTCATCAGCCGGGGGGCCAGGATTGGTAATCTGGTCCAGATCGGGCACAACGTTACCCTCGGACAGGGTTGCATCGTCGTTGCCCAAGCGGGACTATCGGGAAGCACGATTCTCGACGACTACGCCTTCATTGCCGCCCAGGGCGGAGTCACGGGACATTCAGAGATTGAGAAGGGCCCCCACTTTGGCGCAAGAGCGGGGATAGTGCGCGATATTGGCGACGGCGAGGCCGTGTTTGGCTATCCCACCACCCCGGCCAGGAAATAATTTCGCGGCGTCGCCACCCTGAAACGGCCCGCGGACAAGCACAGCGGATGAAGATGGATACTGTAGAGACCGATAAGCCGTTGGAAGTCGTGGATATCGCACGGGTCATGGAGATGATCCCACACCGATACCCGTTCTTGATGATCGACCGGATCCTCGAGGTCGTGCCAGGCGTGCGCGCGACCGGCTTGAAAAACGTATCCGTCAACGAACCGCATTTCATAGGACACTTCCCCCACCACAAGGTCATGCCCGGCGTGCTGCTGATCGAGGCCATGGCCCAGACCGCCGCGGTGCTGGTGGTCTACACCCTGGGGCCGGACGCCGAGGGCAAGCTGGTCTATTTCATGTCGATCGACAGCGCGCGGTTCCGTAAGCCCGTGGTGCCCGGCGATTCGCTCCATATCGAAGTCGAGAAGCAGCAAATGCGCGTGAATGTGTGGAAGTTCGCCGGCAAGGCAGTCGTCGCGGGGACGGTCGTTGCCGAGGCGACCTACACCGCGATGATCCTCGACCATTAGAGCAGGCCGTTGATTGATTGAATCGATTTACGATTCGGTCGAATCGTTATTCGTGATTCGCCATGTCGGCCGGAGAAGGAGGCCGGCGCGCGATTGTTCGACCTTCGTTCCTTCTCAGGTCAGAAACACCATCGCATCGACCGCCGGGGGACGCGCTCGCCCTCGCGCTGCTTGACGAAGGCCTCCTTCAGGCGCCGCCCGATGCGCACGAGGTCCATGTCGGGCTTGAACAGGAACTCGTTGGATCGTGCCTGCACAAGATCCATCCGGGCGGAGATCAGCGCGTCCTCCGCCGCCACGCGCTTGAGCCGGGGCAGGGCCACATGCTCGAAAATCTGCCTGGCCCGCGCGCGCTCAGCCTCGGCGCCCGCCCGCCAGGACAGGAAGCGCACGATCCAGGTGCGTTCGGCATCGATCGGGAACTGCTACAGCCGCGCGGCATAAGGCTCGGCGCCCGGCGCCGGCGAAATCGAGTTGGTGTGGATGCCGGGCAGCGCCACCCGCTCGCCGCGGATCTCGCGGGTCAGGTGGCCGTGATGGATCGGCGCGCCGGACCGGTCGACCGAGATGTCGCGGATTCCGCGCGGCGTGTCTACGATCTTCATCCGCCGGTCGGCCAGCGCGATGCCGGACTCCTCCAGCCCGCCGCCCTTCCATTCTTCGCCCGACGCGCTCTGGGACTCCGCATGCAGCGTGACCGAGTGGTAGACATCCCCGCCGTCGATGGTCAGCAGACAGTTGGCGTCCCAAACCTGGGTCGGCAGGTGGAACCATACGAACTCGTCCGGCTTGGACAGCTCTTCGGGCACCCCGGCGGCCAGCGGCGGCGGAAAAGCTTCCGCATCGCCGATATAGGTCCACACATAGCCGCCGAGTTCCTCGGCGGGATACGTCCGGACCCGCACATCGTCCTTAAGCCTGTGTCCTCGGGCTCCTAGAGAATCAGCGCGCAGCGCCCACCCCCGTCGAAGCGGAGCCCGTGGAAGGCGCATTGCAGCAGCCCCTCAAGCACCCTCCCGTCGGACAGCCTGACCCTGCGGTGGGGACAGACATCGATAACCGCCTGCGGCCGGCCTTCCGCGTCGCGCCAGACGACGATGGCTTCGTCGAGCACTCTCAGCCCGACGGGACCGTCCGCCGGTAGCTCCTCGGACTGCGGGATCGGATACCAGTAAATGCGCAGCCCGCGCTCGAGACCTTCGGGGATGTCGGGCGCGATTTCCGGAACGTCCACGGTGGTCGGATTTCTTTTCGGATCTGCACAGGCGGTGCGAGAACGGTGGCGCGGGCGGGGTCCGGCCGCTAGGCGCCAGATCGATCGTCGCCGCCGGATCGCCCAGCTTGCCAAGAAGCAGGCCCTCGATATGCGCCCATCGCGCATCCGTCAGCCTGTAACGCTCAGCCACCGTGGATCTCCAGGCGTGAACCGGTTGGAGATCCACGGCTCACACAATATCCTTCGGGAGAACCATGCATGTCGATTGAACTTGGCGTCGTATCGGGTTCAGAGAAGGGTCAAGGGAGCAAACATGGCAATTTCGGCGCAGAATCCAGAGCCAGCGGACGCGGCGGCCCGACGGGCGGTGAAGCCGGTGACGGTCTACACGCTGGACAGGCTGCCCGCGTTCGATCGGGATTTTTATGAGACGGTGCGGCGCGACATGACTCTGGTAGACGAGATCACGATCCCGCCGCGCGATGCGCGCGCGTTTCAGGTGCCGGCCGGCCATCTGTTTCGCATCAACAGTATCGAAGGGCCGCAGGTCGGCGACCTGAATCTATGGAACGCGAACGACCTGTCGGAGAGATTCTACAGCGGCAAGACCCGCGCCCTGCACGCCACCCATGTCAGCACCGGCGACCGGTTATGGGGCAATTTTCCGCGGTTCCGCCCGCTTGCCACCATCACCCACAACACCCTGGATTGGTACGGTTACGACGAGTTCGGCGGCGGCGTCCACGACGTGATCGGCACGCGCTGCGATCCCTACAGCAATCACATGCTGACGGGTCAGAACTACGATTTCTGCTGTCATTCGAGCCTTACCCGCGCGCTGGCGGTCGCGAAATCCATGTCATTGGCCGAGGCGGAGACGTACATCCATGACGTGGTCAACGTCTTCATGTGCACGGGCTACACCCCGGACACGCATCAGTATTTCATGAAGGCGAGCCCGGTGCGGCCGGGCGATTTCATCGAGCTTTTTGCCGAGATCGATCTCCTGGCCGCTCTTTCGACCTGTCCTGGCGGCGATTGCGGCACCGGCCATTCGAGCGACGCCGCCCCGTGCTATCCGCTCCACGTCGAGGTTTGCCGACCGCAACCCGAACGCATGGCGACTTGGCAGCCTTCGCCGGAGAACGGCTACTGCGGCGGCCACGGCGCCAGCCCTGGCGCCGAATGATCGAGAGGGGTGACTTGGGTCGATCGCGCCGATTCCGGCGCCGTTTCAACGACAGCGGCCAGGGCTTGCCGCTATTCCGCCCTGGTCGCTGCGGCGATGGCTTCGGCGGAGCCGCCTTCGACGTAGTAGCGGCCGATGTCGTCGCGCTTGAGGATCTCCGCCGCGCGAAGCTCGCCCCAGGCCTGAAGGACGTTGCGCCAGGGCGCGTCGCGGTGCTCGTCGACGACCTCGGAGAACTGCATCGGCGTCTCGGTCAGCGCGGCCTTGATGGTCTCCGACAGCGTGCTCACAAATAATCCTCCAGCCTGACCCGGTCCTTGCCGTAGGTCTGGATGCGCTTGTAGAGCCAGCGCGGGATGCCCTCGGGGATGGTTGCATCGATCCCGAGCTTGGCCGTCAGCGGCAGCCCGCCCTGGCCGAGTTCCCAGGCGCGGATCGAGGGATCGACATGCTTGCCGCGCGCGCCCGACAGGGTGATCAGGTCCTGGTCGGCCTGGACGCGGAAGGTCAGCGCCCAATCGATGTCGTCCGGGTTGTTGATGTCGATGTCCTCGTCGGTGACGATCGCGAGCTTCACCTCGGCGACCGAGAGCAGGGCCAGCAGCGCGTTCTTGCCCTCGCCGGGGCGCTTCCTGATCGAGGCGATCAGCGTCCAGTAGCCGCAGCTTCCGACCGGCGCGCGGATTGCCACCGGCTCGACGCTCGCGACCCGGAGCGCCTGCAGGCCGGCCGCCTCGGTCACCGGCGCCGACAGCCAGTCGTTCTCCCAAGGCATCTGCAGCATGTAGAAGATCGGATCGCGCCGGCGGGTGATGCACTTGACCTGGAAGATCGGGTTCCATTTCACGTCGCCCGAGATCTGCGAGAACTCGCCGAACGGCCCCTCGTCGGCGGTCCAGCCGATCGGCAGGATCTCGCCCTCCAGCACGATCTCCGCATCGGCCGGCACTTCGAGATCGACCGTCCTGCACTTGACCAGCGGCACCGGCCCGCCGTGCAGCCCGCCCGCGAGCGTCAGCTCGTCGGTGCGGATCGGCGCCTTGTAGGAGGCGGCCAGCATCTCGAAGGGGTGGACGCCGATCGCGACCGCGATCGGCAGCGGCTCGCCGCGGTCGAGCGCGCGCTGGTAGTAGAACCGCATGTCGGACGGCGAGACCAGATCGATGCCGGTTTCCCGGGGCGTGCGGTACATCATCCGGTAGGAGCCGGCGTTGCGGCCGTACTCGGGGTCCTTGGAAACGACGAACGAGCTTGAGATGTAGGGTCCGCCGTCATGGACGTGCATGATCGGATAGGGCAGCGCGCTCAGATCGACGTCATCGCCCTCGATGACCACCTCCTGGCACGGTGCGGCGGCCACCAGATCCGGCTCGATCGCACGCGCGGACGCGGACTCGAATGTCTGGGCGATCCGGTCCTCCGTGCAACCGAGGGTGATCGCGAGGCGCCGGCGCGACGACAGGAGCGCGGTCGCGACCCGCCAGCCGGGATAGCCCTCGATCGCCTCGAAGACCGTGGCCTTTTCGTTCTGGCCGGCAAGGCCCGACATGTCGCGCGGATCGACCGGTTTCGTGATCCGGGAGATCTCGCCGGCTTCTTCAAGCTCCGCCAGAAATTCACGGAATGACTTCTTCGCCATCGGTTCCGTCCTCTTGCCGCGGCTATGATGGGGATGACGCCGGGGCGGCGCAAGCCGGCACCGTTCGACGCACCGGTTGCGCCGGGATAACATCGTTCGGATTCAGCAGAAGGAGATGGCGATGGGCGTGCGGACCGGCGCCGAGGTCATCGAAGGGCTGCGGGACGGCCGGCATGTCTATGTCGACGGCGAGCGGGTGGACGACGTCACCACGGATCGCCGCTTCGTCGGCGGCGCACGCACGCTGGCCGAGCTCTATGACATGCAGCACGACCCCGCGCTCAGCGGGGAGATGGTCTACCGATCGCCCGCCACCGGAGAGCAAGTCGGGTTGTCGTTCGTCCAGGTGGCCTCGCGCGAAGACCTCGCCAGGCGCCGGACGATGGTCAAGCACTGGCACGACCGCACCTTCGGGATGTTCGGCCGCGCGCCGGACTTCATCAACGTGATGCTGGCCGGCTATGCCGCGGCGCCGGAGCACTTCGGGCCCTACGCGGAGAATGTACGGCGCTATTATGAGCTTGCCCGCGAAGGTGACCTGGTCTCGACCCATTCACTCACCAACCCGCAGGTCGACCGCTCGCGCGATGTTTCCGAGCAGGAGAAGGATCTTGCCGCGCGCGCGGTCGAGGAGACCGATGCCGGAATCGTCGTCCGCGGCGCGCGTATGCTGGCCACCCTGGGCGCGTTCTCCGACGAGCTGCTGGTCATGCCCGCGCCGTCCTATCCGCTGCCCGAGACAGAGGAGGCCAGGAAGTTCGCGATCGCGTTCGCGGTGCCGGTCGCGACGGACGGCATTCGGCTGATCTGCCGGCCGGCCGTGGTCCATCAGCGGGCCGGCTCGAGCCTCGACTTCCCGCTGTCCAGCCGGCTCGACGAGACCGACTGCATGGTCGTCTTCGACGATGTGCTGGTGCCTTGGGAGCGGGTCTTCATCTATCGCGATATCGAGGTGTTCAACTCGCTCTACCGCGTCACCGGCGCCGGCCTTCACATGGCCCATCAGTTCACCACCAAGGACCTGTCGAAGGCCGAGTTCATGATGGCGCTCGCCTTCGCGATGGTCCGCACCACCCGAGTCGACATGCACCTGCATGTCCAGGGAATGCTGGCCGAGTTGATCAACTATACCGAAGTCGTCCGCTCCTGTCTGACGGCGAGTGAGGTCGGCGCCGTCCCGGGGCCGGGCGGCACCGTCCTGCCCGGTTCGGGGCCGCTGGACGCCGTCCGGTTCCTCTATCCGCAGATGTTCCGCCGGAGCTGCGAGATCATCCAGACCGTCGGTGCGGGCGGGCTGTTCATGGTGCCCTCGTTCGCCGAGCTCGACGGCCCGGTCGCCGAGGACGTGGAGCGGTATTTTCAGGCGGCATCGGCGGATTCGCGCCGGCGCATCAAGCTGTTCAGGCTCGCTTACGACGCCAGCCTGTCGAGCTTCTCCGGCCGCCAGCAGCTTTACGAGAAGTATTTTGCCGGCGACCTCGTGCGGGCCGCGGGCTTCCTCTACGACCGCGTCGACAAGGAGCCGCATGTCGAGCGGATCTGGCGCATCCTCGACGAACTCGAAGCCGAGGCCGTCGTCTCGCCGCCGTGAAGTCGGGCGCGCGGTCTTGGCCGGGCGGGCGCTTCCCGATAGCTTGCGACACCGCGATGTCCCCCAGATCCCAGAGTCGACGAAACCAACGGAGACGCTCGAATCATGCCCCTGGAGCAGACGTTGAAAAAGCGCGGTCGAAAGCCTGTGCTCCGGTCGGTTGAACAACGAGGCGCGGGCCAGACAGGCGTCATCCTGCCGGTGCTGCGCGCGCTGGGCTGGGACGACGCCGACCCCGAGGCGTTCAAGCCGGAATTTTCCGTGGACTGCGGTTTAGTGGATTACGCGCTGCTGTATCGCGGCCGCCCGCTGGTCTTCATCGAGGCGAAACTAACCGGCGGCAGGCGGAACGACCTGGAGTGGGATTTGAGGAAGAGATGGGTCGCGATGAAGTAATCGCGTCCATCCCTTGCCGACGTTTGGCCCGACGACCCGAAATTGGATCGCCGGGCGACTGCCGCCGCGCCGCCGGTGGAGCCGGCGTACCGGGACGGCCTTCTAAACCGCGCTGTAGCCGCCGTCGACGACGAGATCCGCGCCGGTCATGAAGCGCGAATCCGAGCACGCCAGGAACAGGGCCGCGTCGGCGATCTCATCCGGCTGGCCGAGCCGGCCGATCGGGTGCATCGGGACCAGGGCTTCGCGCACCTCGTCCATGGTGCGGCCGGTCGAGGTTAGGCGCGCGGTCTCCACGGCGCCGGGCGAAAGCGCGTTCACCCTTATGCCGTTCTTGGCAAAATCCAGCGCCATCGACCTCGAGAGCTGGATCACGGCGGCCTTGCTGGTCACGTAGGCTGGCCGGTTCGGCGTCGCCACCGAGCCAAGCTGCGAGGCGACGTTGACGATGCTGCCGCCGCCGCCGGCCGCCATGTACGGGATGGCGTGCTTGCACATCAGGAAGATGCCGGTGAGGTTGACTGCCATCGCCCGGTTCCACTCGGCAAGGTCGAGCTCGACCACATTGCCGTGTTGCTCGCGCGCCGCGGCGGCATTCATCAGAATGTCGATCCTGCCGTAGGCGGCGATGCAGGCCTCGACCGCCGCCGCCGCCGATGCGGGATCGGCGACGTCGCACTGCCGGGCTTCCGCCGTTCCGCCGTCCCCGGCGATCGCGCGCGCCGTCGCCCCGGCCGCAGCCTCGTCGAGGTCGCACACCAGAACCGACGCGCCCTCGGCCGCAAACGCCCGCGCCGAGGCGCCCGCGATCGCGCCGCCCGCCCCCGTCACCAAAGCCGTCTTGCCCTCAAGCCGCGCCATCTCGCTTTCCCTGCGCTCGATTCAGGCCCAATGACCGTTTCAGGCAAGACTGGAGCGCGGGGGGCGCTCGATCAACCGCCCCCATGCCTGCCCCCATGCCCACGCAGCGCGATCAGGACGCCGAGCGCGGTCAGTAACGAGAACACGATGAAGGCCAGCGTCATCGCCGACATATAGGCCTCGGGCCGGTCCGCGACGCCCGCCGTACCTAGCCTGAGCGACAGGATGACGGTCACGAAGGTCATCGAGATCATCATGCCGATCGAGCGCATCTCGGCCGTGAGCGCCGAGGCGAGGCCGCGCTCTTCCGGCGGGACCGACGCCATGATGATCGCGATGTTGGGGCCCGAGAACAGCGCGAAGCCGAGCCCCTGGAGGACCAGGAGCGCGATCACCAGCGTGCTGCCGGACTCCGCGCGGAGCAGCGCGCCGATCACCACACTGCACAGGATCAGCGCCGCCCCGGCCGCGACCGGCAGGTCGGGCCGCACCTTGTCGGACAGCCGGCCGGCGGCGGGCGCCAAGACCGCCATCACGATCGGGCTGATGATCAGAAGCCCGCCCGCGCTCTCCGGCGTGCGGCCTTGGATGACCTGCAGATACAAGCTCATCAGGAAGGACGTTCCGACCGTGCCGCAATAGATCAGGAGCTGGAGGGCCAGGGCCTGGCCGAGCCGCCGGTTGGCCGTGATCTCGGCGAGCTTCAGCAGGGGGTTCGCCGAGCGGAGTTCGGCCGCGACGTAGACCGCCGCCAGCACGACGCCGACGGCGATCAGCCCGGCCCCGTAGACCGTCCGGCCGAACCAGGCGAGCCCCAGAATCAGCGATCCCACCGCAGCCGCGAGCAGCAGGCTGTTCTGGATGTTGATCGAGACCGCCGGCGCCCGCCAGCGGCCGGTCACCGTCGCCTGGGCGAGCAGCCAGGAGACCAGCGGCAGCAGCGCGCCCAGATAGAACACCCAGCGCCAGCCGAGATGGGTGGTGATCAACCCGGCGAAAAAGGGCGAGGAGGCGAGCCCGGCATAGGTCGCGCCCATCGCCAGCCCGATCATCCGCCCCACCTGGCCGGGCGGCGCGACATCGGCGACGATCGCGAGGCCCGTGGCCGTCACGACGGCGGCGGCGATCCCCTGCAGCAGCCGCGCCCCGATGACCATCGGCATCGAGTCCTGTATGCCGATCGCGGCGGTGAGCACGACCAGGGTGAGCATCGCGACCTTGAACAGGGTGATGCGGTCGGTCGCATCGGCGAGCCGGCCGATCGGCACCAGGAAGGCCGCCGAAACGCCAACGAAGACGGTGTCGACCAGCCCGAGCTCGACCCCGCTGCTCCCCAGCTCGCGCCCCATGGTCGGCAAGGTCACGCCGACCATCGCATGCATGACTGTCCCGGTGAACTGCGAGACCGCGATGAACAGGATCAGACCGAAGCGCTGCACGGCGGAAGCCTAGCGACCGGGACCGCTGCGGACCAGTCGCACGACCCGGCCGGGGCCGGCCGCTCACATCAGGCTCGGCAGCCAGAGCGCGAGCGGCGGGAAAACGACCAGGATCAGGATGAGTACCGCATCGCATAGCAGGAACGGCGCGGCCGCGCTCGCCACGTGGACCAGCGTGGTGCCTTTGGGCGCGACCCCCATCATGACGTAGAGCAGCAGCCCGAAGGGCGGCGTGGTGCCCGCCATCTCGATGGTGATGAGGACGAACAGGCCAAACCAGATCAGGTCGAAGCCCAGCGTGTTCGCCAGCGGGAAGAAGATCGGCACCGTGATCAGCATCATCGAGGTCGCGTCCATGAACATGCCGAGCAGGAGCAGGACACAGAACATCGCCAACAGGATGGTCAGCCGATGGACCTCGAAGCCGGTCACCCATTCGAGCATCCCCTGGCTCGCGCCCGAGAACGCGAGAAGCTGGCTGAACACGGTGGAGTTCATCAGAATGAAGAAGACCATCGCGCCGACCTTCAAGGTGGCGTCGACGGAAACGAAGATGGACTCGAAGGTCAGCCGCCGGTAGGCGGCGGCCAGGATCATCACGGACAGCACGCCGATCGCCGCGGCCTCCGTCGGCGTCGCCCAGCCGAAGACGATGAAGCCGATCACCATGAAGACGACGAAGCTCATCGGCAGGATGTTGGTGGCGACAATCCACGCCTTCCGGCCCCAGGTGGTCCGCTCGATGTCGTAGGCCGGCGCCGAGCCCGGCAGAAGCCAGAGCTGCAGGATGATCATGCCGGCATAGAGGAAGGCCAGGGTAAAGCCCGGGATGAACCCGGCGATCAGGAGTCTGCCGACATCTATGCTGGCGACGCTGGCCAGCAGCACGCCAAGCGCCGACGGCGGGATGATCATCGCAAGCCCGCCGGTGCCCAGGATCGGGCCCATCGACATGCGCCGGCTGTAGCCGCGGCGCTGCATCTCCGGCACCATCAGCGAGCCCAGCATGGCGGTGTTGGCCATCGACGAGCCGGTCAGGGTGGAGAAGATCGCGCCGCCGGCCACCGTCAGGAAGCACAGCCGGCCGGGCAGCCGGCCGAACAGAACCTCCAGCCCATCGAACACCCGCAGCGCAAGCCCAGTGTGGAAGAACAGCGAGCCCATCATGATGAACATCGGCACAGGGCCCAGGGTGAACCGGCTGATCAGGACGGTCGAGTTCTCGACCACCGTCGGCAGCACGTTCACGTTCCAGCCGTTGAAGTAGAGCCAGCCCAGGATGTTGGTCGACAGGAACGCGAAGGCGACCGGCATGCCGAGCGCCATCATGCCGACGATCAGCCCAAGCAGGAGAACGAATGCCCAGTACCACTCCATGATCAGACGTTTTCCCGCACCTCGGTCCGGTCCCCGTACATGGAATCGATCCCGATCAGGTAGCGGCCGAACTCGGCGGCCACCAGCAGGAAGCAGAACGGCATCGGGAAGATCAGGTACCAGACGGGTATCTCTTCGGCGCGTATGTCGAGCGTGCCGCGCTCCATCGCCTCGTAGAGCACGCCCCAGCAGTACCAGGCAAAGAAGGTGGCCGCGACGATACAGCTCAGATAGGAGAACTTCGCCATCGCCCACTGCACCCGGGGCGGCACGACGGCAGTGAGCGCCTCGATGAAGACGTGGCCTTTGATCCGCACCAGATAGGGGGCGGCCAGCATGGCGAACCACAGAAGGCCGTACTCGACCACCGGCACGGAGTAGGTCCAGGGCTGCATGCCGACATAGCCGCCGAGCAGCCGCAGCAGCACATCGACGCAGATCAGCAGGAAGATGCTGAAGACGACGCCGCCGGCAAGGATGCGCAGCAAGTTGATGAGCGCGTTGTAGGCGCGGACGACGCCGCCCATGCCGGTTCTTCTCCGTCGTATTTCGTCCGGGCACGAACCCGAACCTGTCGGAACTCGGCGTGGCGTACTTGTGCGGTGCGCCGGGCCCGCCTAAGCTTTCATCGGCAGGCTGATGCGTCCAACGTACAAAATCAAGCGTGAAACCGCAGATCATCGCGGAAGCCGCCTGGAAGGATCACGGCACGGCCGGATCGGCGGCAGGATTTGGGAGACGATTGCGCGGATGCCTGCGATGCGGGGCAACACAGAACGGAAGGGAACCTACCTATGAGGGCCAGATCGAACTTCACGCTCACGGTCGCCGCGGCGGGTGTCGCACTCACCGCCTGGAGCATTCCGGCGGTCGCGGCCACCGAGATCCAGGCGCTTGCCTGCTTCCAGCGCAACCACGACTACGTCAACGCGCTGCACGAGCACTTCATCGACGCGGTCAACAAGGCCAACGGCCCGGTGACGATCCGCTACAAGGGCGGACCCGAAGTCATCCCCTGGAAGAACCAGGGCGGCGCCATCCAGCGCGGGCTGGTCGACATGATCTACTGCCCCGGCACCTACTACTCCGGCATCCTGGCCGAGGGCCGGTTGCCCGGCGCGCACAACAAGTCGCTCGAAGAGATCCGTAGCAACGGCGCGTGGGACATGATGCAGGAGGCCTGGGGCAAGGGCCTCAACTCGCGGATCCTGGGCTGGACCTTCCAGAACGGGCAGCGGTTCTATGTCTATACGCTGTTCAAGCCCAAGCTCAGCAAGGTGACCGGGATCGACCTGACGGGCGTGAAGATGCGCTCCACCGGCCTTTACAAGGCCTTCATGCGCGAAATGGGCGCGACGCCGATCGTCATCTCGCCGGGCGATGTCTACTCCGCGCTCGAGCGCGGCGTGGTCGAGGGCCTCGCTTGGCCGTGGGGCTCGGTCGGCACCTATGGCTGGGAAAAGTTCCTGAAGTACCGGGTCGAGCCGTCATTCTTCGGCGCCACGATGCTGGTGCTGGTCAATAAGAAGAAATACGACTCGATGACCCGTGAGGAGCAGACCTTCCTCGAGAAGATGGCCCGGCAATACGAGAAGACCGCCGACGAGTCGGTGATTCGGCTTGGCCATCGCGACGACGCGAAGCTCAAGAAGGCCGGCGTGCAAATCGTGGATCTCGAAGGCGAGTACCGCGAGGCCTATGTCCGGACGATCTACGCCGCGAAGTGGGCGGAAAACGACGCTCTGGCCAGCAAGTTCATCGTCGACTACCAGACGCTGAAATCGAAGCTCTACGATCCCAACATGTAGGGGCGGTCGATACCGCGGCCGGGGCCGAACATCGGGCGCCGCCTCCGGGCGGCGCCTTTTTTGCGTGGTCCGGTCTCGTCCGTCGGGCAGATCGGCGGGCGGGACATGCGGTGCGGCAGGCTGGTGCCGGATGAGGGGCTCGAACCCCCGACCTGCTGATTACAAATCAGCCGCTCTGCCAGCTGAGCTAATCCGGCCATCGTCGGAGAGATAGCCGTCGGAGACATAGCCGCGCGGGGTTCGGAGTTCAAGGCGGGTTGAACCGGCGGGCCCCAACCGTCAAAAAGGGAGCCTCACCGGCGACGAGGGAGGGCGCAATGGCGGTCGTGGTCTGTAAGGTTCTGATGGAGCATGTCCAGGACACCGACAGCATCGAGGCGGCGATGGCCGTCGAGGGCTTCGGGGCGGACGACATCATCGCCGTCGCCGCCAAGACCGAGGGCAATGGCGGGGTGAACGACTTCGGGCGTATCCTGGTCGACCGCATGCTGCGCGACTTTCTGGTGGAAAAGGGAACACGGGGGCGCGCCGGCGCGATGGCCGTGCCGATCGCGCTGTCCGGCGGCTGTCCGGGGATCATCGCACCGCATCTCAATGTCTTCGCCAATGTCGAGGATGCAACCCCGGACCCCGAGGCCGAGCGGCTGGCGGTCGGGATCGCGATGTCCGCGCCGATCGCGCCTGAGGACATCGGCCGGCCGGCCGGGGTGGAAAAGGTCGCCGCCGGCGTGAAGCTCGCTATCGAGGAGGCCGGCATCACCGATGCGGCCGATGTCCATTACGTCCAGTCGAAATCCCCTCTCTTGACCGTCGAGAGCATCGCCGACGCCAAGTCGCGTGGCCACGAGGTATGCACCGAGGAGACCATCGAATCGATGGCCTTTGCCAACGCCACCGCCGCGCTGGGCATCGGCTACGCGCTGGGCGAGTTCCCGATGCCGCGCGAGGACCAGATCGGCCGCGACCTCGGCGTTTATTCCGCGGTCGCCTCGTGCTCCAGCGGCAACGAGCAGGTGGAGGCCCAGATCATCGTCGTCGGCAACCGGAAGGGGGCGGGCGGGCGGTTCCGCATCGGCCATTCGGTGATGCGGGACGCGATCGACACCGATGGGATCTACGATGCGATCCGCAACGCCGGGCTACCGCTGGGCGCGCGGCCGCATCCGAAGGATCTCGGCGATGCGGTGGTCAACTGCTTCATCAAGTGCGAGACCGACCCGTCGGGGCGGCTGCGCGGCAGGCGGCTGGTCTCGCTCAACGACACCGATGTCCACCACACCCACCAGACCAAGGCGGCCGTCGGCGGCGTCGCGGCCGCCGCGCTGGGCGATCCGGCGGTCTTCGTCTCCGTCGCCGCGCTCCAGCAGGGCCCGGCCGGCGGCGGCATGGTGGCCGCGATCATCGACATGGACAAGATCCCCGGCTGAGCCGCGCGGAGGCCGCCCGGTGCCCGCCAAGACTCTGGTCTGTGCCAATTTCTATCGAGACTCGGTGGCCTTGATGCGCATGGCCGCCGATCTGGAGGCGGCTGACGGCATCGCCCGGGTCATGGCGGTCATGGCCACGCCGGCCAATCTCGCCATGCTCGCCGAGGCCGGCATTTCATCCGATGCGCCGGACGCCGGCCCCAACGATCTGCTGGTGGTGGTCGAGGGCGGGGACGAGAAGGCGGTCACAGAGTCCCTCCACAGGGCGCGCGAACGGCTTGCGGCCGCGGCGCCGCATGTCGCCGGATCGATCGCGATGCAAGGTCGCAAACCGCCGCGCAGCCTGGTCGAGGCGGTCGCGCACGGCCCGGCGGCCAACCTGGCGCTGATCTCCTGTCCCGGCGATTACGCCGCGGCCGAAGCAATGAAGGCGCTGCGGCTCGGCCTCGACGTGATGGTGTTCTCCGACAATGTCGGCCTGGCCGATGAGGTTGCGCTCAAGCGGGAGGCTGTCGCGCGCGGGCTGCTGATGATGGGACCCGATTGCGGCACCGCGATCGTCGCCGGCATCCCGCTCGGCTTCGCCAATACGGTGCGGCGCGGCCCGGTCGGTATCGTTGCGGCTTCGGGCACGGGCCTGCAGCAGGTCGCCTGCCTGCTCGACCGGGCGGGCTCCGGCATCAGTCATGCCTTCGGCGCCGGCGGGCGGGATTTGTCGGAAGAGGTCGGCGGCATCACGACGCTGGCGGCGATTGAGGCGTTGGCGCGCGACGAGGAAACGGAGACCATCGTCGTGATCTCCAAGCCGCCCGGCCCGGCGGCCGCGCAACGGGCGATCGAGGCCTGCGGGCGGTCCGGCAAGCGTTGCGTGATCACGTTCATCGGCGCTGCGCCGCCCGATGACGGGCCGCCGAACATCGTCTTTGCTCCGACTTTGGAAGACGCCGCGAACGCTGCGGCGGGCGGCGCGCTGCGCCCGGCCCCGACGCCCGGCCCGATTGCGGCGGGCCGCCGGGTCGTCGGGCTCTACAGCGGCGGGACGTTCTGCCATGAGGCGCGGGCCATCGCCGCCGCGGTGCCGGGCGGCCGGTCGTGTCTGGAGGCAATCGACCTCGGCGATGACGCCCGCACGAGAGGCCGGCCGCATCCGATGATCGACGCAACGCAAAGATGCGCGCTTATCGCACAGACCGCAGCCGGCCCCGAAACTGCCGTGATAGTGCTCGACGTGGTGCTCGGCGCCGGGGCGCATCGGGATCCGGCCGGCGCGCTGGGTCCCACGATCGCTGCGGCCAGAGGCTCGGAAAGCGTCGCGTTCGTCGGCTTCGTGTGCGGGACCGCAGCCGATCCCCAAGGGCTTTCGACCCAGGAGCGGGCGCTTGCCGATCTGGGCGTGAGGCTGGCGGACAGCAATGCGGCCGCGGTGCGCACCGCCTTCTCGCTCTTGGCGGAGGGCGGGTGATGGGCGCGCGCAGGCTGATCGAGGACGGCCCGGCCGTTCTCAACCTTGGGCTCGAGGTCTTCGCGGAGGCGATTTCGGCGCATGGCGCGGACGTGCGGGGGATCGACTGGCGCCCGCCGGCGGCCGGGGCAAGGGAGGTGGGCATGGAGCTTGCCGAGCTGATCGGCCATCCGCAGATCGAGGCCGCCAACGCGACCGCGCATGCCCGCTATTGCGAAGCCGAGCCGGTACTGACCGGCATCGGCCTCGCGGCGGACGTGCTGCCCGGCATGGATGAGCGCACGATCCTCCATGCCGGTCCGCCGGTCGCCTGGGCGGAGATGTGCGGGCCGATGAAGGGCGCGGTGCTGGGCGCGATCCTGTTCGAGGGCTGGGCGGACGATTTCGGCGGCGCGCAGGCGCTGGCCGACCGCGGCGAGATGCGCCTGGCGCCCTGCCATCACCACGACGCGGTCGGGCCGATGGCCGGCATCGTCTGTCCGTCGATGCCGATGTGGGTGGTCGAGAACGAGTCGGGCGGCAACACGGCCTTTTCAAGCCTGAACGAAGGGTTGGGCAAGGTGCTGCGCTTCGGCGCCAACGGCCCCGAGGTGATCGAGCGGCTGCGCTGGATGCGCGGCGACCTGGCCGCAGTGCTGGCCCGGACGCTGGAGGGTCACGGCCCGCTCCCGCTCAAGCCGATCATGGCCCAAGCACTCCACATGGGCGATGAGGTGCACAACCGTAACGTCGCCGGCACGGCGCTCCTGATCAAGCGGCTGCTGCCGTCGGCGCTGCGGAGCGGCATGGACCCGGGCCGGATCGCGGCCGCATTCGAGTTCATCGCCGGCAACGACCACTTCTTCATCAACCTGTCGATGGCTGCCTGCAAGGCGATGCTCGATGCGGCGGCCGGCGTGCCCCACGCCAGCATGATCACTGCGATGGCGCGCAACGGCGTCGCGTTCGGCATCAGGATGAGCGGGACCGGCGAGCGCTGGTTCACCACCCGGGCCCCCGTCGTCGAAGGCCTCTATTTCTCCGGCTATTGCAGCGCCGATGCGGCGCGCGACATCGGCGACAGCGCGATCACCGAGACTGCCGGCGTCGGCGGCTTCGCGATGGCCGCGGCCCCGGCGATCGTCCAGTTCGTCGGCGGCAGCCCGGCCGAGGCGATCGCGGCAAGCCAGGACATGCGCTCCGTCACGATCGGCGAGAACCCTGCCTTCACCCTGCCGATTCTCAATTTCGCGTCGGTCCCGGCAGGGATCGACGCCCGCAAGGTCCTCGACACCGGCGTGCTGCCCATCATCAACACCGGCATCGCCCACAAGGACGCCGGCATCGGCCAGATCGGGGCGGGGATCACCAGCGCGCCGCTGGAGTGTTTCACCCAGGCGGTCTCGGCCCTGCGCGAGGGTCTCGCCCGCCGCTAACGTGGGCGTGCAGCGCGATCGCCGCCGCCGCGGCGATGTTGAGGCTGGCGATGCCGCCGGCCCTCGGGATACTTACCGTCAGATCGCACTGCTCTGCGGTCAGGCGGCGCAGGCCTCGTCCCTCGGCGCCCAGCACCAGACAGGCCCGGTCCGGCAGAGACCGGGGCGTGAGCATGGCGTCCGCGTCGGCATCGAGGCCCACGCACCAAAGCCCGGCGGCCTTCATCGCAGTCAGTGCGCGGGCGAGGTTGGTCACGCGCGCGAGCGGAACGGTCTCCAGCGCACCGGAGGCCGCCTTCGCGAGCACCCCGGTCTCGCGCGGGGCATGGCGGTCGGGCAAGACCATGCCGACTGCGCCCAGCGCGGCGGCACTGCGCAGGATCGCGCCGATGTTCCGGGGGTCCTGCACCTGGTCGAGGGCGACGACGGTGGCCCGTTCGCGCGCGTTCGCGATCGCGCACAGCGTCTCGATTCCCGGGTTCTCCAGCGGCTCGACCAGCACCGCCAGGCCCTGATGGACCGCGCCTTCGGGCAGAATCCGGGCCATCGCCCGGCGGTCGACGATCTCGGCGTCGACTCCGGCGGTCTTATCGAGCGCAAGCACGCGCCGGACTATGCGCTCAGGGTTCGCCAGCGCCGCGCCGGCCGCGTGGCGTCCCCATATCCACAACGACCCACCGACGGCCCGTTCGTTTCTAATCGTGGTCTGTTTCCGGGCTGTCTTGTATCTCGCCATCGCCGCTATTATACTGACGGGCGTAAGCGGAAAGACGAATCGACCTGCATGGCGTTCACCCATGATCGGGATCGGGCGAGGAGGGTGCCTTTGTCGTTGACATGGCGAGGCAAATCCCCTACTTCGGTCCCTCCAGCGCCGCGGCGGCGGACAGGCGGATTATCAACATCAAGCGGAGGGGTGCCCGAGTGGCTAAAGGGGACGGGCTGTAAACCCGTTGGCGTTTGCCTACGTTGGTTCGAATCCAACCCCCTCCACCAGCCGGCCGGCAATCCTGGTCGAGGGGCGCGAAGCCGCAGGAGCAGCGTTGAGTTGAAGCGATCGTCCACTGGAGCGCTCCACAATCCAATGCAACGGAACGCCATGTCGATGGGTTGCGGGTGTAGCTCAATGGTAGAGCCCCAGCCTTCCAAGCTGGTTATGTGGGTTCGATTCCCATCACCCGCTCCACGCTCAACGCGTTCTCGCAGCCGCGCAACCGCCCGTGATCGGGCCTGACACTGCTATTCCAACCCGGGAAAGAGATCGATGGCGAAGGCGAAGTTCGAGCGTACGAAGCCGCACTGCAACGTTGGCACGATCGGCCATGTGGATCATGGCAAGACGACGCTGACGGCGGCGATCACGAAGGTGCTGGCGGAAGCCGGCGGCGCGACGTTCACGGCCTATGACGAGATCGACAAGGCGCCGGAGGAGAAGGCGCGCGGGATCACGATCGCCACGGCGCATGTGGAGTACGAGACGGGCAACCGGCACTACGCCCATGTCGACTGTCCCGGCCATGCGGACTACGTCAAGAACATGATTACCGGCGCGGCGCAGATGGACGGGGCTATCCTGGTGGTGTCGGCGGCCGACGGCCCGATGCCGCAGACGCGGGAGCATATTCTGCTGGCGCGCCAGGTGGGCGTTCCGGCGATCGTGGTCTACATGAACAAGGTGGATCAGGTCGATGACGAGGAGTTGTTGGACCTTGTCGAGTTGGAGGTTCGCGAGCTTCTGTCGAGCTACGACTTTCCGGGGGACGACATTCCGGTGGTTCGGGGTTCCGCGCTGCATGCGCTGGAGGGTGGTGAGGGGGCGAGCGCGGCGCCGTCGGTGATCGCGTTGATGGAGGCGGTGGACAGCTACGTGCCGCAGCCGGACCGTCCGAAGGATTTGGCGTTTTTGATGCCGATCGAGGATGTCTTCTCGATTTCGGGTCGCGGCACGGTGGTGACGGGCCGGATCGAGCGAGGAACGATCAAGGTGGGCGAGGAGGTCGAGATCGTCGGTCTGAAGGAGACCTCCAAGACGGTGGTCACCGGGGTGGAGATGTTCCGCAAGCTTCTGGACAGCGGCGAGGCAGGCGACAATGTGGGCTGCCTGTTGCGCGGGGTCGGTCGGGAGGAGGTCGAGCGCGGCCAGGTTCTTGCGAAGCCGGGCTCGATCACGCCGCACACGAAGTTCAAGGCCGAGGCCTACATTCTGACCAAGGATGAGGGCGGTCGTCACACGCCGTTCTTCACCAACTACCGTCCGCAGTTCTACTTCCGCACGACGGACGTGACCGGGCAGGTTGCCTTGCCGGCAGGCACCGAGATGGTGATGCCGGGCGACAATGTTTCGATGGATGTGGAGTTGATCGTGCCCATCGCGATGGACGAGGGCCTCCGGTTCGCGATCCGCGAGGGCGGCCGCACCGTCGGCGCCGGCGTCGTCGCCTCGATCGTCGAATAGGCGGAAGCGGCAATCGGGCGGTGACGGCACGATAGGAGTGTAGCTCAACTGGCAGAGCACCGGTCTCCAAAACCGGGGGTTGGGGGTTCGAATCCCTCCACTCCTGCCATCAGGACCCTCGGCGGATACGCGGTGCGCCGCGCCCGCGGCAGCGCGTAAAGCAGGTAATGGCCAAGACCAACCCGATCGAATTCGTCCAACAAGTCCGGCGCGAGGTGGCCAAGGTCACTTGGCCCAGTCGGAAGGAGACAACGGTGACCACGGTGATGGTGTTCATCTTCGTGTTCCTGGCGGCCGTGTTCTTCTTCGCCGTGGACCAAGTGCTTTCGGTGGCGGTCCGCGCGGTTCTCGGGCTCGGGGGCTAGGCGGTGACCGCGCGCTGGTACGTCATCCACGTCTACTCGGGCTTCGAGAACAAGGTCGCCCAATCGATCCGTGAGCAGGCGGCGCAAAAGGGCCTGGAGGATTATTACGAGGAGATTCTGGTGCCGACCGAGGAGGTCGTGCGCATGCGCCGCGGGGCGAAGGTCAGCGCCGACCGAAAGTTCTTCCCGGGCTACGTGCTGGTCAAGATGGACATGACCGACGAGACTTGGCACTTGGTCAAGGACACCCCCAAGGTGACCGGCTTCCTCGGCGGGCGGGGCAAGCCCTCGCCGATCTCCGAAGGCGAGGCCCAGCGCATCCTGCGCCAGGTCCAGGAAGGTGTGGAGCGGCCCAAGCCCTCGATCACTTTCGATATCGGCGAGCAGGTGCGGGTGAGCGACGGCCCGTTCACCTCGTTCAACGGCACCGTCGAGGAAATCGATGAAGAGCGTGCCAGGCTGAAGATCGCGGTGTCGATCTTCGGGCGCTCGACCCCGGTCGAGCTCGAGTACGCGCAGGTCGAGAAACTGTAAGGACGCGGCGCAGGCAATGGCGAAAAAGATCTCGGGCTACATCAAGCTGCAGGTCCCGTCGGGGCAGGCCAACCCCTCGCCGCCGATCGGGCCCGCGCTCGGCCAGCAGGGCGTGAACATCATGGAGTTTTGCAAGTCATTCAACGCCCACACCCAGGCTCAGGAGCAGGGCGTGCCGATCCCCACGGTGATCACGGTCTACGCCGACAAGTCGTTCTCGTTCGAGACCAGGACGCCGCCTGCGTCCTACTTCATCAAGCGCGCGGCCAGGCGCGACAAGGGCTCCTTGACGCCGGGCCGCAAGACCGTCGGCGCGATCCGCATGTCTCAGCTCCGCGAGATCGCCGAAATCAAAATGGTCGACCTCAACGCCAACGACGTCGAGTCGGCCGCCAGGATGCTCGCCGGCACGGCGCGCTCGATCGGCATTCAGGTCGTGGAGTAACCGGACGATGGCAAAAAAGGGAAAGCGCCTGACCGGCGCCTATGACGGGATCGACCGCGATGCGCTCTATCCGCTGGACGATGCGGTGCGCATGATCAAGGACCGGGCCTCGGCCAGGTTCGATGAGACTCTGGAACTGTCGATGAACCTGGGCGTCGATCCCAGACATGCCGACCAGATGGTGCGCGGCGTAGTCTCGCTGCCCAAGGGCACGGGCAAATCGGTTCGGGTGGCCGTGTTCGCCCGCGGCGACAAGGCCGAGGAAGCGCGTGTGGCCGGCGCCGATGTGATCGGGGCCGAAGACTTGGCCGAGACCATCCAGGGCGGCATGATCAGGTTCGACCGCTGCATCGCCACCCCCGACATGATGGCCGTGGTCGGCAAGCTCGGAAAGATCCTCGGCCCGCGCGGGATGATGCCCAACCCCAAGCTCGGCTCCGTCACCCAGGATGTCGCCGCCGCCGTGCAGGCGGCCAAGGGCGGACAGGTCGAGTTCCGGGTCGAGAAGGCTGGCATCATCCACTCCGGAATCGGCAAGGCGAGCTTCGACGAGGGCGATCTGAAGGAGAACATTCGCGCGCTGGCCGATGCGGTCAACAAGGCCAAGCCGAGCGGCGCGAAGGGGACCTATATGAAGCGGATGGCGCTGTCCTCCTCGATGGGCCCGGGCATCAAGCTCGATGTCCAGAGCGTGATCGGCGGCCAGACGTAAGCCGATCGAGACGCGCGCCGCCGGGCACATCCGCGCGGCGCGCCGGGATCGGGCTTGCAGGCCCGGTTCCGGACCTGTCCGAGACCGCCGGCACCTTCGGTCCACGAAGGAGAGGTCCGGCACAGACGGGGGTTGCAAGTGTTTCCAAGGCGCTCGTTTCGGGCGTGGGAAGCGGCTTGGGCTTCCGGGGCAGGCAAGCCCGACCTCCGGTTTATCGGGGGGTCAGTCGCAACCCGCTTGGCGCAGGCGCCGCCGGGCCGGTCAAACGAGGAGAGACGATCCTTGGATCGAGGTCAAAAGGAGAGACTGGTTGCCTCGCTCAACGGCCTGTTCGGAGCGACGACGCTGGTCGTGATCGCCCGTCCCGTCGGGCTGACGGTGTTGCAGGCGACCGACCTGCGCCGCCAGATGCGCGAGGCGGGCGCACGCTATCAGGTCACCAAGAACCGGCTTACCAAGCTCGCGCTGAAGGGCACGCCGTTCGAAGGGCTGAGCGAGATGTTCGTCGGCCCGACGGCGATCGCCTTTTCGGACGACCCGGTGGCCGCGGCGCGGGTCGCGGTCGGCTTCGCGGAGCGGAACGAGCAGCTCGACATCGTCGGCGGTGGGCTCGGCGCGCGGGTGCTCGATGCATCCGAGGTGACCGCGCTGGCCAGGCTGCCCTCGCTCGACGAGCTGCGGGCTAGGCTGATCGGCACGATCCAGACACCGGCAACGCGTGTCGCGGGCGTGCTCCAGGCTCCGGCCGGACAGCTCGCGCGCGTCGTCAACGCCTATGCGAGCAAGGACGCGGCCTGATTGGCCGCCCACAGGACAAGTGAACACAAGTGAAGGAGACCCAACCAAATGGCCGCCAATCTTGAACAACTGGTCGACAACCTTTCGCAGCTCACCGTGATCGAGGCGGCCGAGCTGTCGAAAATGCTTGAGGAGAAGTGGGGCGTCAGCGCCGCCGCTCCGGTCGCGGTCGCCGCTGGTCCGGTCGAGACCGGACCCGTCGAAGAGGAGAAGACCGAGTTCGACGTCATCCTGACCGCCTTCGGCGACAAGAAGATCAACGTCATCAAGGAGGTCCGCGCGATCACCGGACTCGGCCTCAAGGAGGCCAAGGATCTCGTCGAGAGCGCGCCGAAAGCTATCAAGGAAGGCATCGACAAGGACGAGGCCGGAGCGTTGCAGAAGAAGCTGGAAGAGGTGGGCGCGTCCGTCGAAATCAAGTAGGTGGCCGCAGCGCGGGGACCGGTTCGCGCGCCGGTTGCCAACCGGCGCGCCGAACGGCCGATGGCCGCGCAGTCGCGTATTCGTCGGAATTTATCGAACGCATGTCCTGCCGTCCCTGCCGCGCGGGCGGGCTCCGCCGCCCGTGCGGCAGGTTTTGAAGCGCCAGGGTTTGAAGAGGTAGCTATGGCACAGTCCTTTACCGGT
The DNA here is from genome assembly GCA_965202905.1 of Alphaproteobacteria bacterium. GTDB lineage: Bacteria > Pseudomonadota > Alphaproteobacteria > MPNO01 > MPNO01 > CAYFYS01. Next base: position 974,399 of record OZ241868.1, on the reverse strand, counting down.
CGTAAACGGATCCGCAAGGAATTCGGCCGCATTCGTGCGATCGCCGAGATGCCGAATCTGATCGAGGTGCAGAAGACCTCCTACGACAAGTTCCTTCAGGTCGGCCTCGCATCCGAAGAGCGGACCAATCACGGTCTCCAGGAGGTCTTCCAGTCGGTGTTCCCGATCAAGGACTTCTCCGAGAACGGCACGCTGGAATTCGTCAAGTACGAGCTCGAGGCCCCCAAATACGACGTCGACGAGTGCCAGCAGCGCGACATGACCTATGCCGCGCCACTCAAGGTCACCCTGCGGCTGGTGGTTTTCGATGTCGACGAGGACACCGGCGCCCGCTCGGTCCGCGACATCAAGGAGCAGGACGTCTATATGGGCGACATGCCGCTGATGACCGATCACGGCACGTTCGTCATCAACGGCACCGAGCGGGTAATCGTTTCGCAGATGCATCGCTCGCCGGGCGTGTTCTTCGACCATGACAAGGGCAAGACCCACTCCTCGGGCAAGTTTCTGTTCGCCGCCCGGATCATCCCTTACCGCGGCTCGTGGCTCGACTTCGAGTTCGACGCCAAGGACATCGTCCATGTGCGCATCGACCGCCGCCGCAAGCTGCCGGCGACTACGCTGCTGTTCGCGCTGCGCTCGGCGGCGACCGAGGCGCTGAAGGCCGAACGCGCGGCTGCTGGCGAGAGCCTGGCGCCCGAGGAGATCCACGGCATGACCGTCGAGGAGATCCTCAACTACTTCTATGACTCGATCGACTATGTGCGCGCCGCGGACGGCTGGCGCACTCCGCTGGATACCGAGCGCATGCGCGGGGCGAAGCTGAGCGCGGACCTGATCAATGCCGCCGACGGCGCCGTGGTCGCCGAGGCCGGCCGCAAGATGACCGGCGCGCTCGACCGCAAGCTGTCCGAGGCCGGCGTCAAAGAGCTGCTGGTCAGCGACCGGGAGCTGTTGGGCCAGTATTTGGCCGACGACATCATCAACGAGGAGACCGGCGAGATTCATTTCGAAGCCGGCGACGAGCTCACCGAGGACATGATCGCCAGGCTCGCCGAAATCGAGGTCGGCGCGCTGAAGACCCTGGCGATCGATCACGTCTCGGTCGGCCCCTATATCCGTAACACCCTCGCAGTCGACCGCAACCGGTCGCGCGAGGAGGCTTTGATGGACATTTACCGGGTGATGCGCCCGGGCGAGCCGCCGACTCTGGATAGCGCGGAATCCATGTTCAACAGCCTGTTCTTCGACGCCGAGCGCTATGATCTGTCGGCCGTCGGCCGGGTGAAGATGAACGCGCGTCTGGCGCTGGAATCCGAGGATTCGGTGCGTGTCCTGCGCAAAGAAGACATCCTTGCGGTGGTGCGCACCCTGGTGCAGCTCAAGGACGGGCTGGGCGAAGTCGACGACATCGACCACCTGGGTAACCGCCGGGTGCGCTCGGTGGGCGAATTGATGGAAAACCAGTACCGCATCGGGCTGCTTCGGATGGAGCGCGCGATCCGCGAGCGCATGGGCGCGGTCGACCTGGATTCGGTCATGCCGCACGACCTGATCAACGCCAAGCCGGCCGCGGCCGCGGTGCGCGAGTTCTTCGGATCCTCGCAGCTCTCCCAGTTCATGGACCAGACCAACCCGCTGTCGGAGATCACCCACAAGCGGCGCCTGTCCGCGCTGGGGCCGGGTGGCCTGACGCGGGAGCGAGCGGGGTTCGAGGTGCGCGACGTCCATCCCACCCATTACGGCCGGATTTGCCCGATCGAGACGCCCGAAGGCCCCAATATCGGGCTGATCAACTCGCTTGCGACCTACGCGCGGGTCAACCGCTACGGCTTTATCGAGACGCCCTACCGGGTGGTCGAGAACGGCAAGGTGGCCGACGAGGTGCGCTACCTGTCCGCGATCGACGAGGGCAACTACACCATCGCCCAGGCCAACGCCAACCTCGACAAGTACGGGCGGTTTTCCGACGATCTGGTGAGCTGCCGGCGCGGCGGCGAGTTCGTGGTCTCGCTGCCCAACAGCATCGAGTTCATCGACGTTTCGCCGAAGCAACTTGTCTCGGTGGCCGCGGCCCTGATCCCGTTTCTCGAGAACGACGACGCCAACCGGGCGCTGATGGGCTCGAACATGCAGCGCCAGGCGGTGCCGCTGATCAAGACCGAGGCGCCGCTGGTCGGCACCGGGATGGAGGAGGCGGTCGCGCGCGGCTCCGGCGCAACCATCGTCTCCCGGCGCAGCGGCACGGTGGACCAGATGGACGGCACCCGCATCGTCGTCCGAGCCACCGAGGAGACCTCGCTGTCGGCGCCGGGGGTGGACATCTACAACCTGCAGAAGTTCCAGCGGTCCAACCAGAACACCTGCATCACCCAGCGGCCGCTGGTGAAGGTCGGCGATCGGGTCGACGCCGGCGACATCATCGCCGATGGTCCCTCGACCCACCTGGGCGAGCTCGCGCTGGGCCGCAACGTGCTGGTCGCGTTCATGCCCTGGCACGGCTACAACTTCGAGGACTCGATTCTGATCTCCGAGCGTATCGCGCGCGAGGATGTGTTCACCTCGATCCACATCGAGGAGTTCGACATCATGGCCCGGGACACCAAGCTGGGCCAGGAGGAGATCACCCGCGACATCCCCAATGTTGGCGAAGAGGCGCTTAAAAACCTCGACGAGGCCGGCATCGTCTATATCGGCGCCGAAGTGAACCCCGGCGACATCCTCGTCGGCAAGGTCACGCCCAAGGGCGAGAGCCCGATGACGCCGGAGGAGAAGCTGCTGCGGGCGATCTTCGGCGAGAAGGCTTCCGACGTGCGCGACACCTCGCTGCGGCTGCCGCCGGGCGTCAACGGCACCATCGTCGAGGTCCGGGTGTTCTCGCGCCGCGGCGTGGACAAGGACGAGCGCGCGCTGGCGATCGAGCGCGAGGAGATCGAGCGGCTGGCCAAGGACCGCGACGACGAGCTTGCGATCCTGGAGCGCAGCTACCTGTCCCGGCTCAAGGTCCTGCTGGCCAGTCAGACCGTGGTCAGCGGTCCCAAGGGGCTCGCCGCCGGCACCCGGATCACGCAAACGGTCCTGGGCGAGTTCTCGGCCCGGCAGATGGCGCAGATCGTGGTCGAGAACGACAAGGTCGTCGCCGACGTCGAAGCGCTGCGCGCGCAGTTCGCCGAAAGCGAGAAGCGGCTGCAGGATCGCTTCGACAGCAAGGTCGACAAGCTGCAATCCGGCGACGAACTGCCGCCCGGCGTCATGAAGATGGTCAAGGTCTATGTCGCGGTGAAGCGCAAGCTGCAGCCGGGCGACAAGATGGCCGGACGGCACGGCAACAAGGGCGTGATCTCCAAGATCGTCCCGATCGAGGACATGCCCTATCTCGACGACGGCGTCCAGGTGGACATCGTGCTCAACCCGCTGGGCGTGCCCTCGCGGATGAACGTCGGCCAGATCCTGGAGACCCATCTCGGCTGGGCCTCGGCCGGGCTGGGCCGGCAGATCGGCGAGATGCTCGACAAGGTGCTGCGCAACGGAAAGATCAACTCAATCCGCACCCACCTCAAGAGCGTCTACGGCAAGGGGGTGCATGACGCGGTCATCGCCGAGTTTGACGACGAGCAGGTCATCGAGCTGGCGCAGAATCTGCGCAGCGGCGTGCCGATGGCCACCCCGGTGTTCGACGGCGCCCACGAGCCCGATATCGTCGACATGCTGACGCGCGCCGGGCTGGATTCCTCGGGCCAGGCGTGGCTGTGGGACGGCCGCACCGGCGAGCCCTTCGACCGCAAGATCACCGTCGGCTACATCTACATGCTCAAGCTGCACCACCTTGTCGACGACAAGATCCACGCCCGCTCGATCGGTCCTTACAGCCTGGTCACCCAGCAGCCGCTGGGCGGCAAGGCGCAGTTCGGCGGCCAGCGCTTCGGCGAGATGGAGGTGTGGGCGCTGGAAGCCTACGGCGCCGCCTACACCCTGCAGGAGATGCTGACCGTGAAGTCCGACGATGTCTCGGGCCGCACCAAGGTCTACGAGTCGATCGTGCGCGGCGACGACACCTTCGAGGCCGGCATCCCGGAATCCTTCAACGTTCTGGTCAAGGAGCTCAAGTCGCTCTGCCTGAACGTCGAATTGAACCAGAAGTCGTAAGGCCCCGTCTTGTCACGGACATGCGAGGTGGACTGAACGGCGATTGAAGAGGTGATTTCATGAACGAACTCGTCAACATCTTCGGGCAAATCGGCAACACCCAGAGCTTCGACGAGATCTGCATTTCCATCGCCTCGCCCGAGCGCATTCGGTCCTGGTCGTTCGGCGAGATCAAGAAGCCGGAGACGATCAACTACCGCACCTTCAAGCCCGAGCGGGACGGGCTGTTCTGCGCCCGCATCTTCGGCCCGATCAAGGATTACGAGTGCCTGTGCGGCAAGTACAAGCGGATGAAGTATCGCGGCATCATCTGCGAGAAGTGCGGCGTCGAGGTCACGCTGTCCAAGGTCCGGCGCGAGCGCATGGGCCATATCGAGCTCGCCTCGCCGGTCGCCCATATCTGGTTCCTGAAATCGCTGCCCAGCCGCATCGGGCTGCTGCTCGACATGACCCTGAAGGATATCGAGCGGGTTCTCTATTTCGAGAACTTCGTGGTCACCGAGGCGGGCCTGACCCCGCTGAAGCCCTGCCAGCTCCTGTCCGAGGAGCAGTATCTCCAGGCCCAGGAAGAGTTCGGCGACGACGCGTTCACCGCCTCGATCGGCGCCGAGGCGCTCAAGGGCATGCTGTCGGAGATCGACCTGGAGGTCGAGCGGACCGAGCTGCGCCAGGAGCTCAAGGAAACCGGCTCGGAAGCCAAGCGCAAGAAGTTCGTCAAGCGGCTCAAGCTGGTCGAGGCGTTCATCGACTCCGGCACCCGGCCGGAATGGATGATCCTCGACATCGTGCCGGTCATCCCGCCCGAGCTGCGCCCGCTGGTGCCGCTGGACGGCGGCCGGTTCGCCGCCTCCGACCTCAACGACCTCTACCGCCGGGTGATCAACCGCAACAACCGCCTGAAGCGGCTGATCGAGCTGCGCGCGCCCGACATCATCGTGCGCAACGAAAAGCGGATGCTCCAGGAATCGGTCGATGCGCTGTTTGACAACGGCCGGCGCGGCCGGGTGATCACCGGCGCCAACAAGCGGCCGCTGAAATCGCTGTCCGACATGCTCAAGGGCAAGCAGGGCCGGTTCCGCCAGAACCTGCTCGGCAAGCGGGTCGACTATTCGGGCCGCTCGGTGATCGTTGTCGGCCCCGAGCTCAAGCTCCATCAGTGCGGGCTGCCCAAGAAGATGGCGCTCGAGCTGTTCAAGCCGTTCATCTATTCCCGGCTCGAGCTCTACGGCATGGCCAGCACCATCAAGGCCGCAAAGCGCATGGTCGAGAAGGAGCGTCCGGAGGTCTGGGACATCCTCGAGGAGGTGATCCGCGAGCATCCGGTGCTGCTCAACCGGGCGCCGACGCTCCATCGGCTGGGCATCCAGGCCTTCGAGCCGGTGCTCATCGAGGGCAAGGCGATCCAGCTCCATCCACTGGTCTGCACCGCGTTCAACGCCGACTTCGACGGCGACCAGATGGCGGTCCACGTTCCTCTGTCGCTCGAGGCGCAGCTCGAAGCGCGGGTCCTGATGATGTCCACCAACAACATCCTCAGCCCGGCCAACGGCAAGCCGATCATCGTGCCCTCGCAAGACATCGTGCTGGGCCTCTATTATCTGACGCTGGAGCGCGACGGCGAACCGGGCGAAGGCATGGCGTTCGGCAGCACCGGCGAGCTCGAGCAGGCGCTGGACGCCGGCGTGGTAACGCTGCACACCAAGGTTCATGTCCGACTGGAGACCGTGGACGAGGAGGGCATTGCGATTAAGCGGCGGCTGGAGACCACGCCGGGCCGTGCGCTTCTGACCCAGCTTCTGCCGCGCAACCCCGATGTCAGCATCCAGCTTCTCAACCAGCTTCTGACCAAGAAGGAGATCACCAACGTCATCGACATCGTCTACCGCCATTGCGGGCAGAAGGAGACGGTGATCTTCGCCGACAGGATGATGGCGATGGGTTTCGCCCACGCCTGCAAGGCCGGCATCTCCTTCGGCAAGGACGATCTGGTGATCCCCTCGGCCAAGGAGTCGATGGTTACGACCACTCAGGACAGCGTCAAGCAGTTCGAGCAGCAGTACCTGGAGGGCCTGATCACCCAAGGCGAGAAGTACAACAAGGTGCTCGACGCATGGTCGCGCTGCACCGACGAGGTTGCCGAGAAGATGATGGAGGGGATTGCCAACCCCGATCCTGGCCAGCCCGTGAATTCGGTCTACATGATGGCGCACTCCGGCGCGCGCGGCTCGGCCGCCCAGATGAAGCAGCTCGCCGGTATGCGCGGGCTGATGGCGAAGCCGTCCGGCGAGATCATCGAGACGCCCATCATCTCGAACTTCAAGGAAGGGCTGACAGTGCTGGAGTACTTCAACTCCTCGCACGGCGCCCGCAAGGGCTTGGCCGACACGGCGCTCAAGACCGCGAATTCCGGCTATCTCACCCGCCGGCTGGTCGACGTCGCCCAGGACTGCACCGTCCAGGAGGAGGATTGCGGAACCAACCAGGGCCTGACGGTGCGCGCGGTCGTCGAGGGCGGCGAGGTGCTGGAGACCCTGGCCGAACGCCTTCTCGGGCGCAGTGCCGCGGTCGACGTGATCGATCCGCTAACCAACGACGTCATCGTTGAAGCCGGCGCGCTGTTCGACGAAGCCCTGGTCGCGGAGATCGAGCGGGCGGGCATCGAGGCGGTCAAGATCCGTTCGGTGCTGACCTGCGACACCCAGGGTGGGGTCTGCGGCGCCTGCTACGGTCGCGACCTGGCCCGCGGGACCCAGGTGAACATCGGCGAGGCGGTCGGCATCATCGCCGCTCAGTCGATCGGCGAACCGGGAACCCAGTTGACGATGCGCACCTTCCACATCGGCGGCGCGGCCCAGCGCGGCGCCGAGCAGTCGAGCGTCGAGGCGGCCTTCGATTCGAAGATCTCGATTCGCAACCGCAACGTCGTCATCGACAGCGAGGGCAGGCCGGTGGTGATGGCCCGCAATACCGAGATCGTCCTGCTCGACGATCAGGGTCGCGAGCGGGCGAGCTACCGGGTGCCCTACGGCGCAAGGCTGCTGGCCGATGACGGCAACCGGATCGAAAGGGGCGCCCGGCTCGCTGAATGGGACCCCTACACGCTGCCGATCATCACCGAGAAGGAAGGCGTGGCGAACTACGTCGACCTCGTCGACGGGATTTCGATGCGCGATGTCGTCGACGAGGCGACCGGCATCTCCTACAAGACCGTCGTCGACTGGAAGCAGCAGCCCAAGGGCACCGACCTCAGGCCGCGAATCACCCTGCGCGACGAGGCGGGCGAGGTGGTCGAGCTCGCAAACGGCGCCGAGGCCCGTTATTTGCTGTCGGTCGACGCGATCCTGTCGGTCGAGCCCGGAACCCGCGTGCATGCCGGCGACGTGCTCGCCCGGATCCCGCGCGAGACCTTGAAGACCCGCGATATCACCGGCGGCCTGCCGCGGGTGGCCGAGCTGTTCGAGGCCCGCAAGCCGAAGGACTTCGCGGTGATTAGCGAGTCCGCCGGGCGGGTCGAGTTCGGCAAGGACTACAAGGCCAAGCGCCGCATCGTCGTCCATCCCGAGGACAACGGCGCCGAGCCGGTCGAGTACCTGTTGCCCAAGGGCAAGCATGTCAGCGTACAGGAAGGCGACATAGTCGAGCGCGGCGACCCGCTGATGGACGGCAACCCGGTCCCGCACGACATCCTGCGGGTGATGGGCGTCGAGGCGCTGGCGGACTATCTGGTCACCGAGATCCAGGACGTCTATCGCCTGCAGGGCGTAAAGATCAACGACAAGCACATCGAGGTGATCACCCGGCAGATGCTGCAGAAGGTCGAGATCTCCGATCCGGGTGAGACGACCTTCCTGATCGGCGAGCAGGTGGATCGGGTGGAGTTCGACATGGTCAACCGATCCGCGGCGGAGGAGGGCCTGCAGCCGGCGGGCGCCGAGCCGGTGCTCCAGGGCATTACCAAGGCCTCCCTGCAGACCTACTCCTTCATCTCCGCGGCGTCGTTCCAGGAGACCACGCGGGTGCTGACCGAGGCGGCGGTGTCCGGCCGGATCGACAGGTTGTCGGGGCTGAAGGAGAACGTCATCGTCGGGCGCCTGATCCCGGCGGGCACGGGGGCCTTCATGAACCAGATGCGCGAGATCGCCGCCGATCGCGACCGCGAGATGGCGGAGATCGCCGCGCTGGAAGCGCCGGCGCAGTTGACCGACGAAAGCGGCGAGGAAGCGGCCTCGATCCTGTGACCGGACGGTGCGGCCGCGGGCCGGCGCAGGCCCGCGGCTGCACCGTCCATCGCCTTGCCGGCCAACGAAAATCACCCCTGCGATCCGGGTTTAGAGAACATCTTGAACTGACCGCTTCTGTTGTAACAGGCCCTGCGGACGAGCCGTCAGACGCGGAGCGGCTGTCCATTTGGCCGCAGGGCGCCGGCAAAGGGGACGAAGGCCGTGCCCTCGGTCTCGGCCCGACCGCGATCGTCTGAACTTCGGTTCAATGCTCGGCGAAGACCTCCTGGTACTGCGCGACCCTGGCGGAGATGGCCTCGGTCTCGGCCCTGGTGGGCGCGTCTTCATCGGCCGGCGGCGGCAGGGCGCCGAACTTCAAGAGGCAGGCGATCAGGAGCAGGCGGGCCTTGGTCGCGGTCAGATTGTTGCCGCCGATGAAGAGTTCGGCGCCGGCGGTGAACCCTTCATTATTGCCGCGGCCGACCCGGACGACCGGCATACCGTTCATGATCGCGCGCATCAGCATCTTGTTGCGAAGTTGCGAGGTCATGGTGCCGTAGGGCGACTGGCCCTCGATCACGAAGCCGGCCAGCGGGCAGTGGCGCAGGTTGAAGTCGATCAGCACGGTGATGTCGGGCTCGGTCTCGATGTCCATGTCGAGCGTGCGGGCGGCGTAGTTGCCGTCCTTGAGGATCGAGACCTTGGGGATCGCGTCCTCGCGCAGCAGCCCCGCGCCGTCCTTGACCGGCACCGTGACCAGCCAGCGCCGGCTGCCTTCGAGCGTCACCCCCTGGACTTCCTCGGGCAGCACCGAGCGCCGGACCGCCGACCGGTAGGTGTGCCGCTTGTGCGGCAGGTAGGTCAGGATCGGCGGGGCGTCGTGGGGAAGTCCGCCGATGATCCCGCCGTGGCCGCCGGTGGTGACGTAGCCGCCGGGCCGGGCGTCTCCCTTCTGGACGTCGCGGGCGGAGAAGACCTGCTGTTCCTGGATCAGGACCATTCCGGCACGGTTGCGCCCCTCGTCGTCGGCCCAAACCCTCGAGGTGATGTAGTCCACTGAATCGACCAGATTCCTGGGCCCGTCATTGCTGATCTCGCCCATCGTGCGCTGGGCGGCGTTGCCGCAAATGGGCAGCGTGGTGTCGAGCAGAAGGTTGAACCAATAGACGGTCTCCTCGATGCGCGGGCTGCCCTGGGTCCAGATTGCGCCCAGATACTCGCTGGAATCCAGGATCTCCTGGACCCGGTTGACCACCGACGCCATCGCCTGGCGCGCCGGTGAGGCAGCAAGATGGACCGGCCGATAGGCGAAGAAGTCCCGGCCCATCACCTCGGGCGGGATGTCGCCTTCGCCGATATCGGTCCGTTCCGCCGCGGGCAGGCCCTTGGTGTAGCCGCCCGGCGGGATGATCCGGTAGAAATCGACATCGGCCATGCGCGAGATCAGGCTGCCTTCGCCGAACATGCCGACGCCCAGCCGGTCGACCTCCTCGAACAGCCGCGAGCCGTCGGGGTAGTAGGCTTGGCGCGACTTCCCGGCCGGCGCGCCGGGGAACGCGCAGTCGTCCTCCCAGGCGCTGCCGTCGGCCTGACGCGCCATGTAGGGCAGGGGATAGACGCCGTCCTCCGGCTTGAGTTCGATCTTGTAGACCGGTTTGTCGGCCTCGCTCTGCCGGGCCTCGTGGAAGGTCCCGCCGGCATCGATATAGCCGTCCGGCGGGGCGTAGAGTGCGGCCGCATCGCGCTCCAGCGGATGGGCGCTGAACTGCTCGACATAGACCGTCGCCGGCGCCGCCAGCCGCTGCGTGCGCAGCACGTCGAATCGCACCGGCGCGCCGTCCTCATCGGCGATCAGCGGCAGGCCGTGCTGTGCGCGCGCCTTGTTCGAGGTGACCAGCGGCGGGCTGTTCTGGATCGTCGCGTTGGGCCCGGTGAGATGGGCGATCTTCGGCTTGGCCATCGAAAATGCCCCTTGCCTGTCAGGCCTCGACCGGCGGATCGATGGTGAAGACGCCGGCGAACGCATCGACGATCTCCTTGCCGAAGTCGCGCTCGACCTGTTGGACGATCGAGCCAGCGATCGAAACGTCGTCCCGGTTCTCGCCGGCGCCGGTGATCACCGTGAGCTGGACGGCGTCGGTATCCCCGACGTTGTGGAAGCCGCGATAGACCCGGGGCGGGCAGGAGAAGGTGTCGAATTTTTCGAGCGTCACCCGATGCTCGACCGGATCGCCGATGTGATATTCGATCTTGCCTTCCAGCACCATGAAAGTCTCGAAGGTAGTGTTGTGCGAATGCAGGCAAGGGCCCTGGCCCGGCGGCATGATCGAGATGAACATGGTAGCCCCGGCGGCGCCGAAGATCGGCGCGATTTTGCCGAACGGGTTTTTGGTATCGTCCAGGATCACCGGCATGATCTTGCGGGCGTAGAAGACGTCCATCGCCGCTTGGCCGACCCAGCCGAGGTCTCCGGCGGTCGACATGGCCTGGAGATCGGTATAGCGGCCGATCCTGGACTCGATCTCTTCCTTGCTCGGCGTGTGCATCTCGTTTGCCATCGCCTGGTCCTCCCTGGATGAATTCGAACTCACTCCGACGATATCATGGACGAGCGTCCGGCGCCGCTCCATCCCGCATCGCAAGGCCGAAGCCCGGAAACCGGAGGTTGCTCCGGACGAACGACAGGCGGCCGGTTGCCATGATGCGCCTCGCACCTGTTAAGCTTGCGCGCCACTACAGGGAAAGGGCGGCGGCCATGTACGACTTCAGCTTCGGCGAGATCGGCCTCACTCGGATCGTCGAGATGGAGATGCCGCTCCTGAAGGCGACGGAATTCTTCCCGGATTGGGACGAAACGGCCATCGCTCCGCATGTCGGCTGGATGGCGCCGCGCCACTATCGGGCCGACACCGGGCTGGTAGTGATCGCGATCCAGGCATTCCTGATAAAGACGCCGCGTCACACGATCCTGGTCGATAGCTGTGTCGGCAACGATAAGCCGCGCAACCGCGCGTTTTTCAACGAGGCCGAGTTCCCCTGGATGGATCGGTTTCTAGCCACCGGAACGCGCCCGGAAGACATCGATTTCGTGCTCTGTACCCACCTTCACGTCGATCACGTCGGCTGGAACACCAGGCTGGAGGACGGCCGCTGGGTGCCGACCTTTCCCAACGCCAGGTACATCTTTGCCCGCACCGAGCTCGACTTCTGGCTCGAACAGTCCAGAGAGGGGCTGATGACGCGGACCGGCGACTATGTCGCCGACAGCGTGGCGCCGATCCTCGAGGCCAAGCGGGAACTATTGGTCGAGATGGACCATCAGATCGAGGACGGCGTCACCCTCGAACCGCTGCCCGGCCACACGCCGGGCCAAGTCGGGCTGCGCATCGCCTCGGGCGGGGATGAGGCGCTGCTCTGCGGCGACATGATGCACCACATGATTCAGTGCCATATCCCGGACTGGAGCACGATCGCCTGCGCCGACCGGGAGGCAGCGCGTTTTACCCGCAGGGCCTTCCTCGAGCGCTACGCCGAGACCGACGTGACGATCCTGCCGTCCCACTTCCCGAATCCGAGCGCCGGCCACATCGTCCCGGAAGGCGACGCATTCGCCTTCCGCTACATCGGGGATTGACGGCCGATACGGGCCCGCATCGAGGCCGATCCGCCCCTTGCGCCTGGCCCTTGGGGGGGGGGGGGGGACTATCGGGGTCCGGAGCCGGCCCGGATCAGCGGATCTTTGGCAGATCCTCGACCTTGCCCGCAACGATGTCGGCGATGAGTTGCTTTATCTTCCGCTTGTCGGCATCCTGGATCCTGTTCTCGAACTTGTAGTACGGCGCGAGGTCGAGCGCGTTCTCTTTGAAGCCCAGCAGATAGTTCTTCGGCTCGATGCTGCCGTCGACCACCTTGCCCAGCACATGGTCGATCGCGACATCCATGTTGACCAGCGCGGTGCTGACGATGGTATCGGGCGCGAGCGCGGCGGAATCGAAGAAGGTGCCGATCGCCATCACGCCTGCTTCCTTGGCTGCGTTGATGGTGCCCATCACCGATTCGTTGCCCTGCGCGGTCACCACGTCGGCTTTGCGCTCGATCATGGCCACGGTGATCTCCTTGCCCTTGGCCGCATCGGTGAACGAGCCGACATAGGCGGAAAGCACTTGGATGTCCGGGCGCATGCGCTTGGCGCCCCGCTCGAAGCCATCGGCGTATTCCTGGATGACCGGGACCGGGATGCCGCCGACGGTGCCGATCACTCCGGTCTTGCTGACCAGGGCCGCCAGCGCGCCGCCGACATAGCCGGCATCGCCCAGCCGCACGTCGAGCGAGGCGAGGTTCGGCGACGCCGATGTCTTGACCATCGTCACGAGGAACCAAGTCTTGGGGAACTGCTTATGGATTTTCCCCGCGGACTCGGCGAACTGGAACCCGTGGGCGATGACCACGTCGTAGCCGGCGCGCCCGTAGTTGATCAGCGCTTCGTCAATTGCTGCGACCGAGGTGTTCTCCTGCATCGAGACGGCGATGTCGTAGTTCTTCCTGGCCATCTCGATGCCTTTGTGGGCGGCCGAGTTGAAGGTCCCGTCGGTGATCGGACCCGGCAGCACCAGGGCGACCTTGAGCGTCTTGGCCTCAGGTGCAGCGAGCGCGGGCATCAGCAGGACCAGGGCCGCGAAGGCCAACGTCTTGATCCTCATCGCTTATTCCTCCCCATCATGCGTTCGGTCGAACCCCTGGGTCCGCAGGCTCAGGCTAGCATCGCGGTCCGCGCATGGGCAAGCCGACGCGCCGTGTGTCGTCGCCGGCGCGCTGTTTGCGGCGAGGACCGGCTGGAGATGATCGACGGCAAGCCGGCGGAAGGCTACCGGCGAACGGCCGGTTCGCCCCAGAGGAGGTATTCGATCGCCGGGCCGAGTCTCCGGAAGGGGCCGAGCTTGTCGATGGCCTCGTCGGCAAGCAACGGAATTTCGAGCGTCTCGAAGTCCGGCGCCGTGACCACGAGCCGGGCGACCGGGTCGCCCGGCTCGATGGGGGCGGGTATCGGTCCGCTATAGGCGATCACCGCCTTCAGCTCGGGGCGGGCGTCGCGCTGCAGGGTGATCTTGACGTCCCGCGCGGCGACCAGGCGCACCAAATCCCGCTTGCCCAGCCAGACGCCGGCCTCGCCCACCACCGCCCCCTTTGCGAACAGGGTATAGTTGCGGAAGCGGCTGAAGGCGATTTCCATGAGGCGGAACGATTCCTGCGTCCGCTCGCGCACGCTGCTCAGCCCGGCGATGACCATGACGATCCGCCTCCCGTCGCGCACGGCGGAGCCGGCGAGGCCGTAACCGGCCGCTTCGGTATGCCCGGTCTTGAGCCCGTCGGCCCCGATATCGCCGTAAAGCAGCGGGTTGCGGTTGCCTTGCCTGATGCCGCCGAAACTAAACCTCTTTTCGGCGAACATCGGGTAGTATTCGGGAAACTCCTCGATGATGCGCTGCGACAGGGTCGCGATGTCGCGAACGCTCATCAGGTGGCCGTCCTCGGGCCAGCCGGTCGCATTGCGGAACCTGCTGTGGCGCAGACCGATCTCGCGCGCGCGCCGGGTCATCTGCTCTGCGAAGCGTTCCTCGCTGCCGGCGAGTCCTTCGGCCAGCACGATGCAGGCGTCGTTGCCGGATTGGACGATGATGCCGCGCAGGAGATCCTCCACGCTCACATGCTTTTTGACCATCACGAACGTTTTCGAGCCGCCCTTGCGCCAGGCCTTGCGGCTGACCAGGAACTTGTCGTCCATGTTCAGGCTGCCGTCCTTGAGCCGCTCGAAGGCCATGTAGACGGTCATCAGCTTGCTCATCGATGCCGGCGGAATCGACTCGTCGGCCTCGCGCTCCAACAGTACCGTACCGGTTTCGGCATCGACCAGGATCGCATGTCTGGCGGTGGTCTCGAGCGATGACGCCGGCGCCGGGCGCAACAGGACCGCAAGACACAACGCAAGCGCCGCCATGACGGCGCGGGGCCGCCTGTTGTGCGGTTCGGATGTCATCGCGGCGTCTCCCTCGAATCGCTCTCGCGGTATCTATTAATCAGTAGCCGATTCCAGGGCCGCCGGGTAGCCTCGCCACCCATGGACGTTTCGGGGTTTCCGGTCGTTTGGATCGCGCTCACCGCCCCCGGGCGCGAGGAATTCGGTATCCCGGTCCCCGCCTGTCCCGACGATCCTCCCCAGTTCCACAGACCGCGCGGGCCGGACGCCATTGCGCCGTCCGGTCGCTCGGCGCCCAGTCCAAAGCCAATATAAAGCCAATATGATGTATGGCCCCGATGAGATCTTTCCGTTGATCGACCGCCCGGCGTCTGCCGCTGGCGTCCCGATCGCACTGATTTTCGATCAGCCTTCGACCCGCACCGACATGTCCTGTCGACTGGCCTGTCACGCCATCGGGGCAATCTCCGACGCCAAGCCCATGGGAATGTCGTCAATGGCGTCAATGGCCAAGGGCGAAACCCTGACACACACCTTATGTTCGTGTGCGCTCGGCAGGACCGAGGGCGTCCGGGTGCGGATGGAGGGCGACACATCGAGCCGGGTCTCTCGGTCAGCCACCGATTTGTTCCGTCGGCGCGGCCATCGGGTGACGATCGACTACCAATGCGATCGCCGCTCGAAGCCCCGGAGCGGCCGAACTATGACATCCTCATGGTCTTCCGCTGGCAGGGTAGCAGCCCGTCCGAGCGGCCGATCATGCGCATACCGCAGGGCGTTCGCCTGATGGCGCCGGGTCCGGTCGTCGACGAGATCGACCACGGTCTACGGTCTGATCAGTCAGCCCCAGTCGCTGATTCACGAGCAGGTGAGAAATGCGCTCAAAGTCCGCGCGGCGGTCATCGCGTGGGAGCTTGAGCGCGCCCGGTGCCCGCGCGAGCTTTCGCTGCCCGAAATCGACATGGCCCAGCCGCGGGCCAAGGCCGCCATGCAGAAGATTGCGGCCCACCAGGGGCCGCCGCGCACCCGTCGGCGGAAACCGAAGCGATCGTGCTGCAGGGAAGATTTCTGGAGGTCGACGGCGCACGGCTCTACGCCGAATGGCCGCGGGCGCCGGTTGCCGGCGCGCCGGTGCTGGTGTTTCTGCACGACGGGCTGGGCAGTATCGAGACTTGGCGCGCCTTTCCGCGCCTGCTGGCCGAGGAGACCGGTCTGGGCGCGTTCGCCTATGACCGCTGGGGGTACGGCCGTTCCGACGCCCGCGCCGCGTTCCCGGATTTTCTCATGGCGGATGCGGCCGAACGCCTGCCCAGGGTGCTGGCGGCGGCGGGCATCGACGATCACGTCGTGATCGGCCACAGCGACGGCGGGACGATCGCGCTCCTGCACGGCGCGACCGATCCCGCCGGCCTGCGCGGTCTGGTCAGCATATCGGCCCATGTCCACGGCGACGCCGCGACCGCCGGCCAGCTCCGGCGTCTGCGAAAATGCCTGGACGAGGACGACGTTCCGGCATGGATCCCCCGGTTCCACGGCGAGAAGGGGGCCGCGCTGCTGGAGGGTTGGGTGGAAACGTGGTCGCGCGCCTTCGGTGCGGGCTGGGACGTCACCCGCGAGATCGCAGCGATCGTAAAGCCGCTTTTCGTCATCCACGGCAGCGAGGACGAGTACGGGCTGCCGGTCCAGATCGGGTCGATCGGCCGCGCGGTCCCCAACGCAAAGGCGCGCCTGCTTCCGGGCGTCGGCCATTTCCCGCATCTGGCCGATCCAAAAGCGATCGTCGGGATCGTGAAGGCGTTTCTGGACGCAGACGTCCTCTGAAACCGGCGATCGCTCAGGTGGTTTCGAGCGCCTCGCGCACCCGCGCGGAGTCCTCCTTTGCCTCGATCAGCGGCACCTTGGCCTTGGCGTAGGTGTGCTTCTCCTTGAGCTTGTCGTCCTCGAAATGGAGGAGGTCGAGGCCGCGCCAGCCGCCGGCGCGGTCGGGGGTCTCCAGGGTCAGCAACCAGCGGATCATCGCCTTTCCGGCCGCGACATCGAGGAACATGTCCTCGCTGTGAAACCGCATCCTGCCGTAATCGCCGCGGAACTGCGGGACAAAGGCCGCGCGAATCGCCTCGACGCCCTGGTGGCGCTCGCCGTGAAACTCGTCATAGATCGCATCGACGGCGAAATACGACATCACCTCGTCGATGTTTTCGCGGTTGAAGGCCTCGGTGAAGTCGACCACCAGCGCCGCGAGCGCCGCCCGCCTTGCATCGGCGTCATTTGTCATCGTTTGCATCTCCCATCGCCGCTCCCATCGCCGCCGGGCCGTCACCCGGCCATCGTCGGCGGGCCATCGCCGACATCACCGGCCGAGCACGATCAGCGCGTCGACCGCCACCGGATCCGCCCCACGCGCGATCATCGGATTCACATCGATCTGCTCGATTCCCGGATGATCGAGGCCGATCCTGCCGAGCGCGACGATGGATCTGGCAAGCGCGTTGCAATCCACCGCCGGCATGCCGCGGATGGCGTCCAGCAGCTTGCGCGCGCGGATGCTTCCCAGCATGTCCAGCGCGTCGCGTTTGCGCACCGGCGCGACGCGGAAGACCACGTCTTGCAGGACCTCGGTAAAAATCCCGCCGAGGCCGAACATGACCGATGGGCCGAACTGCCGATCGCGGATCATGCCGATCGCAAACTCGCGCTCGCCCTTGACCATCTCCTGAACGAGAAAGCCGCCGCTGAACGCCGGTCCCGCGCGCGCCTTGATTGAGCGAAAGGCTTCGGCGAGCGCCTTGTCGGTGCCGAGATCGAGCGCGACCAGCCCTTGTTCTGTCTTGTGAGCGGCGTCCGCCCCGCAGGCCTTCAGAACGACCGGGCGGCCGAGCGTCCGCGCCGCCGTCCTGGCCTCGCCGAGCCCGTTGACCGGAATCTCGCGGGTCACCGGGACGCCATAGGCGGCCAGGACGAGCTTGCTGTCGTATTCGGACAGCGTCCGCGCGCCGCGCGATCTCGCCGCGTCGAGGAGCGCGTCGACCTGCTCGATCCTGGGGCCGCGGGCCGCCATCGACGCCGGCCCGGCGACCGGCTCAGCCGGCCTTGCCCGTGGTCAGCACCGTTTTGCCGACGGCCCTGCGCTGGCCGAATAGCGCAATCGCCTGCTGGAAATCCTCCAGCTTGTGGGTGGCGGTGATCTCCGGGCGAATCTCGCCCTTGACGCACATGTCCATCACCTCGGCGACGACCTTCTCCATGGTCTCGGGCATGTAGCGGAAGTGCAGGTCGAGCGAGACGCCGGCCAAAGTCAGGTTCTTGACGTTGAAATATCCGGCCTTGGCCTCGGGGATCCGGCCCGCCGCAAACCCGATGGCGACGATCCTGCCGGCAAAGGCAAGCGTGCGGATGGCCGCATCGAACACATCACCGCCGACCGGATCGAGAACGATGTCCACGCCCCGCCCGCCGGTTGCGGCGAAGACCTGCTCGCGAAGCCCCTCGCGCAGGTCGCCGACCGACAGGTCGATCGTATGGTCCGCGCCGTTGGCCTTGGCCAGCGCGGCCTTCTCTTCGGAGGTGGCGGCCGCGAGCACGATTGCGCCCTTGGCCTTGGCGATTTGGACGGCGGCGAGCCCGACGCCGCCCGAGGCGCCCAGCACCAGTACGGTCTCGCCCGGCTGGAACTGCCCGCGGATCATCAGGGACACATAGGCCGTGTTGTAGATGGTCGTCATCCCGGCTCCGGTGATGAAATCGACGCCGTCGGGCAGTGGGAAACAGCGCGATTCCGGCGCCACGACCTTCTCGGCATAGGCGCCGATCGGGACCATGACGGCGATCCGGTCGCCGGTCCTGACCTTGGTGATCTTCTCGCCGACCGCCGTGACGACGCCCGCGGCGTCCCGGCCCGGCACGAACGGGCGATCGGGCCTGGTCTGATAAAGCCCCTGCATCATCAGGGTGTCGGGGAAGTTCACGCCGATGGCATGGATGTCGATCAGGACTTCCTGCGGTCCGGGCTCGGGGTCGGGCGCCTCTTTGAGCCTGTGATTCTCGAGCGGGCCGAATTCCTCGACGACCACTGCGCGCATCGCTTTGCCTCCGATCTTGCCGGGCCGCTCTCGGCGGCGTCCGGTTCAGTGGACGGCGCACGGTGAAACGATCCACCGGGCGCGTCGACCGACTGGTTCCATGAGGCGGACATCGGCCCGACGCGGCGCGCCGCCACAGCGAAAGATCGGTTAAACTATCATCGCCAAGAGCGCCAAGAAAGCCTCGAACGAGCCCGATTCCGAAGGGCCGCGACATGCTTGACCGCGCTCGGCGCCCTACGGACTATCGCTTCACTCGGCGCGTGTGCATGGTTCTCGGCGCGTGCGCATGGTTCAGGGACGGTTCGAGGAGTGAGTCGATGGCGCGAAAAGTGGGTGGGACCGAACCGGGAGCGGAGCACGACCTCGCGATTCCCTTCCAATCGGTGCGGGCGCTGCTCGACCGCTACAAGGCCCGCGACCCGGACAAGACCGCGCTTTACGACCTCGACCAGGACACTTCGATCACGTTCGGCCAGCTCCACGCCGAAGTCAACCGCATCGCGAACTTCCTGGCCGGGCGCGGCGTCGGCAAGGGCGACAACGTTGCCGTGCTGTGCGACGAGAGGCTGGAGAAGATCATCCTGTGGATGGGGATCTGGCGCGCCGGCGCGGTGATCTGCCCGCTCAATGTCGAGATGAACATCGCCTATGTCGCCGAGATCCTGCAGAGGCTGACGCCCAAGCTGACGCTCTGGCACCAGGACATGGACGGCCCGCGCATGACCGGGGGGGTCGGCGGCGAGATCATGGTCTTCTCGACCTGGCGTCCCGATGCCGGGGGCGACCCGGATTCCGGGGAGTTCTTCGCCCGGGTTGCGGCCGGTCCGGCGTCGCCCGAACGGGGCGTCGAGAACGCGCCCGAGGATATCGGCAGCGTCTATTGCACATCCGGCACCACCGACAAGCCCAAGCTCTTCGTCTGCGACCAGCTCGGCCACTGGCTCTTCGGCCTGTCCTCGATCGATTTTCTCGGGCTGACCGAAAACGACCGGACGTTGGAATACCGCTCCTTCGGCTGGAATTCGGCGCAGGGGCTGAGCCTGCTGCCGTGGATGCAGACCGGCTGTACGCTCTACTTCGCCAGGCGGTTCTCGGCCAGCCGTTTTTTCGATTGGATCAAGACCCACGGCATCACCTTCTCGGTCGGCATCCCGACCGTGATCAACATGCTGCTCAACGAGCCGGCGGACGTGACGGCGAAGGATTTGCCGACCCTGCGGCTGATGAGTTCGAGCACCGCGCCGCTGACGCCGGAACGCTGGCGGCAGTTCGAGGACACCTACGGCATCCCGGTGATCCAGTTCTACGGCTCCTCGGAGGGCGGCTGGGTGTGCGGCAACCGACATTACTACAAGAAGAAGGGCACCGTGGGCCCGCCGGCCAGGCACCAGGAATTCCTGATCGTCGATGCGGACGGCAATCCGTGCCCGCCCGGGATCGAGGGCGAGGTGACGCTGGGCGGGCCGCAATGCGCGGTCGCCTCGATCTCCGCGGACGGGGAATGGGAAGACCTTCGGGGCCGCCGCATCCATCTCGGCGATCTTGCGGTGATGGACGAGGAGGGGTTCGTCACCGTGACCGGCCGGCTCAAGGACCTGATTATCCGCGGCGGGGTCAACATCTCGCCCAATGAGATCGACAACGTGGTCCTGCGCCACCCCAAGGTGCTGGAGGCCGCGGCCGTGGGCGTGCCGGATTCCATCTATGGCGAAGAGGTCGTGTGCTACGTCGTCGCGCGGGCGGGCGAAGCGCCGAACGAGGACGAGATCAGGGGCCATTGCGCCGGGACCATGCCCGAATACCGGGCGCCGAAAGCGGTCTATTTCGTTGAGTCCCTGCCCAAGAACGACCGCGGCAAGGTCCGCCGCGAGGATCTCAAGGAGATCTGGCGGCGGGGCCATGCGAGCGCCTGACGCGCTGCGGACCCTGACGCGCTGCGGACATAGCGATTCACGCTCGTTGCGATCGAAACGAAGTCTGGCCGGGTCGCCGGCCAGACTTTGCCTTTATGGGTTCGGCCGGGTAGTGTCCGGTCGCCGTCCGGCTCGGCTCGAGCGCCAGGCCGGACAGCGAAAGCGCGTTGCGGTGGGTTCTGACAACCCGTCGCTCGTTTCCGCCGCCGATTAACGCGGCAACGAACCGCCCCGGCCGCCGAATAACGCGGCCCTTGGGGACGCTTGAAGGAGAGACTGATGAGCACGGCTGCAAAGGAAGCACTCGGGGCGCCGCCCGAGGCGATCTTCGACCTGCGCAACACCCTGGATTGGCTGAGGACGGAAGGCGATCTGATCGAGACCGACAAGCAGGTCGATCCCGACCTCGAACTGACCGCGATCCAGAAGCAGATGGATGGCGGCTGCCCGATCCTGTTCAATAACGTCAAGGGCAAGCCCAACCACCGTCTGATCACCAATCTGTTCGGCGACATCTCGGTGATCAACAAGATGTTCGGCTGGGCCGACGACACGGACCGCACGCGCAAGCTCGCTTACGCGCTGTCGCATCCGCTGCCCCCGGTGACGATCTCTCAGGACGAGGCGCCGTGTCAGGAGCATGTGATCGAGAACCCGGCCGACGTCAACGAGTTCATGGTGCCGATCCGCCATACCACCTATGAGCCCGAGTTGACGGTCGGCTCCGGCAACCGGGTGATCACCGGCGAGTATTTCGATGGCGGCTCCGATCTCGGCTACAACCGGATGAACTTCCGTTGGGGCAATGTCGGAACCTTCCAGATTTCGCCCGGTTCGCACATGTGGCAGGTCGTCTCCAAGCACTACAAGGACGACAAGCCGGTGCCGATCACCATGTGCTTCGGCGTGCCGCCGTCCTGCACCCTTCTCGCCGGCGCGGGCTTCGACTATGTGATCCTGCCCCAGGGCTGCGACGAGATCGGCATCGCCGGCGCCGTCCAGGGCCAGCCGGTCCGCATGGTCAAGGCGCGCACGGTCGATGCGCTGGCGCTGGCCGATTGCGAGCTGGTGCTGGAAGGCTACGTCAACCCGCGCGACCGGCGCTACGAGACCGGCGAGGCGGAGGAGGCCGGCGTCCAGGGTCGCTTCCATTTCCATCCCGAATGGGCGGGCTACATGGGCAAGGCCTACAAGGCGCCCACATTCCACGTCACCGCGGTGACCATGCGCAAGCCCGAGACCAAGCCGATCATCTTTGCGCTCGGCGTGCACACGCTGGATGACCACAACATCGACACCACGGTGCGCGAAGCGGCGATGTTCGAGCTGTGCGAGCGCATGCAGCCCGGCATCATCCAGGACTGCGTCATCCCCTACTGCATGACCGACTGGGGCGGCGGGATCATCCAGGTCAAGAAGCGCAACCGGCTGGACGAGGGCTGGCAGCGCAATTTCATGGCCGCGATCCTGGCGACCTCGCAAGGCTCGCGCCTGTGCATCGCGGTCTCCGAGGACACCGATCCCTACGACATGGACGACGTGATGTGGTGCCTGACCACCCGCGTCAACCCGAAGACCGACATTCTCAATCCGCTCCCCGGCGGACGCGGCCAGACCTTCATGCCTGCGGAGCGCATGACTGCCGGCGACAAGGAATGGACGGCCTCGAACACCATGTTCGAAGGCGGCATGGGCATCGACGCCACGGTTCCGTTCGGCTATGAGAGCGACTTCCTGCGCCCGGTCTATCCGATCGAGAAGGTGACCTTGTCGGACTTCTTCTCGGAGGACCAGATCGACAACGCCAGGTCGCGCATGAAGGGCTGGGTCCACAGCCTCGCGCGCACCGGCAGGTAGTCCGGCGGAAGACCAGGACCCTCGCCGGACGAACTTCGCCGGACGAACGATTCGGGGCGGCCTTCGCGGGCCGCCCCGGTTTCATTGCCGCCGCGGCTCAGCCTTCGGCGCGCAGCCGGAAGCGCTGGATCTTGCCGGTCGCGGTCTTGGGCAGTTCGTCCACGAAGGTGAACCAGCGCGGGTATTTGTAGCGGGCGAGCCTGTCCCGGCAATGCTCGCGCAGATCGTGGGCCATGTCCTCGCCGGCGTCGCCGGCGTCGTTGAGGACCACGAACGCCTCGGGCTTGATCAACCCGTCCTCGTCGGCGCGGCCGACGACCGCAGCCTCCAGAACCTTGGCGTGCTCGATCAGCGCGGCTTCGATCTCGAAGGGCGAGCACCACAAGGCGCCGACCTTGAGCATGTCGTCGCCGCGGCCGCAGTTGATGAAATAACCGTCCTCGTCCTGGTAGTACATGTCGCCGGTGTTCAGCCATTCGCCCAGCATGGTGCCCGCGGTCTTCCCGGGGTCGTTCCAGTAGCGGCTGGCGGCCGATTCGCCCTTGACGTGGACGCCGCCGATCTCGCCTCGCGGAACCGTTTCGCCGTGCTCGTCGACGATCCTGACCTCGTAGCCCGGCACCACGCGGCCCGAGGCGCCGGGCTTGTGATCGGCCTCGGTGTTGGTGATGAAGATATGCAGCATCTCGGTCGAACCGAGCCCGTCG
Source organism: Alphaproteobacteria bacterium (assembly GCA_965202905.1). Lineage (GTDB taxonomy): Bacteria > Pseudomonadota > Alphaproteobacteria > MPNO01 > MPNO01 > CAYFYS01. The sequence continues at coordinate 951,500 of OZ241868.1, read as the reverse complement.
AGGATCAGCACGCCGGTGCGCCCGGTCCAGCGCCGCAGCACGTCGGCCGGCAGGGCCTCGCCGGCGGAGATGCACAGGCGCAGGGACGACAGGTCCGGGTTCGCGGTCTCCATCGCCCGAAGCTGCTGCGCATAGAGCGTCGGCACGCCGTAGAAAACGGTCGGCCGGAACGCCTCGATGATCTCGAAAGTCATCTCGGGCGAGACCCGGCGGTCGCTCAGGACGATGCCAGCGCCCGCCCAAAGCGGGAACGTCATCGCGTTGCCGAAGCCGTAGGAATGGAACAGCTTGCTGACCGAATAGACGATGTCGTCCTCGCGCAGGCCGGTGGCGGCCACGGCGTAGCGCTCCGACGTGCACACCATGTCGCGATGGGCGTGGACGACGCCCTTCGGGTTGCCGGTCGAGCCCGACGAATAGAGCCAGAAGCAGTCGTCCCCGGGCGCGCTCGGGGCCGGCTCCAGATCGGCGGCGGCCTCGTCCATCATCCCCGTCAGCCCGCCCGCGCCCTCGGTCGGGATCGTATGCCTGGGCGCGTGACTCGCCCCGGCCAGGGCGCATTCGATTGTGTCTGCGAATTCCGGGCTGTAGACCAGCGCGGCGCACCGGGAATCCTCGATCAGGAATGCGTAGTCCGCGGCGCGCAGCAGCGTGTTGACCGGGACGGGGATGGCGCCGGCCTTGATGGCCCCGAAAAACAGGCAAACGAAGTCGGGGCAGTCCTTGATTACCATCAGAACCCGCTCGCCCGCTTCTATTCCGAGCCCCAGGACGACGTTGCCGCACCGGTTCACTCGCCCGGCGAGCCCGGCATAGGTAAGCGAGTCCTCGGCCGTGCGAATGGCGGTCTTGTCCGCGCGCCCTTCGTCCAGATGGCGGTCGATGAACGGGACCGCAACGTTGAAGACCGGCGCGAAGTCGAGCGCGGACGGGCTCACCGATTTGTCGACGATCACGGTGTTATCCTTCATCGTCCCTCCCGCCCGACCGGCGATTGCAGCGCGAAGATATTGCAGCACGAAGATACCAGGGTATCCTGTCCCGTCGGGCGCTTGTGGGCAAGCCGCCCGACGATCGTCGCCGCGTGCATCGAAGTCGAGGCACAGTCGAGGCAAACGCCTTGCGCTCGATGTCGGCCTGCCGCTCGACGCGCCCGACGACGAGGGTGCGCGCGAAAGCCTGCCGCCGGCGGTTTCCGGATTCCGGGAACATGACGACAGCCTCTCGGGCGTGCTGGTCTCGTACCCCCACCAGGACCATTTTCGACCAGCTCGACGACTGCGGCGCCTTCCTGCGCGCGCCGATGCTCTGCGCGCCGACGCCGGGGCCGCGCGCTCGCCTATTCGATGGGGGAGGGCTGTCTGAAGCAGGATCGTTCGCGCAGGGTCCTGAAGCCGACCTCAAACGCTTCGCCGCCGCTCTTGCCCCCCATGTGCTGGTTCCGATACATTTCCTTCGGGATGGGCCGGCCTTCGAGCCTTCGGGACGGGCCGGTTCGCGGAGTTTTTCGATAATGTCGTCCGGCGGGACGTTCGCCACGAGAGGCGGTATGAGTTGAGATGAGCTGGATGCGGAAGTCGCCGGAGGGCGTTGAAGCACGCGCTGCGTGTGCTTGGCTGGGTAAGCGGACATCCCGTCCGCTCTAGTATAGGTGGTTTAGATGCAGCCAGCGCCAAAAATTATCGAACACCTCCAGTCGTTCAATCGAAAGGAGCGCTTCATCCTCCTAAGTAGAGCGTTGGGTGTAGAGGCTTTCTGTCTCGATCCTGAATTTAGAAGAAAATTGGAACAAATTCTGAATATCTCAGTTCCAGACAACGCGTTTGTTGCTATGGACTACCACCTGGATTGGATCCAAGTCGCACTCTATCTGGCGGAAAAAAATCGTCTGTCGGAAAATGATCCGGCGCCGGGCCTGATTTGCAACAAAAATCTAGAGCTTTTTAAAGCGAACCATCGGGATATAGATCTGCTCATAGGTTTTCAGAATGAAAGCGATCACAAAACACACCTCATGCTTATCGAAGCGAAGGGGGACACGGGCTGGACAAACAAACAGTTGCTATCTAAGGTCAAGCGTCTGAAACACATCTTCCGAAAAGACGGACCGGGCGTAGACCTTGTAGTGCCGCATTTGGTGTTGATGTCTCCCCGAGAGTCCGAACGCATTTACCACGGAGATTGGCCAAGTTGGATGAAGCCGAACGGTCGGCCTCTTTGGTTAGAGCTCCCCCTTCCTAAAGGCCTTCGTAAGATCACCCGGTGTCAGAAGGACGAGAAGCAGTCCAAAGAGGGAGAATACCTGCGCATTGATGATCTACCTGCGCATCAATGATCTATACGTAAGGAATGTGTGACGAGTTGGGTTATGGTTGTTTATTCAAATGGGCCGGCGTCCAGTTCACTCTCGGAGCGGGAATCGCTCGATTCGGAGATGCCCAATGCCTAGCCACATGCTGGGGCGACCGCCTGCGGGAAGGGTGAGATGACCGAACAGGCTGAGCGCGAAACGTTCGTCGGTCGGGCGGTCGAGCGCGTCGAGGATGCGGCGCTGCTGACCGGTCGGGCGATGTTCTCCGACCATCTGCCGACCCGGACGGGGACCCTGCACGCCGCGATCCTGCGCTCGCCCCATGCCCATGCCGAGATCGTCTCGCTGGAGACCGCCGGGGCGAAGGCGCGGCCCGGCGTCGCCGCGGTGTTGACCGGGGACGAGCTGAAGGAGATCTCCGATCCGTTCCTGATCGTCCTGCGCCAGCCGATGCTGCAATGGGCGCTTGCGGTCGACCGGGTCCGCTATGTCGGAGAGCCGGTGGCCCTCGTGCTGGCGGGCGACCGTTACCAGGCCGAGGATGCGCTGGCCCATATCGAGGTCGAGTACCGCGCGCTCGAGCCCGCTGTCGACGCCGAAGAGGCGGCTGCCGAAGGCGCGCCGCTGGTCCATGAGGAAGTCGGCAGCAATGTCGTGTCCACGCGCGACTTCGTCTACGGCGACCCGGACAAGGCGTTCGCCGAGGCCGACCGGACGGTCAGGCTCAAGATCTCCTACCCGCGCAATTCCCAGACCCCGCTCGAAGGCTATGTGGTGACCGCGGATTACGACCCGGCGACCGGATCCTACGACGTGGCCTCGAACTTTCAGGGTCCCTATACGACCCATACGGTGATCTCGAAGGCGCTCCGGGTCTCCAGCTCCAGGCTTCGCATGCGCACGCCCAACTTTTCCGGCGGCGGCTTCGGGGTCAAGGTACAGATCTTTCCCTATGTCGTCTTGATGGGGCTGGCCTCCAAGGTCGCCGGCCGGCCGGTCAAATGGGTCGAAGACCGCCTCGAACATCTCAGCGCCGCCAGCGCCGCGCCCAACCGGGTGATCGAGATCGCGGCCGCGGTCAAGACCGATGGCGAGATCACGGCCTTCCGCTTCGACCAGCTCGACGACTACGGCGCCTTCCTGCGCGCGCCGATGCCGGGGCCGCTCTACCGTATGCACGGCGTCTTGACCGGCGCCTACGACATCAGGAACCTCGCGGTCACCAACCGCGTGGTGATGACCAACAAGTGCCCGTCGGCGATGGTCCGCGGCTTCGGCGGGCCGCAGATGTATTACGCCATCGAGCGGCTGGTCCACCGCGTCGCGGTCGAGCTGGGGCTCGATCCCCTGGATGTGATCTCCCGCAACCTGGTTCCGGCCGGGGTCTTTCCTTACCGCGCCGCCGCGGGGGCGCTGCTCGATTCGGGCGATTTTCCCCGGGCGGTGAATCTCGGCGCGGCGCAGGGCGGGCTGGACGATCTCAAGCGCCGGCGCGATGAGGCGCGCGAGGAGGGCCGGCTCTACGGCGTCGGCTACGCCGTGATCGTCGAGCCGGCGCAGTCCAACATGGGCTATCTCAGCAACATCCTGCCGCGCGAGGAGCGCCGTCGGAACCCCAAGGGGGGGGCGGTCTCGAACGCCACCGTAAACGTCGACCCGCTGGGCGCCGTCAACGTCACGGCCGACTCGATTCCGCAGGGCCAGGGCCACATGACGGTGCTGTCCCAGATCGTCGCCGACAATCTGGGACTCAGGCCCGAAAACATCCACGTCAATTTGGAGCACGACACCGCGAAGGACGCTTGGTCGATCGCGACCGGTAACTATTCCTCCCGGTTCTCGTCGTCCACCGCTGTCGCGGCCGACATCGCGGCCAAGAAGGCGCGCACCAAGCTCGCCCGGATCGCGAGCCAGACGCTGAACGCGCCGGCCGAAAACCTCACGTTCGCCGGGGGAAAAATCTTCGCCGCGGACAACCCGGAGAACGCCATCGATCTCTACCGTGCCGCGGGCGCGGCCCATTGGACGCCGGGCAACCTGCCCGACGGGATGGAGCCCGGCGTTCGCGAGACCGGCTCCTGGTCGCCGCCGGAAATGGAGCCGCCCAACGATTCCGACCAGATCAACTCCTCGCTGACCTACGGCTTCGTCTTCGACTATTGCGGCGTGGAGGTCGACCGCGACACGGCCGAGATCCGGATCGACAAATATGTGACGATGCACGATTCCGGCAAGCTCCTGAACCCGCTGCTCGCCGACGGCCAGATTCATGGCGCGTTCGCCTGGGGCGTCGGCTGCGCGCTTTACGAGGAGTTCGCCTATGGCGAGGACGGCAGCTTTCTGACCGGCACCTTCGCCGACTATCTGGTTCCGACGTCCTGGGAGGTGCCCGAGCCGGTGATCCTGCACATGGAGACGCCGTCGCTCCTGACGCCTTTGGGCGCCAAGGGGATCGGCGAGGGCAACTGCATGTCCACGCCGGTCTGCATCGCCAACGCGGTATGCGATGCGCTCGATGTCGAGAACGTCACCCTGCCGTTGACTCCCGCCGGCGTCAGCGCGCTGATCCATGCTGAAGAACCGCCGCCGCCGGCCGGCCGGGCGGAGCCGGCCGGTGCGGAGAAGGCCGCGGGTCATGTGCTGGCGGGTTCCGGCGAGACCGTGCTCCCCGCCGGGCCGGAGGAGGTCTGGCGGACACTGCTCGACCCCGACAAGCTTGCCGCCGTGATCCCCGGGTGCCACGCGCTTCGCCTCGTGGCCGAGAACAGCTACCGCGCCGAGGCGAGCCTCGGCGCCGGGCCGGTGCGCGGAAAGTTCAAGGCGAATGTCAGCCTGTCGGAGCTGGATCCGCCGAAATCCGCGCGGATTTCCGGCGATCTCGCCGGACCGCTCGGCTCCTCGCAAGGCGAAGGGCGGGTGCGGCTCGCGCCGGCCGACGGCGGTACGCGGGTCTCCTACGAATACACCGTCGGGATCTCCGGCGCCGTGGCCGCGGTCGGCGGGCGCATGCTGGAAGGCGCCGCCCGGGCGCTGGTCCGCCAGTTCTTTCAGCGGCTGGGCGCGCAGGTCGGCGGCGGCGATGGCAGGGCAGGCGGGGATGGCAGGGAAGGCGGCGGGGAAGCGGCGCCTGCGCCGCCTGCGCAGCCCGTCTGGCAACGGCTTTTGGCTGCGCTGGGGCTCGGGCGATGAAACCGTGTGCGTTCGATTATTTGCGCGCCGAGACGGTCGAGGAGGCGGTTGCCGGGCTTGCGAATGGCGGCGAGGACGCGCGCGTCCTCGCCGGCGGCCAGTCGCTGATGCCCATGCTCAACTTCCGCCTGGTCGAGCCCGGGATCCTGGTCGACATTTCCGGCGTCGAGTCGCTGTCCTACATCAGGCTCGACGGCGAGACCGTCGAGATCGGCGCCGGCGCGCGCCAGTGCGCGCTCGAGCGCTGGCCGGAGCTTGCCGCGCGCCTGCCGCTGGCGGCCAAGGCGCTGCCTCATGTCGGGCATTACCAGACGCGGAGCCGCGGCACGGTCTGCGGCTCCCTGGTCCATGCCGACCCGAGCTCGGAACTGCCGCTGTGCCTGGCGACGCTGGGCGGCGAGGTGGTGCTGCGCTGCGCGTCTGGCGAGCGCGTGCTGGCGGCGGCGGATTTCCAGACCGGTATGCTGACGACCGCCAGGCGCGCGGACGAGATCCTCGTCGCCGCGCGCTATCCCGTCGCCCGCCCGGGCGAGGGGTATGCGTTCGTCGAAATGGCCCGGCGCCGGGGCGATTTCGCCATCGTCGCGCTGGCCGCCGTCGCCTCGTCGGATCGTCTTCGGCTGGGCGTCGGCGGCGTCGCCGACCGGCCGGCGGTCAAGGACTGGCCGATGCTGGAAGGCGGCGATCTCGACGAGGCCCTGAACGCCTTCGCCTGGGAGCTCGGCGGCTACGACGATCTGCACGCGACCGCGCGCTACCGCCGCGAGCTGGTGCGCCGGCTGGGCCGCCGCGCGATCGAAGAGGCCAAGTCATGCCGAAGCTAGACCGCAACGCCCGGCACAGGGTCGCCTTCACGCTGAACGGCCGGAGCGTCGCGGGCCATGCCCAGCCGCGCATGTTGCTGACGGATTTTCTGCTGCACGAGCTCGGGCTGACCAGCGTCCATGTCGGCTGCGAGCATGGCGTGTGCGGGGCGTGTACGGTCCGGATCGACGGACAGGCGGCCCGCGCCTGCCTCACCCTCGCCGTCCAGGCCGACGGCAAGACCGTCGAGACCGCCGAAGGCCTGGCGTCGGCCGATGGCGAACTCAACGATCTGCAACGGGCCTTCCGCAAGCATCACAGCCTGCAATGCGGCTATTGTACGCCCGGTATCCTGATGTCGCTCAGCGCCTATCTCGAGGAGAACCCGGCGCCGGGCGAGGCGGATCTGCGCGACATGCTGAGCGGTCACCTGTGCCGCTGCACCGGCTACGTCAACATGGTCCGCGCCGTCCTCGATCTGGTCGAGAGCCGCGCGGCTAACTAACCGCGCTCCAACCGCGATTACGCATGTCGGGCGCCGCGGAAGCGCTCGGACGTTCGGTCGGCGTCCGTCGGCGCGGGCTTGCGCCGCTTTTCAGCATTGACAGCAGGCTTGCGCGCGCTTATTCTCTGTAGAGAGAGTTACAGAGAAATTTCGATGCGCCTCGCTGACGCCTGTGCCATCCATACCGGCTATACCGCTCGCGGCAGACTGGAGCCGACGACCGTCGGGGGTATGCTCGCAATCCAGTTGCGGGACATTTCCCCCGACGGCCTCTTCGATCCGGAGCGCCTCACCCGCGTCCAGCTGGGAGACTTGGCGGACCGCTATTTCGTTCGCGCCGGCGATGTGGTGTTCCGCTCGCGGGGTGAGCGCAACACGGCCTCCGCTCTGGACGAGCGTCTGCAGGAGCCCGCCCTTGCAGTGCTCCCTCTGATGGTGCTGCGTCCGAACCGTGATGTCGTGACGCCCGAGTATCTAGCATGGGCGATCAACCAGCCCCCGGCGCAGCGCCACTTCGATGTCGCGGCATGTGGCACGAACATCCGGATGATCCCCCGATCCAGCCTTGATGACCTCGAACTCGATGTCCCAGACATCGAGACACAGAGAAGAATAGTCGCGGTCGATGCGCTGGCCGAGCGGGAGCGGGAGCTGTCTCAACTCGCCGCCGAGATACGAAGAAAGATGATGAGCCTGATCCTCGTCGAGCAAGCGAGCAGGATGCGTCCCAAGACGAGGCAGGAAAGGACGTCCAAATGACCGACCAACTCACCCAGCAACAGGTCAACCAGACGGCCTGGGCCGCTTGCGACACTTTTCGGGGCGTCGTCGATGCCGGACAGTACAAGGACTACATCCTTGTGATGCTGTTTCTGAAGTACATCTCTGACCACTGGAACGATCACCTCGAAACTTACCGCAAGCAGTATGGCAGGGACGAAACCCGGATCCGCCGCAGGCTGGAGCGCGAGCGTTTCGTCCTCCATGAAGGCGCCAGCTTCTACGATCTTTATGAAGCGCGGAACGTGCCCGATATCGGTGAGCGGATCAATATCGCGCTGGAGCGGATCGAAGATACCAACCGCGCCAAGCTCGCAGGGGTGTTCCGCAACATCGACTTCAACTCCGAGGCCAATCTCGGGCGCGTCAAGGACCGCAATCGTCGCCTCAAGAACGTGCTGGAAGATTTCGCCAAGCCCGCGCTCGACCTGCGCCCTTCGCGGGTGACCGAGGACATCATCGGCGAATGCTACATCTATCTGATCTCGCGGTTTGCGTCCGATGCGGGCAAGAAGGCCGGCGAGTTCTACACGCCCTCCGCCGTCTCCCGCCTGCTGGCGAAACTGGCGGCACCCAAGCCGGGTGATACGATCTGCGACCCGGCCTGCGGGTCCGGCTCGCTGTTGATCCGGGCGGCCGAGGAAGTCGGGTCCGAGAACTTCGCCCTTTATGGCCAGGAAGTGAACGGCGCGACATGGGCGCTGGCGCGGATGAACATGTTTCTCCACGCCAAGGACGCCGCGCGCATCGAGTGGTGCGACACGCTCAACAGCCCCGCTCTGGTCGAGGGCGATCACCTGATGAAGTTCGACGTGGTGGTGGCGAATCCTCCGTTCAGCCTCGACAAATGGGGGGCGGAAAACGCGGACACCGACCAGTTCAAGCGCTACTGGCGTGGCATCCCGCCGAAGTCCAAGGGCGACTACGGCTTCATCACCCACATGATCGAGATCGCCAAGCGCCAGAGCGGCCGGGCGGCCGTCATCGTTCCGCATGGCGTGTTGTTCCGGGGCGGAGCCGAGGGGCGGATTCGGCAAGCGCTGATCGAAGAAAACCTGCTCGACGCGGTGGTGGGGCTGCCCGCCAACCTGTTCACGACCACGGGCATTCCGGTGGCTATTCTGGTCTTCGACCGCTCCCGTGAACAGGGCGGCGCAAATGAGGATCGGCGCGACATCCTGTTCATTGACGCCAGCAAGGAGTTCACGCCGGGCAAGACCCAGAACGTGATGGACGAGGCGCATATCACCAAGGTGCTGGAAACCTATGCCTCGCGGGCGGAGATCGAGAAATACGCGCACCGCGCCAGCCCGGAGGAGATCGCCGAGAACGACTTCAACCTCAACATCCCCCGCTACGTCGACACCTTCGAGCCGGAGGAGGAAATCGACGTCGCCGCCCTGCAGAAGCAGATCAACACGATCGAGATCGAGTTGGCTGAGGTGCGCGGGCGCATGGCTGGCTATCTGAAGGAGCTGGGCGTCGGTGTCTGAAGGCGAACTGATCCTCTACAACACCGACGATGGCGCAGCGACCATCGGCCTGCGCGCCATCGATGGCACGGTCTGGCTGACCCAGCTGGAGATGGCCGAGCTGTTCGACACCTCCAAGCAAAACGTCAGCCTGCACATCAACAACATCCTGTCAGAGGGGGAGCTGACGGCCGAGGCAGTTGTCAAGGAATCCTTGACAACTGCCTCGGACGGCAAGGCCTACCGCACGAAGGTCTACAATCTGGACGCCATTCTGGCGGTCGGATACCGGGTTCGCTCGGCGCGCGGCACCCAGTTCCGCCGCTGGGCCACAACCGTCCTGCGCGAATACCTAGTCAAGGGTTTCGCCATGGACGATGCCCGGCTTAGCCAAGCCGAGCAATGGGACTATTTCGACGAATGGCTTGCCCGCATCCGGGACATCCGCGCTTCGGAGAAGCGCTTCTACCAGAAGGTGCGCGACCTCTACACGACCGCCATCGACTACGACAAGACGTCCGAACAGGCGCAGGCGTTCTTTAAGAAGGTGCAGAACAAGATGCTCTGGGCGGTCACGGGCAAGACGGCTGCCGAGCTGATCGAAAGCCGCAGCAACCCCAGAGCACCCAATATGGGCCTGACCAGCTGGAAAGGCTCGGTCGTGCGCAAGGGCGATGTCGGCACCGCCAAAAACTATCTCAAGGCCGAAGAGGTCGAGGAGCTCAACCGCATCGTCGTGATGTACCTCGACTATGCGGAGGATCAGGCGAAGCGCCGTCGGCCGGTTACCATGGCCGAATGGGCCGACAAACTCGACGCCTTCCTCTCCTTTAACGAACGTGACGTGCTGACCCATGCCGGGCGGTTGCGGATGGACATAGCCCAGAAGCTGGCCATCGAGCGACTTGAGGCATTCGACGCCAACCGCCGTGCCGCCGAGGCGCTGGCGGCGGACGCGGATGACATCGCCCGGCTGGAGAAGATGGAGAAGGTCGCCAAGGGGCGGAAGAAGGGGCGCAACGATGCTTAAGCGAAAGAACCATCAATCTGCCTTTACCCGCTCTCTTTTCGATAGCGAGTTGCCCGATGACTGGCGCCTCGTGTCCGTTGGAAACGCTCTGCTGGGCACGCAATATGGTCTAAGCGAGCCCGGCGATTCCACCGGTAACACGCCCATAGTCGGGATGCGCGATCTCAACAACGGATCTGTAAATCTGATCGGCCTAGCTACTGTCGATGACGGCGGAGCTGATTGGACAGGTATGCAACTTCGGCGTGGAGATATACTTCTCAATCGAACCAACAGTGCTGACCTCGTTGGCAAGGCGGGAATAGTCAGAGAAGACTCTCAAGCTGTATTCGCGTCCTATCTCGTCAGGCTCGACGTTGATCGCGAGAAAGCCGATCCAGAATATGTGAACTACTGGCTAAATACCGCCATCGCCCAAACGGCACTGAAGCGCCTTTCAACTCGCGGGGTGAGCCAAGCGAACATTAATCCGACGGAGTTCCGCAAGCACTGTCCGCTCCCGCTTCCACCACTCCCCGAACAACGCAAGATCGCCGATATCCTGTGGACATGGGACGAGGCCATCGAGAAGCTGGAGACGCTGCGGGCGGCAAACCTTCGGCGCCGCATCTGGATGCGCACTCATCTGTTCACAGGGCGCACACGGCTACCCGGTCAGACGGATGAATGGCGCGATGTGGCTCTGGGCGAGATGCTTACCGAACACAGGCTGCAAGGGACCGGTGCAGAGGAAGTGTTCTCTGTCTCGGTCCACAAAGGCATGGTCAATCAGATCGAGCACCTTGGACGATCCTTCGCTGCTGCCGAAACCGGTCACTACAACCGCGTTCTGCCCGGCGATATCGTCTACACCAAGAGCCCGACCGGAGATTTCCCGCTAGGCATCATCAAGCAGAGCAAGATTTCGCAAGAGGTAATCGTCTCGCCGCTCTACGGTGTATTCGCCCCGGCGACCCGCGCGCTCGGCGTGATCCTCGATGCCCTGTTCGAGTCCCCCGTCGCGGTGCGCAACTACCTGCACCCGCTTGTGCAAAAGGGCGCAAAGAACACCATCGCAATCACCAATCGCCGCTTCCTCGAAGGCAAATTGCACCTGCCGATGGATCCAGCCGAGCAATCCGCCATCGCCGAGGTGGTGGAAGTATCGTGGGCCGAACTCGCCGCCATCGAAGCGGAGATCGACCTGTTCACCCGCCAGAAACGCGGCCTGATGCAGAAGCTGCTGACGGGCGAATGGCGCGTCGCCGTCTGAAGGAGAGATCGTATGGCTAAGAAATACATCGAAATGGCGATCGCCTACGACTTCGACGGCACGTTGGCGAACGGCAACATGCCGGAACACCAGTTCCTGCCCGACATCGGCATGAAACCGAAGGAGTTCTGGGCCGAGGTAAAGCACCTGACCAAGGAGCATAAGGCGGACGAAGTGCTTGTCTACATGAACCTGATGCTGAGCAAGGCGGCCGCGGCCAAAGTTCCGGTGCGGCGGGACGATTTCAAAGCACGGGGCAAGACCATCCAGCTTTTTGATGGGGTCGAAGAGTGGTTCGACCGCATCACCGGCTATGGCAAGGTGCGGGGTGTCCGCGTTCAACATTACCTCGTCTCGTCGGGGAATGCCGAGATCTTCGCCGGCACGCCGATCGCTTCCAAGTTCGCCCAGGTCTATGCGTCGAGGTTCATCTTCGACCCGAACGGCGTCGCCACCTGGCCGGCGCTCGCCGTGAACTACACGACCAAGACGCAATATCTGTTCCGCATCAACAAGGGCGCTCTCGACCTGAGCGACAACAGCAAGATCAACCAGTTCGTCGAGAAGCGTGACCGGCCCGTGCCCTTCGAGAACATGGTGTTCATCGGCGACGGCCCGACCGATATCCCGTGCTTTCGACTCGTCAAGGAACAGGGCGGGCTTTCGGTGGCCGTCTTCAAGCCCCACACCAAGGGCGCGCGCGATAAGGCCGACAACTACATCAATGATGGCAGGGTCCATTGCGTTGCACCCGCCATCTACACGGATGGCAGCGACCTCGATCGCATTATCAAAGCCAACATCAATGTCGTCGCCGCGCGGGCATCACTCTCCGGGCTGTTTTCGGAGGGTACGCAATGACCTTCGACGCCGCCGAGAAACATCAGTCCCAGATCCCCGCCCTGCAGCTGTTGGTGGCGCTGGGGTTCACGCCGCTGTCCCAGGCCGAGGCAGTGCGTCTGCGCGGTGGCCGTCTGCGCAACGTGGTGCTCGACGACATCCTTGCCGACCATCTCTTGAAGATCAACAGCTTTACCCATCGGGGGCGGGACTATCCCTTCGACCTCGAGGATGCGCATGAGGCTATTCGCCGACTGAAGCCCACGCCCGACCGGCAAAAGGGCCTGCGCGGCACCAACCAGGACATCTACGACACTCTCGTCCTTGGCACGACTATCACCAAGACGATCCAGGGGGACTCCAAGTCCTATTCGTTCCGCTACATCGATTGGGAGACGCCAGCGAACAACGTCTATCACGTGACGGCCGAGCTTTCCGTCGAGCGCACGGCCAGCACCCAAACCAAGCGGTGCGATATTGTCGCCTATGTGAACGGCATCCCGTTTCTGGTGATCGAGAACAAGCGGCCGACCGAGAGCCTGAAGAAGGCTGGTAGCCAGCTGATCGGCTATCAGAACGAAGACAACATCCCGCAGCTATTCCACTTCGCGCAGATTCTCATGGTCATGAACCGAGTCGAGGCGCGGTACGCCACCGTGGGCACACCGCGGCAGTTCTGGCAAATGTGGTGGGATGAGGAAGACCGGGACGAGTACATCGATCCCCTAGCCAATCGGCCTCTCACGGGGGCTGAGGCTGATGCGGTCTTCTCGGGCGACTTCGCCTTCGCGCGTGACCATTTCGAGGCGCTTGCAGCCGAGGGGCCGCGCGCGATCACCGCGCAGGACCGCGCTATTCATGCGCTGTGTCGGCCGGAACGCCTACTGGATCTGATCCGTCGTTTCACAGTGTTCGATGGCGGCGCCCGCAAGGTCGCGCGCCACCAGCAGTTCTTTGGGATCCGCAAGGCTGTCGAGCGTGTCCGCCAGTTCAACCTCGACGGCCGGCGCAAGGGCGGTGTAATCTGGCACACTCAAGGGTCGGGCAAGTCCCTGACCATGGTGATGTTGGGTCGATCCCTTGCGCTCGACAAGGCCATTCCCAATCCGCGCATCCTTATCGTCACCGACCGCGACGATCTCGACAAGCAGATCAAGGACACGTTCAAGTCCTGCGAACTGGAACCCGTGCGGGCGACTAGCGGGGCCCATCTGATCGAGCTGATCCGCAACCGGACACCGCTCGTGACGACCATCATCAACAAGTTCGATACGGCAGCCAAAGCCGCCGAAGATGTCGACGAGGACGCCAACGTGTTCGTCCTGGTCGATGAAAGCCATCGCTCGCAGACCGGCCGCTATGGCGGTCACAGCCAGTTCGCTACGCGGATGCGCCGGCTGCTGCCGAAGGCCTGCTATCTCGGCTTCACCGGAACGCCGCTCCTGAAGAAGGAGAAGAATACGCTCTCGACCTTCGGCGGCTTGGTCCACAAATACGCGATTGACGAGGCTGTTGCTGATGGAGCCGTCGTGCCGCTCCTCTATGAGGGCCGCCTCGTCGAGCAGCAGGTCAATGGCGGCGTGATCGACAAGTGGTTCGACAAGATCAGCGAAGGCCTGACCGATAGCCAGAAGTCCGACCTGAAGCGCAAGTTCTCGCGCATGGACGCCCTGTCGAAAACGGGGCAGGCAATCCGGGCGAAAGCCTTCGACATCTCGGAGCATTTTCGCCAGCACTGGCAGGGCACTGGGTTCAAGGCCCAACTCGTGGCGCCGTCCAAGGCAGCAGCCGTCCGCTTCAAGGAAGTGCTCGACGAGATCGGGCACGTCACCAGCGAAATCGTCATCTCTCCTCCCGATGACAACGAGGGCAACGAGGAGGTTGACAAGGAATCGAAGGACCTCGTGCGTGGGTTCTGGGCGCAGATGATGGCCAGGTACAAGACCGAGGACGAATACACACGGCAGATCATCGAGGCGTTCAAAGGGTCCGGCGATCCGGAAGTCCTCATCGTCGTCTCGAAGCTGCTGACCGGTTTCGATGCGCCGCGCAATACCGTGCTCTATGTCTGCAAGTCGCTGCGCGAACATAACCTGCTGCAGGCAATCGCCCGCGTGAACCGGCTCTACGAAGACGGCGCAACCGAGAAGCAGTTCGGCTTCATCATCGACTATGAGGGGCTGCTCGGAGAACTGGACACGGCGCTGACGACCTATAGCGCCTTTGAGGGCTTTGATGCCGACGATCTCGCCGACACGGTCCACGACATGCGCGAGGAAATCCGGAGGCTGCCCCAGTTGCACGATCAGCTCTGGGACCTGTTCAAGCCGGTCAAGAACAAGAAGGATATGGAGCAGTTCGAGCAGTTCCTGGCCGACGAGGCGATCCGGCAGGAATTCTATGAACGGCTGAAGGCGTTCAGCCGCTGCCTACATATTTCGCTATCGTCGGACAAGCTCTTCGGCGTCTTCGACGAGTCGAAGATCGATGCCATGAAGCGGGACTGGAAGCAGTTTTCGGAACTGCGGCGCTCGGTCCAGCTGCGCTACCAGGAGACCATCGACGTCAAGGAGTTCGAGCCGAAGATTCAGAAGCTGCTCGACGACCATGTGGTTGCCATGCCGACCGAGACGATCATCGAGATGGTCAACATCAACGACCCGGACGCGCTGAAAGCCGTGGTGGAGGAAACGGGCGTCTCCGAGGCGTCAAGGGCGGACCGGATCGCCAGCGCGACACGGCGGACTATCACCGAAAAGATGGAGGAGGACCCGACCTTCTACCGGAAGTTCTCCGAGTTGCTGGAGGAGACCATCCGCGACTACCGAGCCAAACGGATCTCCGAACGGGACTACCTCAAGAACGTTGTCGATCTGGCGAGCAAGGTCGCGCGCAAGGACCGGGGTCGCGAGGTGCCGGATGCGATCAGAGGCAACGACGATGGGCAGGCGTTTTTTGGGATCCTTGAAGGCTTACTCGCGACCGATGACGGCGAACCCATTGAGGCGGATGAAGTCGCGTCCATCGGGCTCACGATCATCGACGTCATCAAGTCCCATCACATCGTCGATGTCTGGTCCAACGACATCGCTCAGAACAAGATGCGCGACGCTATCGACGACTATTTCTTCGACATCCTTCGCGATGAACGTGGCATCGCATTGCCAGTAGAGGTGATGGACGACCTTGAGCTCAAGATCATGGACCTTGCGCGGGCGCGGTTTCCGGGATGAAGACCGAACGACACAGCGTCCAGTACGGTGAACACAGGATCGACTTCGCCATTGTGCGCCGTGAACGGACGACACTGGAAATCGCTGTCGAGCCTGATGCTTCCGTTGTCATCGCCGCCCCGCAGGATGCTCCGCTGGCGGCAATCGAGGAGAAGGTGTGCAAGCGCGCAGCCTGGATCCGGCGTCAGCAGCGCTATTTCATCCAGTTCCTTCCGCGCACCCCGGATCGCCAATATGTGGCGGGCGAGACCCATCTTTATCTCGGACGCCAGTATCGGTTGAAGGTAGTGCCCCACGTCCAGGCGACGGTGAAGCTCGTCCGTGGCTTCATCGTCGTCCAAACTCATAGGCCGGAGAGGTCCGAGGTCACGCGCGAGCTCGTCGAGGCTTGGTATCGACAGCGGGCACATGCGAAATTCGCCGAGCGCCTGGAAGTCAACCTTCTGCGCTTCCCGGTGCCTGACGACTTCCGCCCCAAGGGTTTGATCGTGCGCCAATTTCGGCAGCGGTGGGGTTCGATGTCGCCGGCATCGCGTCTTCTACTCAATCGCCGTCTGATCGAGGCGCCCATGGACGCGATTGACTACGTCATCACGCACGAGCTCTGCCACATCGCGGTGCCGCACCACGGACCAGATTTTTTTGAACTGTTGGATCGCGTCCTGCCCGATTGGCCTAAGCGCAAGCACCGGCTCGAACAAAGAATGGCGTGAGAATCCTCTTGTGCAAGCAGCAACATCACCGACACACCCGAGCCGATCCCGCATGACGCTGTAGTCGGCGAGCATTTCGGCAATGGCAGACCCTTCCGGCAGCTGCGCGAGATCCTCGGCCGCGCGCGCCTGAAACTCCCGACTGTACTCGACCAGGGGCAGGCAGACGATGGCAATGCGCGGCTTAGAAACGCCCGTCGTGCAGCCGGTTAGCGAGGTCGTCGCGATCGCGAGGACGGCGAGCCGTAGCGCCCAGCATCTGGCGTTGGACATCATTGACCTTCTCCGTGCTTTCGAGGCGTTCCGCCAGTCGTCCGGCGCGCTCACCGGAGCGCCGAAGTGCGAAGCAGAAACAGGAACGCCGCGAGCACGATGGGCCGCCGTAGCGCAGCGCCGCCCGCATCCACGGGCTGGCGGCGAACGCCGTGAAGAGCGCGCCAATCATCGCCGCCTCTGCTTCCAATCGCCGAGCCGGGCACAGAGCGTGACCGTGATCCCGCCAAGCGCCACGGCGATGAACACCCGGCGCAGCGTGTCGAGATACGGGACGAGCGGCAGGATGGTTGTCTGCGTCTCGGCCAGGACGCTCCGCGCGACTTCGGCGCCCGCAGCACCCAGCGTCGCGAAGCCGGCCGCTCCGCCGCTCTTCATGGTGCGGTTGTCGGCCAGCACTTCGCGCGCGGGCGGCGTCTCGGCTGCAAATGCCGTCTCCCGGACCGGAAAGCGCTCGCCCCACTGGCGCGCGGGACCAAGGTCGACATGCATGAAACCCGAGCGCGGGTAGAAGCCGAAACCAGGGAACCCGACTTCGCGCGCGGCCGCCTCGAAGGCGACTGGGTCGTGGTTCGCCATGGCAATGTCGAGGGCGGCGCCGTCCAGATGCTTCGAGCGGGGGAGGGGGAGGGGCGGCGGAAAGTCTTTGCGAATCCGGGCTTGCAGGGGGAATTTCGGGGCGTTTCAGGGGTGCTGAAACGGCGGTAAATCCGGGGCGTTCGGAGGGGTGGTTCCGGCGGGGAAAATCGAGCCGTGCGGATCAGCCGTCGGCGGCGTCCTCGTCCTCGTCGTAGGCGTTGGCGTTGAGGACGTCGGCGAACTCGGCCTCGAACTGGTCGCGGGGCATGGTGGTGATCTTGAGATAGGCGTCCCGCGCGGGTCCGGGTTGAGAGAGGATGTAGTTGGTGAGGGCTTGGTCGTCCATCTTGGCCTGGAACTCGGCCGACGGCGGCGGCAGGTTCTCGGCCTCCTTGGCCACCCGCCTCAACTCCTCCAGTCTGCGCTTCTGCTCTGGTGTCAAATTCGCCATCGTCGGCATCACTCGATCTCTTCCATATATATGGTCACTTGTCCGCCATCGCCGGGCTTGATCTCATAGACCTCGAACCTTGTTCCCGCAGCGAACAGCACCTCGTGCTCACTGGGGTGAGCCGAATAGGGTTCGATCCGCTTCCCGTGCCTGGAATATATAAGGAACCGATGGGGTCCTGAGAACCCCGGGCCGGTGGAAGTGCTGGTGAAGGCATCCTCGGTGACGACGGCGCCGACCGAATATCGCTCCAGGACCGACTCCGGAAGCATGGCTCCACGCTTCACCGTGCCGGGTTGGTCGGGCAGCCTGGCGAGCGCCGCGTTGAGGGTGTCGCGGTAGTTTTCCACGTTTGCGATCCGCGCTTCGTCGCCCGAACGCAGCGCCTCGTTGAGGGGGCTGTATCCCCACCTGGTGTCAGAGGTGGTGTAGGCATAGACGGATACGAGCTCGGGGTCCGTCATGGCGTGGCGCGGCGCGCCGGCGGCGATCTTCGCCTTGGCGGGGGTCAGGAACTCCCCGTAGGACGTGCCCATCTCCTTGACGAAAGACGGGTTACGCCGCCGTCGGCGCGGTTGTGCTCGGGGCTACGACAGGCGGACCGGACGATCGGCGGCTTGCCCAAGTCGCCAGCATAACGACGGGCTACGCGCGCATTCCCTGGAATATGCCTGCTGCGCGTTCTCTGGGCGGCCACGCCAACCGGAAGGATGCCTGCTGAATGCGCCGTTGAGCAACCTGCGAAACCCGTTGAAAAATTTGAACTTCACGAAGCCGAACCGGGCCGGGCGAGGTTCGCCCAGTTTGAGACGAAAGCGGTTCAGAGGCCGAAATGCGGTGCTGCGCCAGTCTCGGAGGTTCGGGCGCCTCTGCTAAACGCCTTTGAAACAAAAAGAAAAAGGCCCCAATCAGGAGCCTTATCTCGGGTTCGCTACAGGATAATGGCGGATGGGGTGGGATTCGAACCCACGAGACGCTTGCGCGCCTGCCGGTTTTCAAGACCGGCGCCTTCAACCGCTCGGCCACCCATCCGAGTTGAAACACCACTCTTTCCGCAACCGGGTCGGGCGCCAATATGCGAATTGGCGCCCAGAGCGCGGTCGGTATTCTAATAAAGTTTCCGATGCAGCGTCCACCCGCGCAGCCGCGTCGGCCTGCCTACCCTCGATCCAGGCCCGTGCGAGGCGCGGAGGCTCCTTCGCGAGCCGGTTTTCCTATACGAAAGCGGGATCTCTCGCGTCCTGCCGAACGCCCGGCGCCGCCGGGTCGCGCAGCCCGAGAATGCGCCGCGCGTTGGTGTTGAGGATCTTCTCCCGATCCTCGGACGGCAGCCCGACTTCATCGAAATACCGCAGCGCGTCCGCCGGGCTCCAGCACGGGTAGTCGCTGCCGTACATCACCCGGTCGACGCCGAAATATTCGATCGCGAACTTGATGCCCGCCATATGGGGCGAGACGGTGTCGCTGTACATCTGCCGGATATAGGCGCTGGGCGGCTTGGCCAGCCTTGCCGCCTTGCCGTTCTTGTCCATGCGGCCGGACTGGTAGGGCAAAGCGCCGCCGGTATGGGACATCACGACCGTCAGATCGGGATGGCGTTCGAGCGTTCCCGACAAGATCAGCCGCGACGCGGCGACGCTGAGCTCGATGACGCGGCCAAGACTGAGATGCAGCGCCCCATCATAGCCCTGGAGCATATCCTGGAAGATGGCGTCGGTCGGGTGCAGGAACATCGGAATGCCGAGCTCCTCGACCCGGGCGTAGAACGGCTCGAGCCGATCGGCGTCGATGCGCGGGTCGCCGCCGACGCTGCCCGGCAGGTTGACTCCCATGAGGCCGAGGTCGTTGATCGCATGATCGAGGACCTCGATCGCGACCTCGGCGTCGGTCAGCGGCACGGCCGCGCTGGCCCACACGCGGCCGGGAAACCTGCGCTGCGCGCCTGCCATCTCCTCGTTCCACAGCATCGCATCGTCCCGGCCCCGGGCAACGGGAATGTCGGAGAAGTGAACCGAGAAAGGCCCGATCGAGCAAACCACATCGACATCGTGGCCGAGCCCGTCCATGTGCTCGAGCTGCTTGTCGAGGTCGAACCACTCGGCCCAGATGTTCAGCGGCTCGGCGCTGTCCTCGCGGCGCCAATAGGCATAGCCGCCGATGTCATTGACCTCGGCGCGCGGGTATGTGCTGGTCCTGCACAGCTGCTCGAAGATCGAGCGCGGCCACCAGTGAAAATGTGAATCGACGATGCGCATCGCATGTGCTCCAGCCGGTTGCGCCGCAACGGCGACGGTTCATGATGTCGCAAAACCCGGTCGCGAACAATCCATCGGGGTGGCGCGCGGGGTGGCGCGTCCGGCGCAGATCCGATGTCGCCGCGACATCGACATCCAGCATCTTCGCGTCGAGCGAGAGATAGCCCTCCGAGACGTTTCTGCCGACACCCTTTGCGGGTCCGCGGTCCAGCGGATCGCCCCAGCCGCCGCCCTCGATGCTCTGGACGACGAAGTTGCGCCCGGTATCGGGGTGGCGGCCGAAGAACACCACCGCGCCGCCGAGCAGACCGTGATGGGCCACAGCGCGCCGCGCACCGTGGCTGGGCCGTACTTCTCCAGCAGAGCTCGTCGAGTCGGCGCGTCGCCAGCCGGCAGGCGGCGACCTGCGCCGGCAGATCGCCCATCGAGGATTCGGGGAAGCGGATATTGTCGCTGATCACCCGATCGAGCCCCTCGTTGAGCACTCCCCCGTCATAGATCTTGAGCTGGTTGAGTTGCAGCCCCTCCAGCAGTGCTTCGAGGATCGCGGCTTCACCCGGCGGCCCGGGGCAGGGCGGCGATGATCGCCGTCGACGGGCTTATGAACTCGGGATCCAGGGCGGTCCGCGCGGCGACTTCCCAGATCACGAGTCGGGCCAGATCACGAGTCGGGCCAGATCACGAGTCGGGCCAGATCACGAGTCGGGCCAGATCACGAGTCGGGCCAGATCACGATCGTGGCGCGCGCGGGCGTGAGCGATGATTTCCATCGCGTCTTGTTGCGGCAGACGCTCGGGCATCAGGCGGACGAGTTCGATGTCCGCGGCAATCGCCTCCAGCGCGGCGTCACGCGCAGCGGCCGGTGGGACGACGACCAGGCTTGCGTTTATCTCCGGATGTCGCCGCTTTGCCGCCGCCACGGTGTCGAAGACCGGAACGTCCAGCACCCGTTCGCCATCGCGCCCCGGCGTCACCGCCGCGGTGATCACGGCGCCGGCCTGGATCATCAGGTTGGCGCGCAACCGGCCCTCGCGACCAGTCATGCCCTGCACGACGATCCGTGCGCCCGCCTGAATTCCTTGCCGTAGCGTTGTTGCCGTCCGTAAACCGGGACTGTCCGCCCGTCGGTTCCTGTTTCGCCGAAGAATCCAGTGAAGCTTCCCGTCGCTCGGTGCGTCGGTCGATCGCAGGCCCGACCATGCAACGCATGGCGATGTACGGCCTCGCAAAACGGAGGCTGTCCGCTGGCGAACGGCCGCTTTAGCCTTTTCCCGGAAACCCTTGGAAAATAGTGTTTTCAGAACGAACCGGGTTCGGTTTCAAGACCGGAGGCTTCAAGCGTTCGGCCGCCCGTCCGGCCCGGGATCTCTACAGCGTTTCGATCGGCCAAGACACCGCTCTTACGCGCTGCGCGTGTCGGGACGACGCTGTATGATTGCCGCATGGTTGCCGTCGGACGGCGCAATCGAGAGAGGGTCTATGACGGACGCGGCGCCTCGGCAAGCGATGCTGGATGAGTATGAGATCGCCAATCTACTGATGCGCTGGGGACATGCACGAGACGCCGATGACTGGGAGACGCTGGCGGCGTGCTTCCACGACGATGCGAGGATCAGCATCTCCTGGATGTCAGGGCCGGCTGCCGACTTCCTGGCCGGCTCGAAGGCGATGGCCGAGCGACGGCCGCCGGGCGCGCACGTCAAGCATGCCTTCGCCGGGCCGCTGATCCTCATCGACGGCGAGCGCGCCTTCAGCCGCTGCCATGTGACGCTCTATGCCCGCGCGCGCATCGACGGCCACGAGTTCGACTTCACCTCGCTGTTCAGGTTCTTCGATCTCCTGGAGCGGCGCGCCGGCGTCTGGCGCTTGTTCCGACGGACCGGGGTCTACGAGAAGGACCGGATGGACCCGGTCGCGCCGCACTCGGTGCCGGCGCGCTTCTACGAGGACATGGACCTGTCGTCCTTCCCGCCGGAGATGCGCTTTCTATGCTTCCGCCAATCGAAGACCGGTGTGCCCTCGACCCCGACAATCGTCGTCTACAGCCCCGAGGAAGAGGCGCTGCGCGCCGAGTGCCTGGCGTGGCTTGCCGGCAACGGTGCGTAGGAGACCGTTGCCGCCCGACCGGACGATCCCGGCAGACAGGCCGCGCGTGCATCGCCCGGCATCCCGCATGTCCGCAGGGCGACGGTTTGCCGCGCGGGCGCGGCCGGATAGCGCCAGACCGGCCGCTCTGCTATGCTTGGGCAAATGCGATCGAGGCGGGGCGGGGTCATGGCCGACCGGAGCAGCTACGACTATGTCGTCATCGGCGCCGGTTCGGCGGGCTGCGTGCTGGCCAACCGGCTGAGCGAGGACGCCGACGTCCAGGTGCTGGTGGTCGAGGCTGGCGGCTGGGATCGCGATCCGATGATTCATATCCCGCTCGGCTGGGGCGTGCTGCTCGCAGAGCGCCGCCACGACTGGATGTATTTCTCCGAACCCGAACCCAACCTCGACAATCGCAGCATCGAATGCGCCCGCGGGCGGATCATCGGGGGCTCGTCTTCGATCAACGCCATGGCCTATGTACGCGGCCACCGGGGCGATTACGACCGGTGGCGCCAAAAGGGCTGCCCGGGCTGGTCCTATGCCGACGTGCTGCCCTATTTCCGCAAGGCCGAGAGCTGGGAGGGCGGTCCGGACGAGCACCGCGGCGGCGGCGGCCCGCTGACCGTGCGAACCGGTACCTATAACGACGACTTCGTCGATGCCTATGTCGAGGGCGCCAGGGCGATCGGCCACAAATACACCGAGGACTACAACGGCGCCGAGCAGGAGGGCTTCTGCCGGATCCAGCAAACCATCCGCAACGGCAAACGCTGCAGCGCCGCGGTCGCCTATCTCAAGCCGGTGCTGGGTCGCCCCAACGTAACGCTGCACACCAAGGCGCTCGCCACCAGGCTGTTGATCGAGAACGGCCGTGCGACGGGGCTCGAATACGAGCGGAACGGGCAACCGCACAAGGTTCGGGCCGGGCGCGAGATCCTGCTGTCCGGTGGGGTGATCAACTCCCCGCAGGTGCTGATGCTGTCGGGCATCGGCAAGCCCGACGAGCTCGGCGAGCACGGCATCGAGACCGTCCACGAGCTGCCCGGCGTCGGCAAGAACCTGCAGGACCATCTGTCGGCGATCGTCAACTACAGCCGCGAGAAAGCCGGCGTCTTCCGCACCCAAATGCGGGCCGACCAGATTGCGATGGACCTCCCGCGGGCCTACCTCGCCGGCAGCGGACCCGCGACCGACCTGCCCGCGGGCGTGATGGCCTTCGTCAAGAGCCGGCCCGAGGCGGACCTTCCCGACATTCAGTTCCTGTTCCGCGACCTGCCGGTGGAAACCTATCCCTGGTTCCCCGGATACAGGCGCGCCTGGCCCGACGGGTTCGGGTGCCGTCCGGTGCTGCTGCGCCCGCAGAGCCGGGGCGAGGTGAGGCTCGCCTCCGCCGATCCGCGCAAGAAGGTCCGTATCTTCCAGAATTTCCTGTCCGAGCACGCCGATGTCGAGATCCTCCGCGAGGGGTTCAAGCGCGTGCGCGAGGTGGGTGAAACCGAGGAGTTGAAGCGCTTCGGCGTCGCCGAAACCGATCCCGGCGCGGACGTGACCTCCGACGCGGGGATCGACGCCTATATCCGCTCGACCTCGGCGACGGCGCACCATCCGGCCGGGACCTGCAAGATGGGCAGTGACGACATGGCCGTCGTCGACCCCGAGTTGAGAGTGCGCGGGATCGACGGGTTGCGGGTGGTCGACGCCTCGGTCTTTCCCGACCTCGTGGGCGGTAACATCAACGCCCCGGTGATCATGATCGCCGAGAAGGCGGCCGATCTGGTCCGCGGCCGCGAACCGCTGGCGCCGGCCGATGTCTGAGGCGGCCCCGGGAACGGTGTAGATTTCGCGTGCGCTTGTTCTGTCTCGATCTCGAAGGCGTACTGATCCCGGAAGTCTGGATCGGCCTTGCCGAGCGTACCGGCATCGAGGCGCTGCGCGCGACCACCCGCGACATCCCCGATTACGACGCGCTGATGCGCCAGCGGCTGCGTCTGTTGGACGACAACGGGCTGGGGATGGACGACATCGCCGCGGTCGTCGCCGACATGGCGCCGCTGCCCGGCGCGGCGGATTTCCTCGACTGGCTCCGCGAGCAGGGGCCGGTGGTGATCCTTTCCGATACGTTCGAGGAGTTCGCCCGGCCGTTGATGCGCGTCCTCGGCTGGCCGACGCTGTTCTGCCACAGCCTCACAATCGCCGGGGACGGCGCGATCACCGAATACAATTTGCGCCATGCCGATCACAAGCGCGCGAGCGTGCAGGCTTTCCAGGCGCTCAATTTCCACGTCACCGCGGTGGGCGATTCCTACAACGATACCGCCATGCTGGGCGCGGCGCATGTCGGCATTCTGTTTCGGGCGCCCCAGGCCGTACGCGACGAGTTCCCGGATCTTCCGCCGGTCGAGGACTACGCGGCGCTGCGCCAGGCGATCCTCGACTGCCGCTGACGCGCGCGGGGAATCGTCCCGCCCGCGCGCGCTTTGCCGAATCAAAATCGCGCGCCTCGAAACCGGCGCGCGCGATTCCGTTTGCGGGTCCGATCAGGCGCGTCGCGTGCGGCGCGGCTTCTGCCCCTTCTTGCGGCCGAGCCCGATCTTCTTGGCGAAGGCCGAGCGTTGTGCGGCGTAGTTCGGCGCTACCATCGGATAGTCCGCAGGCAGGTTCCATTTGGCCCGATATTCATCGGGAGTCATGTCGTAGGCGGCTCTCAGGTGCCGTTTCAGCATCTTGAGCTTTTTGCCGTCCTCGAGACACACGATATAGTCCGGAGTAACCGAGCGCCGAATGCTCACGGCCGGCTTCGCAGGTTCCGCCGCCTGTTCGGGTCTGGCGCCGTCGACGCCGATCAGAGAATTAAAGACGGCGCTGATGATTTCCGGCACCTGATTTGCCGGCACGGTGTTATTACTTACATACGCGGCCACGATATCGGCTGCCATGCGGAGCATTTCAGTCCGATCGATCACAGTTGTTCCTTCTTCCACCATTTGATGGTTTGCCCTCTTGTCGGATAGAGTTGGGAGGCGTAGCACGCACAGCTATAGATGTCAAATTCTGTTACACCGGCAACTTAACGCGAGAAATTGTGCAACGCGCAACATTTTTCTGAGTTACAGGGGATGGCTTTTCTTGCGCCAATCTTCCCGGGCGCCGCGGAAACGGCAGAAAAGGCAGGCAAAACCCGACGTCTTGCGGCCGCCATAAACGACCGGGTTGGACCGCTGCGGATAACCGCTGCGGATATGTGTTCGAGATAATCGGAACGGTTGGATCTGCGACGATTTGACAAGCCGGGATCTTGCGCCCGGGTCTTGCGGTGGTTCGGGCCGTCCACTGTAACGGATAGCCGACGCCAGGGTGGAATGCCCGCCGATGCTGTGATAGTCAAGCGCCCACGCTGCCGAGCCCGCACGAGCCCGCAACGTGACGATGACTGCAAAACCGATTTCCCTGGCTGCGGACCACGCCGGCTTTTCGCTCAAGCAGGCGGTTTACGCTTATCTTGCCGAGCGGGGGCTGGACGTGCTGGATCTCGGGACCGATAACGAGCAACCGGTCGACTATCCCGACTTTGCGGACGCGCTTGTCGCCAGGCTCTCCGCCGGGATCTCCGAGCGGGGGGTGCTGATTTGCGGCAGCGGCGTCGGCATGTCGATCGCCGCGAACCGCCACCCGGGCATTCGCGCCGCGCTGGTCCATGATGCCGAGGGGGCGCGGCTTGCCCGTCGGCACAACGACGCCAACGTGCTGGTCCTGGCAGGAAGGCGGGTCTCGGACGAGACCGCCAGGACCTGCCTCGCGGCGTTTCTCGAGACCGAATTCGAAGGCGGGCGCCATCGTCGGCGCCTGGACAAGCTGGCCAAGGCCGCATTCGCCCCGGCCGCCGGTTCATAGTGGAGAGATCATGGCTTTGAACCTGCCTGGCGCCGACCCCGAATCGCTCGGCGGATTCTTCACCGCGGCGCTCGAAGACAGCGATCCCGAGCTGCACGCCGCAATGCGGTCCGAGCTCGTGCGGCAGCAGGACCAGATCGAGCTCATCGCCTCGGAGAACATCGTCTCGCGCGCGGTTCTCCAGGCCGCCGGCTCGGTGCTGACCAACAAATACGCCGAAGGCTATCCCGGGCGGCGCTATTACGGCGGCTGCGAGTTCGTCGACATCGCTGAAGAGCTCGCGCGTGAGCGCGCCAAGACGCTGTTCTCCTGCGCCTACGCCAACGTGCAGCCGCATTCGGGCGCCCAGGCGAACAACGCGGTCTATTTTGCGCTCTGCCAGCCGGGCGATACGATTCTCGGTCTGTCGCTGGCCGCCGGCGGTCATCTGACCCATGGCGCGCCGCCCAACCAATCGGGCAAGTGGTTCCATGCCGTCCAGTACGGCGTTCGCCGCGAAGATGCGCTGATCGACTACGACGAGGTCGAGCGACTGGCCCGCGAGCACCGGCCGCGCGTGATCATCGCCGGCGGCTCGGCCTACCCGCGGGTGATCGACTTCGCGCGGTTCCGGACGATTGCCGATGCGGTTGACGCCTACCTCTTCGTCGACATGGCTCATTTCGCCGGTCTCGTGGCCGGCGGCGTCCACCCCAGCCCGCTGCCGCACGCCCATGTCGTCGCCACGACAACCCACAAGACCCTGCGCGGACCGCGCGGCGGGATGATCCTCACCAATGATGCGGACATCGCCAGGAAGGTGAACTCCTCGATCTTTCCCGGCACCCAGGGCGGGCCGCTGATGCACATCATCGCCGCCAAGGCCGTGGCGCTTGGCGAGGCGCTCCGTCCGGAGTTCGCGGCCTATTCGGCTGCCGTGGTCGCCAACGCCAGGGCGCTCGCCGCGCGGCTGGCCGCGAGCGGGCTCGACATCGTTTCGGGCGGGACCGACACTCACCTGATGCTGGTCGATCTCCGGCCCAAGGGGCTGACCGGCAAGCTCACCGAGCAGAGCCTGGAGCGCGCCGGCATCACCTGCAACAAGAACGGCGTTCCGTTCGACCCCGAGAAGCCGATGATCACCTCGGGCGTTCGCCTGGGCTCTCCCGCGGCGACGACCCGCGGGTTCGGCATCGCGGAATTCGAGCAGGTCGGCGCACTGATCTGCGAGGTCGTCGATGGGCTTGCCGGCGCCGACCGGGAGATCGGCGCGGTGGAGGCTTCGGTACGCACACGGGTACTGGCGCTCTGCCAACGGTTTCCGATATACCCCGATGCATGACCGGTCGCCGCGGGCGTTTCCTCCGGGCCGCCAGCGCGTTGGCGTCGGTCGACGCAATAAGGGATGAGGCGCGCGAATGCGTTGTCCGTTCTGCGGATCCGACGATACACAGGTCAGGGACTCGCGCCCGACGGAAGACAATTCCGCGATCCGCCGCCGCCGCGTCTGCATGGCCTGCTCGCAGCGGTTCACCACCTTCGAGCGGGTCCAGCTACGCGAGCTGACGGTGATCAAAAAGGGCGGCGCGCGCGAGCCGCTCGACCGCGAAAAGCTCGCCCGGTCGATGAAGATCGCGCTGCGCAAGCGGCCGGTCGAGGCCGAGCGGGTCGAGCGGGTCATCAACGGGATCATTCGCCGACTGGAAAGCGCCGGCGAGACCGAAATCGAGTCCAGCGCCGTCGGCGAGTTGATCATGGATGCGCTCGCCGGCCTCGATCAGGTCGCCTATGTCCGTTTCGCCTCGGTCTACCGCAACTTCCGGGAAGCGCGCGATTTCGAGCACTTTGTCGGGACGTTGAGTGGCGCCGGCGCCAACGAATGACCGGAACCATATGCGCGTGGCGATCGCGTTGGCCCGCCGCGCGCTCGGCCGCGCCTGGCCCAACCCGGCGGTGGGGTGCGTCATCGTCGCCGACGGCGAAGTCGTCGGCCGCGGCCATACGGCCGACGGCGGGCGGCCGCATGCCGAGGCCGTGGCGCTGCGGCGCGCCGGCGGCCGGGCCGCCGGCGCAACGGCCTATGTGAGCCTGGAGCCCTGTGCCCATTACGGCAAGACCCCGCCATGCGCCGACGCGCTGGCGGCGGCGGGCGTCGCCCGCGTGGTCGCCGCGATTTCCGATCCGGACCCGCGGGTCGACGGCGGCGGCTTCGCCAAGCTGCGGGCTGCGGGTGTCGCCGTCGAGACCGGGCTGTGTGCCGGCGAGGCGGAAGGAGTCCTGGACGGGTTCCGGTCGCGCACCGCGCGCGGCCGTCCGCTGGTGAGCCTGAAGCTGGCCTCCACGCTGGACTCGCGAATTGCGACCCGGACCGGCGAGAGCCGGTGGATCACCGGAGAGACCGCCCGTCGATCGGTTCACCTTCTGCGCGCACGTCACGACGCGATCCTCATCGGCGCACGCACCGCGCTGCTGGACGACCCCGCACTCACCTGTCGCCTCTCCGGGCTGGAGGACGCGAGCCCGGTCCGCGTGCTGGTCGACGGCGCGGCCGCCCTGCCGCGGACGCACGATCTGATCGCAACCGCATCGGCGACGCCGACCTGGCTGATCCTGCCGCGCGCACGGGAGGCCCGGCGCCGGCGGGATTACGACAGCAGCGGGGTCAAATTCCTTCCAGTTGTCGCGCAGGAGGACGGACGCATCGATCCGGCGGCGGCGCTGACGGCGCTCGGCGGGGAGGGGATCACCTCGGTCCTCGTCGAAGGGGGCGCCGGGATCGCGGCATCGCTGCTGCGCGCGGGGCTGATCGACCGGCTGATCTGGTACCGCGCGCCGCGCCTGATCGGCGGGGATGGGCGCGAGGCGGTCGAGGCGCTGGGGGTCGATACGCTTGACGCGGCGAAGGACTTCGCCAAGATTTCGATCCGATCCCTCGGCCCGGATCTGGTCGAGACCTATCGGCCGGCATAGCGCCGAGCCCGTCGAGAGGCAGAATGTTCACCGGTATCGTGACCGATCTGGGTCTGGTTCGCGCTATCGAAAAGCGCGGCGACACCCGCGTCGAGATCGAAACCGCCTATGACACCGCCGAAATCGACATCGGCGCCTCGATCGCCTGTTCGGGTCCCTGTCTGACGGTGGTCGACCGCGGGCCGGGCTGGTTCGCGGTCGAAGCGTCCGCCGAGACCATGAGCAAGACCACGCTGGGCGACTGGCAGGTCGGCTCTTCGGTCAACCTGGAGCGCGCACTCAGGATCGGCGACGAGCTCGGCGGGCATATCGTCTCCGGCCATGTCGACGGCACCGCCCGGATACTTGACACCGATCCCGAGGGGTATAGTGTCAGGTTCACCTTCGAGGCGCCGGAAGGCTACCGCGCCTATGTCGCGCCGAAGGGCTCGATCGCCCTGGATGGCGTGTCGCTCACCGTCAACGAGGTCGACGGACGGCGGTTCGGGGCGAACATTATCAGCCACACGCGCGCCTGCACGACATTCGGACGGCTCGGCGCCGGCGACCGGGTAAATTTCGAGGTCGATACCATCGCGCGCTATGTCGCCAGGCTGGTAGACCGCGGTTGAGACATCGAGGGAAGGGGTTCCCGCGTGGGTGATGAGCTCAAACGCGTATCGAAATCCGGTATCGGCCAGGCGGCCGTCGAGCACGCCTCCGGCTATCTGTCCTCGATCGAGGAGGCGATCGAGGACATCCGAAACGGCCGGGCCGTCATTCTGGTCGATGACGAGAACCGCGAGAACGAGGGCGATTTGGTCGTCGCGGCTCAGATGGCGACGCCGGAGGTGGTCAACTTCATGGCCACGCACGGGCGCGGGCTGATCTGTCTGGCGATGGCCCGGCCGCGGGTCGAGGCCATTGGCCTGCCGCTGATGTCCCAGCAGAACCGGACCCGTCATCAGACCGCCTTCACCGTCTCGATCGAGGCGCGCGACGGGGTGACGACGGGAATCTCCGCGCCCGACCGCGCCCGTACCATCGCGGTCGCGATCGATCCGACCAAGGGCGCCGATGACATCGTCACGCCCGGCCATGTCTTTCCGTTAGTCGCGTGCGACGGCGGCGTGCTCGAGCGCGCCGGCCACACCGAGGCCTCG
Organism: Alphaproteobacteria bacterium; assembly: GCA_965202905.1. Classification (GTDB taxonomy): domain Bacteria; phylum Pseudomonadota; class Alphaproteobacteria; order MPNO01; family MPNO01; genus CAYFYS01. The sequence continues at coordinate 921,740 of OZ241868.1, read as the reverse complement.
GTCGACATCGCCCGGCTCGCCGGTCTGAACCCTTCGGGCGTGATCTGCGAGATCATGAAGGACGACGGCACCATGGCCCGGCTGCCGGATTTGGTGAGCTTCGCCCAGTACCACGGCCTCAAGATCGCCACCATCGAAGCCCTGATCGCGTACCGGCTGCGCAACGACACTTTGGTCGAGCGTATGCTGGAAACCCGCGTGAGGCGGCGCAATGGCGGCGAGTTCCGATTGATCGTCTACGTGAACAGGATCACCGGGGCCGAGCACCTGGCGCTCATCAAGGGCGACATCGCCGGGTCGGATCCGCTGATGGTTCGGATGCACGCGATCAACGTGCTCGACGACGTGTTGCACGATCAGACCAGCGGGCGCGGCGACGAGATGGAATCCTGCATCCGGGCGATCGGCGAGGCCGGCCGCGGGATCGTGGTGATGATCCGCGATTCCTACGCGCAAAGCTTCGCCAATCAGGTGCGCCAGCGCCACGAACTGCCCGACGATCCCGGCGCGGCGTCGTTCGAGGTCAGCGTGACCACCGGTGGCGAGCGCGCCTTCAGCCCGCCGGCGCTGAGGGATTACGGTGTCGGCGCACAAATCCTGCGCGACCTCGGGGTCCACGACATGATCCTCTTGACGAACCATCCGCGCGCGGTCGTCGGGCTGGAGGCCTACGGTCTTCGAATCGTCGAACGGCGCCCCGTCGCGGCCGAGCACGGGTAGCAGCAGTCATGGCCGGTTCCCCGCATGTCATGATCGTCGAGGCGCGGTTCTACGAGGCGATCGCCGACGAACTGGTCGCCGGCGCAACTGCGGTCCTCGAGGAGGCCGGCGCAAGCTACGAACGCTTCGTGGTGCCGGGGGCCTTCGAGATACCGGGCGCCATCCGCTTTGCCGCCGAGGCGATGCAAAGGCCCGAGGCGGCGCATCGCTTCGACGGGTTCATCGGATTGGGCTGCGTGATCCGGGGCGAGACGACCCATTACGACTATGTCTGCCAGGAGAGCGCGCGCGGCCTTCAGGATCTCGCGCTGGTCCACGGTCTCGCGATCGGTTACGGCATCCTGACCTGCGAGAACGGCGATCAGGCGATGGCCCGCGCGCGGCGGCGGGAGCAGGATCGCGGCGGCGCGGCCGCCCGGGCATGTCTGGCGATGATCGGCCTGAAACGACGCTTCGGGCTGGACGGGTGATGACGGAGGCGTGCTCGGCGGCGCCCGAGCCCAGCGCCAAAACCCCACCGGTAAGGTTGAGCGCCGCGCGCCTTGCCGTCATTCAAGCACTCTATCAGGCCGAGATCAGCGGTACGCCGCTCGATGCGGTGATCCTGCAGTTCCTTGAATTTCGCAGCGACGGCGTGCTCGACGACGACGAAGCGCCGGTCAAGCCGGACCCGGCGCTGTTTGCCGAGATCGCGCGCGGCACCAGGTCGCGATCCGAGGAGATCGACGACATGCTGCGCGCCGCGCTGCCGCAGACCTGGCCTCTGGAGCGGATCGAGCTTCTGTTGCGCTGCATCCTGCGTGGCGGCGTCTATGAGCTGCTGGCGCGACGGGCGGTGCCGGCCCGGGTGGCAATTTCCGAGTATGTCGATCTCGCCGACGCCTTCTTCGAGCCCGCCGAGCGCGGCATGGCCAACGCGGTGCTCGACCGGCTGGCCCGCCGTCTGCGCGAGAGCGAGTTTCCCGGTTCTCAGGGCGCCGCCGATGCCGGTTCGGCCGCCGCGCGATGAATTCACGCTGATCCGGGCGTTGTTCGCGCCGCTCGCCGCGGGCGATGCCGGCGCGCTGGGGCTGACCGACGACGCGGCCCTGATCGAGCCGGAGCCCGGCCGGACGCTGGTGGCGACGACCGACATGCTGGTCGCGGGAGTCCATTTCCTCCCCGACGATCTTCCCGACCTGGTGGCCAGGAAGCTTTTGCGGGTGAACCTCTCCGACCTTGCCGCGATGGGTGCGCGGCCGCGGGGCTATTTGCTGGGCTTGGCGCTGCCCGAACATTTCGAGCCGCGTTGGGCCGATTCCTTCGCCGCCGGGCTCGGCGAAGACCAGAAGATCTTCGGGATCTCGCTGCTGGGCGGAGACACCACCGCGACCCCGGGGCCGGCATGTTTTTCTATCACCGCCTTCGGCGATGTCGAACGGGGAACCGCACTCCTCCGATCGGGCGCGCGCGACGGCGATCACATATTCGTATCTGGGACGATCGGCGATGCGGCGCTGGGCCTGCGAATCCTCAACGGCGTCGCCGACGCAGAGGACCGGCACCGCGCCTGCTTGATCGACCGCTACCGGCTGCCGCAGCCCCGGCTCGAGTTGGGCGCGCGGCTGCGCGGGCTGGCGACGGCCGCGGCCGACGTCTCGGACGGGCTGGTCGCGGACCTCGGCCATATCTGCAGCGCTTCGGGCGTCGGTGCGGAGATCGAGGCCGCCGCGGTTCCGCAGTCGCCGGCGGCCAAGGGCGCCGGCGCGGCGGACCTCATCCTCACCGGCGGCGATGACTACGAGCTGGTCTTCACCGTCCCGCCGGATGGCGCCGGCGTGGTCCGGACGTTGGCCGAGGAGCTCGCGGTTCCGTTGGCACACATCGGCCATGTCACGGCGGGCAACGGCGTGACGGTGCTGGGCGAGGGCGGCGCGCCGCTCGCTCTGCGGCGGACCGGCTACCGCCATTTCGCCCGCTCACCGGGAGATTAAGCGGCGCTGGAGCATTTACGCCATGCTGCGGCGTGCTCGGGAAAGCGTTTCCGTCTGTGGCGCCGGCTGTGCGCCGCCGGCAGCGCCGAGGCGACCGGCGTCGAGACGTATCAGGACATCGGGGACGGCAAGGATCGGGTGAAATCGCCGATCGTCCGGCAGTCCGAGATCGCTGGCATGTGCCGGGCAGCCCCGTGAACCTGACCGTTCACTGACCGGAACGGCTCGCGTAGTGTGTGCCGGTGTCTTACATCGCCGGTATAAATCGGAACGTCGCGCTGCTGGCCCTGTGCCAGGCACTGTTCATGACAACCACCTCGGCCATTATCGCCGCGGCGGCGCTGACTGGGTACATGCTGGCCGAGGACAAGGCCTATGCGACCATCCCGGTGGCCATCCAGTTTGCCGCCACGATGGCCACCGCGATTCCGGCCTCGTTCTACATGCGCCGGGTCGGCCGCAGGCTCGGCTTCGTGACCGGGGCCGCGATTGGCGCGCTCGGTGGGGTGATCGCGACGGCGGCGATCTTCCTCGGCTCGTTCTGGCTCTTCGCCGCCGGCGCCGGGCTGATCGGCTCGTTCAACTCCTTCGCTCAGTTCTTCCGCTTCGCCGCCGCCGATTCGGCCAATCCGTCGATGCGCGGCCGGGCGATCTCGCTGGTGCTGGCCGGCGGGGTGGTGGCCGGGGTGACCGGTCCGAACATGGCGCGCCTGACCAAGGACATATTCGATCCGATCATTTATGCTGGCACCTTCGCCGCCGTCGTTGCCTTGTTCGTCGCGATCGGCCTGGTGACATCTCGCTTGAGCATCCCGCCGATGAGCCAGGCCGACCGCAGCGGCCCGCAGCGGCCGTTACTGGAGATCCTGTCGCAGACCAAATGCCTGGTCGCGATCATCGGCGCGGTGTCGGGCTATGTCGTGATGTCCTTCCTGATGACCGTCACGCCGCTCGCTATGGTCGATTGCGGGTTCGGTTTCGGCGACTCGGCGATGGTGATCCAGGCGCACATCGTCGGCATGTTCCTGCCGTCCTTCTTCACCGGCCACCTGATCGCGCGCTACGGCGCCGCCAACATCATGATTGCCGGCGCCTCGCTGCTCGCGCTGTGCGTTGCCATCAACCTCGCCGGGATCGAATTTCTCAACTTCCTGGTCGCGCTGATCATCGTCGGCGTCGGCTGGAACTTCCTGTTCATCGGCGGCACGACTCTGCTGACCGAATGCTATCGGCCCTCGGAAATGGCCAAGACCCAGGGCTTCAACGATTTCTGCATCTGGGGTTCGGTCGCGATCGGCGGGGTGTTCTCCGGCGCCACACTCCACCTCTACGGCTGGGCCATCGTCAACCTGGTCGTCGTCCCGCTGATCGTGCTGATCCTGTGCGCGATCCTTTGGCTCAAGCTCGATCAGGCGCGGCAGGGCCGTACCGCATAGACCGTGCGGGGGCCGCCGGTGAGGCCGGAGTTGTTGCCTTGCCCGGCGAGTTCTGGCATTTTCCGCGCGCATTTCCGACAGACGTGCCCTCTCACCAGAAAGTCCCCGGATCCGTCGTGCCGCGTGCATCCTGAACCGGCCATGCATCCGACCAGAACAGAGGCTATTCGACGATGATGGTCACCACCTATTGGATCGTCGCCGCGTGCGGCGCCCTTGCGATCTTGTACGGGCTCTACGCCGTCCGTTCGATTCTGGCGGCGAGCCCCGGCACGGACCGAATGATCGAAATCGCCGCGGCGATTCAGGAAGGTGCGGGAGCCTATCTGAACCGCCAGTACACCGCGATCGGCATCGTCGGCATCGTCGTCGGCGTGATCCTGGGCCTGTTGCTCAACATCTATGTCGCCATCGGGTTCTTCATCGGATCGATCCTGTCCGGGGTCGCCGGCTATATCGGCATGAACGTCTCGGTGCGGGCCAACGTGCGCACCGCCAACGCCGCGCGCACCGGCGGGGTGAAGCCGGCGCTCGACATCGCCTTCAAGTCCGGCGCGGTCACCGGCATGCTGGTGGTCGGGCTGGGGCTGCTGGGCGTGGTGGTCTACTATGTGATCCTGCGCGGCATCTTCGACCCGGCGGATCCGGCCGGGCTTCGCCATATCCTCGAGGCCCTGGTCGCGCTCGGCTTCGGCGCTTCGCTGATTTCGATCTTCGCCCGGCTGGGCGGCGGCATTTTCACCAAGGGTGCGGATGTCGGCGCGGATCTCGTCGGCAAGATCGAGGCGGGTATCCCCGAGGACGATCCGCGCAATGCGGGCGTGATCGCCGACAACGTGGGCGATAATGTCGGTGACTGCGCCGGGATGGCGGCCGATTTGTTCGAGACCTACGCCGTGACCGTCGTCGCGACGATGCTGTTGGGCGCGATCTTCTTCACCGGCCCGATCCAGGAATCGATGATGGCGCTGCCGCTGACGATCGGTGCGGTTTGCATCATCGGCTCGGTGATCGGGACGTTCTTCGTCCGGCTCGGCCCGAACAACAACGTCATGGCCGCGCTCTATAAGGGCTTCGTGGCCAGCGCCGTGATCTCCGCCATCCTGATCGCACTTGCGATCTATCTCCTGTTCGGCAGCTTCACCGCCGAGATCCCGCTCGGCGACGGCACGATTGCGCCGCTCGATTTGCTTTACTGCGGCTTGGTGGGCCTGGTGGTCACCGGGCTGATGGTCTGGATCACCGAATACTACACCTCGACGGAGTACCGGCCGGTCCGCAGCGTTGCCAAGGCCTCGGAGACCGGGCACGCGACGAACGTGATCCAGGGCCTCGCGGTCTCGCTCGAGGCCACCGCGCTTCCGGTGATCGTGATCTGCGCCGGAATCATCGTCGCCTATTTCGCGGCCGGGCTCTACGGTATCGCGGTCGCAGCCACCACCATGCTGGCGCTCGCCGGCATGGTGGTGGCGCTCGATGCCTATGGGCCGGTGACCGACAACGCCGGCGGCATCGCCGAGATGGCCGACCTGCCCGAGGATGTCCGCAAGCATACCGACCTTCTGGATGCTGTGGGCAACACGACCAAGGCGGTCACCAAGGGCTATGCCATCGGCTCGGCCGGGCTCGCCGCGCTGGTTCTGTTCGCCGCCTATACCCAGGACCTGAGCTATTACTTCCCCGATATCGCCGGGAAGTTGACCTTCCGGCTATCCGATCCCTTCGTAGTCATCGGGCTGTTCATCGGCGGGCTCTTGCCCTACCTGTTCGGCGCGATGGGCATGATGGCCGTCGGCCGGGCCGGCGGCGCCGTGGTGATCGAGGTCCGGCGCCAGTTCCGCGAGATCCCGGGGATCATGGAAGGCACCAGCCGGCCCGAGTACGGCCGTGCGGTCGATCTGCTGACCCGGGCCGCGATCCGCGAGATGATCGTGCCCTCGATGCTGCCGGTTCTGGCGCCGATCGTGGTCTATTTCGTCATGTACGCCGTCGGCGGCCGGGAGGCTGGGTTCACCACGGTCGGCGCCATGCTGCTGGGCGCCATCGTCACCGGCATCTTCGTCGCCCTGTCCATGACCTCCGGTGGCGGAGCCTGGGACAACGCCAAGAAATACATCGAGGACGGCAATCACGGCGGCAAAGGCTCCGATGCGCACATGGCCGCGGTAACCGGCGATACCGTCGGCGATCCCTACAAGGACACCGCGGGTCCTGCGGTGAACCCGATGATCAAGATCATCAACATCGTGGCGATCCTGCTGCTCGCGGTGCTCGCGGCCTGACGGAGCGCCGGGCGGACGCTCTGGCTATCGCAGATCGTCCGCCCGGGCCGCGGGGGAGGGGCCATCAGAGATCGCCCGGGCTGTCGCTGCCGCCTCCGCCAGCCGGGTTGAATCGTCCCAGATTGCCGACCAACTGGTCGATGAAGGTCAACTCATTGCCCTTGGTCGGCGTGGTTCGCTCGACGAGCAGAATTTTCTCTGCCGTCGTCGCGTCGTGCTGCTCGACCTCCTTGACGATGCCCTGGCTGTCGAAGCGGATTTCGACCACCTTGTGTTCGAGCACTTTCGGGGTAAAAAAGGCCAGCGATTCGGTGCGCTTGCCCATGTAATACCAGATCTGGTCCTGCTGGAAGGTCGATTGGGTGGACGGGCTGCCCAGCATCGTGGCGATCTGCGCACGGGTATGCTTGCCCGGCTCGATTGCCTCGACGACTTCCGGCAGTGGGATGTTGCCGTTGTTGTCCCGCTGCGGCGCGCACCCGCAGACGGCGACCGCAAGCAACAGCGCGGAAGCGCGTGCCAAAAAGGTCGAAGGGAGGACTCTCATCGTCTTCGTTTCACTCACGCGGTCTCAATATGCTGTTCGACCCGATGCGCCATTCTAACCCGGAATTCCGTCCGGCGGTACCGGAGCGCACGGGCAGGGGGCGTTTCCACCGATGAGATTGCCGGGCCTGTTTCGCGGCGCTCCGCCGTCCGCCCCCGCGGAACGGCTCTACGACGCTGTAGTCGTTCAGGCGCGTCAGCCGGAGTTCTACGCCCAGGCCGGGGTCCCGGACACGCTCGACGGCCGGTTCGAACTGATCGCGCTGCACGCCTTCGTGATCCTGCGCCGGCTCAAATTCGATCGCGACCGGACCAAGGACCTGGCGCAGGCGCTGTTCGATCGGATGTTCGAGGACATGGACCGGAGCCTGCGTGAGATGGGGGCCGGCGATCTCGGCGTCGGCCGGCGTGTCAAGGCGATGGCCAGCGCGTTCTACGGTCGGATCGGCGCCTACGAGTCGGGGCTGGCCGAAGACGATTCCGCGCTGCACGCGGTGCTGGGGCGCAATCTCTACGGTACGGCTTCGGCGGATCCGGCTTGCATCGCAGCGATGGGCCGCTATCTACGGGGCCAGATCGATTTCGTCGATGCGCAGCCGCTGGAACGGCTGATGGATGGGGACATCGATTTCGCGCCGCCGGTCGGCCGGTCCGGCGTCGGCTGAGGGAACGGCGGTTCGCATGCACGCGGAATTCTCACGCATCGTTGACCCCGACGACCTGTCCGCACATGCGGCGGTCTTCGATATCGAGGCCACCGAGGCCGAACGCGGGGCGCTCGCTGCGCGCTTCGGCCTGGAGGCGATCGAAAGGCTTGCCGCGCGGGTCAGGCTCAAACGAATCGGACGGTCGGAGGTGATGTTCAGCGCCGATATCCTGGCAGACATCGTTCAGATCTGCATTCTGACGCTGGAGCCGGTGGCCGGCCATATCGAAGACCGGGTCGCGCTCCGCTTCGGCCCCGCCGCACAGGCAATGGACGCCGACGGAACGGCCGAGATCTCGGTCGATGACGAGTTCGAGCCGCTGCCCGACGGCACGTTCGACATCGGCGAGATCGTGGCCGGGGAGTTCTCGCTGCTGCTCGACCCCTATCCCCGGCAGGACTCCGCCGCCGCCGCACCGGAGAACGCCGAATACGGCTCGATTCGCGAAGAAAGGCCGGATACCGCGTTCCGTGCGCTGGCGGGGCTATGGCGAAAGGACTAGACTTCCGCTTTGGGTTGCCGGTCGCTGTCGAGTCCGGTAGTTATCCGCGCCGCCCTTTCGAGACATTATGGAATGGAGACGGTCGTCATGGCTGTTCCCAAGAGAAAAACGTCCAAATCCCGCCGCAACATGCGGCGGTCCCACCATCGGCTGGCGAGCGCCGCCTACGGCGAATGCGCCAATTGCGGCGAGCACAAGCGGCCGCATCACGTCTGCCCGTCCTGCGGCCACTATGACGGCCGCGAGGTGATGGACGCGAGCGCCGCCTGATGCGCCCGCGGTCGGGGGTCCCGCTGCTTTGAGCCCGCCTCTAACGATCGCACTCGACGCGATGGGGGGCGACTATGCCCCGCGGATCGTGGTCAAGGGAGCCAACATCGCCCGGCGCCGCTATCCCGGCGTCCGGTTCGGCTTGTTCGGCGACGAGCGCAAAATTGCGCCCTTGCTGAAGCGTATGCCGAAGCTGCGCAGCGTGATCTCGCTTCAGCACACCGAAGAGGTCGTGACCGCCGACGCCAAGCCCTCCCAGGCGCTGCGCCAGGGCAAGCGGTCGAGTATGCGGCTTGCGATCGATGCCGTCCGCGACTGCGCGGCGGCCGGTGTGGTCTCGGCCGGCAACACCGGCGCGCTGATGGCGATGGCCAAGGTCACGCTCAAGACCCTGCCCGGCATCGACCGGCCGGCCATGGCGGCGGTCTTCCCCAGCCAGCGCAGCGAATCGGTGATGCTGGATCTGGGCGCGAACGTCGAGTGCGACGCGGACAACCTGATCGAGTTCTCGATCATGGGCGCGGAGTTCGCCCGCACCGTGCTCGGCCGGCATGATCCGAGCGTTGGACTGCTGAACGTCGGCACCGAGGAGGCGAAGGGCCACGAGGCCGTCCGCCAGGCCGCGGCGCGGCTGCGCGATCGGGTCGGCGGGTTCCGCTTCCATGGATTCGTCGAGGGCGACGACATCGCCAAGGGCACCGTCGACGTGATCGTCTCCGATGGGTTTTCCGGCAATATCGCGGTCAAGACAATTGAAGGTTCCATAAGGCTTTATTCTGATTTCCTGCGCAAGGCCTTCAAGAGTTCGATCGCTTCCAGGCTGGGCTATCTGCTGGCACGACGGAGCCTCAATAAGCTGCGTGCCCGCGTCGATCCCCGGCGCTACAACGGCGCCATGTTCCTTGGTCTCAACGGTATCGTTGTCAAGAGTCATGGCGGCGCGGACGCCTTCGGCTTCGCCAACGCCATCGGCGTGGCCGTCGACATGGCGGTTAACGGCTTCAACGACAAGATCATCGCGGAACTGGACAAGAACGGCTCGACCCTTCCCATGGAAGCGCGCGCGGCCGCGTCCTGATGGTGTTGCGTTCCATCGTTGCAGGCTGCGGGGCTTATCTCCCCGAGCGCATCGTCACCAATGCCGAGCTCGCCGAACGGGTCGATACCTCCGATGAATGGATCATCCAGCGGACCGGCATCCACGAGCGGCGGATCGCGGCCGACGGCGAGAAGACCTCGGACCTCGCGATCGAGGCCGCCTGCCGGGCGCTCGGCCGCGCGGATATGCAGCCCTCGGACATCGATCTGATCGTCCTGGCGACCGCGACCCCGGACCAGACCTTTCCCGCGACCGCGACCCGGGTCCAGAGCGCGCTCGGCATGACCAGGGGCGCGGCCTTCGACATCCAGGCCGTGTGCTCGGGATTCCTCTATGCGGTCACCGTCGCAGACAACTTCATCCGCCTCGGCCAGGCCGGAACCGCGCTGGTCATCGGCGCGGAGACCTTCTCCCGGATCCTCGATTGGACGGACCGCGGGACCTGCGTCCTGTTCGGCGACGGCGCCGGCGCGGTGGTCCTGCGCGCCGCGGAGGGCAACGGCGAGGCCGCCGACCGCGGGGTGATCTCGACCCACCTGCACTCCGACGGACGCCACCACGACCTGCTCTATGTCGATGGCGGCCCGTCGAGCACGCGCACCGTCGGACACCTGAAGATGGTCGGCCGCGAGGTTTTCCGCCATGCGGTCACCAACCTCGCCTCGGTGGTGGGCGAGGCGCTCGACGCCAACGGGCTGCGGGCCCAGGACATCGACTGGGTGGTCCCGCACCAGGCCAATCTGCGCATCCTCAACAGCACCGCGTCGAAGCTCGGGCTGCCGATGGAGAAGTTCGTGCTCACGCTCGACCGGCATGCCAACACCTCGGCGGCCTCGATCCCGCTCGCGCTCGCCGAGGCGGCCGAGGACGGCCGCATCAAGCGCGGCGATCTGTGCCTGCTCGAGGCGATGGGCGGCGGCTTCACCTGGGCCGCCAGCCTGCTGCGCTGGTAGACGGGCGCCGCAACCGTCCGGAAGCGCCGAATTCCCAGGCACGGATCTACTTTAGGCAATCGCTCTATCCCTTTGATAATTGACTACCTTATTCAGTAGAAGTAGGATTTGGCAAAATTCCATGGGGGCTAGTGGAATGACGCCACAAACCGTAACCCGCGCACAGCTCAGCGAGGCAGTCTACCAGGAGGTCGGCCTGTCCCGGAACGAATCGGCCGACCTCGTCGAGACCGTGCTGCGGGAGATCTCCGATACCTTGACGCGCGGCGAGCCGGTCAAGATCTCGTCCTTCGGCAGCTTCTCGGTCCGCCAGAAGGGAGAGCGCGTCGGCCGCAATCCCAAGACCGGACAGGAGGTCCCGATCATGCCGCGCAAGGTGCTGGTCTTCCGCGCCTCCAACGTGCTCAAGGCGCGCATCAACGGCGCGTTATCCCGCCTCTCCGGCGCCGAAGCGAACGGTTAGAGCATCGCGGCGATGGCTGAACCCGCAGAAGCGACCGAGCCGGAACGCCGCCGCGGGACCAAGTCCGCAACCGCGTTCAGGACGATCAGCGAGGTCGCCGGCGACCTCGACGTGCCGCCGCATGTGCTGCGGTTCTGGGAGAGCAAGTTCAGCCAGGTCCGGCCGCTGAAGCGCGGCGGCGGCCGGCGCTACTACCGGCCTGAGGACATCGACCTGCTGCGCTTGATTCGTGAGCTGCTGTATACGGACGGCTACACGATCAAAGGCGTCCAGAAGCTGCTGCGCAAGGACGGCATCAAGGCGCCCGGCCGGGACGCGGAGGCCCGCGGCCCGGCCGGGCCGGGCGAGGATGCGCGCGCTGCGCCCCAGCGCGCCAAGCCCCCTCCGGAGCCCGCCGGCACGCCGTCCGCGCCGGCGCCGGTCATGGCGGTCGAGACGCCCACGGCCGGCACCGGCGAACTCGAGGCCCTCCGTGCCGCGATGGAAGACGTGCTGGCCGAGATCGAATCGCTCCGGGAAAGCCTCCGCAAGGCGATCGGCTGAGTCCGGAGACGTTGTCATCCGTCCCGAACCTGCTATGATTCACCCGTTCGCACAGCCGACGGAGCGTGGCGCAGTCTGGTAGCGCACTTGACTGGGGGTCAAGGGGTCGTAGGTTCAAATCCTATCGCTCCGACCAATATTTTCAAACACTTGGGGACGGCTCTTCGAGCCGTCCTTCTTTTGTGCCTCAGGTCCACCGCACGGATCGTCGGGTTTTCAGTCTTCGATGTCGCCTGCCGTGCCGCACGATATCCGCCGCGTCAAACGAGTCCTGGCGCTTCGTACAGTTCGGGGCCGGCGCCGGCCCTTGAGGCGCCTTGCCCAGCGACCGATAGCCGCTGACTGCACCCAGCTTGTTGAGCCGGTGCGTGCCGGCCGGAGTCTGTCGGCACTGGTTCAGCCGCGCGCGGTGAGGTCGGTGGGCCTGTAGGCGGTGCCTTGCCCGCAGCCCGCTGCCGGCTTAAAATCGGGTGCATCGAACGACTGCTTATCGGTGACGCATTCCCCATCCCCCATCCATGAAAATCGCCGTCTGCATCTGCACTTATAAGCGCCCGGAGCATCTCGCCTCGCTACTTCGGCTTATCACGGGATTCGATTACAGCGATATTGAGGAGCCGGCGATCTTCGTCGTCGACAACGCCCCTCCAAGCGCCGAGGCGGCCTGCACCGGCGTCGCCGGCGCGATGGTCCGCTATGTGCCGGAGCCTCGTCGCGGCCGCGGATTCGCCCGCGGGACTGCCGTCGAGGCGGCACTCCAACACGGCGCCGATTTCATCGCTTTCCTGGACGACGACGACCGGCCCGAGCCGGATTGGCTGAAACAGCTTCTCGCGAAACGGCATCAAACCCATTCCGGGATCGTGTTCGGGGCTTGGCGGCAAGACCCGTTGGCGCCCGCGCCCGGCTGGGCCAGGGCGACGCTGGGCGCATTCAGGGATCCGGTATTTTCCGGCGAGGTTAGGTCGAACGGCCTGCCGCGCCATGTCGGGACCGGCAACGTGTTGATTGATGCTGAGGTGTTTCAGCGGTTGCCGCGCCCCTATTTCGACCCCGATTTCGTCTCGGCGAAGACAAGGACTTTTTCCTGCGCGCCCGCGCCGCCGGTATTTCCACGGCGCTGGCGCAAAACTCGATCGTTCTGCGCGGCCACGGTGGCCGGATGACGACGCTCAAGGTCCTGAAATACGGCTTCGATAAAGGGCTCGGCCGCGCCGCGCGGATCCTCAAGGGCGCTCCCGAAAGCCGGCGGCGGGCCGGGAGCCTGACCGGGCTGGGCAAGTCGTCTGTCAGGCTGGTTCTACAAATACTCCTGATCCCGATATGTCTGCCGCTTCCGTACCGTTTCATGCGGAATCTCTATTCCATTTCCCGAAGTGCCGGCCTCATTTCCGGTTTCGCGAAAAGGACGAAGCGGTAAGGGAGTTATTTACGAGAGTAACCATTTCCGTTGCCTCCTACTCTCTGGCCCATCCCGCTCAAATGTCGATCGGCACCGGCAGGGCGTCGATCTGGCGCCCGTCATGGCCCCAGACGACGCCTTCCAACCCGATCGCGAGGTCGGGCGTTCGGCATCATGTGTGTACGGCGCGCCCTTGAGCAACAGCGGCTTGCGTAATACCTCGCGGTACTGCGCGATCTCCTCTCGGGTGAACGCGCCGCCGCCGTTTGGGGATCAGGCTGCGGCCGAAAAAGCCGGCATACAGCTTACGTACTCTCCGTAGCATCGTAGTGCTCCTCCTTGCCGAACCGCTCAATATTACCCGGTCGTCGGATGACCGATCAGTCGGGCGAACTCCGAAGCATGACGATGCCAAGCGAAATCGTGGGCAACGAAACCGCCGGTTCGCGCGAAGACCGTCTGCCACGGCAACGGGCTGGGGACGAGGCAGAGGGTCAGAACCCATCGCTCTCCCGTGACGGGAAGAATACCCCGATGCAGGACCCGCGCCGGTTCGAAGAGAATGGCCTCACCGGCGGCCATGTCGTACCTGGTCGTCTCGAACCCGATCCCGCTTGTTTCGGCTAGCGGTCGGAGGTCCGATCTGCGTTTCGCATTCGGTCCGTAGATATAACCGGTTCGGCCTACTGCCTCGGTGGTGTCCTTGTTGGCGAACTCGGTACTGCCACCATGCTCTGCGGTCGGGTTGAAGTACAAGAGAAGCTTGAGGTGCGACGAGGGACCCTTGTCGCAATGCCACAGGAATGATCGTTCCGACATCTTCCTGGATCGGGTTCTTCTCAAAGTCCACCAGTAGATCAGGTGTTCGGAGCCGAAACAAGCACTGATAGTCCTGTCGATCGGCCCGCTGAATATCTCCTCAAACGTCTCCGCGATCATGATCCGGTCGAAGATTACAAAAACGTCCTCATAGTCTCGGGTCCTGGCATCTACCGGGCTCGCACATGCGCGCATGCGGTCCAGCACCAAGCCGGCCTGCTGGGACGACAGGACCGGCAGGCTTGTAAAGCCGGTTTTCTCAAGCTCCGCGGCTTCAATGCTCCTCGACGGAGTAGGCCCGAACGCCGAGCGGCATTGCCGGTGCCATTGCTCGTAACCCCGCTTTTCATCGTACGAACGGCGCGTCCTTTCATATCGCAGCGTGTCCGGTTGTGAACGGCCGAAAAGGGTTCCGAGCATTCATCGTCTCCGGGCAAGCCGTATTCCCGCTGGAGCGGAGCAGCGGCGCGCCAAACTATAGACGGCTGCGTGTGGGTTCAACACGCTCGAGGCCGACAACCTCATTGAAGCGTATGCCGCTGGAGCGTGCAATTCGTCAAACGATCCGCCACCGCCACCGGCTTCCAGGCGGCGCCAAGGCGCTGGATCGTCGAGCGCGTCTTCGCCTGGTTCAACCGTAACCCACGTCTCGCCAAGGACTTCGAGACCGCCATCGCCACCGCCGAAACATCACTCTATCTCGCCGGCGTACAGCTCATCGTCAGATGCTTCGCAAGGCTTCGATACTGCATGGCCTGCCGCTGGTTCTCGCGGCCTTACCTGTCAACATCTCCCGATTTCAAACTTGAGACACTGGCCGGTCATCGCGGCGGCCCTGGCGGTGCTCAAAGGAGGTGGCCGCTCTTGCGGGCCTTGGTGGACAGGTAGAACGCGTTGTGGTCGTTCGACGGGAAGGCGTGGGGGACGCGCTCGGTTACTTCGATGCCGAAATGGGCGAGTCCGTCGACCTTGTCCGGGTTGTTGGTCATCAACCGGACCTTGACGAAGCCCAGCCGGCGCAGCATCTCCGCGGCGGGCAGGAAGATCCGCTCGTCGGCCTCGAAGCCCAGCCGCTCGTTGGCCTCCACGGTGTCGAAGCCCTGGTCCTGCAGCGCGTAGGCGCGCAGCTTGTTGATCAGACCGATGCCGCGGCCTTCCTGGGCGAGGTAGAGCAGGACGCCGCTGCCGGCGGCCGAGATCTGCGCGATGGCCCCTCGAAGCTGCTGGCCGCAATCGCATTTGAGTGAGCCGAGCAGGTCGCCGGTGAAGCATTCGGAGTGAAGCCTCGCCAGCACCGGGCCCGGCGGCGCGGGATCGCCGATCACGATCGCGAAGTGCTCGATACCGCCGTCGGACGGCCGGAAGGCGACGACCCGGGTCGTCTCGGCGCCGGCGAGCGGGACCCGCGCCGAGGTTACGCGCTCCAGCGCACAGGCCGCGGCGACATCATAAGCCATGATGTCCGATGCGCCCGTGCGCAGGACGGATGCGGCGAGCGCGCCCAACGAAGCGTCGAGATCATCGACCGTAACGGCGAGCACGGCCGGCAGCAGCCGGGCGATCTTGGCCAGGCGGATCGCGGCGAGGACCCCTTCTGGCACCGGTTCGCGGCGCGCTTCGAACGGCCCGCGCAGCGGCTGGGACAGATCGGTCGCCGGGTCCGCCAGACTTGCCAGCGCCTCGACCGACAGCCAGTCGGGGACCGGAATGCGCACCACGTCCGGGGTATAGAGCCGGATCTTCAGCGTGATCGCCCGGTTGCGGGTGATCGTCAGATCGGGCTCCGCGCCGGCCCAGCGCCGCAGCGCGGCCAAGCGTTCGGCCGAGGCGAGTTCAGCGGCGAAGGCGATCACGCCGGCCGTACTGTCCGGTTCGGCGACGATAACCGGCAGGCCGCGGCGCAGATCGCCGGCGGCCCGATCGACGCCCGCCAGCGGTGAGACGGTAAACCCACTCATATAAATTCTAAATACGCCGCCCGGCGCGGTCGGGCAAACGCACGGTCCGCCACTTGCCGCCCGCCGGGGGCTGTGCGAGGTTGGGCGCGCGAAGGCTGTCAACGTGGTTGTCATGGAAGCCCGGAAAGTCAAGGACTTGGCAAAATCCTTCGGCGCCGATCTGGTCGGCGTCGCAAGCGCGGAGGTGCTCAACGCCTTTCCCCCGGATCCGCTGTTCCCCCAGACCCCGGAGCGGATCTCGCCGCATGTGAAATCGGTCGTCGTCATCGTCCAGCGCATCCCGGTCGGCGCCTTCCGCTGCAAGACCAACGTGCCGGTCCAGTACATCGACATGCTGGTGCTGCGGCGTATGGACAAGATCGCCTATCGCGTGGTCGAGGCGCTGGAGCGCGCCGGCTTTCCGAGCTTCGTGACCGCGGCGCAGGAAACCGACTGGTCCTACAAGCGCGCGTCCTACGGACGGCTCAGCACAAGGCATCTGGGGATAGAGGCGGGGCTCGGCACGTTCGGCCTGGAAGTGAACATCCTGACCCCGGAGTTCGGTCCGCGGGTTTATCTGACCGGCGTGCTGAGCGAATGCGAGTTGGAGCCCGACCGACCGATGACCGAGCAGGTTTGTATCGGCGAGAGCTGTAGCCGCTGCCTCTATTCCTGCCCGACCGATGCGGTGCGCCATTTCGGCATCGACAAGCGGGCATGCTCGACCGAAGCCCAGGAGTTCGGCTTCTCGACCATCCTCAAGTTCTGGGAGCACTTTATCGCATCGGACGGCGCGACCAGGCGCCGGCGGATCGCCGACCGCGAGATCTTCGGGTTCTGGCAGGGGCTGTTGCGGGTGGTGGGTTCTTTCGGCGATTGCCCGCGCTGCCTCGCGGTCTGTCCGGTGGGCAACGACTACCACGCTCATTTGGCGGAGCTGCAGAAGGTGATCCCGGAGAAGACGCCGGAGAAGGTCGATAAGGCGCGCGGCTTCAAGGACGCGCGCAAGGCCGGCGCGGACATCGACGGGCTCGACGACTGGAACGTGCGCTGGGTCGGACCGGAAGGTTACAAGGGAATCGTCGCCCGCCAGCTCCAGGCCTTCAAGGCGGAACAGCGCGCGCGCGGGCAAGACGCGGGCGAGGACTGAGCGATGGTCGCCGCCTACAAGACCCCGCTCGATGCCGCGGCGATCAAGGAGAAGGCCCGGGCGCTCGGCGCCGATCTCGTCGGCATCGCCGACGGCGCGGTGATGGACGCTCATCCGCCCGACCCGCGCGATCCGCGCCGGCCGAGCGACATCACCGAGCACGACGCCGGCCGGGCGATCGTTCTTGCCAAGCGTTACACCGCCGGCACCACGCGGATCGCCCGCTGGGACGAGCGCCATAAGTACTACAACGACGAGATCACGCTGACGATGCTGGAGGAGACCGCGCTGGAGATGGTCTTCTGGCTGGAGGATCAAGGCTATCCGGCGATTATCATCCCGCCGACCCATGTCGATCCGTGGCGCTATCGCGGCGATCCGGGACAGCACATGACGACGGTGCTCTCGCTCAGCCATGCCGCGGTCGAGGCCGGGCTCGGCACGCTGGGGCTCAACCTCCAGCTCATCACGCCGGAATTCGGGCCGCGGGTGATCCTGACGGCGGTGCTGTGCAGCCTCGACTGCGAGGCCGATTCCCGGATTGCCGAGACCCTGTGCAAGGGCCCGGAATGCGGCCGCTGCCTGTCGGCCTGTCCGGGCGATGTGGTCGGTCACTGGGACCGGGACTGGCCGGCTTGCGACCGGTACCGCTCGCCGCACGGCTTCGCTCAGTTCGCCGACCATTTGGGCAAGATCCTGGAGGCGCCCGACGGGGCCGCCCAGCTCGACCTGATCCGTTCGGAGACCAGCTTCAATCTCTGGCAATCCATCCTGCGCGGCGCCGGGGTGATCACCGGCTGCCGGCGCTGCCAGGACGTCTGTCCGGTGGGCGAGGACTATGCGGCGATGCTGGACGAGGCATTGGCGGAGATCCCCGAGGCGAACGCCGGGAAGACGGAACGCCTGAACGCGATGCACGCCGAGGAAGATGTCGGGCGGTTGCCGGACAGCTACCGGGCCCAGGAGCGCTGGGTCGGCGCCCTCGGCTATCGCGGGGATCGCGGCGGCGCATGAGCGCGCTCGAGAATCTCGCCCGGATCCACCGCAGGGCCCATTACGTCGACCTGCCGCTATGCATTCCGGCAAGCCCTGAAGACCTCGCGGCACTGCAGAGCACGCGAAAGCGCGTGGCCGTGGAGCGGGCGCGCCGGTCGAGCTACTGGCGGCCGCGGCTGGAGTCGGTCGCGCTCGACAAGCTGGACGATCCCGAGGAGTGGGCGCGAATCCCGATCCTCGACAAGGACCAGCTCCGCGCGATGACGCCGGAGGCGTTTTACGCCGATTTCTGCACCGCCGGACAGACGCCGATTTGCGAGTACTGGCGCTCGGGCGGCAGCACCGGCCGGCCGCTGTTCTACCCCAAGACCTACGAGGACATGCTCTACAACATGATCGGGTTCACCCGGACATTCGCTTGCGCCGGGATCGGAACGGCGCCGGGACCGAACGAGAAGGTGCACCTGTCGATGCCGCTTGGCATCCACCCCGCCGGCCACGTGTGGGCGCGCGCGGCCGAGATCATGGGCATGGGCGTAGTCTGGGGCGGATCGGGCGCATCGCTGCCCTCGACCCAGCAGCTCGAGTTGATCGGGATGCTCCTGCCGACGGTGTGGATGGGGATGTCGAGCTACGGCCTGCATCTGGCGAACCTCGCCAACGCGGAAGGGCGCGATCTTGCCGGCAGCTCGGTCAGGACCGTCATGTGCACCGCCGAGCCTTGCTCGGCGGCCAAGCGCGAGAAGCTGGAGCGCGATTGGGGGGCCAGGGTCTTCGACTGCTTCGGCATGACCGAGATCAGCATGCTGGGCGCCGAAGGACCCTCGCGCGAGGCCTTTCGGGTCTGGTCGGATCTCGCATTTTTCGAGGTGCTCGATCCGGAGACCCGCAAGCCGGTTCCCGACGGTACGCCCGGCCGGCTGGTGGTCACCGCCCTATTCGGCAACGAAGGTGCGCCTTTCCTGCGCTGGGATTCCGGCGACATCGTGATCATGAACCCGGTGACGAGCGATGACGGCCCGTTCTCGGTTTTCCCGCTGCTGCGCCACGCCCACCGGACCGCAGGGTTCTTCAAAGTTCGCGGGGTGAACGTCAATCACCAGGAGTTCGAGGACTTCATGTTCGAGAACGCCGCGATCAACGACTTCAAGGCCGAGCTGGTCAACGACACGACCGGGCTCGACCTGATGCGGGTCTCGATCGAAATCCGTCGCGGCGTCGACGCCGAGGCGCAGCGCCTGGACGTCGAGCGCCGAACCAAGGCTTCGTTCGAGTTCACCCCAGAGGTCGTGGTCCTCGAGACCGGCGCGCTCGCCGGGGAGTTCGAGGCGAGCGTCAAGGCGCCGCGGTTCGTCGACCGGCGCGACTAAGCCGGGATTTGCGGTATCTGAAGCTCAGGGCCATTGGGACGGTGGAACAAGACAGGAATCTTGGGGCAATCCGGATGACGGTCCTTGCGGCACTGGCGGTGGCGGTGTCCGGCGGATGCGTGAGCGATCTGAAATCCGACTGGACGCTGTTGCAGGAATCCCGCCAGGACTACATCGCGGCAAACCCGGGCCTCGATACCAGGACTATAGATGCGATCAAGTCGGGTAAGCTCGTGATCGGGATGACCCCGGCGGAGGTCAGCGCCGCCTGGGGCCGCCCCTATCGGATCAACAAATTCTCGAACCTCCGGTTGGAAGAGTGGATCTTCGGCTGCGACTACCCGCATTACTGCGTACAGCGTGATCGCCACGGAAGGTTCTCCGCGGGCATCCTGTTCGACAGCGTGATCCACATGTCCCGAGCCTATTTCTCCGAAGGCAGGCTGACCGAGTGGAGCCAATAGAGACCGGCGATCGAGGCCACTGAACCGGCTCGGCGGCGCCTCGCGCGGTAGTCCCGGGGTGATCCGCCCGGTCCGGCGCGAATTGATGCTGCCTGCGATGTCGTGGGTGATCGCCGATTCGGATTTTGTCACAGGTGATCCGGTCGTGCGGGCTGGCGACGGCCGCGACAAGCTGGACAAGCTATCCTCTATTTCACTGAAATAAAAAGACTAATTATATTTCCGGCAAAACTCATTTTGCGATTAACAAATCAAGTGCATTTAAGGGTCATGTAGCTCGGATTTGCGGTTTCTCCCTTCCGCGAATCCATTGCGCCACAGGGGAGTTTGATTGTTCCCCCTTTAACTTGCGGGGCCATAATGGCCGGCGCCGACTTTGGCTCCGTATCTTTTTACCCGAATTCATTTGCGCAATACAGCCGCTGCTTGCCGGTCAGCCGTAGAGCGCGGCGCAGATCGCCACCGCGCCGGCGATCCCGGCGAGATCGGCGGTCAGCCCGACCGCCAGCGCGTGCCGGATGCGGCGGATTTGCACGGCGCCGAAATAGACCGCCAGCACGTAGAACGTCGTCTCTGTCGAGCCCTGGAGGGTGCTGACGACGTATCCGGCATAGCTGTCCGGGCCGACTGCCGGATCGTTGATGATCGAGGCCAG
Organism: Alphaproteobacteria bacterium; assembly: GCA_965202905.1. Taxonomy (GTDB): domain Bacteria; phylum Pseudomonadota; class Alphaproteobacteria; order MPNO01; family MPNO01; genus CAYFYS01. The sequence goes on along the minus strand of OZ241868.1, from coordinate 901,453 downwards.
GACGCCATAGGCGCCCGAGCCCGACAGCGGGCGGAGCAGGGCCATGGGCAGCGTTTCGGCCGGCATACCGACCAGCGAGGTGACCGGCGAGATGACCGCGATCAGCGCCTCCAGCGCGCCGCTGGAGCGGAACATGCCGACCGCCACCAGGATTGCCACCAGGTAGGGAATGATCCGGACCGCGACCTGAAAGCCGTCGCGCGCGCCCTCGACGAAGACCTCGTAGATCCTGACACGCCTGACGACCCCGAACCCGAGAAGGCCAACCATCAAGCCGGGGATGATCCAGGGCGAGATATGGGTGCCGAAGAATATAGTCAGCGGCGTCAGCGCCGCGACGAAGCCCAGCGCCAGCACCGAAACCCAGGTCGGATAGGCTTCGCTTGCGGCTTGCGCGGCTTGCGCGTCGAACGCGGGCAGGTCCCCCCCTGCGGGCGTTTCGGCCGGCTGGACCTCGAGCCTTAGACGCTCGGCGATCGCGGCCGGAGAGGCGGCGAAGCGGCCATAGAGTCTGGCCGCCACGATCGCGGTCGCGGTCGAGCAGATGGTCGCGAACAGCGTGGTCGGCAGGACGCCTGCGGGATCGGCGGAGCCGGCCGCCGCGCGCAGCGCGATCACCCCGGTCGGCAGCAGGGTCACCGATGAGGTGTTGATCGCCAGGAACAGCACCATCGCATCGCTGGCCGTGCCCTTGTGGGGGTTGAGCCGCTCGAGCTCCTGCATTGCCCGGATGCCGAACGGGGTGGCCGCGTTGCCGAGGCCGAGCGCGTTGGCCGACATGTTGAGGATCATCGCGCCCATCGCCGGATGGTCGTGCGGGATGCCCGGGAAGAGCCGAACCATCAACGGACGAATGGTCTTGGCGATGATGCGCAGGAGCCCGCCGGCCTCGGCGACTTTCATCAGGCCGAGGAACAAAGCCATCACCCCGATCAGCCCGATGGCCAGCGTCACCGCGCTGCCTGCGGTCTCGACCATGCCGAGCGCCAGCGTCTCCATCGGGCCGACCGGATTGGGGCCGGCTGGATTCGGGCCGGCGGGTACCCAGACGATTTGGCGCCAGGCCGCCGTCCCGAACGCGATCAGTACGAGCGCGAAGAAGACCGCGTTCATGTCGGGACGACGGACGCTTGGAGATGGGGCGTTAGAGTCCGGCGCTAAGCCCCGCTGCTTCGATGCCGGCGACCGCGGCGATCTCGTCGTTGTCGGAGGTATCGCCGCTGACGCCGACCGCGCCGATCACCTCATCGCCGTCCTTGATCAGCACGCCGCCGGGGACTGGCACCAGACGGCCCTGGGCGACGTCGGACAGCGCGGCGACGAAATGCGGGCGTTCGGCCGCCATGACGCCGAGCGCGCGCGAGGACCGCCCCATGCCAACCGCGCCGAAAGCCTTGCCCGTGGCCACGTGCGGGCGAAGGGCGGCGCCCGGCCCGTCTTCGCGCTTGAAGGCCTTCAGGTGCCCGCCGTCGTCGACCACCGAGACGGTCAGCGGGTTCATGCCCTTGTCGTGCCCGGTCTTGATCGCGATGTCGACGATGGTCGCCGCCTGTTCGAGTGTGAGTTTCGCCATTGCGGTCTCTCCTTGCTTGGTCGGATGGTGCGGCACCGTAGTCTCAGGGACTACCCAAAGAAAGCTTGAAGCGCCCCGGCGCGGCCGTGATAGGGTCAGCCGTGGAGGTGCCAATGGTTATGAAGAAACGTCACTGCGGATCCTTCGAAATCCAGGCGGTCGAGGAGTGGTCGGGCCTCTATCGCGACCCGCTGGAAATGTATCCTGACGCGACGCCCGAGATCGTCGACCGGCATCGGGACTGGCTGGTTCCCGAGGCGCTGGACGCCGGGTCGGGCCTGATGCTCTTCGCCTTCCAGAGCTATCTGCTGCGGACGGACCGCTACACGATTCTGATCGATTCCTGCGTCGGCGAGGACAAGGAACGCCCCGGCCGGCCGAACTGGCACCGTAAGAAATGGCCGTGGCTCGACAACCTCAAATCCGCCGGAGTCACGCCTGAGGAGATCGATTTCGTGCTGTGTACCCATCTCCATGTCGATCACGTCGGCTGGAACACCAAGCTCGTCGATGGCCGGTGGGCGCCGACGTTCCCCAACGCCCGTTACCTGTTTGCCGAGGCCGAATACCGGCATTGGGAGGGCGCTTACGAGAAACTCGACTTCATGCGCGAAGTCTTCACCGACAGCGTCCTGCCGATCATGGAGTCCGGCAAGGCGACGCTGGTCGGCGCAGATTTCGAGATCGACGCCGGGCTCACCATCGAGCCCACGCCGGGACATACGCCCGGCCACATCTGCCTCAACGTCGACTCGCAGGGCGAACACGCGGTGTTCGCCGGCGATCTGATGCATCATCCGCTGCAGGTGCCAGAACCGCAGCTTTCCAGCATCTTTTGCAGCGATGTCGAGCTGTCGGCGAAGACTCGCATCGCTTTCGTCGAGCGCTATACGGACAGCGATTCCGTCATTCTGCCGGCCCACTTCCCCGGGCGCTCGGCCGGGCGCATCCGGGACCAGGGCGGAACGACCCGGTTCGTCTTCTGCGATGACTGAGGCGCTGACGGTCGGCGTCGCCGGTCTCGGTGCGGTCGGCCGGCCGGTAGCCCACGCCTTGGCAAGGGGCGTCGACGGGCTGACGCTCGTCGCGGTCTCAAGCCGCGATTTGGACCGGGCGCGGACCCGCATGGCCGAAATTGCACCCGACGTTCCGGCGGTGCCGGCGCCGGATTTGCCGGAACACGCCGAGATCATCGTCGAATGCGTGCCCAAGGCGGCCTTTTCCGAGGTCGCCGAACCCGTGGTGGACGCCGGCAAGACGCTGGTGACGGTCAGCGGGGCCGCGCTTCTGGTGCATCCCGACATCATCGATCGGGCGCGGCAGACCGGCGCGCGGATTGTCCTGGCCACCGGCGCGCTGCTCGGCCTCGATGCCGTCCGGGCCGCCGCCGAGGGCGAGATCCGCGAGGTGCGGATGATCACCCGCAAGCCGCCGATGTCGCTGGCCGGCGCGCCCTATCTGGAGGACAACCGGATCTCGATCGAGGGGCTGTCGGGCCCGCTTCGGGTTTTCGAGGGCTCGGCTCGCGAGGGCGCGGCCGGCTTTCCGGCGAACGTCAACGTGGCGGCCGCGCTGGGCCTTGCCGGGATCGGGCCCGACCGCACGCGGCTGGAGATCTGGGCCGATCCCGCGCTCGAGCGCAACACCCACGAGATCATCGTCGATGCGGACAGCGCGCGGTTGGCCATGAAGATCGAGAACGCGCCTTCGCAGGAGAACCCTGGGACGGGGCGGATCACGGCGCTCAGCGTTATCGCCGCGCTGCGTGGGCTGGTTGCGCCGCTCAAGGTGGGAACCTGACCCGCCCGCCGATCTTTGCGAATCTTATGACCAGGGAGAGCGAGGCCATGGAATACCAGGCACTCAAGTGGGAGGTGCGCGAGAACCCCAATCGGCCGGGCGAGCGCTGCATTGGGGTGGTCACGATGAACCGGCCCGAGGCGCTGAACGCGGTCGATGTCCGGATGCGGGTCGAGCTCGACATCCTGTGCGACCAGATCGGCCACAACAATCAGCTCAAGGTGATCGTGCTGACCGGCGAGGGCAGGGGATTTTCGGCCGGCGGCGACCTGAAGTCCGAGGCCGACCCGCTGGGCGCCGGCGCCGATCCGGATTTTGACATGGGCAATTTCGGGCCCTACAAGGAGCTCGCCCATCTGTTCTTCAACGATCTGCGCCATCAGGTCCTGCAGCGCGCCTTCCGCAAGCTGGAAGACCTGCCCCAGATCACCATCGCGGCGATCAACGGCCCCGCCGTCGGCATCGGATTGGAGATCACGACTCTGTGCGATCTGCGGATCGCCTCGGACCGGGCAAAGCTCGGCGAGGTCGCGGTGCCGGCCGGCTTCCTGCCCGAATCGGGCGGCGCGCGCAACCTGCCCAAGCTCGTCGGCGTCGGCAAGGCGCTGGAGCTGATCCTGACGGGGCGCGTCGTCGAGGCGGAGGAGGCCGAGCGCATCGGGCTGGTCGAGCGCGTCGTCCCCCATGACGACCTGATCGACGAGGTCATGGCGCTTGCCGGCCAGATTTCCTCCAACCCCTACCTTTCGGTCCGTTACGCCAAGGATTTGGTGAAGATGTACTGGAACGCGAACCGCAGCCAAGAGGGCTGGGATCGCGAGTTCGCCGCGATCCAGGAAATCACCCGGACCGGTGACTGTCGCGAGGGGATGCGCGCATTCCTCGCCAGGCGCAAGCCGGAATACCGCGGCCCGTACTACGACGCCTGGCCGTTCGGAGACGGCGCGGGTGGCTGAGCGGGCCAGGACCCCGGCCCGGCTGAACCTCTGCCGGGAGGCTCTGGACGACACGGTCCGCCGCGGACACGGCGTCGATACCGCCTTCGTCTGGGACGGCGGCACGATCAGCTACGACGCGCTCCTCGACCGCGTGATGCGGCTTGCGGGCGGGCTGGCGGCGCACGGGATCGGGCGCGGTATGCCGGTTCTGGTACGCATGTCAAACTGCCTGGAGTTCGCGCTCACGTTCCTCGCGCTCACCCGTGTCGGCGCGGTCCCGGTGCTGCAAAACTCCCTGCTCGGCGAGGAAGAAGTCGACTATGTGCTGGAGCACAGCCAGGCAAAGACCGCGGTCTCCGCGGCCGAAATCGCCGATCCGCTGCTGCGGCACGCCGTCTCGATCGATGTTCTGATCTGGCGCGGAGCGCCCGACGGTGCGCATGCCCTGGAGCCGATGGCGCAGGGCGCATCGGCGATGGCCGAGCCGGCCGACACCGCGGCCGACGAGCCGGCCTTCATGGTCTACACCTCGGGCACCACCGGACGGCCCAAGGGGATCGTGCATGCCCATCGCTGGGCCCGCGCGCTGGGCGAGGCCAATTGCTACCGGGTGCCGCCGGAGCCGGGTGACGTTGCGCTCGCGACCGGCGAGTGGAGCTTCATCAGCGCGCTCGGCCACAACGTGGTGTTTCCGCTGCGCAATGGCGTGACGGGGGCGATCCTCGAAGGCCGCCCGCAGCCCGAACGGATCCTGGCGGCGGTCGAGTCGCTCGAAGTTACGCTACTCTATTCGGTGGCGACCGTCTACCGCCGCATCCTCGCCCTCGACGGGGTGGAGGAGCGTTACGACCTGTCCAGCCTCCGGGGTTGCAGCGCAACCGGCGAGGCGCTCGAGGCCGCGACCTGGGAGGCGTTCAAGCGGCGCATCGGTTGCGACATCTGGGAACATTACGGCGTCTCGGAGATGCAGATGGTGCTGGGCCAGGGGCCGCGGCATCCGGTCCGGCCGGGATCCATCGGCATCGCGTTGCCGGGGACGCCGGTCGCGGTCTGCGACGACGATTACCGCGAACTGCCCGCGGGCGAGATCGGCCGGCTGCTGATCGCCGCCGACAACCCGGGTTTTTTCCTCGGCTACCACCGCGACGAGGCGATGACCCGGCGCGTTGTCCATGACGGCTGGTACCACACCGGCGATCTCGCCTGGCGCGATGCGGACGGCTATTGCTGGATCGCCGGGCGCGAGGACGACTGCTTCAAGAGCCGCGGCATCTTCATTTCGCCCTACGAGATCGAGGACGCGCTGCGCCGACATGCCGACGTGCTGGAGGCTTGCGTGGTGCCGAGTCCCGATCGGGAGATCGGCAACCGGATCCGCGCCGTGGTGGTCGTGCGTGGCAGCAAGGCCGGCAGCGACTGCATGGCCGAACGCATCCGATCGCGTCTTCGGGGCAGGATCGCACCGTTCAAGGTGCCCCACATCGTTGAAATCGTGGACTCTCTGCCCATGAGCCCGGTGGGCAAGGTGCTCCGTCGGAAGGTCGCGGATCACGGTATGGCGTAGGCGTTGATCGTATTCTTACACGTTTGGCGCATTGATCGACGCAGGCTGAGCGAGGCGGCCGACCGCGAACGTCACGCCCGAGGCCGCGGCGCGCTTTATCGCCGCACGACCGGTCATGCGCGATCCTTGGGGCGGCGGCGAACGAAATGCAGGCTGGTCAGGGTCATCACGATTTCGTCTGTCTGGTTGCGGGTCTCGTAAGCGATCCGTATCGCATCCCGCCCGCCGTCTTCCTTCGCCGGGGACATCTCGACGATCTCCGCCCGCACCCTCAGCGCGTCGCCGGCGCGCACCGGCTTCAGCCAGCGCAGCTTGTCGATGCCGGGCGAGCCCATGCCGCAGGCTCGGAAGGTCCCGGTCCGGACGAACAGCCCGAAGGTCAGCGCGGCGGTCTGATAGCCGGGCGCGACGATTCCGCCGAACATGGACTCCGCCGCGGCCGCCGGATCGGTGTGGTAGGGCAGCGGCGCGTAACGCTCCGCGAAGGCGATGATTTCCTGCTCGTCCAGCGTCGCCGGCGCGCTTTCGATCACCTGGCCGACGAAGAAGTCCTCGAAATAGAAATCGTCCATCGCCCTACTCACGCCGCGATCGCGGCCAGCTTCTCGACAAGGTCGCGCACCCCGCCGAGCCGCCGGCCGGGTCCGGCCCAATCGCGCCGGAAGACCAGCCGGTGGTCGGGCCGTAGCCTGGTGCGCCCGGCGTCATTCTGGATGAAACTGATCAGACCGTCCGGGTTGGCGAAGCTGTTCTCATGGAAGGCGAGCAGCGCGCCCTTGGGTCCGGCCTCGAGCTTTTCGATCCCGGCCGTGCGGCAGAACCGCTTGATGGCCACGACCTGAAGCAGCGTCTCGACCTCTTCGGGCAGGGCCCCGAACCGGTCGATCAGCTCCGCGGCGAAGGACTCGATCTCGGCCTTGTCCTCCAACCGGGCGATCCGCCGGTAGAGCCCGAGCCGCACGTCGAGATCGGCGACGTAATTCTCCGGGATCAGCACCGGCAGGCCGAGCGCGATCGTCGGGATCCAGTCCGATCTCGGTGCGTCGGACCCGCCACGCGCTTCGGCGACGGCCTCCTCCAGCATCTGCTGGTAGAGCTCCACGCCGACCTCGCGAATATGGCCGGACTGCGCTTCGCCCAGGAGATTGCCGGCGCCGCGGATGTCGAGGTCGTGGCTTGCGAGCGAAAAGCCGGCGCCCAGCGTGTCCAGGGTCTGCATCACTTCCAGCCGCTTCACGGCCGCTTCGCTCAGCGCGTGCGCCGGCGGCAGGGTGAGGTAGCAATAGGCCCTGAGCTTGGACCGGCCGATCCGGCCGCGAAGCTGATAGAGCTGGGCCAGGCCGAACATATCCGCGCGATGGACGATCAGCGTGTTGGCGCGCGGGATATCGAGCCCGGATTCGATGATCTGGGTCGAGACCAGGATGTCGATGCTGCCCTCGTAGAAGGCGGCCATGACATCCTCGATCGCCCGCGTCGCCATCCGGCCGTGGGCAACGGCAAGCTTCACCTCGGGCGCGAGATCGCCGAGCCGTGCCACGACCTCGTCGAGTTGGGCGATACGAGGGCAGACATAGAAGCTCTGCCCGCCGCGGAAATGCTCGCGCATGATCGCCTCCCGGACGATCACCGGATCGTAGGGCAGAACGTAGGTGCGCACCGCAAGGCGATCGACCGGCGGAGTGGCGATGGTGCTCATCTCGCGCACGCCGCTCAACGCCATCTGCAACGTCCTGGGGATCGGCGTCGCGGTCATGGTCAGGACGTGCACGTCGGCCTTGAGCTGCTTGAGCCGCTCCTTGTGGGCAACCCCGAAATGCTGCTCCTCGTCGACCACCAGCAGGCTGAGATTGCGGAAGCCGATCGATTTGGCGAGCAGTGCATGGGTGCCGATGACGATGTCGACGCTGCCGTCCGCGATCCCGGCCTTGGTCGCCGCGACCTCCTTCGCGCCGACCAGGCGCGAGAGCTGGCCGACGCGCACCGCCATGCCGGCGAAGCGCTCGCGGAAGGTCGCGTAGTGCTGGCGGCACAAAAGCGTGGTCGGCGCCACCACCGCGACCTGACCGCCGGCTTGGACCGTGTTGAACGCCGCCCGCAGCGCGATCTCTGTCTTACCGAATCCGACATCGCCGCAGATCAGCCGATCCATCGGCTGGCCGCTGGCGAGATCGGTCATGGTCTCCTCGATCGCCTCGAGCTGGTCGTCGGTCTCGGTGAACGGGAACCGGGCGCAGAACTCCCGGTAGAGTTGGGGTTCGGCCGCGATCGCCTGGGCGGGCCTGAGCTTGCGCTCGGCCGCGACCTTGATCAGCTCTCCCGCCATGTCGAGCAGCCGCTTCTTCAGCCTCGCCTTGCGGTGCTGCCAGGAGCCGCCGCCCAGCCGGTCCAGCATCGCCTCCGACTCGCCTGAACCGTAGCGCGAAAGCACCTCCAGACTCTCCACCGGCACATAGAGCCGGTCGCCGCCCGCATAGGACAGGCGCAGGCAATCGTGCGGCGCATCGAGCGCGACCACGGTCTCAAGCCCCTCGTAGCGGCCAATTCCATGCTCGACATGGACCACAAGGTCGCCCGGGGCGAGATCGCCGGCATCGGTGATGAACTCTGAGGCCTTGCGCTTGCGGCGCGGCGGCCGGATCATCCGCTCGCCCAGGATGTCCTGCTCGCCGATGACCGCGAGATCGGCGGTCTCGAATCCCTGCTCGATCGCAAGCGCCGCCAGCGCGACGCCGCCGGCCGGCAGCGCCTCGACGTCCGGCCAGGTCTCCACCGGGCTCAGCGCGCGGACGCCGTGCTCGCGCAGGAGCTGGCCCAGCCGCTCGCGCGAGCCCGCGGTATAGCCGGCGACGACCACCCGGCGTCCGTCCGCGCGACGGGTCTCGATCGCCTTGCGCACCCGGTCGAACGCGTTGGGCGGAGGCGTCCTGTCATCGGCGCTTCCGGAACCGGCCGCGCCGGCCGCGAAATTCGGCATCCGGCGGCCATCGAAGTGGGCGATGGAGTCATAAGCGCCGTGGGGCAGATCGTCGGGCGCCCGGAACGGCAGGAAGCAGCCGACCGGATTGCCGGAGAGCGCGGACTCCCACTCGGCGCCGTCGAGATAAAGCCGGTCCGGCGGCAGTGGACGGTAGACCGGCATGATGTCCTCGGCGCGCTTGGCCGGCCGGTTCAGGGCGAAGCTGATCCGCGCCTGGTAGTAGTCGGAGATCATCTCCAGCCGCGCATCGCGGGCGGCCTCGATCTGGTGGTCGAGCGTGACGGCCGCACCCGGGGCGTAGTCGAAGACGGTCTCCATCGTCTCGTGGAACAACGGCAGCCAGTGCTCCATGCCGATCTGCTTGCGCCCCTCGGAGATCGCCATGTAGAGCGGGTCGTCTGCGACCGCGCCGAAGAGCTCTCGATAGCCGGCGCGAAACCGCTCGATCGAGGCCGCATCCAGCATCACTTCGCTGACCGGGGCCAGCGTCAGGCGGTCGAGCGCGCCGCTGGTCAGTTGGGTGCCGGGATCGAAGGCGCGGACGCCGTCGAGTACCTCGCCGAAGAGATCGAGCCGGACCGGCTGCTCGTGGCCGGGCGGGAAGACGTCGACGATGCCGCCACGCACCGCAAACTCGCCGGGCTCGCGCACGGTGCTGGTCCGCCGATAGCCGTTGCGCGCCAGGAAACCGGTGAGCGAATCGAGGTCGATGGTATCGCCGGGCCGGGCGGCGAAGGCAGCGTCCTTCAGGGCCGCGCGCGGCTGCACCCGTTGCAGCACCGCATTGACCGTCGCCAGCACGACCAGCGGACCGTCATCGCCGCGCCGCGCCAGGCGGGACAGCGTATCGACGCGCTCGCTGGTGATTTCGCTGATCGGTGAGACCCGGTCGTAGGGCAGGCAGTCCCAGGCCGGGAACCGCAGGATCTCCAGTTCCGGGGCAAAGAAGGCCAGCGCATCGGCCAGTCGGGCGAGCCGCGTGTCGTCGCGCGCGACATGCAGGACCGTCGCCGCCGGTCCGGACTGGGCCAGATCGGCGATCACCCGCGCGTCCAGGCCCTCGGGCACGCCTGCAAGGAGTGTCCGGCCCCGGCCCCCCGCTAACGCCTCGATCTGGTCCAGCAAAACCCGTCCCGTCTTAAAGCGCGTGCTTGAAGGCCACCAGCATGGCCATCACGTCAGTATCGAAGGCGGCGGGCACGGGCTTCTGGCCGATAACCCAGGCCAGGATTTCCGGGTCGGAGCGCTCGAGCAGCGCCTCGAAGCGCCCAAGCTGGGCCTCGTTCATGGTCTCGATACAGGTCTTGGCAAACCCGCCGATGACCAGATCGCTTTCCTTGGTTCCACGGCGCAGGCTGCGAAACAGCAGGCGTTTGCGGTGGGTATCCAGCATCTCGCAGGTTTGGCCGGTGGTTCGGATCGCGTAGGATATAGACCGTCCCGGACGGCCTGTCAGCCCCGGAGGGGCCGCGGGATACCTCTATCGAACACGGCCGTTGATGCGTCCCGAGATCCTGTTTCCGCTGTTCGCCTCCCTCCGCTCCCTGCCCGGCGTCGGACCCAGGATCGGCAAGGCAATCGAGCGCCTGGTCGGGGGAAGGGTCGTCGACCTGCTCTGGCATCTGCCCTCGGGCATCATCGACCGCCGGTTCGCGCCCAAGCTCGCGGACGCGCCGGCAAAGGCGGTGGTGACGGTGACCGTGGAGATCGATGCCCACCAGCCGCCCGCCACCTCGCGCGCGCCTTATCGGATCGTTTGCCACGACGAGACCGCGGCCCTCGATTTGGTGTTCTTCCGGGCCAACGCGGCGTATCTCGAGAGCATCCTGCCGGTTGGCGAGACGCGGGTGGTCAGCGGCCGGATCGAGCGGTTCCGCGAGCGCCTTCAGATCACTCATCCCGACCACATCGGCCGGCCTGGGGAGATCGCCGCCTTGCAGCGGATCGAGCCGGTCTATCCGTTGACGACGGGACTTACCGCAAAGCCGCTCACCAGGGCGGTCGGCGAGGCCCTGGCGAGCGCGTCGGATCTGGGCGAATGGGACGACCCGGCATGGATTGCACGGCGTGCCTGGCCAAGCTGGCGCGAAGCCCTGCGCGCGGCCCACAACCCTGAGAGCGCGGCGGATCTGGAGCCCACGGCTCCGGCCCGGCAGCGGCTCGCCTACGACGAGTTGCTGGCCAACCAACTCGCGCTGGCGCTGGTGCGTCTGCATCGCCGGGAACGCCCAGGGCGTGCGCTGGCGGGCGACGGCCGGCTCGTCTCCGCGGCGCGCGATGCGCTGGGGTTCTCGCTGACCGCCTCCCAGGAGACAGCGGTGGCCGAGATCGCCGCCGACATGGCCGCGGGCGACCGAATGGTGCGGTTGCTCCAGGGCGATGTCGGCAGCGGCAAGACCGTGGTCGCGTTTCTGGCGATGCTGCGCGCCGTGGAAAGCGGCGCCCAGGCGGCGCTGATGGCTCCGACCGAGATCCTCGCCCGGCAGCATTTTGCGACCATCGGCCCGTTCGCCAAGCGCATTGGCGTCTCGACCGTGCTGCTGACCGGGCGCGAGCGCGGCAAGACCCGGCGGGCGGCGATCGAGGCGCTCGCCGCCCGCACGGCCTCGATCGCCGTCGGCACTCACGCCCTCCAGGAACCGACGGTCGGCTTCGCCGATCTCGCGCTGGTGGTCATCGATGAGCAGCACCGGTTCGGGGTCGGCCAGCGGATCGCCCTCGTCGACAAGGGCAGGGCGGTCGACCTGCTGGTGATGACCGCAACGCCGATCCCGCGCACGCTGATGATGTCGGCTTACGGCGATACCGACGCCTCCCGTCTGCTCGAGAAGCCGCCCGGCCGACGGCCGGTCGACACCCGCGTGCTGCCGATCGACCGGCTGGAATCGGTGATCGATCGGCTACGCGGGGCGATCGCCGGGGGCGCGCGGGTCTATTGGGTCTGCCCGCTGCTGGAGGACTGCGAGACCCTGGATTTCGCCGCCGCGACTGCGCGCCACGCTGCGCTGGAGGTCTGGTTTGGTGACCGGGTCGGCCTGCTGCACGGCCGGATGAAGGGGCCGCAGAAGGATGCGGTGATGGGCCGTTTCGTCGACGGCGATATCGATATCCTGGTGGCAACGACAGTGATCGAGGTCGGCGTGGACGTCGCCGAGGCAACCGTGATGGTGATCGAACATGCCGAACGCTTCGGGCTGGCCCAGCTCCATCAGCTCCGCGGCCGGGTGGGGCGCGGCGCTGCCGACTCGTTCTGCCTGCTGCTCTACGGCAGCCCGCTTACCGATGCCGCGCGCGCCCGGCTCACGGTCATGCGCGAGACCGATGATGGATTCCGCATCGCCGAGGAGGATCTGCGGCTGCGCGGCGCGGGCGAGCTGCTGGGCACGCGGCAATCGGGCCTGCCGGTCTTCCGGCTCGCCGATCTCGCCGCCCACGCGGCGCTTTTTCCGGTCGCCCATGACGATGCACGGCTGATCGTCGAGCGCGACCCGGAGCTTGCCACGGAGCGGGGTCGAGCGCTGCGGACGCTGCTTTACCTGTTCGAGCGCGACGCGGTGGTCCGCACTGTGCGCTCGGGCTGAATCAGGCCCATTGCTTCTCGCCCGGGCCCTTGGCGTCTTCTTCCATGTCGGGATCGGCGTCCGCGCCGGGCTCGGGAAAGGACCCGGCCGGCCTTTCGTAAGGCACGGTCTGCTTGTCCAGATCGGTGCGGGCGACCCGCTTGATCGCTTTCCGCTCCGGCGGGCGGCGATCCTCCGGCGTGACGATGCCGCCGGAGACCACCATCTTGATGCCTTCCTCGACCGTCATCGACAGGATCACCAGCTCGCGCTTGGGGATGAACAGCAGGTAGCCCGAAGTCGGGTTGGGCGTAGTCGGCAGGAAGACATTGACCACCTCGTCCTCGGTCAGTTCCTGGACCTCGCCGAGGGTCTGGCCGGTGATGAAGCCGAGCGCCCAGCTTCCGCGGCGCGGATATTCAAACAGCACGACCTGGCGGAACGCGTTCGACTGCTGCTTTAACACCGTCTCGAAGATCTGCTTGGTCGCGCCGTAGACGCTGCGAATCACCGGCATCCTGGCCAGCATCTGCTCGGTGACCGAAACCCACATCCGGCCGACCGCCCCGGCCGCCATCGCCCCGATCACGGTGAGCAGGATGAACACGATCACCAGGCCCAGGCCGGGAATGGAGAACGGCAGGTACGTCTCGGGGCTGTAGGCCGGCGGGATCAGCGGCGTGACCTTGCTGTCGATCCAGCCGATGATCAACCAAGCGATGTAGAAGGTGATGACGATCGGCGCGGTGACCAGGACGCCGGCGAAGAAGTAAGCGCGGATCCGACGGCCGACGCCCAGCCGGCGCCGCCGGGCGCTCCGCCGCCGTCTCTTCGCGCCGTCGCGCCCGGTTTCGGTTTTCACCGCGTCGTCCATCGTCTCGTCCCCGAATGGCTGGACCGGCAGGCCGGCCGGCGCTCTGGTCCTACAGGCGCAGAAAAACGTCAATCGCCGAAGATGGACCAGCGCCGATGCCCGGCGGTCTCGCGCTTCGGATCATCGACATCCTGCAATAACCAACCTGTGACTGGAATCGGCTCCGTCAAGACCCAATCTATCCACTTGCGATATGGGGCTTCATCCGAGATCCAGAGGATCTCATGCCGCCAACCTTCGGCGCGGGGCGCGTCCGGCGGCGACGGCTCCGGCAACCCAACCGAGAACGGTTTTCTCGCGCACCGAAAATGGAGGACATGATGGGAGGCTTACCCAACGCGCTGGCCGCAGCCGCGATCGGGATTAAGCTGGGACTGTCCGGCGGCACGGTCCTTGCCATGGGTACCAACGACAACGGGAACACCGAGGTCTCGCTGTCCGGCGCCTATGACCGGGCGGTCAAGGAGGTCGAGCGCAAGAACTACCGCAAGGCGATCCGGATTCTCACCGATGTGCTCTCCGACGAGCCACGCAGCGCCGACGCCCTGAACTACATGGGCTACAGTCATCGCAAGCTGGGCAAATTCCCCAAGGCGGTCGGCTTCTATATGCGCGCGCTGAAGATCGATCCCGATCACCGGGGCGCGAACGCGTATCTGGGCGAGGCGTATCTCGCGCTCAAGAATCTGCCCAAGGCCGAGGAGCGGTTGGCGCATCTGTGGAACATCTGCGGTCAGAACTGCGCAGAGTACCACGCACTCAACCGGTCGGTCATGGACTACAAGCAGGGCAGGGTGCCGGACCAGAGCTCGCGGGCGCGCCGTTGGTAGGTTCGCCCGCCGCGCCGGAAGAAAACCGTCGGGGGCCGGGTTGGTCAGACGCCTCAGGCTGATAACCGGGCTTGTCCTGCTTGTCTTCGTCACCGGCCACCTGCTCAATCACGCGCTGGGGTTGATATCGCTGGAGGCACTGGAAGGCGGACGCCGCATCTTCCTGGGCCTGTGGCGCTCGGCTCCCGGCACGGCGCTCTTGTTGGCCTCTGCCATCGGCCACATGCTCCTGGCCCTTTGGGCGTTCTACGAACGGCGCAATCTTCAGATGAAGCCGACCGAGATCGCCCAGGCGGCCAGCGGTCTGGCGATCCCGCTGCTGCTGATGACCCATTTCGTGGGTACCCGCGGGAGCCACGAAATGTTCGGCACCGAGGGCAGCTACCGACTGGTCCTGCTGATCCAATGGGTGCTGGATTCCGACTACATCGCGATCCAGACCGTCGGCGTGATCGTCACCTGGGCTCACGGATGCCTGGGCGTACACTATTGGCTGCGCCTCAAGCCCTGGTACGAGCGGGTTTTCCCGTATCTCTACGCAGCCTTCCTGATAGTCCCCCTGCTGTCGCTGCTCGGCTTCGCACAAGCCGGGCGAGAGGTCATGGATCTCGCCTTGACTCAAGGTTGGATCTCGGAACAGCTTCGGCTTGCCGGCTTCCCGACCAACGCGGAAATAAGGGAGGCGGTTACGATCGTCGACATCTCGCGCGCCAGCCTGGTGGCGATGGTCGTGCTGGCGTTTGTTGCCCGCTTCGGCCGCGGGTTCATCGAAAGCCGCCGCGATCGGTTCAAGATCGCTTACCCCGACGGGCGGATGGTGTCCGCGCCGCCGGGCGGCACGCTGCTGGAGATCAGCCGGCGGTTCGGCATCCCGCACGCCTCGGTCTGCGGCGGCCGCGGCCGCTGCTCGACCTGCCGGGTGCGGGTGACAGAGGGACTCGAAGCGCTGGCGCCCGCCAGCGTCGAGGAGCAGCGCGTGCTCGACCGCATCGGCCGTCCGATCGACGTCCGCCTGGCCTGCCAGATCCGCCCTGAAACGGATCTCGCCATCATCCCTCTGCTGCCGCCGACCGCCGACACCCGCGACAGCCTGCGCTCGATCGACCAGCTCCAAGGCGAGGAACGCGATATCGCGGTGCTGTTCGCCGACCTGCGCTCGTTTACCGAGTTCTCCGAGCAGAAGCTGCCATATGACGTCGTCTTCGTCCTCAACCGGTATTTCGCCGGTATGGGTGAGGCGGTCGAACAGACGGGCGGCCACCTCGACAAGTTCATCGGCGATGGCGTGATGGCGCTGTTCGGCGTGGATGGCGACTATTCCCGGGGCTGCCGGCAGTCGATCGATGCCGCACGCGAGATGGCCAGACGGCTGGCCGAGCTCAACCGCTCGCTCGCCCACGACCTGGAGGAGCCGCTCAGGATCGGCATCGGCATTCATGCCGGCGCCGCGATCGTGGGCGAGATGGGCTATGGTAGCGCGCTCGGCATCACCGCGGTCGGCGATACGGTGAACACCGCCAGCAGACTGGAGAGCGCGACCAAGGAGTTCGGCGCCGAGCTGGTGATCTCCCAGGCCGTGGCCGAGGCCGCCGAAATCGACCTTTCGGAATACCCGAGCCACGACATCGCGCTGCGCGGGCGTAGCGGGACCGTCAAGGCTTGGGTGATCGAAAAGGCCCGGACCTTGGGCGAGCGTGAGCCCGCCTGATCCCGCTTCCCGCTATTCGGCCGCCTCGGCCACGCCGTCCTGACGCGCCAAGTCGAGGACCTGAAGAAACACCTCCGGTGACTGCGCGCCGGAAACGGCATAACGCCCGGCGATGACGTAGCACGGCACGCCGTTGACACCGAGGAGGCGCGCACGGTCGTCCTCGGCAATCATCCGGGCCCTATCCTCGTCGCTCGTCAGGTAGCTCTCCAGCGCCGCCGCGTCGAGGCCAAGCTCGTCGCCCAGCGCGATCAGCGTCGCATGATCGCCGATATCGCGCGCTTCCACGAAATAGGCCCGGAACAACCGGTCGACCATCTCCCCGGCGATCCCGAACCGGTCAGCGTAGGCGATCGTTCGGTGAGAATTCAAGGTGTTCGGAGTGCGCTCGATCGCCTCGAAGCGAAACGCTATGCCCTCCTGGCGGCCGGATTTTTCCAGCGAACGGCTGTGGCGCTGGGCACGCTGAATGCCGCCAAACTTTGCCGCCATGTAGCTGCGCCGCTCCGCGCCTTCCGGCGGCATGCGCGGGTTGATCTGAAAAGGTCGCCAAGCGAAAGCGACATCGAGGTCCGGACGTGCGGCGAGCGCCCGGGCAAGACGAGTCTGCCCGATATAGCACCAGGGGCATACGGTATCGATGATGACATCGATCTGCATGAAGCCGTCACGATCCCGGCACGCGCATCATTCCGACTGTGATACGGGATTCGGAGCGAACCGACAACCCATACCGAGAGGCCGGCCGGAAGTGAGCCTAACGCACCCCTAACAGATGAATGCTGAACATCGAGGCGTCATCCGTCCATGCCGAGACCGGCTCGAAACCGGCGTCGCCGGCCAGCGCGCGGAACTCATCGAGGGAAAACTTGTGGGAATTCTCGGTATGGATGGTCTCGCCCTCGGCAAAGGTGAATGCGTGCCCGTCGATACGGACCGTCTGCGCCCGGTTGCTGACCAGATGCATCTCGACCCGGCCGAGCTCGCGATTATACGGCGCGTCATGACGGAAGCCGGCCAGATCGAAATCACCGCCGAGCTCGCGGTTGATGCGCACCAGGAGGTTTTCGTTGAAGGCCGCGGTGACTCCTTCGCAGTCGTTATAGGCAGCGAGCAGGACATTTTCGTCCTTTTTCAGATCGACGCCGATCAGCAGCATTGCGCCCCGACCCAAAATGCGCGCAACCAGCGCGAGGAACTCCCGCGCGTCTTCGGGCGCGAAGTTCCCGATCGTCGAGCCGGGAAAGAAGCCGACCCGCCTCCCGCCTTCCGGTTCGGGCAAGGACCCGACTTGGATACCCCGCGTGTAGTCGGCGCAGATCGCCGCGACCGCCACATCGGGGAACGCCGCGGCGAGCGCGCCTGCGGACTCGATGAGATGATCGCGCGAGATGTCGATCGCGGTATAACCGCCCGGCCGGTCGAGCGCGGCAAGCAGCAACCGGATCTTGGTGGAGGATCCGCTACCGAACTCGATGACATGGCAGCCGGCGCCGATGAGCTCGGCGAGTTCCGGGCCGTGGCGTTCCAGGAGACCGATCTCGATGCGGGTCGGGTAGTACGCTTCCAGCGTGCAAATCCGGTCGAACAGCTCAGAGCCGGCCTTGTCGTAAAAGAACTTGCAAGGCAGGGTCTTCGGCGTGCCGGCAAGACCGGCCAGCACGGCGTCCCTCAAGTCCTCGGTCTCCGGTCCGTCGTCACGGAACCGGATCGCCGGTTCGCATTCGAGCTGCACGAAATTGGCTCCCCCTTGCATGGTGGCGGCGGGAAAGGCGGCGCACCAATGGCACGCCAATACGGTAACGGCGAGGCCATCACCATTTAACCTGTTTTTTACCAACAGTATACAAGATTTTTCTTCCACAACACAAGATCTATGGAAGATAGACATGTTGTATTATATGGGATTGTGTCTCTTAATGCACGCTGCGAGGCGGCACGCGGCGACGCACGGTGACGAACGTCGCCACCGCCAGCAGAGCCAGGACGCCGGCGATCAGGAAGGCAAGGTCCGGACGGCCCGCGTCCAGGATCCAGCCGAAGATCAGGGGCATGACCGCCATGCCAACATGTCCGCCGGTGGAGACGAAGGCGAACACCTTTCCGTGATCGCCGTAAGGGGTGGCGGCATGGACCATCAGGTCGCGGGTGCCCTGCACGATGCCGCGCAGGAACCCGGCCATGGTCAGCACGCCGACCAGCAGCGTGACCGGCAGCGAGACATTGCCGATGACGAACAGCAGGGCGCCTGAGCCGAGCAGGCCGATGACCGCAGTGACGCTCTTTGCCCCGAATCGGTCGGCCAGAACGCCGCCGGTCAGGATTCCCGCCGCGCCGCCGAGGATGAAGCCCGTGAGCGCCCCGTTCGCCGTCGCCAGCGGTATCTCGTACATCCCGACCAGGGCCGAGGGAGCGAACGCCCGCACGCCGGTGAAGGCCGTGTTCATGATGACGAAGAACAAGAAGCAAAGCAGGATCGGCGTCGACATCAACAACCCGATTCCGGCCCTCAACCCGCCGAACCCCGCTTGCCGGGCGCTGCGCGCGCTCTGCGGCTCCGCCCCGTCGAACTGGCTGCCGAACGGGATCAGCGCGACCGCGAATGCGGCGCCGACAAGGCCGATGAGCAGGAACGCGGCCCGCCAATCCCATAACGCCGTCAGCGCGATCATGGTCATCGGCGCAATCGCAGTGCCGATATTGCCGCTGAAGGAATGCAGCGTATAGGCGCGTCCCAGCCGGGTCTCGGGCACAATGCGCGACAGGATGGAATAGTCCGCGGGGTGATAGACCGAATGCGCGAGACCGGCGATCGTGAACAGCGCCAGCAGCGACCAGTAGGAGCCGGCGAACGCGACCAGGGCGATGGCGATCGACTGGATGAGCAAGCCGGCGATCAGCACCCGCCGGCCGCCGATCCGATCGACGACGAAACCGCAGGGGACCTGGCCCAGCGCGGTGGCGATGCTGAAGACGCTGAGCACCAAGCCGAGCGCGGTATACGAGACGTCGAAATCGGCCACCAGCAGGGGGAACAGCGGCGGCAGGCTGAGCTGGAAGATGTGGCTCATCATGTGAGCCACGCCAATCAGCGAAATGACCCGAACCGATCGTCCGAGGCTTGCGGCGGGCGCGTTCATCGTCCGTACCGCCCGCGCACGGTTACAAAGCTCAACAGAGCGAGCCCTATGAAGGCCGCCGAGATCCAGAACACCCAGTGCGCCGGATGGGCGTCCAGGATCAGGCCGAAGCCGAGCGGCGCCAGCCCGCCGGCGAGGTTCGCGCCGCTGGACACGAAACCCATCACCCGGCCCATCGCGCCGTCGGGCGTTACCGAGCGCAGCAGCAGGTCGCGCGAGGGCAGGATGAATCCGGTCAGGAAGCCGATCGCGGTCAGGCAGGCAGTCAGGACCGCCAGCGGCATCGCCACCTTACCCACCGTTGCCGTAAGCACCGCGGCCGGAACCAGGGCGAGCAGCGCCGTGCCGATGCGCGGGCCGTAACGGTCGGCGACCTGGGCGCCGAGCAGGATGCCGACGGAACTGCCGAGCAACAGCCCGAACAGCGCGGTGTTGACGACCGCAAGCGGGGTCTGGAAGAGCTGGTCGAGGGCCGCAACGGCAAACCCGCGCAGGCCGCCGACGCCGGCCATCTGGCTGATGAAAAAGAAGAAGCACATCAGGATCGGCGTGGACAGCAGCAGCTCGATCCCCGCCCGGGCGCCGTCGGTCCCGTGATCGCCGGCCTCGATGCGGGCGTTCCTGTCCTGCCGGTCCTGGTCGAGCAGCCCACGGTTGAGGAACACGACCAGGGAGACCGCTACGCCAATCGCGCCGATCGCCAGGAACGATGCCCGCCAATGCCAGAGCTCGGCGATGGCGATCATGAAGACCGGCGCGATCGCAAATCCGAGCGTCCCGGTAAAGGAATGGACGCCATAGGCGCGGCCGAGGCGGTTCTCCGCAACGGTCGCGGTCAGGATCGCGTAGTCGGCGGGGTGGTAGACCGTATGCGCGGCGCCGGCGAGGCCGCACAGCCCCACCACCTGCCAGTAGGATTCGCACAGCCCGATCAGCGCGATGGCGCTGCCCTGGACCGCCACCCCGGCGATCAGCAGCGCCCGGCCGCCGATCCTGTCGACCAGGAACCCGACCGGGATCTGCCCCAGCCCGGCGGCGAGCCCGAAGGCGGTCAGAGCCACGCTGAGCTCGGTGTAGCTGACCGCGAAGGCATCCTTGAGCGTCGGGAACAACGGCGGCAGGACCAGGAAATAGGTGTGGCTCAGCATGTGCGGCACGCAGACGAGCGCGATGACCTTGCCGTCGCGGCCGAATGTCGCGCTGAGCTGCGCCATTGCTGTCCGCGCCCGTTTGCCGTGTAAAAGGACCGCCGCCATCGCATGGCCTGCGCCCCGCACACGATACCGCGCCGCGACGGGCCAAGCCAGCCTGGGTCCTGGTTCATGACATACGAGAGGGGAGGGTCTGGCCGGCTGCGTGATGGGCGCGTATCGAGGGTCTGCTTCCTGGCGAGCCAAACGATCCGGGGCCGGCGCTCAAGGGGTTCGTCGCGCCTGCGTCCCGGCGACCCGTCGGAGTGCGATCTCCAGCGCGTCGCGCGACCCGCCTCAATGCTCCAGCGTGCTCTTGGCGAAGACCTCCTCGAGGCCGATCACGCGCGGAGTCAGGCCCTGCTCGTTCGAGTACCGGGCGATGGTCTCCAAGGTCCGGCGGTTCACCGCGATGCCGTGCTGGACCAGGGGCTCGCAGAGCGCCTTGTAAGCGTCCTCTGAGATCAGACCAGAGGCGTGATGGTACTCCACATGCTCCAGTCGCTGCCGCTCGGCAAGCGCGTTGGCCTCGACGAACGCCTGATAGACGTTCAGGACCGCCCAGGGATAGCGCTCGGCAATTTCCCGGCGCATCACCATCGCGTGGTTGATCGGATAGATCCCCGTCTTCCGGTAGTAGCGCAGTCCCTCGGCCGCCGGATCGCGGAACAGCGGCTTTACTTCCGGCTGCGCGTAGAGGTCGACCGTGCTGCGGTCGACCAGGTTAGCCTCGCGGATGAAGAGCAGCGTCGCATCGAGGCGTCCGGCCATCATCATCTCGCCGATATTGGTCTCGGCGGGGACTTGGTGGACGGTCACCCCCGGGGGCGGGCTGAACCCGGTGGCCCCGCCGTGGCTCTGGCCCGGCAGGCGCTCCATCCAGTATTCCATCTCGGTCTGGTCGACGCCGAATTCGTGCTTGAGGATACCGCGCGACCAGACCGCCGCTGTCTGCTGGAACTCCGGCACGCCGACCCGCTTGCCAGCCATGTCGGCGGGCGCGTCGATCCCCGCATCGCGCCGGACCAGGATCCAGTTCTGGAAGAAGTGGTGGGTGGTGAACACCGGGATGCCGACGAACCGGTCGTCACCGGCCGCGACCATCTTGATCAGCGAAGAGAACGACATCTCCGAGACATCGAACTCGGCGAACTTGAGCTGGCGCCAGAACATGTCCGCCGGATGCAGCGGCGTCGGGATCAGGTCGATGGCCTCGGGCCGGACGGCGCCATCGAGGATCGGCCGCGTGCGCGGATTGGCGTCACAGGCAAGCGAAAGCCGAATTTTCACAGGCTTTCCTCAAGCGCGATCGGCCCCATGTCGGCGGTGTCATGGGCGCATGGCAGGGCGGGCGGACGCGTTCGCGCGGCGCCTGGAGCGTCCGGCGCATGACCAGCCTGCATGATCGGCTCGTCGGCGGGCGTTCTTCGCTCATCTGAGCCCCGCCTGCTGGAGCAGCGGGTAGGTTTCAATCATGAACTGCTCCATGCCTTCCTGATAGCGCGCCCAGGACGTTAGCACGCCGTCGATCCCGGTGTCGGCGAGCTTCAGATAGGTATCGACGATCTGCTCCCTGGTGCCGATCACCGGCCAGCCGGCCCAGCCGGCGATGAAATGCTCCTTGAGAAACCGCAGCGCGTCCAGCGGCAGGGTCTGGGCGTTGAGTCCGAGCCCCTCAGTGAGGTTTGTAATCGCCTCCCAGTCGCCCTTTTCGTGGACGTAGTACTGATAGAAGTCGCGCGCATCCTTCTCGGTCTCGCCCTGGACCAGATAGGTATGGGTCCAGACCTTGATCTCGCGGCCGTACTCGCGCCGCGCGAGGTCCTTGTAGCTGGCGATCTGCGCCCTGAGGTCGTCGTAGTCGTGGTTGGTGACGACGATGAAGGCAATGTCGCAGTATTTGGCTGCGAACTCGCGGCCGCGGTCGGAACCGCCGGCGTTCATGAAGGGCGGCCGCGGCGACTGGATCGGTCTGGGCTCCATCCGGCCGCCGCCGATCTTGTAGAACTCGCCCTCGAAGTCGAACGGCTCGTCCTCGGTCCACAGCCGGTGGATGATCTCGACCCACTCGGTTGCCATGTCGTAGCGCCGGTCGTGGTCGGGCACGTCGATGCCGAACAGCGTGAACTCGGCGCCGTACCAGCCGGTCACGACGTTCAGCGTAAACCGGCCTTCGGAAATGTGATCGATGGTCGTCGCCTGCTTGGCGGCCATCACCGGATGGACCGTGGGCACGTGCGAGGTGGCGAAGATCGCCGAGTTCCGGTTCACCCCGCCGATGCCCGCCGCCCAGGAATAGCACTCGAAGCCGGCGCCGTTGAAATTGGTCTCTCCGCCGAAGCCGAGCCAGCGCCCGACCGGGACCAGGGCCTCGAACTCCATCTGATCGGCGAGCCGGGCCAGCGCCACCGTCTCCGGCCAGCTCGCCTTCAGTACGCCGTCGATGCTGGAGGCCGTGCAGCCGTGCGACAGGTTGGTGCAGAACGTCCCCATCTTCAGCTTGCGGTCGCTGAACAGAGGGTTGGATACCGGCGGGTCGTCGGCCAAGCTCGGCAGTGCATCCATCGACGGCGTCCCCGTGTCCTGTTTTGGTCCCGACCCGAACTTATCATGACCGGGCACACGGAAACGAGTATACCGGTCTCGCTGGCGCCAGTACCCGGAGCCCCGACAGGGCCGCTGACGTGGCGGCCCATCCCTTCGGGCCGCCGCACCGGCGAGCAACGGATCGGACGCGATGCAAGACAGGTATCAGAAAGGATTTCCGGTCTCGTGGGACCAGCTTCACCGCGATGCCAAAGCGCTGGCTTGGCGGCTGTCCGAGCAGGGCCCGTGGAAGGGCGTGATCGCGGTCACGCGCGGCGGGCTGGTGCCGACGGCGATCGTCGCCCGCGAGCTCGAAATGCGGGTGATCGATACCATTTGCGTGACCTCCTACGACTACAAGAACCAAGCCGGGATCGAGGTCCTCAAGGGGATCGACGGCGATGGCGAGGGGTGGCTGATCGTCGACGATCTTGTCGATACCGGTATGACGGCGAAGGTGGTGCGCGAGAGGCTGCCCAAGGCCCATTTCGCGACGATCTACGCCAAGCCCGCCGGCCGGCCGCTGGTCGACACCTTCATCACCGAGGTCAGCCAGGACACCTGGATCTATTTCCCCTGGGACATGGAGCTCCAGTTCGTCCAGCCCATCGCGCGTGACGTGCCGGCCGGCTGACCCCTATACTTCGGGCGATTCGCTGATGAGACTGGAAGGCGCGCATCCGGCGTGGCAGAGGCAGTCCGCTTTGTTCTGAACGGCGAACCCCGCGGCGTCGCGGATATCGGGCCGACGACCACGGTGCTCGACTGGCTGCGCACTATCGAGCGCCTGCCCGGCGCCAAGGAAGGCTGCGCGGAGGGCGATTGCGGCGCCTGTACCGTCGCGATCGGCGGCATCGAGGACGGCGAAGCGCGATACGACGCGGTCAACGCCTGCCTGATGGTGCTCGGCCAGCTCGACGGCAAGGCGGTCGTGACGGTCGAGGGTCTGGCCAGGAACGGCGCGCTCCACCCGGTCCAGCAGGCGCTCCTCGCCGCGGACGGCAGCCAGTGCGGATTCTGCACGCCGGGCATGGTGATGGCGCTGTTTGCCTTTCACCACGGCTGCGAGCCGGCCGAGGACGCGCTGATCCACGATGCGCTGGCCGGCAACCTTTGCCGCTGCACCGGCTACCGGCCGATCGTCGATGCGGCGAAGGCCGCGGCCGACGCTGCAAGGGAAGCGCCGAACGCGACGGCAGCCGGCGCAACCGCGCGGACCGGAAGCCGCTGCTTCGAGGCGGACGGCCAGACCTTCTTCGCGCCCAAGACCCTGCGCGAGGCCTGCGATATCCGCGCCGCGCATCCCGAGGCCCGGGTGCTGGCCGGCGGCACCGACCTGGGGCTCGATTTCAGCAGGGAGCGCGAGGCGTACGCGAAGACGCTCTGGGTCTCCGATGTCGCCGAGCTCAACCGGATCGAAATTACGGAAGACCATATCGAGATCGGCGCCGCAGTCAGCTACACCCGCGCCCTGCCTGTCCTCGATGGCGAGTATCCGTCGATCGGCACGCTGATCCGCCGGATCGGCTCGCGGCAGATCCGCAATCTCGGGACTATCGGCGGCAATATCGGCAACGCTTCGCCCATCGGCGACTCGCTGCCCTGCCTGATCGCGCTCGATGCGACGCTTGTCCTGCGCGGGCCGGGCGGGCCGCGCGAAATGCCGATGGAGGGTTTTTTTGTCGACTACCGGCGCACCGATCTCGCCGCCGACGAACTGATCGAGGCGGTGCGCATCCCGCGCCTTAAGGCCAACCAGATCTTCAGGGTCTACAAGGTTTCCAAGCGCTTCGACCAGGACATCTCTTCTGTCGTGGGCGCCTGTCGCCTGGACCTCGGCGACGGGACCGTCAGCGCGGCGCGCATCGCCTATGGCGGGATGGCGTCGACGCCCAGGCGCGCGCCCGCGGCCGAGGCGGCGCTCGCCGGCAAGCCGTGGGCGGCCGAGACCGTCGCTGCGGCCAAGGCGGCCCTCGCTTACGATTTCGCGCCGATCGCCGATTTTCGCGCCGGCGCGGAGTACCGGCGGACGGTCGCGGCCAATCTGCTCGACCGGCTGCACATGCAGACCACCGGCGCAGCCGCGTTGACGGAGGTCCATGCACTGTGAACGCCGAGACGCTCAAGGGCGGGGTCCATCGCGCCTGGCGCCACGACAGCGCGGAGAAGCACGTCACCGGCCAGGCGGTCTACATCGACGACATGCCGAACCTGCCCGGCACTCAGGAGGCCTGGCTCGCGACCAGCCGGTATGCCCATGCCCGGATCCGCGGCGTCGATACGTCAAAGGCGCGCGCCGCGCCCGGCGTGACCGCCGTGCTGACGGCCGCGGGCATCCCGGGTGTCAACGACGTCGCGCCGATCTTCTCGGGCGAGCCGATCCTGGCCGACGACGTGGCCGAGTATTACGGCCACCCGGTGGCCGCGATCGCAGCCGACTCCCGCGATGCGGCGCGGCAAGCGGCCATGCTGGTCGAGGTCGACTACCAGCCACTCGCGCCGGTGTTGACGATCGGGGACGCGCTGGAGCGCGAATCCTACGTCGCAAAGCCGCAGATCATGCGCCGCGGCGATGCGGCCGCAGCCATTGCAGCCGCCCCGCGCCGGGTCGGCGGGGAGGTGACCTGCGGCGGCCAGGATCACTTCTACCTGGAAGGCCACATCGCGCTCGCGGCGCCGCAGGAAGACCACGACATGCTGGTCTATTCTTCGACCCAGCATCCGAGCGAGGTCCAGCACGGCGTCGCCCGCGTCCTCGGCGTACCGGTCAACGTGGTCACGGTCGATGTCCGGCGGATGGGCGGGGCGTTCGGCGGCAAGGAGAGCCAGGCCACCATCGTTGCCGCGATCGCCGCCGTGCTGGCCCGCCTGTCGAGGCGCCCAGTCAAGCTGCGCCTGTCGCGCGACGACGATATGACGATCACCGGCAAGCGCCACGACTTCCTGATGCGCTACGATGTGGGCTTCGATGAGGACGGCCGGATCCGGGGGCTCGACATCCTGTTCGCCGCGCGCGCGGGCAACGTCGCGGACCTGTCGACCTCCGTGATGGCGCGTACGCTGTGCCATGCCGACAACTGTTACGACATCCCGAACGCGCTCTTCCGCGGCTATTGCTGCAAGACCAACACGGTCTCCAACACCGCCTTCCGAGGTTTCGGCGGACCGCAAGGGATGGTGGCGATCGAGGCGGTGATCGAGCACATCGCCCGCGATCTGGCGCTCGATGTCGAGGCGGTCCGGCGGGCGAACTACTACGGCGCCGCCCCGCGCAACGTCACGCCATACGGCCAGGCGGTCGACGACAACCTCATCGAACCCATCGTCGAGCGGCTGTCGGCAGAGGCGGACTACGCGGCCCGCCGCGCCGCGATCGCCGCCTTCAACGCCCAAAGCCCGGTGATCAGGAAGGGCGTCGCGATGATGCCGATCAAGTTCGGCATCTCGTTCAACGTGCCGACGCTCAACCAGGCCGGCGCCCTGGTTCACGTCTACACCGACGGCAGCGTGCATCTGAACCACGGCGGCGCCGAGATGGGGCAGGGGCTCCACGTCAAGGTCGCCCAGGTGGTCTCGGAGGTCTTCCAGATCGATCTGGAGACCGTCAGGATCTCGTCCACCAACACCGGAAAAGTGCCCAACACGTCGGCGACCGCGGCGTCCTCCGGCTCGGACCTCAACGGCATGGCCGCGCTCGATGCGGCAAGCCGGATCAAGCAGCGCATGACCGGGGTCGCGGCCGGCCGTTTCGGCGTGGCCGACGCCGAGATCCGCTTCGCCGACAACCGGGTCTATGCCGGCAACCGGTCGATGAGCTTCGCCGAACTTGCTGAACTCACCTGGCGCGAGCGGGTCTCGCTCTCGGCTGCGGGGTTCTACCGAACCCCGGAGCTGACGTGGGACGCCGCGACGCTTCAGGGCAATCCATTCTACTACTTCTCCTACGGCGCCTGTATCGCCGAGGTGGCGATCGACGCGCTGACCGGGGAGAACCGGGTCCTGCGCGCGGATATCCTTCAGGACTGCGGCCGTTCGCTTAACCCGGCGATCGACATGGGCCAGATCGAGGGCGGCTTCGTCCAGGGCATGGGCTGGGTGACGATGGAGGAGTTGTGGTGGGACGATGACGGCCGGCTACGCACCCACGGGCCGTCGACCTACAAGATCCCGGGCAGCCGAGATGTGCCGCCGGTCTTCAATGTCCATATCCTGGAGGACGCGCCCAACCGGAAGCCGACCGTTTTCCGCTCCAAGGCGATCGGCGAGCCGCCGCTGATGCTGGCGCTCTCGGTCTGGCTCGCGATCCGCGATGCGGTCTCGGGCCTTGCCGATCACCGCCACTTCGTCGCGCTCGACCCGCCGGCGACGCCCGAGCGGGTGCTGGCCGCGGTCGAGGACGTCCGGGCCCGGGACGCCGCATCGTGAAGCTCGCGGAGCTCAACGCGGCCGCGCCGGCGGCCTTTGTCGCCGCGCTTGGCGCGGTCTTCGAGCATTCTCCCTGGATCGCCGAGGCGGCCTGCGCGCGCCGGCCTTACGCGAGCAGGCAGGCGCTCCATGCGGCCATGCTGGCGGCAATCGAGCAGGCCGACGCGGATACCCGGCTCGCGCTGATCCGCGCCCACCCCGACCTCGCCGGCAAGGCCGCGCGGGCGGGCGGGCTCACCCGGCATTCGAGCCGCGAGCAGTCCGGCGCGGGCCTCGACCGGCTGTCGGACCGGGATTTCGAGCGGTTTCATCGGTTGAACGATGCCTATCGCGCACGTTTCGGCTTTCCTTTCGTCATCGCGGTCAAGGGCCATACCAAGGAGACGATCTTCGACGCCTTCGAGGCGCGGCTGAGCAACGACGCCGATGCGGAGCGGGCCGAGGCGTTGCGCAATATCGGCCTGATCGGGCAGTTTCGTCTCTTCGATCTGGTCGAGGACTAGGAACGGGCGGGGACATGGAGTCGATCATCAGCGAATGGCTCAACCTGGTGCTCCGGTGGACCCATCTGATTACCGGCATCGCCTGGATCGGCTCGTCGTTTCTGTTCATGTGGCTGGACAGCCACCTGGAAAAGCCGGACCCGCCCAAGAAGGGCGTCGAGGGCGAGCTGTGGATGACCCACAGCGGCGGCTTCTACGTCGTCGAGAAGATGGATCTCGCGCCCGAGGAGGTGCCCAAGACGCTGCACTGGTTCAAGTGGGAGGCCGGCTTCACCTGGATCTCGGGCTTTCTTCTGCTCGGCCTGATCTACTACATGGGCGCGGAGATCTACCTGATCGACCCGGCGGTCGCCGACCTGTCGAAGGGCGAGGCGATCGCGATCGGCGTCGGCGTGCTGGTTATCGCCTGGTTGGCCTATGACGGGCTGTACCGCTCGCCCCTCCGCCACAAGGGCATGCTGGTCGAGGCGATCGGTTTTGCGCTCCTGATCGCGGCTGCCTACGGGCTGAGCCAGGTGTTCAGCGCACGCGGCGCCTACATGCATGTCGGCGCGATGCTGGGCACCATCATGGTGGCCAATGTCTGGATGATCATCATTCCGAGCCAGGCCAGGCTGGTCGAGGCCACGCGGGCCGGCGCCAAGCTCGATCCGCGGCTTGCCTTCAACGCCAAGCAGCGCTCGGTCCACAACAACTACATGACGCTCCCGGTGCTGTTCATCATGATGAGCAGCCACTACCCCAGCACCTTCGGCCACATCCACGGCTGGGTCATCCTGATCGTCCTGTTCGTCGTCGGCGGGATCGTCAGGCACTGGTTCAACCTGCGCAATGCGGGCACGCCGCAGGTCTGGCCAATCCCGACCGCGGTCGCGATCATGCTGGCGCTGATCTACGCGACGATCCCCGCCGAGACGCTGGGGACCCAGGCCGAGGGAGATGACGAGCCGGTCACGTTCGCCCAGGCCTATGACGTCATCTCCAGGCGCTGCGTTTCGTGCCACGCCGCGAAGCCGGTCGATGAGAACTTCGAGAAGCCGCCCAAGAACGTCGTCTTCGACACCGCCGCCCAGATCCGGGCCCAGGCGCCCAGGATCAAGGCGGTTTCGGTCCTGACCAGAACCATGCCGCTCGGCAATACGACCAGGATGACCGATGCCGAGCGTCGCGTCCTCGGTCAATGGATCGCCGGGGGGGCCGAGATTGAGTAACGCCGCGAGGCCGGTTCCTGGCCAAGATCTTCCGCCGAACGACCGGCCGCACCGGGGACCGCGCCACCGATCGGAGGAACGGCGGCGATGGGCAGGCTGACGACACATGTGCTGGACACTGCCCACGGCCGGCCGGCCGCGGGCGTCCGCATCGGCCTCTATGCCGCGACCACGCCGCAGCACGCGATCTCCTCAGCGGAGACCAACGCCGATGGCCGCTGCGACGCCCCGCTGCTCGACGGCGAGAACTTCAAGGAAGGCGTATACGAGCTTGCCTTCCATGTCGGCGACTATTTCCGGGACGCCGGCGTTGCGGCGCCCAACCCGCCCTTCCTCGATGTCGTGATCGTCCGTTTAGGCATCGCCTCGGCCGACCAGCACTACCATGTCCCGCTGCTGGTCTCGCCCTATGGCTACTCGACCTACCGCGGAAGCTGAGGCGCGGGCTTGCCGGCATCTTGCGCGCGTCAATACGGTTTCGGCAGGCCGAGCGCGCGCTCGGCGATGTAGTTGAGGACCATCTGCTGGCTGACCGGCGCGAGGTAGGGGATCATGATCTCGCGCATCAGCCGCTCGACATGGAATTCGCGGGCGTAGCCCATGCCGCCGTGGGCCGCCGTGGGCGGCGACCGCCTGCCTGCAGGCTTCGAACCCGGCCTCGGCGGCGAGGTACCTGGCGGCGTTGGCCTCGATGCTGCAGGGCTCGCCGCGGTCGTAGAGCCAAGCTGCTTTCATCGCCGCGAGCTCCGCCGCATCGAGCGTGGCCCCGGCGGCGGCGAGCGGGTGCTGGATCGCCTGATTTTGCCCGATTGGCCGCTCGAAGACCACGCGCCTGGCGGCATAGCGCTCGGCGCGGCCGATGGCGTCGTGCCCGATGCCGACCGCCTCCGCGGCGACCAGGATGCGCTCGGGATTGAGGCTTTGTATCAGATAGCCGAAGCCCTTGCCCTCCTCGCCGATCCGGTCGTCCACGGGCGCCCGCATCCCATCGAAGAAGATCTCGTTCGAATCGACGGCCTTGCGGCCCATCTTGTCGATCTCGCGCACCCGCGCGGCATTTCGGTCGAGGTCGGTGAAGAAGAGGCTCAGCCCCTCGGCCGGCGCGTCCTCGCGACGCGGCGCGGTGCGCGCGAGCAGCATGATCTTCTCGGCGACCTGGGCGGTTGAAGTCCAGATTTTCTGGCCGTGCGCCGCGTAATGATCGCCCGCCCGCTCGGCCCGGGTCGCGATCCGGGTGGTGTCAAGCCCCGCGTTCGGCTCGGTGACCGCAAAGCACATCTTGCAGGAGCCGTCGATCAGCCCGGGCAGCCAGAGGTCTTTCTGCGCCTCGCTGCCGTGGGCGACGATCGCGCGCGGGCCGAAGATGTTCATGTGTACCGACGAGCAGGCGGCCATCGCCCCGCCCGAGCCGGCGATGGTCATCATCATCAGCGCCGCCTCGGTGACGCCGAGCCCGGCGCCGCCATAGGCTTCCGGCAG
The DNA here is from genome assembly GCA_965202905.1 of Alphaproteobacteria bacterium. GTDB lineage: Bacteria > Pseudomonadota > Alphaproteobacteria > MPNO01 > MPNO01 > CAYFYS01. Next base: position 871,092 of record OZ241868.1, on the reverse strand, counting down.
CGCGATGCCGAGCCAGCCGCCGGCGGCCACGGCCTCATAGAACGCGTGCGGGAAGCCGCCGTCACGGTCGCGTTCCAGCCAGTAGGCGTCACCGAAGCCCGCGGTCACCGCGGCGATCCCGTCCATGATCGCCGTCTGGTCGACGGTCGGCCCGAGGCCCATCGGTGACGTCTCCTTTCGGCGCCGGGGAGGCGCCCGGCATGATGCGCGAGGCGGGCCGGGCCGGGAAATGCGACGATCGCCGCCTCGCCCTGACGCCTGGAATCAGTAACCGTCCCCGGTTTTCCGTGCGACCGTCCCGCCGGTCTGGTTGAAGAGAATCCTGCGCTCCTCTTCGCTATGGCCGCCCGAGGGGCGGTGCTCCTTGGCGAGATCGACGCCGCGCTGCACGGCGGGCCGCGCCTTGACCGCGTTGCGCCAGCGCATGAGGTGGGGGAAGGGCTCGAGCGCCGCGCCCAGCGGTCTGGCGATCAGCACCCAGGGCCAACAGACGATGTCGGCGATCGAGTAGTCTTCACCGAGGATGTAGGCGCGTTCGGCGAGCCGCCGGTCGAGTACGCCGAGGCATCGGTCGTACTCGTTGGCGTACCGCGTCCTGGAATAGTCCTCGCCCGAGGGCGCGTAGTTGACGAAATGGCTGAGCTGGCCCGCCATCGGGCCCTGGTTGCCGGTCTGCCAGAACAGCCATTCGATCGCCTCTTTGCGCCCCAGCGGCGCCCGGGGCATCAGCCGGCCGGTCTTCTCGGCGAGGTAGAACAGGATCGCGCCCGACTCGAAGACCGGGACGGGCGCGCCGCCGGTGTCGTGATCGACGATCGCCGGCATCCGGTTGTTCGGGCTGATCCGCATGAACTCGGGCGCGAACTGATCGCCTTTGGCGATGTTGGTGATCACGGTGCGGTAGGGAAGGCTCAGCTCCTCGAGCATGATCGCGACCTTCCAGCCATTGGGCGTCGGCCAGTAATAGAAGTCGATCATTGCGCCGCCTCCGAGTCGGCGCCGCCGCCCAGGACCCCAGCGCCTTCGAGCGCGGCGATTTCGTCCAGGGAGAAGCCGGCCTCGCCCAGGATCTCCGCGTTGTGCTGGCCAAGCTTCGGTGCGCCGTGGCGGATCCCGGTCGGGGTCACGGTAAACTCGGCCGCCGGGCGCGCTTGGCGCAGCGGCCCGGCATGGTCGTGTTCGAGCTCCAGGACGATGCCGTTGGCGGCGACCTGCGGGTGATCGATCATTGCGGAACGCGTCAGCACCGGCGCGCAGGGTACATCCTCGGCCTCCAGGCGCAAGATCCAACGGTGGGTGGTGTCCCCGCGCACCGCCTCCTGGGTGAGGCGCAGCCGGTCGTCGATGTTCTCCTGGCGCAGCGCCGTGGTCTTGAAGCGCGGATCGTCCAGCCATTCGGGCTTTCCCAGCGCCCGGGTCAGGCCGAGCCACTGCTTGTCGGTCTGAACCGCCACGGTGATATGGCCGTCGGCCGTCTCGTAGATCAGGTCGATGAAGCTCTGCGCCTCCTGTTGCGGCACGGGATGTTCGATGAAGGTCTGGCTGCTCATGTCGGAACTCCACATGAACGCCACCACGCTGTCGAGCATGGACAGCCGCACGTGCTGGCCGACGCCGCTGCGCTCGCGCGCAAGCAGCGCGGCGGTGATCGCCTGTGAGGCGGTCACCCCGGTCAGCTTGTCGGGCAGGATGGTGCGCACCAGCCGCGGCCTCTCGGCATCGGAGCCGGCCTGGACGGTGGTCAGCCCCGAGACCGCCTGGACCAGCGGGTCGTAGACCGGCTTCCCCGACAGCGGCCCGCGGTGGCCGAAGCCGCAGATCGAGACGTAGACGATATCGGGCGCCGCCGCGCGAATCGCATCCTCGCCCACCCCTATGCGCTCGGCGACGCCGGGGCGGAAGTTCTGCACGAAAACGTCCGCGCCGGCGGCGATCCGCATCAACGCATCAAGCCCGCGCGGCTCCTTCAGGTTCAGCGCGATCGAGCGTTTGTTGCGATTGTTGTTGAGGAAGGAGGCCGAGAACCCGCCGCGCCGGTTGGAGACGGCGCGGGTGAAATCCCCGCCGCCGGGCGCCTCGACCTTGATCACGTCCGCGCCCTGATCCGCGAGAATCATGGTCGCCATCGGGCCCGAGATCACCGTGGTGAGATCGAGAATGCGGAAGCCGTCCAGGGGTCCTGCCATGCCGTGCGCCTCAGGGCTTGTGGTGTTCGCGCCGGCGTCGGGCGATGCCGGTTCGCCAGCAGATCCGCACCCGGTCGTGAGATTGCGCATAGTTCATGAAGCGCCCGATCGGCGCGGCGCGGCCGGGCCGGCCCGCGAACCGGACGGCGGCGCGTCCGTCGCCCGGCTGGCGGGGGTCGGGCGGGTTGGCGCCGTATCCGACGAAATCGCGCGGGTGGCCGTCCGTCGTTTCCGGTCTCATCGATTAGCGAGGGCGGACAGCACAGCCGTGAGCACCTGCGCGCCGGCGTGGCAATCCTCCGGGCTTGCGTATTCGCTTTCGTGATGGCTGACGCCGTTGCGGCAGGGGATGAAGACCATCCCCGTCGGACAAAGCGCGGCCAGCGAGGCCGCATCGTGGAATGCGCCCGACGGAAGCCGCCGGCATTCCATGTCGAGGGCGAGCGCGGTCTCGGCGATCAGATCGACCACCGTGGGGTCGAACCGCCGCGGCGGGATGCCGAAGCTCTGGACGACGCCGACCGAGCACGGCCCCGCGACCTCGCGGGCGGCGGGTTCGATCAAGGCGCAGCGCCGATCGAGCTCGGCGCGGTCGGGGTGGCGCAGATCGATCGAGAACGACACCCGTCCCGGCACCGTGTTGGGCGCGTTCGGTTCCACCTCCATGCGCCCGACGGTGAATCGCAGCACATCGTCGGGATCAGACATGACCTCGTTCAGCCGGGCGATGACCCGGAGCGCGGCCTGCAGCGCATCGCGGCGCGCGGCGATCGGCATAGTGCCCGCATGGGCGGTCTCGCCCTCGGTCTCGACGACGAAGCGGGTCGAACCCTGGATGCCGGTAACCGCGCCGATCTGCGCGCCGGCCGCCTCCAGCACCGGGCCCTGCTCGATGTGGGGCTCGACACAGGCCGCCGGCGCGGGGCCCGACGCGCGGCGCGGCAGTTCGGCCTCGGCCGCCCGAACACGCGACAGGGCATCGGCGAAGCGAGTGCCGGCGGTGTCCTTCATCCCGGCGAATCCTTCGATCCGGGCAAGGCCGGCGAAGACCATCGAGCCCATGCACCCCGGATCGAACCGGCTGCCCTCCTCGTTGGTCCAGGCCACGACCTCGATCGGCCGCCGCGTCCGCGCGCCGATGTCGTCCATCGCCTCCAGCGCCTCGAGCCCGGCCAGCACGCCGTAGATGCCGTCGAACCGCCCGCCGCGCGGCTGGCTGTCCATGTGGCTGCCGGTCATCACCGGGCCCAGATCGGGATCGAGGCCGGGGCGGCGGATGAACAGGTTGGCGATCTCGTCGACCTCGACGGCATAGCCGCGCTCGCGCGCCCAGGCGATCAGCACCGCGCGGGCAGCAAGATCCTCCTCGGACAGGGCCTGCCGGTTGACGCCGTCGCCCGGGATGGCGCCGATTTCGGCCATCGCCATCAGGCGCCGCCACAGCCGCTCGCCATCGACGCCCGCATGAACACCGGCCCGGACGCCGGGGGAGCCTTCCATGATCGCCGTTCTCCCGCGCAACAGGTTCAATGTCGCGCCCGACGCCGCCGGCCGGTTGTCGGCCGTCGATGTCGCTGGCGGCGGGCTCAGCCCCTGGCGACGTTCCAGACCTCCTCGATCACCGTGCCGGACTCGCGGATCACCTTGGAGACCGGGCAGAATCTCGGCAGTTCCGTCTTGACCTTGTCCATATCGGCGTCCGAGGCAGAGGTCGTCACATTGATGTTCAGGACGATCTTCGGGAAGGGGATTGTGATTTCCTCTTCCAGCATGGCGCCCCGGCGGTCGAACGTCGCGTCCGCCTCGACGGTCATCTCCTTGAACTCGATATCGTATTTGTGCGCGATCTTGTGGCTGATGACGTTGGTGCATCCGATCAACGAGGCGATCAGCGTTTCGGTGGGCGTGAAGCCGAGGTTGGTGCCCTCGCGCTCGTGCGGCTCGTCGATAACCGACTCCAGGTCGCGCACCCGGAGGTCGGTGCGCGAATGAGTCGGACATGTGGCTTCGATCTTTTGCTGGACCGTCGTCTTGGGCTTGACCGTGACCATCTGATTGCTCTCCCTCGGCAAGGTTTCCATCGTCTGTGGAAATAACTAGGGCCAAGGCCGGCGGCGGTCCAGACTCGATGTCGGCCTGACGGGCCATTCATGGAGCCCGGCCATGCCGCCGATCGACGATCCGGTGATGATCAATGAGTGGTTCGTGGTCGCACGCGCGGACGACCTTGCGGATGGCGCGGTGATGGAAGCCAGGCTCCTCGGCGAGACCGACGAGCAGATCGTCGCGCGCACCGACGCGGTGTTCGCCCAGGACAAGCGCATCGTCGGGACCCAGCGGCCCTGCGAGATCCCGCTCGACCTGCGCGAAGAGCTGCACGTCCGTTCCGACAAGTACTGCGTGGCCTGCCGCAAGTGGCTCCGGGACATCGGCGTGCGCTAGGGCGTGAGCCCCTGACCGCCGGAGGCGCCGGAGGGTCGGCGCGCCCGCGCAGACCGGAATGCCCGACATCTCAGATGCGCCTGTGCTCGCCCTGCCAGTAGGGGTCGCGGAGGCGGCGCTTGGCGATCTTGCCGGGCCCGGTCTTGGGCAGGGGCTCGTTCCGTAACTCGATGGATTTGGGGATCTTGTAGCCGCCGATGCGGCCGCGGCAATGGGCGATCAGCGCCTCCGCATCGACCGCGGGCTCGCCGCGCGGCACGACGATCGCCTTGACCGCCTCGCCCCATAGCGGGTCGGGCACGCCGACCACGGCGACTTCCAGCACGCCGGGGTGGGTCGACAGCGCGTCCTCGACTTCGACCGAATAGACGTTCTCGCCGCCGGAGATGATCATGTCCTTCTTGCGGTCGACGATGTAGAGCGCGCCGGCGTCATCGAGCCGGCCCATGTCCCCGGTGAGATACCAGCCGTCCCGCAGCGCGGCGGCCGTCTCGGCCGGCTTGTTCCAGTATTCCTTCATCACCTTGGGCCCGCGGAAGGCGATCTCGCCGATCTCGCCCGCCGGCAGCGGGGCGAAGTCGTCATCGACGATCCGCATGTCGAGAAACTGCACCGGATGGCCGGCTGCCGCGGCGCGGTGCGGGCCGCCGCCGGCCGGCGCCGTGAGGCTGTGCTCGGACGGGTCCAGGCAACACGCGAGGCCGGCGGTCTCGGTGATGCCGTAGGTGTGCAGGAACACGTCCTCGGCGAAGGTTTCGGCGGCCTTCTGCAGGACGCCCAGCGGCGTCGGCGATCCGCCATACATGATCCGGCGGATGCTGGAGATGTCGTAGCGGCCGATATCGGGGTGGTTGGCGATCATCGCGATCAGGGTGGCCGGCAGCGAGGTGATGCTGACCCGCTCGCGCTCGATCAGGCCGAGCACATCGTCGGGATCGAAATGGACGATCGCCTGACGGCCGCCGACCATGGGCAGCGACCAGAACGCCCAGGAATCGGCCAGGTGGAACATCGGCGCGGAATGCAGCCAGATGTCGTCGCGCGAGATCTGCATGGCCATCACCGGATCGATCCCGCCGAAGACCATGTTGGCGTTGGTCAGGCACACCCCCTTGGGCTCGCCCGTCGTGCCGGAGGTGTAGTAGCTGAGGATCACGTCGTCCGGTCCGCCGGGATCGGGCGGGGCGACGGGGGACGCCGCGGCCAGCAGGTCCTCGTAGCCGTGCATGCCGGCCGGAGGACCGTCCATGCCGAGCGCGATCGCCGCCTCGATGCCCGGCGCCTTGTCCCGGATCTCCTCGTGAAGGCCTAGGAACGGCGGGGAGACCATCAGCGCCTTGGCCTCGGCGTCGGCCAGGATGTATTCGAGTTCGGGCGCGGCGAGCCGTGAATTGAGCGGCAGAAACACCAGCCCGGCCTTGGGGCAGGCGTAATAGGCTTCCAGATAGGGCAGGGAGTTCCGGTCGAGGATCGCCACCCGGTCGCCGCGCTCGAGCCCGAGCCCGGAGAGCGCGTTGGCCAGCCGGTCCACCCGCGCGCCCAGCGCGGCGTAGCTGATCCGGTTCTCGCCGTCGATCACCGCCGTGCGGTCGGCGCAGGCAATCCTCGCCCGGTCCAGAATGCGCGAAACCCGGTACATCGGGCCCTCCTGACGGCGAGGGTGGAGCGGCGCGCCGGAAAAATCAACGCCCGCGGTTGGCGGCCGGCCCGATCGTCCACTACCATCGCGCCCGAACGACGCCGGGGAGGAGACGATGGCTTTCGAGACGATTACCTTCGAGGTCGACGAGGAGGGCATCGCCGTGCTGACGCTCGCCCGGCCCGAGAAGCTCAACTCCTTCACCCGGACGATGTTCGACGAATGGCGCGAGGTGATCGCCGAGGTGGCGTTCTCCGATGAGATCCGGTTCCTCATCGTTACCGGCGCCGGGCGCGCGTTCTCCTCGGGCGTCGATCTCAGCCTGCTCGGCAGCGACAAGAAGCCCTCGGCCTTCCGCTTCTACTACCGCCAGGCGCATCAGGCCTTCGACGACCTGGAGGCGCTGGAGGTCCCGGTGATCGCGGCCATCAACGGCATCTGCTACGGCGGCGGGGTCGAGCTGGCGCTGAGCTGCGACATCCGCATGGCCTCGGATGCGGCGACTTTCTGCCTGATCGAGAATCAGCTCGGCGCCATTCCGGCCTCGGGCGCCTGCAACCGGATGATCCACCATGTCGGGATCGGCAAGACCAAGGAGATGATCATCTCCGCCGATCCGATCGATGCGCGGGAAGCGCACCGCATCGGGCTGGTCAACTACGTCTTCCCGGCCGACGAGCTCCTGGAGCGCACCCGGGCCTACTGCAAACGACTGTCGAAGAACTCCCCCCAGGCGATGGGGATGGCCAAGCATGTGATCAACATGTGCCTGAACGCCGACATGCACACCGGGCGCGACATCGAGCGCATGGCCCAATCGGTGCTGGTTCATTCGCAGGACCACAAGGAAGGCATGGCCGCGTTCTTCGAGAAGCGTTCGCCCAGATTCACTGGCCGCTGAGCACGGCCGCGCTCCGCTTCGGCGTCGTCGACCTCCGGCCGCGAAGCGGCTGGAGATTCACGATTCACGCAATATCCTCCCGGTATATCCTCCCGGTATATCCTCCCGGTGAATCATGAATGCCGATTGAACCCGGCGTTCGGGGGGGGGCCAGCGTTCGGAGGGGACGACTCGCATGAAACCGCCGATGGGCAAGAGCTGCGAGAACAGGCTGGGAGACGGGCTGGAGATCGCGCCGTCGAACGGCGCGGAAAGCCTGGCCGCCATCGCCGGGGGACCCGATGCGATCAATGTCGCCGGCCCGCGTGGCGAGCGCTGGGACGAGCGGAGGCTCGAAACCGGGCTCGAGCGCCTCGCGGCCGCGCCCGGGGTTGCGGGACGGACTCGCATGTAGCAGGTTATCGGTCGTGAATATCGGCCCTTGACGGGTAAAGAGCGCCCATGAAACGCCTTCTCGCCGCTTTGATCCTGTGCCTGATGTTTCCGACACCGTCAGGAGCCGGCTTCGATGAAGGCTGGGCGGCGTTCGAGCGCGGCGACTACGCAACTGCGCTGAAGGAATGGAGACCGCTGGCCGACCGGGGCGATGCCCGCGCTCAGTTCTTCCTGGGCTTCATGTACACCTGGGGCCGAGGGATGCCGCAGGATTATGCGGAGGCCGTGAAGTGGTACCGGAAGGCCGCCGACCAGGGCTATGTCGTCGACCAGTCCGTCCTGTATGAGAGTATCCCGGTCGAGCCCGGGGAGTATGATCCGTTCGAGGAGGGGAATCCGTTCGAGAAGGCGGCTGACCAGGGCGATGCCGGTGCCCAGAACAATCTGGGCCTCATGTATGCCAAGGGCCAAGGTGTACCGCAGGATTATGCGGAGGCCGTGAAATGGTGGCAGAGGGCCGCCGACCAAGGCTATGCCGGTGCCCAGAACAATCTGGGCCTCACGTATGCCAAGGGCCAAGGTGTGCCGCAGGATGATGCGGAGGCCGTGAAGTGGTGGCGGAGGGCCACCGACCAGGGCTATGCCGCCGCTCAGTACAATCTGGGCGTCATGTATGCCAAGGGCCGAGGGGTACCGCAGGACCATGCGGAGGCCGTGAAATGGTGGCAGAGGGCCGCCGACCAGGGCGATGCCGCCGCTCAGTACAATCTGGGCCTCATGTATGCCAAGGGCCAAGGTGTGCCGCAGGGTTATGCGGAGGCCGTGAAGTGGTACCGGAAGGCCGCTGACCAGGGCGTTGCCGGCGCCCAGAACAATCTGGGCGTCATGTATGCCAAGGGCCGAGGGGTACCGCAGGATGATGCGGAGGCCGTGAAGTGGTTGCGGAGGGCCGTCGACCAGGGCTATGCCGCCGCTCAGAACAGTCTGGGCGTCATGTACGGCGAGGGCCAGGGTGTACCGCAGGATGATGCGGAGGCCGTGAAGTGGTACCGGAAGGCCGCCGACCAGGGCCATGCCGCCGCTCAGTTCAATCTGGGCGTCAGGTATGACGAGGGCCAAGGGGTGCCGCAGGATCATGCGGAGGCCGTGAAGTGGTGGCGGAAGGCCGCCGACCAGGGCCATGCCGCCGCTCAGTTCAATCTGGGCCTCATGTATGACGAGGGCCAAGGGGTGCCGCAGGATCATGCGGAGGCCGTGAAGTGGTGGCGGAAGGCCGCCGACCAGGGCTTTGCCGCCGCCCAGTTCAATCTGGGTGTCAGCTATGCCAAGGGCCGTGGTGTGCCGCAGGATTATGCGGAGGCCGTGAAGTGGTACCGGAAGGCCGCCGACCAGGGCGTTGCCGCTGCCCAGCACAATCTGGGCAACATGTATGCCAAGGGCCGAGGGGCGCCGCAGGATTATGCGGAGGCTGTGAAGTGGTACCGGAAGGCAGCGGACCAGGGCGATGCCGATGCCCAGAACAATCTGGGCCTCATATATGCCAAGGACCAAGGTGTGCCGCAGGATTATGCGGAGGCCGTGAAGTGGTACCGGAAGGCTGCTGACCAGGGCCATGCCCGCGCCCAGAACAATCTGGGCGTCAGCTATGCCAAGGGCCGTGGTGTGCCGCAGGATTATGCGGAGGCCGTGAAGTGGTACCGGAAGGCCGCCGACCAAGGCGTTGCCGCTGCCCAGCACAATCTGGGCAACATGTATGCCAAGGGCCGAGGGGCGCCGCAGGATCATGCGGAGGCCGTGAAGTGGTACCGGAAGGCCGCCGACCAGGGCAATGCCGCCGCCCAGTTCAATCTGGGTGTCAGGTATGACAAGGGCCGAGGGGTGCCGCAGGATCATGCGGAGGCCGTGAAGTGGTACCGGAAGGCCGCCGACCAGGGCAATGCCGCCGCCCAGTTCAATCTGGGTGTCAGCTATGCCAATGGCCAAGGGGTGCCGCAGGATCATGCGGAGGCCGTGAAGTGGTACCGGAAGGCCGCCGAACAGGGCAATGCCACCGCTCAGTACAATCTGGGTGTCAGGTATGGCGAGGGCCGAGGTGTGCCGCAGGATTACGTCCAGGCGCATATGTGGTTCAATCTCGCGGCAACCGTGGGCGATAAAGATTCCGTAAAGAACAGAGATATCGTTGCCGGGCGGATGACTCCCGCCGATATTTCCAAAGCGCAAAAACACGCCCGCGAATGGATGGCGAAATTCGAGCGGCGCGGAAAAAAAGGCGGAGCATGGCTGCGGTGAGCGCCGGCGATCCGACGGCGCCGCCGTTCGAGGATCCCGTCGGAGCGTTCTGCCGCGAGAACCATGTCGCGCTCCCCGGCTCGGGCGAAGGCCCGCTCGCCGGGCTGCGCTTCGGGGTCAAGGATGTCTTTCACATCGCCGGGACCCGGACCGGCTTCGGCAGCCCCGAATGGCTGGCCGGCCACGAGCCGCCGGAGGTCACGGCCGCGGCGGTCGCGCGGCTGCTTGCGGCCGGCGCGGAGATGGTGGGCAAGACGCAGACCGACGAGCTCGCCTACAGCCTGACCGGCGAGAACGTCCATTACGGCGCCCCGGTCAACGTCCGCGCGCCGGGCCGCGTTCCCGGCGGCTCGTCCAACGGATCGGCCGCGGCGGTCGCCGCCGGGCTGGTCGATTTCGCGCTCGGTACGGATTGCGGCGGCTCGGTGCGCCTGCCGGCGAGCTATTGCGGGATTTTCGGCATCCGCCCCAGCCGGGACCGGGTACCGCTCGACGGGGTGATCCCGTTCGGCCCGCCATTCGATGTCGCCGGGTGGTTCGCCCGCGACGCCGGGGTGTTGGCGGCGGTCGGGCGCGTGCTGCTGGACGATTTTTCCGAACCGCCCGCGCCGCGCCGCCTGCTGCGCGCCGCCGATGCCTTCGGCCTCGTGGACGAAGCGGTGCGCGATGCGCTCGGGCCGGCCGTCGCTGCGGTGGCGGGCGGCATCGGCGAGGCCGAGGACGTCACGGTCGCCCCGGACGGGCTCGAGTCCTGGTTCGACTGTTTCCGGGTCGTTCAGGCGGCCTCGATCTGGAGCAACCGCGGGGAGTGGATCACCGAGGCCAGGCCCGCCCTCGGCCCCGGCGTAAAGGAGCGTTTCGAATGGGCGCGGGCGCTGCCGGACTCCGAGGTCGCCGCCGCGCAGGCGCGCCTCGAGTCCATCGAGGCGCGCCTCGCCGAGGCGGTTGGCGAGGGCGATGTCCTGTGCCTGCCGACCTCGCCGCGCCCGGCGCCGCTCAAGAACCTGCCGGTGGACGAGATCGAGATCCGCTATCGCCACCAGGCCATGCATCTGCTCTGCATCGCCGGGCTCGGCGGGCTGCCGCAGATCAGCCTGCCGATGGCCGAGATCGACGGGCTGCCGCTCGGGCTCTCGCTCATCGGCCCGCACGGCGCCGACGAGCAGCTCCTCGCGCTTGCCGGGGAGCTGATGCAGTGCGATCCGGGTGTGGAGGAACGAAAGTCTTCGTGAATCCGGAAGAGGCCGGGAAGAAGCCGGAAACTCACGGGGTCGGGGGCGATTGGGCGGGCTTGCACGGGCCGTTAATCGGCCGTGCATGGGGATTTTCAGGGCGTTTCAGGGGGCGTTCGAGCGTGGGCCCGATGGTGCCCAGGGGTGGAATCGAACCACCGACACCATGATTTTCAGTCATGTGCTCTACCAACTGAGCTACCTGGGCACGAGGCGTTGCTCATACTTATAGAGGAGACCGGCCGGCGCTGTCCAGACGGGCCGCGTCGTTCCCGGTAACCTGAACGGGGGCTGAATACCGGGTTCAGGGCGATGTCAGCGCGGTCATGGCTAATGGTCACCGTGTCTCGCGGAGGCATGAGGTCGTCTCGCGGAGGCATGAGGTCAAAACCGATCGGAGGCCGTCCCATGAAGCGCATATCGTCGTTGCTGTCGATCGCCGCGGTGATCTCGCTCGCCGCCCTGCCGCAGAGCGTGCAGGCGGAGTCCCGCCATCACCGCCACCACAAGGACCATATCGGCATCCACCTCGGGCTGAGCGCGCCGCACTATCTTTCCCATCGCGGAGTCTCCCATCGCGGGCACAAGCGCCATTACGGAAAACGATACCACCGCCACCGCCCTTACCACCGCCATTATCGGGGCCACGGGCATCGTGGGCATCGCGACTACCGCCCACGCCGTTATTTTCGCCATGACGGGCATCGCGGGCATCGCGACTACCGCCCGCGCCGTTACTTCCGCCATGACGGGCATCGCGGGCATCGTGACTACCGCCCGCGCCGTTACTTTCGCCATGACGGGCGTCATCACTTCCGCCATGACGGGCGTCATCGCGGATACCGCCCCCACCCGAGCCGGATCGTCGTGGTCCGAGAGCCGCGCGAGCCCGCCGCGGAGCGCCGGACCTGCCGCGAGTACCGGACGACCGTGATGATCGATGGCCGCGCGCGGAGCGCCTACGGCACGGCCTGCCGCAACCCCGACGGGAGCTGGGAGCGGCGGAACTGAGGCCGGGCCGGCCGGCCGATCGTTCAGTCTTCCTCCCCGATGCCGTCCGCGCCGTCCGCGCCGTCGGGCGGCTCGACCGCCGGGACCACGTAGGCGCCGGAGAACCACCGGCCGAGGTCGACCTCCCGGCACCGGCGCGAGCAGAACGGCCGGTGCAGCGCCCTGCGTGGCCGCCCGCAGGTCGGACAGGGCGGCGCGCCCGGCGCATCCGACATCACAGGCCCTTCATCGCCGCCCGGCCGCGTCTTCGACGACGATGTCGAAGCTGCCGCGCGGGTATCCCGGATCGCGGTCGAAGCGGATGCGCCGGCCGAGGCTCGCCTCCAGCGCCTCCTTTGCGCCGATCCCGTTCGCCTCGAGGGATTCGATGGCGTCGGCGGAAGCGACCACCAACAGCGCGCCCGGCCGGGCCTCGCGCGCCTCGCGCTTCATCGCGCGCATGATCTCGCCGGCGACGGTATCGGCGGAGTCGACGCGGCCGCGGCCGCCGCAGCCCGGGCAGGGTTCGGTCATGGTCTGCGCCAGGGATTCGCGCCGGCGCCGCCGGGTGATCTCGACCAGGCCCGCCGCGGTCCGTCCCAGGATCCTGACATCGTTGCGGTCGCCCGAGAACGCCGCGGCCAGCGCGTCGAGCACCGCCCGCCAATGCGCTTGCCCGGTCATGCGGATGAAATCGATGACGATCATGCCGCCGATATTGCGTAGCCTGATCTGGCGCGCGGCTTCGGCGGCGGCCTCCAGATTCGTGGCGAAGGCCGTATCCCCCGGCCGCCCGGCGCCGGTGAACCGGCCCGAGTTGACGTCGATGGCGGTCAGCGCCTCGGTCGTCTCGACGACCAGCTCGCCGCCCGAGGGCAGATCGACCCGCGCGCCCAGCGCGCGCTCGATCTCGGCCTCGACATCGTCGTTCTCGAAGATCGGCTCGGGGCCGTCATGCAGCACCAGCCGTTCGGCGAGGCCCGGCATGAACGTCTCGCAAAAATCGCGTGCGGCGGCGAACCCGCCGGGCGAATCGATGCGCACCTCGCCCGTCGTCCCGCCCACCCGGTCGCGGAAAAGCCGGAGCAGGGGGCCGAGCTCTTCATGGAGCAGCGCCGGGGCGCTGGCGCGGGCCCGACGGGATTCGATTTCCTGCCAGAGCCGGCGCAGGTAGCCGGCGTCCCGGGTCAACTCGTCATCGCCGAGGCCGGCGGCGGCGGTCCGCACGATGAAGCCCTCGCCCGGCGCGGCGAGGGCCGCAACCACGCCCTGCAAGCGCCGGCGCTCGTCCTCATCCTCGATCTGGCGCGACACCGCGATCCGGCCCTGCCGCGGGGTGTGGACGAGGCAGCGTCCGGCAAGCGTAATCCGTCGGGTGAGCTGGACTCCCTTGCGGCCCGCCGCATCCTTGGAGATCTGGACCCGGACGGCCTGGCCCTCGTTGACGTAGTCGGCGATTCGTCCGCCGTCCCGACGATCGACATCGGCCGGCCGCGCGCCGTCGATCCCCAGGAAGCCGGCGCGCTCCAGTCCGATGTCGACGAAGGCGGCGTCCATCCCCGGCAGGATGCGCGCGACCCGTCCGAGATAGACGTTGCCGATCATCGATCGGCGGTCCCTGCGCTCGACGAACAGCTCGACGACCCGGCCGGCCTCGATCAGCGCGGCGCGAATCTCGCCGGCCATGACGTTGATCAGCACGGACTCACCCAACGGGCCGTTCCCCCGACGGGTCGAAGCCGAGCCCTTCGAGCAGGTTCGCCGTCTCGAACAAGGGTAGCCCCACCACATTGGAACAGGAACCGCCGATGCTGCGCACCAGCCTGGCGGCCCGGCCCTGAATCGCATAGCCGCCGGCTTTGCCCCGCCATTCGCCGCAGGCGAGGTAGGTCTCCATGTCATGCGCGGACAGCCGCTTGAACGTGACCACCGTCTCGACGAGCCGGGTGCGGTGGCGGCCCTCCGGGTCGATCACGCAGACCCCGCCATGTACCCGGTGCCGGCGGCCGGAAAGGAGCGCAAGGCATTCGCGCGCGGCCTCGCGGTCTTCCGCCTTGGGCAGGATGCGCCGGCCGCAGGCGACGACGGTGTCGGCGGCGAGGATCCACGCGCCGGAATGACCGGGGGCTACCCGGCGGGCCTTCTCCAGCGCCAGCCGCAGCGCCAGCGCCCTCGGCTGCTCGCGCCCGGCGGCGGCCTCCTCGATGTCGGCCGGCTCGATGCAATCGGGGACGATCCCGATCTGCTTCAGGAGTTCCAGGCGCCGCGGAGAAGCCGAGGCGAGCACCAACCGGGCGGGCATCAGTCCTCCAAACGCCTTGCGGGCCGCGGCGTGTCATGCGGTTCGGACCGGGGATCCGTCAAGCGGTTTCGGCGCCGCCCCCGCCGGGGACCGTGCGACTGGAAGGCCGGCGCCGCCCCGGCCGCTTCCGCATCGACGGCGCCTTCGCCGAGAGCCGGGTCGCCGCTCACTGCCCGCCCGACGGGGGAGACGGGGGATGAGCGCACAGCCGGTCCCTGATCCGATCCGTCAGGCTGTCGCGCAGCGCGCGATACGCCGCCAGCCTGGCGTCCCGGTTCCCCTCGATCAGCGAGGGGTCCATGATTTTCCAGAACTCGACTTCGATCGCGCTGGTCCGGGTGAGCTCCAGCGCCTGATGATGGGCTTCCGGCGACAGCGAGACGACGAGGTCGAAGGAGGTGTCCATCAGATCGACCAGCCGCTTGGCGACATGGCCCGAAGCCTCGACGCCGATCTCGGCCAGGATCTCGACCACGAAGGGATCGATCTCCCCGGCGCGGATGCCGACGGAATCGACGAACACGCCGGTCCCGCACATCTTCTTGGCGATCGCCTCGGCCATCGGCGAGCGCAAGGCGTTCTCGCTGCACACGAACAAAACGCTGTCGGCCCTGGCAAGCGGCGGCATCTCGTCGGCCCTCGCCTCGTTCAGCCCCGGACATGGAGCACGCAGATCAGCGTGAACAGGCGGCGCGCGGTATCGGCGTCGACTCCGATCCTGGCCGCGAGCCGTTCCTTCAGAAGCTCGGCGCCCTCGTCGTGGAGTCCGCGCCGGCCCATGTCGATCGCCTCGATCCGGGAAGGGGGCGCGGTCTTGATCGCATCGTAATAGGCCTCGCAAACCGTGAAATAGTCGCGCACGATCCCGCGGAAGGGCGTCAGGGGCAGCCGCACCCGGACGATCCGTGAATCTTCGGTATCGGCGACATCGAAAACCAGCCGGTTCTCCTCGATCGCGATGGTCAGGTGGTAGGGGCCCTCCTTGCCATCGACCGGCGCGAAGTCGTTTTCCTCCAGCAGGTCGAAGATCGCCACGCGGCGCTCATGCTCGACCTCGGGGCTGCGCCTGACGACGGGGCCGTCGTCCAGCGTGATCCGCTCCAGGCGACGGGCGCCCTTGCCGGGCATCCTAGCCGTCCAGCCGGATCGTCAGCGACAGCGCATGGGCGTCGAGCCCTTCGGCTTCGGCGAGCTTGACCGCCGCCGGGCCGATCGCCGCCAGCGCGGCCTCGTCGCAACGCACGATCGTCGTGCGCTTGAGGAAGTCGAGCACGCCCAGGCCCGATGCGAACCGCGCGCTGCGCGAGGTCGGCAGCACATGGTTGGGCCCCGCGACATAGTCGCCGATAGCCTCCGGCGTATGGCGCCCGAGGAAGATCGCCCCGGCATGGCGGACCCGCGAGGCGATCCCCTCCGGGTCCTCGCAGGCGAGTTCCAGGTGTTCCGGGGCGACGCGGTCGATCAGCGCCGGCGCGTCCTCGATCGAGGCCAGCACGATCACTGCTCCGCAATCCCGCCAGCTCCGCCGGGCGATGTCCGCGCGCGGCAGCCGTTCGAGCAGCGTCTCGGCGGCGGCCGCGACGGTATCGGCAAAGCCGGCGTCGTCGGTGATCAGAATGGGCCGGGCGAGCGTGTCGTGCTCGGCCTGGGAGAGCAGGTCGGCGGCGATCCATGCCGGATCGTTGGCGGCGTCGGCGACGATCAGGATCTCCGAAGGGCCGGCGATCAAATCGATGCCGACCCTGCCGAAGACCTGGCGCTTGGCCTCGGCGACATAGGCGTTGCCGGGCCCGGTGATCTTATCGACCGCGGCGATGCTCGCGGTGCCGCAGGCGAGCGCCGCGACCGCCTGAGCGCCGCCGATGCGCCAGATTTCGTCGATGCCGGCGATCTCCGCGGCGGCCAGGACGAGCGGGTCGAGCCTGCCTTCGGGCGCCGGCACGGCCATCGCGATCCGCCCTACGCCGGCAATCCGGGCGGGGAGGGCGTTCATCAGCACCGAGCTCGGATAGGCGGCCGTGCCGCCCGGCACGTAGATCCCCACGGCGTCGAGCGGCGTCCAGCGCGCGCCCAGGCTGACGCCGGCCGCATCGCGCCAGGACTGTGGCTCGGGAACCTGTCGTTCATGGAAGGCGACGATGCGCGCGGCAGCCTGGTCCAGCGCGGCGATCACATCCGGCGAACAGGCCGCGCGGGCGGCGCCGATCTCGGCGGCCGGGACCGCGAGCGCAGCCGCCTCGGCGACCCGGAAGCGGTCATGTGCGGCGGTGAGATCGACCAGGGCGGCATCGCCGCGGGCCTGGATGTCGGCGACGATCCGGGCGACGATCCGGGCGATGTCGGCGGCGACATCCTGCCCGGCCGCCTGCCGGCCCTCGACGAAGGCGGCGAAGGCCCGCTCGAAGCCGGCCGCGCCGGCATCGAGCCTAAGCGGCATCGACCGCGTCCCGGAACCGGTCGATCCAGCCGCCGATCTCGTCCGGCCGGGTCTTGAGCGCGGCGCGGTTGACCGCAAGCCGTGAGCTGATCCCGGCGATGGTCTCGACCTCGACCAGCCCGTTGGCGCGCAGCGTGTTACCGGTCGAGACCAAATCGACGATGCGCCGGCACAGCCCGAGCCGCGGGGCGAGCTCCAGCGCGCCGTTGAGCTTGATGCACTCCGCCTGCACCCCGCGCCCGGCGAAATGGCGCCGCGTGATCGCCGGGTATTTCGTCGCCACCCGGACATGGCTCCACCGCGCAGGATCTTCGCTGGCAAGCAGTTCGGCGGTGGCGGCGACGGCCATCCGGCAGCGGCCGATACCGAGGTCGAGCGGCGCATAGAGCTCGGGGTAGTCGAACTCCATCAGCACGTCGTTGCCGGCCACTCCCAGATGGGCCGCGCCGAAGGCGACGAACGTCGCGACGTCGAAGCTGCGCACGCGGATGATCATCACCCCGTCGGCGTTCGTGGCGAAGCGGAGCTGCCGCGCGTCATCGCGCGCGAACGCCGGCTCCGGCTCGACGCCGACCCGGTCGAGCAGCGGCTTGAGTTCGCTCAGGATCCGGCCGCGCGGCACGGCGATCACCAGCCTGTCGTTCGCATCCTGATCCGGCATACCGGCTCAACCCTGATCGTGGCTGGGCTTCCAGCGGGTGGGCCAGCGATGATCGAGGTCGTCCAATCGGCAGTCGATCGCGCCCGCCGCCAGACGGATCATGCCGCCGCCCGAAAAAATCAGGTCGATATAACCCCGGCCGGGCCGAATGGCGAGCAAAGACAGAATGGCGTTCCGGGCGTTCCGGTCGATGTTCCGGTGCTTGACCGAGGCGACGCCGTCGAACCTGACCGCGCAGTTGACCCGCTCGTACACCTTGCCCTCGGCCGCATCCCCGGTCGTGTCCCCGGTCGCATCCCCGGCCGCGTCCTCCCAGCCGAACCGGCTGGAGATCAAAATGAAGCACCGCTCGGCGGGCAGGAACTTCATCTCGACCGCCGGTACGATCGCATCCTGCAGGCACGACGAGACGATCGCGAGGTCTTCCTCGTCCCTGGCGGTGAGTTTCAGCGGCGCGCTCATCCCGCGTCGGCGATCCTTTCGATCAGCGCCCCGCAGGCCGCAAGCTTGGTCTCGATCTTCTCGTATCCCCTGTCCAGGTGATAGACCCGATGGACCAGGGTCTCGCCGTCGGCGACCAGACCCGCCAGAATCAGCGAGACCGAGGCCCGCAAATCGGTCGCCATCACCGCCGCGCCCTTGAGCCGGTCCGCCCCGCGGATCAGCGCGGTCGCGCCGCGGACCTTGATGTCCGCGCCCATGCGGGAGAGCTCCGGCGCATGCATGAAGCGGTTCTCGAAGATGGTCTCGGTGATGCGCGAGGCGCCGGCGGCGACGGTCGCCAGCGACATGATCTGCGCCTGGAGATCGGTCGGGAACCCCGGATAGGGCTGGGTGACCAGATCGATCGCGGCCGGCCGGCAGCCTGCGGCCCGGACGCGGACGCCGCGCTCGCTCTCCTCGATGCCGACGCCGGCCTCGAACAGCGTATCCAGCAGCGCCCGCAGGGTATCGGCGCGGGCGCCGGTCAGCATCACGTCGCCGCCGGTCATCGCGGCCGCGATCGCATAGGTGCCCGACTCGATCCGATCGGGGATCACCCGATGCGATCCACCCTCGAGCCGGTCGCGGCCCTGGATGCGCAGCGTGTCGGCGCCAATGCCTTCGATATGCGCTCCCATGGCGGACAGGCAGGCGGCGAGATCGCCCACCTCCGGCTCGCGCGCGACATTGCGCAGCACCGTCTCGCCGCGCGCGAGACAGGCGGCCATCAGCACGTTCTCGCTGGCGCCCACCGACACGAACGGAAAGGTGATGTCCGCCCCTTGCAGCCGGTCGGGCGCGCGGGCCTGGACATAGCCGTCCTGAAGATCGATTTCCGCGCCCATCTGGCGCAGCGCGTCGAGATGGAGATCGATCGGCCGGGCGCCGATCGCGCAGCCGCCCGGCAACGAGACCCGCGCGCGGCCGAACCGGGCGACCAGGGGCGCCAGGACCAGCACCGACGCCCGCATGCGCCGCACCAGATCGTAAGGCGCGGTGGTGTCGTTGACGCCCGCGGCGTTGAACGAGACCGCGCCCGGGCCCGGGCCGTCCTCGATCCGCACGCCGAGCGTCTCCAGCAGCCGGGTCATGGTGCGGATGTCGCGCACCCCGGGCAGGTTCTCCAGCCGCAGCGTCTCATCGCTCAACAGGCTCGCGGCCATCAGCGGCAGGGCGGCGTTCTTCGCGCCGGCAATCGGAATCCGGCCGCGCAGCCGCTCGCCGCCGCGCAGCTTGATTACATCCATAGGACATGGTCCACGGGATCAACGCGGTGTCGGCCGTTTGATATATCATCGCGCGGCGAGGCCAAAGCCGGCAATCTGCGCCTATGGGTTCTCGTCCGGGTCCTCGTCGCAATCTCTGGAGTCGGGCTCTTGCGCTGCGCGGGCGCGGGACTGGGCCTTCCGCCGCCTGAGATTCTCGCGCAGGGCGGCCGCCTCGCGCGACCGTCGCGCGGCAATTTTGTCGGCTTTCCCGGTCTCGCCTTTCCCGGTCTCGCCTTTCCGCGCCGCCATCGCGCGGCTATTCCGCCGCCGGGCGCAGGTAGCCGTCGCGGGTCTGCGGAAGGCGGCGATCGAGAATTCGGCTGGCGATCACCGTGCGCAGGATCTGTACGGTGCCGCCGCCGATCGCGAACATCCTGGCGTCGCGCACCATGCGCTCCAGCGGGCAGGACTGGGAGTAGCCCGCCGCGCCGAAGATCTGGAGCGCATCGTTGGTCACCTTGATCGCCATCTCGGAGGCCAGCACCTTGGCCTGGGCGGCGAGCAGCACGTCGGGGAAGCCGCTCCCGGCGCTGGCCGCAGCGCTGGCCGCAGCGCGATGGATCATGGCGCGCGCCGCGGCGATCTGGATCGACATGTCGGCCAGCATCCATTGCAGCCCCTGGAACTCGCAGATCGGCCGGCCGAACTGCTCGCGGGTCCGGGCGTAGGCGAGCGCGTGCTCACAGGCGCCCGCCGCGATCCCGAGCGCTACGGTCGCCGCGCCGACGCGCTGGCTGTTATAGGCGTTCATCAGATCGGCGAATCCCTTGCCCGGTCCGCGCGGCGGCGTCACCATCGCAGATGCGGGCACCGTCATGTCGCGGCAATGGATCTCGGATTCCGGGATGCCCCGCAGGCCCATTGTCTTCTCGCGCGCGCCGATCACCAGGCCGGGCGTCTCGTCGCGAACGGCGATGAAGCCGGCGACGCCTTCCTCCGCGCCGTGCGCGTCGAACACCCGGGCGAAGATCAGGTGCAGCCGCGAGACCCCGCCGCCGGTGATCCAGTGCTTCATCCCGTTGAGCACATAGGTCTCGCCGCGCCGGTCGGCCCGCATACGCATCTCCGAGGCGGCGCTTCCGGCCGCGGGCTCGGTGATGCAGATCGCCGGTTTGTCGCCGCCGAGCACGCCGGCCGCCCATTGCCGCTTCTGGTCTTCGCCGCCATAGGCCATGACCGCCGAGATCGCGCCCATATTGGCCTCGACCACGATCCGCCCGGTCACCGCGCAGACCTTGGCCATCTCCTCGATCACCAGGGCCGCGTCGAGATAGCCGAGACCGGGCCCGCCACAGTCCTTCGGCACCGTCATGCCCATGAACCCGGCCGCGCGAAGCGCTTCGACGTTGTCCCAGGGGTAATCGCGGCTCTCGTCGATCTCCGCGGCGCGGGCGGCGATGGGGCCTTGGGCGAGCGCGCGGGCCCGCTGCTGGAGTTCGCGCTGCTCCGGGCTGAGCTCGAAGTCCATGGTTCGCCTCCTCTTGCGCTTCCATTATAACCGAGCCTGGATGACCGGGTCTGGCGAGGCGGGAAGGATCGACATGGCGGAAAGACGGGACTGCCGCGGGCTCGCGATCACCGCAGCGAACGATCGGGCGGTCGAAAACTTCGATCGCGCGGTGCGGTCCTACCTTGGCCTGCGTCTCGATCCCGGCGATCACCTCAAGGGCGCTCTCAGCGAGGACCCGGGGCTGGTCCTGGGCCATGTGCTGCGCGGCTATTTCATGTTGCTGTTCGCCAATCGCAAGCTCCTCGGCCGGGCCGCCTCCTCGCTGGAGGCGGCCCGCGCGGCGATCGAGGCCCGAGGCGGCACGGCGCGCGAGCGGCGTCATGTCGAGGCTCTGGCCGCCTGGGCCGGCGGCGATCCGGCTGCCGCGCTGTCGCGCTGGGATTCGATCCTGATCGAGGACCCGCTGGATGTCCTCGCGCTCAAGCTCTCGGAGTACTGGAACTTCTATTTCGGCGACAACGCCGGTATGTGCGAGGTTCAGCAGCGCGTCGCGCCGGCTTGGCGGGACGGCGTGCCGGATTACGGCAAGGTGCTCGGTATGCAGGCCTTCGCGCTCGAGGAATGCGGGCAGTACGAAGCCGCCGAGGCGCGCGGAAGGCGGGCGGTCGAGATCGACCCGGAAGACCTCTGGTCGTGCCATGCGGTCTCCCACGTGCTGGAGATGACCGGCCGCCAGCAGGAAGGGATCGACTGGATCAGCGGGCTTGCGGCGAATTTCGGGGCGTGCAACGCGGTGGTCAATCACCTGTGGTGGCACCGCGCCCTGTTCCAATTCGAACTCGGGCGCTTCGAGGACGTGCTGGCGCTCTACGATGAGGAGATCGCGCCGGCCGAGCCGGTCGAGTATCTCGATGTCTGCAACGCGGTCTCGCTGCTCTGGCGGCTGGAGGAGGAGGGCGTCGATGTCGGCGACCGCTGGACAGCCGTCGCCGCCGCCGCCGCGAGCCGGGCCGGGGACCTGCAGCTCGTCTTCGCCGATGTCCATTACGCGATGGCCCTGGCCGCCGCGGGCAGGGACCGCGACCTCGAGTCGCTGCTCGCCGCCGCCGAGAGCTATGCCGCGGACCCGGACGAGCCGGAGGCCGCGGTCATGGCCGGCGTCGGGCTCGCCGTCGGCCGGGCGATGGCGGCATATCGGCGCGGCGATTGGGACATCGCGGTCGATCTGCTCTATCCGCGCCGGCGGGCGATCCGATCGCTCGGCGGCAGCAACGCCCAGCGCGACCTTTTCCAGCGGGCGCTGATCCACGCGGCCGAGAAATCCGGACGGATCGCACTCGCCCGCTCGCTGCTTTCCGAGCGCCGGGCGCAACGGCCGACCAGCGTGCTGGCCAAACGGCGCTACGACCGCCTCGCCGCCTGAGCGACGCTCGATTCCCGCCACCGTTCCGACAGGCTGGCTGCGAACGAGGCGAGACAGGGAGGCGAGACAGGGGAGGGGCGATGGCCCGGGCGATCGCGACCCCCGGCCGATCTTCCCCGTGCGCGCCGCCGGCCGATCACCTAAGCGAACCGGTCCGCACGGTAAGGGGCCATGTCGATGGGCGGGGTGCGGCCGGCGACGAGGTCGGCGACGAGGTCGCCGGTGACGGCGCCCATGGTCAGGCCGAGATGGCCGTGGCCGAAGGCGAGCACGCAGCGATCCGAACCGGGCGCGCGGCCGATCACCGGCACGCTGTCGGGCATCGAGGGGCGGTGGCCCATCCACTCCGCGCCGTCCTCGATATCGAGGTCGGGGACGATCTTGCGGGCCATCGGGCCCAACATGCGCGAGCGCCGGTAGTTGGGCGGGGCGTGGACGCCTCCGAGCTCGGACGCGCCGGCGAGGCGGACGCCCTCGGCCATCGGGATGATGCCGAAGCGGTGATCGCCCACCAGCAGCGGCACGCGCAGATCGACCCCGGGCCGGGGCAGCATCAGGTGATAGCCGCGCTCGGTATCGAGCGGCAGCCGGACGCCGAGCCGGGCGGCCAGGCGCTTGGAGAACGCGCCCGCGGCAAGCACCAGCCGGTCCACCGTATGCCGGCCCTTGTCGGTGATCAGCGCGGCGGGGCCGTCCGGTCCGGGCTCGATGTCGGTGACGCTCTCGCGCAGAATCGCGCCGCCGTTGCGCCGGATCTCCGCGGCGAAGCGCTGCGACAGCGCGAGCGGGTTGGCGAGCACATGGCAATCGGGCGAGAATACCCCGCGGACGACATCCTTGGCGAGCGCCGGCTCGAGCCGACGGACCTCCTCCGGGCCGAGCTCCTCCAGCGCGACGCCGCGCCGCCGGCGCAAGTCGTGCGCCGCCCGGGCGTCTTCATACGCCTGGATGCGGCGATAGACGTAGAGCTCGCCCGTCGGGCGGAACAGATCCCCGGCGCCGGAGGCGGCGATCAGCGGCCGGTAGGCCTCCCAGGCGCGGTCGAGCAGAGCCGCCAGCGCAAACGAGATCTCCTCGACCCGGCCGGGCCTGGAGGCCGCGACGAAGCGCAGAAGCCACGGCGCGATGCGCGCCAGATAGGCCCAGCGGATCACCAGCGGGCCCTCCGGGTCGAGCAGCATCCTGGGCGCCTGCCACAGGATGCCCGGGGTTGCGATCGGCACGCAGGCATCGACCTGAATCATGCCGGCATTGCCGTAGGATGTCCCTTCGCCCGGCGGCAGCCGGTCGATCAGCGTGACCCGGTGACCGTGGCGCTGCAACGCGAGCGCGCTCGACAGGCCGATGATGCCGGCCCCGACGATGGTGACGTCGCGCGGTCCGGCCGTCACGGCGGCAGCCTTTGCGCGTTGTTCGGATACATGTCCGCCCGCCCGGCCTCGTTGACCATCGAGGCGGCACTGTGGCCGGCCGCGGCCGCGAAGTCCAATCTGCGATGACCGTATGACGCCCGACCCCCGACGGAGACGGGCGCGACTGGCCGGGAGATCCGTCGCAAGCCCCTCTCGAGCCCCTCTCAAGCCCCTCTATGGCGAGCCTTCGCGGGCTGCTCTATGGTCGAAAGAATCACCAGACGGGGAGGGTGGATCGGTCATGGCCGACATGCGTATCGCCCTGATCGGGCAGCAGGCCTTCGGCAAGGCGGTTTTGGAGGCCTTGCTGGCGCGCGGCGAGAATGTGATCGCGGTCTATTGCGCGCCGGACCGGGGGGGCGCGCGCCCCGATCCCCTCAAGGAAGCGGCGCTGGCGCGCGGGATCCCGCTGTTCCAGCCGCCGTCCTACAAGGAACCGGCGGTGTGGGCGGAGTTCCGCGGGATGACGCCCGATCTCGGCGTGATGGCCTTCGTCACCCTGCTCGTGCCCGAAGACTTCCTCCATATCCCGACCGAGGGAACGATCCAGTACCACCCCTCGCTGCTGCCGCGCCACCGCGGGCCGAGCTCGATCAACTGGCCGATCATCCAGGGCGCCACCGGGACCGGGCTGTCGATCTTCTGGCCGGATAACGGGCTCGATACCGGGCCGATCCTGCTGCAAAAGGAAGTCGAGATCGGCGAGAACGACACGCTGGGGACGGTCTATTTCGACAAGCTGTTCCCGATGGGGGTCGAGGCGATGATCGAGAGCCTCGACATGGTGCGCGCGGGCGCCGCGCCCAGGATCGTCCAGGACGAGAGCCGGCAGACCTACGAAAGCTGGTGCCGCAAGGCCGATGTCGAGATCGACTGGTCCAGGCCGGTCGCCGAGGTGCATAACCTGATCCGCGGCGCCGACCCCGCGCCGGGGGCCTGGACCACGATCGGCGGCAGGGAGGTCCAGCTCTTCGAGACGCGCAAGACCGGCCGGACCGGCGGCGCGCCGGGCGAGATCGTCGCGATCGGCGAGGATGGGATGGTGATCGCGGCTTCCGGCGGCCAGGTTCGGCTCGGCCGCGCCCGCCCGGACGGCGGCGCCAAGGTCGCCGCCGCCGAGTATGCCGCCGAGGTGGGGCTGGAGCCGGGCGCGAGGTGCGGCTGACCGCCCTTCGACAACCGCCCGATCCCTGGCGCAGGCCCGATCCCTGGCGCAGGCCCGATCCCTGGCGCAGGGGTGTGTCGGACCGCCGGACGGCGAACGAACGACGAACGAACGACGCAGCGGGAGACGCGTCGTGAGACGACCGCTTCTGCCCGGAATCGCGTCGGTCGTGGATCGCGTCGGTCGTGGCCGGTGCAGAGGACGGCGCCGAAGCCGCCGGGCCGCCTCGGCGCGCTCAGCCGATCTGCTCGCGCAGCGCCATCTTGAGCACCTTGCCGTAGTCGTTCTTGGGCAGCGCGTCGATGAACCGGTAGCTTCTGGGCCGCTTGAAGCGGGCGATGTGCGCGGCGCACAGCCGGTCGAGCGCGGCCTCGTCCAGCGCCTCGCCGGGGCGGGCGACCACGAAAGCCATGACGGATTCGCCCCAGTCCGGGTCGGGCTTGCCGATCACCGAGACCTCGAGCACGGCGGGATGGCGCAGCAGCGCCTCCTCGACCTCGCGCGGATAGATGTTGGACCCGCCGGAGATGATCAGGTCTTTCGAGCGGTCCTTGAGCGTCAGGTAGCCGTCCTTGTCGAACGCGCCCATGTCGCCGGTGTGCAGCCAGCCGCCGCGCAGGGTCTCCGCGCTCGCCTCCGGGTTGCGCCAATAGCCCTGCATGACCACGTCGCCGCGCACGAGCACCTCGCCGATCTCGCCGATGGGGACATCGTCGTCCCCGGCGTCGACCACCCGGATTTCGACATCGGTGCGCGCGACGCCGGACGAGGCGAGGCGGTCGAAATAGCGCGGATGGCCGCGATCCGCACAGGCCTCGCGCGGCAGGGCGGTGATGGTCATCGGCGCCTCGCCCTGGCCGTAGATCTGTACCAGCCGCGGCCCCAGCGCGTCGATCGCGCGCAGGCAGTCCTCGACATACATCGGCCCGCCGCCGTAGACGATCGTGCGCAGGTTGGCGAGGTCCGCGCCGCCGATCGAGGGCGCGTTGATCAGCCTTGTCACCATGGTCGGCGCGAAGAACGCCGTCGCGCCCGGCCAGGACGGCACCAGCGACAGGAACTCCCCGGCTTCGAAGCCGGCGGAGTCCGGGATCACGTGGCACGCGCCCTTGGCGAAGAAAGGCAGCATATAGAGGCCGGAGCCGTGGCTGAGCGGGGCGGCGTGGATGATGGCGTCGCCGGGTCCGACCGAATCGACGTCGGCGAAGTAGCTCAGCGTCATCATCAAGAGGTTGCGGTGCGACAGCATCGCGCCCTTGGGCCGCCCGGTGGTCCCGCTGGTATAGAACAGCCAGGCGAGGTCTTCGGGCGCGGCTTCCGCCGGCGCCATCGGCGCCGCGCCGGCCAGCGCCTCGTAAGCGGGCCCGTCGGCCTCGACCAGCGCCTCCAGCCCCGGGTCTTCGCCGGCGATGCCGGGCAGGATGTCCGGGGTCGCCACGCACACCCGCGCCTGGGAATTTTCCAGGATGTAGGCGTGCTCCTTGGGGTGCAGCCTGGCGTTCATCGGCACCGCGGCGAGCCCGGCGTGCCAGATTGCGAAGAAAGTCTCGATGAAGGCTGGGCAATTCTTCATCGCCAGCGCCACCCGGTCGCCCGGCTCCAGGCCGTGGATCTCGCGCAGCCCGGCCGCGATCCGCGCCGTGCGCCCGGCGAGCGCACGGTAGGTCGCGACCGTCTCGGAGCCGATCGCGATCGCCGGCCGGTCGCCCCATGCCTGCGAGGATTTGACCAGGAGGCTGGCAAGGTTCATGTCTCTTTCGTCCTGTAACGGGATCGGGCCTGTAACGGGATCGGGCGATCGGGCGATCGAGCGCGGCCTCGGCGGTGCGTGAAAGGGTGTGTGAAAGAAGGCGACCCTGCCGGCTCAGCGCAGCGGCTCGAGGATGCTGGCGTAGTTGGCGACCGCCGAGCCGCCCATGTTGAACACCCCGGCGAGCTTCGCGCCCGGCACCTGGACGCCGCCCGCCTCGCCGCGCACCTGCATCGCGGCCATCACATGCATCGAGACCCCGGTCGCGCCGATCGGGTGGCCCTTCGACTTGAGCCCGCCCGAGGGGTTGACCGGCAGCTTGCCGTCCTTCGCCGTCCAGCCCTCCTCGACCGCCCGCGCGCCCTGGCCGTGCGGGGTGAGACCCAGCGCCTCGTAGATCATCAGCTCGGCGATGGTGAAGCAGTCGTGGACCTCCAGCATGTCGAGGTCCTCCAGCGCGAGGCCGCTGTCGGCGAAGGCCTGCCGCCAGACCCGCTCGGCCCCTTCGAAACGGGTCGGGTCGCGACGGCTGAGCGGCAAATAGTCGTTCACCTGGCGCGCCGCGCGGAAGACGATCGCCTTTTCGCCGCCGAGCGCGGTCTCCATGTCGGCCAGCACCACCGCGGCCGCGCCGTCGGTGACCGGCGAGCAGTCGGTCCGCTTGAGCGGGCCGGAAACCACCGGGTTCCCGTCCGAGGGCGTGCGGCAGAACTCGTAGCCCAGATCCTTCTGGAAGTGGGCCAGCGGGTTGGCCGCGCCGTTGGCGTGGTTCTTCGCCGCGATCTTCGCCAAAACGTCGGTCCGATCGCCGTAGCGCTGGAAGTAGCGCTCGGCGATGCGCCCGAAGATATCGACGAAGCTGCCGTTCTCGCCGCCTTCCTCCTTGAGATAGGCGGCCTTGGTCAGCACCTCGCCGATTGCCGCCCCGGCAAGCCCGGTCA
Organism: Alphaproteobacteria bacterium; assembly: GCA_965202905.1. GTDB lineage: Bacteria > Pseudomonadota > Alphaproteobacteria > MPNO01 > MPNO01 > CAYFYS01. Next base: position 843,743 of record OZ241868.1, on the reverse strand, counting down.
TCTTCTCGACCCCCACGACCAGGACGATTCGCGCCTGGCGCGCCGCGATCGACTTCAGCCCCTGATGGATCGCCGCCGAGCCGGTGGCGCATGCATTCTCGACCCGGGTCGCCGGCGTGAAGCGCAGCGCATCGTCGGTTTGCAGCACCAGCGAGGACGGAAAGTCCTGCTTGACGAACCCGCCGTTGAACAACCCGACATAGATCTCATCGACATCGGCCGGCGCCACCGCGGCGTCGTGCAGCGCCCGGCTTGCCGCTTCCGTGATCAGGGATTCGATGTCGCGGCCCTCGTGCTTGCCGAACTTCGTGTGGGACCACCCGACGATGCATGCGGTCATGATGTGCGCTCCGTGATGGCCGGCGACGGCGCCGGATCGGCGGCGAGCATACCCCAACGGTCCGATCGTTGTCCCGACACGGCCGCCGAACCGCCCGGGCCGCGCCGGCGCGGCCCGGGCCATTGGGCCATCGCCTCGACCATGCGGCCTCGACTATGCGACTGTCGCGAACGGCGCGCTGCGCTCCGACCGGGAAACCACGACCGCCGCTTGCCCCGGCCGTGCGCATGACGCATGGATATGTCGTGCGGAGATATGTGCGGAGTCGACAAGGTTCGTCGACAGAGGATTCGGCAAGCGGAACCCGGACATGCGGCGTCGTCCCGCATCCGCCGCGCCGCGGCTGTGGGAGCGGCCGGGAGACCGGGGACGGGCGCGAGCTCATTCACATTCACATTCACATTGACGCGAGGGAGGCTGAGCAATGGCGCGACGGATGATCGACATTTCGGTGGCGCTCGATTCGGGGATCGCCTCGGATCCGCCGTTCATGCGGCCGGAGATCGAGTACGAGACCCATGAGGAGACGGTAGACCAGATCTGTGACTTCTTCCCCGGGCTGACGGCCGACCAGCTCCCCGATCGGGAGGCCTGGGCGATCGAATGGGTCAAGCTGACTACCCATAACGGCACCCATGTCGATGCGCCGTGGCACTACCATTCGACCATGGACGGCGGCAAGCGGGCGATCGCGATCGACGAGGTGCCGCTCGAATGGTGCTTCCAGCCGGGTGTGAAGTTCGATTTCCGCCATTTCGAGGACGGCTATGTGGTGTCCGCCGCCGATATCGAGACCGAGCTCGACCGCATCGGCCATACGCTGGCCCCGCTCGATATCGTGCTGGTCAACACCGCCGCCGGCGCGCGCTACGGCGCGGACGACTATGTTTCGCGCGGCTGCGGCATGGGGCGTGAGGCGACGCTCTACCTCACCGGGCGCGGCGTCCGGATCTGCGGCACCGATGGCTGGAGCTGGGATGCGCCGTTCATCCACACCAAAGCGCGCTGGGAGGAGACCGGCGATCCCTCGATCATCTGGGAGGGACACAAGGCGGGCCGCGATGTCGGCTATTGTCAGATCGAGAAGCTCGGCAATCTGGAAGCCCTGCCCGATGACGGGTTCATGGTCTCCTGCTTTCCGGTGAAGATAAAGGGCGCCTCGGCCGGCTGGACCCGGGCGGTGGCGATCTTCGAGGACTAGTGGTTCGAATCTTTCGATTCGAACCACTGGTTTCATGTCGATCCACTGGAGAGGCCCGCATGCCGTCGGGCTGCGCGATCGCGGGCGCGCCTCGCCGGAACGGGGCCGGGCAATGGCGAGGCCCGGGCCGGTTGTGGCACACTGTTCCCGCCATGGCCAAGCTTCCCATCACCATCGCCACGGGCGATTACGACCGGGTCCGGCCGGTCATCGACGGGCGGGTCGCGATCGAAGGCTGCGAGACCGCCTGTTTCCCGATCCCGATCGAGGAGTCCTCCTACCGGACGTTCACCAACCAGGAGTTCGATGTCGCCGAGGTGTCGCTCTCTTCTTACATCCTCGCCCGCTCGCGCGGCGAGATCCCCTATATCGCGATCCCCGTCTTTACCTCGCGGATGTTCCGGCACTCGGCGCTCTATGTGCGGGCCGACGCCGGTATCGAGCGGCCCGAAGACCTGAAGGGCCGGCAGGTCGGCGTGCCGATCTACGCGATGACCGCCGCGCTCTGGGTGCGCGGCATGCTGGCCGACGAGTACGGCGTGACGGCGGCGGACGTTCACTGGCGCACCGGGGGGCTGGAGCAGCCCGGCCGCTATGGCGCCTACGCCCTCGACCTGCCGTCCGAAATCACCGTCGAGCCGCTGGGCGCGGGCCAGTTCCTGTCGCGTATGCTCGCCGACGGCGGGCTGACGGCGGCGATCAGCGCCCGCGCGCCGTCCTGCTTCGATCCGAGCGGGGAGGGGGCCGTCCGGCGGCTGTTCCCCGACTACCGCGCGGCTGAGGAAGCCTATTACCGAAAGACCGGGCTCTATCCGATCATGCACACGCTGGTGGTGCGCGAGAGCTTGGCCGACGATCATCCCTGGCTGCCGGCGAGCCTCTACAAGGCTTTCCTTGCGGCCAAGACCCTGGCGGTGGCGGCGCTCGACGACGTGACCGCCCCGCACGTCTCGGTCCCCTGGATCGCCGCGGAGATCGAGGCCGCCCGCGCGTTGTTCGGTCCCGATATCTGGCCCTACGGCTTCCAGGACAACCTTGCGGAGCTCGCCGCGATGGTCCGCTACTCCCACGCCCAGGGCCTCGCCGCCCGCGAGATGGATCCGGCCGAGCTGTTCCACCCCACGACTCGCGAGCGCGCCCGCGTCTGAGCCGAACCCGGTCGGGCATCGGCGCGATCGGCCTGAAGGGGCACCCTCCGGACCCCTGTCCCGGAACCCTGTCGGTCGGCCGAAAACGACGTTTGTGCAGGGGGACGAAAGTCTTTGCGAATCCGGGCTCGGACGGGGCTTGCAAGGGGGATTTCGGGGCGTTTCAGGGGCGCTGAAACGGCGGAAAATCGGGGCGGTTTCGCTGGGTCGGATCGGGGCGGAAAATCCGGCGCGCGGCGCGGGTCCGTTGCGCCCGCGCCCGGCCGTCAGAACACGCCGAGATCGGCGATGCGGCCGTCGGCGGTGTACCACACTTCCCAGCCGGCGCCTTCGACCGGCGCCGTGAGGGTGAGCTCGCCGCCGTCCATTTTGCCGAGGTCGGCGCCGTCCGCGCCCGTGAGGAAGACGGGCCGGTAATCCTGGAAGCCGTCCGGGTAGGTCACCACGACGCCGCCGTCGTAGTCCATGGGCGGCAGTTCGACGCCGTCGAAGATGGCGGGCAGCGAGGAGCGCAGCGGCTCGTCGAGCACCGGCCAGTAGGCGTTGCCGAGGACCGTCAGGAACTCGGCGGGGTCGTGGGCCGGATCGTGCAGGGTCCATGTGCCGCCGTTGCTGCCCACGGTGACCGGCTTCGCGGCGGCGAACGCCCGGCGCAGGCTCGCGACATTCCAATGATCACCCGAGACGGTACCGGCCTCATCGTCCCAGACGATGGTGCGGAGTTCGCGGCCGCGCCTCCGGTCCGGTATGGTGATGGTGTGCTTCGCCATGTCAGTCCGGATCGTAGTGGAACAGGACGCCGAGGACCAGATCGAGCATCTCCGGGTCGTCGTGGACAAGCATGAGGAGATATTCCTCGTCCCAGACCGGGTGGAAGAGCTGCTGCACTCCCATCGTCAGGACCTCTTGGGGCAACTCCTCTTTGGTGTACTCCCGACCGGCGTAGGCGTGGACGTACTGGTCCTTGCGGCCGAGATCGGTCGGCCCGCCGACCTGGACGCGCGGTTCGCCTGCGGTCCGGCGGCGGTGGAGTTGGTGGAAGAGCGCGTCGAGGCCGGGCATCGCCCTCTGTAAATGGTGGACGTACTCGTGCAGCGGGTTGCCGACATCGCTGGCGACGCTGATCTCGGCGGTCTGCTGCCGCTCCAGCGCCGCGCTATAGAAGCCCCGGGAGGAATCTTTGATGGCCAGCAACGGGAGGGCGTTGCCCTCTCCTCCATCTTGGCCCTGGCGGACCCACGCCTCCGGGAGTTCGCGCGCGGCGCGGCGGTCGGGTTGGCGTTGAATCGGGATGCGCGGATAAGGGGCGCCGGACACGGCGGGAATATCCTACCCGGACTTGCCCTTGCCGGATGCAGGGAGGACGATTGCGGCCCCCCGGAAACATCGAGAGAACGCCCCGGTTCAGGGCATGTGAGACGGGAGGGTTCCGGCCGGCCGTTCGTCGGTCGAAATACTTTCGGGGGTCCGTCCGCCGAGGACCTTCAGGGCGCCGGCGTCCCACGCCTGTCCGGCGCAGAACCCGTAGCGCCAAGCCCCGACGCCGCGCTCTCCGCAGGCTGACGGCACCTCGCAGAGGAGACGCCATGAAGCCGGCGGATGTCTTGCACAGCTACTGTTATCATTACAGGGTGTCATGATGGGGTGTCGTGATGGGCACCCTCTGTCTCGTCGGGACCTCGGCCGCTTCTCGTCCCCTGGACGCAGTTCCATTCGTGGATCGTCGGCCTAGTCCAGCGCGTCGACTCCGCGCTGCTATCCCTCACGCGGGGGGGGGGTGACAGCCTCAATGGTCTTTTTCGCGTCGTCGTTCACGTCTCATTCCTCCCTCAGGGCCTCGGTCGATCCATACGCCCCACATCGATCCATACGCCCCACCTGGACGCCGCACACGGCACGAGGTAGCTTCATATGATTACATCATAGCTGACGCCGCCACAAGCGTTTTTTCTGGTTCTGTCGCCAACAGGCTTCATGTCCGGCGCCGGCGCCATGCGATCCGTCCGGGCGATCCTGGGCCACGCGACCCGGCGCCTCTACCGCAAGTTGGTCGAGGCGTAGAGCGCTCTCCGTCCGGGCCGAATCGGACAGGCTCGCCCGCCCGACCGCTTCGCTCGACCCGGCCATCAGGCTCGACCCGGCCATCAGGCTCGACCCGGTCGTCGGGCTCGACCAACCGGGCCCGGCGTCAGGGCCTCCACTCCCAGGGCGGGGTGAACCGGCCCTGCCATAGCCCGCGTCGGGCGCGCTCGGCCCGGCGCTCGATGCGGGCATACCCGGCGCCCTCGCATGGCAGCGCCAGCGCCCAGCCGGTATGGACCATGCCTTCGGCTAAGTCGTAGCCGCCGGCGACGCAGCGCGCCCGGCCGGTCTCGCCCGGGCGGGACTGGAGCGGCGCGCAGGTGGCCTCGACGCCTGCGACGAGATCCATCAGCGCGGCGCGCGAGACGTTGCCGCAGTCGTAAGTCCGGCCGCGAATCTCGCAGCGCTGCCGAAGATCCGGCGCATCGACGCCGTAGAGCCGATACCGCTTGCCGCCGATCTCGAGCGTCTCGCCGTCGATGACGATGGGCCTGCCGGTGGTCCGGTCCGCAGCCCAGGCGGGCGCAGCGAGCGCAATGAGCGCAGTGGCCAGGAGCAGGATGGAGCGTTTCATTCGGTGAATTGAAACCGCTTGGGCGGGATGAGGCAACCGGCCGCGTTCGTGCTATCGAAGACCGTTCGTGCTGTCGAAGACGGGCGGGCTATGACGCGGCCGTCATCGGGAGCATCCGATGGTGGACCGGGCTGGACTGCGTAGCGGAGCGTTCGCCGCGCCCGCTCGATGTCGGGCGGCTGGAATGTCGAGCGGCTGGCCGGGTGCGCCGCGCCGGGTTAGTGTTCATCCTCACGGATCCGACGAGGGAGCAAACCCGATGAGCGAGAACGAGCAAACGCTTTCCATCGTCCATGCCGCGGACGCGCCGTTCGAGGACAATGGGCTCCGTGCCCAATTCGTCTACCGCGATCTGGGCGTCAGGGATGCGACGCATGGCCGCTACAACGCCCATGTCATAAAGGCCAAATCGCCGGACGCGCCGAAGGTCGGGCTGCACCGCCACACCGCCATCGACTTCCAATTGGTCTACATTCTCAAGGGCTGGATCCGGTTCTGGTATGACGGCGTCGGCGAGACCGTAGCCCGGGAAGGCGCCTGTATCCTCCAGCCGCCGGGCATCGCCCACGACGTTCTCGAATGGTCCGATGACCTCGAGCTCCTCGAAGTCACCTCTCCCAACGAGTTCGAGACCGAGGCGCTCGCCGAGACCGCCGCTTGATCGGGCCCTGACCGACCCGCCTAGAAAGCGGTCTCGGCCACGGAGGGGCGGGCGGAAACCTCGGCGTGCCAGCGGGCGAGGTTCGCGTGGGACCCGGGGATCGGCATCTCGATGAACTTGGCGAAATCGACGGAGCAGACCGCGGTCACGTCGGCCACGGTGAAGCGCTCGCCCGCGAGATAGGGCGATTCGCCCAGGCGCCGGTCGAGCTTGTCGTAATAGAGTCCGACCCGCAGCCTGCCGCGCTCGACGAGCTCGGGGATCTGGCCGATTTCCTGGGCGATGCCGGCGAGCGGCCGGCCGGTGAACGAGCGCTTGGCATTGCGGAAGGCTTCCGAGACCGCAAGCAGGCCTTCGTGCTCGGAGATGCGCTCCCACATCTCGACCAGCGCAATCTCGCGGGCGTCGCCGCCCATCATCGCCGGCTCCGGTTGCACGGTCTCGAAATAGCGGCAGATCGCCATCGCCTCGCCGATCACCGTGCCGTCGTCGATCTCCAGGACCGGCACCCGCCGGTGGCCGAATTTTTCGAGGAACGCCGGATCGAGGATCGGCTTGTCCGGCACGCCGACATCCTCCATCGGGACCTCGATGCCTTTCTCCTTGAGCGTGATCAACACCCGGCGCGGGTTGGGCGCGATGTTCCAGACATAGAGCTTCATGGGGCCTCGCATATCGTTGTCCTCAGCCGGGCCCGGGCCCGGCCAGGGCGTAGATATAGTCCGGTTCGTCGAGCGACGCCTCCCGCCCGCACAGCATCCGGATATACAGGGGTGCTGGAAGACGAAGCCGGACCGCGTGAGCCAATCGATCAGGGTGAGCCGGACGCCGCGCGCGCCGGTCGTGGAAGGCCTGATAGTCGGCCGCATCGAACCGGCCCATCGGACCGCGCCGCCGCATCGAGGCTCACGGCGTCGTCGAAACCGTGGCCCACAGGCTGGGTGACAGGCTGGGTGACGACGGCGCGGTCGAGGGCATGCACCCACGCCCGGGCGCGAACGGGAAAGCGTCCGGCGGGCCGAAGAGGTGGAGATGCGCATCCACCGCGCCCGCGGGCAGCTTGAAGTCGGGCGTCCCCGGGTCGGGAACCGGCGGATAGCAGACGCGTGATCGTTCTGGCATAAAGCCGGCTTGGCCGAATGCGGGCTCCGATGGAATCTCGTAGAACCGGGCGGAACCGGGCGGAACCGGGCAGAATCGGGCGGAACCGAAATGACCGAAAAAGTCGCCAACGCCGGACAAATCGCCTTCTGGAACAGCAAGGTCGGCGATCTGTGGACGGTCGATTGGCGGCGCCACGACCGCATGCATGCGCGCTTCGCCGCGCGCTCGATGGCGGCTTCCGGCTTCCGGCCGGGCGAGCGGGTGATCGACATCGGCTGCGGCTGCGGCGCCTCGGCGTTCGACATCGCCGAGGCTATCGGACCGGACGGCGCGGTGACCGCGATCGACATCTCCCGGCCGATGCTTGCCGTCGCCCGCGAGCGCGCCGAGGCCCTGCCTGCGCCCACCGTCGACTTCATCGAGGCCGACGCCTCGATCCACCCGTTCCCGAAGGGCGCGGCGGACGCGGTCCATTCCCGCTTCGGCGTCATGTTCTTCGAGAACCGCGAAACCGCGTTCGCCAACTTCGCGCGCGCGTTGCGGCCGGGCGGGCGGATCGCCTTCATCTGCTGGCGGCGCTACGAGATCAACGAATGGATCGCCGCGCCGTATCGGGCGGCGTGCGCGCTGGAAGAGATCCGCCCGCCTTGGAGTCCGGGCGCGCCGGGGCCGTTCGCGTTCTGCGAAGATGGCCCGATCCGCGACCTGCTGAAGGGCGCAGGGTTTTCCGACATCGCCATCGAGCCGTTCGATGCGCCTTTGCTGCTCGGCGAAACCGTCGAGATCGCCTTTCGCAAGATTGCAAAGACCTCGCCGATCTCGGCTGCGCTCGCCGCGGTGGACCCCGACAGGCGCGAGGCGGTGATGGACGCCGTCGCCCGATCGATGGCGCCCTTTTCGGGCAAGGACGGCGTCGCGATGGGCGCCGCCGCCTGGATCGTGACTGCGCGGCGGTAGGCGATGGGCGCCTCGATCGGCGACATACCCGGGATCGCGGGGCTCGCCGGACGGACGTAACGGGCCGTGGCCGAGGCGCGGACCGCGGCTGCGCCCGGCTGCCACGCGGGGCTTCCGAGCCTCGCCGGCATGAAGGGCGGCAGCGAGGACGAGCTCGTCGGGCGCTGCGAACGGATCGCGCGAAAATCCCGTTGGCCGGCTTTTGCTTGCAGCCCGCAATCGGCGGTATGCCGCTCGGGCCGGCGTTCTGGCGGCGCTTCGCCGCGATCGAAAACGTGATCGCGATCGAGGCCGCCCCGTTCAACCGCCACCACGCGCTGGATGTGATCCGCGGCGTGGTCGAGGCCGGCGCCGAGGACCGGATCGCAGTCCATACTGACAATCATACCGGCAATGACGACCACATCGTGCTCGATCTCCCGGCGCCGTTCGCCATCCGCCGCGGGGCGAGGAAGTCCGGGTCCGCATCAGTCCGCATCGAGGGCGGACTCCCGGGCCGTTGGAGCGTCTGGACCGGGCGCGCGGTCGAGATCCTGGCGCGCGTCCACGCGGCGATCGAGGCCGAAACGGTGGACGCGGACCCGCTCGCGCTCGATTCGCGGGTGACCGACTGCAACGGCGCGGTCCTCGACGCCGCCGACGGCTATCGCGGCGGCATCGCCGGCCGCCACGAGACGCTGCGCCGCCAGGGCCTCCCGGAAGGCGTCTGGCGCCTCGATTCCCGAGAGGGGCTGAGCCCCGGATTCCCGAGAGGGGCTGAGCCCCGGACAGGCCAGGGAAATCGACCGCGTGCATGCGGCCCACCCGGACCTCGATGACGACGCCTTCGTGGTGGACGACCTCGAGCGCTGGCTGACCGATCGAGCCCCCGCTAACGGCCGAGCGACCGGGCCGCGGCTTCGGCCGCGTCCTCGCCGCTGATGAACGCCCCGTGCGCGGTCGAGTAACAGGCTTCGGACGTCGCCTCGCCGGCGAAGAACAGCCGGTCGTCGATCGGCGCGGCAAGGCGCGGGCGCAGATGGCCGCAGCCGGGCAGGGCGGCGGAGTAAGCGCCGCCGATCCAGGGATCGGCCTGCCATCGGGTCGCCATCGACGCCCGCACCCGCCGCCGCAGGCCGGTCCCGAAGATCTCAGCCAGGCGCGCCAGCGCATGGTCGATGGCCGCCGCCTCGCCGCCGTTTTCGAGCGCGGTGGCGGCGGCGCCGGCGACATAGCCGATCACCGCATCATGACCGTGGGGGCGAATCTGGAAGTTGATCGGATGCGCGGCGGACGGTACGACCTGGACCGACATTGATCCGTTCGGCAGGCCGCTTCGCTCGAAGGACAGTGCGATGCGGTTCGCCGCGCCGAGCGGCAGGCCGGCGATCGCCTCGCGCTTTTTCACCGGCAGCTTCGGTGAGAATTTCAACCGGCCGCCGGCCAGCGCCGCCGTCGAAACGCTGACGATCGCGGTCCTGGCCTCGAGCGCGCCGCGCGCGGTCTCCAGCTTCAAGGTCCTGCCACGCCAGTCGATGCGGGCGACCGGGCACATATAGGCGACCGGCAGGCCGTCGGCCATGCGGGCGATCATCGAGCCGAGCCCGCCGCGCACCTGCCAGTCGTCGCCGGTATCGTGATAATGCGCGAAATCGAGGGTGGAGGCGCGCTCGGGCTCGATCCCCGAGGTGGTCGCGGTCCAGGACTCGAAGACCGGCGCCCAGCGCGCGCGTCGGTCCATGACCCGGCTCACGGCGATGTCGTGACCGGCGCCGCCGCGCGCGCGAACCGCCGCCTCGCTCTCGGCCTGATAGCGCTGACAGGCGCGGATGCCGGCGGCGGTCTGCCAGCGCCCGTCGATCACCAGCCTGCGGAAGGCGCGCCCGGACTTGCTCTCGATGCCGCCGGCGCCGGCGAAATGGCGCAGCGGGTTGAGGCGGGCGGAGTGCAGCCACTGGCAGCCGCGGTCAAAGGCGAAGCCCGGCCCGACTTCCACGGTGTGCGCCCGGCCGCCCGGCCGGTCCATCGCTTCGAGCACGATCACGCTCAGCCCCTGCGCACGCGCCCGGCGCGCGGCGGCGATACCGGCGACGCCGCAGCCGATGACGGCGAGGTCGACCGCGCCCGGCAGGCGCGGCGTCCTAGGGTTTCGCGCCATCGGTCGGGCGCGCGCCCGGGATGAGGGACGGAGAGAGGATGAGACGGCTCCGGATCGCCAATCGAAGGGGGACGAGCGAGTTCGGGTCGAGGGATATCGAGACGGCGACCGCATTGTTTGCCGCCGCCCCCTTCGAGTCCAGCGGGAGCGCCCGGGGGAGGGGAGGGAAGTCCGTTCTTCGACGCCCATCGGGGCCTCGCGCGAAGCCGGCGCTTGCGCGGTGGTCGGTCCGAGGTGGTGGGATCGCCTTCCGGGTCGAACCCGCGGATCAGCGCAGCAGCGCGCGGAACTTCGAAGAAGCGGGGATCTCGCCCTCGCCGGCATAGGCTTCGTGGTTGGCCGGGATGTGCTCGACCGCGTAGAGATAGTTGATCATCAGCCCGGCGGACTGGGCGAGGCCCTTGGCCGAACGGTCGGCGAGCCAGTTCAGCCGCTCCATCCGCGCGCCGTTGGACAGGTGAAAATGGGCGACCGGATCGCGCGCGCGGGCGCCGTTGCGCTTCTCGCGCGCGAGGTAATGGGCGCAGAGCCGGGTCAGCGGCCCGCTCAAGGCCTTCGACAGATCGCCGTCGTCCTGCCAGCCGGGCCGGTCCAGGAGCCTGGCGAGGCAGCCGGCGTCATCGACGACGACGCCGTCCTGCGGCAGTAAGGCCTCCAGCGCCCGGCGCTCGCCGCGCGTCAGCAGGTCGGTGGCCGGTTTGGCGAGGCGGTCGTCCAGCCAGCGCCGGAAGCCGGGAATCGGCGACAGGGTCGCGAAGGTCTCGAGGCGTTTCAACTCCTGGGAGATCTGGTCGACCACGCGCTTGATCAGGAAGCCGCCGAAGCCGATTCCGTCGAGGCCGCGCTGGGCGTTGGAAATCGAATAGAAGATCGCGCAGTCCGCGGAGACGACATCTTTCGGCTCCTTACGCTCTTCCAGAAGCGCGTCGATCGAGCTCGCCATGCCTTCGGTCAGCGCGACCTCGACGAAGATCAGCGGCTCCTCGGGCATCCGCGGGTGGAAATAGGCGTAGCAGCGCCGGTCCGAGGCGAGCCGCGACTTCATGTCCTCCCAGCCGCGGATCTCGTGGACCGCCTCGTACTCGATCAGTTTTTCGATGATCGCCGCCGGCGTCTCCCAGGTGATGCGCTTGAGCTCGAGGAAGCCGATGTCGAACCAGCTCGTCAGCAGCGCCTCGAGGTCGGCCTCGAGGTCGGCCAGCATCGGGTCCCCGGTCGAGAGCTCGAGCAGGCTCGCGCGCATGTCGACCAGGAACTTCACGCCATCGGGCAGGGCGTTGAACTGGGTGAGCAGCCGCCGCCGCGGCGGCTCCAGCGCCTGGCGAAGCTGACGCTCGCGCCGCTTGCGCCCGCCCCAGTCGTCGAACTCGTCGAGCTGGACGGCGGCCGCCGCCACCGCCTGACGGTCGGTGTCGAAATCGGCCGCAAGGATTCGCAGGAAGCGGGTGCGGCCCTCCTCGTTGAGCGACAGATAGGCACGACCCAGCGTCGCCGCCCGCGCCCGGGCGGAGACTTCGCCGCCGCGCGCCTCGAGGCAGGCGCGCATCTGCTTGCGCACCCGCGCGGCGTCGCGGTCCGGCAGGTCGGGCCGCAGCGCCTCGGCGGCGTCCTCGAGCGCGCCGCTCGAGATCTCGCGCCATTGCCCAAGCACGCGCTGGACGGTGCGCTGCAGCAATCCTTCTCCCGGCCGACCGGTCATGACAGGCTCACGCCGCGCTCCTCGAGCCACGCGGCGGTGCGCAGCAGTAGCGCGTCCTTGCCCGGCCCGGCGACGAGCTGGACGCCCATCGGAAACCGGCCGCCGGCATCGACCGGGACCGACATCGCCGGCACGCCCACGAACGAGAACGGCGCCGTGAAGCGGCCGAGCGTCCCGCGCGTCGGCAGCGCCCGTCCGTCGATCTCGATGCGCGACTGGCCGATCCGCGGCGGCGGGAAGGGCGCGGTCGGCGTCACCAGTATGTCGATCTCCGAGAACAGTCGCTTCACCCGGTCCCGGTAGGAACGCCGAAAGCGCTGCGCGGTCGCCACCCAGATCGACGGGATCATGGCGGCCGCGATCCAACGGGCCCGGGTGTGCGGGTCGAACTCGGCGTCGCGCGTGCGGATGTCTTCGAGATGGAGGCTCGCGGCTTCCGCCGAGGTGATCAGCAGGCCGGCCCGGCCCGCACGCGCGGAGTCCGCGAGCTCGACCGTGCAGGCGGCGTCGAGCGCCTTGGCGACGCGGTCGGCGGCTTCGAACGCTGCGGCGAGCCCGCCGGTCGCAAAATACCCGCCGGCCCGCGCGATCCGCAGCCCCGCCACGCCGGCGTCGAGCGTCTCCAGCGTCGCCTCCCAAGGACCGGCGGCGGCGGCCGGATCGCGCGCGTCGGAACCTTGGATGGCGTCGAGCACGACCGCGATATCGCGGACCTTCCTGGCCAGCACGCCGACATGGTCGAAACTCCAGGCGAGCGGGGCCATCCCGGCCCGCGAGACGCGCCCAAAGGTCGGCTTGAGGCCATGGACGCCGCAGAGCGCCGCCGGCACGCGGACCGAGCCGTTGGTATCCGAGCCCAGCGCAAAGGGCGCCAGCCCTGCCGCAACCGCGGCGCCCGAGCCGGCCGAGGACCCGCCGGCCATGCGCCCGGGATCGCGCGGGTTGCGCGTGGGCCCGGTGTGGGCGTTCTCGCCGGTGAAGCCGTAGGCGAACTCGTCCATGTTGAGCGTGCCCAGGAGCGCCGCGCCGGTCTCCCGCAGGCGGGCGACGGCCGTGGCGTCTTGCGCGGCGGGCGCATCGCCTTCGCGCATCTTCGAGCCGGCGAGCGTCGTCCGGCCGCCGATGTCGAACAGGTCCTTGACCGCGAACGGGACGCCGTCCAGCGGGTGGCCGGTCGCGGGCCGCGCCGCCGCCGACAGGGCAAGGTCGTCCAGCACCGCCCGGAAGGCGTTGATTCGCCCGTTCCCGGCCCGGACGCGCCGGAGCGCCGCCTCGACCGCGGCGTGCTTGTCCCCGGTCATGGCCGGAAGACCGCCGCCGGGTCCTGCGTCTCCGGCTCCTCGAATCCTTCGATCGCGTCGGCCAAGCCGACGAACAGCTTGAAGTTGGCGATCACGGCCTCACGCACCGCCGGATCGAGCGTGACACCCAGCACCGCCGCGCCGTGCTCGACGAACGCGTCGACATCCCCGATTGGCTTGTCCGCCACTCTGCGCTTTCCCGAAGCTTCTGCGCCGCAAAACTACACGAGCCGGCGGATCGGGCTCCAGCCCGATCTTCGGCAGATTCGTCGGCAGACTCGTCGGCAGACTCGAAGGCGAAGGACGGGCCGTCGAGCGAGACCGTTCCGAGCTCCGTGGCGGCCGCCGCCCTGTCCCGTTCATGGGCGACAGCCACCCCGCGGCGGCGCCGTTCCGTCCCGACGAGTCGATCGATGCCTAGCGGCGCGTGGTCGAGGACGAGGCGCGCGGTCGCCGGCCCGGCGCAGCCGGGCTCCGGGCGTCGGCCGAACAGGCGGCGCGCCGCTCTGTTCGGGGTTTGACAATTCGGCCCGCGGGGTGGAATTTGTCGCCAACAAAATCTCAACAGCCAGACCGGGAGGTGTCATGAGGTTTCGCATTGCGCTGACGGCTTCGGCGGCCGCGTTGGTCGCATCCCAGGCTTTCGCCCAGGACAAAGAGATTCGCATCGGCTTCATCAACACCTTCTCCGGCGGCGCCGCGATCTACGGCAAGCACCAGAAGGACGCGGTGGAGCTTGCGCTGGATCATCTCGGCCGCAAGATCGGCGGCCTGGACGTCGAGATGATCTACGGCGACGACCAGCGGAAGCCCGATGTCGGCCGTCAGCAGGCCGACAAGATGCTCAAGAAGGACAAGGCCCACATCATCGCCGGGATCACCTGGTCGAACGTCCTGGCCGCGGTGCAGCGCCGGGTCATCCGGTCCAAGAAGATCCTGATCAGCACCAACGCCGGCTGGTCGGCGATGGCCGGGAAGAACTGCAGCCCCTATTTCTTCTCGACCTCGTGGAACAACGACCAGACGCCCGAGGCGATGGGTCAGCTCATGAACCTCGAGAACCTCGACAACGTGTTCCTGATCTCGGCCAACTACCAGGCCGGCAAGGACATGCTGAACGGGTTCGAGCGGACCTATAAGGGCAACGTCACGGGGCGCATCCTCTACCGCCTCGGCCAGCGCGACTACCAAGCCGAAATCTCGCAGATCCGCGCGGTCAAGCCGACCGCGCTGTTCGGCTTCGTGCCGGGGCCGATGGGCATCGCCTTCATCAAGCAGTACCGGGCCGCCGGCCTGCATGAGACGATCCCGTTCTATTCGGTCTTCACCGTGGACTACATGACCCTCAAGGGCCACGGCAAGGCGGCGATCGGCACCTACCACACGTCGTACTGGAACAACAGCTCCAAGGATCCGGTGAACCAGCGTTTCATCGAGGATTTCAAGGCCAAGTACGGCTACCACCCCTCGATGTTCGCGGCGCAGGCCTATGACATGCCGCTCCTGGTCGACAGCGGGGTCAAGGCGGTCGGCGGCGACCTTTCCGATGTCCGGGGCATGATCGAGGCGATGGAGAAGGCCGACTTCGCCTCGGTGCGCGGCAAGTTCGCCTACAACACGAACCACATCCCGATCCAGAATTTCTATCGCCGGGAAGTACGGGCCGACGCCAACGGAGATCCGGAGATCATCACTACCGGCGTCGTACTCGAGAACCACAAGGATGCGTACTACAAGCAGTGCAAGATGAAGTGGTAGGCGTCCGCCGGACAGGTCGGCGCGGCGGGGATGCGGCCGCATCCCCGCCGCGGTCCGCACCACGAATCGATCCAATCCGAATCAAAGTCTCTCGACGATGACATGGCTTCTGCTGGTCGAGCAAACCCTGAACGGCGTCCAGTTCGGCGTATTCCTGTTTCTGGTATCCGCCGGGCTGACGCTGGTGCTGGGCATCATGAACGTGGTCAATCTGGCGCACGGCTCGCTTTTCATGCTGGGCGCCTACTACGCCGCCACGCTGTATTCCTGGACCGACAACTTCCTGATCGCGATCGTCGTCATGGTTCCAATGGCCCTGGTCAGCGGGATCCTGATCGAGGTGATCGCGCTGCGCACGATGTACGACCGCGACCACATGGACCAGGTGCTGGCAACCTTCGGGCTGCTGCTGTTCTTCAACGAGTCGGTGCGGCTGGTCTGGGGGGCGGAGAGCCAGCCGATGCCGGTGCCGGACTTCCTCGACGGCAGCGTGGAAATCCTGCCCGATGCGCCCTATCCGCTGTTCCGAATCGCGATCATCGTCGTCGGGCTTGCGGTCGGGCTCGCGCTGTTTCTGCTGATCACGCGAACCCGGATGGGCATGCTGATCCGCGCCGGCGCGAGCAACCGGCCGATGGTGGGCGCGCTGGGGATCAACATTCAGCTCCTCTACACGCTGGTCTTCGGTCTGGGCGCGATCCTCGCCGGGTTCGCCGGGCTGATGGCCGGGCCATTGCAATCGGTCGAGCCGGGCATGGGCGAGGACATGCTCATCCTGGCCTTCGTGGTCATCGTCATCGGCGGCATCGGCTCGGTGCGCGGGGCGGTGATCGCCTCGGTGCTGGTCGGCATCGTCGAGGTCGTGGGCCGTTCGATCCTGCCGTTCGCGATGACGAGTTTCATCAGCGAGGACTCCGCCCAGACGGCCGGGCCGGCGGTCGCCTCGATGCTGATCTACGTCCTGATGGCCGCGGTCTTGTTCTTCAAGCCCGAGGGCATGTTCCCGGCGAAAACGGGGTGACGCCGTGCTGAACCGCACCAAGCTTTGGGTCGTGATTGCCGGTATCGTCGTCCTGGCGGCGGTGCCGCCGATCGCCGGGGCGGCGGACGCCGACTTCTACGTCACCCTCTTCGCCCGCATCATGATCTTTGCGATCGCCGCGGTGAGCCTGGATCTCATCCTCGGCTTCGGCGGCATGATCAGCTTCGGACATGCCGCCTATCTCGGTCTCGGCGCCTACGCCGTCGGTATCTCGTCGTTCTACGGGGTGACCAACGGATGGCTTCAATTCGCGGCCGCCATCGCGGGCTCCGCGCTGGTCGCCCTGGTCATCGGCGCGATCTGCCTCAGGACCCGCGGGATCTACTTCATCATGATCACGCTGGCGCTCACCCAGATGCTCTACTTCCTGGGCATCAGCCTGGAAGAATATGGCGGGGACGACGGGCTCAACTCCGACCGTAGCGAGTTTTTCGCGGGCTTCGATCTCTACGAGGAAGTCAATCTCTACTACCTCATCCTCGTCTTCCTGATCGTCTGCATCTATCTGATGCACCGGCTGATCAACTCACGCTTCGGCATGGTCGTGCGCGGCTGCCATTCCAACGAGGACCGGATGCAGGCGATCGGCTTCCCGACGTTCCGCTACAAGCTCACCGCCTTCGTGATCTCGGGAACGATGTGCGGCGTCGCCGGCGCCCTGCTCGCCAACCTCACCGAGTTCGTCACGCCCGAGTTCATGCACTGGTTCCGTTCGGGCGAGATCATGATCATGGTGCTGGTCGGCGGCATGGGCTCGCTGTTCGGACCGGCCTTCGGCGCGGCGGCCTATCTGCTGTTCGAGGAATGGGTGCCCGAGGTGATGGAGCTGGTCGTCTCCGGCTCGGGCGAGAACTGGCATTTCATCTTCGGCCCGCTCCTGGTCATCCTCGTGCTGTTCGCCAAGCAGGGGCTGTGGGGGCTGATACCGGGCGGCCGGTCGGACAATGGCTGAACCGATCCTCAAGGTCGAGGGGCTGAACAAGCATTTCGGCGGGGTGATCGCGACCGAGAACCTCGATTTCGAGGTCATGCCGGGCGAGATCCATGCCGTGATCGGACCCAACGGGGCCGGCAAGACCACCTTCGTGGCCCAGCTCTCGGGCATGATCGCGCCGGACAGCGGCCGCATCCTGTTCGACGGCGAGGACATCACCGGGTTCAACGCGCCGGCGCGCTCGCACGCCGGGCTCGCGCGGTCGTTCCAGATCACCTCGATCTTCAGGAATTTCACCGCGCTCGAGAACGTGGCGCTGTCGATCCAGGCGCATTCCGGGCACAGCTTCCGGATGTGGCGCCCGGCGCTCAGCGACGAGGCGCTGAACCGGCCGGCGCGCGAGATCCTCGGCCGCGTCGGTCTCGGCGCGCGCGCCGGCGTGATCGCGGCCAATCTCGCCCACGGCGAGCAGCGCCAGCTCGAGATCGCGATGGCGCTCGCCACGGGCCCGAAGCTACTGCTGCTCGACGAGCCGACCGCCGGGATGGGGCCCGAGGACTCCCAGCAAATGACCAGGTTCCTGGCGTCCCTCAAGGGCGACTACTCGATGCTGCTGATCGAGCACGACATGGACACCGTCTTCGCGCTGGCCGATCGCATCACGGTGCTGGTCTACGGGCAGGCGATCGCCACCGGCGCGCCGAAGACGATCCGCGCCAACGCCACGGTGCGCGCGGCCTATCTCGGCGATGAGGACGAACCCGTTGCTTGAGGTGAAGGATCTCGAGACCGCCTACGGCGCCTCCCAGGTGCTGTTCGGTATGACGTTCTCGGTCGACGCCGGGGAGGTGGTCACCCTGATGGGCCGCAACGGAATGGGCAAGACGACGACCATCCGCTCGATCATGGGGCTGACGCCGACCAGCGCCGGCTCGATCCGGTTCGAAGGCGACGAGATCCGCGGCGCCGCCTCCTATCGGATCGGCCAGAAAGGACTCGGTCTGGTCCCCGAAGGGCGGCAGATCTTTCCTAACCTCACCGTCCGGGAGAACCTCGTGGCGACCGCCGCCAACCGGGCCGGCAACGCCAACCCCTGGACCTTGGACCGGGTCTTCGATCTCTTCCCCGGCCTCGCCGAGCGCGCCGGCAACATGGGCGTTCAGCTCTCCGGCGGCGAGCAGCAGATGCTGGCGGTCGGCCGGGCGCTGATGACCAACCCCAGGCTCTTGATCCTCGATGAGGCGACCGAGGGGCTGGCGCCGCTGGTCCGCGCCGAGATCTGGAAATGCCTGGCGGGCCTCAAGGCGGCCGGCCAGTCGATCCTGGTGATCGATAAATCGGTCGAGGCGCTGACCCGGATCGGCGACCGCCATTTCATCGTTGAGCGCGGCCAGGTCGTCTGGCAGGGCGATTCCGCGGCGCTGCGCGACGGCGCGGAAATCCAGCACCGCTATCTCGGGGTTTGACGGTTCGGCTGCTCCGGCAAGGGGCGGAGAGATGATCGAGATCGTCAGGCGCGCGGCCGCCGGTCTCGGGCCTCCGGTTTCGGGTGAGTGGCGCGGCGCTCAAGCAGGGCGGCGAACGACGTGACGGTTCTCCGCCGCATTGTGTCAGGGGAGGCTGGTTTCCCGTGGATGTCGCGTTATGAGCCGCACGCTCTGGACTCTTGGTCATTCGCGCCATCCGATCGGGACGTTCATCGGCCTCGCCCGCGAGCACGACATCGCGCGGATCGTCGATGTTCGCGGCCGGCCGTTCTCGCGTTTCAACCCGCAATTCAACCGGGAGCGCTTCCGCGCCGCCTTGGAAGCCGCCGGCATCGGCTATTCCTGGTACGGCGAGACGCTGTCGGGGCGGCCGACCGCCCCCGGCCTGCGCGATACGGCCGACGCCGTCGATTGGGACGCGGTGCGCGCCTGGCCCGCCTTCCAGGCCGATGTCGATGCGCTCTGCGAGCGGGCCGGCTCCGAACGCCTGGCGCTGGCCTGCGCCGAGGAAGACCCGCGCAGATGCCACCGCCGGTTTCTGCTCACCCCGCCGCTCCAGGACAGGGGCGCCGAAATCCTGCACATCCGCGGCGACAGCCGCATCGAGGACGAGGCCGCAGTCGCCGCGCGGGACCGGCTCAAGCGCCGAAGCGGCCAGCCGGATCTGTTCGATTGAGCGGGATTACGGCCGCAGCCCGGTAAGGATCGTCGCGCCGTCGCGCGACGATCCGCCGCGATCGCGCCGGCCCGGTAAATCCGACGATGGGGTCCAATCCGGCTTGCGCCGGGCTATTGTGCGGGGCATGAGGAAGTGGATCCTGCGCCTCGCCGCGATCCTGCTGGGCGTCGGAGTCGCCGCCGGCGGGGCGTGGCTGAAACTGCGGCCGCTGACGGTCGATGTGGTTATGCCGACCCGTGGTCCCGCCGTTCGCGCGGTCTATGGCTCCGGCACCGTGGAGCCGACGGTGATGCTGCCGATCGCGCCCAAGATCGTCGGCCGGCTGCGGCGGCTGCTTGCCGACGAGAACAGCCGGGTGAACAAGGGCGCCGTCCTTGCCGAACTCGACAACCGGGTGCTGACTGCGACGGTCACGGAGTGGGAAGCGCGGGTACGCTACAGCGAGGCCCAGTACAACAGGGCAAGCACGCTTCATCGCAACCGCATCGGCACCGCCGCGGCGCGGGACCAGGCCAAGAGCGAGCTCGACACCGCACGGGCCGCCCTCAAGCGCGCCCGTGAGCGGGTCGACGAGATGATCCTCAGGGCGCCCGCCGACGGGCTGATCATCCGCCGGGACGGCGAGGTTGGTCAGCTCTTCCAGCCCGGCGAGACGCTGTTCTGGATGTCGTGCTGCGACCCGTTGCGCGTGACCGCCGAAATCGACGAGGAGGACATTCCGGCGGTTCGTCCCGGTCAACGCGTGATCGTCCGCGCCGATGCCTTCCCCTCCGCCGCGCTGGAGGGCTCGGTGACGGAGATCACCCCGAAGGGCGATCCGATCGCGCGCAGCTTTCGGGTGCGGATCCGGTTGCCCGTGGAGTCGCCGCTGATGATCGGCATGACGGCCGATGCCAACATCATCGTCGATAAGCGGGACAACGCGCTGTTGGCGCCGGCGTCCGCGGTGGTCGATGGCGCGGTCTGGCTGCTGGTCGACGGACGGCTCAGCCGGCGCGCGGTGACGGTCGGCGTAGTCGGCCAGAAGCTGGTCGAGATCGCTTCCGGCCTGGCGGAAAGCGACATGGTCGTGGTCGAGCCCCGGAACGGGTTCAGAGAGGGTCGCCGCGCCCGCGCAAAGGCCGGGAACTTCTAATGCCGCTCGGCGTCCGCATAGCGATCACCCACCTGTTCGGACGCAAGCGCCAGACGGTGATGTCGCTCCTGGGGATCGCGATTGGCGTCGCGTTCTTCATGGCGGTCAGCGCGCTGATGCGGGGATCGGAGCAGGACTTCATTCGCCGCCTGGTGGATTCCGCGCCGCATGTCACCGTCGAGGATGAGTATCGCAACCCGCCCGCGCAGCCGGTGCTCCGCGCCTTCGCGGGCGGTGCGGTCCGGCTCGACGGTCTCAAGCCGCGCACCGAGACTCGCGGCATCCGAGGCTACAAGCAAAAGCTGGCCCTGATCGAGGCGATGCCGGGGGTCCGTGTCGCCCCGGTGCTGTCCGGTCAGGCGATCCTCACCTTCGCGGGCAAGGAGCACGGTGTCCTGCTGAACGGGATCCTGCCCCGGCGCATGGTGGGCGTCAGCGATCTGGAGGAAAAGCTCGTTGCCGGCTCGCTGGAGGCGCTGGCGGCAAACGCCAACGGCATCATCGTTGGCCGCGCTCTGGTGAAGAAGCTCTTCGCCGACACGGGCGAGAATATCAGCGTTGCGTCGCCGGTCGGCGTCGTCCGGACCATGAAGATCGTCGGCCTGTTCGAGACCGGGACGACGGCGATCGACGAAGGCCAAGCTTTTGTGCTTCTCAAGCGCGCCCAGGTGCTGCTCGGCCGCCCGGACCGGGTCAACGAGCTGATCGCCAAGCTCGATGATCCCTATGACGCGCGGGAGGTCGCCGCGGCGATCGAAACGCGGGTTGGCTACCGCACTCAGCCCTGGCAGGAGGCTTCCGAGAGCGTCCTGTCGGTGCTGCTGGTCCGTAACATCATCATGTACAGCGTGGTCAGTGCGATCCTGATCGTCGCCTCCTTCGGCATCTTCAACATCATCTCCACCGTCGTGCTGGAAAAGCAGCGCGATATCGCGATCTTCCGCTCCATGGGGTTCCGCGCCGTCGATGTCCGACGCATTTTCCTCGCCGAAGGCATTGTCATCGGCGTGGCCGGCGGCATCCTGGGCACTGGGCTCGGATACGGGCTGATGGCGATCCTGGCCAGGATCGACATCACCCCGCCGGGTCTCAACGATGCCGTGCCGCTGCCGATCTACTGGGGCGCCGACCAGGTGGCGCTGGCGCTCGCCTTCGCCATCGCCTCGGCTGCCGGCGCGGCCTATCTGCCGTCGCGCAAGGCTGGCCGCGTCCAACCCGTGGATATCCTGCGCGGCGGGATGGCATGAGCGGGATGGCATGAGCGGGGTGCTGCGGGCCGAAGGCGTGACCCGCGTGCTTCCCGGCCCGCTCCCGGTGACCCTGGTCCGCGATGTCTCCTTGTCGATCGACCGTGGCGAGTTCGTCTGCATCCAGGGGCCGTCGGGCTCGGGAAAATCATCGTTGCTCTACTTGCTGGGATTGCTCGACTCGCCGACCGAGGGGCGGCTCTGGCTCGACGGCACGGATACTTCGGAGCTCGACGAGGAAGCCCGCGCGCGGCTGCGTCTGGAGAAGCTCGGCTTCGTCTTTCAGTTTCACTTTCTGCTGGCAGAGTTCACCGTGCTCGACAACGTGACACTGCCAATGGCGAAGGCCGGCCAGCTTCCCGCCGAGGCGCAGCGCGTGCGCGCCTCCGGGCTGCTCGATGACCTTGGACTCGGCGACCAGCTCGACAAGCATCCCGAGCAGCTCTCGGGCGGTCAGCGCCAGCGTGTCGCGATCGCCCGGGCGCTTGCCAACGAACCGCTGGTGATCCTCGCGGACGAGCCGACCGGGAACCTGGATACCGCCTCCGGCGCCACGGTGCGGGAGATCCTGAGCGGTATCGTGCGGCAGGATCGCCGGACAGTGGTCGCGGTTACCCATGACCCGGAGTTCGCCCGCGGCGCCGACCGGATGATCCGGATCGTCGACGGGAGAATCGTTTAAACCTAAAATAATTTGACCCGGCACGAGGGTAATGGTTTAAGCTTCAAACGATTTTCGGCCAACCGGGGGACAGCGATGAAGATCGAGGTGATCGGCGGGGGGCCGGCGGGGCTCTATTTCTCGTTGCTGATGAAGAGCAACGACCCGAGCCACGAGATCACGATCTACGAGCAGAACAAGCCCGACGATACGTTCGGCTTCGGCGTGGTCTTCTCCGCCGAGACACTGGGCCATTTCCGCGACTACGACGCGGAGTCCTACGACCGGATCCGCTCGGGCTTCGCCTATTGGGACGACATCGACGTCTACTTCAAGGGCCACAAGATCACCTCGGGCGGGCACGGCTTCTGCGGCATGTCGCGCAAGGAGCTTCTGCTGCTGCTCCAGGACCGCTGCCGCGAGCTCGGCATCGCGATGGTCTTCGAGCGGGAGATCCGCTCGCTGGAGGAGGTCGAAGGCGCCGACCTTGTGCTCGCCTGTAACGGCATCAATAGCTGGATCCGCGACGCCTGCACCGATCACTTCCGGCCGAGCTTCGACTGGCGGCCCAACAAGTTCGTCTGGCTCGGCAGTACCCGTCCGCTGCCGGCGTTCACCTTCGATTTCCGCGATAACAATATCGGCATCTGGAACCTGCACGCCTACCAGTACAACAACGAGATGACGACCTGGATCGTCGAGACCACCGACGAGGTGTGGGAGAAAGCGGGCTTGGCCGACGCCACCGAGGAGGACACGGTCGCCTATGTGAGCGAGCTCTACGCCGACCTGCTCGACGGCCATCCGGTGATCGCCAACCGATCTCTGTGGCGCAACTTTCCGACCATCCGCTGCGAGACCTGGGTGCGCGACAACATGGTGCTGATGGGCGATGCCGCCCACACCGCACATTTCTCGATCGGCTCGGGCACCAAGCTCGCGATGGAGGATGCGATCGCGCTGTTCGAGGAGTTCAATGACCATTCCAGCGTCGCCGAGGCGCTGGCTGCCTACGACGTCAACCGGCGCGACGATGTCGGCCGGCTGCAGCATGCCGCCGACGTCTCGCTGTCCTGGTTCGAACATGTCGAGCGCTACTGGGACATGGAGCCGATGCAGTTCGCCTTCAGCCTGATGTCGCGCTCCAAGGCGATCACCTACGACAATCTCAGAATCCGCGATGGCGCGTTCGTCGACGCGGTCGACCGCGAGTTCTCCGCCGCGGTCGCGCGCGCCGAGCATGTGCCGACGCTGGCCGAAAACCCCGCGCCGCCGATGTTTACGCCGATCACGATCGGCAGGATCCGGCTCGCCAACCGCGTCGTGGTCTCGCCGATGTGCCAGTACTGCGCCG
This sequence comes from Alphaproteobacteria bacterium, assembly GCA_965202905.1. GTDB lineage: Bacteria > Pseudomonadota > Alphaproteobacteria > MPNO01 > MPNO01 > CAYFYS01. The sequence goes on along the minus strand of OZ241868.1, from coordinate 820,242 downwards.
CCGACGGCATGCCGGGCGATTGGCACTACGTTCATCTGACCAGCCGGGCGATGGGCGGCGCGGGTCTGGTGTTCACCGAGATGAGCTGCATCGCGCCCGATGCGCGGATCACCCACGGCTGCGCGGGCATCTGGACCGACGGCCACGAGGCTGCCTGGAAGCGGGTGGTCGACTTTGCGCACGAATTCACCCCGGCCAAGATGTGTATCCAGATCGGTCATGCCGGACGCAAGGGCGCGACCAGGCTGGCCTGGGAAGGCATCGACCAGCCGCTGGACGATGGCTCGGCGTGGGAGCTCATCGCGCCCTCGGCGCTGCCATACCTGCCCCATTCCCAGGTCCCGCGCGAGATGACCCGGGACGACATGGACCGGGTGAAGGCCGCGTTCGCCGCCGCGTTCGAGCGCGCCGCGCGGGCGGGCTTCGACATGGCGGAGCTCCATTGTGCACACGGCTATCTTCTGGCCGGGTTCCTGTCGCCCTACACCAACCGGCGGACCGACGAGTACGGCGGCAGCCCGGAGAACCGGCTGCGCTATCCGCTGGAGGTCCTCGATGCGGTCAAGGCCGTCTGGCCCGCCGACCGGGCGCTGTCGGTCAGGATCTCCGCCCACGACTGGGTTCCCGGCGGCAATGAGGGCGACGATGCGGTGGCGATCGCCAAGGCGTTCGTCGCGCGCGGCGTCGATCTGTTCAACGTGTCCACCGGCCAGACCGCATCGGAGGAAAAGCCGGTCTACGGACGGATGTTCCAGACCCCGTTCTCGGAGCAGATCCGGATCGAGGCAGGGATCCCGACGCTCGTCGCCGGCAACATATTCACCTGGGACCAGGTAAATACCGTCGTCGCTGCGGGCCGGGCCGACCTCGTCGCACTTGCCCGCACCCATCTCTACAACCCCTATTTCACCCAGCAGGCCGCGGCCCATTACGGTTACGAGCCGATCGACTGGCCCGACCAGTACATCTCGGCCAAGTTCGCCGCCTACCGCCAGTTCGCCCGCGAGCGCGAGGCAGTCGAAGAGCTCCGCGAGACCGCCAAGCCCGCCGAGCATGCGGCCCGCCGCCGCTTCCGCACCGACGCCGGCTCCGAGGAATGGGAACAGAAGGGCGCCGCCGTCGGCGCCGCGGGAGCGAGCGCGGCTGCGGGGTCGGCTGCGGTTGTACCGGTGGGGCCTGCGGGTCTTGTCGCCGGTCCGTTCAGTTAGCAGCGTCGGGGCTCGGCAAGCCCGTTCAGAATTCCCTGCCCTCGAACGGGTTCCGCCCGTCCCGGTCCTCGATCTCGATCACCCAGAGGTCGGGATCGCGGCTAATGGCGCGCTCGATATAGGCGTCGGCGTCGGCCTCCGGAACGCATGCGCCGTCGAAGGCCGCCATCCAGCCCATCGCGCCGTCGAGGTCGCGCATCTGGCTCAGCACCCGACAACCGTCTTGATGTCGGCTGATCTTGAGCAGCAGGGCGCCGGACAGGCGGTTGCCCTTGCGCACCACCATTGCCGGTATGCCTCCATCGTTGCAACGCCGGATGTGGGCCATCGCCCATATATCGGTCCGCAGCCTGTCGTCGTCCACCCTTCGCCTCCGTTCCGGCAGGCCCGATCATAGTCGGGTGAGGGCAGGCGGCCCAGATGCGCGCGACCGCTCGCGGGGATGTGGGATCAGGCGAGGTCGAGGCCGCGGGTATCGGCCTGTGTTAGGATGAACGAGAGAAAATCTCGGAGGAACCCCGCCAATGCCGGAAAGTCCGGACCGGTCTGCCGATTTCATGCGGGCGCTCGACGCGCGCCGGGCGGAGATCCTCGAGCGCTGCGTCAAATGCGGCAAATGCGTCGAGGTGTGCCCCATGCCGGGCCCCGCCGGGCTGGACGTGAGCGACTCCGAAGCCGTTGCCGCCGGCGTGATCGCGTTGCTCGGGACCGGGCAGGGGCCCGAGGTCGCGCGAGGCTGGTCGGAGATCTGCACCGGCAGCGGGCATTGCATCGCGGCTTGCGAGCACGGCGTCAACCCGCGCTTCATGCTGCGGCTCGCCCACATCAGCGGGCTGCGCACCGATCTGGAGCCCGCTGCGCTCCGGGCCGGCGGCGGCAAGCAGTTCGGGGCGATGAGCCGGGGCGTGCGCATGCTTTCGCGGCTACAGCTTGCGCCGGATCTTCTGGCGCGGCTCGGGCAGATCAACGATCCCGACCCGGAGCCGGAGAATCCCGGGACAGTCTTCTATACCGGCTGCAACGTGCTCAAGACGCCGCACATCGCGCTCCTGTGCCTGGACGTGATGGACGCTTTGGGACTGCGCTACATCGTGCGCGGCGGGCCGTCGTTCTGCTGCGGCGTTTATCACTTCGCATCGGGCGATCTCGAAAAGTTCGGTTCGAGCTCTTATCGGACGATCGACCGGTTCGCGGAGACCGGCGTCGGTGAGGTCCTGTCGTGGTGCCCGAGCTGTCAGGTCCATCTTGGCGAGGCGGCGCTGGAGACCCGCGCCCACACCGAAAACATGCCGTTCGACCTGACGCCGTTCGTGATCTACCTCGCCGGCCGGCTCGACGACCTGCGGCCCCTGATGACCCGGCCCGTCGACAAGCGCGTCGGCCTGCACGAGCATCCTGGGGTGCCCGGTATCACCGACGCGGCCGAGACGATCCTGCGCGCGATTCCGGGGCTCGAGTTCGTCGATCTCGTCCAGCCGCGCCTCGGCTACATGTGCAACACGCTATCGGTGCTGCCCGAGTACAAGCGCGATGTCCATGCCAAGCAGCTCGCGGCCGCCGAGGCCGCCGGCGTGACCACGCTCGCCGGCATCTACCATGCCTGCCACCGCGAGCTGTGCAGCCACGAGCGCGACTGGCCGTTCGAGGTCGTCAACTTCATGGAGCTGGTCGGCGAGAGCATGGGGCTCGACCGCCCCGACCTTTTCAAGCGCCTGAAGATCATGCAGGACGCCGATGCGATCCTGGCCGAGACCGCCGACATGATCGACTCCTACGGCCTCGACCCCGAGCGCGTCCGCGAAGTCGTCGTCACCGCCGTGCTCGGCGAGCAGCCGTTGCCGCTGGGGTGGGATCGGACCAGCGGGACCGCCAGTGGGCCGCAGGAGTAGAGCCAGGCGTTGCGCCCGGCGCCAGCGACCGGAGCCTTGAGCGCGGTCATGTCCGCGACGGCTGTCCGACTTCCCGCCGCCGCAAGCGGAAGCGCTGCAGCTTGCCGGTCTCGGTCTTGGGCAGTTCGTCGACGAACTCGATCTCGCGCGGGTATTTGTAGGGCGCAATCTCGCCCTTGACGAAGTCCTGCAGCGCCTTCGAGGTAGCGTCGTCCTTGCCGGTCCCCTCGCGCAGAACGACGAAGGCCTTGACGATGTTGGTGCGCTCGGGGTCCGGCTTCGCGATCACCGCGCACTCGGCTATAGCCGGATGGTCGAGCAGCGCACCCTCGACCTCGGGTCCGGAGATGTTGTAGCCGGCCGAAATAATCATGTCGTCGGCGCGCGCGACATAGCGAAAATAGCCTTCTCTGCTCATCTCGTAGACATCGCCCGGATAGTTCCAGCCCTTGCGCACGTAGACCTGCTGGCGCTCCTCGTCGTCAAGATAGCGGCATCCGGTGGGCCCGCGGGTGGCCAGCAGCCCGGGCTGACCCGGCGGCAGGGTCTGGCCGCTCTCGTCGACCACGCGGGCCTGATAGCCGGGGATCGCTTTGCCCGTGAAGCCGGGCCGCATCTCCGTCCGGGACGCGGAGACGAAGATGTGCAGCATCTCCGTCGAACCGAGCCCGTCGACGATGCGAAGCCCGGTCGCCCGATGGAAAGCCTCCCAAGTCGCCTTGGGCAGCGTCTCGCCGGCCGAGACGCATTTGGCGAGGCTCGAAAGGTCGAATTTTTCCGCCAATCCGGCCATCGCCCGATAGGCGGTGGGCGCGGTGTAGAGACCGGTGATGCGATAGCGCTCGATCGCCTCCAGCATCTCCTCCGGCGCCATGAGCCTCCTGAAATACCGCGTCGAGGCGCCGAAACGCATCGGGAACGTCGTCAGCCCGCCGAGCCCGAAGGTGAAGGCGAGCGGCGGCGTGCCGGTAAAAACGTCTTGCGGCGCGGACATGTCGAGATAGCGCGGGAAACAGTCGCACATCGCGATCACGTCGCGGTGGAAGTGCATGGTGGCCTTGGGGCTGCCAGTCGTGCCGGAGGTGAAGGCGATCAGCGCGATATCATCGGCCGCCGTGTCGCAGGTCTCGAAGCCCGACGGCTTGCCCGCGGCGGCCTTGTCGAGCGTCGCCTCATCCGGCCGGTCGCCGAGCGGGGTGAAGCCCAGCAAGTGCTTGAGCAGCCCGCCGGTGCGGTCCTTCGCCTCCTCGATCTCCTCGAACAGGGCCGTGTCGCAGAGCGCGTGGCTGATCTGCGACTTCTCGATGATGTAGGTCAACTCGCGCGCCCGCAGGAGCTGCATCGTCGTCACGCAGATCCCGCCCGCCTTCAGGACCGCGAACCAGCAGGCCACCAGCATCGGCGTGTTGGCCGAGCGCAGCAGCACCCGGTTGCCGGGCGCCACGGCGCAATCCTCGACCAGCACCCGGGCGATGCGGCCCGACAAATCCAGAAGCTGGCCGTAGGTCCAGGTCGTCTCGTCCAGGTGCAGGACCGGGCGGTCGCGGTGGCCGGAGGCGACCATGGCATCGAGCAGCTCGGCGCCGCAATTCATCCGCGCCGGATAGGCGCGCAGTTCCGGCAGGCTGTCGTAGTCGAAGTCGGGCCACAGCGCGCGCGGCGGAAGGTGCCCGGTCGCGAACCGGTCGCGATGGGCGCTGGGGCCGCCGCCGGGTTCAGGCATCGCACACTCCGATCACGGGGCTCGATCCATCTAGCGGGACAGTGTCGCCACCGGACGCTCAGGCCTGCTACACGTCTTGCCGACAGTAAGGACAGATACGCGCATCCTGTTTGATGAGCTCCGCGCAGTTCGGGCAGGGAATACGCCCCTGCATCTTCGCCCGCCGCATTTCCGATTCGGGGGTGGAAGTGGACACCAGAATATGCACCAGGGCCACGGGCCAGATCAGCACCCCGTAGAAGAACCAAGCGCAGCCGGAGCGGCCCTTGGAGTTCGCCACCAGCGCGACAACGACGCCCATTACGATCCCGATAATCAACAATTCCACGATTCGCGTATCCCCGTCCCGGCTAACGCCGTGCGCTCATCAGTGTTCAAAGGCTCGCCAAAGTCTGGCTGGCGATGATCAGCTTCTGGATCTCGCTGGTTCCCTCGTAGATCCGCAAGGCGCGCACATCGCGGTAGAGCCGCTCGACGATGTTGCCGACGATCACGCCCTGGCCGCCGAAGATCTGCACCGCCTGGTCGACCACCTCCTGGGCGGCCTCGGTAGCGTAGAGCTTGGCGATCGCGGCCTCGCGCGTCACCCGGCCCTGGGTGACGTCCCTGGTCCAGGCCGAGCGGTACACCAGAAGCGCTGCGGCATCGATCCGGACCGCCATGTCGGCGATCTTCTGCTGGATGAGCTGGGTGTCGGCAATCGGGCGGCCAAAGGCGATCCGTGCGCGGGCGCGGGCGAGCGACTCGTCGAGCGCACGGCGCGCGAAGCCGAGCGCGGCCGCGCCGACGGTCGAGCGAAAGACATCGAGCGAAGACATCGCGACCTTGAACCCGTCGCCCGGCGCGGCAAGAAGCTGAGCGCCGTCGATACGGCAGTTCTCGAACCGCACCGTGCCCAGCGGGTGGGGCGCGATGACCGCGAAGCGCTCGGGCACGCTGAGCCCGGGCGTGTCCGCATCGACGATGAACGCCGAGATCCCCTTGGCGCCCTCGTCCTCGCCGGTGCGGGCGAAGACGACATATTGCGTGGCGATCCCGGCGTTCGAGATGAGCGTCTTCTCGCCGTCGAGCACGTAGCCGTTGCCGTCCGCCTGCGCGGTCATGGTCATCGCCGCGACATCGGAGCCGCTGGCCTGCTCGCTGAGCGCGAACGCTGCAATCCGCTCGCCCGAGGCGACATCCGGCAGGTAGCGCGATTTCTGGTCTTCGGTGCCGAACAGCGAAATTGCGCCGGCGCCCAGCCCCTGCATGACGAAGCAGAAATCGGCGAGCCCCGAGCGACGGGCGAGACCCTCGCGGATCACGCACAGCGATCGAACGTCGAGCACCGGCTTCAGCCCGCCGAAGTTCTCCGGTACGCAGTGGCGCAGCCAGCCGCCGGCGGCAAGCGTGGCCACGAGCCGGCGGCAATGCGCATCGAGCGCCGCCTCACCCTTCGGCTCGACATGCTCGATTGGGGCGATCTCGGTCTCGGCCCACCCTTCCAGCGCGGCCGCGAGCGCGCGGTGCTCGTCTTCGAAGAAAGGCCAGTCGAGGAAGCTGCGGTCCGGCATCAGTCGCCCTCGAAGACCGGCCGCTGCTTGCTGGCGAAGGCGTCATAGGCACGGCGAAAATCGCGCGTCTGCATACAGATCGCCTGGGCATCGGCCTCTGCGTCGATCGCATCGTCGAGCGCCATCGGCCATTCGGCATGGAGCATGCGCTTGGTCATCGCGTGCGCGAAGGTCGGGCCGTCCGCCAGGCGCCTGGCTTGTTCTTGCGCTTCCCGGAGCACCTCTCCGGCCGGGTACAGCCGGTTGTAGAAGCCCCAGGCCAGCGCTTCCTCGCCGTCCATGCTGCGCCCGGAATAGAGCAACTCGGCCGCGCGGCCCTGGCCGACGATCCGCGGCAGCACGGCGCAGGCGCCCATGTCGCAGCCGGCGAGCCCGACCCGGGCAAACAGGAAAGCGACCTTGCTGTCGGCGGTCCCAAGCCGCATGTCCGCATGCATCGCGATCGCCGCGCCGGCTCCGGCGCAGATCCCCTCGACCGCGGCGACGATCGGCTGCGGGCATGTGCGCATCGCCTTGACCAGATCGCCGGTCATGCGGGTGAACCGCAAAAGCTCCGGCATGTCCATCCGGAGCAGCGGGCCGATGATCTCGTGCACGTCGCCGCCGGAGCAGAAGTTTCCGCCCGCGCCGGTGACCACGACCGCCTTGACGTCGCTTGCATATTTCAACGCGCGGAACGTATCGCGGATCTCGCCGTAGGAATCGAAGGTCAGGGGATTCTTCTTCTCCGGATGGTCGACGGTCAGTGTCGCGACCTTGCCCTCGACCGACCAGGCGAAATGCTCGGGTTTCAGATCGGCGCCCCTGATCTCTTTCATGCAATGGTCTCCGTCTTGGGCATGGGCTCGTGGATGGACTGCTTGAGACGACCGAGCAGGTCGAACAGCGCCTGCTTTTCCTGCCGGCTCAGCGCGGCCATCATATCGGTTACCCAGCACCGGTTGTCGCGGGCCATGTCGGCGAACTGCGCCTTGCCGGCCTCGGTCAGCGAGACCATCTGGACCCGTCGGTCCGCGGCCGACGGGCTGCGCGCGACCTTGCCCTCGCGCGTCAACCGGTCGACGAGCCCGGTGATATTGCCGTTGGTAACCATCAGCCGTTCGGACAGTGCTCCCATCGACAGCGGCTTCTCGGCACGGTGGAGCTGGGCCAGAACGTCGAAGCGGGGGAGGGTGGTCTCGAAGTCCTGGTGCAGCCCCTGGCGGACGCGGTGCACGATGAGGTTGGAGCAGGTCAGGAGCCGCAGCCAGACTCGCAGCTCCAGCCCGGCGCCGGCGCCGACGTTGCTTTCGTAATCGCCGCGCGGGGCGACACCTGCGACCGGAATCGAGTCGGGCATCACATCACCTCGCCGCCGGCCACCGCGATCGCCTGGCCGGTGATCGCGGCCGACGACGGCAGGCACAGCCAGGCGACCGCATCGGCGACCTCCCGCGGCGCCACAAGGCGGCCTTGTGGGTTGAGCGCCGTGAGTTCCGCGCGCGCCTGCTCCTCGGTCCGGCCGGTCTTGTTCATTATGTTGGCAACCGTCTCGGCGACGATCCCGGTCTCGGTGAAGCCGGGGCAGACGGCATTGACCGTGACCCCGGTCTTCGCGGCTTCCAGCGCGAGCGCCCGGGTCAGACCGATCACGCCGTGCTTGGACGCGCAATAGGCCGATATATAGGCGTAGCCCTTCAGCCCCGATGTCGAGGCGATGTTGACGATCCGACCCCAGCCGGCCTCGACCATCCCCGGATAGACGAGTTGCATGCACCGGAACGTCCCGGTCAAATTGGTCTCCAGCATCGACTGCCAGAGATCCGGGCCGGTCCTTGCGAACGGCGCGCTGCCGGCGATGCCCGCGTTACCGATCAGGATCGTGACCGGGCCCGCGGCCTCCTGCGCATTCGAGAAAGCCGCAGCCAATGACCCGGCATCCGTGACGTCGCCGGCATATGTCCGCGGCCCAACGCCGGACTCAGCGCCGATTCCCGCCGCGGCAATCTCCAGCGCCTCCAAATTGCGGCCGATCAGGGTAAGGTCCGCGCCCAGCCCTGCCAGGGTCTCGGCGATCGACCGCCCGATCCCGCGCGCGGCGCCGGTGATCACCGCATGGCGGCCGGCGAGCGGCGCGGCGACGGATCGGGTCTGCGGAATACCGGTCATGGGCGAATTCGTCGCTCGGCGACAGGCTGGACGGTTTTCAGACAGTTGTTTTAAACTTAAAACAACTGTCATTTCCTGACAAGGCTTGGAGATCGTCGCGATGAAGATCCTGCAACCGCCGGGTTGGCCTCGCCCCAAGGGCTATTCCAACGGGATAGCGGCCAGCGGACGGCTGGTCTTCGTCGCCGGGCAGATCGGCTGGACCGCGAACGAAACCTTCGAAAGCGACAACTTCGCCGATCAGTTCCGCCAAGCGCTGCTCAATATCCGCGCCGTCCTGGTCGAGGGCGGGGCGGGGGCCGAGCATGTGGTGCGGATGACGATGTATTTCACTTCCAGGCGCGAATATCTCGACAGCGTCAGGGAGGTCGGCGCGGCCTGGCGCGAGGTGATGGGGCGCAGCTATCCGGTCATGGCCGCCGTAGAGGTTTCGGCCCTGATGGAGGACCGCGCCAAGGTCGAGATCGAGGCCACCGCCGTGGTTCCCGAAGACTGAACGTTTGTGTACCGTTCGGCCAACGGATGAACCGGGGGACACGCGATGGACCTGAAGCAGCACGGCCGCTACGAATACTCGGCGATCGTCGAGCGTCCGCAATACGACTGGCCGGGAGGCAAGCGGCTGGCGTTCTATATCGGGCTGAACATCGAGCGTTTCCACTACGGCGAGGGGATGGGCCACACGCCCACCGCGCCCGGGCCGCAGCCCGACATCCGCAACTACGCTTGGCGCGACTATGGCCTGCGCGTCGGCGTCTGGCGGATCCTCGACCTGTTCGACGAGCTGGAGTTGCCAGCCTGCCATCTCGTGAACACGACGATCTACGACTATGCGCCGCAGATCATGGAGCGCGTTCGCGCGCGCGGCGACGAAATCGTCGGCCACGGGCGGACCAATTCCGAGCGCCAGGGCGACCTCTCGTCGAAGGACGAGGAGGCCCTGATCAGGGAGGCGACCGAGATCCTGCGCACACAGGAGGGCGTCCAGCCGGGCGGCTGGCTGGGGCCCTGGATCTCCGAAACCGCGACCACCTTGGACATGCTACAGGAGAATGGCTACCGCTATGTGCTCGACTGGCCGATCGACGATCAGCCGGTGTGGATGAAGACCCGGAACGGGCGGATCCTGTCGGTGCCCTATCCGGTGGAGCTCAACGACTCACCCGCGCTCTTGAACCGCGCCCATACCGCGCGTGAGTTCACCGACATGGTGATCGATCAGGTCGACGAGATGCTGGACCAGTGCGAAACGCAGCCGCTGACCTATGCGCTGTCACTGCACACCTTCGTTTTCGGCCAGCCGTCGCGCATGGTGCAGCTCCGCAAGATCCTCGGATACGTCGTCGAACATCCGAAGGCGGACCGGATCTGGTTCACCCGGCCGCGCGATATCGTCGATCACATCGAATCGCTGCCTCCGGGCACCCTGCCGGGCGACGGCGCCTGAACGCAGCGCCGGGAATGGACAGCCCCTTCATCATCGACGAGCCGGAGCGGCGGCGGTTCCAGCTCAACCGTTCGGTTCTCGTCGACCCGGAGATCCTGGAGGCCGAGCACGACCGGATCTTCGATCGGTGCTGGATCTATGTCGGCCACGAGTCGGAAGTCGGCCAGCCTGGCGATTTCCGGACCCGAACGGTGGCCGGCCGGCCGGTCGTCTTCGCGCGCGACAGCGCGGGCGGCGTGCGCGCATTCCTCAACTCGTGCCGCCACCGCGGTACCGTGGTCTGCCGTGAGCGCGAAGGCAACACGCGCCGCTTCACCTGCCTCTATCATGGCTGGACCTACGACATCGACGGTGCGCTCCGAAACGTCCCGGGCAAGGACGCCTATGGCGAGGGCTTCGAACAGACCGCCTTCGCACTGGCCGAGGTGCCGCATCTGGAGAGCTATCGCGGGTTCTGGTTCGCCCATTTCGGCCGGGAGCCCGGGCCGCTGGAGGGCTACCTTGCAGGCGCGCGTGAATACATCGACCTCGTCGCAGAGCAGTCGTCTTCGGGACGGCTCGAGATCATCTCGGGCACCCAGGAATACGACATCCGGGCGAACTGGAAGCTCCTGGTCGAGAACAGCTTCGATGACTATCACCTGCATTCGACCCATTCGACCTATCTCGAGTACATGAAGGATTCCGGCGTCTCGGTTGGCATGGGCAAAGGGCTGATGATGCCCACCCGCGGCATCGGCAAGGCGCTGGGCAACGGCCATGCGGTGGTCGACAACATCAATTTCCGCGGCCGGCCAATCGCCGCCTGGATCCCGCTTTACGGTGAGGACGCCAAGCCCGAGATCGGAGCGATCCGAGCCGAACTGGTCGACCGCCTGGGCGAGGAGCGCGCCCGACGGATCGCCGATACCAACCGCAATCTGGTGGTTTTCCCAAACCTTGTGATCAATGACGGCTCGGCGGTCACAGTCCGCACGTTCTGGCCGGTTGCGGCGGACCGGATGCGGGTGACCGCCTGGGCCGTCGGCCCGGCCGAGGAGCCCGAAGCCTCGCGAGCCCGCCGGCTGGACAGCTTCCTGACGTTCTACGGTCCGGGCGGGCTGGCGACGCCCGACGATGTCGAGGCGCTGGAGCTGGTCCAGGACGGGCTTGCGACCTGGCGCGAAATCCGCTGGTCGGAGATCTCACGCGGCATGAACAAAGACGGCGAACAGCTCAACACCGACGAACTGCACCTGCGGGCGTTCTGGCGGCAATGGAACGCGATGATGCTGGCATGAGCGGCGCGTCGGCAGCGGAAGTTACCCGGGCCGAAATCGAGGCGTTCCTGTTCGAGGAGGCGGCACTACTCGATGCCTGGAGGCTCGACGACTGGCTGGCGCTGTTGACCGAGGACGCGCGCTACCTGGTGCCGCCGAATGACGTCCCCGACGGCGATCACCGCTCGACGCTTTTTACCATAGCCGACGACATCGAGCGCATCCGCGGCCGCATCAAGCGGCTGAAGAGTGGGCAGGCGCATGCCGAGGCGCCGCGCTCGCGCACCCGGCGGATGATCTCCAACGTGCGCATCACCGCGCGGGCCGCCGGCGAGATCGGGGCCGAGGCGAACTTCGTCGTCTACCGCTTTCGGCGCAACGAGCGCATCGGCGAGTATGTCGGCCGGTACATCTACCGCCTGCGGCCGGGCGCGGGCGGGTTCAGGATCGCCGAACGCCGCGCGGTCCTCGATTGCGAGGAACTCGGCGCGCTCGGGTCGGTGAGCTTCATACTTTAGTTACATATCCTGGAGTCCAACTCGCGGTTGTCCTGCGGCTCAGTGCATGGCGGGGGTGGCGCGCTCATAGTCGAAGGGCTCGGGATCGATGTCACCGGAATAGATCGCCTGGACGCGATCCTCGCTCAGCGGAAAACTGAACTCGGCATTGCGCATCCGGATGCGCAGCCGGAGCTGCTCGACCACCAGATCGCTCATCAACTCGAACTGCTCACGGGTCCAGCCTTCCTCGTCCAGGCCGACGATGCCTGCGAGCATATGGCCGAACTCGTCCTCGTAAACCTTGGTGCAGGCATCGGCGATCATGTCGTCGACGCCGCCGCGGCCCTTCAGCCGCATACCCTCGCGGAACAGCGCGCAATACCCGCCTTCGGTGAACCGGCTGGCGCGGATTCCGAGCGCGCCATGCTTCTTGTTGTGTTGATGGCGCACCCGGGTGAGCTCGGCGTCCTCGTCCCAGGTCTCGATCTCGTGCGGGTTTATCGGCGGCGTGTCCGGCCCGCGAATCGCATCGTAGACATCGGCGAAGCGGATGTAGTGGTCGAATTCGTCGTGCAGCATCTCGATCAGCTCCAGCGCATAGCGCCGGTCGACGCCGTCCGGCCCGCCGGTATCGATGCGCGGAAAGATCTGGCCGAGCTCGGTCACCGGGCCGAGAAAGACGCCCAGGTTCCTGAACTCGCCGATGCCGGTGCCGTTGAATTCCTTGGAGCATTGCCGCCGCAGCCAAAGCAGCTCTGTCTTCGACGAACGGGCCGGCGAATCCCAATAGGTTCGCACGACCTCGGCCTCCCCCGCCCACAGCGGGGCGGAAACGGTGATCAGTTGTTTCAGGGTGTCGCTGAGCGCCATGACGGATCCTCATTGTGGCCTGGGAGTAAGTCCAAAGGTTGCATGTCGAAGTTACATTTCACCAGTCCGGACGATCGTCAAGATTGACGATTCCTGGATATTTTGCGATGTCCAGCCAATCCGACGCACTTCAAGGCAATTTCCCGGGACTGCAAGATGTCGATCAGCCTGATTTACGTTACGACCGCTGGAGTGGCGCAGGCCCGCCGCATCGGGCTTGCGCTGATCGAAGTTCGGATGGCGGCCTGCGTCAACATCCTGGACGGCATGAAGTCAATTTACCGATGGAATGGCGAAATCGAGGAAGCCGATGAGGCTGTGCTGATCATCAAAACCCGCTCGATCCTGGTCGATTCGGTCATCGGGCGGGTCAAGGAACTACACGAAGCCGAGACGCCGTGCGCCCTCGAGATCGCCGTGACATCCGGCAACCAGGAGTTCCTGGACTGGGTCGAGAGCGAGACGGTTGAGCCCCCGGCGGACCATCTCCCGGTCTCCTTGACCTGACCCGCGCCGTTGGCAGCATCGGGCATTGGCGCGCACACGGCGAAGCCTGGGCAATATGTGATTTCGGCGGGCAGGGCAGGGACCCGGTCCGGTCCTTGTCTGCCGCGCCCTGGGCCTGTAGCGTCAGGACGCCGATGACAGTGGGAGGTCGGAGCCGTCTATGCAGGGACAAATCGCGGCAGCGCCAATTCATCTTGCCCATCATGATCACTACGCCGACCGGCGGCTTCGGGCCATCCTTCGCAGCGTACGCACCTTCGCGATGGTTGGCGCCAGCACGGTGTGGCGGCGCCCGAGCTTCTACGCCATGAAATACCTCCAGAAGCGCGGCTTTCGCATCATCCCGGTCAATCCGGCGCGCGCGGGCGAGGAGATCCTCGGCGAGACCGTCTACGGCGCCGTCAAAGACATCCCGGTCCAGGTCGACATGGTCGACATCTTCCGCACCTCGGAAGAAGCGCTGGAGATCACCAAGGATGTGATCGCCAGCAAGGACGACAAGGGCGTCAAGGTGCTGTGGATGCAGCTCTCGGTCCGCAACGACGAGGCGGCGCAGCTTGCCGAAGATGCGGGATTGGTCGTGGTGATGAATCGCTGCCCGAAGATCGAGTACGCCCGGCTGTCCGGCGAGCTGGGCTGGAGCGGCATCAATTCCAGAATCATCATCGCAAAAAGTCTGAGGCCACCCAAGGCATGAGCGCCAGGAAAGAAGATTTTCCGTCCTTCGACGATCTTCCCGCAAACGAAGAGGCGCCCCGCGAATACGGCATCGAGACCCTTGCGGTCCATGCGGGCGCCCGGCCCGACCCGGTGACCGGCGCACGCGGGACGCCGATCTACCAGACGACGTCCTATGTCTTCGACGATGCCGATCACGCGGCCGAGCTCTTCAACCTCCAGACCTTCGGCTACATTTACTCGCGGATCACCAACCCGACGGTGGCGGTCTTCGAGGAGCGGATCGCCGCGCTGGAGAATGGCCGCGGCGCGGTCGCGGCGGCCAGCGGGCATGCGGCTCAGTTCCTGGTCGCGGCCGTGCTGCTGCAGGGCGGCGACGAGTTCATTTCATCGCGTAACCTTTACGGCGGCTCGGTCACCCAATTCGGGCAGAGCTTTCCCAAGCTCGGCTGGACGTGCCATTTCGTCGACATGACCGAGCCCGAAAACGTGCGCGCCGCGATGACCGACAAGGTCAAGTTCATCTTCTGCGAGAACCTCGCCAACCCAGGCGGCGTGGTCATCGACCTGGAGGCGGTGGCCGCGATCGGCCGCAAGTTCGGGGTCCCCGTCGTGGTCGACAACACGCTCGCCTCGCCTTATCTCTGCCGGCCGTTCGACTGGGGGGCGGATCTGATCGTCCATTCGGCGACCAAGTATATTGGTGGGCACGGCAACACCATGGGCGGGGTGGTGGTCGAGTCCGGCCGGTTCGATTGGCAGCAGAACGATAGATTCCCGGGCTTGGGCGAGCCGGATCCGGCCTATCACGGCCTGACCTTTGCCGAGACCTTCGGCGATTTCGGTTTCACGATGAAGATGCGCGCGGTCGCGCTGCGCGACTACGGGCCCTGCATGGCGCCGCAGGCCGCGTGGAACCTGCTCCAGGGCGTGGAGACTCTGCCGCTGCGCATGGACCGGCATTGCAGCAACGCGCTGGCGGTCGCGGAATGGCTCGAAGCCAATCCCAAGGTATCCTGGGTATCCTACTCCGGGCTGCCGTCCAGCCCCTATCACGCGCTTGCCAGGAAGTACCTGCCGCGCGGCGCAGGGGCTGTGCTCACGTTCGGCGTCAAGGGCGGCTACGAGGCGGGTGCGGCGGTGGTCGACCGGGTCGAGTTGTTCTCGCATCTCGCCAATATCGGCGATACGCGCAGCCTGATCATCCACCCGGCCTCGACGACCCATCGCCAGCTCACCGAGGAGCAGCAGATCGGCGCCGGCGCCGCACCCGATGTCGTGCGCCTGTCGATCGGGATCGAGTCGGTCGACGATTTGATTCGGGATCTCGATCAGGCGCTTAGCGGTCCTGCCAGCTAGGCTCGCGTTTCTCCAGGAACGCATCGATGCCTTCTTCGGCATCTTGGGCGAGCATGTTTCGGGTCATCACCTCGCTCGCGTCGTCGTAAGCCGCGGCGGTGTCCTTCTCGATCTGGCGGTAGAAGGCCCCCTTGCCGAGCGCCAGGGTCAGCGCGGACTTGGAGGCGAGTTGCGCCGCGAGCGCCCAGGTTTCCTCATCGAGCGCCTCGGGAGCGACCACCCGGTTGATCAGGCCGTAGCGCTCGGCCGTTTCGGCGTCGATCGGCGCGCCGGTGAACAGCATCTCCAATGCCCGCTTGCGCGGCAGGTTGCGGCTGGTCGCCACCATCGGGGTCGAGCAGAACAGCCCGATATCGACGCCTGGTGTGGCGAATTTCGCGGTATCGGCGGCGATAGCGAGATCGCAGGTCGCAACGAGCTGGCATCCCGCCGCGGTCGCTGTCCCCTGGACGCGGGCGATCACCGGCTTGGGCAGGCCGATAAGCGACTGCATCAACGCGCCGCTCTGGGCAAAGGTCGCCGCATGGGCTTCGCGCGTCGGGTGTGCCCGAAGCTGGCGCATGTCGTGGCCAGCGCAGAACGCCGGGCCGCCGGCGCCGATCACCACGACACGAACCGCCGGATCGGACGCGATCGCGTCGATCGCGTCCTGCATCGCCGACATCAGCGCCGTCGACAGCGCGTTCCGCGCGCGCGGCCGGTTGAGCACCAGTGTCGCGATCCCGGCCTCGTCCTG
Organism: Alphaproteobacteria bacterium; assembly: GCA_965202905.1. Classification (GTDB taxonomy): domain Bacteria; phylum Pseudomonadota; class Alphaproteobacteria; order MPNO01; family MPNO01; genus CAYFYS01. Next base: position 804,365 of record OZ241868.1, on the reverse strand, counting down.
GCGCAGCAGCACCGCGTCTTCGGTTGTTTCAACTGCGGCTTCGACGATCGGTCCGGTCATTGCGGCCACCCCTTATGTGTAACACGTTACGATAACATAAGCCACTGAAAGACATGGGCTAAAATGGAGTGTGCGTCTTGACAGCCCTTGTTTTCTGCGCTACTCTCCGGCGAACAAACTTTCCCGCGCCCCACGGAGCGAGATCCAGCGATGAGAACCTATTCCGCCAAGCCCGGCGACGTCGAGGCGAAATGGTACGTCATCGACGCCGAGGGCATCGTCGTCGGCCGGCTCGCGGCGGTCGTTGCCCGGACGCTGCGCGGCAAGCACAAAGCGATGTTCACGCCGCACATCGACTGCGGCGACAATGTCGTTGTAATCAATGCGGAAAAGGTCAAGCTGACCGGGCGCAAGCGCGAGCAGAAGACCTATTACCGCCACACCGGCTATCCCGGCGGCATCAAGAGCCGGACGGCGGGGGGCGTTCTCGAGGGCGCTCACCCCGAGCGGGTGGTCGAGAAGGCGGTCGAGCGCATGCTGCCCAAGGGCCCGCTGGGCCGCAAGCAGTTCCGCAAGCTCAAGGTCTATGCCGGGGCCGGGCATCCGCACGCGGCACAGCAACCCGAGCCGCTCGACCTTGCGGCGATGAACGCCAAGAACGCCAGGAGCAGCTAGGCATGGCCGATCAAGATACCGCCACGCTGGGCGATGTGATGCCTGAGGGCCTGAAGGCCGGGGGCACGGTCGTCGAAGACGCCACGATCGTCTACGAGCGCAAGGTCGACGAGCAGGGCCGGTCCTATGCCACCGGCCGGCGCAAGAACGCCGTCGCCCGGGTGTGGATCAAGCCCGGCGCCGGGCGGGTGACGGTCAACGGGAGCGACGGGGCGGTCTACTTTGTCCGTCCGGTTCTGCAGATGCTGCTGAACCAGCCCTTCCTGGTGGCCGACCGCAACGGGCAGTACGACGTCTGGTGCACGGTCAAGGGCGGCGGGCTGTCCGGCCAGGCGGGCGCGGTCCGCCACGGCATCTCGCGTGCGCTGACCCACGCCGAACCCGATCTGCGCGCCATCTTGAAGCGCGGCGGATTCCTCACCCGGGACGCGCGGGTGGTCGAACGCAAGAAGTATGGCAAGGCAAAGGCGCGACGCAGCTTCCAGTTCTCCAAGCGCTAATCCATCCTTTTCTATCAATCGCTTATCCGGCATTGTTCCGGAGGTGACGCCATGACAAAGACATCCAACGTCGTTCGGACCGCGATCCTGGGCGCCAGCGGCTATACCGGGGCCGAGCTCGTCCGGCTGCTGCTACACCACCCGATGGTCGAGATCGCCGCCTTGACCGCCGACCGCCACGCCGGCAAGCCGCTTGCCGAGGTATTTCCCCAGTTCGGCGGCCGCGCGCTGCCCGAGCTGATCCGCATCGAGGACGCCAACTGGGACCGGCTCGACTTGGTCTTCTGCTGCCTGCCGCACGGCACCACCCAGGAAGTCGTCGCATCCTTGCCGCGCCATCTGCGCGTGATCGACATCTCGGCCGATTTCCGGATCTCCGATCCCGCGACCTATGCCGAGTGGTACGGTCACGAGCATCTCGCGCCGGAATTCCAGGAAGAAGCGGTCTACGGGCTGAGCGAGCTCGCCCGCGAGGCGGTGCGCAACGCGCGGCTCATTGCCAATCCGGGCTGCTATCCCACCTCGGCGATTCTACCGCTCGCGCCGCTTCTGTCCGAAGGCGCGATCGACCACGGGGCGGGAATCATTATCGATTCCAAATCCGGCGTCACCGGCGCCGGCCGCGCCGCCAAGGAGGCGAGCCTGTTCGCCGAGGTCTCCGAAGGCATTCACGCCTATGGTGTCGCCTCCCACCGCCACGCGCCGGAGATCGAACAAGAGCTTGGTAGAGCCGCCGGGCACCCGATCACGGTGAACTTCACCCCCCACCTGATGCCGATGAACCGGGGAATTCTGTCGACCGTCTATGTCCGGCTGAGCGAGGCCAGGACCGCTGCCGACCTGCGGGACATCCTTGCCGATCGCTATGCGGGCGAACCGTTTGTCCGGGTCGCGCCCGAAGGAGTCCTGCCGGCCACCCGTCACGTGCGGGGATCCAACCACTGCCTGATCGGGGTCTTCGCCGACCGCCTGCCCGGCAGGGCCATCATCATCTCGGTGCTCGACAATCTGGTGAAGGGGGCTTCGGGACAGGCAGTCCAGAACATGAACCTCGTGTGCGATCTGCCCGAGACCGCAGCGCTCGAACAGGAGTCGCTCTTCCCGTGAGCGCGGGGGAGTCGTTCCGGCCGCCGGGGACGCCGACCGGCCCGGCCACGGAGGGCGCCCGGCTGCTGGGTTATCGCGGTGTATGGCCGCGGATCTCGCCCGAGGCTTTCATCGCCGACGGAACGGCGGTGATCGGCGATGTCGAGATCGCCGAAGATGTCGGCGTCTGGTTCAACTGCGTCATCCGCGGCGACGAGCACGCTGTGCGGATCGGCGCCCGCAGCAATATCCAGGACGGCACAGTGATCCACGTCCACAGCCTGAAGCAAGGCACCCATATCGGCGCGGACGTCACGGTCGGCCACATGGCGCTGCTGCATGCCTGCACGCTGGAGGACGGCGCTTTCGTCGGCATGGGCGCAATCGTCCTCGACGAGGCGGTGGTCGAGGGACGCGGTATGCTCGCCGCCGGCGCGATGCTGACGCCAGGAAGGCGCGTGCCTGCGGGCCAGCTCTGGGCGGGCCGGCCGGCCCGCTTCGCCCGCAAGCTCACGGACGAAGAGATCGCCGGCATGGACGTGACGATCCGAAACTATCTCGACCGCGCCCGAGAATACCTCCGCGTCCGCCGCCAGGGCGGCTGAGCCGCCTTACCTCAAGCGTCGCCTATGGGTCTGGGCCCGGTCATTTGGAGCGTCGGACCGCGGGGAGCGAGAGCATTCGGCTGTGCCAGTCGACCAGGGCCGGGCAGCCGGCGCGCCAGTCGAAACCGGGCAGGCGACGTTCGACGTCGAGAGCGCAGAACAGCAGGAGCTGGACCGGGTTGAGGTCGCCGATGAAGGGCGGCGCCGAGACGGCCCCGTCGAAGTGGGCGGCCATGCGGGCGGCGCGCCGCCGCTCGTGCTCGATGATCGTGGGCGACTGCTCTCCCGTCGGGCGCAGCAACTCGCGCGCCCAGACCGCGATGCCGTCGAGCATGCTGCGCGCCATCGCCTGGGCCCGGCGATACGGCCAGTACGCCGGGCCGCCCGGGGGCTCGAACCGCCGCGGCGGTTGAAGGCTGTCGAGGAACTCGACAATGACCTCGGTACCCTCGTAGCCGGTACCGTCCTTGAGAAGCAGGAAGGGGATACGGCCGGAGGGATTGACGGCGAGCATCGGATCGTCCGGATTGCGGGTGCGGGTCCAGACCAGATCGACCCGCTCGCCGAGACCTTTCTCCAGCCGCACGATCATCGCAAGGCGCGCATAGGGCGAGGTCGGCGTGACGTAGAGCTTCACCGCTCGTCGCTTTCAGGACCGCATCGTGTCATCGAGGATGCATTCAGGGACGAGAGCGAACGGCTGTTGCAGTCGGGGCCGCCGGGCCGTCAGGGTGCGTTCGAGCCCATCACTGCGCGCATCTCCTCGATATAGGCGGCGAAGCCCGCCTCCAGCGTGTATTCGGGATGCCAGCCGAGCACATCGCCGGCGAGGCTGATGTCCATATGGTCGGTGCGCGAGACCGGCGCGCGGCCCGGCGCGATCTCGACCTCCAGATTGGGCAGGGTGGCGCGGACCGCGGCGACCAGCTCATTGAAGGTGGTGACCGCGCCGATACCGATGTTGAAGACCGAATATTCCGGCAGATCGCGGGTCGCGCACAGATCGAGGGCGCGGCCGATGTCCTTGGAATAGATGTATTCGAAGGACATCGTCTGCTCCTCGGGAATGTTGGCCGGCGTCCCCCGGATGCCCGCCTCGACCAGCGTATGGCATTTCTCGCCGCCGCCGGAGCCGCCCCAGAAATGGCCGATGCCGAAGACATTGGCCGGCCTGACGATGGCGACATCGAAGCCGTATTGGTGTTGGTAGGCCTCCATGATCAGCTCCTGGGCGGCCTTGGTGTTGGAATAGGGCAGGCCGCTGCCGCGGGCGAAATCCTCCTTGATGATCCCGCCCGGCGCGTCCTTGCGCCAGTCATAGGCGCCGAAGGTCGAGATCGACATCAGCCGGCGCACACCGGTCAACCGCACGGCCTCGCAGACCGCGATCGCGCCGTTGATGTTGAGGTCCATCCCGTTATGCAGCGGCTCTTCGACCTTGCGACCGATCAGGCCAGCGGTGTGCAGGACGGTGTCCGCCTCGTGCTTGCGGATCGCGGCGACCAAGCCGGCCAGATGGCGCACATCCTCGCGCTCCAGGGCGTATTCGGCATCGCCCAGGCGGGTCTTCAGGTAGTCCTCGCGCGGCAGCGGGTCGAGAAAGGCGACCTTCTCGCCGCGCGCCAGCGCGCACAGGGCATAGCTCGTCCCGACCAGCCCCGCTCCGGTGATCAGCGTCGTCATCCCAGCCTCCCCGATTGTCTTGCGCCCCAGATGTAGCGGAGCCTGGGCGGCGCTTCAACTCAGAGGCCGATCCTCCGGCCGATCCTCACTCAAACACCCCCGGAAATTTCCGCCGTATCTCGGCGGCAAGCTCCGGCGATGTCTGGGCCACCGCCGGGAACGTCTCCAGCCGCTCGTAGGGAATGCAGGCGTCGATGACGACGCGGGAGTTGTAGAGCCTGTCGTCGGTGACCATGGTGTCGAGACGGGACGACCATGTGCGGTCCAGGACGGTGAGATCGGTCTTTGGGTTGGAGCGGGTGCCCATGGCCCAGATGACGTCGTGGATGTCGGTGGGGTCGATGTCGTCGTCGACCACCACCACGTATCTCCCGACATAGCCGGTAGGGTTGACCTGGGAGGCGACGAGGCCAGCCTGGTTGGCGTGGCCGAAATAGCGCTGCTTGATGGCGACGACGACGAAGGTGCGACCGGCGCCGCCCTGGTGGACCCAGACGCCCTTGATATCCGGGATGCCGGCGCCTTCGAGCGAGTCCAGGAGGCCGGCGGATCTGATAAAACAGCGCTCGAAGAGGTGGGAGTGCGGCGGCTTCTGGCTTGCCGCACAGGTAAGGATCGGATCGGTGCGGTGGTAGATCCGTTCGATTTCTATGACCGGCTCTTGCTTCGCATTGCCCGCGTAATAGCCGGTCCATTCGCCGAACGGGCCCTCGAGCGCGGTCTTGTCGGGCGAGACGAAGCCCTCCAGGACGATCTCCGAGGCGGCGGGGAACGGCAGGCCCGTCACCTCGCCCTCGACGACCTCGATCGGCCGGCCGGTGAGGCCGCCGGCCCAGTCGAGTTCGGGGATCTGGTCCGACAGCGTGTAGCGCGCGGCGATATAGGTCGCGGGGTCGATGCCGACGATGATCGCCATCGGGCAGGGCGTTCCGGCGGCCAGATACTTGTCGCGCTGGATGCGTCCCTGCTTGCCGTTCGAGATGTAGGAGGTAGCGACGTTCGGCCCGTTCACCTGGACCCGGTAGGTGCCGATGTTGATCCGGCCCGTATCGGGATCCCGGGTCACCACGCCGCAGGCCGTCCCGATATACCGCCCGCCATCCTGCTCGTGGTGAATCGGCGCCGGGAATTTTTCGAGATTCACGTCGTCGCCGCGGTCGACGTTTTCCATCACCGGGCCGGTGCTGACCACGCGCGGCGGGATCGGGGCGTGCGCCTTGATTCGGGCGCGGTAGAGATCGAGCATCGTCCGCCGGTCACCCGACTGCTCCGGGTCGATGCCGAGGCCCAGCGCGAGCCGCAAGGGCGAGCCCAGCATACCGTAGAGGCAGCGCATGCCCGTCGGGTATCCCGGCACGTCGTCGAACAGCAGCAGGGGCGACTTGTCGACCTTCTCGCGGTACAGCACTTCCGTTACCGCGCCGATCTCCCGGTCCCAATGGGCGTCCGAGACCCGCTTCAGTTCTCCGCCCTCCTCCACGGCGGCAAGGAAAGCCCTGAGGTCGGTCTGGATCGCTTCGTTTGCCTGCATTTCTCTCGCCCGGTTCAGTGCGGCCAGTCCGACCAGCTCCCTTTCCCGGTCATCCCGAGGATGTCAGCGTGGGCAGGTAGGGCGGAGAAGCGGGTCGGACGGCTCTCACCGCCGTAGATTAGCGCGCAATCGGTTCGGATCGACTCAAGCGAACTGCGGTCTACTCCAACCACGCTTACCGCTACGCAAATATAGAATCGCCGGCGCTCAGTCGCAAAGCCAGCCCCATTTCTCGCGCGCCTCGCGCGCCATCGCGGGTGGCGGGGCGTTGACCGGCGGGAACTCGTCTTTCCAATGGAATGGCCGGCAGGCGTCGATGATCGCCCGGCTGTTGGTGAGATTCCCCTTCTCCTTCTCCCACGGAGGGATGCGGGGATCGAGATGGGTCGACCAGGCGTTGGTGATGATGTCGATCGAGGTTGCGGGGTCCGAGCGGGTGAGCATCGCCCAGATCAGCTCCTCGAGGTTGGAGACGTCGACATCCTCATCGGTGACGATGACGTACTTGCCGGCATAGGCGCCGACATGGCACTGGCAGGCAATGTGGCCGGCTTGCTTGGCGTGGCCCGGATAACGCTGCTTGATCGAGACCGCCACCAGCATGCGCGCGGTGCCGACCTCGTGCAGCCAGGCGGCGGTGACGTCGGGCACGCCGGCCTTGGCGATGTTCTCCTTCAGGAGCGCAGACCGGGTGACCGCGCGATAGCGCGCGAGCTCGTCCGGCGGCCGCTGGGGCGGGCAGCCGAGCAGGATCGGGTTGTTGCGGTGATAAATCGCCTTGATGTCGAGCACCGGCTCGCGGCGCATCTTGGAGCCGTAATAGCCGGTCCACTCGCCGAACGGTCCCTCCTCCTTCATGTTGTCGGGCTCGATGAAGCCCTCCAGCACGATCTCGGCATTGGCCGGAAAGGGCAGGCCGGTGTGCTTGCCCTTGACCATTTTCATTGCCTCGCCGCGGAAACCGCCGACGACGTCGAACTCGCACACGCCCGGCGGTACCTCGGAGCAACCCATCAGGAAGGTCAGCGGATCGCCGCCGCAGACGATGACCGCCGGCATCGGCTCGTTCCGCTGCTGGTACTTGTCGCGGTGGATGCGGCCGTGCTTGCCCGGCGAGATATAGAAGCCGACGGAATTTTTGGACTGGACCATCACCCGGTAGGTGCCGATGTTGATCCAGCCGGTATCGGGATCGACGGTGACGTTGTAGCTGCCGGTGCCGATATAGCGCCCGCCGTCCTGGTCGTGCCACATCGGGGTCGGGAAGGCCTCAACATCGATGTCATCGCCCTCCATGACGTTCTCGAGCACCGGCCCGTCCGCGACGAACTCGTGGGGGATCTCCTTGAGATCCTCCATGTAGCTTCCCCGGAAGGCATCGGTCAGTTCGATCTTGGAAAGCTCCGAGGGGAAGCCAAGGGTCATGCCCATACGCTTAGACGAGAAGAAGTTGGTGAGAACCCGGCTGCCTTCGATGGTGCCGGGTACATCCTCGAAGACGACGCAGGGCGCCTTGTCATCATGCAGGACGACCTCGGCGGCCATGCCGATGTCGCGCTCCCAGTTCGCGCCCTGGACATGCTTGACCTCGCCCAGCTTCTCGGCCTCCTCAAGCCACCCGCGCAGGTCGGTGTAGGGGATACGGATCTCGTTCTCGGTTCGCGGCGCGGCGCCGTTGCCGGCGGTCTTGCCGATCGCATTTCCCATGTCGTCGGCCATCCTGCCTCTCCTGACTGTGCTTCCGGGATTGCGCGAACCGTACCGGCCACGGCGGATTGCTTCCAATACATTGTAGGCATTAGAGTGATCTCGAAACGAGAACGGATTCGGGAATGGATCTTCGCCAGCTCGCTTACTTCGTCCAGGTCGCGGAGACCGGCAGCGTGCGCGAAGCGGCGCAGCGGGTCCATGTCGCGCAATCCGCGCTCAGCCGGCATGTCCGGGCGCTGGAGGATGAGCTCGGCGTCGCGTTGTTCGAGCGCCACGCGCGCGGGATGCGGTTGACCGGCGCCGGCGGGCGGCTGCTGAGCCGGGCCGCGGCGATCCTGGAAACGGTCGAGGAAACCCGCGCTGAGCTGATGGCCGAGGGCGGGCGGCTGATTGGCACGGCCGCGATCGGCACCTCGGCCGCGGTCAGCCGGCTGCTCTACGGGCCCCTCGCCGAGCGCTTCGGCGCCGCGCACCCGCAGGTCCGGCTCGACCTGGTCGAGGGCGCAAGCTACTTGCTGCTCGAAGGGATCGACACCGGAAGGCTCGATCTCGCGATCGTGGTCAACCCCGACAAGCGGGCGAGCCTTGAGCTGAGCCCGCTGGTCACCGAGCCGGTCTACCTCGTCGCGCAGCCGCGTGAGCGGCGTCTGCCACAGGATATCGCCAGCATCGAGGCGATCGTCGGGCTGCCGCTGGTGCTCTACCGCCGGCCGGCGGGCAGCCGGATATATCTCGAGCGCATGGCGGCCGAGATCGGCGCCGGCCTGACCATCGCCTTCGAAGCCGAGAGCCAAGACGTGCTGCGCGACTTCGTCCACCGCGGGCTGGGCTTCGGGGTGCTGCCCTATTCCTCGATCCAGGCCGATCTCAAGGCGCGCCGTCTCGCGGCCGTCGAGATCGCGGGCCTGAGCTTGACGCGCACCCTGGTCAGGCGCGCAAACCACACCCCGACGCCCGCCGCCTCCGAGTTCGCCCGCATGGTGGGCGAGGAGGTCGACGGCCTGATCCGGGCCGGAGTCTTCGCACCCGGACCCGCAGGGAGCGCCGCACTCAGGCGGCGCAGCGGGTCTCGCGCAGGCCCGCCCCGAACATGTTGATCCAGCCTGGGTCCAGCCGGAAACGGCATTGAGCCCGACGCGGCCGTGCCCGACATGACCGGGGGTCGCGATCCGCCTGGCGGCGAAGATCGGAAAGACGGGTTAAGCGTCCGCCCCGACCTTCTGTGCCTCCGCCATCTGCACCATGTAGGTCTCCATGATCATGTCTTCCATGTCGCCCGACGGATAGATGTTGAGGATTCGAAAAAGACCAGCATCGGGCAGCCGTTCCTGGAGCGGGCGACGTGGCGGTTACCGGCCAGGCGCCAGACATATTCGCCGCCGCCGCAGACGCCGTCGTGGTCCTCGAAGCCGCCCTCGATGACGCAGGTCTGCTCCAGGCCGGTGTGCTCGTGATGCGGGATCTCGCCGCCCGGCGCCATACGGGCGAGCGTAGTGCTCACGCCCTGGTCGTCGCGCAGCAGGATCTTCCCTCTACATCCTTGAAGGGAAGCTCGACCCAGGGCAGGGCCCTTGGCCATCGACGTAGCGCGAAACAAGCTTGTCCAGCGTGTCGAACTCGGGACGGCCGGGCGTCGAGTAGGTCATGTCGGGAGCTCCCGATACGGTTCTGAAAAAACACTAAACCGAGCCGGCGGTGGCACCGGCAAAGGGAAGGATCGGCCGACGAGCGCATCCACCGGCCCGGTCGAGCCCGCCCGAAAGCCTGACGCGGAGCAGCGCCTCAACCGAATAGCGACATGTCGATGATGTCGCCCATGTGCAGATAACCCGCGTCGCTCGGGTGAAGGTGGTCGCCGCAGTCGTATTCTGGCAGCATCTGCGTCGGGTGCGCCGGATCGCGCAGCGCCCTCTCGAAATCGATCACCGCATCGAACGCGCCGCCGGAGCGGATCCAGACGTTGATCGCCTGGCGCTTTTCCTCGCCCTCCTCGGTGTAGAGGCCCGGCAATCCCGGCGGCGGCAGGTAGTTCTCGCGCTCATAGGTCAGAAGCGTGCCGCCGAAGACCTTCAGCCCCGCGGTCCGCGCCCGCTGCGCGAGTTGGTGCAGGCCGGCGATCATCTCCCCGGCGGTAACCTCCTCCTCGGGCTTGCGTGGGCGGTTGCGCAGATCGTTGATGCCGATGAGCACGATGACGTGGGTGACGCCCGGCTGCGCCAGCACGTCGCGGTCGAACCGGCGCTGGGTGCTGCCGCCGCGCGCATCGTGGATCAGCCGGTTGCCGCCGATGCCCTGGTTCATCACCCCCGGCGGCCGGTTGCCGGCGCGCGCGATGAGCCGGCGCGCGAGCTGGTCGGGCCAGCGGCTGTTGGCGTCGACGGTGGAGATGTTGCCGTCGGTCAGCGAGTCCCCCAGCGTGACGATCCCCGCCGTACCCTCCGGCGCAAGCGCGTCGATGCCGCTCACGATCAGGGCGGCCTCCACTGTCTCGGCGACCGGCATCCCGGTCTCCCCGGTGAAGTCGCCGGCGGGCGAGATATAGTTGGTCTGCCGCGCGGTGGTATGGCCGGTGACGGGAAAGTCCTCGCCCAGCGCGCCCGGAAGATGGACGCTGACGGCAAGATCGGACAGCGGAGCGACCTCGAGTTCCACCGGGTCGCTGATCGCCAGTGCGCCCGGCGCGATGCGTATCGACGGCGCTCCGTTGAAGGTCAGCGCCCGCGCGGAGCCCGGGACGATATCGGCCCCTTCGTTCCGCAGCGCAACCGTCGCTGCGCCGATGTCGAGCTTGTCCATGCCGCAGGCATTCGACAAACGGACCCGCAGCATCGGGCAGCCGATGCTCACATGGGCGATGATGCGCACCGTCTGGCCGTCGAGCGCGATGCCTTCGGTCGCCGCCGGCGTCGATGTCCAGGTCCCGACCCAGCGCATGCCTGCCTGATTCGACACGTCCGTTCCTCCGCCTGTCATGTGGTCCTGCGCGTCCCGGTCAGACCCTGGAGATCTCCAGGGTCTGCGGCGCGAACAGCGTCTCGACGGCGAGCGGCGACGCCTTGATCGTGGGCATGACGGCACAGCGCCTCCAGCGTCTTCCGGTTGGGCTCCACGCCGCAGGACCAGTAGTCTTCGCCCATCACGGCCCTGGTTTCGGCATATTCCTGGGCGACCCGGGCCAAGCCATACTCGTCCTTGAGCATACCCCGCACCCAGATCGCCGCGGTCATCTGGTTTTCCCGTACGCCGATGCACTTTCCCTTCAAGTCGCCCGGTCTCTCGATATCGCGATCGGCGCGGCCTCGCGTGCGGGCTCAACTGAAGTTGAGCCCGCCGTCGGCTTCCATGATCTGTCCGGTGATGTAGGAGGCCTCGTCCGAGCACAGGAACATCATGGGCTTCGCCATGTCCTCCAACCGGGTCGAGTGCTTGATGACCTGCTGTTCGACGAATTTGGCGAACATGTGCTCGGGCACCGAGGGGCGCTCGACCTCGGTCTTGGTGACGCCGGGCCAGAAGGTGTTGACCGTGATGTTCCACGCGCCGAGCTCGCGCGCCATCGATCGCGTCATGCCGATTATCGCGGCCTTGGACGTAACGTAGTGGAGATAGTTCGGCGGGCCGGTCTTCACCGTGCCGGAGGTGACGTTGACGATGCGGCCCCAGCGCGCCGCCTGCATCGCCGGCACGACGGCGCGTGCGCACAGAAACGAGCCGGTTATGTTGACGTCCATCGCCGCCTTCCACTCGTCCACCGACAGTTCCCAGAAGGGCGCCATGGTGATGCGCGAGAAGACGGCGGCGTTGTTGATCAGGACATCGATGCGCCCGAAGGCCGCCAGCGTCTTGGCGGCGAGCGCATCGACGGCGGCCTTGTCGGCGACATCGGTCTGGATCGCCAGCGCGCGGCCGCCCTTTTCCTCGACCTCGGCCCGGACCCTCTCGCCGTTCTCGCCGTCGAGCTCGGCGATCACCGGGATCGACCCCTGGGCGGCAAAGTGATGGGCATAGCCGCGGCCGATGCCCTGGCCGCCGCCGGTGATGATCACCACCCGGTCCCTGAGGCTCTCATAGGTGGCGGTCTTGTCGACGTCGATTTCCATCGTGTCCTCCCCCGGTCTTGTCCGAGACTACCGCAAATTCCGGATTGGTGTAGGATGGCTGCGCGTCAATGACGATTGGAGGCGGTCATCGCGATGCTGCCGGCGGTCCGGGTATTCATCGACACCATGCGAAGCCTCTATGAGGAGGTCGAGGATGTGCAAGAGCGCTGGGAGAAGGTGCGGCCGCATCTCGGCCGGCTGCTCGCCGACAAGGCCCTGACCGCGCATTCGCGGACATGGCCCTCGCGCAACGATCCCGGGAAGGGCCATTACGAGAACCTGCTGTTCTACGAGGATCCGGATTACGGCTTCGTCATCAACGCGCTGATCAAGCAGGCGGGCGAGGGCGCGCCGATCCACGACCACGACGAGGTCTGGACGCTCTACGGCGTCATGCAGGGGGGCGAGACCGTCCACCACTACCGCCGGACCGACAACAGCGACCCCGACCGCGCCGCGCTGAAACACGAGGGCCAGCACGAGGTTGCGCCCGGCTATATCGACTTCGTCCTGCCGGGCAAGGTCCCATGCCGGATACAACGCCGAATACAACGGGCCCGGGAAGACCATCGGCAACATCGTGCGCAGCAGCAATGTCGGCGCCAATCTGCAGAACTGGTACGATCCCGATTCCGGCGCCCGAGTCCAGCGCTACGGCCCCACGCAGGCGCCTTACGAACTGGGCTGACAATGTTTGTCCTACGGGCGTTCTGCATGAGTGTCGGCAATGCTGCTCGATGATGAATTGGCCGCTTTATTCGAGGATCTGGAATCGGATCGCGTCGAACGGACTATATCGACAACCAAAAAATCGAAAATTGCCGAAGCCATCTGTGCATTTGCCAACGACTTGCCTCGTCACGATAAACTGGAGGTGATCTTCGTCGGCGTGAGCGATAACGGGCAATGCGCGAATTTTGAACTTGACTCGCTTCCGCACGGAATATCTGCCCTTGGCAATTACGCCGGAGGTGCTGTCGCAGAACGCTCGCGCGGAGTTTGACCAGCTTGTCGCGCTTCGTCTGGTGACGCCGGACAGGCATCCAACCAACACCGCGATCCTGGTTCTCGCCGACGATCCGAATCATTATTTGCCAGGCGCCTACATTCAGTTCGTACGCTTCGATGGGACGGCGATCACCGATCCGATCAAAGACCAGACGGAAATTCGCGGCCCGCTGGGGGATCAGATCCGTCAGATCGACGAAAAGCTCCTCGCCCACATTTCGACCGCGGCGGATCTCAGTTCGGGGCGGGAGGAACATCGTCCAGACTATCCGATCGCCGCACTGAGAGAGTTGGTTCGCAACGCCGTCATCCACCGGACCTACGCAGACACGACGGCGCCGACGCGGATCTTTTGGTATGCTGATCGAATTGAAATCATCAGTCCGGGCGGACCATACGGGCGCGTCAATACGCGGAATTTCGGGCGACCGGGAATCGTTTACACAATAATTTAGGTAGGGGCTTGATGCGGCGAGTCGGCATCCTTACAGTACTCTACAGGAGGCCGTCATGAACCTGATTTCCATACTGGGCGTTGCCGAAGCATTGAAAACCTTGGGGTTCGTGCAACGATCCGGATCGGGCATCCCGAGATTTCGTGCGGAGTTTGCCAGGAATGGTAACCCCAAACCCAGGTTTAACGCTGAACCGGGTCATGTGCTTGTCGAAGTGAGACCGGCGTGATGAAGACGATCGCGTTTTTCAACAATAAAGGAGGCGTAGGCAAAACTTCGCTTGTTTATCATTTGGCCTGGATGTTCGCTGAAATGCGTTGTCGCGTCGTTGCGGCGGATCTGGATCCACAAGCCAATCTCACAAGCATGTTTCTCGACGAAGGGGCCCTCGAGGATTTGTGGGAAAGCGGCGAGGGGACGATCTTTGGCGCAATCGCGCCGCTTCTGAGAGGCGTCGGCGATATCGGCGCACCCTCTTGGCAAACACCGTCGGAGAATATCAGGCTGGTGCCGGGGCACTTGGCGCTGTCCCGGTTCGAGGATGATCTGTCGGCGCAATGGCCACAATGTTTGGATGGCCAGGAGCGCGCGTTTCGTGTCACCACGGCGTTCTCGCGGATTATTGAACGTGCCGCGAAGGGTTTCAACGCGGACTTGGCGCTGATCGATGTCGGGCCGAATCTCGGCGCCGTCAACCGCGCCGCGATGATCGCATCCGATTCTGTCGTCATCCCCCTCAGCCCCGATCTTTTTTCTCTCCAGGGATTGCGGAACATGGGTCCGACGCTGTTGAATTGGAGACAGGGATGGAAGGAGCGCAAGTCGGGATGGGAGGAGCGCGAGTCAAAGAACCCGAACCCGGATAGCGCGTTCCCGCTGCCGCAAGGTGAGATGATGCCGGTCGGATACGTCGTGATGCGCCATTCGGTTAGATATGAGCGCCCGGTCAAGGCGTATGCGCGATGGATAGATCAGATCCCTGGCGAATATCGAAAATCAATTCTTGATGAGCCCTCGAACGACGTGCCGATTGATGATGACGATCACTGCTTGGCCCAATTAAAAGACTATCGTTCATTGATGCCCATGGCGCAGGAGAGCAATAAACCGATGTTCTTGCTCAAGCCGGCCGATGGCGCGATCGGTGGGCACCAGGGCGCTGTCCAGGCTTGCTACGACGATTTTTTAGACTTGGCGAAAATCATCGACGATCGGACGACAAGGCAGCAGATGTAGCTGGCCGCGGCGTCGATGCCGGATTGACCCCGGATCGCGTTTCTCAGGCAAATGAATCGAAGGCCGCCAGCACGTCTTCCCAGCGGATCGGCAGGGTGTTGAACTCCGCGCCGAAGGGTTTGAGCGCGTCGGTGACGGCGTTGGCGATCACCACCGGGGGGGCGATGGCGCCGCCTTCGCCCAGGCCCTTGACGCCCAGCGGGTTGGCTGGGCTCGGGGTCTCCTGGTGGACGACCACGATCGGCGGCGTCTCGGCGGCAGTCGGCAGCAGGTAGTCGGCGAGACTGCCGGTCAGAATTTGGCCGTTGTCGTCGTAGACCAGGGCCTCGAACATCGCCCCACCCAGGCCCTGGACCAGCCCACCCTTGACTTGGCCGTCGGCAAGCCCCGGATTCACCAGGATGCCGGCGTCGTGAACCTCGACATACTTCTCGACCTTGACGCGCCCGGTCTCGCGCTCGATCTCGACGATCGCGGCGTTTGCCGCGTAGGCCCAGGTGACGGTTGGCGGCTCGTAGTAGCTCGTCGCTTCGAGCCCGGCCTCGCTGCCTTTCGGCCGGCGGCTCAGCCAGCCGGGCGCGGCCGCCGTGGCAATCTCCTTCAGGGTCAGCGCCATGTCGGGCACGCCCTTGACGCCAACGGCCCCGTTGCGCAGCTCCAGATCGGCCTCGCCGGTCTCCAGCAGGTGGGCCGCGACCGCGAAGACCCGTTCCTTGACCTTGTCGGAGGCCTGCCCGATCGCCATTGAGGAGGCGACAGTGCTACGGCTGGCCAGCGTGCCGTAGCCCATCGTCAGGCTCGAAGTATCGGCGAGCTGGACGACCACATCCTCGATCGGCGCCCGCCACATGTCGGCCGCGACCTGGGCGAAGATGGTCTCGTGGCCCTGGCCCTGCGGGCAGGCGCCGGTGGCGACGATCACCTTGCCTGTGGGGTCGATCTTGACGGTCGCGCCCTCGAACGGCCCGACGCCGGTGCCCTCGGTGTAGCAGGCCAGGCCGATCCCGAGATAGCGCCCGTCCGCGAGTGCGGCCTTCTGGCGCGCACGGAAGGCCTCCAGCCCGCCGACCTCCTCGATCGCGCGCCGGAGCGCTGCCGGATAGTCGCCGCCGTCATAGATCATCGGCGCGCCGTCGCGGTAGGGCAGGCCGACCGCATAGGGCATCTGCTCGGGCCGGATCATGTTGCGCAGCCGGGCCTCGGCGGCCTCGATGCCGAGATGGGCGGCTATCAGGTCGATCATGCGCTCGGTGACCTGCACGGCCTCCGGCCGCCCGGCCCCGCGATAGGGCGCGTTGGGCGTCTTGTTGGTGGTAACCAGAGTGATCGAGGCCTCGAAGTTCTCGATCTGGTAGGGCCCGATCAGATGCGCGGCCGTGTTGTAGGCGACCCCGGCGCCGACCGGCGAATAGGCGCCGGAATCGATCAGGAAGTCGTCGCTGAACGCGAGGATGCAGCCTTCGTCGTCGAAGCCGATCTCGGCGTCGTGGATGTTGTCGCGCGAATGGGCGGCATTGAGGATGTGCTCGTGACGGTCCTCGATCCAGCGAACCGGCCGGCCCAACCGCCGGGCGAGGTAGGGAACGATCAGATCCTCCGGATAGACGTGGCCCTTGCCGCCGAAGCCGCCACCGACGTCGGGCGCGACCACACGGATCTTCTCCTCCGGCATCCCCAGCGTGATCGCGAGTTCCTTGCGCACCCAGTGGACCACCTGGGTCGAAGACCAGACGGTCAGCGTGTCGGTGCGTCGCTCATATTCGGCCGCCACGCCGCGGCATTCCATCGGCATCGCCGCGTAGCGGTGGTGGACGAAGCGCCGCTTGATCCGATGCGGCGCTTCCGCCATCGCCACGGCCACCGCGCCCTTTTCGATATGGAGCTCGGCGACCGCGTTGCCGCCGAGATCGGGATGGACCGCCGGGACCCCTTCAGCCAGCGCGGCCTCGGCGTTGGCCAGGGCCCGGATCGGCTCGAACGCGGCCTCGATCAGCTCGACCGCGTCCTCGGCCAGATAGCGGTCCTCGGCGACGACCAGCGCGTACGCCTCGCCGACATAGCGTACCTTGTCGTCGGCCAGGATGCGCTGGGCCGGCAGGGCGATGCGGTGGCGGACGCGCTCGGCCCAGCCCTTCGGCGCGGAGACTTGCATGCCGCCGATCGGCGCGAGTTCGCCGGCGAGCTCAGCGCCGGACACAGCCAGCACGACGCCATCGGCAGCGCCGGCAGCGCTCATGTCGATCGAGGCGATGGACGCATGGGCGATCTGGCTGCGCGCAAAGGCGACATGGACCATGTCGGGCAGCGCCAGGTCGGCGACAAAGCTGCCCTCGCCGCGCAGCAGCCGCTTGTCTTCGCGGCGGGGGACCGAATGACCGATATATCCGTCAGGCGAGCGGCTCATTCTGCGGACCCCCCACCTTTCGTGCTGGACAGGGTGCTGGCGTATTCCGCGACCGCATACACGATGCCCTCATATCCGGTGCAGCGGCACAGAACGGCGGCCATGCCGGAGCGGATCTCCGCCTCGTCCATGTTCGGGCGCCGGCCCACGAGGTCGAGCGCGGTCATCAGCATACCGGGGGTGCAATAGCCGCATTGCAGCGCCCGGTGCTTGGCGAACAGGCTCTGAAGAGGATGCAGGCTGTCGCCTTCGGCCAGACCCTCGACAGTCGTGATCTCCGCGCCCTCGGCCTGAACGGCGAGCATCAGGCAGGATCGGACCGATTTGCCGTCGACATGGACCGTGCAGGCGCCGCAGACGCCGTGCTCGCAGCCGACATGGGTACCGGTCAGGCGCAGCCCGTCGCGCAGGAAATCGCTCAGCAGCGTACGCGACTCGGCTTCGGCCGTGCGCGCCCGGCCGTTGACCGTGAGCGTCACCGATTGCTTCACTGTCCGGCTCCGGAGGCGCGCGAGACCGCCGTCCTTATGGCACGGGCGGCCATGACGCCGGCAAGCTTGCGGCGGTAGTCGGCGCTGGCATGGACGTCATCGTGCGGATCCGCCGCATGGGAGACCGCCTGCGCCGCGGCGGCGATCGCGGCCTCCCCGGCAGCCGATCCCAGCAGCGCCGCTTCGGCTTCAACGATCCGGCGCGGCGCCGAGCCGATGCCGCAACCGGCGATCCGGGCGTTCGTGATCTTGCTGCCTGCGAGCGTGATCTGCGCGGCGATCCCGGCAAGCGCGAAGTCGCCATCGCGCCGGCTGATCTCGGCAAAGGCCGATCCGGTGTCCGGTCCAGCGCCGGCCGGAAACTCGATGGCGGTGAGAATCTCGTCCGGCTCGAGCGCGGTGCTCAAAACGTCGACGAAGAACGCCGCTGCCTCGATCCGGCGCTCGCCGCGCGCGCTGCGGCAGATCATGGTCGCATTCAGCGCCGCGGCCACCGCCGGATCCTCGGCCGCCGGGTCGGCATTGGCGATGCTGCCGCCGAGCGTCCCGCGCGTACGGATCGGCAAATGCGCGATATGGCGGGTCGCCTCATGCAGCAGCGGCGCGGCCCGGGCGACGGTCCTGGACTCCTCGATGTCGCGCTGACGGGTCGTCGCGCCGATCCTGAGCGTCCCGGCGCCGTTCTCGATCCCGGCGAGGCCCGGCACGCGGTTGAGGTCGATCAGCATCGCCGGCCGGGCAAGTCGGAAATTGAGCATCGGCATCAGGCTCTGCCCGCCGGCCAGCAGCTTGGCGTCCATCCCGTGCCGGGATAGCAGCGCCAGGGCTTCGTCCAGGCTGTCGGGTGCGCAGTAGTCGAATTTCGGCGGTTTCAACCTGGCCTCCCGGACGCCGTGCGGCCTCAGAACTTCTGGCCGACGTCCCAGCGAATGACGAGCTTTTCCATCCAGACGATCAGCGCATAGAGGATCACGCCGACGATGCTCAGGACGATGATCGAGGCCATCAGCATCGGCGTGTCAACATTGCCCTCGGAGAAGACGATCAGGTAGCCCAGCCCCTCCTGGGCAGTGACGAATTCCGCGACGATGATGCCGATGACTGCAAACGTGATGCCGATCTTGAGGCCCGAAAAGATGTAGGGCAGCGCCGTCGGGAACTCGATCTTGGAGAAGATGGTCCACCGGCTGGCGCTGAACGATCGGGCCATGCGGATCATCACCGGATCGGTGCTCTGGATGCCGGCATAGGTGTTGACCACCATCGGGAAGAAGGCGATCACGAAGGCGAGCAGAACGCGCGAAGTCGTCCCGAGCCCGAACCAGACGATGAACAAGGGTGCCAGCGCGACCTTGGGCACGACCTGGAAGGCGATGACCAGCGGATAGACGCCGACCCGGAACAGCCGCGAGAAGGCGAGCAGGATCCCCAACCCGACGCCGACCACGACCGCCAGCAGGAAGCCGTAGATGCATTGCTCCGTGGTGGGCCAGGTGTGCTGGAGCAGCAGGTCGCGGCGCTCGACCATCACGTCCGCGATCCGCATCGGCGTCGGCAGGATCGCCTCGGGGATCTTGAGCATCACCACCAGCACCTGCCACAGAACGAGGATCGTGATCGAGATCGCGACCGCCGGCGTCAGGTTGGCTGCCTGGGTGGTGATCCTGGCAATCCAGCCGGCCCCGCCGGTGTCGAGGTCGGTATCGGGATTGGCGGCCATCGGATCCTCTTCGCTCAGCCTTCGATCGCCTTGCGCAGGCCGGCGACGTAGACGTTGAACTCGGGCGTCTCTTCGATATCGAGCGTGCGCGGGCGGGGCAGGTCGATTTCGACGATCTGGCTGATCACCGCCGGCCGCGGCGACATCACGAACACCCGGTCGGACAGGAAGACCGCCTCGCGGATCGAGTGGGTGACGAACAGGACCGTCTTCTGGAATTCCTGCCAGATCCGCAGGAGTTCCTGGTTCATCTGGTCTCGCGTCATCGCATCGAGGGCGCTGAACGGCTCGTCCATCAACAACAGGCTCGGGTTGTGAATCAGCGCGCGGCAGATCGCCACGCGCTGCTGCATTCCGCCCGACAGCTCGCTCGGAAAATTCTCCCCGAACCCGTCGAGCCCGGTCATGCTCAGAAGCTCCCCGGCATGATGCTTGTAGTCGGCGACTTTCAGCCCCAGGCTTTCGATCGGGAACAAGACGTTGCGCTCGATCGTGCGCCAGGGCATCAGCACCGGAGACTGGAAGACCACGCCGGTATCCGGCCGGGGACCGGAGACCGTCTCGTCGTGGATGGCGATCGAGCCCGCGCTGATCGGCAGCAACCCGCCGACCGCCATCAACAGGGTTGACTTGCCGCAGCCGCTGGGACCGAGGATCGAGACGAACTCGCCCTCGGCAACCGCCATTTCGATGTGACGGATCGCCTCGATTTCCTCGCGCCGGGTCCGATAGACCTTGCGCAGCGCGTGGATATCGACGTGGATCGGGTTATCGGCCATGGGGCGTAGCGCCCGGCCCGCCCCGATAAACGGGGCGGGCCGGTCCTTGAAGGCTGACGGAGGCGGTCAGGAGACCGCGGCGACCGGGATCAGGCCTTGCTCGGGTCGAACTTCGCGTTGATCCTGTTGGCGTCGGCCCATTCGCTGGCCGACAGCTTGATGTTTCCGGCGAAGCGGTTGACGAACAGCTCGCCGATCGGCGGCACGTTCCTGGCATCCATATACTTGATGACCACGTCGCGGGTCCTGGTTTGATCGGCTTCGGCCATATAGCCGAGACCGTGGTCCCGTACCGCCGGGCCGAGCGACAGCGCGTTGGTGTTGCCGGCGTGGGTCAGCAGGAGCTGCCGCTCGCGGGTCTTCAGCTCCGGCTTGGCCTCGATCATGATGTCGAGACACGTCTCCGGCTCCAGAAGCTGCAGCTTGAGCCCTTCCATGGCGCCGTCGACCATATCCTGAACAAGCTGCGGCTCGTTCTTGATCATGTCGGAGCGGGTAATGAGCCCGAGATCGAGGGTCTGCAGCCCATAATCGGCATACAGGAAGTGGATTGTCGGCGTCTTCGTCGCCAGCGTCGCCGCGTTGGAGACGTAGTAGGTCCCGGTGCAGTCCGCCTGCTTGTTGAAAACCGTGGAGATCAGCTTGCTCGGATGGACGATGGTCTGCCTGATCTTCGAGCGATCGAGACCGGCAGCCTTGACGAAGCCGTTGAGCATCACGGTGTCGCCCGATGCCGCCGCCTGAACAAGGTGCGCGCCCTCCAGGTCCTTCACCTTGCTGACGCCGGAGCTGCGCCGGCAGGAAATTGCGATCGGGCTGCGTTGCAGCTTCGCGCCGATGGCCACGGTATCGAGGCCCTTGGAGACGCCGTTGACCATCACGCCGTAGCTCGCCTCGCCGAACATGGCCTTGCCGGCGGAAACCGTCTTGCAGGCCGCACCCGAGCCGTAGCCGCGGGTGATCGCCACATCGAGGCCGCGCTTCTTCCAATAGAGCTTCTGCGCTGCGAACTCGAAGGCGTGCCCGCCGACGAACAGCCAGGGCAGCATGAAGGTGACCTTGCGCATCTTCGATGCGCCGGCTTCCCGGATGAACGCAGGCGCGGCGCCCGTTGCGAGGATGAGACCGAGCCCGGTCGTCCCGGCAAGGAATGACCGACGTGTGGGCGTCTTGGAGCCGATGCCGCTTTTATCCTGAGCCATGGTGCCTCCACCCTGATAACGACTAGCCCTCTACGGGGGCGATCCTGGTTGCGTGCGCGAGCGCCTTGCCCTACTTGGGTTGCACGATCGGGAAATACGGTAGCAATCCGCAACCGTCCGCACAACACCCGCCAATTTCGGTGTCGAGACGGTTTCTGCCTAATCCTTGATACTCCTCCGACCTGAACGTATGTTCTTTTTATGTTCTTAATACGAGGGATCGCAGATGTAGGATTCAAGGTTACATCGTGGTTGCGTGGTTTGGGCGAAGAGGCGTTCTGTGCGGAGGACCAGCGCCGTCTGGCGCGGGCCCCGCTGTAGCGACTGGATTTGATTTACTCGGATGATCCACACCTTTCAAGCATCCCGAGATTCTGGAACGCTGACAATATCGGCTCACGTTTCTCTTCTGGACAAAGCTTAAAACGTTCTCTTCCTTTACGATTTGGGGCATCGTAACGTTCAAGTCCAGCTATTTCTTTGCAATGGGCTATCCAACACGTCTTCGGTATCCATCCGTATTTTTTCTGAACCCATTCCTGAATTTTCTTGTAGGTTGCCATCATATCTCCACGTCGAGTTAACGAACTGATTGCAGACGAAGAACACCCAGTTAACCGTGCCCGTGACATAGGCGTGGAGCATGACCTTGACGGGAGCTATTGTCAAGTTTGGTACAGCTCAGTCCGCCAATGCCGGCCGGGCGAGCGGGCGTTGTCGGCCCGGCCGCGCGGTGCCATCATCGACCCCGGCGCAAGCCCGCCCGATCCATCGCGACGAAGGAATTGCCCGATGAGCGTTGCCCGCCATGACCGTCCGCCGGAGCTGGTCAATGTCCCGGTCCGGGAGATCGCCGATCGATACGTGCGCTGCTTCCGGGAGATTACGCCGGACTGGGACGCCTTCGAGGACGCCAGGATCGAGGGCTACAAGCGCGCCCAGCACCGCTTCATCGGCGCCGGCGGCTCGGGCAAGCACGACGAGGACGGCGCCATCCCACCGCGCGGCTTTACCCTGTCGATCATGTATGTCGAGCCCGGCCAGGGAAACGCCGCCCACACCCACGAGGTCGAGGAAATCTTCTTCGTCCTGCAGGGCATGCTGACGGTCTTTTTCGAGGACGAGAAGACGGGCGAGAAAATCTCGCGCCGGCTGGGACCTTGGGAGTGCGCGGCCTGCCCGCCGGGTGTCGTGCACGGCTACGTCAACGACAGCCTGGAGCCGGTCTATTTCCAGGTGATGCTGGGGCGCGGCCTGCCCGAGACCATGGGCTATGCCGACGAGGCCCTGTTCCAGCGCCGCGATGCCCATCTGAAGCGCGCCTGAGCGCCCGCCCGGATGTTCGGACAGCGGGTCCGCCGGATCGAAGACCCGGCAATGCTGCGCGGCCGGGCGCGCTTCGTCGATGACATCCACATTCCCGGCACGGTTCACGCGGTCTTCGTGCGCTCGCCCCATCCTCACGCCAGGGTCGACGCCATCGAGACCGAAGCGGCAAAAGCGATGGCCGGGGTACATGCGGTCTTCACGCTGGCCGATCTGGCCCCGCATCTGAGCGGAACGCGCCTGCCGCTCGGCTTCCGCACCGACCAGCTCCCCGACGACGTGACTCCTCACGTGCTGTCCAACACCGAGGTCTGCCATGTCGGCGAGGCGGTCGCGGTGGTGATCGCCGACAGCCGTTATCTGGCGGAGGACGGCGCGGCTGCGGTCGAAGTCGACTACCGGCCGCTGGCCTCGGTCGCCGGCTGCCGGGAAGCTGCGGCCGAGGGCGCGCCGCCGGTCCACACGGAGCGGCCGTCGAACGTCCTGGTCGAGTTCGGCCAGTGCTACGGCGATTGCGCGGCGGCGTTCGCGCGCGCCGCCCATGTGGCGCGCGCCGCTTATACCCAGCACCGCGGCGGCGCCCATTCGATCGAGGGGCGCGGCGCAATCGCCCGCTACGATCAGGTCGAGGAGCGCCTGACCCTGTGGTCTTCGACCCAGATGTCCCACGAGGTCCGTGCCGGGCTGGTCAAGATGCTGGGGAGCGAGGAGGCCCGCGTGCGCGTCGTCGCGCCCGATGTTGGCGGCGGCTTCGGCGCCAAGTATCTGATGTATAACGAGGAGCTGGTGCTCGCCATCGCCGCCCGGCTGCTCGATCGCCCGGTCAAGTGGATCGAGGATCGGCGCGAGCATTTCGTGGCCTCCATCCAGGAGCGCGAACAGTTCTGGGACATGGAAATCGCCGTCGACGGCGAGGGCAGGGTGCTGGGCGTGCGCGGCGCCATGCTCCAGGACCAGGGCGCCTACACGCCCCAGGGCATCAATCTGCCCTACAACGCCTCGACCTCGGTGCCCGGCGCCTATATGGTGCCGGCGCTGGACATCGCCGTGAAGGTGGTCGAGACCAACACCGTGCCGGCGATGCCGGTCCGCGGCGCCGGTTATCCGGAAGGCAACTACGTCATCGAGCGGCTGCTCGACGCGGCCGCCGCCGGGCTCGGCATGGACCGCGGTGAGATCCGCCGGCGCAACCTGATCCCGCCCGAGGCGATGCCGTATACGATGCCGCTCAAAACCCGTGCCGGCACCCCGGTGAAGGCCGACAGCGGCGATTTTCCCAAATGCCAGGCGATCGCGCTCAATGCGGTCGAGGCTGGCGCTTTCGCCGCGCGCCAAGCCGCCGCGCGGATCGACGGACGCTATCTCGGGCTGGGACTCGCGAACGGGCTCAAGGGCACCGGGCGCGGGCCATTCGAATCGGGCATCGTCAGGATCGAGCGCTCCGGCCGGGTCAAGGTGTTCACCGGGGCGCTCGCGATCGGCCAGGGGCTCAAGACCATCCTCGCTCAGATCGCTTCCGATCAGGTCGGCGTCGACCCGGCCGAGATCGAGGTCGTGTGCGGCGACACCGGGACGATCGCCCTGGGGTTGGGCGGCTTCGCCAGCCGCCAGACCGTGACTGCGGGTTCCTCGGTCCACATCGCCGCGCGCGAGGTGCGCGAGAAAGTGCTCAAGCTCGCCGCCCAGATGCTCGAGGCGCCAATCGAGGACCTGGAGATCGCCGACGGCCGGATCCGCGTCGCCGGGGCGGCGGGCCTGTCGGTGGCGTTGGCCGAAGTCGCCGAGGCCGCCTCGGGCGTGCCCGGCTATTCGCTGCCCGACGGCGTCGAGGCGGGGCTGGAGGCCAACGTCAACTTCAAGCCGTCGAGTCTGACCTATTCCAACGGCGTCCATGCCGTCGAGGTCGAGGTCGATATCGAGACCGGCGAGGTCTCGTTCATCCGTTATGTGGTGGTCAGCGACTGCGGCCGTCGGGTCAACCCGATGCTGGTCGACGGCCAGGTGACCGGCGGGGTGGTCCACGGCATCGGCAATGCGCTGTTCGAGTGGATGGGCTACGATGCGGCCGGCCAGCCGCTGACAACGACCTTGGCCGACTACGTGATGCCGACCGCGACCGAACTCACCCGGCTCGATCTCCGCTTCGAGGAGACGCCATCGACGCTCAACCCGCTGGGAGTGAAGGGCGTCGGCGAATGCGGCACCGTGCCGGCGGCGGCGGCCATCGTCGCCGGCATCGAGGATGCGCTCTCGCCCTTCGGCATCAAGGTGACCGATTACCCGGTCACCCCGCCCAGGATCGTTGAAATGATCAGGGCCGCCACGCGATGAGTCGTCGGACGCTTCTGCTCCGATCGGTGGCCGCGGCCATCGCGCTATTCGTGCAGGCGCTCTTGCCGGTCGCGGTCATCGCCGCGGTTTCGACCGGTGAATGGGCGACGATCTGCAGCGCCGACAACGGACGGCCGATCGCCCTCGGTGGGGCGCCGCAGCCCGATGCGCTGAGCCATTGTCCGGCTTGTCCGCTGTGCCCCGACGCTGGCACGACAGCCGGAACCCCCTCCGCCGAGGAGGCTGCCGGGTTCAAGCCGCCGGACCGCGCCTGCGGGGTCGCCCGTCCGGAAGCTCCCGATCCCGTTCGCCTGCTGGCTCGAGGCTCGAGGCCGGTCCAGCCGAGGGCGCCGCCCGCCGTTTCCTAGCCGTTTCGTTTCAATCATGAACCAGCGGGAAACACCATGCCAAGACACGTTCTTTTCTGTGCCGCCTGGCTGACGGCAGCGATTTTCACGGTCCCGGCGACGGCCGCGGACAGACATGCTCAGGCCATGGCGGGCCCGATCAAGGTCGAGGCGGCGTGGGCGCGGGCCAGCGCCGGCATGGCCAAGGCCGGCGCCGCGTTCGTGACCATCCGCAACGCCGGCGCGAGCGCGGACCGCCTTGTCGCGGCTTCGGCGCCGGTGGCCCGGCGGGTCGAGCTGCACACCCACATCATGAAAGACAACGTGATGCGGATGCGCCGCGTCGATGCCATGCCGGTCGAGCCCGGGGCCATGACCGTGCTCAAGCCCGGCGGTTACCATGTGATGTTGATTGGCCTGCACGCGCCGCTGAAGCAGGGCGACCGGTTCCCACTGACGCTCAGCTTCGAGAAGGCGGGCGCGATCACGGTTGCGGCGACGATCCGCGGCGTCGCCGCGCGCGGTCCCGGCGGCATGGACGACAGCGGCATGGGCCATGGCGGCCACAAGTAGCCGGCGACTTCAGCCAGGCGGACCGTCGCTGCGCAGGGCGCCGGCCTTGGTGAGGCGGACGATCTCTTCCGGGTCGTAGCCGAGCTCGGCCAGGATCGTTTCGTTGTCGGCGCCGAGATAGGGGGCCATCGCCCGGATGGCCGAGGGCGTCGCATCGAAGCGGGCGGCCGGGCGGGGCTGGCGGACCGCACCCAGCGCCGGGTCGTCGTGGATCTCGATCATGCGGTTCTCAATGACCTGGGGGTCTTCGATGACCGCGACGCGCGCGAGCACCGGGGCCGCCGGTACGCTTTCGACATCCAGCCGGGCGAGGATCTCCTCGCTGGGCCACCTGGCGATCTCATCGGCCATGATCTCCCGCCGCTCGGCGACGCGCCGGACCCGGGCCGAGGCGGTGCGGAACCTCGCGTCCTCGATCAGCTCCTCGCGGCCGAAGGCGCGGCACATCCCGGCCCATTCGGCATCCGAGACCGCGCCGGCGGTGATATAGCCATCGGCGGTCGCGAACACCAAGTCTGTCGCGGATTGGCCCTCGGCGGGGTCGGTTTCGTTGCCGACGAAGCTCAGCGAGGCGCTGCCTTCGGGCCACAGGAAGGCGACCATGGTGTCCAGCATCGAAAGCCGGACATGCTGGCCCTTGCCGCTGCGTTCGCGCGCGAACAGGGCCGCGGTGATCGCCTGGGCGGCGGTGACCGAGGTGGTCTTGTCGGGGATGATCGTGCGCACCATGCGGGGCCGGCCGGTGTCCCGGTCGGCCTGGATTTCGTTGAGGCCGCAGAGCGCCTGGATGACCCCGTCATAGACCCGCTGGTGGGCGTAGGGCCCGGTCTCTCCGAACCCGCTGATCGACACGAAGATGATGTCCGGCCGAAGCGCGCGGACGGCGTCCTCGCCAAGCCCCATGCGTTCGATCGCGCCGGGCCGGAAGTTCTGGACCAGCACGTCGGCGGTCGCGGCGAGCTTGCGGACAATAGCAAGCCCGTGCCCGGTCTTGAGGTCGACCGCGAGTGAGCGCTTGGAGCGGTTGCACGACAGGAACGAGGCCGACATGCCGCGATGCTCGTGGCCGGTCCTGCGCATGATGTCGCCGGAAGGCGATTCGATCTTGATGACGTCCGCGCCCTGGTCGGCCAGCATCATCGTCGCCACCGGCCCCGAGACCATCGTCGTCAGGTCGAGGACGCGGATCCCTTCAAGCGGGCCGGTCATCGCAGTTCTCCGCCCTGGTCTCGATATAGGCCGGCCGCGCCGCCAGCCGTGCGTGATAGGCCATCAGGTAGTCCGGGACCGGCAGCTTGTAGGCGATCGCGCTGTCGAGACAGGTGACGAACACTATGTCGGCAACGCTCATCCGATCGCCCATCAGATGGTGTCCGGCTGCCTTGATCCGCTCCTCCATTCGATCGATCTGGTGAACGAAGTATTCGCCGGCCGATTCGACCGCCACCGGCGACTCGCCATAGATCGCCTTGAGGTCGCCGTGCCGACGGATGGTGTAGATCGCGTTGGCGTCGATTTCCGACATCAGGAAGAAGCACCATTCCTGTAGCCGGACGCGCTCCACCGTCGTCGCCGGCACGAATATGTGATCGGGCGCCGGAAAGACTTCGGCAAGGTAGCTCATGATCGCAACGCTCTCGGTCAGGATCAAATCGCCGTGCGTCATGGCCGGCACCTTGTGGCGCGGATTGATCGCGAGGTACTCCGGCGTCCAGGTCTCTCCGGTCCGCGGCCCGATGCGCGCAAGCTCGTAATCGATGCCCATTTCGCGGGCAAGCCATTGCGGCCGGTGGGTGCGCGGCGTGCCGATACCCCACAGTTTCACCCCGCTCTTCGCCATTCTTCGTGCCCCGGCCGCTCGAAATCCCACCCCTGGAGACTAGCCGCGGACGGCGATCCACCGCAAACTACCCCGCGCGAGGAGCAGAAGGTGAAGATCATGGCTGGCGGTCCTGTTGCCCTGGTGGTCGGGGCGGGCGATGCGACGGGCGGGGCGGTCGCGCGCCGGTTCGCGCGCGGCGGCTATCCGACCTGCGTAGTTCGGCGCAAGGCCGACCGGCTCGCCCCGCTGGTCGAGCAGATCGAGGCCAGGGGCGGCACGGCCCATCCCTTCGGATACGACGCCCGCCAGGAGGACCAGGTCGTCGAGATGTTCGAGCGCATCGAGGCCGACATCGGCCCGATCGAGGCGATGGTCTTCAACATCGGCGCCAACGCGCCATCGTCGATCCTGGAGGAGACCGCCCGGCGCTACTTCAAGGTCTGGGAGCTCGCCTGTTTCTCGGGCTTCCTGTGCGGGCGCGAGGCGGTGCGGCGGATGGAGCCGCGCGGCGGCGGTACGATCATCTTCACCGGCGCAACCGCGAGCGTGCGCGGGGCGGCCCGGTTCGCCGCCTTCGCCGGCGCCAAGGGCGCGCTGCGCGCGCTGGCCCAATCGATGGCGCGCGAGCTCGCGCCGAAGAACATCCACATCAGCCACGTCGTCATCGACGGGGCGATCGACACCGCCTTCATCCGCGACAACTTCCCCGACCGGTACGCCTTGAAGGAGAGGGACGGGATCATCGATCCCAAC
Organism: Alphaproteobacteria bacterium; assembly: GCA_965202905.1. GTDB lineage: Bacteria > Pseudomonadota > Alphaproteobacteria > MPNO01 > MPNO01 > CAYFYS01. The sequence continues at coordinate 776,028 of OZ241868.1, read as the reverse complement.
CACATTGCCGAAGTCTATTGGCAGCTTCACATCCAGCCGCGCAACGCCTGGGCCTTCGAGATGGATTTACGCCCCTGGATCGAGAAATGGTAGAGCGAATCATGCCCCCAACGGTCGCCTTTCACTTCGACTTCGGCAGCCCCAACGCCTATCTGAGTCACAAGGCGATTCCCGCCATCGAGGCTCGAACGGGAACAAAATTTCATTATGTTCCAGTGCTTTTGGGCGGTGTTTTCAAGTTAACCAATAATCGGCCGCCGATGGCCCAGCACGAAGGCGTGCTCAACAAGCCGGCCTATGAGCGGCTCGAGACCGACCGCTTCATCGTCCGCCACGCCATCGCCGCGTTTCGGCCGAACCCGCATTTCCCGGTCAACACCCTGCGGATCATGCGCGGCGCGGCGGCGGCCGAGATCGACGGCGCGTTTGGCCCGTATGTCGACGCGGTCTTCCACCACATGTGGGAGGACCCCAAGAAGCTCGACGAGCCCGAGGTCATTCGGTCCGCGCTGGAGTCATCGGGCCTCGAAGGCGGTGCGATCCTCGCGCGGATCGAAGATCAAGAGGTCAAGGACCGGCTTCTCGCCAACACCCGGGCCTCGGTCGATGCCGGCGCCTTCGGCAGCCCGACCTTCTTCGTCGGAGCCGAGATGTTCTTCGGCAAGGACCGCCTGCGCGATGTCGAGGAAATGATCGTTTCCGGGTAAGCGCCGGGCCGGCGGCCGGCCCTACCGCGCCCAGAGGCGCCCGGTGGCGATGCGCGCACCTTCGGCCATGGCTTCGAGCTTGGACCACACGACGGAGGCGGCGACCTGGGGATCCTGGGCAGCAAAGGTGCCGAAGCCGCAATCGGCGGAGGCGATCACCCGCTCGCGCCCGACGATGTCGGCATACCGGCATAACCGCTGGGCGACCAGCCGCGGATGCTCGACGAAGTTCGACGTCGAATCGATGACTCCGGGAATCAACAATTTGTCGTCCGGAAGCCCGGCTGCGGCCAGATCCTCCCATTCGTGCTCGTGACGCGGGTTGGCGCCTTCGAACAGGAACCCTTGCGGGCGCGCCTTCATGCAGATGGGCAGCACCTTGGCAAGCGGCACGTCATGGGTGTGCGGACCTTCGTAATTGCCCCAGCAGATATGCAGGCGCATGCGCTCGGCCGGGATGCCGGCGGTGGCATGGTTGATCGCTTCGACGTTGCGCGCGGCGATCCTGAGGAAGGCGGCATCGTCCAGATGCCGATACTGGTTATGCCGGGCAGAGCCCAGATCCGGGCAGTCGATCTGCAGGATGAAGCCGGCTTCGGCGATCGCTTCGTACTCGGTCTTCATCGCGTTGGCCAAGGCCTCGACATAGGCATCCTCGTCTCGGTAATGCGCGTCGGGCATGAACTTGGTCAGCACGCCCGGCGAGGCGGCATTCATAAACGCCTCGGCCGGAGCGGCGGTCTCGACCGCCGCTCCGAGATTGGCCAGATCGCGCTCCAGCGGGCCGCGGTCCGAATAGGCGAGCGGCCCGATGCAGAAGGGCCGTTCGAACTTGCGGACCCACTGACCCTGCCAGGCGGTCATCCGCTCGTTGAAATCCGGGTGCTCCGACATGTCGCGGCCGACCAGGGCGCCGGTGCCGGGACCGTCGCCCGGCCGACCGGGACCCACCCCGTCCAGCCGGTGCTTGACGTAGAAGGTGTAGGCGATCTTGCTCATCTCGCCGTCGCTGACGATGTCGATCCCGGCATCGACTTGGCGGGCGACGGTCTCGGCCACCGCGGATCTGGCCCGCGATTGCAGGGCCAAGGCGTCGTGCGGGCGGCCTTCCTCCTCCGCCAGCAAGAGATCCAGGAGATCCCCGGGCCTGGGAAGGCTGCCGACATGGGTGGTCAGAATCCGATCGGTGCTGAGCAGCACGGCGCGACACTCCCTTGCTTGCAATTGCGCAATCCTGGCGCCGGGCGGCCGTTGCGACGACCGCGGTCGGTGTGAAAAGCTGGCGCCCCAGTCGCATCCGACTCTGGAGCCATGCGGTGAGAAGGCCCAACGATATCGGCGGATCCGGCGCCAAGGCCGGCCCGATCGACACCAATGCGCGCGAGCCAGCGGAGTGGCAGAAAGAACTGACCGCCCTGGTCAACGCGCTCGGGCCGACGGCGCGGAAGCATCTGCGGATCGACGAATTCCGCCGCGCCCGCGAGGATCTGCCGGCGGATTTCTACGACACCCTGAGCTATTTCGAGCTTTGGACCCAGGGCCTCGCAAACCTTCTGGCCGAGAAGGGCTTCGTGACCCACCGGGAGATCGACCGGCGCATGCAGGAGCTGCGTGCGCGCCGACCGTAAGGCCAAGGCCTCGACCGCCGATCCTTCGAGATAACCGTTCGATTCCGGATTTGGCGCGTCTCATTTTTTGTCGCGCCATTTGGAGAGGTCCCGGATCAGCCCGAGCGCGGCCAGGACCGAAGCCTCACGGATCGCGGTCCGGTCGCCCGGAAAGACGTGCCGCCGGTGAACCGTGGCGCCGCCGCGCCGGGCCGCGGCGATGTGGACCAGCCCGACCGGCTTTGCCGCGCTGCCCCCGCCGGGGCCGGCGACGCCCGTGACGGCGGCAGCGATATCGGCGTTGCTGTGCGCAACGCCCCCTTCGGCCATCGCACGCGCGATCGGTTCGGAGACCGCGCCGTGGGCCTCGATCAAGTCGATCGGCACGCCGACCTGCTGGTTCTTGGCCTCGTTGCTGTAGGTCACGAACCCGCGCTCCACCACGTCCGAGGAGCCCGCGATCGCGGTCAACGCGCCGGCCAGAAGGCCCCCGGTGCAAGACTCCACCGTCGTCACCATCAGCCCCGAGGTCCGACAGGCGTCGAGCACCGCCTCGGCGCGGGCCAGGATCTCCCGTTCCATCACCATCGGCCTTCCAGTACCCGGATCGCGACCGCGGTCGCGGCCAATGCATAGATGCCGGCCACGATGTCGTCGGCCATCACGCCCAACCCGCCGTCCAGCTTACGATCGGCCAAGTTGGCGGGGAAGGGCTTGAGAATGTCCATCATCCGGAACATGACAAAGGCGAGGGCGAAGTGCCACAGGTTTGCCTGCACTGCCGCAAGGCATAGGAACTGCCCGGCGACCTCGTCGATGACGATCGCGCCGGGGTCTTCGATCCGCGTGCGGGCGACGACGGCCCGGCTCGCCCACCAGCCGATCATCGCGACGGCGAGGCTTGCCGCCAGCACCCCCTGCCAGCCGAGCGTCGCCAGAATCGCCCAGCCGAACGGCAGCGCCGCCAGCGAGCCCCAGGTGCCGGGTGCCTTCGGCAACAGACCCACCCCGCCGAAGGTCGCAACGAACGTCGCGCCGTCCCGCCAAGGCGGCCAAAAGGGCGAGTCCCGGCGCGCGGTGGCGCCGGCCATCGCCCGGTCAGCCGCCCAGCCGCACGGCTGCCACCGCCTGGGCGGCGATTCCTTCGCCGCGCCCGGTGAAGCCGAGCCGCTCGGTGGTCGTTGCCTTGACGCTCACCCGGCCCGTGTCGATCTCCAGGATCCGGGCGAGTTCGGCAGTCATCGCCGCCCTGTGCGGGCCGATCAGCGGCGCCTCGCAGACGATCGTCAGATCGATGTTGACGATCCGCCCGCCTGCCTCGGCCACCAGCCCGGCCGCGCGCCGCAGGAAGATCTCGGACCGGGCATTGCGCCATTCAGGCTCGCCGGGCGGGAAATGCATCCCGATATCGCCCCGGCCGATCGCGCCCAGGAGTGCATCGGTGAGCGCATGCATTGCCACATCGGCATCGGAGTGGCCGACCAGACCGCGGTCGTGGGCGATCTCGACGCCGCACAGAGTGACCGAGCCCCCGGGGCCGAAGGCGTGGACGTCGTATCCCAGCCCGCTGCGGGTTTCCGCCGGCGCGCCGGCGAGCCAGCGGCGGGCGCGCTCCAGATCCTCTTCGGTGGTGATTTTCATGTTGGACTCGCGACCCGCGACCAGGGCAACCTCCAGCCCGGCGCGCTTTGCGACCGCGGCATCGTCGGTCAGGTCCCGGCCGGCGGCCGCGCGGTGCGCCGCCAGGATGCCGGCAAACCGAAATCCCTGCGGTGTCTGGGCGCGCCAGAGGCCGATTCGGTCCACCGTGCGGACGACCAGCCCGTCGCGCGCCTCCTTCAGCGTATCGCCGAGCGGTGTCGCCGGCACGGCCGCTGGATGATCGGCGAGCGCGGCGACGGTGCGCCCGATCGTCCCGGGATCTGGAAACGGCCGCGCGGCGTCGTGAATCAGCACCAAGCGCGGCGCCGCCTCGATCAGGCTTTCCAGACCGTGCCGGGCGGAGGCTTGGCGGCTCTCGCCGCCGATGACGGGCTCGATCACCGGCAAGCCGGAGAGCGCGGCGTCATGGCGGGCGCGGTCGTCGGGCCCGATGACCACGCGCACCCGATCGACTGCGATATGGCCCAGAAACGCCTCGGCGGCATGGCGCAGGACCGGCTTGCCGGCCAGCGGCAAATACTGCTTGGGTTCAGTATTACCCAGGCGCGCGCCTCGCCCGCCGGCGAGGATCAGGGCCAGGCAATCGTCCATCTGGCGCTCCGGGTGGCGTTCGGGGGCGGACCCTAATCGCCGCCGGATGGGTTGCCAAGGCTTCTTATCGGCGCTGTCGTAATCGGACGGCTGGGATATAGTCCGGACATGCCCGTGACCGTCCTGGTGTCGATCAGCGCGCTCCTCGCCCTCGTCCCGGCGGCGGTGCTGCCCTATCGCGGCAGCGGAGACAGGGGCACGCTGTTCTGGCTGCTGCTGGGCGTCGGGCTGATCGGCTCGGTGCTGACCGTAGTACTCCTGTTCGCTCCGGGCTGGCGGACCGGGCTGGGCTCGGCGCTCTGGGCGACGGTCGCCGTCAGCCTCGTGTTGTTCGCGGCCGTCTCCGCGTTGTCCAGCGAGGCCCGGCGGCTGGCGGCGCTGCTGCTGCCCTATCTGGTCCTGATCGGCGCGCTCGCGACCATCTCGCAGGACCTGCCGGAGCGCCCGCTGGCCGCCGGCGGCCTCGGTGCCTGGACCGGCGCGCATATCGTCTTCGCGCTGCTCGCCTACGGCTTCCTGACAATCGGAGCCGTCGCAGGCGCCGGCGCGTTCGTCCAGGAACGCGCGCTCAAGGCGAAGCGGCCGACAAGGCTCAGCCGGCTGTTGCCCTCGATCGCCGACGGCGAGCGGTTGCAAGTCCGCATGCTGAGCCTGAGCGCGATCCTGCTGTTCTGCGGCCTGGCGACGGGCATCGCAAGCCGGTACACCTTCGACGGCAGGCTACTCGCCTGGGACCACAAGACGGTCCTGTCGCTGTGTACCCTGATCGCGCTGTGCGGCGTGCTGATCGCGCATTCGACGAACGGGTTACGCGGCAGGCAGGCGGCGCGTATCGTGCTCCTGGCCTATCTTCTGCTCACGCTCTCCTATCCCGGCGTCAAGTTCGTCACCGATGTGGTCGTCCCATGACGCTGACGATCGGCCGGATCCGCATTCCCGATGCGGTCATGCTCGCGCCCACGTCCGGGGTGAGCGACCTGCCGTTCCGGCGCGTCGTGCGGCGCTGGGGCGCGGGGCTGGTGTTCTCGGAGATGATCGCCGGCGAGGCGATGATCCGCAGCAACGACAGGACCCTGAAGATGTTGACCGGCTGCACCGAAGAGTTTCCGATGGCAGTCCAGCTCGCCGGCCACGACCCGGAAATCATGGCCGAGACGGCCCGCCTCAACGTCGATCGCGGAGCGGCGATCATCGACATAAACATGGGCCGCCCAGTCAAGAAGGTGGTCAACAACAAGATGTGCGGCTCGGCGCTGATGCGCGATCTCGCCCACGCGCGGCGGATCATCGAGGCGGTGGTCGCCGCCGTGCCGGTTCAGGTGAAGTTGAAAATGCGCACCGGCTGGGACGAGACGACCCGCAATCTTCGGCGATCGCCGAAGATTGCGGTGTCCAAATGGTCACCATCCACGGCCGCACGCGGCGCCAGCCATACAACGGGACCGCCGACTGGCCGTTCGTCGCCGCGGTCAAGCGCGCGGTTTCGACGCCGGTGATCGTCAACGGCGATATCGTAAGCCTCTGCGATGTTCGGGCGGCGCTGGCGGCCTCGGGCGCGGACGGCGTGATGATCGGTCGCGGCGCAGCCGGGCAGCCGTGGTTTCTGGGCCAAATCATCGCCTTGCTCGGCGGGCGAGAGATCCCGGCCCAGCCTTCCCTGGAGGCCCAGGCCGTGACGGTGCGCGGTCATTTCGAGGAGATGCTCCATATCACTACGGCCCGCGCACCGGAGTGCGCATGGCGCGCAAGCACTTGGCTTGATACAGCAAGGGCCATCGCGACGGCGCGGCGTTCCGCGCTGCGGTCAACGCCGAATCGGATCCCCGCGGCGTTCGGGCAGCGCTCAACCGGTTCTTCGGCGAGCGGGCGATGGCGGCGTGAGCGGCGATGCGGGCGCGATACGGACCGGCGGGTGCTCGGCACCGGGCATCAAGGGCCGGGTCGTGCGTGAGGTCGAGAAGATCCGCGATCTCGACATCGAAGCCGTGCGGGGCATAAGATGATGTCGACTTCGCCCTTCCCCGACGGCCGAGGGCGGCAGCTTGGCAAGCCGACCCGAGCATGATGACGGAAAAGGCGGCGGCGTTGGAACCGGCCCTGGCTGTTCGCCTGACCGATCGGGCGGCCCGGGCCGGGCTCGGGCGCAAGCTGCCGCTGACGCTCGCGGCGCTGTCGCTGGGCGCGGCCCTGGCGACATACGCCGCATTGTCGGGCTCGGTGCCGTTCGGAACCGATCCGCGCACCGTCCTGGTGCTGCTCAATCTCGACTTGGTGCTGTTCCTATTGCTGGGCGCGATCGTCGCCCGCCGCCTAGTGGCGATCTGGATCGCGCGGCGGCGCGGCAGCGTCGGCGCGCGGCTGCATACCCGCCTCGTGGTCTGGTTCAGCATGATCGCGCTGATCCCGGCAATCATCGTCTCGGTGTTCTCGGCGCTGTTCTTCAGCTTCGGCGTGCAGGCATGGTTCTCCGACCGGGTGCGCACAGCGCTCGAGGAATCGACCCTGGTCGCCGAGGCCTATCTGCGCGAGCATCAGCAGGTGATCCGCGGCGACCTGCTCGCCATGGCGCGCGACGTGAACCGGGCCTCGCCCCATCTGTGGACCGAGCCCGACCGGTTCTCCCGCTTCGTCGCCGCCCAAGGCATGGTGCGAAACCTGAGCGAGGCCTACGTCTTCGACGGCGCCGGGCGGGTGCTCGCGCGGTGGAACCTGAGCTTCGTGCTCGACCACGACCCGATTCCGCTGCACGCGCTGGAAAGGGCCGGCAACGGCGAGCCGGTCGTCCTCACCTCCGGCTCGGACGACCGCATGCGCGCCATCGTCAAGCTCGATGGCGCGATCGACGCTTTCCTCTATATTGGCCGGTTCGTCGAGCCGCGCGTGCTCGATCATATCGCACGGACCAAGAAGGCCGTCTCCCAGTACGAATCGCTCGAGGGCGAGCGGCGGACCTTCGAGATCACCTTCGCGATGATGTTCGTGCTGGTGGCGCTGCTGCTGCTGATGGCGGCGATCTGGGTCGGGCTGACTTTCGCCACCCGCCTGGCCGGGCCGATCTCGGCGCTCGCCTCGGCCGCCGAGAGGGTGCGCGGCGGCGACCTCGCGACCCGGGTCGACGAGACCGACGGCGATGACGAGATCGCCTCACTCACCAAGGCCTTCAACCGGATGACCGATCAGCTCGAGGCCCAGCGCGACGAGCTGCTCGAGGCCAACCGGCAGGTCGACAACCGGCGCCATTTCATCGAGACGGTGCTGTCGGGCGTCTCCGCCGGGGTGATCGGGCTGGACGCGGCGGGGCGGATCAACCTGGCTAACCGCTCGGCCTCGGATCTGTTGGCGCTCGATCTGGACTCGCGCATAGGGCGCCACCTTGCCCGTGCCGTGCCCGAGATGGGTGCGCTCCTGGGCGAGATGCGCCGGCAGTCTGACCATCAGGGCGAGATTGAGGTCAAGCTGGAGCGCGGCGGCATGACCCGGACGCTGTTCGCCCGCATCGTCGCCGATATTGAGGGCGCGGCCGTGCACGGCTTCGTGGTGACGTTCGACGATATCACCGAGCTCCAGTCCGCCCAGCGCAAGGCCGCCTGGTCCGACGTGGCGCGTCGGATCGCCCATGAGATCAAGAACCCGCTGACTCCGATCCAGCTTTCGGCGGAGCGGTTGCGCCGGAAGTTCCACGATGAGATCACCTCGGACCCCAAGACATTCGACGCCTGTACCGAGACCATCATCCGCCATGTCGGCGTCATCGGCCGGATGGTCCAGGAGTTCTCCGAATTTGCGCGCATACCGAGCGCGGTCATCGAGCCCAGCGATCTGGTCGATGCCTGTCGGGTCGCGCTCACGCTGCAAAAGATGGCCCACCCCGATATCACGTTCGAGACCAGCTTTCCCGAGGAACCGGTCGTCGTGCCGTGCGATGTCGGACTGGTCGGCCGGGCGCTGACCAATCTGCTTAAGAACGCGGTCGAGGCGATCGAGGCGCGCACGGTCGGCGCGGAGCCCGGCCGCGTCCTGCTCAGCATCGGGCGCGAGGAAGCCGGCACGATCGTCGCGGTCCGGGACAACGGCCGCGGGTTGCCGGACAGCGAGCGCGAGCGCCTCACCGAGCCCTACGTGACCACGCGCGACAAGGGCACCGGGCTCGGCCTGGCGATCGTCAAGAAGATCATGGAAGAGCACGGCGGCGACGTCTGGATCGGGGACGCAGCCCGGGGCGGTGCATGTGTGCGGTTGATCTTGCCCAAGGACGGGATTACGGAATCGGCCGGCGAGAGAGCCGGCAGGGTCGTCTCGGAGGTGGTGGGCGGTGCAGACTGATATCCTGGTAGTCGATGACGAGGCCGATATCCGGACAATCATCTCCGACATCCTTGTCGATGAGGGCTATTGCTGCCGCTCCGCGGCGAATACGGAAGGCGCGATGCGGCTGATCGAGGAGCGTCGGCCCCATCTGATAATCCTGGATATCTGGCTGCGCGGCGACGACCGCGACGGGCTGTCGTTCCTGAAGATCCTCCGGGAGAGGTGGCCGGATGTCCCCGTGGTGATGATCAGCGGGCACGGAAACATCGAGACCGCGGTCAAGGCGATCAAGCTTGGCGCCTACGACTTCGTCGAAAAGCCGTTCCAGGCCGACCGGCTGGTGCTGATGGCCAGGCGCGCAGTCGATGCGGCCCGCCTGACCCGGGAGAACGCCGAACTGCGCGAGCGCGCCGGGGCGGACGGGGAGATGATCGGCAGCGCCCAGTCGATGTCGCAGGTCCGCAACGCGATCGAGCGTGTGGCGCCCAGCGACAGCCGGGTGCTGATCACCGGCCCGCCGGGCTCGGGCAAGGAACTCGCCGCCCGGATGATCCATGCCGGCTCGCGGCGCAGCCAGGGCCAGTTCGTGGTGCTCAACTGCGCGACGATGGCGCCCGAGCGCATGGAGGCCGAGCTGTTCGGCGCGCAAAATAGCGAGCGGTCGACCCGCGACCTGGGCACGTTCGAGCAGGCTCACGGCGGCACGCTGCTGCTGGACGAGGTTGCCGACATGCCGCTGCAAACCCAGGGCAAGATCGTCCGTGTCCTGCAAGAGCAGTCCTTCATTCCGATCGGCGGAACGACAGAGGTCAGTGTCGATGCGCGTGTGATCGCCACGACCAACCGGGACCTCCAGGCGGAGATGGCCGCCGGCAGCTTCCGCCAGGACCTCTACTACCGGCTCAACGTCGTGCCGATCGCCATTCCCTCGCTCGCCGCGCGGCGTGAGGACATTCCCGTGCTGCTACAGCACTTTATCGACCGCGCGGCGGCAGCCGGCGGCATGCCCTGCCGCGCGGTCGCCCCGGACGCGGTCGCCGTGCTCCAGTCCTACGGATGGCCCGGCAACGTCCGCCAGCTACGCAATGTCGCCGAATGGGTGCTGATCATGGCCCCGGGCGACCCGACCGATCCAGTGCGCGCCGACATGCTGCCGCCCGAGATCGTCTCCAACACGCCCGATCCGATGGGTTCAGGGAAGAACAGCGAAGTTATGGGCTTGCCGCTGCGCGAGGCGCGTGAGAGGTTTGAGCGTGAATATCTGATGGCCCAGGTCGACCGGTTCGGCGGCAATATCTCGCGCACCGCCACGTTCATCGGCATGGAGCGTTCGGCGCTGCACCGCAAACTCAAGTCGCTTGGCGTGGGCGGCAGCGACAAGATAGAACTCTCCCGGGCCTGAGGCTCGGTCTCAAGGTCATGAAAGTCATCGTCTGCGGCGCCGGCCAGGTTGGCTTCCACATCGCCCGCCAGCTCTCCTCGGAAGGCAATGACGTCACCGTCATCGACCAGTCCGAGGAGCTGATCCGGCGGGTCGGCGATTCGCTCGATGCCCGCGCCCTCGTCGGCTTCGCCTCTCATCCCGACGTGCTGGAGCACGCCGCGGCCGGCGATTCCGACATGATCATCGCCGTCACCCAGGCCGACGAAGTCAACATGGTCGCCTGCCAAGTCGCCCATTCCCTGTTCGACGTACCGACCAAGATCGCCCGCGTGCGTGCGCAAAGCTATCTCGCCCCGATCTGGGCGGATCTGTTCAACCGCGATCACATGCCGATCGATGTGATAATCTCGCCCGAGATCGAGGTCGCCCGCGCGATCTCGCGCCGGCTGTTCGTGCCCGGCGCGTTCGATTCGATCCCGCTGGCCGACGGCAGGGTCCGCGCGATCGGCGTGCGCCTGGGCGAGGATTGCCCGGTCATCAACACTCCGCTTCGTCAGCTCACCGGCATCTTCCCTGAACTCAACATCGTCGTCGTCGGCATCATCCGCGGCGACAGCTCGATCGTGCCGACGGCGGACGATCAGATGCTGTCCGGCGACGAGATCTACTTCGTCGCCGACAACGACCACGTCTCTCGAGCAATGACCGTCTTTGGCCACGAGGAGCCGGAGGTGCGCCGTATCGTGATTGCCGGCGGCGGCCATGTCGGACAGTTCCTGGCACGGCTGATCCACGACGAACATCCCGGCGTGAGCGCCAAGATCATCGAGTCCAACAAGGCTCAGGCCGAGCGTGCGGCGCTTCGCCTGAGCGGGGTGACGGTGCTGAACGGCGATGCGCTCGACCCGGAGATCCTGAAGGAAGCCAACGTGGCCGCCGCCGAGGCGATCGTGACGGTCACGAATGATGACGAGGTGAACGTGCTCGCCGCGCTGCTCGCCAAGCGCCACGGCGCCGGGCGGGCGGTGGTGCTGATCAACAACATCAACTACGCCCCGCTGATCGGCACACTGGGCGTCGATGTCGCGGTCAGCCCGCATGCCATCACCGCGTCCACCGTTCTCCAGCATGTGCGTCGCGGTCGGATCCGCGCGGTCCATTCGCTGCCGCGCGACTTTGGCGAGATCATGGAGGTCGAACTGCTCGAGACTTCGAGCCTTGCTGGGCGGCCGATTCGCGAAGCGGGACTCCCCAGCGGCGTGCTGATCGGCGCGATCGTGCGTGACGGCGCGGCGCACATCCCGCGCGCGGGAACGCCGCTGCGGGCCGGTGACCGAATCGTGATGTTCGTCGCCTCGAACGCGATCAAGCATGTCGAGCGGCTGTTCTCCGTTCGCCTGGAATATTTCTGAGGTCGCTTTTGCCGCGCATAGCCTATGTCAACGGGCGCTATCTGCCGATCGGCGCGGCCGCAATCGGGGTCGAGGACCGCGGCTACCAGTTCGCTGATGGCGTCTACGAAGTCATCGCCTTGGCCGCCGGTCGCCTAGTCGACCGCCGGGCCCATCTCGACCGGCTGGAGCGCTCGCTGGCGGAGATCGACTTGGCGATGCCGATGGGCCGGCGCGCTCTCGGCGTGGTGCTCGATTCCGTCGCCCGGCGCAACCGGGTTCGCGAGGGCATTGTCTATCTTCAGATCACGCGCGGCAGCGCGCCGCGCAACGCCGCATATCCGGCGTCGGTGCAGCCGGTTCTGAGCGTTACCGCGCGCCCGGTGTGCGGACCGGACGCGGCCACGCGCGAAGCCGGCGTGACGGTGATCGGCCTCCCCGACGAGCGCTGGCTGCGATGCGACATCAAATCAGTCGCGCTGCTGCCCAACGTGCTGGCGCGTCAGCGGGCGGCCGCCGCCGGCGCCTACGAGGCGTGGCTGATCGACGATGCGGCAATGGTCACGGAGGGCAGCGCCAGCAACGCCTGGATCGTGACTCGCGATGGAATCCTGCGCACGCGGGGAACGGGGCCGCGGATCCTGGCGGGAGTGACCCGCGCGCGGATCGTCGCGCTCGCCGCGGGCGAGGGGCTCACGGTCGAGCAACGACCGTTCAGTATCGCCGAGGCGACCGGTGCGGCCGAGGCGTTCCTGACCAGCACGACTGCCGGCGCGCTTGCGATCTCGCGAATCGACGGCATGACGATCGGCAACGGCCGGGCCGGGCCGGTTTGCCGACGGCTTTCCGAGGCGTACCGCCGATTCTCCCAACAGCAGCAAGACGGCGATGTCGGCGCTTGATCGACTGCCCGGCGCCGTCCTGTTCGATTGGGACAACACGCTGGTCGATACCTTTCCGGTCATCCACGAGGCGATGAACGCCGCCCTGGCGGCGATGGGCCACCCGACCTGGACCCTGGAAGAAACCCATGCCCGGGTGCGCCGGTCGATGCGCGAGGCGTTCCCTGAAATGTTCGGCGAGCGCTGGCGGGAGGCGAAGGATGTCTTCTATGGCCGGTTCGAAGAGATTCATCTGAAGCGGCTGGTCGCCTGCGACGGCGCCGAGGCGCTGCTGGCCGAACTGTCCAGCCGCGGGGTCTTTCTCGGCGTTGTCAGCAACAAGATGGGCGCCAATCTGCGCCTCGAAGTCAGCCATCTCGGCTGGGACGGCTATTTTTCTGGCTTGGTCGGCGCAAGCGATGCGTCCCGCGACAAGCCCGCGGTCGAGCCGGTGGATCTTGCGCTGGCCGCAGGCCCCCACAAGCGGGGTCCGGACGTGTGGTTCGTCGGCGACACCGCGATCGACATGGAATGCGCGACAAACGCCGGCTGCACGTCGATTCTCATCCGCGCCGAGGCGCCCGACGGGGGAGAGTTCGAAAATTTCCTTCCATCGGCCCATTTCGGGACGTGCCGGGCGCTCCTGGATCTTGTTTGTCCAATCTGAGGTTTCATATTTTCTTTGCAATTCGTCTGGGTTAATGCTGCCTCGTTTGTGTGTCGACCCGGCCGGCGCGAGCCGCCCGGGTCATGTACGGTTCAATCCGAAACTCGAAGAAAACGGGACCCAAGATGACATCAGAAAAGAGCCAGAACCTTCAGGACACGTTCCTCAACCATATCCGGAAGAACAAGGCCTCGGTCACCGTGTTCCTGGTCAACGGCGTAAAGTTGCAGGGCATCATCACATGGTTCGACAACTTCTGCATCCTGCTGCGCAGAGACGGTCATTCCCAGTTGGTGTACAAGCACGCGATCTCGACGGTGATGCCGGTGGCCCCGGTTCAGCTTTACGACGAAAAATCCGAGGTCGAGCCCGTCGCCGAATAACAGGCTGATTACCGCAGAGGGCGACCGGAACGACCGGCCGCGCTCCGCCGGAAGCGCGGCGGTGCTGCATCCGTATGCCCGATCGGTATCGGGACCCGGCCGTACGCCCGAGGCACGCCTTGCCGAAACAGTGGGACTCGCCGGCGCGATCGGCCTCGATGTCGTGCGCGCGGAAAAGATCGCGTTGGCAAGGCCGCGCCCGGCGACCTATATCGGGCCCGGCGCGGTCGAAAGCTTCGGCGCCGCGATCGCCGAGGCGGAGATCGATCTGGTCTGCGTCGATGCGCCGCTCAGCCCGGTCCAGCAGCGCAACCTGGAACGCGCCTGGCACTGCAAGGTTATCGACCGCACGGGGCTGATCCTGGAGATCTTCGGCGAGCGGGCAAGCACCCGCGAGGGCGTTCTCCAGGTCGAGCTTGCCCACCTGACCTACCAGCGCAGCCGCCTGGTGCGAAGCTGGACCCACCTCGAGCGCCAGCGCGGCGGTCTGGGTTTCGTCGGCGGGCCCGGCGAGACCCAGATCGAGGCCGACCGCCGGCAGATCGACGAACGACTCACCCGAATCCGCCGCGAGCTCGAGGCGGTCACCCGGACGCGGGCGCTGCATCGCCGGGCGCGCAAGCGGGTGCCCTATCCGGTCGCCGCGCTGGTAGGCTACACCAACTCGGGCAAATCGACCCTTTTCAACCGGCTGACGAAGGCTGACATACGCGCCGAGGATCTGCTGTTCGTCACCCTGGATCCCACGATGCGGGGCATCGACCTGCCCTCGGGCCGCCGGGCGATCCTGTCCGACACGGTGGGGTTCGTCTCGGACCTGCCAACGATGCTGATCGCCGCTTTCCGCGCGACGCTGGAAGAGGTGATCGACGCCGATTTGATCATCCATGTGCGCGACATCGCCCACCCCGACAGCGAGGCCCAGTCCACGGACGTGCGCAAGGTGCTGGGCGAGCTTGGTATCGAGCCTGACGACGACAAGATCCTGATCGAACTGCACAACAAGATTGATCTCCTGCAAGGGAACGCCCGGACGATCGCCCTGAACCGGGCCGCCCGGCGCAACGATGTCATCGCGGTCTCGGCCAAGACGGGGGAGGGGGTCGCCGTCCTGATCGAGCGGCTCGATGCCGCATTCAACGCCCGGCGGCGAATCCTGGAGATCGAGGTCGATCTGGCCGACGGTGCGAAGCTCGCTTGGCTCTATCGTCATGGCAAGGTGATCCAGCGCCACGACGAAGGCATGGTCGCGCGCTTCCGGGTAGAGCTCGATCCGGCCGACATCGCCCGGCTCGAGCGACCCGAACCGCCGGCGGATTGAATTCCATGCAGGCCGGCGTCGATCAGTTGTTGACAGGGCGCGTCGCAGCCCTTAGATAATTAGCACTCGCTGGGCTCGGATGCTAGCAAACCGCTTGATTCGGGCCGGCGCGGCGCCTTTGAAGGCATTTCGACCTGAACCAGGGCCAGTTCGGCGTATTCCCGGAACGGGAAGCGGAAACGGCAGTCCAGGACGACGATCGCTTGGACGGGTGCGCCGTAGACGTTCACACAGCTTAGGAGATGGATCTATGAAACTAAGGCCATTGCACGATCGTGTGCTGGTCGAACCGCTCGAGGCCGACGAAAAGACGGCCGGCGGCATCATCATCCCCGATACGGCCAAGGAAAAGCCGATGGAGGGCAAGATCATCGCCGTCGGCACCGGAACGCGTTCCGAGGACGGCAAGATCACCGCGCTCGACGTCAAGAAGGGCGATCGCGTCCTCTACGGCAAGTGGTCGGGCACGGAGGTGAAGATCGAAGGAGCGGATCTCCTGATCATGAAGGAATCCGACATCATGGGCATCGTCGAGTAGGACAAGCAGGACATGGCAGCCAAGGAAGTTAAATTCGATACCGATGCCCGGACGCGCATGCTCCACGGCATCGACATCCTCGCCAACGCGGTCAAGATCACGCTGGGGCCGAAGGGCCGCAACGTGGTGCTCGACAAGGCGTTCGGGGCGCCGCGGATCACCAAGGACGGCGTGACCGTCGCCAAGGAGATCGAACTCGAGGACAAGTTCGAGAACATGGGCGCCCAGATGGTGCGTGAAGTGGCCTCGAAGACCAACGACGACGCCGGCGACGGCACGACCACGGCGACGGTTCTGGCCCAGGCGATCGTACGCGAGGGCATGAAGGCGGTGGCCGCCGGCATGAATCCGATGGATCTCAAGCGCGGCATCGACCTCGCGGTTGAGGCGGTGGTCAAGAACGTCCAGAGCCGGTCGAAGAAGGTCAAGACCGAGGAAGAGATCGGCCAGGTCGGCACGATCTCGGCCAATGGCGAGCTCGAGATCGGCGAGATGATCTCCGAGGCCATGCAGAAGGTCGGCCAGGAGGGCGTGATCACCGTGGAGGAGGCCAAGAGCACCGCTACCGAGCTCGATGTCGTCGAAGGCATGCAGTTCGATCGCGGCTACATCTCGCCGTACTTCATCACCAACGCCGAGAAGATGGTCGCCGACCTCGAGAACCCGTTCATCCTGCTGCATGAGAAGAAGCTCTCGGGCCTGCAGTCGATGCTTCCGCTGCTGGAGGCGGTCGTTCAGTCCGGCCGTCCGCTGCTGATCATCGCCGAGGATATCGAGGGCGAGGCGCTGGCCACCCTGGTGGTCAACCGTCTGCGCGGCGGGCTCAAGGTGGCCGCGGTCAAGGCGCCGGGCTTCGGCGACCGGCGCAAGGCCATGCTCGAGGACATCGCCATCCTGACCGGCGGTCAGGTGGTGAGCGAAGATCTCGGCATCAAGCTCGAGAACGTCACGCTCGACATGCTCGGCAACGCGAAAAAGATCTCGATCACCAAGGAAGAAACCACCATCGTCGAGGGTGCCGGCAAGAAGGGCGAGATCTCCGGCCGCTGCAACCAGATCCGGGCGCAGGTCGAGGAGACCAGCTCCGACTACGACCGCGAGAAGCTGCAGGAGCGGCTAGCCAAGCTCGCCGGCGGAGTCGCGGTGATCCGGGTCGGCGGTGCGACCGAGGTCGAGGTCAAGGAGAAGCGCGATCGCGTCGAGGATGCGATGAACTCCACGCGGGCCGCGGTCGAGGAGGGGATCGTCCCCGGCGGCGGCGTGGCGCTGCTCCAGGCGACCGGCGCGCTGTCCAAGATCAAGCTCGATAACCACGACCAGCAGACCGGCATCGACATCGTACGCCGCGCGATTCAGTCGCCGGTCCGCCAGATCGCCGAGAATGCCGGGGTCGAGGGCTCGATCGTGGTCGGCAAGCTGTTGGAGTCCAAGGTGTCCAACTTCGGCTTCGACGCCGCCACCGGCGAGTACACCGACCTCGTCAAGGCGGGGATCATCGACCCGACCAAGGTCGTCCGGGCGACGATCCAGGACGCCGCCTCGGTCGCCGGGCTGCTGATCACCACCGAGGCCATGGTTGCCGAGAAGCCCGAGGAGAAGGGCGGAATGCCCGGGATGCCGCCGGGCGGTATGGGCGACATGGGAGGCATGGGCGGCATGATGTAACCGCACGTCCGTGTCCTGCGGCCGATCCGTCGGCCGCGCAAGACAGGGGAGGGCCGTCCGATGGCGGCCCTCCTTTTTCGTTGCAATCCCGCCCCGCCGCGGCGAGGTTGCGGCCCTCCGAATTGATCGGTTTGCGATCCGATTTATGCCTGTCGACATCGAAGCCGTGTCCCGGCTCGTCCGCGAGGTTGCCCGGACGGAGATCCTGTCGCGCTTCAGGCGGCTGAGCGAGGCCGAGTCCTGGGAGAAGCGGCCCGGCGCGGTGGTCACCGTTGCCGACGAGGCGGCGGAAGCCGCGCTAAGCGAGGGTCTGGCGGCGCTTACGCCGGGCACGCGGATCGTCGGCGAAGAGGCGTGCGAGGCCGATCCCCGCCTGCTCGACGGGCTCCACGGACCCGGCAAGGCATGGATTATCGATCCGGTCGACGGCACGGCAAATTTTGCCGAGGGCAAGCCCGAATTCGCCGTGATGGTCGCGCTGACCGAGCACGGCGAGACCGTCGCGGGCTGGATCTACGACCCGGTCGCCGATGCGATGTCTGTCGCCGAGCGCGGCGCCGGAGCCTGGCGCGACGGGGTGCGCCTGCGGGTCGCCGAGGCCGCGCCCGATGCCGAGATGAGCGGCGCGCTCGGCTGGCGGCTGCGCCGCGACGCCGCGTTCAGCGGGCGCTTTGCCGGGGTGAGCCACAACAAGTGCTGCGGCGTCGATTATCAGGCGCTGGGCGTCGGAGCCAGCCATTTCGCCTTTTACCGCAATCTCAAGCCGTGGGACCACGCCCCCGGCCAACTTCTCCACCGCGAGGCGGGCGGCCACAATGCCTGTCTCGACGGCGCCCCCTATTCGCCCGCCCGCCGCGAGCAGGAAGGTCTCCTGATGGCCCCGGACAGCCGGACTTGGCAAGATCTCGCCCGCGACATCCGCGCCGTCCTGACCCGCAGGACGTAGGGTCGTGTTGCCGTCGCGCGGCTGCGCAATTAAGATCGCCGCGGCAATTCCGGGCAGGGTGGGAGACATGAGCGAGACCGTATCGGCTGCCTTTATCGGACTTGGAGTGATGGGGTTTCCCATGGCCGGGCATCTTGCGGCCAAGGGCCACCGGGTCCGGGTCTACAATCGCACCGTGTCCAAGGCTGACCGGTGGGTCGACACCCATGACGGGGACAGCGGGCCGATGCCGGCCGAGGTGGCCAAGGGCGCCGATTTCGTCTTTTGCTGCGTCGGCAACGACAACGATCTGCGCTCGGTGATCTTCGGCGCCGAAGGCGCGCTGGCCGGAATGGACAGGGGGGCGGTGCTGATCGATCACACCACCACCTCGGCGGCGGTCGCCCGTGAGGTTGCGGCCGCGGCCGCGGAGGCGGGGCTCTGCTTCCTCGACGCACCGGTCTCCGGCGGCCAGGCGGGCGCCGAGAACGGCATGCTGACCATCATGGTGGGTGGCGAGGCCGCGGCCTTCGAACGCGCCCGGCCGGTAATGGAAAGCTATGGCCGCACCATCGTGCATATGGGCGAGGCGGGCAGCGGCCAGCTCACCAAGATGGTCAACCAGATCTGCATCGCCGGCATCGTCCAGGGCCTGTCGGAAGGGCTCAACTTCGCCGTTCGCGCCGGGCTCGACGCCGGGAAGGCGGTCGAGGTGATCTCGGGCGGCGCGGCGCAGTCCTGGCAGATGGACAACCGCGCGGCGACGATGCTGGCGGGCAAGTACGACTACGGCTTCGCGGTCGATTGGATGCGCAAGGACCTCGGAATCTGCCTTGACGAGGCCGACCGCAACGGCGCCCGGCTGCCGCTGACGGCCCTGGTCGATCAGTTCTACAAGCACGTCCAGGCATGCGGCGGGTCGCGCTACGACACCTCCAGCCTGATGCTGCTGCTCACCAGGGACTGAGCTCAGCCTCCCTTCGCCTCGACCCTGAACGCTTCCATCTCCTCGAGGCTCGTGTCCTCCATCCGCCGGCCCTGACCGATGATGCCGGCCTCGACATGGTGGAAGCGGCGGGTGAACTTCTCGTTGCATTCCCGGAGCGCGACCTCGGCATCCACGTCGAGATGGCGGGCGGCGTTGACGCAGGCGAAAAGGAGATCGCCGATCTTGCCTGCGATCTCCCCGGTCCCGGCGCCACAGGCCAGCACCGCGCCGGGTTCGGGCCAGTCGAAGCCGACCCCCGGGCGGCGGCGCAGCGTTGAAGCTTCTGGGCGCGCATCAGGGCGGGCAGGGCGCGGGCCACCCCGTCGAGCGCGCTGGGCGGCGTGTCCCCGCAAGCGGCGGACGCGGCGCGTTCGCCGGCCTTGTGCTGCTCCCAGATCCGATTCAGGACCCTGGGATCGGATTCGGTGCTCTGGCCGAAGTCGTGCGGATGACGCCGGCACATCTTCCCGGCGATTGTCCGCGCAACATCGTCGAAATCGAACGCGCCAGCCTCGCGGGCCATCTCTGCGTGGAAGACCACCTGCAGCAGCAGGTCGCCGAGCTCATCGCACAGCGCGCCCGGGTCGTCGCGCTCAATCGCATCGATGACCTCATAGGCCTCCTCGACGGTATAGGGAGCGATGGTGCGGAAGGTCTGGACCTTGTCCCACGGACATCCGGACACCGGGTCGCGCAGTCGGGTTATCACCGCGAGCAGGGCGGCGATGCTGCCCGCCGAATCGGTCGTTGTCTCATTGGACATCGCGCTCACCCAGGAGAGTCGCAGCTTGGACGCCGCGACTATAACCAAGCAGGCGATTCGCAAAAGCGCACAGTGCGATCCGACGCTGGATGGGACACAACGCAACCGACGGCGCACAACATAGATTGTCGCATAATATATATTATGGAATTTCTGTAGTCAGGCCGTCATAGGCAGGTTCGACATCGTCCGGGGTGGCGGCCTGGAGCGTGTCGTAGTCGGACTGGTGGTTCATATGGGTCAGGATCGCGCGGCGTGGCCGGATGCGGTCGAGCCATGATTCGGTGACCGGCCAATGGGCATGAGTCGGGTGCGCCGGGCTGAGCCTGAGGCAGTCGACGATCCATGTGTCGATGCCGGCAAGCTTGGCGAGGCTCGGCTCCGGCAGAGCGACGACGTCTGTCGAATAGGCCAGCATGCCGAAGCGAAACCCGGTCGAAGCGATGCCGCCGTGATCCTGGTTGAAGGCGCCGATCGGACGGTCCTGGACAGCGAAATCCCCGGCAATGACTTGCGGGATCAGGAACGGCGGATAGGTCTCGTCGCGCCCCTCCGCGCCGACGAACAGATAGGGAAACCGGATGACGATCTCGTCCAGCACCGACGCTTCGGCGTAGACCTCGATACGCTCGCCGCCCAGCCGCTGAATGCCCCTGAGATCGTCGATTCCGTGGACGTGATCAGCGTGGGCGTGGGTATAGAGGACCGCGTCGATGCGCGCGATCCCGGCGGCCAAGAGCTGGTGGCGCAGGTCCGGGGAGGTGTCGACCAGAATGTTGAGCCCGTCCCATTCGACCAGGATCGACGGTCGCGAGCGCCGGTTCTTGGGATTCGTCGGATCGCAGGCACCCCAGTCACCGCCGATCCTCGGCACGCCCTGGGAGCTCCCGCAGCCCAGGATGGTTACGCGCATCGCTGCGCGCGCTCAGCCGATTTCTGGAACAATTCGAAGAAGTTGTCGGTCGTTCTTCGGATAACTTCGTTGGTGTCCAGCCCCTTGATCCCGGCGATCGCGGCGGCGGTGTGAACCACAAACGACGGCTCGTTGCGTTTGCCGCGATTGGGCGCCGGCGCGAGAAACGGCGCATCGGTCTCGACCAGGATGTGCTCCATCGGCACCGCGCGCACGATCTCGCGCAGCCCGTCGGATTTCTTGAACGTCACGATGCCGGAGAACGAGATGTAGAGGCCGAGGTCGAGGGCCGCCTCGGCGAGCGCGCGGCCGGCGGAGAAGCAGTGCAGCACGCCCGAAAACGCCCCCTCGCCCATCTCCCCGCCCAGCATCCCGATCATGTCCTCATCGGCGTCACGAGTATGGACAATCAGGGGCAGGCCGGTCGTGCGCGCGGCTGCGATATGGTTGCGAAAGCTGCGCTTCTGGTCTTCGCGCGGGCTGCGGTCGTAGTAGTAGTCGAGCCCGGTCTCGCCGATGCCGACGACCTCGGGCGCCGCGGCGCCCGCTACCAGCCGTTCGGCGGCAACCATGCCCTCGCTCGCCACATGATGGGGGTGGACGCCCAGCGTGCAGTCGATAACGTTCGAACCGCGCGCGATCGCGAGGACCGGCTCGAAACGGCTGATTTTCGTGCAGATCGTGACCATGCGGCCGATCCCGACCTTGAGCGCGCGCGCGACGGTCGCCTCGCGATCCTCGTCGAAGACATCGAAATCGAGATGGCAGTGACTGTCGACCAACATCAGGCGGTTTCCGGCACGGCCTCTTCTTCAACATAGCGTGGCCAGACCGGATACGGCACGGGCAGCGCGGTCCCGGCCGGGACCGCGACACTCTCGCCCGGATTCTCCAAGGTGCGCGCGGTCTCGGGCACGGCGAGCTGGTCGAGGATCCGGGCGGCCGTATCGGGCATGAAGGCTTGGAGCAGAATTGCGATCCGGCGGATGGCCTCGGCCAGCGCGCACAGGACCGTTCCCGTCCGCGCCCGATTCTCTTTGATCAGCGCCCAGGGGGCCTGGCGGTCGACATAGGCGTTGGCCTGCCGGACGACCACCCAGATTTCGTCGAGCGCCTCGTGGAAGGCTTGGTTGCGAATACGCTCTCGCGTCGTCTTCAGCATGGTCGAGGCGGCATCGAGCAGTGCCCGGTCTGCATCCTGCCAAGCGTCGGGCCCCGGCATCGCGCCGCCGAAATACCGCTGGAGCATGGCGCCGACCCGCTGGACCAGGTTGCCCAGATCGTTGGCGAGATCGCCGTTGATCCGGTTGACGATCGCCCGGTGCGAGAAGTCGCCGTCATTGCCGAACGGCACCTCGCGCATCAGGAAATACCGCACTTGGTCCAGGCCGTAATGCGCGATGATCTCGAACGGGTCGATCACGTTGCCGAGCGACTTGGAGATCTTCCGGCCTTCATTGGTCCACCAGCCGTGCGCGAAGACCCGCCGCGGCGGCTCGATGCCGGCCCCCATCAGGAAGGCCGGCCAGTAGACCGCATGAAAGCGCAGGATGTCCTTGCCGACCATGTGGAGGTCGCAGGGCCAGAACTTGCGGAAATCGTCGGCCTCGACATCCGGGTAGCTCACCGCGGTCGCATAGTTGGTTAGCGCGTCGAGCCAGACATACATGATGTGGTCCGGATCGCCCGGCACCGGCACGCCCCATTTGAAGCTCGTGCGTGAGATCGACAGGTCGTTGAGCCCGCCCTTGACGAAGCTGATCACCTCGTTACGGCGCGAACGCGGCGCGACGGAATCGGGATTGGCCTCGTAGAACTCGAGCAGCCGGTCCTGCCACTTCGAAAGATCGAAGAAATACGACGGCTCCTCGACCCATTCGACCTCCGCGCCCGAAGTCGCGCGCCTGATCCCGTCCTCGCCCGTAGTGATCTCGTCCTCGCCGTAATAGGCCTCGTCGCGTACCGCGTACCAGCCGGCGTATGAGTCGAGATAGATGTGCCCATTGTCCATCAGCGCCTGCCAGATCGCCTGCGAGGCCCGGGCGTGGCGCGGCTCGGTCGTGCGGATGAAGACATCGTTGGAGAAGTTCATCGCCTCGGCGAGCGCGCGGAAGTTCTCCGAGACCTTGTCGGTGAAAGCCTGCGGGTCCATGTCGGCGTCCTGGGCCGATTTCTCGACCTTCTGGCCGTGCTCGTCGGTCCCGGTCAGGAAGAACACCTCGTAGCCGTCCAGGCGCATGAACCGGGCCAGCACATCGCAGGCCAGCGTCGTGTAGGCGTGGCCGACATGCGGCGAGTCGTTGACGTAGTAGATCGGTGTCGTCAAGTAGTAGCGCCTGCCGGACATGCGCGCTCTCCGGTGTGATTGGCCGGCGCCGAAACCGGTCAACCCCGCATCGCGGTCTGGAGTTGCTGAAAGACGCCGATCACGACCTGCTTGCGGTCAAGGTTCACGCCGTCGGCCCGGGCGATCAGTGCGGCGCTCTTCTCCCACACCCCCACCAGCTTTTCAAGCCCGGCGCGCGCAATCAATGCCTGGGCGATCTCCGCCTCGCCCGGAACGATCTCGCCGCCGGCGAGCGCGGCCGGCGCCGCGGTCCCCGCCCGGGCGACGCGGGCGAGCCACCACAGCCAAAGCTGCATCGCCGTCCGCCAGGCGGCCTCGGCATCGCGCCTGGACAGCCGGTCGCCGAAGCCGTGCAGCGCCGGCACGTCAGGCGCGGAAAGGCCGGCCAGCAGCCCCATCATCTCGCGGAACAGCGCCAGACCCCGCCCCTCGGCCATGGCGAGCGCCCGGCCGATGCTGCCTTCGGCGAGCACCAGCAGGCTTTCGCGGTCGTCGGCCTCGACATCGGGCAGCATGCGGTCCGTCAGTTCCTGCATCACCGGCTCGGAAAGCCGGCCCAGCCTCAGCCGGCAGCAGCGCGAGCGCACCGTTGCCGGCAGCCGTCCGGGGGTGTGGGAGACCAGCAAAATCGCCGTGTGTGCCGGCGGCTCCTCAAGAACCTTCAACAAGGCGTTGGCGCCGCTGGCATTAAGCTCATCGGCGCTGTCGACGACCACCACGCGCCAACCGGACTCGCCTGCGGTCAGCGACAGGAACCGGCCCGCGGCGCGCACCGCATCGACTCCGATGACGGTGCGCGGGCCGTCGCCCCCCTCGCCTGCCGTGCGCGAAAGCACCATCAGGTCGGTGTGTCCGCCCGAGGCGACGCGGCGAAACACCGGGTGGTCCACCGGAACCGCAAGCGGTCCGGCCCGCGTGCCCCCGCCGTCGGCCAGCAGGAAACGCGCGATCCGGTAGGCCAGCGTCGCCTTGCCGATCCCGGCCGGCCCGGTGATCAGCCAAGCATGGGCGAGCCGCCCCGACCGCCATCTGTCGAAGAAGACCGTCTCCGCAGAGTCATGGCCCAGCAGGCCGGGGTTTTCGCGCGGCGGCGGGGCCGCGCTCACCGTACAGCCTCTGGCAGCCGCTGGTCCATCGCTTCAAGCACCGCCGCCGCCGTCGCAGCTTCGTCCTGGCCCGCGTCGATCACCACGCAGCGCCCGGGCGCGGCCCGTGCGATTGCGAGAAAGCCCTCGCGAAGGCGCTGATGAAAGGCAAGCGGCCGCTTCTCGTAGCGGTCGCCGTCGGGAGATCGTGCGCGCGCCCGCTTGAGCCCGGCGGCGGCCTCGAGGTCGAGGATCACGCTCAGTTCGGGCCTGAAACCGCCCAAGCACGCCGACTCGATCGTGCGGATGGTCTGGATCGCCCCGCCGGCGCCGTAGCCCTGATAGGCCAGGGTCGAATCGGCGAATCGGTCGGAGATCACCCAGGTCCCAGACTCCAGCGCCGGGCGGATGGTTTTCTCGACATGCTCGCGCCGGGCAGCGAAGTGCAGCAAGGCCTCCGAGACCGGATCCCAGTCGTGGCCGTCTTCCTGGAGAATCAGCGCGCGGACACGCTCGGCGCCCGGCGTCCCGCCGGGCTCGCGCGTGGCGAGGACTGGGTGGCCTCGCGCGCGCAGGGCCTGCGTCAGGCGGGCGGTCTGGGTCGATTTTCCCGCCCCCTCGCCGCCTTCAAACGTGATGAAGCGACCCCGCTTCACGCCCGCCGGCGAATCATCCCGATTCGCCCCACAGCATATAGCGGATCGCCCCGCTCAGCCGGCCCATCGGCCCCAGCCTGTCGACGCTGTCGCCCGCAACCAACTGAACCTCCATGTCCTTGCGTCCCGGCACGCTGATGATCAGCCGGCCGAGTGGAGGCCTTATAGACGATCCTGGCCGTATGGTCAGCGTGACGTTGCGGTCGACCACCAACGGCAGCGTCGCCCGGGCGCCCAGCCAGACATCGGCCTTCTCCAGGGTCGCGCCGCGCTGGAACAGCTCGCAGGTCTCGAACGCGAGAAACACCCACCCCACCAAGCGGGCGCCCTCGCGAGCACGGATACGATGGTGCTTCAGGCCCAGCAGCACCACGATCACGCGGCGTCCGTCGCGGGACGCCGATCCGGCCAAGCCGTAGCCGACTGCGCTGGTGTAGCCGGTTTTCAGCCCGTCCGCCCCGATATCCTGGTAGAGTAGCGAGTTTCTGTTGCGTTGCTTGATCTTGCTGTAGGTGAAGCTGCGCTCCGCGAACAGAGTGTAGAACTCCGGGAATTCCTCAATGATCCGCCGCGACACGATCGCGAGGTCGCGCGCGGTCATCACGTGTCCCCGCCTGGGCAGGCCGGTGGCGTTCCTGAACATCGATTTCGTCAGGCCGATCTCCCGCGCGCGCTTGGTCATCATCTCGGCGAAGCGCTGTTCGGAGCCGCCGATCCCTTCCGCGATCACGATGCAGGCGTCGTTGCCCGATTGGACGATGGTGCCGCGCAGGAGGTCTTCTACGCGGACCCACTTGCCGACTCCGACGAAGGTTTTCGACCCGCCAGTGCGCCAAGCCTTGCGGCTCACCAGGAACCGGTCATCCAGACTGAGCCGGCCGTCCTTCAGCCGCTCGAAGACCATGTAGACGGTCATCAGCTTGCCGAGCGAGGCCGGCGGGACCGGTTCGTCGGCGTTCTTCTCAATCAGCACCACACCGGACCCGGAATCGACGATGATCGCCCGCGCGGCGCGCGTGGGCACCGATTCGGTCGTCTCGGCGCCGGCTGGGGCGGCCGAAGCCAGAACACAAGCGATCACCATCGATTCGAGTAACGCGATACGCGAACGCAGGATGTTGCTCGCAGGCATAGCTATACGCGTTCCGCGGTTACCCCCAGGCAGCTCGTCAAAGTCGGGACGGATCAACGCGGGTTGGCGGCGCACACAAGTCTTCTTAGAAGAAAATAGCTTAAAAAAGCACGTTAAAATTCTGCAAATCAATCGAAAACGACCCGGGCATCGGATTGTCCCCTGGCCGCGACGATGCCCAGCAACTCCTTTGCCTCGGCGGGATCGTCATAGGGTCCGATGCGCACCCGGTAGATCGGCGCATCGGAAATCGCGGGGACGATCGCAACCTCGCCCACGGATGCGAGCGAGGACTGGAGCCTGACCGCGTTCTCGTATTGGCGAAAGGCGCCGGCTTGGACGTAGTAACGCTTCGCGCTTTCATCGGTTGCCGTCCGGGCGAGGACCGGCCCCTGCGCGGGCTTGGTGGCCGGCAGCGGCGAGGTGTCGATGAACGTAACCCGCACCGGCTTGGGGTCACGGAAGATCGCCAGATCCTCGGGAAGCCGCCCACCGTTGGCAATCGCCGCGATCCGCCGGCTTTCCCTTGCCATGATCTCGACCCTGACCCGGGCCAACCCCTTGCCCTTGAAGCCCAGGAGCTGGGCCGTGCGGCGCGACAGGTCGATGATTCGCCGGCCGACGAACGGGCCGCGGTCGTTCACCCGCACCGCTATCGAGCGCCCGTTCTCAAGGTTGGTCACCCGCACGACGCTCGGCAACGGCAGGGTGCGGTGTGCAGCGCTTACCGCGTTCATGTCGAAGATTTCGCCGTTGGCGGTGGCGCGGCCGTGGAACTTCGAGCCGTACCAGGACGCGATCCCGGTCTCGACATAGCCGTAATCGACTGCTGGGCGGTAGGTGATCCCGTTGATTCTGTACGGTTTTCCGACCTTGTACTGCCCGCCGGCGGGTTTGCCGGGCGGCGGCTGGGAATGGCGCTCCGGCGCCGCGCATGAGCTCAGGAACAGCGCGGCGGCGACGGCCACCGCCGGGCACAACCGTCGCCCGACGATCCCGGCTATGCGTCGCGATCTCGAAACGGCGCAGTTCATCAAGTCGAAGAAATTAACCGCCGGCGATCCGATCGGCAAGGCTCCCTACGGCGGTCGCAAAGAAATGCGCCCGGTTCCATTTCAGGATTGCGCGGTAGTTGTCGTAGACAACGTAGGCTGGCCCGATTTCGCCGTGGCGGACGATCGACGCGCTCAGGTTGCGGGTGGGCAGGTTGCTGCCGTCGGGCCGCCTGACCCCGAGACTCTGCCATTCCATGAGCCCTTTGCGGGTCTTCAGACCGAGAAGCTCGGAGTCGAAATTCGCCGGAAGCCGAATGCGCCGTCCCCAGGTCTGATCGTCGCGCCAGCCGACCTTGGCCAGATAGTTGGCGGTCGAGGCGAAGACATCCTCCTGGCTGGTCCAGATGTTCCGCCGGCCGTCGCCGTCGTAGTCGACGGCAAAACGCAGGAAAGACGAGGGCATGAACTGGTTCTGGCCCATCGCCCCGGCCCAGGAGCCGATCATTTCCCTGGCCGTGATGTGGCCCTGGTCGATGATGGTCAGCGCGTTGAACAGCTCCTTGCGGAAGTAAGCCGACCGGCGCCCGTCATGGGCGAGCGTCGCCAGCGCGGCGACCACCGGGAAGCCGCCCTTCAGCCGGCCGAAATCGGTTTCGATGCCCCACAGCGCGACGATGAAGCGCGGCTGCACCCGGAACCTGGCGGCGACCTTCCGCAACAGGGCGGCGTGTTTGGCAAGCCGCTCCCTGCCCTTCCTGACCCGGACCTGCGAGACCACCCGCGACATGTACTGGTCGATCGTCAGGGTGAACTCGGGTTGCTTGCGGTCGAGCTCGACCACCCGGACGATCGGCCGGACATCGCGCAGCGCCGCGACGATCGTCGCCTCCTTCAAGCCGCGCGCGCGCGCTTCGGCGCGGACGCCCTCGATGAAGGACTCGAAGTCTTGTTCGGCCGGCGCGGCGGCGGCGGGCGCGGTCAACGCCGCAGCGGCGATCGCGCAGGCGATAGCGGCGCGGCGGGCGAAGAGAGTCAACATGGGCGTCCCCTCTGGCTGTCACGGACGCGACGGCTCGACCCGACGTTAGTGCCACAGGATCGAAACCCGATGCAATGCGGACAACCGTTCCTACGGGCCCGGAAACAGTTCATCCGTCCGCCCGAGACTCCGATAGGCGATCAGTCCCAACCACTCGTAAATCCCGCTGCTCAGCCACACCAGCCCGGCAAGCAGCCCGGCGCGGTATCCGGCTGCCCGGCTGCTGGTGACATAATCCACCGGATATGGAAGAACCGTGAACCCGGCCTTACGAAAGACGCCGACGGTCCGCGGCATGTGGGAAGCGGACGTTATCAGCGCCCAAACTTGGTTGCCTTCCGACGGCCGCAGCAGGGCGGCGCAGCTAAGCGCGTTTTCGTATGTGTTTCGCGATGTCCCTTCGAACGTCACGCGCGCCGGATCCAGGCCCATCTCGGCGAAGAAGCGCTTGGCGACCGTCGCTTCCTTGAATTCCTGCCGGAGCAGCGAACCCGACCCGCCGCAAAAGACCAGGCGCAGGTCGGGGTGACGCCGGGCCAGGGCGATGAAGCTGGTCAGCCGTTCCGCCCTGCCGTTGAGGACGACTTGGCCGTGCTCATCGGTCATCATTGGATTGATCGCGCCGCCGAGAGTGATCAATCCGGTCACATGTGTGGGCAGCGAGCCGATGACGGGAAAGCGGTTTTCGAGCGGCCTGAGCAGCCAGTTTCCGGCGGGCAGGACCGAGACGGTCACCGCGCAGGCCGTCGCGATCGCGACCCCTGCCCTGCCGAAGCGGAGGTAGCGCGGCACATAGGACAGCAAGCTGAACAGCACGAGCCCGATCAGCAGCAAGTTCGCCGGCTGAAACAGCCACCATAAGATCTTGGAGACGCCGAACACCGCGGGGCTCAGGCCTTCGGCTGGTCACGCCGGTCGCGAAACCCCATATGACCCCAAACAAGCGGGGCAGCCGTTTCGCCATGAGTTCCGAACACCGAACGTCGAGCGGCCGCCGCAAGGACGGCCGCTTCGAGTGGAGCGCGCTGTCCGATCTGGCGCCCTATCTGTGGCCCAAGGGCTATGTCGAGACGAAGGTCCGCGTCGTCGTCGCGCTGGCGTTTCTGGCCGCGGCCAAAGTCGCGGTCGTCTATGTCCCGATGCTCTACAAGGACGCGGTCGACATGCTCGGCGGCGCAGGCGGCGCGTTGGTCGTCGTACCGGTCGGCGCGATCGTCGGCTACGGAATCGTCCGGGTCCTGTCGATCGCGTTTGCCGAACTGCGCGATGCCATTTTCGCAAAGGTGGGCCAGCGCGCGATCCGCGGAGTCGCGCTGAGAACCTTCAAGCACCTTCACCGGCTCGCGCTGCGCTTCCATCTCGAACGCCAGACCGGCGGTCTCTCCCGGGTGATCGAACGGGGCACCAAGGGGATCGATTTTCTGCTCCGTTTCATGCTGTTCAACATCCTGCCCACCCTGCTCGAGATCGCGATGGTGTGCACGATCCTGTGGGCATTGTTCAACATCTGGTTTGCGCTGGCGACGCTTGTAACCATTTTCGGTTTTATCGCCTATACGATGGCGGTCACCGAATGGCGACTGAAGTACCGCAGGCGCATGAACGAGACCGACCAGGAAGCTAACACCCGAGCGATCGACTCTCTGCTGAATTACGAAACCGTCAAATATTTCGGCAACGAGGCTTACGAAGCAAGCCGATTCGACAACGCGCTGGGGCGCTACGAGCGCGCGGCGGTGCTCTCCAACGCCTCGCTGTCGCTGCTCAATATCGGCCAGGCACTGATCGTCGGCTGCGGGCTGACCACGGTGATGCTCATGGCCGGATACGGCGTGGCCGACGGCTGGATGACCGTGGGCGATTTCGTTATGGTCAACACCTACATGATCCAACTCTACATGCCGCTCAGCTTCCTCGGTTTTGTCTACCGCGAGATCAAGCAGTCGCTGACCGACATGGAGGCGATGTTCCATCTGCTGAAGATCGAGGCGGATGTCGAGGACCGGGCGGGCGCGAAGCCGCTGGCCGAGGGTCCCGGCGAAGTGGTCTTCGAGAACGTCGATTTCGGTTACGACCCGCGCCGCCCCATCCTCAAAAACGTCTCGCTGACGGCGCCGGCAGGCAGGCGGGTCGCCATCGTCGGGCCCAGCGGCGCCGGCAAGTCTACCATCTCGCGCCTGCTGTTCCGCTTCTACGACATCGATTCGGGTACGATCCGGATCGACGGCCAGGACATCCGCGACGTCACCCAGGACAGCGTGCGCGCGGCAATCGGCATTGTCCCGCAGGACACCGTGCTGTTCAACGACACGGTCCATTACAACATCTCCTACGGTCGGCCCGGCGCCTCCGAAGAAGACATCCTCGAAGCCGCGAGGCTGGCCGCGATCGGCGAGTTCATCGACTCCACGCCCGACGGTTACCAGACGATGGTCGGTGAGCGCGGGCTGAAGTTATCCGGAGGCGAGAAGCAGCGTGTCGCCATCGCACGCACGATCCTGAAGCGGCCGCGGATCCTGCTGTTCGACGAGGCGACCTCGGCGCTCGATACCCGCACGGAGCGGGAGATACAGGCCGCGCTCAAGGATGTCTCGCGGGGCCGGACGACCCTGGTGATCGCCCACCGCCTTTCCACGGTCGTCGATGCCGACGAGATCCTGGTGCTCGACCAAGGCCGTATCGTCGAGCGCGGCACGCATGGGGCTCTTCTGGCCGGGCGTGGCATCTACGCGTCCATGTGGGCACGCCAGCAACAGGCGCTCGACTCAAACGAGTTTGCCGTCGAAACCACCCTGAACGCCTGATCCTGCGACCTGCGCCGGCCTGACGGACTTCAGGAAACCATTTGCCAGCAGGCACGCCCGGGATCACATTCTCAACGATGTCCGCAGTACGGGAACCGGTCGTGCCGGACGGCGAACCAACGCTGGAGGCAGCCCTCACCTCGGTCCGCGACGGCTGCCACCTTGCCTTGCCGAAGGCCGAGGCCGGCGCGGCCAGCGCGGCGGTGCGCGCCCTGATTCGCTGCGGCGTGCGCGATCTGAACCTGTGGTGTCTGCCCTCGGGCGGCTATCTGGCCGACCTCCTGATCGGCGCGGGCTGCGTCGCCCGGCTCGAATGCAGCGGCATTTCGCTCGGCGAACATGGGACCGCCGCGCGTTTTCGTCAGGCGGTCGAGCACGGCACGCTGAAGATGCGGGATGCCACGTGCCAGGCGATGTACGCCGCGATCCAGGCCGGCGAGAAGGGAATGCCGTTCGTATCCTTGCGCGGGATCATCGGCTCGGACCTGCTCGCGCATCGCGACGACTGGAAGGTGATGCAGAACCCGTTCGCCGATGACGAGGATCCGGTGGTCGTCCTGCCCGCGGTGCGGCCCGATGTCGCGTTGATCCATGCCCGGCTGGGCGATGCTCACGGTAACCTGTGGGTCGGCAACGCGCGCGAGGCGATCATGCTGGCGCACGCCGCGAGACGCACCATCGCCACCTGTGAGGCCGCGTATGACGGCAATCTGATGGAAGACGAGCGGTATCTGGCGGGCACCATCGCGCCGCTATACGTCGAGGCCGTGGTCCATGTCCCGAACGGCGCCTGGCCGCTCGCACTCGCCGGAGCCTATGAGGCCGATCACGCCCACTTGGCCGGATACGCCGCCGCCGCGCGCACCAGGGAAGGATTCGCGCGCTACCTCGATGAGCACGTCACCGGCGGCGCGCGGGCCGCCTAGCGGTGGAGGCCACCCGCGAGGAGTTCCTCGCCTGCGTGCTCGCCCGGATGATCGCAGGGCTGGCCAATGTCGCGGTCGGCACCAACTCGCCGATCCCGGCCGCGGCAGCGCTCGCAGTGCAGGCCGAAAGCGGCGGGCGGACGCGGGCCAGCATCCTCGGCAGCCGGCGCCACAACCCATTCAGCGACGGCGGCAGCGAGTTACACGACCGCGCCGCGCAGGGGCGGATCGACGCCTTCTTCCTCGGCGGCGGCCAGATCGACGGGTCAGGCAACATCAACCTCGTCGGCGCCGGTCCCTACCCCGACCTGAAGACCCGGTTCCCGGGCAGTTACGGCTCGGCTTTCCTGTACTTTCTGATACCCCGGGTGATCCTGTTCCGGCAGGAGCACAGCCGGCGCGTCCTGGTCGAGTCGGTCGATTTCGTCAGCGCGCCGGGTGTCAGCCCGCCGGAAGTGCATCGCACCGGCGGCCCGCACGCGCTGGTCACCGGCCGGTGCGTGTTTGCCTTCGATCGCGACCGGGGGCGCTTCGCTCTGCAGAGCCTCCATCCCGGGGTGGAGCTCGCCGATGTCGAGCGTGAGACCGGCTTCGCCTTCGATGTGCCCGACGAGATCCCGCCAACGCCGATGCCGGAGCCCGACCGGCTGGCGCTGATCCGCGGTCCCGTGCGCGAGCAGCTTGCCGAGGTCTATCCGGGTTTCGCGGCCATGTGCATCACCGCGCGGCCGGCGTGACCGGGGCGCCGTTTACATCCTTCGATATCTACGCCACTATCGGTTGCCGCCCTGCAAAAATCCATCAGTTCGAGCGGGAGGGCAGTCCAAAAAGGCGAACTCAGCCCCTTGGGAGGTGAAACATGAGGACAGTCAGCCGGGCGGTCGTGTGGGGTCTGGCCACCCTCGTCGCCGTGACCGCGCTGGTCGGCCGAATCGAACCGGCGGCAGCGCAGAAATACACCATGAAGCTCGGGATCATCGTCGCCAACGATCCGCTGCACGAGTTCATCCGGGCCTACAAGCGCGAGATCGAGAAGCTGTCCGGCGGACGCATCGAGGCCGAGCTTTATCCTTCGGGCCAGCTCGGCAAGATTCCGCGCATGGTCGAGGGCCTGCAGCTTGGCACGATCGAGTTCTTCGGCACCCCGGCAGGGTTCCTCAAGGGCGTCGATCCGCGCTTCCAGGTGCTGGAGGTTCCGGGCGTCTTCGACAGCCCCAAGCACGCCCATGACACCATCACCGACCGGCGCTTCCGCGACCCGTTCCTGAATATTGGCACCAGGAAGGGCGTCAAGGGCGTGAGCGTGTGGATGTACGGCCCGACTTCTTACGCCTCGCTCAAGCCGATCCGCGCACTGGCCGACTTCAAGGGCCGCAAGTTCCGCGTGCTGGCCACCAAGGTCGAAACCGAGGTCATGCGGCGGCTGGGCGCGACCGGCGTGCCGATGCCCTACAGCGAGACCCTGCCGGCCTTGCAGCGCAAGCTGATCGACGGCATCCGCTCGTCCATCGTCGTGATGGCCGCGACCAAGCACTTCACGGTCACCAAGTTCATCACCGTGGTCAACGACACCTACATTCCCTGCGTCGGCTTCGTTTCGATGGCCTTCTACAATAAGCTGCCGGGCGATCTTAAGAAAGCAGTTGAGGATGCCGGCCGAGCGGTCGAGCCGCACATGTACAGAGTCGGACAGGACTTCGCGGCCACCGCGGAGCAGAAGTGGCGGGATGCCGGCGCCGAGGTGATCCGGCTGTCGCCGGCCGAGCAGAAGCAGTTCATGGCGATCACCGCACCGATCGGCGATGACATCCTTGGCGCCCGCAAGGACACCAGGGAAATGTTCGGGTTGATGAAGGAGACCGCCAAGTCGCACGCCGGGGCCTAGAAAGCGCCAGGGCGGATCGTCCCGGCGGCCGCCGTTCAGGGTAAGGGAGACGCCTTCGTGGTCGAGCAAGCCAATGCAGCCGTCCTGACGGGCCCGCGCAAATTCGAGTTCCGCAACTTCGGTCTGCCCGAGATCGGCCCCGACGAAGGCGTGTTGCGGGTCGAGGCGGCGGGTCTGTGCGGCACCGATTACGAGCAGTACGCCGGCCATCTGACCGGCACGCCGTGGGACGTTACCCCGATAATTCCAGGCCATGAGATCATGGGCTGGATCGACCGGGTCGGGCGGG
This sequence comes from Alphaproteobacteria bacterium, assembly GCA_965202905.1. Taxonomy (GTDB): domain Bacteria; phylum Pseudomonadota; class Alphaproteobacteria; order MPNO01; family MPNO01; genus CAYFYS01. The sequence goes on along the minus strand of OZ241868.1, from coordinate 742,176 downwards.
AGGCGGCCAGGCGCTGGAAGGTCAGGGAGGGCGACCGGGTGGTGGTCGAGGGCATCATCGCCTGCGGCCACTGCTTCCAGTGCATGATCGGCAAAACGACCTTGTGCGAGGCCGATCTGGGCTACGGCCTCTACCAGTCGACGAACACCACGCCGAGCCTGTGGGGCGGCTATGCGAGCCACATGTACCTGCACCCGCACACCCTGGTGCATAAGGTGCCGGAGTCCATCCCGCGCGACGTGCTGTCGCTGTTCAACCCACTGGCCAACGGTGTCCGCTGGGCCTGTGAGGCGCCCAACACCCAGATCGGCGAGACGGTGGTGATCGAGGGTCCGGGCCAGCGCGGCCTGCTATGCGCGGTCGCGGCCCGCGAGGCCGGAGCCGGCATGGTGGTCGTCACCGGCACTTCGGCGGACGAGCACCGGCTGGCGCTCGCCCGCCAACTCGGCGCGGACGCGACGATCGACATCGGGAAGCAGGACAGCGTCGAGGCGGTGCGCGAGCTGACCGGCGGGCGCGGCGCCGACGTGGTGGTCGAGGTCTCGGCCGGCGCGACCCAGCCGATCATCGATGCGGTCGACATGGTGCGCCGCGGCGGCCGCATCGTTCTGGCCGGGCTGAAGAGCTTCAAGCCGGTGGGCGATCTGATCACCGACAAGATCGTGATCAACGAGATCCAGCTCATCGGCGTCCTGTCGGCGAGCTGGGTCTCGATCGACCGTTCGCTCGACATCCTCAGGCGCCGCGGCGAAGAGTTGAAGCCGCTGTGCTCGCACATGTTCCCGCTGTCCGAGACCGACACGGCCGTGCGGGCATTGGGCCGCGAGGTCGATGACGGGACCGAGGTGGTCCATATCGGCCTCGATGTCGCCGGCTCGACCTAGTGGTTCGAAACTTTCGCTTCGAACCACTGGTTTTTATGTTGGTGGACCAACTTATCGAGACCTTTGAATGCGTTATGGTCGCCAGATCATCCTCGGCCGGAGGATTCAAATGTCTCGGTTGATCCACTAGACACAGGGGAGGACAGGTCCATGGACAGGCCGCTGGACGGCAAGACCGTCATGATGACCGGCGCGGGGCGCGGGCTCGGCCGGGCGATGGCGCTTGGCATGATCGAGGCCGGGGCGTCGGTGGTGCTGGTCGATGTCGACGAGGATGTGCTCGGCGCCGTCGCTTCCGCCGCCGAGAAGGCCGGTGGCCAGGGCGTCGCGGTCCCGATCCGGGCCGACGTCACCGACCGGCAGAGCGCCGGGGCCGCGGTGGCGACCGCGATAGAACGCTACGGCCGGCTCGATGTCCTGGTCAACGACGCCGCGCTCGGCCCGCAGATCTTCGGCGAAGACGTCATGACCAGCCCGCCAAAGTTCTGGGAGTGCGACCTCGATCTCTGGCGGCGCGCGCTGTCGGTCAACGCCTACGGCGCCCACCTGATGGCCACCGCCGCCGTCCCCCATATGCTGGAGCGCGGCAGCGGGCGGATCATCAACGTGACCACCAGCCTCGGCACGATGTACATGAAGGGCAGCGGCGCGTACGGACCGTCGAAGGCGGCCTCGGAGGCGAACACCTGCATTATGGCCCAGGACCTTGAGGGCACCGGGGTGACCGCCAACGTGCTGGTGCCGGGCGGGCCGGCCAATACGCGGATGATCCCGGAGGCCAGCGGGTTTGCGCGCGACGGGCTGATCCAGCCCTCGGTGATGGTGGCGCCCTCGGTCTGGCTCGCATCGGACGCTTCGGCCAGGATCAACGGCATGCGGTTCCTGGCTGCCCTGTGGGATGCGGATGCGAGCGCCGAGACCAATATCGAGAAGGCCGGCGCCACGGTTGCCTGGCAGCAACTCGGCGCCCAGGCGATCTATCCCGACGAATAAGAGCGAGCGAGGATGAGGGTGGGCGACCTCAGCGGCACGACAGTACTGATAACGGGCGCCGGGCGCGGCCTCGGCCGAACGATGGCGGACGCCCTGGCCCGGTCGGGCGCGAACGTCGCGATCATGGAGCGCGACGCGCCGGAATGCGAGCAGGCCAGGGACGCAACCGGCGCGGCGAGCGACCCCGCCCGCGTCATCGGCATAACCGGCGACGTGACCGACCCCCGGGATGCCGCGGCCGCGGTCGGCGCGGTCGAGGAGGCCTTCGGCCAGCTCGACATGCTGGTCAACAACGCCGCGCTGGGCCCGCAGGAACATGCGCCGACCAACACCGTCCCGCGCCGCCCGGTGTGGGAAGTCGATACCGATTTGTGGCTGGCCACCGTCGCCGTCAACGGCAGCGGGCCCTTCATCATGACCCGGGCAGCGATCCCCGCCATGCTGGAACGCGGCTGGGGAAGGATCGTCACCGTGACCACCAGCCTCGATACCATGATGGCCGGCGGGATCGGCGCCTACGGACCGGCCAAGTCCTGCGCGGAGGGCTTCATGTCGGTCTTGGCTCATGAGGTCGAGAGCACGGGCGTGACCGCGAACGTCCTGATCCCCGGCGGGCGCGCCGACACGCGGATGATCCCGAACGATGGGCGCTTCGTCGACCGCAGCCTCCTGATCAAGCCCGAGGTGATGGTGGCCCCGATCCGCTGGCTCGCGAGTCGGGACTCCGATCACGTCAACGGCCGGCGGTTCCGCGCCGCGCTGTTCGATCCCGCGCTGCCGCCGGCAGATGCGGCTGCGGCGGCCGGTGCGCCCGTTGCCTGGCGCGACCTCGGCGGGCAGGCGATCCATTTCTGATCGTTCGCCCATCCGGACGACCCATGTCGGCAGCCTGCCCCGGCCGGCCGATGTGGCCGCGCTGCTGCGCGCCAAGGAGTACGACGAGGACCACGACGCGGCGGCCTTCGAGGCGCGCATCGACCGTGCGGTCGCCGAGATCGTCGCCGAACAGGCCGCGATCGGAATCGACATCGTCAACGACGGCGAGGTCGGCCGGACCGGCTATGCAACCTATATCCAGGACCGGCTGAGCGGGTTCTCCGGCGAGAGCCCGTCGCTGCTGTTCGACGATCTGTCCGAATTCCCGGACTATCGCCGCCGGATGGGCCAAGCCGCCGGCGCCCGCCGGCTGCACCGGCCGCGCTGCACCGGCCCGGTGGCGGTCAAGGACCGCGCGCCCCTCGCCCGCGAGATCGCGCGCATGACCCGAACGCTCGAAGAGGCCGGCGTCGCCGACGGCTTCATGAACGCCGCCTCGCCCGGTGTCATCGCAATCTTTCAGGCAAACGATCATTACCCGAGCCAGGATGACTATCTCGCCGCGCTGGCCGAGGCGATGGCCGAAGAGTACGAGTCGATCGCCCGGGCCGGGCTCACGGTCCAGATCGACTGCCCCGACCTCGCCATGGGCCGCCATGTTGTTTACAGCGCAGAGAGCGACACCGATTTCGTCCGTCACGCAGAGAGGCACGTCGAGGTGCTCAATGCCGCGCTTGTCAACGTGCCGGCCGAACGCGCGCGCATGCATGTCTGCTGGGGCAACTACGAGGGACCGCATCACCGCGATATCGCGTTGGAGAAAATTTTTGCCGTCCTGATGAAGTCCAAGCCGCAAGCCCTTCTGTTCGAGGCGGCGAACCCGCGCCACGCCCACGAATGGACTGTCTTCCGCGACCGCGATGTGCCGGAGCGCAAGATCCTGATTCCCGGGGTGGTCGATTCGACCACCAATTACGTCGAACACCCCGATCTGGTTGCCGAGCGCATCGGCCGTTTCGTCGATCTCGTCGGCCGCGAGCGCGTGATCGCCGGCGCCGATTGCGGCTTTGCCACCTTCGCCGGCATCGGCAAGGTCGACCCGGCAATCGCCCGGCTCAAGCTCGAAGCCCTCGTCGAAGGCGCCGCCCGCGTCTGACGGGATTGATCGGATCGGCGATCCATCCCCGGCGTCAGACGACCGGCGAGTTGCCGCCATCCACGTTTATCGCTGTGCCGGTGACATAGCCCGCGGCGTCCGAGGCCAGGAAGCAGGCCATATTGGCGAACTCTTCGGTCTCGCCGATGCGGCCGAGCGGGATGTTGCGGTCGTCCGACATCCCCTGCAGGAATTCTTCGAACGTCCGGTCGGGCTGCTGGCCGGCATAGGCGCGCTCCCACTGGCCCGACTTGATCAGCCCGACCATCAGCGCGTTGACCAAGACGTTGTGGGGCGCAGCATCGCTCGCCAGAACCTTGGTCAAGGCGAGTCCGGCTGCGCGGGTCACCGCGGTCGGCGCCCCGCCGGCGCGGGGCGCCTTTGCCCCGATGTTCAAAACGTTGATGATCCGGCCCCAGCGGCGTGTTTTCATGGCCGGAAGCGCGAGACGGCAGAGGCGGATGGCGGCGAACAGCTTGAGCTCGAAGTCGTCCCGCCAATCCTGGTCGGTGATCTCGGCGAACGGACCGGCCCGCGACGTTCCGGCGTTGTTGACCAGTATGTCGATCTTTCCGAGCGCGGTATCGGCATCGGTAAAGGCGGCTTCCGTGGCTCCAGCATCCATCAGATCGCAAGCAACCGTATGGACCTCGCCGGGACCAACGGCGGCGATCTCCACCTTGGCCTGCTCGAGAAGATCCTCGTTCCGCGCGAGGATCGCCACATCGGCCCCTGATTCGGCGAACCGGAGCGCTATCCCTTTGCCCAGCCCCTGGCTGCCGCCGGTAATAAGCGCCGCCCTGCCGTCCAGCCTTATGTCCATGTTCGCTGCCCCCATTGTCATCGCCTCGTCTCACGCGCGGCGATGTTGATCGAACCTCGTTTCAGGGACAAGCGCCGCCTGTCCGGGATCCGTTCCGGGCGGGCTTCGATGTGGATCAGGTCTCGTAGCCGTAGTCGCGTCGGGCGCCTTCCGGCGTAACGTAGCCCTGCTCCAGATCGTGCGCGATCCGGTCGGAGGAGCGTTTCTTCGGGTTGCCGTAACCGCCGCCGCCGGCGCCGTTGACTGCGAAGACGGCGCCGGCGTCGAGTTCGAGCCGGCAGGAGGACGGCATGATGCGGGCATCGGCCGTGCCGGGGTCGAGGATCAGGCGGCTGGGGCTGCCGGGCTTGCCGCCGCGCAGGCCGGCCGGCGGAACGCTCGCCCGGTCGGAGCGGTAGACCACCTGGGCCGGTTCGAGCAGTTCGTAGACCCGGCGGAAGTTGAGCCCGCCGCGGAACTGTCCCGCCCCGCCCGAATCGGCGCTGAGCTCGAAACGCCGGATGCGGCAGGGGAACTCGGACTCGATGATCTCGATCGGCGCGGCGTACAGGTTGGCGAGATGGACCGCGGCGCCCGAGGCGCCGTCGGCCCCCTCGCCGGCCCCGTAGGCGCTGCCGAAGATCTCGTACTGGTTGCCGCGGTCGGCCTTGGCCCCGCCCTGCCAAGCAACGACGATCGAGCCGCCGCTACCGCCGGAATGGGCGATCGCGCGGCCGTTCAACAGCGGGTCGAGCGCCTCCAGGATCACGTCGATCAGCTTCTGGCAGGTCTTCATATAGGACGAGCACGGCGCCGGCGGCTCGGCGCTGAGAATACTCCTGGGCGCGAACTTGAACGCGACCAGCTTGCGCGCGCCGTCCGAGTAGCGCAGGTCGGAATCGAGCAGTCCGATCAGGCAGTAGAACACGCAGGCTTCGACCATCGCGATCCGCAGATTGGTCGGCCCGCGGGTCTGCGGATCGCAGCCGGTGAAGTCGAAGGCGAGCCGGCCGTCCTCAATCTTTACCCGCACGTGGAGCCGCACCGGCGTCGCCTCGTCGACCCCGTCGTGATCGAGGAAGCCGTCGGCTTGGCCCGTCCCGTCGGGGATGCGCCCGAGCGCGGCCCGGAAGTCCTCGCCCGAGGCCTTGATCATCGCCTCCATCGCGGCCGCCACGGCGCCGGTGCCGTAGCGCGCGCACATCTCGTGGACGTGCTGGCGACCGATCCGGGTCACTCCGATCTGGCCCGCGATGTCGCCGAGCACGACATAGGGCGCGCGCGTGTTGGCCGCGATCAGCCGCATCATGTCGTCCACCGGTTCGCCCGCCCGGTGGATGCGGATCGGCGGCAACATCATTCCTTCGTGATAGAGCTCGGTCGCCTGGCCGTAGGTGCTGCCGGGGACCGTACCGCCGACATCAGCCTTGTGCGCGATGGTGGCCGCGAACGCGACCAGCGTGCCGTCGTGGACGATCGGGGCGGCGAAGCCCATGTCCGAGGCGTGCGGCAGGTTGCCCTCGTAAGGGTGGTTGGAGACGAACACGTCGCCCTCAGCAAAGTCTTCGGCGTCGTAAATGGAGAGAATCCGCTGGATCAGGTGGTAGTAGACCGGGCCGTGGAAGAACATCCAGGGCGCGACGAGCAGACGGCCGGCGGCATCGACGATCACGCAGCTAAAATCGCGGGACTCGCGCACGATGGTCGAATAGCCCGACCGGTAGAAGTGGTAGTCCATCTGCTGCATCACGCTGGCGATTCGGTTGCGCAGGAGTTCGACGGTGATCGGATCGACCCGGCCGGTCATGGCGCACGCTCCGCGACGATGTTGCCGTAGCGGTCGAGCCGGGCAGTCCAGCCGTCGGGCACGACGGTTGTCGAATCGAGCTGCTCGATCACCGCCGGCCCCGCCAGTGGAGCGGCGCCGAGCGCATCCCGCCAATAGACCGGCGTCTTGCGCCATGTCGTGCCGTCGAATGTCACTGGGCGGAGTCCCTGTGGCGTCGACGCTTGCGGACGCGCGGCAATCGGATCGACGACGGCCTGTTTGGGGACCGGCGCCCGGACCCGAACGCGGAAGCTCACGACCTCGATCTCGGAGTCCGGCGCCGAGTGGCCGTGCAGTTCCCGGTGCAGGACGTGGAACCGCGCCTGGATCTGGGTGATCCCCGTTTCGGTCAGCGGGCTCGCCTCCAGCCCGTCCAGCGGCGTGTGGATCTCATAGCCCTGACCGGCGTAGCGCAGGTCGATTCCGCGGATGAAGCGCCGCGGCCGCTCGCCCAGCCCGGTGGCCGCAAGATCGTCGGCCGCCTGCTTTTCCAGACCCTTGAACGCGGCCTCGCCGTGGGTGGGCGGCATGGCGGCGATGTCTCGTACCTCGGATCGGATGTAGTCGTGGACGACATCGGCGCACAGCAGGCCCAACGCGGAAAAAGCGCCGGGATTCGGCGGTATCAGGACACGGCTTATGCCGAGTTCCTCGGCGACGGTCGCGGCATGGACCGGTCCCGCGCCGCCGAACGGCACCAGGGTGAACGCGTCGAGCTCGATCACCTTATTCGCGGCCTGGACGCGGATCTCATCGGCCATGCGCGCGTTGATCAGCCGCACGATCCCGGCCGCGGCTTCGCCGAGGTCAAGACCCATCGGCCGGGCGATCGACTGTTCGATTGCCGCGGCGGCGGCCGGTTTGTCGAGCCGGGTCGCTCCACCCAGGAGATGGTCTGGATTGAGGTAGCCGCACACGAGATCGGCATCGGTCACCGTCGGGCGCGTTCCTCCCTTGCCATAGCACACCGGCCCCGGAACAGCGCCCGCGCTGTGGGGTCCGACCGAGAGGTAATACGCAACGCCGAGCCGCGCGATGGTCCCGCCGCCGGCCGAGATGGTCGAAATGTCGAGCGCCGGAATGTCGAGCTTGCGCTCGGCAATCATCCCCTCGGTCGCCTCCAGCGGCACGCCGTCCTCGATAAAGGCGATGTCGCAGCTCGTGCCGCCCATGTCCATGGTGACGATCCTGGACCAGCCCTGCAGCGTACCCAGCACATGGCCGCAGGCTTGGACCCCGGCGGCCGGACCCGACAACAGGGTATGCACGGTGCGCCCGCCGCCGCGCGAGGCATTGAGCGGCGTCACCCCACCGTTCGACTGCATCAGGAAACGCCGCGGCGTCGTCACCCCGACCGTGTCGAGACCGCGGTCGAGGTCGGCAGCATAGCGTACCAGGACCGGCTCAAGATAGGCGTTCAACAATGTCGTCGACATCCGCGGCCACTCGCGGATGCGCGGCAGCACCTCGCAGGACAGCGAGACACAGGCGTCCGGGACGATCTCGCGGATGATCGACGCGGTGCGCCGCTCGTGGGCGGGGTTCATGTAGGAGAACAGGTAGCAGACCGCATAGGCCTGGACGCCCGCCTCGGCCAGCCGGCGGACCGCAGCGCGGACATCGTCCTCGGACAACGGCGCGATCTCGCGCCCGGCGTGATCGACGCGGCCGCTGATCTCCGCGGTCAAGCTCTGGGAGACCAGCGGCGGCGGGCGTTTGAACTTGAGATCGAACTGGTTGGTTTCGCGCGCCTGGCTCTGGACTTCCTGGATCGCCCGGAACCCATCGGTGATCAACATGCCCAGCCGCGCGCCCTTCATCTCCAGAAGCGCGTTGGTCGTCACCGTGGTGCCGTGTCCAAAGAAATCAATGTCTTGCGGGTCGATGCCGCGCGCCGACAGCCGCGCGATGCCGTCGAGCACCGCAGCTGCCGGGTTCTCCGGCGTGCTCTGGACTTTCTCGATCAGGATTCCGCCCGCCGCATCGACCAGCACGAGGTCGGTGTGTGTCCCGCCGACATCGACCCCGAGGCGGTAGTCACTCAACCCGGTCGGGCTCCCTGAAGGCTCTGCCGACCCGGCGCGACGGCCGGGCCGGTCTCGATTCCGCGCGCTCAGGCTTTGCCCGCTTCGGCCTGCTCCATGAGATCGAGCAGCTTGGGCGGGGACATCGGCAGCGACTGCGGCCGGATGCCGACGCAATCGCCGATGGCATTGCCGATCGCGGCAAGCGTCGGTACCACCGGCACCTCGCCCACGCCGCGCAGACCGTAGGGGTGGAGCGGGTTTGGCACCTCGACGATGACGGTATCGACCATCGGCACATCGGAGGCGACCGGCATACGGTAGTCGAGAAAGCTCGGGTTATCGAGCCTTCCGTCTTCGTTGTAGACGTACTCCTCGTTGAGCGCCCAGCCGACGCCCTGGATAGCGCCGCCCTGGAATTGGCCCTCGACCTGGAGCGGATGGATCGCCTTGCCGGCATCCTCGACCACGGTATATCGCGTCACGTCGACACGGCCGGTCTCGCGATCCACCTTCACGTCGACGATATGCAGGCCGAAGCCGGGACCCGCGCCGGTGACGTTGAGCTCCGAATGGCCAGAGATCGCGCCGTGGCTGACACTGGTCCGGGAGGCGATGTCGGCGATCGACAGCGGGTCGAAGTCGCCGACATTGGCGCTGGCCGGGCGGCAATAGCCGTCCTCGAAGGTCACCTCCTCCTCGGAGACGCCCCAGATCCCGGCCGCGCGCCGGATCATCTCCTTGATCGCCTTGCGGGCGGAATCGACGATCACCATGCCGGACGAGAAGGTCGTGCGGCTGCCAGCCGTCACCCGGTTGTTACCGATCGCGCTGGTGTCGGCCAGGATCGCCCGCACCTTGTCGAGCGGCACGCCGAGCTCCTCGGCCGCCATCATGCTGATCGAGACGCGCGAGCCAGCGACATCGGAGGTCCCCAGCATGATCGTCACCGAGCCGTCCGGCGTGACGGTGAGCGAGCCAGTGGTATCGCCGCCGCGGTTGAACCAGAAGCCGCTGGCGATCCCCCTGCCCTCACCCTCGGCGACCGGCGCGTTGTAGTGCTCGCAGGCCTTGGCGGCCTCGAGCGTCTCGACGAAGCCGATCGGGCCGAACACGTCGCCGTAGATCGTCCGGTAGCCCTCGACCGCGGCGTTCTTGAGCCGGAAGTCGATGCCGTCCATGCCGATCTTATCGGCAAGCTCGGAAATGATGCCCTCCACCCCGAAGACGATCTGCGGCACACAGGGCGCGCGGAAGGCATTCACCTTCGGCCGGTTGGAGACGACCTCGAAGGACCGTGTCTTGATGTTCTCCAGCGCGTAGCGGGTGAACATCGCTTGGCCGGCGTTGAAGAACATCGAGCCGGTAAACGCGCCGGTCTGGAAGATCAGCTCGGCCTCGGCCGCGGTGATTCTGCCGTCCCTGGTGCAGCCGATCTTGATCCGCGAATGGGTGCCGGCGACCGGGCCGGTGCAACGGAAGACCTCGTTGCGGGTGAGCACGATCTTGACCGGCCGGCGCGCCTTCTTCGACATTACGATCGCCAGCGGCTCGCCATAAAAGCCGGTCTTGCCGCCGAACCCGCCGCCCATCTCGGATTGGCTGACCCGAATTCGCGCGGAGTCCAGCTTGAGAATCGCCGCCAGCCGGTCGCGGAAGACATGGGTGCCCTGGGTGCAGCACCACAGCTCGATTTCGTCGTCGTTGCAGTTGGCAACGCAGCCCTGGGGCTCGATATAGCCCTGGTGCATCGGCTTGGAGTCGAATTCGCGCTCGACGATCACGTCGGCCTCGGCGAAGCCTCTGTCCGTGTCGCCCATGTTGAGATCGAGCCGCTCGACGATGTTGGTCTGCTTGTCCTGGACTCCTTCGATTCCCTTGGTGCGCAGGAAGTCGTGTAGAATCGGCGCGCCGTCCTGCATCGCCTCGACCGGGTCGATGACATGCGGCAGGGTCTCGTACTCGACCTCGATCAGCCGCAGCGCGCGCTTGGCAATCGCTTCGCTGGTCGCAGCGACCGCAGCGACCGGATGGCCGTCGTAGAAGACCTTCTCGCGGGCCATGATGTTGCGGGTCAGATCGCCGCTGGGGCTGCCCGGCGGGTGATCGGGGAAGTCGTCGCGGGTGACCACCGCCTTGACCCCCGGCATCGCCTCGGCCTTCGAGACGTCGATCGATTTCAGCATCGCGTGCGGATGCGGGCTTCTCAGGATCTTGCCGAACAGCATGCCCGGCAGCACCAGATCGGCGCCGAACTTCGCCCGGCCGGTCACCTTGTCCGGCCCGTCATGCTTGACCGGGTTCGCGCCTACGACCTTGAGCTCTTTTTCGGGGTTGAACCCGCTGTGTTCGAGGATGGTCGCCATCTCAGTTTCCTCTCATCTCTTCGGCCGCGGCCTGGACGGAACGGATCACCTTGTCATAACCGGTGCACCGGCAGAGGTTGCCGGCGAGCCAGAACCGGATTTCGGTCTCGCTCGGGTCGGGGTTGCGCTCCAGAAGCGCGCGCGCGGCGATCAGGATGCCGGGCGTGCAGATGCCGCACTGCAACCCGTTGAGCTCCAGGAAGTTGCGTTGCAGCGGGTGCAGCTTCGTGCCTTGGGCCATGCCTTCGATGGTCTCGACCGCCTTGCCGTCGGTCTCGACCGCCAGGGTCAGGCACGAGCAGACCAGCGCGCCGTCGAGCATCACGCTGCACGCGCCGCAGTCGCCGGTCGAGCAGCCTTCCTTGGTTCCGGTCAACTCGAGCTCGTTGCGCAGCACATCGACCAGGGTCTGGCCCGGCTCGCACAGATACTCGTACTCGTCGCCGTTGACGATTGTCGTCACATGGACCTTTCGCGCCATCAGTTCCTCCTCGCACGATCGAGCGCGGTCGCGGCCGCGCGGCGCGCCATCACGCCTGTTGTCTTGATGCGGTAGGCAATCGTGCCGCGCTTGTCGTTGATCGGATTGCAGGCCGCGCTCGCGGCGGCCGACATGGCGGCGAGCGCCCGGTCGTCGGCCTTGCTGCCGATGAGCGCCGCGCCGGCGTCTTCGACCAGAAGCGGGGTGGGCGCGACCGCGCCCAGCGAAACCCGGGCGTCGATGCACATGCCGTCGTCGTCGAGGGTCAGGTTGACCGCCGCCCCGACGATCGCAATGTCCATTTCCGTGCGCGGCGTCAGGCGCAGATAGCAGTCGCCCGAATACGGTGGGCGCTTGGGGAAGGTGAACGAGACGACGATCTCGCCCAGCGCGAGGGAGGTCTTGCCCGGCCCGATCACGATGTCCTCGACCGGGACCGAGCGCAACCCGTTGGGGCCAATGATGTTGGCGAGCGCGCCCGCGGCGATCAGAGGCGGGACGCTGTCGGCCGCGGGCGAGGCGTTACACAGATTGCCGCCCATGCTGGCCCGTCCCTTGACCTGAATCGAGCCGATCAAGGCGACGCCCTCGATCACGCCCGGCCAAGCGGCGCTGAAGCCTTCGTGGTCGACGATGGTCATACCGGCGGTCGCCGCGCCCACGGTGTAGGCGCTGTCGCTCTCGGTAATCCCCTGCATTTCGGGAACGTTCTTGATGTCGACGATGAGGTCCGGCGCGATGGCCTCCCCGTGCAGCAGCACCAGCACATCGGTGCCGCCGGCAAGGACCTGTCCGCCGCCGCCGGCACCCGCAAGCATCGCCACCGCGTCTTGCAGCGTCTCCGGTGCGGCGTAGTTCAGCTCTCCCATCGATCGCCTCCTTGGACCGCAGGTCCCAATTTCTTCGATCGCCGATCATCGCCGATGAGACCGGCAAAATCGAGCCCTGCGATGCAGGTTTCCGCGATTGCCGGTCGCACACGACGGCGATCGCCACCGAAACGGCATGTACGGGATGATGATCCCGAACCCGGCCATGTCGATGAAGACCGTGAGCGGAAGCGCGGTCGGCGACCCACGGCCCGAAAAGCCGGCTCACGGCCCGAGCGCCTCGCGGAGTTCGAACTTGAGGACCTTGCCCATTGCGTTGCGCGGCAGCGCATCGAGGAAGACCACCTCATGCGGATGCTTGTAGCGGGCGAGCGCGCCCTCGAACAGGCCGAGCACGCCGTCGCCATCAAGCGCGCCCGGCTCGCGGGCGACCACGAAGGCCACCGGCACCTCGCCCCACCGGTCATCGGAGCGACCGACGACCGCGGCCTCGCCGATTCCCGGCGCCCGTTCCAGGATGCGTTCGATCTCAGCCGGATAGATATTCTCGCTGCCCGAGATGATCACGTCCTTGAGCCGGTCGACCATATGGTAGTTGCCGCCTTCATCGGTCAGCCCCATGTCGCCGGTATGGAACCAGCCCCCGCGCAACGCCTCCTCGGTCGCGGCCCGGTCGCGCCAGTAGCCGGTCATGACGTTGGGCCCGCGGACCACGATCTCGCCACGCTCGCCGGGCGGCAGCTTCCGGCCGGCCGGATCAACGATCGCGGCCTCGCAATTGAGCGCAGCCTTGCCGGTCGAACCGGCGGTCGTCCAGGCATCGGCGATCCGCTGATGGATCGCGATCGGAGCGGTCTCGGTCGAGCCGTAGACCTGCGTAACCGGCACGCCGCGGTCGAGATAGGCCTCCAGCAGCGGCATCGGCACCACCGTCGATCCGGTGTTGATGCAGCGTAGCCGCGTAAGCTCAAGGTCCGGCCAGGCCCTGTGCTCCATGAGCGCGCTCATCAGCGCCGGCACCAGGATCATCAGACTGGGATGTTCGGACTCCAGCGCGGCGATCGCCGCATCGGGCTCGAACCGGCGCTGGATGATCATGCTGGCCCCTGCGCACAACGCCGGCGTGGTGTGGATATTGAGCCCGCCGACATGGAACATCGGCAAGTTGGTCAGCACCCGGTCGCGGGAGGAGAGGTCGAAGGCCGCCATCGCGTTCGCGGCGTTGAAGGCGAGCGCGGACTGGGTGAGCACCGCCCCCTTGGGCCTTCCCGTGGTGCCCGAGGTGTAGACGATCAGAAGCGGGGCATCGAGGCCGACGGCCCGATCGCGGTCGTCGCCGCGCGCCCGATCGAGAATGTCCGGGAATTCGGCCTCGCCGATTATGCGGCATTCCGGCAGGTCTCCCGCCGCGGCTTCAGCCGTCTCCGAGAACTCCGGTTCGAAGAACAGCGTCCCGCAGCCGGCGTCTTCCAGGATGAAGGCGAGCTCGGGCGCCGCTAGGCGCCAATTCAGCGGGACCATGATCGCCCCGGTCCGCGCGCAGGCAAACAGGAGCGCCAGGAAGTCCGGGTTGTTGTAGCCGAGAAAGGCGATCCGCCCCCCGCGTGGAACGCCGAGCCCCCCGCGCAGCACCGCGGACAAGCGGTGGACGCGCTCGCGTAGACCGGCATAGGTGATGCGACGATCCTCGAAGGTGATCGCGATCTTGTGGGGGGAGAAGTCGGCCCACCGGTCGATCCAGTTGGAAAGATCCACCGGTGCGCTCAGTCGTCCGCCTCGCCGGGCTCATACAGGGTCTCGCGCCCCAGCCGGTCGAGACAGAGTTCCGCCGTCCAGGGCAGCATCAGCGAGCCCAGGCGCGAATCCCGATAGTATCGCTCCAGCGGCAGGGACTTCAGCATCGACTGTCCGCCGCAGGTCCGGATGGCGAGCCGGCAGATCTCGTTCGCGGTCTCCATGACGGTGAACTGCGCGGCATAGGCGCGCAGGCGGTCTTCTTTCGCGGGATCGACCCGGGCCTCGGCCATGACCTGGCCGAAGATCGCGTGTGCGCGCTGGAGCTTGACGAATATGTCCGCGGTACCGATCTGCTTGGTCGGATACATCCGCCGCTTCACCGGGATGCCCTCGATCTCGCCGCGCAAATAGGCGACGGTGAAGTCGTAGGCTGCCTGGGCGATCCCCAGATAGGACGGGCACAGCGTCAGGAACATATGGGGCCAGCGCCGGGCGGCCTGGTGATAGACCCCGCGCGGCAGGAGCAGCATCTCGTCGCCGACGAAGACATCCTCCATCAGCATGGTGCGCGAGACGGTCGCCCGCATACCGACCGGATCCCAAGGACCGACGAAGGACAGCCCCTCGGACTCCTTCGGAACCGCGACGAACAGCGTGTCCTTGATGTCCGCGTCCGGCTTGTCCTCGGTGCACAGCACGCCGTAATAATCCGCGGCGCCGGACAGCGAGGCGAAGATCTTCCCGCCGTTCAGCACCCAGCCGCCGTCGACCTTGGCGGCAAGCGTCCCGAACGGCGCCTTGCCGGCGGCGGCCGCCCCGCCTTCGGAAAACGGCTGGGCAAAAACCGCGCCCGCGTCGACGATGCGCGCGAAATGGCGCTCGCGATTGGCCTTGTGACCGGCGCGCGCGGCGGCGTCCATGTCGAGATCGTCAGCGATCGCCCCCATCCAGAGCGGCGTGCAGGCGTGCATGTTGAACGTCAGCGCGGTCGCGCCGCACCAGCGGCCCATCTCGGCGGCGTGCCAGCCGTAATCGGCGAAGCCCGCGCCCAGACCGCCATTGACCTCGGGCACGGTGAGCGCGAGGACGCCCGCCTCGCGCATGTCGGCATAATTCTCGAACGGGAAAGCGGCCGCCTCGTCGAGCGCGGCGCTCCTGGGAAAGAACCGATCGCGGCCGAGCCGGGTGATGGTCTCGCCGATGGCCTGCCGGTCGCCGGCCATCGCCTGCCAGGGATGGCGGTTCTGCATCGTTAGCCCGCCGGTCCGAACACATCGGCGAGCCGTCCATTTTCGACCACCACCGTCCCATCGAGCGCGATCGTGCAGTTGCGCAGCGGGATGTCGAAATGGCCCAGCGTGTAGCGCCTGGCCGCCTCGTTGGCGCCGGTCGAGAACAGGAAGTTGCCGGCAAACGCGCGCAGCTCGGAGCCGTTGAAGTCGTTGCGGTCGTACATGGTCATCGCCTCCCAGCGGGCGGCCGGGTTCATCCCCCAGCCGACATGAGAGACCGCATAGGCCTCGCGGTCGCCCCAGGCTGCGATGTATTCGCGAAAGAGGTCGGCATCCAGCCCCTCCCCCCCGATCGAGACGACATGGTCGTCCTCGAGGACCAGAGTCAGCGGGCGCCCAATATAGCGCTTGAAGGTCAGGTTGACATCGCCGGCATCGAGCACCAGCCGGCCCTGGACGGCGCCGGCGCGCGGGAAGCACAGCACCAGCCCGCCCGGCCAGTGGGCGACTTGGCCCGGGTGCTCGCAATAGCCCCACACACCGGCGGCGACCGCATCGGCCACATCGACCGAAAGCTCGGTCCCGGCGGCGCTGCGGACGGTCATCGTCCCGGCCTCGCGCATCATCCGGATGCCGGCTTTGATGCGTGGGGTCTGCGCAGGGTCGGGCACCAGGCGCTCCAGCGCGTCGGGATGCTCGTTGCTGACCATCAGGACCCGGGCGCCAGCCCTGAGAATGCGGCCGAGCTCGGGCGCATGCAGAATGCCTTCGACCGTACAGTCGACCACCAGGGTCGAAGCGCCGAGCGCGGCAATGGCCGGCTCGAGCTCCTGGATCGCGTCCGAGGCGCCGGTCGAGCGGACCGGCACCGGGGCGCGCTGTGCCGGGCTGGGCAGGACGACATGGAACGGCTTTGCCTCAAGCCGCGCCAACGCGAGCTCGGCCAGCTCGACCAGCACGGGCCGCGACTGGGTTTCCGACAGGATCGCGACGGGATCGCCGGGCTTGAGCGCACATAGCGCGAAGACCCGTTCGAAAGTCGAAATCCATTTCGCCTGAAGCCGCGCGGTCATCATCGGACCATGCCTGCGTTCGCCGTCAGATTGTGCTTCTAAAGGCCCCCGCGGCGGATACGGTCCAGATACGCGCCCGGGGTATCCGTGCGGCGGTCGGAGCCGCCGGAAAAAGTCTTTTGCCGATGCCGGTGATACCAGATCAGCAGGGCCGCGGCCCCCAAGGCGACCACGACCACGGCGGTGGTGAGCATTTGGACCTCCCAATCCCCAACGCGACCGGCCGCAGCACCTTGCCGATATTTCCAGCCGATCGGCTCTATTTTAGCCTATGCCGCGCCCGCAGGCGAGAGCCCGACAGAACCCGTGTGCCAACGGGATGTCGCTAACAAGCGTTATGTCCGGTGCAGGCGCCATGCGATCCGTCCGGTTTGCCGTCGCCCTGCAGAGGAAGCGCCATGAAGCGGGCAGAGGTATTGCAAGACTACGAGCGATGAAGTTCGAGGAGCTTCATTCGAGGCGGCAAGCCCGGGAGCCGACGCAGGAGCAGGCGGCGGAGGCGTCGGACGTCCCGGTGCGCACGCTACGCCATTGGGAGGACCGGGCCGTTGGGAGAACCGGTATGAGGCGGACGGCGCCGGGGGGCTCTATGACCGCCGCCTCGGGCGCTTGGCGAGCAACCGGGTTCCGGCCGATACGGCGATGTCGGCGCCGGCGCTTTTCGACACGCGGCGCTGGGACGACACACGGTGAAGCACTTTCACGAGAAGCCGGTCTGCGGGCGCGGGTTCACGGGTGGCTACAACCGGGTTCGCCTGACGCTTCAGAGCCGTGGCCGGGTCCGGCCGGCGGCGCGGCGCCCACCGGCGCAAGCGGCCGCAGCGTCCGATGGCGGGCATGAGGCGGCGCCAGGACGGCTCCCGCCACGAAGGGGCACCCGGGCAATGGTGGGATCCGATCGTCGCCATGGACGACGCCAACAATGACATCTACCCGGCCTTCTTCGTCGCCGGGGAGGGCGCGATGAGCAGTTTTCAGGGGATTGGGGAGGCGATCGAACACAAGGGCCTGTTCTGTTCGCTGTATGCCGATCGGGGGTCGCCCTACTGGCATACGCCGGACGCCGGCGGCAAGATCGACAAGGACGACCCAACCCAGCTGGGCCGCGCCCTCCAGCAGCCCGGCATCGGGCTGATCCCGGCCTGTTCACTCCGGGCGCGCGGTCGCTCGGAGCGTATGTTCGGCACGCTGCAGAACCGTCCGCCACAGGAATTGCGCTCTTACGCCATCGCAACGATCGAGGCGGCCAATCGCTTCCTGAAAGACATCTTCCTTCCCGCTCACAACGCCCGGTTCGTGCGCGAGCCGGAGGACGCAGGATCGGCCTTCGCAGCCTTCGCCGGCAAGGGACGCGACATCCTGTGCGTGCAGGAAGATCGTGTCCTCGGCAATGACAATACGGTGCGCTACAAGGGCCGCGCGCCGCAGATCGCTGCCATTTCGCCAAGGCAAGCGTCCGGCTCCACGAATATCCCGACCGAACGCTGGCCATCTTCCACGGCCCCGGGCGCATCGGCCGCTATCGGGCCGACGGGCGGCCAATCGAGCAGGAGACCGATACCTGAAAGACCGATACCTGAAAGGCGGCGTGAACCGCGTCGACGCCGGCCAAACGCCGCCGGTCAAACCTGCGGTCGCCTGCCGCTTCCTCCGGTTCGACCAGCGGCGACAACAACAGAAGCGGACAAACAGACAGGTGACCTGTACCGGACAACTTACAATGTTCTCGACAAGGGATAGGCGTCCGCCGATTTGTTTGATACGACTCGGTCGAAACGGGAGCGCATCCGCGATTCCGGGAAACGAAAACTGAACGTATGTATGGGAGATCCGTCGAAATGACCAAATCCCTTTCGCGTCTGGCGGTGATCGGTGCGGGAGCCGCGGCTCTCGTAATCGCCGGCGGTCCGGCCGGCGCCAAAGTCGAGGGCGATACCATCATTTTCGGCGCCGCCCTGTCGCTGACCGGCAAGTACTCGACCGCCGGCCAGCATGCCCGGCGCGGCTACGACCTCGCCATCAAGAAGATCAACGCCGCCGGGGGCGTCTTCGTCGCCGGCAGGACGTACAAGATCGCCGTGAAATACTACGACGACGAATCCACGCCGGCCCGCGGCGCGCAGCTTACCGAGCGCCTGATCGTCCAGGACGGCATCAAGTTTATGCTCGGGCCGTATTCCTCGGGCCTGACAAAGGCGGTGGCCCCAGTCATCGAGAAGCACAAGGTTCCGATGATCGAAGCCAACGGCGCCGCGCGGTCGCTGTTCACCAAGGGGTATCGTTATCTGTTCGCGGTCCTGTCGACGGCCGATCAGTACCTGTCGGAGGCGGTCAACCTCGTGGCCGAGCAGGCGCAGTCCCGCGGCGCAGACCCGGGCAGCCTGCGGATCGCGCTGGTCTTCGAGAACGATCCGTTCTCTCAGGACGTGCGACTGGGCGTGGTCGATGCGGCCAGGACGTTCGGTATGAAGATCGTCATCGACGACAAGCTGCCGCCCGAGCTGAACGACATGGCGTCCTCGCTCAACAAGGTGCGCGCGCTCAAGCCCGACCTCCTGGTGGTTTCGGGCCATTCCAAGGGCGCGGCGCTGGCGATCCGGCAGATGGCCCAGATGAAGGTCAAGGTGCCGATGCTGGCGATGACGCATTGCGAGTCGGCCAAGGTGACCGACACCAGGAAATTCGGCAGGAATGCCGAGAACACGTTATGCGCCACCCAGTGGGACGAGAACCTGAACTACCGCGATCCGCTGTTCGGCAGCGGGCTGGACTATCACAAGGAGTTCACGCAGACCTATAAATACAACCCGCCCTATCAGGCGGCCGAATCGAGCGCTGCGGTCTATGTCTACGCCAAGGCGCTGGAGAAGGCGGGCTCCTTCGACGTCCAGCGGGTGCGCGACGCCATCTCCGGGATCGAGATCGACACCTTCTACGGCAAGATCAAGTTTGACGACACCGGCAAGAACATCGCCAAGCCGATGGTGCTGCGACAGATCCAGGACCTCAAATACGTCCCCGTGGCGCCCAGCAAGTTCGCCACCGGCAAGTTCAGGCCGACCAGCTAGGCCCGCCGCCGCGGACCCGCGGACCCGTAGGGTAGGAGCGGCTCCCGCGCACCGAACAGCGCGCGGGAGCCGTCTTGCTGGATGGAAAACCTGACGCTCCTCCTGCAGGCGCCGTCGATTGCCCTCCAGGTGCTGATCGACGGGCTTCTGGTCGGCGCCATCCTGGCCATGCCCGCCTTCGGCATGGCGCTGGTGTGGGGGGTGATGAACATCATCAACGTCACCCAGGGCGAGTTCGTGATCCTGGGCGGTTTCATCGCCTACATCCTGTTCGTCGGGGTGGGGATCAATCCGATCATCTCGATCCCGATCGCCGCCCTGGCGCTCTACCTGCTGGGCTGGGGGCTATACCGCACCGTCATCCACAGGGTGGTCGACCGGGACCTGTTCATCTCCATCCTGGCGACGTTCGGCATCAGCATCCTACTGCAGCAGGCGATGAACCTGATCTTCACCGCCGACATCCAGAGCGCCGAGCCCGGGCTCGACTCCTGGGTGCTGTTCGGGGGCGATCTGGTGATCGCCCAGATCAAGGTCGTCGCCTTCGGTCTCGCGCTCGTGCTGGGTGCGGTGCTGCTGGTCTTCCTGAGGCGCTCGACGCTCGGGCGGGCTATCCGTGCGACCGCGCAGAACGCCCGGGCCGCCCGCGTCATGGGGGTCGACACCGATCGGGTCTACGCTACCACCTATGCGCTCAACGCCGCGATCTGCGGCGCGGCGGGCGCCTTGGTCGTCATGACCTGGGTAATCCACCCCTTCCTCGGCATCCTCTATACAGTGCGCTCATTCCTGATCGTGGTCGTGGCCGGGCTGGGCAACGTCCCGGGCGTGGTTCTCGCAGGGCTTGGGCTCGGCGCGCTGGAGAACTATGCCGGCTTCATTCTCGGCGCCGAGTTTCAGGTCGCCTTTGTCTATCTCCTGATGGTGGCGATCCTGGTCTGGCGCAATCTCCTGCTGCGGCGCCAGCGGCGATACTTGGCATGAACGCCCGGCTGAGCGTGTTGGGATACGGCCTGATCGCAGTCTGCGGGCTTGCCGCGCCGTTTGTCCTCACCACCGTCGTCGTCCAGCTCGCCTTTATCTGGCTGATGGTGATCTTCGCGCTCACCTGGGATGCCCAGGGCGGTCAGATGGGCTACAACTCCTTCGGCAACATCGTCTTTTTCGGCATCGGCATGTATGTCTGCGTGGTCGTCCAGATCGGGCTGGCGCACAATGTGGCCGAGTACACCGCCGCCGGCGGCGAAAAGGCCTTCACATTCACGACCGAGCAGTATCTGAGCGGCCTCGCGGTGGGCATGCTGGCCGGCGGCGTGGCCGCCGCCGCGGTCGCGGCCCTGCTCGGCTCCGGCGTCCTCGGTTTGCGCGGTCACTATTTCGCCATCGGCACGCTCGGGCTCGGCATCGCCGCCGGCGAGCTTGCCGCGGGCTGGGACTATATCGGCGCCGGATCGGGCATCGCGACGCCGGTCTTACCCGATGCGCTGGGCAGCCGCTCCTTCTTCTTCTACTTCGTTTTCTTCGCGCTCGCCGTCGTCGTTTTTTTCTCCTACCGCCGGCTCTATCGTGGCCGCTTCGGCCTTGCGGTCAACGCGATCCGCGATGACGAGGACAAGGCCGAGGCGATGGGCATCCACACCACCCGCTACAAGATCGTCTCCTGGTCGGTCTCGGCCTTCTTTCTCGGTCTCGCCGGCGGTCCGGTCGGGCTGCTGATCGGCTTCGTCGATCCGCGCGATACCGCCTTTGCCGGGATCACCTTCGGCGTCTGGATGGTGCTGATGGCCATTCTGGGCGGCAAGGGCACGATCTGGGGACCGGTGATCGGTGCCCTGATCTTCCACATCTTCAAGGAGGCGTTCTGGACCTTTTTCCTGGGCTGGCAGCAGGTCGCGCTGGGCGCGCTCATCGTGGTGATCGTGGTCTTCTTCCCTGAAGGCATCATGGGGTTCGTGCGCGAGCGCTGGCCGGAGCTCCTGGGACACCGCGTCGAGGAGCCTGACCGGTGAGCGCGGCCCTGCTCGCCGTCGAAGGGGTCAGCAAGACCTTCGGCGGCGTGATCGCCAACGAGGCGGTCTCGCTCGCCGTGCCGGAGGGGGCGATCGTCGGGCTGATCGGTCCCAACGGATCGGGCAAGACGACGCTGTTCAACTCAATCGTCGGCTACCATCCGATCGATTCCGGCTCGATCCGTTTCGCAGGCCAGGAGATCTCGACATTGCGCGTGGCGCAGATCGCCCGGCTCGGGTTGTTGCGCACCTTTCAGCAGACCCGCATCTACGGCGACATGACCTGCGTGGAGAACATGCTGATCTCGCTGCCCAGCCGGGACGAGAGCCTGCGCGCGATGTTCGCAAGCCACGCACCGGCCGACCGCGAAAGGGCCGGGTCGCTGCTCAGCTTCGTCGGGCTTTACGCCAAACGGCTGCTGCTGGCCGGCGATCTGTCCTTCGGTCAGCAGAAACTGCTCGAATTCGCGATGGCGTTGATGAACGAGCCAAAGCTGCTGCTGCTCGATGAGCCGACGGCCGGCATCAACCCGACTCTCGTCAACGGCATCATCGACCGGCTGAAGCGCGCTAACGCCGAACTTGGGATCACGCTGTTCGTGATCGAGCACAACATGCGGGTGATCATGAATCTCGCCCAGCATATCTACTGCCTGGCTCACGGCCAGCTCCTGGCCGAGGGATCGCCCGATCGGGTGCGCGAAGATCAGCGCGTGATCGATGCCTATCTCGGAGCCCATTGATGAGCGCGGACGACTTCGAAACCCTGATCTCGGCCGATTATGTCGCGCGTGAGGCCGAGCGCCTGACCGGCGCGGGGCCGCAACGGGCCGACCTCGAAGCGCTGGCCGAGGGCGAGACGCTGCTCCGCATCGAAGGGCTCGTCGCCGGATACGGCAAGATGGAAGTGCTGCACGACTTCGACCTCCTGCTCGGGCGCGGCCAAACCCTTTGCCTGATCGGGCCCAACGGCGCGGGCAAATCGACGGTGCTGCACTCGATTTACGGCTTCACCGATATCCGCGCGGGCGCGATCTCCGTCGCCGGGCGCGACGTGACCGCGCTGGAGCCCAATGAGAAACTGCGCGATGCCGGCATCGCCTACATCCTGCAGGACAACTCGGTCTTCCCCGACCTGACGGTCGAGGAGAACCTCTTGATGGGCGGCTATTTGATGGCGAGCGCCGATCGGGCGCGTGAGGCGGCCGGGCGCATCTTCGAGAAATACAGCCGGCTGCGCGCCCGGCGCGACCAGCGTGCCGGCGTCCTGTCCGGCGGCGAGCGCAGGCTGCTGGAGATCTCCCGCGCGCTGATAATGGATCCGACCGTCCTTCTTGTCGACGAGCCGTCGATCGGGCTCGAGCCGCGCTTCATCGACATGGTCTTCGAGCTCCTCGACGATTTGCGGCGCAACGAGGGCCGGACCATCGTCATGGTTGAGCAGAACGCCAAGAAGGGCCTGGAATTCGCCGATATCGGCTATGTTCTGGTCTCCGGCCGGCTCGCCAAGGCTGGCGCAGGGGACGCGCTCCTGGCCGACCCGGATGTCGGGCGGCTGTTCCTCGGCGGCTGAAAACCGACGCCGGCGCCAGCATACGAAACAGCCGCCGTCTCGTTCACCTTGCCGGACGGCCATATCGGTACGTCGGGGGAGGAGGGCGAGGCTGAGCGCGCGGCGGGCGCCGCCGCCCGGTGGAGCAGCCCTGCCGGTCTGGACCGGGATCCGCTGAACGCTCAATGCGGTCGCAGCATCCGGCCGGGGACCGCCCCGGTGTGCTCGCCGTGGGCGAGGACGGCCGTACCGTTAACGAACACGTGATCGACGCCGGTCGCGAACCGGTGGGGGTCCTGGTAGCTCGCCTCCTCCGCGATCGTCTCGGGATCGAAGACGGTCAGGTCGGCGGCCGCACCCGCTCGCAGAACGCCGCGGTCCGCCAATCCGAGCGCGGCGGCCGAGGCCCCTGTCATCTTGTGGACCGCGGTCTCGATCGGCAGCAGGCCCAGCGCGCGCACGTAATGGCCGAGGACGCGCGCGAACGTGCCATAGAACCGCGGGTGCGGCTTGCCCTGCCCGGTCGTGCCGTAGGGCGCCACGGCGTTGCCGTCCGAGCCCACCATCACCTTGGGCGAGGCGATCAGCGCCTTGACATCGTCCTCGGAGATCGAGGTCACGAGAACGCGGGTCTGGCCGCGGTCGGCGACGATATAGTCGAGCGCAGCGTCGAAAGGATCGATGTCGCGCCCGGCGGCGATCTCCGCGACCGTGCGGCCGGCATTCTGCGCCTGGTCGGGCGAGATCGAGATACGGACGGCATCCCAGGACGGGATCCGGCCGAAATTGTTCAGCCCGTCGCGCTCGACATCGGCCCGCAGACGGGCGCGCACGTCGTGGCTCGACAGCCGGTCCAGCATGGCGTCGACCCCGCCCTCCTGGAGCCAGCTCGGAAACAAGTTGCGCAGCGGGTTGCTCGCCGCGGTATAGGGATACTGGTCGCAATCGATCGCGGTCCCGCCCCGCCGCGCGGCTTCCAGCCGTTCGATCAGCCGCTCCGCGCCGCCCCAGTTGTCCGTTCCCGACAACTTGATGTGGACGATCTGGACATGGACGCCGGTTTGGTGGGCGAATTCGATCGCCTCGTCGACGGCATCGAAGACGGTGTTTGCCTCATCGCGCAGGTGGGTGAAGTAGCGCGCCCCCCGCGCCTTCAATACGCGGCCCAACGCCACTAGCTCCTCGCTCCCGGCATAGGATCCGGGCGCGGTGAACAGCCCGGACGACATGCCCAGCGCCCCGGCATCGAGCGCCTCCTCCAGCAGCCGGACCATCAGGCCAAGCTCGTCCGACTCGGGCGGCCGATCGTCCATACCCATGCTCATCAGCCGCAGCGTGTTGTGGCCGACCAGCATCACCCGGTTGACCGATGTCGCGGGATAGCCCGCGGCGTACTCGGCGAAGGTCGTCTCCCGGAAATCGAGCCACGGCGCGCTGGGGCTCAGATACTGGGCGAGCGCTTCGGCCTTGCCCGGCAGCGCCGGCGCGCAGGAATATCCGCAATGGCCGATCACCTCGGTGCTCACCCCCTGGCGGATTTTGCTCTCGGACAGCGGCATCAGGGGCAGTGTCCAGTCCGAATGGGTCTTGATGTCGATGAAGCCGGGCGCGACGACCCTGCCTGCGGCTTCGACCGTCCGTGCCCCGCCGGCGGTGATATCGCTGCCCACCGCGGCGATCCGGCCGTCGCGGACCGCGACATCGGCGCGGACGCCGGGGTTTCCCGTGCCGTCGATGACCGTCCCGCCGCGGACGAGAATCTCTTCGCTCATGCTTCGTCCAGGCGCATCAGACGCCGCGCGTTGCCGCCGAACAGCTTCTCGCGGTCGGCCGCGTCCAGGTCCAGTGCGTCGATCGCGGCGAAGGTCTCGGGCACCGGGGCGAACGGACAATCGGTCGAGAACACCGCATGGTCGATGCCGAAGAATTCCAGCCCGCACTTGATGCCGATATTGCTGCCGAACATCGCAGTATCGCCGTAGAACAGCTTGAAGTACTCCAAATGCGGCCGCTTGAGCGAGGACAGTACCTCCGAGTAGTCCTCATCGGTCGTGCGCTGTCCCAGCACCTCCATGCCCGCGCCGACCCGGCCGTCGAAGAACGGGATCATGCCGCCCATGTGGTGTGTGATGATCTTGATTTCGGGGTGGCGGTCGAACAGCCCGGAATAGACCAGCCGGGTCATCGCGACCGAGGTCTCGTAGGGCCAGCCGAAGCACCACCACATCTCATAGCGCGAGCGCTGCTCGGCCTTGTAATCCGGCATGTCGGCCGCGCGCGCGGGGTGCATCCAGATCGGCAGGTCGTAGTCCGCCATGGCCGCGAACAACGGCTCGAACTCGGGCCGGTCCAGCGGCCTGCCGGCGATGTTGGTGAAGATCTGGATGCCGCGGGCGCCGAGGTCGCGAATCGCCCGGTGGAGTTCGTCCATCGCGCTGTCCATGTCGTGCATCGCAAGGGCTGCAATGAAGGTGGGAAACCGGTCCGGGTAGCGGGCGGCCAGCCCGGCCATCGCATCGTTGGCGACCCGGGCAAGCATCGTGCCGATCTCGGGATCGGTGATGTCCTCCAGCGGCGGATTGGGCAGCGAGATCACCTGGCCGTAGTCGTCGAACCGGTCCATCAGGCGGAACCGCACGTCGAGGTCATGGATCATCGTGACCTGCTGCATCCGCTTGCCGATATTCTCCAGCCGCGGGGCGGCCTTGGTCACCTGAGCGTAGAAATCGCCCGGAAAGATGTGGGTGTAGATGTCGATCGTCATGGGCGGATCCCCTTCGCGGTGCTCGATACCGGTTGCGCGCGGCGCCATCGTCTTCGCCGCGCCCTGGCGGCGCAACGGTTTTCGCCGGCCCATCGGTCATCGTGGGCCACCGGCCCACCGCTTTTGCCGGTACTTGTGGCATTCTGCGGGCATGTCGGCGAAGAGCAGGCGGCCCGGCTTGTCGTGAAAAATCTTCTCGGGCGGATGGCGGTCGACACAGGCCCCGACATCGCCCGCCGTAAGCACCGCTACGCCGGTCCGCCGCGGCGCGGCGATGGACGAACGACGACACCGGCGGAACCGGAGTCGATGCGCCACTTGCCGCACCGCCTTGGCGCCCGATAATGCCTGCGAATGACAATGGGAACGGGGAGACGGAACGTGGCGGGATCGGTCGAGACGGGGATGGTGTCCTACTTTGCGGCCTCGGGGGCGTTCGCCGACGGCGGCGACAGCCCGCGCGACTTCCTTGAGCGCTGCATAGCCGTCATCGAGGTGGTCGAGCCTGAAATCGGCGCGTTTGTCGCGACCAACTTCGACGGCGCGCGCAAAGCGGCCGATGAAAGCGGGACGCGCTGGAAGGCCGGCGCCCGGCTGTCTGCGATCGACGGCATGCCGGTCGGCATCAAGGACATTATGGAGACTCACGACATGGTCACCGAGCAGGGCTCGCCCCTGTTCCAGGGCTGGCGGGACAAGCGCGACGCGGCGGCGGTCGCGGCGCTGCGTGAGGCCGGCGCGGTAATCGTCGGCAAGACCGTGACCACCGAGTTCGCATCGACCCACCCGCGCGGGACCCGCAACCCGTTCGACCTGTCACGCACGCCGGGCGGCTCCTCAAGCGGCTCGGCGGCGGCGGTGGCGACCGGCATGGCGCCGGCCGCGCTGGGCACCCAGGTGATCGGCTCCACCGTGCGGCCCGCGAGCTTCTGCGGCTGCTTCGGCTACAAACCCAGCGTCGGCGGGATCAACCGCGGCGGCTCGTTCGATGAGTTCAGCCAGAGCTGCACCGGCACCATCGCGGCCACACTCGCCGAGACTTGGTCTGTCGCCCGCGAGATCAGCGCGCGCGCCGGCGGCGATCCGGGTTATCCCGGCATCCTGGGTCCGCTGGAGCTTCCCGCTGCGGTGAAGCCGAAAGCGGTCGTGATGCTGGAGACCGCGGGCTGGCCGAAGGCGAGTGAAGAGGCCAAGGCGCAGCTCGCCGAGGCGCGCGGCCGGATCGAGGCGGCCGGGATCGCGGTTGCCGACCGCCACTCCAACGAGATCGTCGCCGCCGCCGAGGACGCGATCGCCGACGTGCACACGCTGTCGATGCGCATCAACACCTGGGAAGGGCGCTGGCCCCTGAACACCTATGCGAGAGACATGGCCCGATCGGGGCTGAGCCAGGCCGCGCAGGACCGGCTGCGCGATGCCGAGGCAATGACCCAGGAGGAGTTCGCCGGCCTGCTCGCCCGGCGCGAGCGCACGCGGGCGGCCTACGCGACGCTCCGGCAGGTGGGCAAGGTCTGCGTGACGCTCCCGGCACCCGGGGCGGCGCCGGTGGGGCTCGACTGGACCGGCGATCCGATCTTCGTCGTGCCGGCCTCGCTACTGGGCACGCCGTCGATGTCGCTGCCGGTGCTCGAGGAGGACTCGCTGCCGCTCGGGCTTCAGATCATGGGCTTCGCAGGCGAGGATGCGGCGATGTTCGCCGCTGCGGGTGCGATTCTGCGCCTCTTTCCAGCGCGTTAGCGATCCGACCGGGAATCGGAATCTATGCCTCGCCGGACCGCGGGCGCTGTGCTAGTAATGGTGAGGACCACAGCGAACCACGAAACTGAACTGTGTAGAATGGAGCGTATCGATGACGCAAAGACTACTGGGGACCGCCGGCGCATTGGCGCTGGCCGCAGGGCTCGTACTCACCAGCACGATGGCGGCCGCGCAGACCAGGATCCGCGTGACGCTCGACTGGATTCCCCAGTCGCCGCACGCGATCCACTTCATCCCGCTGTATAACGGCGCGTATAAGGCCGCGGGGCTGGACGTGAAGATCGACGCCGGACGCGGCTCCGCCGACGCCGTGCGCAAGCTGGTTGCCGGCACCCATGACATCGGGCTGGCCGACATCAACGCCTTGATCCAATACAACGCCCAGAATCCGGGCAAAGAGATCAAGGTCGTCATGATGATGTACGAGCAACCGCCGTTCACCATCTTCGTGATGAAGAAATCGGGCATCACCAGCCCCAAGCAGCTTGTCGGCAAGACCCTCGGCGCACCGGTCTTCGACGCCAGCTACAAGCTCTTCCCGGCCTTCGCCAAGGCGGTCGGCATCGACTCCAACGCCGTCAAGCGCAAGAACATGGACCCGCGCTTGCGCGAAGTCATGCTGATGCGCGGCGAGGTCGATGCGATTTCGGGGCATTTCTTCTCCTCGATGATCAACATCAAGGCCGCGGGCTACAAGGAATCCGACGTACGGTATTTCCTGTATGGCGACTACGGGATGGAATCCTACGCCAACGGCATCGCCGTGCGGCCGGACTTCCTCAAGGAGAACCCCGACGCGGTACGCAAGTTCGTCAAGGCAACGATCGACGGCGCGCGGGAAATGGTCCGGAACCCGAAGGCGGCGGTCGATTCGGCGAAGCAGTTCGAGCCGCTGCTCGACACCAAGGTCGAGGCCGAGCGGCTCACGCTGACGCTCCGCTGCTGCCTCCTGACGCCGGATGTCAAGAAGAATGGCTACGGCGACGTCGATATGGGTCGCCTGCAACGCTCAATCGATCAGGCCGCGCTGGCTTACGGACTTAAGAGAACGCCGAAAGCCACCGACATGTTCGAGACGGGCTACCTGCCGCCCAAGGCAGAGCGCTTCATCCACCAGTAGCGGGACCGCGAACGGGACGGGCGAAGGCAGGCCCGCCCCGTTTCGCCACAACGACATGAGCTTCATCGAGATCGTCGACGTCGACCTCGTCTACCGCAATAGCGATGGTCGAGAGGACGACTCGGGCACGCTCGCCCTGTCCGGCGCCAGCCTCAGCATGGACAAGGGCGACTTCATTTCGCTGGTCGGACCGAGCGGCTGCGGCAAATCGACCTTGCTCAAGGTGATCGCCGGGCTGATACGGGCCAACAAGGGCCGCGTCGCGGTCGCCGGCGAAGAGGTCGACCGACCGCTCAAGATCGTCGGCATGGCGTTCCAGAACGCGACCCTGCTGCCCTGGCGCTCGACGCGGGAGAACGTGCTGCTGCCGCTGGAGATCGTCGAGCCACACCGCCGGAATTTCCGCAAGGAGAAGGCGAAATACGAACGGCTTGCCGACGAACTGCTGGCGACCGTCGGCCTCGACGGATTCGGCGACCGCGCGCCCTGGCAACTTTCCGGCGGCATGCAGCAGCGCGCCCAGTTGTGCCGTGCGCTGGTCCACGAGCCGGACCTTCTGCTGCTCGACGAACCGTTCGGCGCGCTCGACGCGTTCACCCGCGAGGAGCTGTGGGACGTTCTGCAGGACCTCTATCTGAGCCGAAAATGCACCGTCATGCTGGTCACCCACGACCTGCGCGAGGCGGTCTACCTCGCCAACAAGGTCTATGTGATGAGCGCGCGGCCGGGCCGGGTGATCCTCGAACGCGACATCACGCTCGACCGCCCAAGGTCGCTCGAGACCATGTACCAGCGCGAAATCGTCGAACTGGTCCAAGACCTCAGGCACCACATTAACGTCGCGAGATCCGATCAATGAAGAGCAGGACTCTAGAGCTGATGTCGCCGTGGCTGGTGATGGCGGTCATCCTCGTCATCTGGGAGGCCGGTGTGAGGATCTTCGAGGTCCCGGCCGTCGTCTTGCCTACCGCCTCGGCTTCCTTTTATGCGATCTGGGAGTTCCGGGTGGGGCTCTGGGTTAATGCTTGGCCGACACTGGTCTCGACATTGATCGGTTTCGGAATCGCGGTGGTCTTCGGCGTCGTGCTCGGCGTCCTGATCGGCGTGTCGAGGCCGATCTATGCCGCGCTCTACCCGCTCCTGGTCGCTTTCAACTCGGTCCCCAAGGTCGCGATCGTGCCGATCCTGATGGTCTGGTTTGGCATCGGCACAGTGACCAACGTGATCACGGCTTTCATCCTGTGCTTCTTCCCGATCGTCGTGAACGTCGCCGTCGCCCTGGCCACCATCGAGCCCGAGCTCAAGGATGTACTGCGCGCGCTGGGGGCGCACGAGCGCGACATCGTTTTCAAGATCGGAATCCCGCGCTCCCTGCCCTATCTGTTCGCCTCGCTCAAGATCGCGATCACGCTGGCCTTCGTCGGCGCGGTGATCGCCGAGACCGTGGCCGGCGGAAAGGGCATCGGCCATCTGATGCTACAGGCGAGTTCGAACTTCAACATCGCCCTGATGATCGCCGGGCTGATCGTGATCGCGGTCATGGCGGTCGGCATGTACGCCATCTTTGCGATCATGGACCAGCGCTTCACCGGCTGGGCGACACGCGACATGAACTACGCCACCGCCGGCGGCTAGTGGTTCGAATCTTTCGCTTCGAACCACTAGCTTTTCTGTTGATGGATCAACTTATCGAGACCTTTGAATGCGTTATGGTCGCCAGATCATCATCGGCCGGGGGATTCAAATGTCTCGGTTGATCCACTAGGGCGCCGACCGGTCGAGCGCGCTGTTGGGCGTTTGGCCTGCGCGCCTCAGTCCTCGCCCGCGCCGATCGCCTCGATTTCGAGCAGCGCATCGGGCTTGAACACAGGTGCGAGACGCAGATCAGGGTGGAGCATGGGAAGTCTCCAGTGAAGACCTCACGCCGGGCCTTCCAGATATCGGGCTGGTGACGCATGTCGGTCAGGAAGACGGTGATCTTGGCGATATCGTTCATCTTACCGCCAGCGGCCTCCATCAGCGCCTTCATGTAGGAGAACACCGTCTTGGCCTGAATGTAGGCATCGCTCTTGCCGATGACCTCCAGGTTCTCATCCCAGGCGATCAGGCCGGAGATGAACACCTGATCGCCCACCTTCTTACAATTGGACAGCGAGCCGGTCTCCAGTTCCGGGACCTCCGGACTGCGGATTCTCTTGAACTTCATGGCGCCCCCCTGCTGGTTTGGTTCCGTGATCGGCGATGATGATCTCGCGATGATGGTCTACCGGGCCGCGCTCTACGCGGCGCGGTTGCTCCAGAAATGTTCGGTGCGGCGGCCAAGCCGCTCGGCGAGGTAACGCCCGGCACGGTCGGCGTCGCTGGCGCGGAAGCAGGCCTCAAGCAGCGTGTCGTGGAAGGCATCACGCTGGCTCTTGCTGCCGCCGAGGCGAATGATCCGGTCCCAGATCGGCTCGGTCTTCTCGATCGCCACCCGATAATCGCCGCGGATGAAGGTGTGCTGCGCCTCGTTCAGCGGAATGATCACCGCGCCCCAGATGTCGTTGCCGGCGGCCCGCTCGTGGCGCCGGCGCAGGATTTCGAGATGGCGGCCGGCCGTCTCCCAGTCCCGTCCGCCAGCAAGCGCCATGCCGACATGGGAGTGGTGGAAGGGCGAGTCCTCCGGCCGGTCAAACTGTTCGCGCAGAATCTCGACGACCGGCCGCCAGCGGTCTCCGACCTCCATGCCAAAAAACTCGAAGCGCCACAGGGTCGAAACCGTGCTGCGCAGGTCGAGACCGCGCGGCGAGGGCTCGCGCTCGAGGAAGTCGCGGTACATCTCCGAGCCACGGTCGTACTCCCCCGATGGCCAAGCGAAACAGCACCAAGCGCCACAGCATGTGACCCCAGTAGTTCATGTTCACGCAGTCATCCATGGCCGGGGGAATGCGCTCGATCGCCTCCTCATAGGCTTGGAGGTATAGAGAGCGCATGGGCGAGCGCGTGCATGTCCCAGCTATCCCCCCGATTCCGCTCCATCGACCGCTCCGCCCAGCGCATCGCCTCCTTGCTGTTGCCGGTCTCCTCCAGCACGAAGGCATGGAAGCCCTCGATGAATCCGTCCTCGGGCAGCGCTTCGCGCAGGGCGTCGGTGAGCGCGGCCATGTCGGCGAACCGGCCCTGGAAGAACCACATCAGGTAGAGCCGCTGGACAATCATCAGGTCGCACGGATACGAGGCGAGTTGGGCCTTCATCGCCGCCTCGGCATCGGCCGGGCGCAGACCGACATAGTGGTCGAACGCGGCGACCTGGCTCTGCTCGCGCTCCGAACCGTTCGCGGCCGTCTTCCTGGCCGTCGCCATGGCGGCGCGCGCCTCATCGAAGGCTTCTTCGACGAAAAGCGCCGCGGCGATGCCGGCATGGACGGCCGCCAGGCCCGGGTCGGCGGCCGCCGCGCGGAGAAAGTCGACGGTCCGACGGCCCCAAGACAGCAGCCCAGCCACGCCCCGATAAAAAGCCTCCACCGCCTCGGCCGAGGCGGTGGACAGCGGCAGCCCATAAGAGTCGCTTTGCATTGGACTTCCGTCTGCTCCCGGTTTGAAAGGTGCGTTAACCTAGCGGCGCCGGGAAAACCGAAGCAATCAGGTGGGCCGGCCCGTCGAGCGAAGCGAGGTGTCGCGATGGATAGCCTGATCGGATCGGCCCGGCTCTACGAATGGTCGTCTTCGATCGGCGCGGCCTGGGGAGACCTGCTACGCTGGGTGAGTGAGACCGCCGATGTCGCCTATGAGGTCATCCCGCGCGACATGCCGATGACCCTGGAGGGGCTGTGTGGGCACGGCCCGATATGGGCTGCGTGGTGATGTGCGGCTATCCCTGGGTGACGGCGCCCGGAACCGCCGCGGCTGCTCGCCTGACCGGGGCGCTCTATCCGGCGCGCCTCAGCTTCGTGCGCGGGGTAAGAACCCGGGCGCCGTCGGCTACGGTGACCGCTACGGTGTCGCCCTCGGAGACCCCTCCGGCGCGGATTCCGCAATGAACCGCGCATCTGTCCTTGGATGGTGTCATTCCAGGGGAATTAAACCGGGTCCCTTTCCGGGAGATCCGCCGCCGCCGGATTGTGGAATGACAGGTATATCCTTATTGTGTCGCGATGATCGAAGCGCAAGACGATAGGGGCGTGGCCGATCAGGAAGGCTGGAGACGCGATTTCGTCTCCCGGTCGACCGAGGTCCTGAGCACGGTTTCCGCCTTCTGGATCCTGCTTCTGGCCGCGGTCTATCTCTATGACATCATCGGACGGGGAGCGTTCAACTCGCCGTTCCTGGGAACCCACGAGATCGTCGGCAACTCGATCGTCGGCATTCTTTTTCTGGAACTGCCCTCGACCATCAAGCGTGGCGCCATGCTGCGCACGACGATCGTCTTTCAGGCCGTCTCGGAAGGTTGGCGCCGTCTGATCAATTCCGTGTCCTACGTTTTCGGCATCGCCCTGTTCACGACGATCATTGCCGGCGGCTGGAGCTCGACGATCACGAGCTGGGAAATCATGGAGATCGAAGGCGCGGGGGCTTTCGAGGTTCCGGTCTATCCGGTGCGGACGCTGATCCTCATCTTCAGCGCGATCTGCGTCCTGGTCTATGCCCAGCTTCTCCATTTCACCCTGACGGGGGGGCGTCGGTCCGACGCGCCTGCCCGACACGGGACCGACCCCGGCCGATCCGACGGCCACCGATCCGACGGCGACAACTGAGGGAAATGCGCAGTGGAGCCTGACGTCGTCCTGATCATCATCCTGTTCGCGCTGATCGCCCTGATCGTCGCCGGGCTTCATATTGGGATCGTTCTCGGCATCGTCTCGCTCGGCGGCGCGTATCTGCTGTTCGACGATCTCGCGATCGCGGCGGAGCTTGCCAACAACGCCGCCTATTCGGTGCTGCGCAACTCGGTCTTCGCGGCGATTCCCCTTTTCGTGCTCATGGGCGAGTTCATGAGCACGTCAGGCATGGCGCGCGACCTCTACAAGATCTGCAACTACTTCCTGCGCCGTCTGCCCGGCCGGCTCGCCGTTGCGACGGTGTTCGGCAACGCGGTGTTTGCCGCGGTCACCGGGGTCAGCATAGCCTCGGCGATGGCGTTTTCCCGCATCTCGTATCCGGAGATGCGCAACTTCGGCTACGACCGTTCCTATGCGCTGGGCTCGATCGCCGGCAGCGCCAGCCTCGGTATGCTGATTCCCCCGAGCGTACTGCTGATCGTCTGGGGGATCGTGATCGAGGAATCGATCGGCAAGCTGTTCCTGGCTGGTTTCGTTCCCGGAATCATCCTGGCCCTCCTGATGGGCGCCTACTGCTCGATCCGCGCCAGGTACCGGCCGGACCTCGCGCCGACCCCGGACGGCATCGACGACACGGCACCGAGCCTTAAGGAGACCGTCAGCGGTTTCGGCGTCGTCGCGCTGATCCTGCTGGTGCTTGGCGGGCTGTTCGCGGGGTTCTTCACGCCATCGGAATCGGCGGCCGTCGGCTGCGCCGGCGCGATCGTATTCTCATACTTCAAGGGCATCGGCTGGAAGGATTACCGCAGCGCAATCATCGAATCGGGCAAGACCATCGCACCCATCCTGTTCCTGCTGATGATGGCGGCGATGTACGCGAAGTTCCTGGCGCTCGGCGGCATCATCGGGGTCATCCAGGACTTCATCGACGGTCTCGGTCTCGATCCGTTCGGCGTGACCCTGCTGCTGGTCGTGATCTGGCTGGCGATGGGCACGCTGATCGATTCGATCTCGATCATCCTGCTGACGGTGCCGATTTTCTGGCCGCTCGCCCAGCAGATCGGCTGGGATCCCTACGCCTTTGCGATCTTCGGTATCCTGGCGATCGAGGCTGGGCTGCTGACCCCGCCCTTCGGGCTTCTGGTCTATACGGTCAAGGGCGCGGTGCCGGATCAATCGGTAAGGCTGAGCGAGATCTTCCGCGGCTCGATCCCATACTGGCTGCTGATGCTGGTGGTGATGATCCTGATCTGGATCTGGCCCGCCAGCACGACCTTCCTGACCAGATAGACCCGCGTTTCGAGCGCCGGGCTTCCTCAGCCGACCGGGACGGTGGCGCAGGTCTTGGCCGAGGTGACGATGGCCTCCAGAATCTCGACGTTGTGCAGCTTCTGCGCGCGGGTGAAGCGATAGACTCCGTTGCCCATCGCGGCATCGGCCCAGGCTTCGAGATTGGCCCGCACGGTATCGGCGTGCTTGTAGGTCCGGGTACGGAACTCCTCATCCATGCTGCACCACGTCAACACCGCCGGATCGGGCGCGTCGATGTTCGAGACCTCTCGCGTTTCTACCCAGCCGCGGTCTCCGAACAGCCCGATGCGCTGATAGAAGGGCGTTGTCGCAAGGGTGCAGAGATACCCGCTCACACCCGATTCGAAGGCGAGCTGGATCGACAGGATATCGTCGTCCGCATAGTCCGAGGAGCGGTGCGCCGCCCGAGCGGTCAATTCGGCGACTGGCCCTGCCACGCTTTGCAGGTAGTCAGTCATATGAACGCCGAGCGCGGTCAGCGTGCCGGCCGGGGCCTGTTCGGGGTCCTTGCGCCAGCTCGTCGCCGGCGCGTTGACGAAGCGATTATAGGACCAGTTGACCTCGACATGCAGCAATGTGCCGAGCTCGCCCTCGTCGGCCATCCGCTTCATCTCCTCCAGCGCACGCTCGTAGCGGCGCTCGTGACCGATACCCAGCACCAGCCCCTTTTCGTCGCAGGCGGCGAGCATTCTTTCCGCGGCCGCCGCGTTCAGCGCGAGCGGCTTCTCGCAGAAGACCTGCTTGGCCGATGCGGCCGCGGCCAACACCTGTTTCTCGTGCAGCCCGTGCGGCGTGGTCAGGATCACCGCATCGATGTCGGGATCGTTCAGGACCGCGCGGTAATCCGCCACCAGCGGCAGACCTGTCGCCTCGGCGAAGGCGCTCAGCGACCCAGGGGCGATGTCGACGCCGCAAACGATTTCGATCTTCTCGCTGCCGGCGAGGCTTGCGTGAACCTGCTTGCCCCACCAGCCGAGCCCGACGATCGCGGCATGCAGCACCGGCTAACAGACCAAGTGACGGCGGCGGGGCCGCATCGGCGCATCAAGCTCCCACAGCCGGCGCGGAACGATCCCCGTCGTCGCAGTCACGTTTCAATCAGTCGATCTGATACTTGTGCGGCAGCTTGACCCCCGCTTCCTGCGCAAGCTCGAGGTAGCGCTTGAAGAACGCAGTGCCGGGCAGGCCCTTCTTGTCGAACTCCTTGGCCTTCTCGTTGGGCCAGCCGCCAAGCGCCGCGGCCATCTTCGCGCGCTCGGCGAACGGCAGGTGCTGAATCGTGCTGCCGGTGGCGGCGAGCTTCTTGAGCGAGGCATCGAAGCGCCGGCTGGCCTCCTCGGCCGTCTTGACCATCCATGTCTCGGACTCTTCGGAGATGATCTGGCTTATGGCCTTGGGAAGTTTGTTCCGGGTCTTGTCGTTGATGCTCATCTGATAGAGCGCAGTCGCGCCCCAGCCGACGACGGTGAAGACCGGCGCGGGCTCATTGAGCTTGAACCCGAGCCAAGCCGTCGGGAAGATCACTAGGCCCTCATAGACCCCCGACTGCAAGGAGTTGTAGGCCTCGTTCAGGCTGGTCTGGACCGCGGTCGCACCGGACAGCTTGAGCCAGGGCAGGTTTGGGCCGGCGCCGGCGATCTTGTGGCCCTTCAGATCGCTCATCCTGGACCACTCGAACTTGGTGCCCAGGCCGTAGGACGAGAAGGTCCCGAAGCCCAGCCATTTCTGATTGTACTTCTCCAGCGCGCCGGGCCATTGCGGGAACTCGCTATAGAGCTTCCGCGTGATCTTGTGCTGCAGGACCGGATCATCGGTCACGAACGGCAGAAAATATTGGAACGCAAAGTGCACCGCCTTGGTCGGCTCAAAGCAGGCGCACCACAGGCCGATGTCGAACAGGCCCTTCTCGACCGCTTCCAGGGTGTCGAACGGCCCGGCGACCGTGCCGCCATAGGCCTCGATGAATCTGACCTTGTGGCCGGTCTCTTTGGCAACCCGTTCCTTGACCGTCGGAACCAAGTACTTGCTGGCCATGAAGATAGCTTCCAGCGGCTGCATTGGCTGACCGGCGCCGATGCGCAGGGTAAACGAATCCGCCTTCGCGGCCGCGGCCGACAGCATCGCCGCCGCGGCGACGGCGCCAAGGCCGATCCGCCCTGCCGGACCGATTATCTCGCGGAACATTTTAGCCTCCCGATGGGTTTTGATTGTCCCTGATAGTCCCATGTCTGGCGGTGGCGTCAAGCCTTCCGTCGGCGGATTCGCGGTCTGTTTACCTTCCACCTTGCAGGGAGAGCAGGATTTGCCGCGAAGAGTCGGCGAGCTCGCACTTGATCGCCTCGAAATCGGCGATCGGCGGAAAGACCAACCCGGTGCCCTCCATGTGGCCGCGCATCTCGGTGAGATAGCGGTTGACGATCTGCTCGGTCGTGTTGCGCTTCAGCCCGGTTTCCAGGCAGAGCTCGTTGTCCGGCCCGGCGAGACGGCCGAAGGCGCGCTTGACGCAGTTGGGCAGCACGCGGTCGAAGACGGCCTGGAACTCGGCAAGCCGGTCCGGGTCCCTGGCTACCTCCTTGAGGTTCTCGACGCCGTTGTCGTAGTGGTCCTCCTCGTCGGCCAGCACCACCTCCTGGCTGTCCGCCCAGGGCAGGTAGCTGGAACGGCGGTACTCCATGATCTGGTGGCTGCCCGCGCGGTCGACGGTGAAGTTGAACACCGCGATGTGAAGCCAGTTGTCGAGGTCGATCTGCCAGAACTCGCCGGCGTCCGGCCGGCCGGCGATAATCGCCTCGGGATTTTCGCCGAGATCAGCGAGCAGGTCGTAGAGCCCTTGGCTGTGGCGGGCTTCCTCGGCGGCGAACTCCGCGGCGAGGGCTTTTTCCTTCCAGTTCGGCGCGACCGAGATCGCCTTGCCGAAGACCTCTGCTGTCGCCGTCTCGGCATAGATCTGCCGGGTCATCAAGCGGATGAGAAGCTCGCGATACGGTCCGGTGGCGCCCGCGGGGTTCTCGATTCCGGTCTCGGCGATGATCGTGCTCATCTTCGGCTCCTGTCGCTTGGATTTCGAGCGAAACTAGCCGTCTCCCCCGGGCTGTCAATCAGGGCCCGCCCGCTATGCGGGAGCGGACGACCGCGGGCGCCCGACCAGCACGTACCAGCACATTACGAGAACCGCGATGATCAGCACCGGCAGCGCGGCAAGGTTTACCCAGTCCCAGCCGAGGAAGTGGATCAGCGCGCCCGAAGACAACGATCCCAGCGCCACGAACGTGTAGACGATGAAGTTGCAGGCGCCCTGGGCCTTCGCGCGCTCGCCGGGGGTGTGCGCATCGCCCAGCAGGGAGGACCCGGCGGTGAAGGCGAAATTCCAGCCCACGCCCAGCAGCAGCATCGACAGCCAGAAATCGAAGACCGCCTCGCCGCCGAGCGCGATCGGGATGCAGACGATCTGGAGCGCGAAGCCGGCGAAGATGATCTTCACCTCGCCCCAGCGGCGGATCAGCGCGCCGGTCACGAACCCCGGCGCGAACATGCCCAGGCTGTGCCATTCGATGACGAAGGCCGTCTGCTGGAAATGGTGCTCGGCGTGGTGCATCGCGATCGGCGCCGCGGTCATCAGGAGCGCCATGACCGTGTGCCCGATAAGGATCGAGAATGTCGCGGCGATGAACGCCGGCTGGGCCATGATGACCAGCAGCGGGCGGCGGGTGGCCGCCTCTTCGGCGTGGCTCAGAGGCGGAATCCGCAGGAACACCAGCACCAGCGCCGTGAGGATGGTCGTGCCGATGAGCAGCAGATAGGCCCCCAGGAACGAAGCCGTCGCGAACCAGTCATGGCCCCACTTGGCGAACTCCGCGCCGAGCACGGCCGCGACCACGCCGCCGGCGATGACCAGCGAGATCGCCGTACCGCGGAATTCGCGGGGCGCCGCATCGGTGGCGGCGAAGCGGTAGAACTGGGCAAAGCCCGAGAAGAAGCCGAACAACAGGTTGCCCAGCGTGAACATCCAGAAATCGGCCTCGAAAATCCCGATCGAGCAGAGGATGCCCGACAGCAGGCCGACGAACGCGCCGACGAGAAAGCCGGTGCGCCGCCCCACCCGGCGCATGAACATCGAGGCCGGCATCGAGGCGAGCGCCGTGCCGACGACGACCAGCGCGGCCGGCAGGGTGGCAAGCCCCTTCTGATCGGCGATCGCATAGGCGATCAGCGGCGCGGTCGCGACATTCAGCGTCCGCCCCGTGCCATAGAGCATCTGGCAGACCGCCAGCACCACCACGTTGCGCTGATCGCGGTCGGTGAACGCGGCGCTGACGGCGCGCAGAGCGGCGGTCAAAGTGGGCATTGCCTGTCCACACTTGGATCGGAGGTCCGGTTTCGCCCATCATAGCCGTGCGAACCCGAAGGAATCCAATCAGGGAGGGGCAGCCATGTCCGATCCGGCTCAGGTTGCCGACAGGCTCATCGTTCGCATCGACTGGCTGATCACCGTCGATTCGAACCGGCGGATCATTCGCGACGCCGCGATCGCGATCAAGGACGGCAGTATCGCCGCGATCGGCAAGACCGCGGCGATCGAGACCGACTGGCAGACCGCGAACCGGCTGGATGCGTCCGGCATGGTCGGCACGCCGGGCTTCGTCGACAACCACCTGCATTCGTCCTTCCAGATGGCGCGCGGGCTGGCCGACGAGGCCAACGCCCAATCGTTCCTGTTCGATCACATGTACCCTTACGAAGGCGCCATGACTCGGGACGATGTCCTGGTCAGCGCAAGCTTGACGGTGATGGAGATGCTGCGCCACGGGGTGACTTGTTTCGTCGATCCGGGCAACTACCACCCCGACGCCACGGTCGAGGCGGTCGGCGCTTCGGGTATGCGCATGGTCGTCGCGCGCTCGTCCTTCGACCGGACCAAATCGGTGATGGGAGTCCTGCCAGACTCGCTGATCGAGACCACCGGGGAGTGCCTGGACCGCGCCGCAGCGTTGTTCGAGACCCATGACGGCGCCCATGACGGGCGGGTCAGGGTCAGCGCCTCGTTTCGCGGGC
Organism: Alphaproteobacteria bacterium; assembly: GCA_965202905.1. GTDB lineage: Bacteria > Pseudomonadota > Alphaproteobacteria > MPNO01 > MPNO01 > CAYFYS01. The sequence continues at coordinate 702,563 of OZ241868.1, read as the reverse complement.
TCAACAATGCCTCGGATGCGCTGATCGAGGGGCTGAAGGTCCTGGCGGACCGCCACGACTGCCGGCTTCAGACCCACGCCTGCTTCAGCTACTCGACCCATGACGGGTGCCTCGCCGCTTTCGGTGCGCCCGAGATCGAGCGGCTGGAGGCGCTGGGCGTCCTGGACGAGCGGATGCTGCTGGTCCATTCGGGCTGGCTCGAGCCGCACGAGGTCGAAATCATCGCCCGCCGGCGCCCGTCTTTGGTCGCGGCCCCTTCGTCCAGCCTGCATAACGGCTACGGCAACTTCGTGATGGGTAAGCTGCCCGAACTCGCCGCGCTTGGCGTCAACGTCGCCATCGGCTCGGACCACGCCTGCTCGGGCATCACCGACATGGCCCAGGAGATGCTGCTGCTCGCCGGCGGCTACAAGGAAGTCCGGCTGAACCCGCGGGTCCTGCCGCCCGAGCAGGTCGTCGAGATGGCGACGATCAACGGGGCCATCGGCGCCGGGCTCGACGACCGCATCGGCAGCCTGGAGGCCGGCAAGGAGGCCGACATCGTCCTGTTCGACACGCGCTATCCCGAATGGCAGCCGCTCTACAACCCGGTCTCCAACCTAGTCTACGCCGCGACCGGGAATTCGGTCGCCCACGTCTTCGTCGCCGGCGAGCCCGTGGTCCGCGACGGCCGGCTGACCCGCCTGGACGAGGCGGACATCCTGGCCCAGGTCGGGGCAACGGCGGAGCGCATCGCCGGCCGGCTGGACATGGACCGCATCCTCAAGCTCGCCTGGCCGGTGGAATAGACCGCCCGGCCGTCACAGGCGATCGCGCATACCGTCCGGCATACCGGAATCGTTCAGGCGAACGGCGCCACGCCCTGGGCGACGCCGCGAAGCTCCGGGTGCAGAACGACATCCGTGTTGCGCGGGGCGATGCCGAGAAGCCGGGCCGGGTTACGGATGGCCATGGCGGCGATCGCGTCGAGATCCAGACCCTTCTCGTGCAGGACCTGGGCGAACATGCGGAACATGTCCGGCGTCTTCGGACTGAACGGCTGGCCGGAATCGGTCGCGATGATCGCGTTGTCCGGCCCGACCGCGTCGATCGCCTCCTTTATCTGATCCGAGGTGACAGACTGAAACATCGGCATGCAGTTGACGGCACAGTACTCCATCATGCAGCCCTGTTTGGCGAGCGCGATCTGGACGTCGATCGAAAGGTTCGGGCACTGCATCTCCGGATGGGTGACGATGATCCGCCGATGGCCCTTGCCAATGGCGTAATCGACCAGCGCCTGGATCTCCGCGGCGCTCATATGGCCTGTCGCCAGCACCGCATCGCAGTCGGCGATCACGTCGACCACATCCTTGGCCGCGGTCGTCAGCTTCCCGCCGTCGAGCACGGTGTAGGTCGGCTCCTCCTTCACCGTCGCGCGGTTGGTATAGCTGCCCGCCCCGATCGCCCCGAACGCGCCGGGCGCGCCGAACACCCGGACGTGGTTCAGGGCGTCGATGGTCGGCATCCAGACCACCTTGGCGTCCTGGCGCAGGGCCTGCTCGACCGCGGCCGGGTTGATTCCGCCGACGCCGCGGTTCAGCGCGATTCCTGCATAGACCCCGAAATCGGGAGTCTCCTTGCGGGCGTGATAGACCTTGGCGATCGTCGCCTCGAAATGGCTTTTGACGACAATTGCGGTCATTCCAGCCTCGCGGCACCAGTGCGCGACGTCGATGGTGTCGCCGATGCGGCGGAACGGCGCCGGCCCGGTGTGGACGTGGGTGTCGATGAAGCCCTCGACCGAGATGATGCTCATCGGCGCGCCCTCCCTTGCGCGCCGGCATCCTAAGCCCCGCCCGCTTAAGGGTTCAACCCGGCCCCCGGTGGTGTAGACTGGTTGAAACCCGACCGGACGCCGCCGAGGAGAGCCCATATGCCGAGAGTCAGGGATTTCGAGCCGACCGGCGTGATCCCGGCGACCCTGCTCGCCTTCAACGAGGACTTCTCGATCGACGAGGCCTCGACCCGGCAGCACTTGCGCGAGGTGTGCGCGACCGGCGGGATCTCGGCGGTGGCAGTCAACGCGCACGCCTCGGAGGTCCATGCCTGCAGCTTCGAGGAACAGGTGCGCATCCTGGCGCTGACCATGGACGAGGTCGGCGACCGGCTGCCGGTCATCAACGGCGTCTATGCCGACGGCAGCCTCGAGGCCGCGCGGATCGCCCGCATGGCCGAGGACGGCGGAGCCTCGGCGCTCCTGGTCCTGCCGCCCCATTCGATCGGGATGTTCGACGGCCAGCGCCGCCCGGAGATGGCGCTCGCCCATTTCAAGACCATCGCGGATGCGACCGACCTGCCGATCATCGTCTTCCAGTATCCCGGCGCCTACGGCTATCCGCTGGACACGCTGCTGGCGATGATCGACGCGGTGCCCTCGATCCGCGCGATCAAGGATTGGTCGCCACCGACGGTCCACGAGAAGCACGTCCGCACGCTTCAGTCGCTGGACCGCCCGATCCATGTGCTCTCGACCAACAGCGCCTGGCTGCTCGCCTCGCTCACCATGGGCTGCCACGGGCTCCTGTCCGGCTCAGGCAGCGTAATCCCGGATTTGCAGGTGGCGCTTTTCCAGGCGGTGCAGGCGGGCGATTTGGCGCGCGCGAAGGAGATCAACGAGCGCATCCATCCGACCGCGGCCTGCTTCTATGCCGATCCGGCCGGCGACATGCACAACCGGATGAAGCAGGCGCTGGTCATTCTCGGCCGCCTGCCGCGCGCGGTCGTCCGCCCGCCGCTGGTCACGCCCGGGCCGGAGGAGATCGAACGCATCGCCAAGGCGATGGCGGATGCCGGGATCACCCGCGAGGGCGCGCTTTCCGCAGCCGCATGAGAAACCGGGCAAAGGAACCGCGATGATCGTCATGGTCGGCGCTTCGGGCGCCGTCGGCACTCCCACCTTGCGCCACTTGGCTAAGATGGACGCCGAGGTGCGCGCACTCAGCTCCAACGAGACATCGGCCGCGCGGCTGCGCGCACTGGGGGCGGGCGACATCGTGATCGGCGATTTCCGCGATCCGGCGGATCTCGCCAAGGTAATGGCCGGCGCGCGGTCGGTGCTGCTGGTCTCGCCGCGCTTCACCGAGGACGAGGCCGAGATCGGCATCGGCGTCGTCCAGGCCGCCCGGGAGGCCGGCGTCGGACATTTCGTCTACGCCTCCGCTTTCCATCCCCAGCTTCGCAAGATGGATCATCACTGGGCGAAGTTCAGGATCGAGGAGGCGGTGGTCGAGTCCGGGCTGGAGTTCACCATCGTCCAGCCCTCGATGTTCATGCAGAACGCGCGCGTGGAATGGGCCGAGATCGCAGGGAAGGGTTTTTACCGGCGGCCCTATTCGCCCGATCGCAAGATGAGCCTGATCGATACCGAGGATCTGGGCGAGGCGCTGGCCCGGGTGCTGAGCGATCCCGCCCTGCGCGGCGGGACATACGAGCTGTGCAGCGCCGAACGGCTCAGCCATGCCGAGATGGCGGCGATGCTGGGCGAGGCGCTGGGCCGGCCGGTCCGCGCGGAGACGCGGTCGCCGGAAGAATGGGCCACTTGGGCCGCCGGGCACGGCTGGACGCCATGGTCGATCCAGGCGTACCTGAAGATGTGTGCGCACTACGACGCCCACGGCTATCCCGGCGGCAATCCGCTCGCGCTGCGAGCGATCCTGGGACGCGAGCCGGGAAGCTACCGCGCCTTCGCCGCACGCTTCACGGCCGAGATGGAGCAAGCCCGATGAGCGGGCGCACGATCGAGCAGGGTTGAGAAAGGCATCTGCCGGATCCAGGGCTCCGATGCACCTCTTGATTTAAGAAACCCGAATTAGCCGTTGTGTCACAAAGGATTCAAATCCCGCAGAACCCGCGGAATCAGCTCCGGAAGGTCATCGGCGATGAGGCCTGGCCCGAAGGCGGCGGCGGCCGCGCCGTGGATCCAGGCGGCGGCACAGCCGGCATCGAACGGATCGAGCCCTTGGGCGATCAGCCCGGTCGCGATGCCGGCGAGCACGTCTCCGGCGCCGGCCGTGGCGAGGCTCGACGGGGCGTTGGCGTTGATCACGACCCTTCCGTCGGGTACGGCGATGACCGTGTCGGCGCCCTTCAGCAAGACCGCCGCGCCCGAGGCGGAAGCGCCCGCGCGCGCGCGCGCGAGCTTGTCGCCGTCGGCCTCGAACAGACGGGCGAACTCGCCCTCATGCGGAGTCATCAGCACCGGCACTCCGGCGATGGCCGCGAACAGCTTCTGCGGGTCGTCGGCAAAGACGCTGAGCGCATCGGCATCCAGCACCAACGGCTTTTGCGTCGCCGCGGCGGCCAGCACCATCCGGCGGGTATCCTCGCCCAACCCGGCGCCGGGCCCGATCAACGCCGCATGACGCCGGCGGTCGGCCAGGTAATCGGCGAGATCGTCCGGGCCCTCGGCCGGGACCGCCAGCAGACTTGCCGTGTCGGCGGCGTAGATCGGCATCGCCCCGGGTGGGCAGACCACGCTGGTCAGCCCGGCGCCGATACGCATAGCCGCGCGCGCGGCCAGCCGCGCCGCGCCGGTCATCGTCCCGCCGCCGGCGATCACCGCATGGCCGCGGCTGTATTTCTGATCGCCCGGCTGCGGCCGGCGCAGGGCGCTGCGCCACAGCGCCGGGCCGTTCTCCCACGCCTTCGGCCGGATCTCGTCGAGCACGCCGACCGGGATGCCGATGTCGGCGCAATGGACCTCGCCCATCAGCGCGCGGCCGGGCAGCAACAGGTGGCCAAGCTTCTTGCGAAAGAACGTGACGGTCATCACCGCCTCGGCGGCGGCGCCCAGGACCGCGCCGGTATCACCGTCGACGCCCGAGGGAACATCGACGGCCACACAGGGCAGGCCCGTGCCGCGGAGCGCCTCGATCACCGCGCGCACCGGGCCCGCGACATCGCGCTCCAGACCGGTGCCGAACATCGCATCGACCACGAGCTTCGCGCCGTCGAGCGCCGCTGTCTCCAGCGTAACCACCGGCCCCGTCCAGCGCGCGGCGTTGAGCGCAGCGTCGCCCGTCAACGCGTCGCGTGCGCCGAGCAGCGCCACGGAGACCGGCCAGCCGCGCCCGGCCAGCAGGCGGGCGATAACGAAGCCGTCGCCGCCGTTGTTGCCGGGCCCGCACAGGACCGCGGTCGGGCGCGGGTCCCAACGCGCCCGGATGCGCTCGGCGATCGCGCCGCCCGCCGCCTCCATCAGCGCTTCGCCCGGAATGCCCGCGGCGATCGCAGCGCGGTCCGCGGCATACATCTCATCCACGCTCAGCAGCGCCAGCTCGTCGAGCGTCACCCCGGCCTCCGACCCCGGTCTCCGATGGTCGCCGCGCGGCCCCAACCCGTTCAGGATGCGGAGTTGCGGCGGTCGCGCGACTCCAGGTCGCCGATCACCTCGTCGAGCCCCATCACGTCGGCGTATTTGTGGTGCAGGTCGAACAGGCTAACCTTGTGGATCAGATCGGCCCGGTCGTAGACGCATTCCTCGACCACGGTGACGTGATAGCCGTTCGAATAGGCGTCCACCGTCGATGCGCGCACGCATCCCGAGGTGCTTTCGCCGCAGACGATCAGGCTGTCGATTCCCCGCCGCGTGAGTTGGGCGACCAGCGCGGTGCCGTAGAACGCACTCGCCCGCTCCTTCTCGATCACGAGGTCGCCGGGCTGCGGCGCGAAAGCCTCGTAGATCGCAAAGTCGTCGTCCCTGCCCTGCCCGACCCGGCGGTTGGTGGCGACGACGCTGCCGGCTTTCTGTGCAGCGGTGGTATAGATCACCGGCAGGCCCGCCGCGCGGGCGGCCGCGAACAGGCGCCGGGTCGGCTCGATCGCGGCGACCGCGTTGACCCCGCACGAGCTCGGGTAGCGGTCGATCAACTCGACCACCGGCTCGCTGCCGCCGCGATAGGCGAGGTTGTAGAGGTCGATCGCCAGCAGCGCCGGTGATCGCCCGACATAGACCTCGCGCCGATAGGCTGCATAGATCCTGAGCACGTCATCGGGAATGACGTCACGCCAGCAGTGGTCTTCGAAATCACGCGCCATTATTTCGGTCTCCCGTTGAGCCGGACTGCCGTCGCGGCCAGTCTCCCAGACCCGCGCGCGCCGGTCGAGCGCCGGCCTTGCGCGCCGGGCTGGTTTCACGATAGGCCAGACCGGCAGGGAGGAGACGATGACGACCAAAATCGAGAGCCTGGAGGTCATCCACATCGCGCTGCCCACCCGGCGCGAACACAAATGGACCGGCCTGACCGAGCCGATCGGCGGCTACATCCTCGTCAGGATGACCGGCGCCAACGGGATCAGTGGCTGGGGCGAGGCGCCCGCGCTGAAGGACTGGGGCGGCGACTTCGGCCGCTATTTCGGAGAATCGCCGGCGACGACCCGGCTGGTGGTCGAGCGCTTTCTGGCGCCGGTGGTCATCGGGCTCGACCCAGCGCAGCCGGCAGTCCTGCACCGCGCGATGGATACGATGATCAAGGGCTACCCCTATGCCAAGGGAGCGGTCGAGATGGCGGCCTACGATCTCGCCGGGCGCACGCTGGGCGTGCCGGTCCATGTGCTGCTGGGCGGGCTGGTGCGCGGATCGGTGCCGGTCACCCATTCGATCGGGTTGCTGGCGATCAAGGAAGCGGTCGAGGAATGCCGCAAGGTCGCCGCCGAGGGCATCCGGACGATCAAGATCAAAATCGGCGTCGATCCCGAGCGCGACGTCGAGATCGTCCGCCGGGTGCGCGAGGCCGTCGGTCCCGCAACGCATCTGTGCGCCGACGCGAACCAGGGCTACGCCACCCCGCACGATGCGATCCGCACCATCCGCGCGATGGAGCCCGCCAACCTGATCTACGCCGAGCAGCCGGTGGAAGGCATCGACCGCATGGCCGAGGTCGCCCGCGGCGTCGGCGTGCCTCTGATGGCCGATGAGAGCGCCTGGACCGCGCGCGACGTCTTCGAGATCGCCGAACGGCGGGCCGCCGAGATCGTCTCGATCTACACCACCAAGCCCGGCGGGCTCTACCGCGCGATGCAGGTCGCGGCCGTCGCCAGGGCCGCGGGGCTGGTCTGCAACGTCAACGGCTCGGTCGAGACCGGCGTCGGCAATCTCGCCAACATCCATCTGGCCGCGGCCGCCGAGCCCGTGAGCCTGGGTTGTGTCGTGCCGATTTCCACCCCGGCCGGGCACCGGACCGACCGGGTCGGCGGGATCTACTATACCGACGATCTGATCGCCGCCCCGTTCACGGTCGAGGACGGCGCGGTCGTCGTCCCCACCGGACCCGGCATGGGCATCGACATCGACCCGGACAAGGTCGAACGCTATCGCGTGCGTGAGGACACCTGAGGGCGCTCCGGCGAGGATCGGGCGGATCGCTTCATCGCGGCGATCCGTGCTCGGACAGCGTCCCGGGCGATGGTGACAAGCACCGACGAAGCGGTGACTGTTGCGGCCGAACGAACGGGAGGCCCGGTATGCGCGCGGAGATCGTTGAACGCCTGACGGAGGCGATGGGCCCGGCCGGGCTCGACGCGGTGATCGCGGTCTCACCGGAGAATTTCGCCTATGTGGCCGGCTTCGTCGTGCCCTCCCAGCCGCTGATGCGCTGGCGCCACGCGATGGCGATCCTGACCGCGGCCGGCGAGCAAGCGATTGTCTGCATCGACATGGAGGAGACCACGGTCACCGGCCGCGCGGGCGAGGTGCCGGTGCGGGGCTGGGGCGAGTTCACCGACGATGCGATGGTAGTCCTGGCCGAGGAGCTCGTGCGCCTGAGACTCGGCGGCGCGCGGATCGGGGTCGAGCTCGACTACCTGCCGGCGCGCGACTTCGGCAAGCTGGACGCGGCGCTCCCCAATGCACGATTCGCCGCGATCGATGCGATGCTCGACGAGATGCGCTGGCGCAAGACGGCGGACGAGATCGACCTGCTGCGCCGGCTGTCGTGGATCTCCGACAAAGCGATCGGCGATGCGTTTGCCGCTGTCTCGCCCGGCGATACCGAGATGGACATCGCCGCCGCATTGACCCGGAGCGTCTACGAGCAGGGCGCGGAGCAGTTCCGCCTGATGATCGTCGCGACCGGCGAACGCAGCCAGCTTCCCAATGTTGGGCCCACCGGGCGCGTGCTGAAGCCGGGCGATGTCTGCCGGGTGGAAATTTTTTCGATGATCGGCGGCTATCACGCCGGCGTCTGCCGCACCGCCGCGATCGGCACGCCGCCCGAGGGCGCGGAGCGGATCTGGCGGAACCTGGTCTCGTGCAAGCACATGCTGCTGGAGAAGATCCAACCCGGGGCGAGCGCGCGGGAGATCTACGAGGCATTCCTCGGCCGGTTCGGCGAGCTTGGCCTGCCGCCGATCGCCTTCGTCGGCCACGGCATCGGCCTGCACCTGCACGAGGCGCCCTATCTGGCGGCCCACGAGACCGCGCGCCTGGCGCCCGGCATGGTGCTGGGGATCGAGCCGCTGGTCTACCGCACCGGACTCGGCTACGGTATGCAGCTCAAGGACATGATCGCGGTCAACGAGGACGGCCCGGCCGAGCTGCTGTCCGATGCAACCGACAACGACACCCTGATCCTGGTCGAATAGCCCGGCGGCGTCCTTGACCGGGGCCGCATCGTCCACTCCGGCCCAACGCCGAACCGTCGGCCGGAGGATGCGCTCACGCGCTCGACAGCGCTCCGACCAGTTCCAGCGCGGCCTGCTCGCCGGCCGCATCGCCGACGACCAGCAGCACCGGCTCGTCGATCCCTGCTTCTTGATAGGCGGCAATGCGCTGCCGACAGGTCTCGGCCGGGCCGCACACGCCGAAAGCCTCGACCGCCCGGTCGGGGATGAGCGCCGCCGCCGCGTCCATGTCGCGCCGGGCGATCGCTTCCTTGACCGCCTCGCGGTTGACCGGGATGCCCGATGCGGCAACGCTCTCAGCGACGAAATCATTGCGCATCATGAAGGCGATCTTCGGACGCAGCCGATCGAACGCGGCAGCGCGATCCTCGTCGACGGCGGTATAGAGGTAGCCCGCACGGCGGATCTGCGCCGGATCGCGGCCGGCACGCTTGGCCCCTTCGGCGACCCGGGCAAGCGAAAGCGCCGTGTGCTCGACCGTCAGCCCCGCCGACAGCACCACCCCGTCGGCCCGCGCGCCGGACAGGCGCAGCATCATGGGCCCCATAGCCGCGACGTAAATCGGGATCGGCTCGGAGGGCAGGAAGGCCATACGCAAGCCGGCCAGGCGAAAGATCTCGCCCTCGTAGGCGCCCGCCTCGCCGGACCAAAGCAGGCGAAGACAGTCGATGAATTCGGCCATCGCCCGCAGCGGCCTTTCGAGCCTGGCGCCGGCCTCGGCGAGGAACATCGGATTGCCCGAGCCCAGCGCGATCGCAACCCGCCCCGGCGCGGCCTCGGCGATGGTCGCCATCGCCATCGCGACCGGGACGGGGCTCCAAAGATACGGGCTGATCGCCGTCGGGATGACCGTGGCGCGCTCGGTCGAGAGAGCAAAGGCGGTGCATGAGACCAGCGCCTGGCGATAGCCCAAGTGCTCGGCCATCCACAGGTTCCGGACCCCGGCCGCCTCGGCGCGGCGGGCGAGCGCCAGCGCGTCCTGGAAGGTCGCGAATCCGTCAAAGCTCACCCCGAACGCCGGCGCGCTCATCCGCCGTCCTCCCCTTCGGCGACCAGGCGATGGAGCGCGGACAGCTCCAGGCCGGCGATGCCCATGCGTTCGAGGCTGAGGCCGGTGGCGGCAAAGTCGACCCCGGTCGCCGCGGAGAATAACGCGATATGGGCATCGATCACCGGCGTCGGTATGCCGGCCAGCCGACCGAAGGCCGAGATCGGCACCAGCCCGTAGCCGACATCCTCTTGGACGTAGCGATGGTCGAGCGATGGCGGGCTGCGCAGGGTCTCGTTTGGCGCGCTCTCGCGGCAGGCCCGCGCAACCGAGCCGCTGTTCGCGGCCTCCCGAGTGGTCAGCCCGGCGTCATGAAAAATCTCCAGGAACGGGCTCGCCGGGACCCCAAGCGCGTTTGCGACCGCCATGCGCTCGGCATCGATCGCGTTGACCACGCGGCCGATCGCCTCGGTCATGCCTTCCTTGTAGAATAGGAAGTCACCGCCGGTGGCCTCGATCCGGCCGGCGTTCATCAGCATTCCCGGTGGGTGGAAGATCGCGTTGATATTGGCGAGCCCGGTCTCGAGCACGCTGGAGACGGCGCGAATCTCCGGGAACAGCGGGCTGATTTCGGCGTGCAGCCGGGCGGTGGCGCTGCCCGGGATGGCGGCGAACATGAGCTGCCTGGTGTAGGAGTAGATGCCGACCGTCGCCGGTCCTTCCATCCGGGCGATGCAGGTCAGCGTCACCGTCTCGCAGGTCTCGATCGGCGCGGTGTGTCCCGCCCGTCGCAACTCCGCGCGAAAATGCAGCCCGCCGCCGGTATGGCCCGGATCGAGGAAGACCGGCACGCCGGGCGCCAGCACACCGGCCAGGGCCTCGGCGTAGCAGGCGTGCGCGACCGAGGGGACGACCAGCATCACCAGATCGGCGCCAGCGACCGCCGAGGCGACGTTGGTGGTCAAGAGCGCCGGCATCCCGGTGTCCTCGAAAATGCCGCGAGCGGCGATCCCGCCGCGCTCGCGAATCGGGGTCAGGCGGGCCTCGCGCCGGGCATGCAGACGGACCTCGAAGCCCCGGCGGGTCAGGTCCGCCGCCGCGGCGCAACCGCCGTGGCCCGCCCCCAATATGGCGACCGATCTTATGGCCATCGCCTCCCCCGCTTCGCTGCGGCCCTCGCGCGGCGATCTTGATCGGATGGGCCGGAGCGGGCAAGACGTGACACCGGTGCCCGTTTGTGGCTATGTCCTGGGCAAGAACGCGAGGAGGCGATAAGGACGATGGATCGCGGACTGCCCGAGCGCGCGCGGCTGCGCACGCGGTTGATCGAAACTCCTGCGGAGACGCTGTGCGCCGAGGCCGCGGCGATTCGGGATGCCGGTCATGGCGAAATCGTCACCTATTCCCGCAAGGTGTTCATCCCGCTAACCCGGCTGTGCCGCGACGTCTGCCACTACTGCACCTTCGCCACCCCGCCCAGGAAGGGGGCCGGCGCCTATCTAAGCCCGGACGAAGTTCTGGCGATCGCGCGCACCGGCGCCGAAGCCGGCTGCAAGGAGGCGCTGTTCACCCTGGGCGATAAGCCGGAACTGCGCTACCGTGCAGCGCGCGAGGCCCTGGCGGCGCTCGGTTTCGCAACCACCCTCGACTATCTCGGCCACGCCGCGCGCCTTGTCCTGGACGAGACCGGCCTGCTGCCGCACGCCAACCCGGGCGTGCTCCTGCCCGAGGACGTCGCCGCCCTGCGCACGGTCTCGGTCTCGCAGGGGCTGATGCTCGAAAGCCTGTCGCCCCGGCTCGGCGCCCGCGGGATGGCCCATCATGGCTCGCCCGACAAGCGCCCCGGGCCGCGGCTCGCCACGCTGCGTCATGCCGGCGCACAGTCCGTGCCGTTCACCACCGGGATTCTGATCGGCATCGGCGAGACCCGCGCCGAACGGCTCGACGACCTGTTGGCCATCGCCGACCTCAACGCGCGCGCCGGCCATATCCAGGAAGTGATCGTGCAAAACTTCCGCGCCAAGCCAGGCACCAGGATGGCGAAGGCGCCCGAGCCGGATACCGCCGAGCTTGCCTGGACGATTGCCGCGGCGCGGATCGTGCTGGGGCCGGCGATGAACATCCAGGCCCCGCCCAACCTCAGCGCCGAAACTTGGCCCGAGCTGATCGACGCCGGGCTCAACGATTGGGGCGGGATCTCTCCGGTGACGCCGGATCACGTCAATCCCGAGGCGCCCTGGCCGCAAATCGCGGCGCTCGCTGCCGGCACCGCCGCCAAGGGCAAGATCCTGGTCGAACGCCTGGCGGTCTATCCTGAATATGTCCGACAGCCGGAACGCTGGCTCGACCCCGCCCTGGTCCCGGCGGTGCTGCGGATGAGCGATGCCGAAGGCCGCGCGCGTGAGGACGATTGGGCGCCGGGCGTGCCGGGGGCGCCCCCTGCTTTGCCCGCGCCCGCGACGAAAACCTCGCCCGGGATCGCGCGCGTCCTGGACCGCGCCGGCGACGGCGCCCGGCTCGAGATCAGCGACATCGCCGCGCTGTTCGCCGCGCGCGGCAGCAGCTTCGAGGCGGTTTGCCAAGCGGCCGACGACCTGCGCCGAAGCGCGGTCGGCGAGCGCGTCACCTATGTGGTGAACCGCAACATCAACTACACCAACATCTGCGCCTATGCCTGCCGCTTTTGCGCCTTCTCCAAAGGCCGCTCCAGCGCCGGGCTGCGGGGGACACCCTACGATCTGAGTCTGGACGAGATCGGCCGACGTGTGGCCGAAGCCTGGGCGCGGGGCGCGACGGAGGTGTGCCTGCAGGGCGGCATCCATCCCGACTACACTGGCGAGACCTATCGCGCGATCACCCGGGCGGTGAAAGACGCCGCGCCGGGCGTCCACATCCACGCCTTCTCGCCGCTGGAGATCAGCCAGGGTGCGGCAAGCCTCGGTCTCGGGGTCGCGGATTTCCTGGACTCCCTCGTCGATGCCGGGCTGGGCTCGCTGCCCGGCACCGCTGCCGAGATCCTCGACCCGCCGATCCGTCAGATCCTCTGCCCGGACAAGGTCACCACCGAACAGTGGCTCTCGGTCGTCGGCACGGCCCATCGCCTGGGCCTGCGCACCACGGCGACAATCATGTTCGGCAGCGTCGAGGGCCCGCGGTCCTGGGCGCGGCACCTCAACCGCATCCGCGACCTGCAGGCCGAGACCGGCGGGTTCACCGAGTTCGTGCCCCTGCCCTTCGTCCACATGGAGGCGCCGATATACCTGCGCGGCCGCGCGCGCAAGGGCCCGACCTGGCGCGAGGCGGTGCTGATGCACGCGGTCGCCCGGCTCGCGCTCAACCCGCTGATCGGCAACATCCAGACCTCCTGGGTCAAGATGGGCCGCGAAGGTGCCGCCGTCTGCCTCGAATCCGGGGTCAACGATCTGGGCGGGACGCTGATGAACGAAAGCATCTCGCGCGCGGCCGGCACGACCCACGGCCAGGAACTGCCGCCGGCGGAAATCGAGGCGCTCGCCCGCGCGGCCGGCCGGCCGGCCGTCCAGCGCTCGACGCTTTATGGGCCAGTCGAGCGCGAACGGACAACGGCGTCGTTCCGCGCCGACCCGCTGGCGCTCGCGGCAGCGCCGCGATGAGCGCGCCGCTGCCGGTCATCGCGATTATCGGCGGCACCGGGGCCGAGGGCTCGGGTCTTGCGGTGCGCTGGGCGCGCGCGGGCTACCGGGTGCTGATCGGCTCCCGATCGGCCGGGCGGGCGGTTGAGGCCGCCGCCGGGCTCGCCGGGCACGGTGCAGTCGAGGGCGCCGCCAACGCCGATGCGGCCGCGGCCGCGGACATCGTCGTGGTCGCCGTGCCCTACGCCGCGCAGCGGCCGACGCTCGAGGACATCAAGCAGGCGATCGACGGCAAGATCGTCGTCGACGTGACCGTGCCATTGGTCCCGCCGCGGGTCGCGCGGGTCCAGCTCCCCGAAGAAGGCTCGGCCGCCCTGATCGCCCGCTCGATCCTGGGAAAGGAGATCCGCGTGGTCTCCGCCTTCCAGAATGTCGCCGCCGGCCATCTCGCCGATCCGAGCCATAAGACCGACTGCGACGTGCTGGTCTGTGGCGACGACAAAGACGCACGCGCCCAGGTGGTGCGCCTGATCGAGGCCACCGGGCTGCGCGGGCTGGAAGCCGGGCCGCTGGACAACGCGGTGGCGGCCGAGGCGCTGACCTCGGTGCTGATCTGGATGAACCGGCGCTACAAGTCGCCCGGCGCGGGGCTCCGCATCACCGGCCTGCCCGATGAGGACGTTGCCGATTGACCGGCGCCTCGCCGAGGCTCGTAGTCACGGCGCCGTCCGGCATCGGCCGGATCGGGGAGGGCGATGACCTGTGCGCCATCGTCCTGGAGTCGTTGGCGCGCGAAGGCGAAGCGCTTGCCGCCGGCGATATCCTCGTACTGGCCCAGAAGATCGTCTCCAAGGCCGAAGGCCGTCTGGTCCGGCTGGACTCGGTGACGCCGTCGGCGCGCGCCGACGCGCTCGCGGCCGAAACCGCCAAGGACCCCCGCGTGGTGGAGTTGATCCTGCGCGAGTCCCGGGAAATCGTGCGCACCCGCCCGGGGTTGATCATCGCCCGGCACCGGCTGGGCTATGTGCTCGCCAATGCGGGAATCGACGCCTCCAATGTCGGCGCCGGCCGGGTCCTGCTGTTGCCCGAGGACCCCGATCGGAGCTGCGCGGAAATCAGGGCCGGGCTCGGGCGCCGCAGCGGGATCGCGCCGGGCGTGATCATCAACGACAGCCTTGGGCGCGCCTGGCGCCTGGGGACGACAGGCGCCGCGCTGGGCGTCTCGGGGATCGCCGCGCTCAAGGACATGCGCGGAAACCCGGATATGTTCGGCCGGCCGCTCCAGGTCAGCGAGATCGGGCTTGCCGACGAGATCGCCGCAGCTGCCTCGATCGTCATGGGCCAGGCCGCCGAGGCGCGGCCCGTCGCGCTCGTCCGCGGCTTGGCCTGTCCGCCCGGGGACGGGCGCGGCGCGGATCTGATCCGGCCCGTCGAGCTCGACCTGTTCGACTGAGATGGGAGGCGCTGCGCGGTATCTGACGCTCGCCGGCGGGGTCGGCGGCGCGAAGCTCGCCGAGGGCCTGGCGCAGGTGCTGGCCCCGGACCGCCTCGTGGTTGCGGTCAACACGGCCGATGACTTCAAGCATCTCGGCCTGCACGTCTCGCCCGACCTCGATACGGTGATGTACACCTTGGCCGGCCGAAACAACCCGGAAACCGGCTGGGGGCTCGCCGGTGAGACATGGTCGTTCATGAACGCGCTCGGCGCGCTCGGCGGCGAGACTTGGTTCAGCCTCGGCGACCGGGATCTGGCCACACATATGCTGCGCACCCACGCGATGCGATCCGGCCGGTCGCTGTCCGACGCCACGTCCGGGTTGCGGCGGGCGATGGGCATCGATCATCCGATCGTGCCGATGAGCGATGCGCCGGTGCGCACGATCGTACACACGGCCGGTGGCGCGCTGGCGTTCCAGACCTATTTCGTCCGCTTGGCCTGCGCGCCGGCGGTGACTGGATTCGCCTTCGAAGGGATCGCCGACGCCCAGCCCTCGCCCGGGCTCGCCGACGCCATGGCCGACCCCGACCTCGGCGCCGTTCTGATCGGGCCGTCGAATCCCTATGTCAGCATCGCGCCGATCCTCGGCCTGAATGCGGTCGCGGACTTCCTCGACCGGCGGGCGGTTCCGGTGGTGGCGGTCTCGCCGATCGTCGGCGACGCGGCGGTCAAGGGCCCGGCCGCCAAGATGATGGGCGAGCTCGGCGTCGAGATCAGCGCGGCGGGTGTCGCGCGGCACTACGGCGATCGTCTCGACGGCATTGTGATCGACCGGGCTGATGCCGCGCTCGCGCCCGCATTGCGCGAGACCGGGCTTGCCGTCGCGGTCGCGGCGACGGTGATGACCGGCGCCGAGGACCGCCGGACGCTTGCCAGCGAAGTGCTCGATTTCGCGGCCGGCCTGACGCCGAGGGCGCGATGAAAATCGCCGCGATCGTGCCTGTACGTTCGCTCGCCGAAGGCAAGGCGCGGCTTGCCGGAGTGCTCGACAACGGGGCGCGGGCGAGGCTCAACGCGGCGCTGATAGCGCACACTCTGGAGATAACCGCGTCCCTGACGGGCCGCGAGGCGACCTTCGTGATCAGCCCGGACCCCGAAGTCGGCGCCCGCGCGGCGGCGGCCGGCGCGGTCGTCCTGCAAGATCCCGGCGAAGGACTCAACCCGGCGATCGCAGCCGGCTTCGCGGCGGCGCGCGATCGTGGCGCGGAGCGCGCGCTCATCCTGCCGATCGACCTGCCCCGTGCGCGAGCCGGGGATATCGCCGCCCTTGCGGCCTGCGCGGCGCCGGTCGTCATCGCGCCGGATCGCAATGGGACGGGCACCAACGCGCTGTGCCTGTCGACCGGGCTCGCCTTCACGACGCGCTTCGGCGAAGGCAGCTTCGGCGCGCATATCGCCGAAGGAAGCCGCCGCGGCGCGCGCGTCGCGATCAGGCCCAACGAACGAATCGGCCTCGATATAGATACCGAGGCCGATTGGCGGGAGTGGGGCCGCTCGGACGATCGCGCCGCGTGGATCGAACGCCTCGCCGGGCGGTAGCCCGGCGCCGGCGATCGACGCTATATCGACCTTTATCTCCAAGCAGGTCGGTCGTATCCCCGGCCGGCGCGAGCGGTTAATCTGCGCACAAGATCCCCACCGCCGGGAGAGGCCTCGATGCACTACGACTACGTCCCCTTGCCCGCGCGCAATCCGCTGAAATGGCCCGACGGCAAGCGCCTGGCGCTGATGCTGACGTTCAATCTGGAATACTGGGATCTGACCAAGGACAGCGAGGCGCCCTACTACGCCGGCGGGCCGCCGATCCTGCCTGACCCGCTGCCGGGCAACGTTGCCGACTATCCGAACTACTCCTGGCGGGAGTACGGCCAGCGGGTCGGGATCTGGCGGCTGATCGACCTGTTCGACAAGGCGGGCGTGCCGGCGACATGCACGATGAACGCCAAGATGGGGATCGAGCGCCGCGCCGCCGTCGATGCCATCAACGAACGCGGCTGGGAACTGCTTGCCCATAACTATTCCCAGTCCGAACTCCTGACCGATTACGCCTTCGAGCCGGAAAAAGAGCGCGAGATCATCCGCGAGACGCTGAAGGTCTACCGTGACGTGGTCGGCCGCCCGGCCAAGGGCTGGCTGTCCTCATCGTTGCGCTGCACCGAGAACACGTCGGACATCATCGCCGCCGAGGGGCTGATATTCCACACCGACTACCTGAACGACGACCAGCCCTACCTGATCCGGACCGAAACGGGGCCCATCGTCTCCATCCCCTACTCCAACGAGGTCAACGACTTCATGATCTATTTCCGGCGCGGCATGTCGAACGACCAGGCCTTCGAAGTGCTGAAAGATCAGTTCGACGAGCTCTATGCCGAAGGCGCCGAAAGCGGCCGGATGATGAACGTCGGCATTCACCCCCATGTCTGGGGCCAGCCCTTCCGGGTCCGCGCGCTCAGGGACTTCGTCGACTATGCCAAGGGTTTCGAGGGCGTGTGGTGGGCCAAGCGCGAGGACATCGCCACGTGGTACCTGGAGAACCACGAGAGCCACATCGCACGGGACGGGTAACGCCGCACGGTGCGGTCTCGAAAAGCGCTGAAGCCCGCGTTCGCGCGCGCCGCACCCGGGTCAATAGCCGACGATGACCTCGCCGCTGTTGGGGCTGACGACTTGGCCGGTGATCATTTCGGATTCGTCCGATGCGAGCCAGGCGACCGCATAGGAGATGTCCTGCGGCGCGGTGTAGCGGCCGAGCGGCATGGTCTCCTCGCGCGCGCGGATCTGGGCCTCGCTGTTGCTGCCCTGCGTCATCCCGGTGACCACAAAGCCGGGCGCAACGGCGTTGACGGCGATGCGGTGCGGCGCCAGTTCGCGCGCCCAGCATTTGGTGAAGCCCGAGAGCGCCGCCTTTGCCGAGGCGTAGTGCGAGGCGAGCGCGCTGCCGCCCATGGCATAGATCGAGGAAATATTGATGATCCGCCCGTAGCGGCGCTCGACCATCGCCGGCAGCACCGCCTGGGTTGCAAAGAAGGCGCCGCGGACATGGACCTGGAACATCTCGTCGAAGATCTCGGCGTCGATGTCCTCGATACGGCGGCGCCCGCCGCCGACGCCAGCGTTGTTGACCAGGATGTCGGGCGGCCCGAGACCGGCCGCGGCCTCGGCGATTCCGGCCTGAAACGCCGTCACGTCCCGGATATCGGCCTTGAGCGCATAGGCCCACCGGCCCGCGGCGCGCACCAGCCCGGCGGTCTCCTCGACATCTTCGGCCTTGATGTCGTGGACGATCACGTCCGCGCCGCGCTCGGCCAGCAGCACCGCGTGGCTGCGTCCCATCCCGCCGCCCGATCCGGTGACCATGGCGATGTGTCCTTCGAGCGAGGTTTTTGCCATCTTCAACGTCCTTCGTTTCTTTCGGCTCAGATCCCGACGATGGCGACGCCGCCATTGGGCGAGAGCACTTGACCGGTCATGAAATCGGCCTCGGCCGAGGCCAGCCAAGCAACGGCATAGGAAATCTCGACCGGCTCGGCCAAACGGCCGAGCGGGACGTCCGCGCGCATCGCGGCGATGCGCTCCGGCCCGATACTGCCGAGCGTGAGGTTGGTTTCGATCAATCCGGGCGCGACCGCGTTGACCGTGATGTTGAACGGTGCGAGCTCGCGCGCCCAGGACTTGGTCAGGCCCGAGAGCGCCGATTTCGCCGCCGCGTAGTGCGAAGCAAAGTGCACGCCGCCGAGCGCGAAGGTGGAGCTGATATTGATGATCTTGCCGGCGCGGCGGTCCTTCATGCCGGGCAGCACCGCCTGGGCAGCGAAGAACGCGCCGCGGACATGGACATCGAACATCGCATCGAACGTCGCGACGTTGATATCGGCGAGCGCCAGCCCCTGCCCGCCGATGCCGGCGTTGTTCACCAGCACGTCGATCGCGCCGTAGTCGCGCTCCGCTGCGGCGATAGCCTCCTTGAGCGCACCGACATCGCGAACATCGACCGCCAGGACATGGGGCTCGGCCCCCGCCTTGGCGACCAGCGCCGCGGTCTCCCCGGCCCGACCGGCATCGACATCGTGGACGACGATCCGCGCGCCGCGTTCGGCCATCAGCACCGCATGGGCGCGCCCCATGCCGCTGCCCGACCCGGTGACCAGCGCCGTCTTGCCTTCGAGAGAGCTTGCCATCCCCTGCCCCTGTTTCCGCCGGCTGGTGAGGGCTATTGTCGGCCGCGGCCCCTGCCCTCACAAGTCCGCGTCCGCACCAGCCGATGAACCGCCCCAACGCCAGATCGATCGCGCTTGCCGTATCCGGCTTCGCCGCCGCCGTGGCCGGCGGCTGGGCGTTCGATGTCCTGGCGACGCCGATTCCGTGGCTGCTCGGCCCGCTGTTCGCCGTCGCCGGCGGCAATCTCGCCGGCCTGCGGATCACCTGCCCGCCCGGCGGCCGCCAGCTCGGCCAGATCCTCATCGGCACCGCCATCGGGCTGCAATTCTCGCCCGAAGTGACCGCGATCGTGCTCGGTCAGATCCACTGGATGGCGGCGGCGGCCCTGGCGGCGATCCTGCTGGGCGGGTTCGGCGCCTGGATCCAGACCCGTATCGCCGGGCTCGATGCGCCGACGGCGTTCTTCGGGTCGGTGCCGGGCGGCATGGCCGAGATGCTCGCGCTGGGCGACCGCTTCAAGGCCGCGCCGGTGGCGCTCGCCATCTCACAGACGGTGCGGGTGGGTATCATCGTGGTGACGGTGCCGGCCGGCCTCACCTATCTGGGCGAGGCAGGCGATGCCGTCTTCCGCCCGGCGGCAAGCGTGGCGGACTGGCGCGCCCTGCCGCTGCTGCTTGCCGGCACGGTGGCGAGCGCGGTGATCCTCAACCGTCTGGGCATGACCAACGCCTGGATGCTGGGCGCGGCCGGCTTCGCCGCGGCGATCACCATCGCCGGGATCGAGATCTCGAGCCTGCCCGAGTCGCTGCTGATGCTGGGTCAGCTCCTGATCGGCGCGGCCCTCGGCCAGCGCTTCGACCGCGAGCCGATGCGGCAGGCGCCGCGAGTGATCCTCGGCGCGGCGCTCTCGACAGCGGTCCTCATCGCGGCCGGCATCGTGCTCGCGCTCGCCATCTCGGCCGCCTCGGGAATATCGCTCTCGACGATGATTGCCGCGACCTGCCCCGGCGGGCTGGCGGAGATGAGCATCACCGCCCAGGTGCTGGCGCTCGGCGTGCCACTGGTGACCGCCTATCACATCATGCGGATTATCATGATTACGGCGATCACGCTGCCGCTGTTCCGGCTGTTCGGGCATTTCTATCCGGCGGCCTGATCGGCGACCGCCTGGGCCGCGTCCCGCACCGTCTTCTCATCGGCCAGATAGCGGCTCGACCGCACTGTCAGGTCGCTCTCGATCTCGTAGATCAGCGGCATCCCGGTCGGGATGTTGAAATCCAGGATGTCCTCGACCGAGATCCCGTCCAGGTGCTTGACCAGCGCGCGCAGGCTGTTGCCGTGGGCGGCGATCATCACCGTCCTGCCCTTGGCCACCTCGGGCGCGATGCGCTCCTTCCAATAGGGCAGCACCCGGTCCAGGGTCATCGACAGGCTTTCGCAATCGGGCCGGCCGGCCGGCGGGACGCCGGCGTAGCGGCGCTCGAAGCGCGGATGGGTCGGATCGTCGCGGTCGAGCGCCGGCGGCGACGTGGCGTAGCTGCGCCGCCAGATCTTGACCTGCGCTTCGCCGTATTCGGCCGCCGTCTCGGCCTTGTTCAAACCCTGCAGCGCCCCATAATGGCGCTCGTTGAGCCGCCAGGAGCGTTCAATCGGCACCCACATCTGATCAAGCTCGTCGAGCATGATCCAAAGCGTGCGGATCGCCCGCCGGAGCACCGAGGTGAAGGCAATATCGAGTTGCACGCCCTCGCCCGCCAGAGCCCGGCCCGCCGCGCGCGCCTCGGCGAGGCCGGTCTCGGACAGATCCACATCCACCCACCCGGTGAACCGGTTCTTGAGGTTCCAGTCGGATTGGCCGTGGCGGACCAGGATCAGCCTTGAGGTCACGGTCATCTTCCCGTCTGTTGTCCCCGCCCGAGCCGACCGCCTGAGCTTGGCGGATCCGGCGTCCGCACGTCCTGTCGGAACACTTGGGGTGGCTGAGGGGATTCGAACCCCCGACCTCCGGGACCACAACCCGGCGCTCTAACCGACTGAGCTACAGCCACCACGGAGCACCCCCTCTAGCGTCCGGCTCGTCGCGGCGTCAACCCCCGGTGAAATGGGCCTTCAGCCGGGCGACCGCCTCATCCAGCGTGGCGAACTCCTTGCAGAAGGAGAACCGGGCGAAGTGGTCGAGATCGGCCTCCTGGTAGAACGCGCTCACCGGCACCGCGGTGACCCGCGCCTCGGTGGTCAGATGGCGGCAAAACGCGATGTCGTCTTCGTTGAAGCCGAGCGGCCGGAAGTCGGTGGTGATGAAATAGGTTCCTTCGCACGGCACGACCTCGAAGCCGATTTCGGCCAGCCCCGCGGCCAGCCGGTCGCGTCTTGCCTGCATGTCGGCATTCAGCGCGGAGAAATAGGTATCGTCCTTGCCCAGCCCGTAGGCCACCGCGGCCTGCAGGTTGGGCGGGGTGGTGAACGTCAGATACTGATGCGCCTTGGCGATCGGGCTCAGCACCTCAGGCGACGCCGTCATCAGCCCGACCTTCCAGCCGGTCAGCGAGAAGATCTTGCCGGCCGAAGCGACGCGGACCGTGCGCTCGCGCATGCCTTCCAGGGTCATCATCGGGATGTGCGGGCGACCGTCGAAGGCAAGGTGCTCGTATACCTCGTCGCAAACCGCAAAGGCGTCGTGGCGCAGGCACAGCGCGGCGACCGCCTCGAGCTCCTCGCGCGAGAACACCTTGGCGCAGGGGTTCATCGGGGTGTTGAGCAGGATCAGCTTGGTTCGCCCGGAGAACGCCTCTTCCAGGGTATCGAGCGGCAAGGTCCAGTGCGGCGGCTCAAGCCGGATCAGCTTGGGCGCCGCGCCGGCGCGGCGGACGATCGGCAGATAGGAATCGTAAAGCGGCTCGATCAACACCACCTCGTCGCCCGGCTCGATCAGCCCGAACAGCGCGCTCGCCAATGCCTCGGTTCCACCGGAGGTGATCATCACCTCGCGCTGCCAGTCGACGTCGAGGTCGTAAAACCTCTTGGCGTGCGCGGCGACGGCCTCGCGCAGCGACGGGATGCCCATCATCGACGGGTATTGATTGACCCCGTTCTCCAGGTAGTCGGCAGCCGCGGCCACGACATCGGCCGGCCCGTTGCCGTCGGGGAAGCCTTGGCCGAGATTGATCGAGCCGTGTTCCTGGGCGTATCGCGACATGACCTCAAAGACGGTCGTGCCGTAGCCGGAAAGAATGCTGTTGCCGACCTTCACCTGCCGCTCTCCGCCGCCTGCGCCGGGCGTCGTGTAGCACAACCGGCCGGAGACGACAAAGCCGGCGACGGGCGGGCGAACAAGACCGACCACGGGAGGGAACCAAGATGGCGTCCATGTTCGTATCGTTCTCGCGCACCGCGTTTTTCGGCGCGGCCGCGGCGCTTCTCGCCGGCAGCGTCGTGGCGGCGCCGATGTCGATCCGGTTCGGCCAGCCTTCACAGACCGATCCGAACCGCGGGCCCTATGCCGATGCGCCGCACCAGTTCACCCGGGCGCTGGAGACGCTGCTGCCGGGCGCGTTCAAGATAAAGGTCTACCCCAACCGCCAGCTCGGCGACGAGAAGGAGATGCTGGAGCAGATCCGCTTCGGCACGCTCGACATGGACATCACCACCAACGCGGTCGTCGCCAATGTCGAGTCCAGCCTGCTCGCCAACGACCTGCCGTTCCTCTATCCCGATGCGCCCACCGCCCACCGGGTTGCTCGACGGGCCGATCGGCCGGACGATGCTGTCGCGGCTCGAACCCGAGAACCTGATCGGGCTCGCGTTTAGGGCTCGACCATCTTCAGCCTGCTGGCAGCGCCGTGCTTCATCCTGGCCGGCGACATCATGCAGACCGGCGGGCTCGCGCCTCGCGGCTGATCGATGTCGCATGGGTCCTGGTCCGGCATTTAACCGGCGGGCTCGGCATGGTGACGGTGCTCTCGGAGACATTCTTCGCCGCGCTTTCCGGATCCTCGCCCGCGACAACGGCGGCGATCGGCGGCATCATGATCCCGGAGATGGAAAAGCGCGGCTACCGGCGCGATTTCTCGACCGCGCTGGCCGCCTCGGCCGGCCCGCTGGGCTAGATGATCCCGCCCTCCATCCCGATGGTGATCTGGGGTGTGATCTCCGAAACCTCGATCACCGACCTGTTTTTCGCCGGGCTCGTCCCGGGGTTGCTGACCTCCTTCGGGTTGATGGTCGTGTGCTACTGGATCGCCCGCGCACACGGAGTCCTTGGCGAGGAGCGGCGCGCCAGCGGCCGCGAGTTGATGATCCCGCTCGCCGCGACGGCAAGTGGGCGCTGCCGACGCCGCTGATCATCGGCGCCTTCATGGACATGATCTCGGCGATGATGATCCTGGCAACTGTCCTGATCGCGCTCGGAAAGCAGCTCGGACTCGACCCCGTGCATCTCGGCGCGATCATCGTCATCAACCTTGTGATCGGCTTCCTCACCCCGCCGTTCGGCATCAACCTGTTCGTTGGCGCTGCCATATCGGGGCTGCGCGTCGAGGCGATCGCCAAGGCGATCTGGCCCATGCTGCTGGTCGAGATCGCGGTGCTGCTGGTGGTCACCTACGTCCCGGCCGTCACGCTTGCCATCCCGCGGTTGCTGCAGTAGGCGGGCTCAGCCTCCGTCCGGGCACTGGTCGCGATACCAGTCGAGGATCTGATCGCCGGTTCAGAACACGACATCGTCTTGAGCGGAAATCTTCTCCAGAATCTCGCGGAAATAGCGGAACCGGTGCGGAACGCCCATGATGTAAGGGTGGACCACGAGCGCCATCACCCGCGCGGAGTCCTGTGAATCGGCGTAGATCTGATCGAACTGGTCCGACGTTCGGATGAAATACTCCCGTGCCGGATGGTGCTGGATCAGCATCATCGCCACGTCGTTGCATTCCTGGGTATAGGGGATATTGACGATCGGCGTGGTCCGGGTCTTCAGGACCACCGGCTGATCGTCAAGCACCCAGTCGCAGACATACTCATAGCCCTCCTCGACCAGGAGATCCGGCGTCTCCCAGGTCTCGGTCAGGCCCGACCCAGCTATCCGCGCGGCCGCTTCCCGGTGAAGTCCGCGATCGCCACGCTGGTCTTGCGGATGCCGTCCCGCTCGTCATCGACCGTCTGCATGTTCCGCTGGGTGAATCCGTGGCCCATGAACTCCCAGCCGAGGTCGAGCGCAGCATGGGAGATCGGCTCGTAAGACCTGACCGCGGTGCCGTTGATGGCGAACGCCGCGGTGATCGAGAGCGCGTCCAGCGCCTCCACGAACCGCCGGAAGCCGACGCGGTTGCCGTACTCGTGCCACGCCCAGTTGGGGATGTCCGGCATGGGCGATCCGCCGGCCGGCGGGGTCAGCACCGTCCGCGGCATCGGCGCCTCGGCGTCCCATTCCTCGATATTGACGATCACCCAGACCACCATCCGGGCGCCGCCCGGCAGCGTCAGCTTCTGGCGCCCGGCAATCGGAGAATAGGAGATACGTTCGGTGGGAAGCATCGGCGATCCCTTCCCATTCGGCGGATCGGCCGATCATTCCATGCTGGGCGCGGCGCGGGCAATCGGAGCTTTGTTTCACGGATGACAGACAGGAAGAAGCGAACGGCAAGGAGGCTGAGCACGGTGCGGCAGATCAACTTGATCGTGCGCGAGCCGGCCTGACTCAGAGCTTGATCGAGACCAGATAGGTCGCGATCGGCGGATAGGCGATGATGACGATCAGGACCAGCAGCATCGCCAGCGCGAACGGCGCGGAGCCGACGAAAACGTCCTTGAGCGAGATGTCGGGCCGGGCAAGGGTGGCGTGGACGACATAGACCGCGATCCCGAGCGGCGGCGTCAGCAGCCCGATCTCGGTCGCGATCACGGTGACGATGCCGAACCATACCAGATCGATCTCGAAGAATTTGAGCGCCGCCAGGAACAGCGGCACCATAATCAGCATGATCGAGACCGAATCGATGATCGTCCCCAGGACGATCACCACGACCACGTAGAAAGCGAGCATCCCGTAGAAGCCCGCCCCCAGGCTGTCGAAGATCTCCGCCATTTCGCCGGGCAGGCCCGATAGCCCGAGCATTCGGCTGTACATGCTGGCCGCGCAGATCAGGAATAGCAGCGTCGCGGAGACGTTGCCGGTCTCCAGCAGGACCTGCCAGAATCTGCGCCAGGTGAGCGAGCGCCGAACCAGCGCGAAAATCAGCGCGAGGAAGGCGCCGGCAGCGCCCGCCTCGACGGGGGTGAACACGCCCCCGTAGATGCCGCCCAGAACCAGCAACACCAGCAGCGCGATCGGAAATCCCTTGCGCAGGATGCTGATCTCGCCGATCACGGCCGCCGCATCGGCGCTCTCGCCGCCGTGCTGCACCGCCTCATCAATCGTCACGCTGCGCGGGAACAGCGTGGCCATGATCAGGATCAGCCCGCAGAACGCCGCGGTCAGCAGCAGGCCCGGGCCGATGCCGGCGATGAACAGGTCGCCGACCGATTCCTCGACGATCAGGGCATAGATGATCAGAAGAACGCTCGGCGGGATCAGCATGCCGAGCACCGAGGACCCCGCCACGGTGCCGACGGCGAAGCGGCCCTGATAGCCGTGACGCATCATCTCCGGCACGGCCACCTTGGAAAACACCGAGGCGGACGCGACAGAGGCGCCGGTGATCGCCGCGAAGATCGCGTTGGCCACCACGGTTGCCATACCCAGCCCGCCGCGCACGCGGCGCAGCAGCACCTGGCCGATGTCGTAGGCATCCCGCCCCATACCGGCCGCGGCAACCAGGAATCCCATCAAGACGAACAACGGCACGACCGCGAAGACGAAATTGTAGACGGTCTTCTCCGCGGCCAGGAACAGCAGGTTCAGCGCGACTGTCATGTTATCGGTGATCACCCAGGCGCCGACGAAGGACAGCAGCGCGAGGGTGACCGCAATGTGCAGGCCGAAATAGATCAGCAGCAGCATCGCAAGGACCGAAAGAATCGCGATCTGGAAGGCTTCCATCAGGGCCGGTCCATGGCCATCGCAGTCATTGCGGTCGTTGCGTCGTCGCGGGCCGTCGGATCGAGGCGGCAGAGGTCGCGGAAATCAGCAGGAACTGCAGCCCGGTAAGCCCGCAACCGATGAAGACGATCAGCAGCCGGGGCCATTCGGGAAAGGTGAACACGCCCACGACGCCGACATAGAAATCGGCGTCATAGGCGGCGACCCATTTGGGCCAGGCGCGCGCCATGATCGCGATCATCAGCGCGGCGCCGGCGAGGCAGAAAAGGGCGTTCAGCGCGTTGCCCAGACGCGGCCGCCCGACAGTCAGCCGCCGAAGGACCGCATCCGAGCGGGTCATGTAGCCTGAGCGCAGGGTGTAGGCGAGCTGCATATAGAGCACGGCGACCACCGACATGGTCACAAGCTCGGTAATGCCGCTGATGGGCGCGTTGAACAGGAAGCGGAACGACACATCGGCCACGATGGCCATCGTGATGACGAAAATCCAGACCGAGGCGAGGCAATTACTGGCGAAGATGACTACGCCGAGGACCCGATCCAGCGAACTCATCGTGGGCATGCGCGATCCGTCCCCGAGAGGATCGGGGACCACCGGTCCCCGATCCGGCGTACCTGTCCGAGCGGCCTGTGGAGCCGCCTATTCGCGGTCCCAGTTGCGCACCACCGCCTGGTTCTTGTCGCGCATGTAGTCCATCCAGGTCGCCAGCATCCTGGTGCCCGGCAGGCCGGCCTTATCCTGGCGCGTGGCCCACGACTGCGCGATGTTGGGCAGCGAGAACGCCCATGTCTTCTTCTCCGCCTTGGTCAGCGCGTGGGTTTGCTGCTTGTACGTCTTCTCGCAGACCCCGACCCCCCATTTCGCGCCGCCGAGGATCGCCTTGTTCGCGCCGTCGGACCAAGCCTTGGCCGCTTCCACGATCGCGCCCTGGACCTCGCGCGGGATCTTCGACCAGGAATCGTGGTTGTAGGTCAGAACGGCGTTGGCGATCGCGCCGAAGCCGGTGTCGAGGTGATAGGGCGTGATCTCGCAGAACTTGAAGGCCGCCATCGCCTGCTGCCACAGCACACCGCCCTCATAGACGCCGGCCTTCAGCGAGTTGTACATCGTCGCCAAGCCCTTGATGGTGACCGGAGTTGCGCCGGCCGCACTCACCCACGGGAAGTTGGAGCCGACCGCGCCGATCTTCATCCCCTTGAGATCGTCGATACTGGCGACTTTCTTCCTGGTCCACAGCGCGTAGTTCTCGGCCGTCCCGGTGATCGAGATGACGGTCTGGTTGAACCGATGCATCTGCTTGCCCATGTCGGGAAAGGTCTCGAACAGATCGTGCATCGCATCGGTCGCGACCTGCACGTCCAGCGAGGTGAACGGCGTGACGTAGCCGATCTGGTAGAGCGACATCTTCGAAGGATGGAACGGACCGGGGACGACGCCGAGATCGCCGAGACCCGCCTGAACGCCTTCGAGCTCGCCGCGTACTTTGACGATCTGCCCGCCGAAGCCCTTGATCCAGGAAACCTTGTAGTTGCCGGTCTTGGCGAGGATCTCGTCGACCCTGGGTATCAGGTTGTTGATCGCCGCGCCGACGGGAGCGTAGTGGTGGGTGTTGCCCGAGATGACCGTCAAGCGGACCTTCTTCTGCGCCGCGGCGGGCGCCGCGGCGAGCATGACGGCCGGCGCGGCCACGGCGATCACGGCAACCGCCTTGGACAGGCGTATGGATTTCAGCCTGCTGTGTCTCATGAGTTCCTCCCCGTTCAACTTGATCACTCCCCGTTCAACTTGATCACCTTGCCGCGCCGAGGGCGCTCACTCTCAAGTTAGCACGGCAGCCCGCCGCCGGGTCAAGCAGGCGAAGAGGCAGACCGTTCGCTCCCTCCCTCACCGTTCGGCCGGCCGACAAGACCGGCCGACAAGAAAGGGGCCGGATCTCTCCGGCCCCTTTCCGATCGCGCCGATGCGTCGCCGTTACGCCTTCGGACGGTGTTTCTCGACCACCTTCCGGAAGAGCTTGTAGATCTCGCGCACCTGCGCGTCCTTGTGCTGGCCGAGATACTTGTCGCTGAGCGGCCGGAGCTTTGCAATATAGCGCTGTTGGTCCTCCGGCGAGAACTTGATGATCTCGACCCCGACATCGCGCCACGCCTGCCTGGTCGACTCGACGAGGCCGACAATTTCCTGCGATATCGAGTCCTCGAGCTCGCTCGGGACCGTCATGACCAACTCGCGCAGATCGGCCGGCAGCTTGTTCGCCCAAACCTTGCTGACCCAGGTCCCGGTCGGGATGTAGCCGCCGCTCAGGACAGTTGCATACTTGGTGACCGTCTGGAACCTCAGCCCGTTCATCGCCACGATGCTCGACCGGCAGGCATCGACCACGCCGCGCTGAATCGCCGGCACCACCTCGGTGAACGGGATCGGCACGCCGGTGCCTCCCCACGCTGCGGGCACTGCCCGTTCCATCGGCGTGGCGAGAACACGGATCTTCATGCCGGCGATGTCCTCCGGCTTGCGGATCGGCTTCGTGCTCGCGATGGCCGTACCTTCGTAGATGATCAGCCCGGCGCCGAGCACGCCCTTGTTCTCCGCCAAGCCGAGGAAGGTGTCGTGAAACGCCGGATCGGTCAGCGACTTGTGGGCGTGGGCGTGGCTGTCGTAGACGCCGGGTGCGTCGGGCACCATGAACGCTTGGTTGACGCCGACGAAAAAGCCGGGTGGGGTCAGGAACATCTCCTGCGTGCCGAGCTGGATGCCCTCGACCTGGCGCGGGATCTTGCCAAGCTGGCTCGCCGGGAACACCCGATAGGTCAGCCGGCCGCCGCTACGCTTCTCCAGTTCCTTGCCGATCTTCTCGCCCCACCTTTGCTGCGGATCGTTGAGCGTCGCCATGCCGATCTTGACGTGGAATTTCTTCTGCGCCATCGCCTTCGTCGGCTGCAACGCCAAGGCGGCGACTGCCACGCCGGCAAGCAGAGCGACGGCGCGGCCGCTGCCGCAAGCGAGTCTCCGGTGCCTGATCATTCGAAACGTCTCCCGTTTGTTGCCACATGGTCCCCCGCACGGATGTCACCGTGCCGGCCGGATTACCGAGCGGCCGCGAAACGTTACGGAACGAAGCTCCTCACGCCGCCGAACGCAACCGGTTGGTGGTTCCGGTAGCGGCATTGTCCGTCTAAAGCGTCGCGAAGGCCAGCCCAAAACCGATTATGCCGCGGCCCACCGCTCCAGCGCGCCGGGCGGCCCCCGGACACGGTTGAACTCCCGCCCCTCGACCTGTTTGAATGGGGAATTATATGCTTGACTAAACGGCTGCGCATTCCTGTTTTGAGGGTCAAGGAGTGCCTGCCATGCTGAGCGCACCCGGACGATCGGACCGTGAGGGAATTACCCTGGTCCAGTTGATGGACATGTTTCCCACCGAAGACGCGGCGCGCGAATGGTTCGAATCCCGCATCTGGCCGGAGGGTCGCCACTGTCCCCGCTGCGGGTCTGCCGAAACCTTGGAATCCAAGGGCCATCCGCCTCTCCCCTACTGGTGCCCCGATTGCAGCCGGCACTTCTCCGTCCGCATCGGCACCATCCTCGAACGCTCCAAGATCGGCTTTCGGCAATGGGCCATCGCCATCTATTTGCATCTGACGAGCCTCGAGGGCGTCTCCAGCATGAAGCTGCATCGCGACCTGGGCGTGACGCAAAAAACCGCCTGGTTCATGCTCCGGCGCATCCGCAAAGCGTTCGAGAACGATGACGACTGGCCCCTCGGCGGTCCGATCGAGGTTGACGAGGCGTATTTCGGGGGCAAGGAAGCCAACAGGCACGCCAAGAAGAAGATCCGCGCCGGTCGCGGGGCCGTCGGCAAGATCGCCGGCGGCGGCGCAAAGGATCGTGAGACCAACCGGGTCAAGGCCAAGCTCGTTGAGAGCACCGACACGAAGACCCTGCATAGCTTTGTCGAGCCATAGCTTTGTCGAGAGCGTGATGGCCCCAGATGCCAAGGTCTACACGGACGAGGCGGCGGCATACAGGGCATCCCCTTCGACCATGAGACGGTGAGCCATAGCGCACTTGGGAGGAGCCATGACCAGACATCTCAAAATTCTGCCGCTGATCGCGGCTGCTGCGGGCCTGCTCTGGATGACCGCGGCCATCGCTTGCGACGACCATGTCGGGAAGTGCAAGATCGAAGAATGGCGGTCAAGCTATACCGCCGTCATGCGGGCACTGACCATTGACGGCGTAGCCACCTGCGATGCCGGGGTGGCGCGCATTCGGCTCTACGAGGGCGAGGGAGATGCCCGGAAGTTCCTCGGAGTCGAAACCGCCTATATCGAGGGGCACATCTTCAAGGCATTCGTCTTGGACGTCGCGAAACCCCGCACGCTGTCGATCAAGTCCAGCATCGAACCAAGGTAGGAATCCATGCAGGCCAGAATGCAAGAGGTGCGGTGGCTGAAATTCATCTGCCTGTCCGTCATCACTCTCGGTATCTACGCCGTGAATTGGCGCTTGCGGATCAACCATGAGCGCAACCGGCTCCTGGACGAGGAGCAAGCCGGTGCGGTGCTGGACCGACGGCTTAGGCAAGCTATATAATTCCTCAATCGAGTATGGGCTGAAGGCGGTCGAGCGCGCGGGACAGGGTCTCGGGCTTGGCGGCAAAGCAGAGTCTGAGGCGGCCTTCGCCTTCAATGCCGAAGGCGCGGCCGGGGGCGAGGCCGACACCCGCGGTCTCGATCAACGCACGCGCGCAGGCAAGGCTGTCGCTCACCCCCTCGACGGCGAAGAAGGCATAGAACGCGCCGTCGGGGTGGGGCAGCCGGACGCGGCGCATCGCGCCCAGGCGCTGGACCACGAGGTCGCGGTTCCGCCGGTAGCGCTCGACGACCTGCCGGACGAACGGCTCGCCCTCTTCGACGGCGGTCACCCCGGCGTGCTGGACGAAGGTGGTCGGGCCGGCGAGGTTGTACTCGTTGAGCGAGGCGAAGGTCTCGCCGAGCTCCGGGGCGTGGGTCAGCCAACCCAGCCGCCAGCCGGTCATCGACCAGGACTTCGAGAAGCTGTTGACCACGATCACCCGGTCCTCGGGCTCGGCCATGTCGAGGAAAGACGGCGCCCGCGGTCCGTTGAAGGCGAGCCGGACGTAGACCTCGTCGGCCACCACGTAGATCCCCCGCGCACGGCACCACTCGAGCAGCGCGCGCTGCTCGTCGGCCGTCATCACCCAGCCGGTCGGGTTGGCCGGCGAGTTTACGAACACCGCCACGGTGCGCTCATCGCAGGCGACGAAGATCTTCTCCATATCGAGCCGCCAACCGCCGTCCGCCGCGACATCGAGCGCCGCGATCCGTGAGCGGCCGCCCATGACGTGGACGGTCTTCACGCAGTTGGGCCAGATCGGGCCGACGGCGACGATGTTGTCGCCCGGCGACACCAGGAGCTGGGAGACCAGCATGATCGCGCTCATGCCGGATGCGGTGACGGTGATTCGCTCGACATCGATCGGCCGGCCGTGCAGCGCCGTGGCGTAGCGCGACAGCGCTTCCCGGAGCGGCGGGATGCCGCGGTTCTGGGTGTAGAAGACACGATCGGCGGCCAGCGCACGGTTGGCTGCCTCCTTGATGAAATCCGGCGTCGCGGTGTCCGGCTCGCCGAACCACAGCGGGATCACATCCTCGCGACCCAGATTGCCGTCGGCCACCGCGCGGATCAGCGATCCGCCGAGGTCGGCAATCTCCGGCCGCATCAGCCGGCGCGCATCGACCATCAGCCTAGCCTCTCCAGTACGCTCGTTGCCCGATCCAGCTTAGACGCCGGGCCGCGCAATGACCAGACTCGGGGCGACGGCGGCCGGACGGGCCATGCCGGCGGCAAGATCGTTCTCACCATCCGACAGGAAGCGCACGGGAGCGCCGACATGCCGACCGCCGGGTCGACGGCTACCGGTTCGGGCGATTATCGCCCGAACAGAGGATGAAACGCCAAGCCGCAAGCAGTGCGGAAGCGTCAGCGCCGCTTGAGGTCGCGAAGATCGTGGCAGTCGGGGTGCGCGCGCGGATCGCCGCCGATTTCGGCCAGGCTGATCTTGCGGACCTTGTTGGTCGACGTCTTCGGCAGGGACTCGACGAACATCACATAGCCCGGCGCCTTGTAGTAGGCGAGCCGCGCCCGGCACCAGCCGATCAGATCCTCCGCGGCCGCTCGCGTGGTCCCGCCACCCGGCGGCGGAACCACGAAGGCCATCACCTCCTCCTCGCGCAGCGCGTCGGGCACGGCAATCACCGCGATTTCGGCGACCGAGTCGTGGGCGCAGAGCACGGTCTCGACTTCCAGTGCGGCGATGTTCTCGCCGCTGCGGCGGATGATGTTCTTGGAGCGGTCGACGAACTCGAGCGAGCCGTCTTCGGTCCGTCTGACGACGTCTCCGGTGTGGAACCAGCCGCCCCGCCAAGCCTCCTCGGTCGCCGCCTCGTCCTTGTAGTAGCCCGAGAAGAATCCCCGGCGCGGATCGGCCCCGCTATTGCGCACCAGAAAATGGCCGGCGGCGCCGACGGCGCGGTCCGCGCCGTCGTCGTCGACGATCCGGGTCTCGCAGGTACGCGGGGTTCCGAAGTTCCGCCTGCCGACACGGCGGGGCTCCCGGGCGGCGGACACCGTCGCGCCGGGGCCGGTCTCGGTCATGGACCAGCCCTCGATGAGTGGGAAGCCGAACCGGGCCTCGAACGCCGCGTGCTGGGCCGGGTCGAGATTGGCGCCGAAGCCGAAGCGCACGGAATTGTCGCGATCGTCGGCCCGTTCCGGCAGACCCATCAGCATCGCCGGCATCACGCCAAGATAGTGGATGATGGTCGCCCCGGTCTCGCGCACGTCCCGCCAGAACCGCCTCGGGTGGAAGCGGTCGAGCTGCACCGCGGTGTTGCGGCTCATCATCATCGCCATCGTCGAGCACGCCATGGCGTTGATGTGGAACATCGGCAGCGGGGTCAACAGCCGATCCTCGCCCGGCCGCACCGCGGCCAAGTGACCCTGATCGAGATACCACTGTCCGATGCCGGTGAAATAGGCGTTGGTCAGCATGCAGCCCTTGGGGCGGCCGGTGGTGCCCGATGTGTAGAGCAGCCCGCATTCGGTCTCCGGACCCGCGGCGCCCGCACGCGGCGGCGGCGGCGCCCGCGGTATGTCGTCCGCATCGGGCCCGATCACAGCGACGCCCGCTTCCCGTTCGGACGCCGCCGCGACATCGCCCAGCCGCTCGGCGATGGAGACCGCCAGCACCGCATCGCTGTGGGCGAGTAGATAGCTCGTCTCCTCCAGCCGGTAGTCCGGGTTGATCGGCGCCACCGAGACGCCGAGCGCGTTCAGCGCCAGCCAGTGGATGAAATAGTCCGGCCGGTTCTCCAGGAGGATCGCCACCCGATGGCCGTGGCCGTAGCCGGCCCCGGCGTAGCGCTCGCGGCAGGCCTCGATACGCGCCAGCAGGTCGCCGTAGCCGAGGCATACGGCCGCGGGCGCGTAAGCAGCAGCCGCAGGCGGGATCACCAGGAAGGGATGGGACGGAGCCGCGCGCGCCGAGGCGGCAAAGGCGTCGAAGACGGTCCCCGGCATCGTCGTCGTCACGCCTGGTCGAGGTATTCGCGCAAGCCCTCGGGCGAGGCCTTGGCGAACGAGCCCACGCGCGAGACCGCGATGCCGTCGCTCCGGCGCAGCTTGACCGCGGCCTCGGCGAGCTTGAGCAGCACCGAGACCCCGTTGAGCACCGGCGCCCCGCCGACCCTGAGGTCGGGATCGCGGCACAGCAGCAGCATCGGCAGCCCGCCGGCGGGGATCAGCACCTCCGCGCCGGCGGCAAGCAGCGGCGCCGCCTCGGCCTCGAACCGCGCCAGCACCGCCGCCCGCACCGCGTCGTCCCGAAACGCCGCCATGTAGTCGGCAGGCGCAGTCCTGAGCGCCCGAACGCCGGCCGAGCGTGCCTCGAGCCCCTGAAGCCGGATCTGGTCCTCATGCCAGGGGACGTAGATCGGATCGATGGTGATCAGCCCGAACCGGCGGCCGAGCAGGCAGGCGTAGTACATTGCCGCCTCACCCAACCCGATCACCGGGATGTCGACGGCCGACTTCACATCGGCGATCCCGCCCTCCTGGAAGTGCCCGATGGCGAAGCCGTCGAAGCCCTCCCGCTCGGCTTGCAGCGCGTTCCTCAGCACTCGGCGGGCGCAGCGCGCCTCCGTCAGCCGGTGCAGCTCGGTCGAGGGCGGCGCTATCCCGCCGATGCCGATCTCGGTCGCCGGATCGGCGATCCGCTCCAGGTGCGCCCGGAGGATCTCGAAATAGGGCCCGTGCGCCGCGGGGTCGATGAAGCTCTGATACCACAGACGGATCGGGC
This sequence comes from Alphaproteobacteria bacterium, assembly GCA_965202905.1. Taxonomy (GTDB): domain Bacteria; phylum Pseudomonadota; class Alphaproteobacteria; order MPNO01; family MPNO01; genus CAYFYS01. The sequence goes on along the minus strand of OZ241868.1, from coordinate 668,227 downwards.
GGTCGTCCTTGCTCATCGCGGTTCCACTGTCGGTTTCGTCGAGCCGAGTCTAACACCAGCCCCGGTTGACGTGCATACGCGGCCTCGCCGGGATCGCGGCCGCGCCGGGATCGACGACTCTATCCGCCGATCCGGCCACGCCGCATGCGGCTGGCGGCGACCAGGGCGTCGAAGCTCCTCTCGACCGGGTCATCGACCGGCGAGGAGCCGTCATCGGGCAGGTCGAGATGGAGCCGGTTGGCGACGACCCGCAGACGCGAGCGCGCCAGGATGTTGGCCGCGCCGCCGCTGACCCTGAAGGCGAGTCTGAGCGCCTGGCCGACCGTCTCGCCGCGGCGCAGGTTCTGCTTGGACAGGAGCCGGAAGACCGGCTGGACTTCGGTCGCCGTCGGATCGCCGCCATAGCGGACGAAGGCGACGAAAGCGAGAAACGCGCGCTCCTCATGGCCGAGCCCGGCGAAGGGGAACCGCAGCAGCCGGTTGAAAGTCTGGATTGCGCGATAGTCCGGATGCTCGCGCCAACCGACATCGGCCAGGTGGCAGGCGACCAGGCGCAGCCGTCGGCAGCCTTCGTGGCGGCCCCCAAACAGCGGCTGGATCCAGTCGAACAGCGCCCGGCCGGAGGCGCCGAAGCGCGCCTCGCGCGCGGCCAGGGCCTCGGCAGCCGCCATCACCGGATCGGCCGCCCGTTCGGCCGCGCTCAACCGGCCGAACACAAAGCCTTCGCGCAGGCCTTGGGCGGAAAAGATCACCCGCCTGGCGGAACAGGCGGCCAGCACCGCGCGCATCAGGTCGCTGGCGAGCGGCAAGCCGTCACGCCTGCGCCGCGTGACGCCGGGGATCTGGCGCAGCGAGGTCAGGCTCGACGAGGCGACGAGCTCGGCGATGTCGCGCATGTCCTTGGCCGTCATCGCATAGCCGTCGATCACGTGCAGCGGGTGGCCGATATGCGCCATGTGCAGCCGTGCGACGGCCCGCCACGCGCCGCCGACCGGATAGAAGGTCCGCCCCTTGCCGCCGCGAAGCCAGTCGACTCGTCCGAGCGCGCGCTCGATACGCCGGAGAGCGCCGCTCCGGTCGGCGGCGTGTCCGTTACTGAGCCGAAGCATCCCGAGTGGCAAGGTGGTCTGCCGCCGCAGCGCGCCGTTGTGGACCTCGACCAGCTCCAGGCTGCCGCCGCCGAGATCCCCGATGATGCCGTCGGCCTCGGGTATCGCCGAGATCACCCCCATGGCCGAGATCCGGGCCTCCTCCTCGCCGCTCAGCACCGTGACCGGCTCGCCGCAGATCCGCCGCGCCTCCTCCGCGAACGCGCCGCCATCGACCGCATCGCGAACCGCCGCGGTGGCGATCAGCGAGAGATGCCGGACCCCCATGCCGCGGGCGAGCCGGCTGAACCGGTTGATCGAGCGCAGCGCATCGCCGGCCGCTTCCGGGTTCAGGCGGTCGGAGCGCTCCAAGTCGCGGCCCAGCCCGCAGAACGCGCTCTCGTTGAACATCGCCAGCGGCGCCCGCGACGCGCCGTCATAGACCACGAGTCTGACCGTGTTGGAGCCGATGTCGACGACTCCCACGGGCTGCGGGGCCGCCGCCGGAGCATCGCTCCCGGACACGACGTTCAGCGCCCGCGCGGGCTCGCTCATCGCAGCGGGACCATCGATCAGGCCGGCTCCTTCGTCTGACCCTTGCGCAGCGCGCTGCCGCGCCCGGAAAGACTCGGGTTGGTCATGAAATACTCATGCGCGCTGAAGGCCCCCTGGCCCGCCTCGACCCGCCGATACACGCCGTCGGGATCGAGGATCCAGCTTTGCGCCCGGTCGAGCATGTTGGCGTACATGATCCGGTCGAGCACCTGCTGATGGACGGTCGGGTTGAGGATCGGAACCAACGTCTCGACCCGTCGGTCGAGGTTGCGCGGCATCCAGTCGGCCGAGGAGATATACACCTTGGCCCTGGGCGAGCCGGGCTCGTGGCCGGCGCCGAAGCAGACGATCCGGCTGTGCTCGAGGAACCGGCCGACGATCGACTTGACGCGGATGTTCTCCGACATACCGGGCACGCCCGGGCGCAGGCAGCAGATGCCGCGGACCACGAGATCGATCGCGACTCCGGCGCAGGAGGCGGCGTAAAGGCGGTCGATCACCTCGCCGTCGACCAGCGAGTTCAGCTTGGCGAGGATCCAGGCCGGCCGGCCGGCCCGCGCGTTCTCGATCTCCCGGTCGATCAGCCCCAACAGGGTCTCGCGCAGGTCGACGGGCGAGACCGCGATGCGCTCGGTCATCTCCGGCTCGCCGGCGCCGGTCATGTAGTTGAACAGCTTCGCCGCATCGCGGCACATCGTCTTGTCGCAGGTGAAGTAGGACAGGTCGGTGTAGATCCGCGCGTTGACCGGGTGGTAGTTGCCGGTGCCGAAATGGACGTAGGTCTGCAGCCCGTTGTGCTCACGCCGGACGACCAGCGAGACCTTCGCATGGGTCTTCAGCCGGACGAACCCGAAGACCACCTGGACGCCGGCCCGCTCGAGATCGCGGGCCCAGCGGATGTTGCGCTCCTCGTCGAAGCGGGCCTTGAGCTCGACCAGAGCGGTCACCGACTTGCCGGCCTCGGCCGCATCGAGCAACGCGCGCACGATCGGCGAATTCTCGCCGGTCCGGTACAGCGTCTGCTTGATCGCCACCACGTCCGGGTCCTCGGAGGCCTGGCGCAGGAACCGGACGACGACATCGAAGCTCTCATAGGGGTGATGGACGATGATGTCCTTTTGTCTTATCGCCGCGAAGCAGTCGCCGTCATAGTCCTGAATCCGCTCGGGAAAGCGCGGCGTGTGGGGCTTGAACACCAGATCCGGCCGGTCGCGCACGATGAGCTGGTCGGTCTCGGCCAGCCCCAGCAGGCCTTCGACGTCGAAAACGTCCTGATCGACCACCCCGAGGCTGTTGATCAGGAAGGCTCGAAGCTGCGGCGGCATGTCGGCGTTGATCTTGAGCCTGATCACCGAGCCCAGGCGGCGCTTGCGGAGCAGCTCCTCGGACTCGCGCACCAGGTCTTCGGCCTCCTCCTCGATCTCGATGTCGCTGTCGCGGATCACGCGGAAGACGCCGATATTGCGGATCTCGAATCCGGGAAAGAGCTGATCGAGGTGGATGCGGACGACATGTTCGAGCGAGATGAACGCGGCCTTGCGCGTAGGCAGCCGCACGAAGCGAGCGACCGCCGGCGGCAAGGCGACCAGCCCCGCCATCTCCTCCTCGTCGCCCGGCCGCTTCATGCTGAGCGCCAGCGAGAACCCGAAATTGGGAATGAACGGAAACGGATGGGCCGGATCGATCGCGACCGGGGTCAGAACGGGAAAGATCTGATCGGCGAAATAGCCCGACAGCCAGGTTCTTTCCTCCTCGCCCAGGTCGTCGGGGTCGAGCACATCGATCCCCGCCTCGCCGATCGCGACCCGCAAGTCGCGCCAGCAGCGCTGCTGCTCGCGCATCAGGAGATGAGCGCGCCGGTTGATGGCGCTGAGCTGTTCGCTCGGGGTGAGGTGATCCTGGCTCGGCGTCGTGATGCCGGACTCGACCTGGCCCTTCAGGCCGCCGACCCGGACCATGAAGAACTCGTCCAGATTGGCCGCCGAGATCGACAGGAACCGGAGCCTTTCGAGCAGCGGGTGGGCCGGATTCCACGCCTCTTCGAGAACGCGCTCGTTGAAGGCGAGCCAGGACAGCTCGCGGTTGATGAACCGGGCCGGGTCGGCGAGAAGCGCCGCCCCGTCGGCATGGGCCGCGGCGTCCGGGGCGGTCCCGACCGCGTCTGCGGGCGCGTCCGCCATCAGCACATCGTCCCGGGTTGCGTCATCCATTGCGACCGATCGCGGCGGCTTGCCTGACGCCGAAGAATTTCTTTTTTCGTGACAATCGTCAAGCCGCGCATAGCCTCCGATGCGCGATGCGGCTTGCTTGAGATGCGGCTGACGTGAAGCGAGTGCGAGGCCATGCGCAGGCTTTATCTGCTGAGGCACGCGAAATCCGACTGGTCGGATGAGACCCTGGAGGATTTCGACAGGCCGCTATCCGAAAGAGGCCGGCGGGACGCGCTGCTGATCGGCGCGTATCTCGCCGCGCAAAAGGCGGCTCCGGGGCTGGTTCTGTGCTCGCCGGCGCGGCGCACCGTCCAGACCTGGGATTTCATCCGCGGAGCGCTGGAAACCGCGCCCCGGTTCGCGCTGCGCGAGGGGCTCTATCTCGCCACGCAGGGCGGGATCATCGCGGCCGTTCGCGCCGCCGCGGAGGCGGAGACCTCGATCATGGTGATCGGCCACAATCCGGGGATGCACGCCGCCGCGCTGACCCTGGCGGCGGCGGGCGAGAGTCGTCTGGTCCGGCGGTTGCGGCTGCGATTCCCCACCGGCGCGCTCGCGGTGATCGATTTCGAGACGCTGCGCTGGGCCGAAACAGGATTTCGGTCGGGATCTCTGGAGAGCTTCGTGCGGCCCAAGGATCTGCGCCGCCCGGACGCCGCACCGTAGCGGAACGCGCCGTAGCGGAAGAAGAAATCGGGAGGGGCTGGCGTCCCCGCCCGATCGACGGTCACGGTCGCGGCTGCCGGAACGGTTGCGCCCGAACAGCTGCAATGTGTGCAACGTGTCTGCGGCGCCCGGCTTGCGCATGTGCGCCGCTTCGCCGAGACTCGGCGGCCAACCCGCGACGGAGCCCCGCCGATGCGCCCGGTGCAATTGTTTTGCTGGCATTTCATGGCGTACCCGTACCTGCCGGCGGATTTCGACGAGCGCTATGACACCGGCTGGGTGACCGTGCCGAACGCGCTGTGGGACCGCGAGAGGACCGATGGCCTCTACCAGGACTATATCGACCAGTTGGTCTACGGTGAGGAGCTCGGCTTCGACGGGTTGGTGTTGAACGAGCATCACCAGAACATCTACGGGCTGATGCCGTCGCCCAACCTGATCGCCGCGGCGCTGACCCAGCGAACCGAGCGGGCGAAGCTCGTGGTGCTCGGCAACCTGCTGCCGCTGCACCTCAACCCGCTTCGCGTGGCCGAGGAATACGCGATGATCGATTCGATCAGCGGCGGGCGGCTGATCGCGGGGTTCGCCGTCGGCGGTGGGCCGGAGGCCTACAACTACAACGTCCCCTCGCCCCAGTCCCGCCAGCGGTTCTACGAGGCGATCGATCTGATCATCCGGAGCTGGACCGAGGACGGTCCCTTTCAGCACGAGGGGCCGAGCTATCCGCTGCGCTACGTCAACATCTGGCCCAAACCGCAACAGGCGCCGCATCCGCCGGTCTGGGTGCCGGGCAGCCTAAGCGCGGAGACCATGACGTTCTGCGCCCGGCGCGGCTTCGACTACTTCCTGTCCTCGCGCACCCATGGGGCGGCCACCCGCATGGCGCGCGAGCGCTTCGCGTCGATCCTGGAAGACCATGGCGGGCGCTACCAGCCGTTCCGGATGGGCGTGCTGCTGTCGGTCTATGTCGCCGAGACCGACGAGCAGGCGAGGCGGGAGTCCGAGGAAGGGATCTGGTACTTCCTGAAATTCTGCCTGAAGGGTCACCTGCGGCGCACCGGTCGGACGCTCACCTTCGGGCCGGGCGTGCCCTCGCAATCGGTCTCTTCCTGGGAGGCGTTCCTCAGGAACTCGACCCCGGGGGCGCCGATGCTGGGCGATGCCGATAGCTGGGAGGAGCTGGAGCAGAAGGCCTCGATCATCGTCGGCAGCCCGTCGACGGTGACCGGGAAGCTGTGGCCGCTGATCGAGGAGGCGCGGGTCGGCAATCTCCTGATCCAGTTCCATTTCGGCAATCTGGACGGCGAACTTGCGCGCAAGAGCATGCGGCTTTTCGCCACCGAGGTCGCGCCGGAATTGCGCGCGCGCTCGGCCGCCCTGTTCGGCCGCGAGTACCCGATGCTCGAAGACCTGCCCGCTGCCGGCGCCGCCGAATGACCGGACGATCGATACCGCTTGGCCGGGGCCGGACAGTGCATTTCGCCGAAGCCGGCGACGGAGCGCCCCTGGTCTATCTTCATGGGATTGCGGATGTTCATGGTGCGGCGTTCGATCTTCTTCCCTTTCACCGGGCGCTTGCGCAACGCTTCCGGGTTATCGCGCCCGCCCATCCGGGCTGCGCCGACTCCACCGAGGATGAGGCGATCGAGACTATCGACGACCTGGTCTTCCACTATCTCGAGGTGCTGGACGCGCTGGCGCTTGACCAGTTCGCGCTGGTCGGCGCGTGCATCGGCGGCTGGATCGCCGCGGAGATCGCGGTCCGCCACCCGGAGCGGGTGCGCCGGCTCTGCCTGATCGGCGCCACGGGGCTGTTCGTTCCCGGCGCGCCGATCGCGGATGTCTTCTGGGAGACCCATCCGATCGACGGCGTCTCGCTCGCCCCGCTGCGCCGGCTCTTGTTCGGCGATCCCGAATGCGCACAGGCCCGCGCCATGTTTCCCGACAGGCGCGGCGAGATCGACCAGGAGCTGCTGCGCTACAAGCTCTTTCGGTTCGCCTCCCGGATCGGCTTCGCCCCCCCTTACCTGTATAATCGCGCCCTGATCGACCGCCTGAGCCGTTACCGCGGCCCGTCGCTCACGGTCTGGGGCGCCGATGACCGCACGGTCCCGCGCAGCCATGCCGAGGCCTACGCGCGCAATTTCGGCGACGCCCGGCTGGAGATCGTCGCCGGCGGCGGCCACAGCATCCATGTCGAGCGGCCGGAAGACGTCGCGGCCTCGGTCGGCGGCTTCCTCGAGGCGCGATGATCCGGCCCTGCGCCCAGGCGGATTTCGAGCGCACGCTGGTGATCGTCAACGCGGCCGCGCAGGCCTGTCGCGGCATCATCCCGGCCGATCGCTGGAAGGAGCCCTACATGCCGGCCGAAGAGCTGGCGCGCGAGATCGACGCCGGCGTCCGGTTCGACGGCTACGAGATCGAGGGCGCGGGGCTGGTCGGCGTGATGGGCGTCCAGCCGGTCCGGGACGTAACCCTGATTCGCCACGCCTATGTCGATCCCGAATATCAGCGGGCCGGCGTCGGATCGGCCCTGCTGAAGGGGCTCCTGGAGCGCCAGGACCGGCCAGTCCTGATCGGCGCCTGGGCGGCGGCGACCCGGGCGATCGACTTTTATCGCCGGCATGGCTTCGCGCTCGTCTCCGAAGCGGAAAAGCCGGTCCTGCTGCGGCGTTACTGGACGATCCCCGAACGCCAGATCGAGACTTCCCTGGTGCTGGCCGACCCAGCGTGGATGGCGCGGCGGTCGGATGGCTGAGCCACCGGTCCTGATCGCGGGCGCCGGGCCGGTGGGACTGATTCTGGCGCTGGGGCTCGCCCACGCGGGGCACCCGGTCGAAATCTTCGAGGCCCGCCCGGACCAGCACGAGGAACCGCGGGCGGCGACCATCCACCCCTCCACCCTGGACATGATGGACGACTACGGCCTCTACGCCGAGATCGAGCCGCGGGGTCTGGTCGCGCCCATCGTCCATTACCGGGACCGCGCGGCCGACGCGCTGATCGCCGAATTCGATCACGCCGTGCTCGAAGGCGAGACCCGCCATCCCTGGGTGCTGCAATGCGAGCAGAACAAGGTCGAGCAGTCGGCATACGACCTGCTGCGCGCCTTCCCGCACGCCACGGTTCATTTCGCGACGCCGCTGACCGGGTTGAGCCAAAGCGCGGACGGGGTCAGCGCGACCGTCGCCGACCCGGACGGGGCCGCGCGCATCGTTCGCGGCCGTTACCTCATCGGCTGCGACGGCAGCCGGTCGGTGGTCCGCGAGAGCCTGGGCATCGCATTCGAGGGTTTCACCTATCCGGACCGCGCGGTGATCATCGGCACGCCCTACGACTTCATGGCGGCCAAGGGATACGCGTTGCGCAACTATTTCTCCGATCCCGATCAGTGGGCGAATCTGTTCAAGATCTCCTGGGACGGCCCGCCCGGCGTCTGGCGGCTGGTCCTTCCGACGCGGCCGGAGGAGCCGGAAGAGGAAATCCTTTCCGGGAACGGCCTGCAGAGGCGGCTGCAACGCTTCCATCGGATCGACGGCGCTTACGAAATCACGCTGGCCAACCTCTATACCGTCCACCAGCGGGTCGCCGCGGACTACCGCAAGGGCCGGGTCGTGCTGGCCGGCGACGCCGCACACAACAACAGCCCGATCGGCGGGCTCGGCATGAACGCCGGCATCCATGACGCGGTGAACCTGGCCGGGAAGCTCGACCGGCTGCTGCGCGGCGAGGCCGGGGAGACGATCCTCGACCGCTACACCCGCCAGCGCCGCCACGTCGCGCTTGCCCACACCAAGGCGCAGACCATGCGCAACAAGCAGCGCCTGGAGGCGCGCGATCCGGCGGTCCGCAAGCGGAACCACGACGAACTGCGCGCCGCATCGCGCGATCCGGCCCGCGCCAAGGCCTTCCTGATGCAGACCGCCCTGATCGACGGCGTGCGAGAGGCCGCGCAGATCGAATAGCGCCGCCGTGGCGGTTGCCGGGATCATATCGGGATCATATGCGGCGCCCGGAATGACCGGGTTTCGCGAAAACCCGACTTCTCGGCGGAGGCGACCATGAGCGGTGGGGTCGAGCGGTCGGGTCGCGCCCGAGGGATATCGGGTCCATCCACCCCGGACGAACAGCTATGCCGAGACCGTCGGCCGCTCGCTCGAGGCCGGTTGCAGGGAGCGGCCGGATCGCCCTGGCGAGCGCGCCGGGGACTACGACCCGGGGACTACGACAAGGCCACCGTCCGGGGCTATGTCTCGGGCGTCGGTATGGGCCGTCGGCGCGGGCGGGTTCTTCCTGCGCCCGGCGGCCTGAAAGAACGGGTTTTCAGGCCGCGGCAGGCCGAGATTCTCGCGCAGCGTCCGGCCTTCGTACTCCTTGCGGAACAGCCCGCGGCGCTGCAACTCCGGTACGACCCGGTCGACGAAATGATCGAGCCCCTCGGGAAGGTATGAGAACATCACCGTGAACCCGTCGCTCGCGCGACCCGTGAGCCACGCTTCCATCTCGTCGGCGATCATCTCGGGCGCGCCCATCATCGCGTGGCCGGAATAGCCGCCCAGGCGCTGGGCGAGCTGGCGGACGGTGAGATTCTCCCGCTTCGCCAGCGCGACCGCCCGGTCCCGTCCGGATTTCGATGCGTTGCTTTCGGGGATTTCCGGCAGCGGGCCATCCGGGTCGAAGCCCGAGGCGTCATGGCCGAGCGAGATCGACAGCGAGGCGATGGCGCTGTCGTAATGGACCAGGCTGTCCAGATGCAGGCGCTTCTCGCGGGCCTCGGATTGCGAATCCGCGATCACCACGAACATCGCCGGCAGGATCTTGATGTGCTCCGGATTGCGCCCGGCCCGGGCCGCGCGCGCCTTGACGTCGGCGTAGAACTCCTGGGCGGCCTCGATCGTGCCGTGGGAGGTGAAGACCGCCTCGGCGGTCTCGGCGGCGAGCTGGCGCCCGGCGTCGGAGGACCCCGCCTGGACGATCACCGGGTGGCCCTGGACGGGTCGGGCGATATTGAGCGGCCCGCGGACCGAAAAGTACTCCCCCTTGTGGTCCAGCACGTGAAGCTTGTCGGGATCGAAGAAGACGCCGGACTCGACATCGCGGATGAAGGCGTCGTCGGCCCAGCTATTCCACAGCCCGGTGACGACATCGTAGAACTCCCGCGCGCGCCTGTAGCGCTCGGCGTGCTCGAGATGCGCCTCCTTGCCGAAGTTGCGCGAGGCATCCGGATTCGAGGTCGTGACCACGTTCCAGCCCGCCCGGCCGCCGCTGATGTGATCGAGCGAGGCGAACCGGCGGGCGACGTGATAGGGCTCCTCGTAGGTGGTCGAGCCGGTCGCGACGAGGCCGAGATGCTCGGTGACCATCGCCAGCGCCGGCAGCAGCGTCATGGGCTCGAACGATGTCGGCGTCGCGCTGCGCTTGAGCGCCTCCATCGGCATGTTCAGCACCGAGAGGTGGTCGGCCATGAAGAAGGCGTCGAACCGCCCGCGCTCCAGCGTTTGGGCGAACCGCTTGATGTGGCCGAAGTTGAAATTCGCATCCGGATAGGCGCCGGGATAGCGCCACGAACCGGTATGAATGCTCACCGGCCGCATGAACGCGCCCAGACGCAGTCGGCGTTGCTCGGTCATGGTCTCCCGGTTCCGAAAATCCCAGTCACGCTGCGATGCATCCTGGCGCCGCCGGCGCGCGACTTCCAGCGGTAAGATGCGCATGCCGGACGAATCGCGAGAGACGCATTTTCGCGCGATCAGGCGGCAGAATCCTGCAGATCGCGGCCCCGGCGATCGCGCCTACCATGCCTCCCGCCAGGGCCGGAGGTCGATCTCGAAGGTCCAGGCGTCGCGCGGCTGGGCCTGGACGGCATGGAAGGTCTCGGCGATTGCCGCCGGCGACATCAGGCCGTCCGCGCCGAGACCGGCGATGTCTTGGGCGAATTTCTCGCGCACCGCGTCCGCATCGATCCGGCCGTCGACGATGATGTGCGCGACATGGACGCCCTCGGGCGCAAGCTCGCGGGCCATCGACTGGGCGAGCGCGCGGAGCGCGAACTTCGCCCCGGAGAAGGCTGCAAAGCCCGGCCCGCCGCGGACGCTCGCCGTCGCGCCGGTGAACAGGATGGCACCCTTGCCGCGCGGGACCATGCGGATCGCCGCCTCGCGGGCGACCAGAAACCCGGCGAACGCCGCGGTGTCCCAGACCTGGCGGTAGATGCGCGCGGTCATCTCGGCGATCGGCGCGTTATGCCAGGCCCCGGCGTTGAAGACCGCGACCTCGACCGGCCCGATCTCGGCCTCGATGCGGTCATAGACCGCTTTGACGGCGTCTTCGTCCCGAGCGTCGCAGGGAATCGGGGTCGCCTTGCCGCCCTCGGCGCGGATCGACGCCGCCAGCGCCTCCAGGGGCTCCGCCTTGCGGCGGGAGGGGACGGCATGAAAACCGGCGCGGGCGAATCGGGCGGCGATCGCCCCGCCGAGCGCATCGCCGGCGCCGAAAACCACTGCGGCAGGATCCTCCATCGCGCGGCCCCCTCTCAGAACGGCGCCGACATGAAGGCGTGCGTCGCATCGCAGTCGACGATGTCGATCCGCTTGAAGGCGATGCGCAGGCCTTCCCCGGTCCGGCGCAGGCGATGGCGGGCCTCGCCGCCGAACACCCGGCGGTGATCGTCGCGATATTCGAGCATGACGAAGCTGGAGCGGACCGGGATCTCCTCCCCGGCCTCCTCATCCTCCCCGAGCTCCACGTTATCCTCCCCGAGCTCCACGTTGCCGATCACGTGGCGGGTCCGGGTTTCGGGCGCCTGTGCGTAATAGCGCGGATGGCGGATCTGGCGGATACGCACGTCCAGGAGCGACTTGTCCTCGTAGAACAGCGACAGCCGGTCCAGCGGGCTCCGCTGGTCGGGCTCGGCCGGCACCCAGTACATCCCGTCATCGGCGAACAGCGCGAGCCAATCCTCGAACCGGCGCTCGTCCAGCAGTCGCGCCTCGTGGAACAGGAACTCTTCGATCTCGCGCAGCAGCAGGAGCGATCGGACATCCGTGGCCGAGGAAATCACGCCACCCGTCATGCCGCGGCCATGTGGCGGCGCCAGGCGCCCAGCATGGCGCGCATCGGCAACTCGCTGGTGCCGATGTCGCGCATGCCGCGGTCGCCATGGGCCTTTTCCATGCCGGCCCGGCGCGACAGGTCGATCCACTCCGCCCCCTCGTTGCCGAGACCGATCTGGAGCTGCTCAAACACCGCGAGGTCGTCCGACAGCACCGGCGAGGCCGGCGAGTTCGCGGTCGAGACGAACTTGACGGCGGTATGAAACATTTCCTCCGGCGCGCCTTTCAGCCGGAACACATAGGAATGCACGTCGGTGCGATCGACCGAGACCGGTTGGATGACGCGGATCTGCTGGAAGCGCGTGTTGATCGAGATGTTGGGGTAGATCAGGTTGTTGAAGGTCTCGCGGCCGAAGATCTCGTTCATCCGCGCCTCGCCATAGGCCGCGACCATCGCCTCCCTGTAGCGCTGGAAGACCGGGTCCCTGCGGTCGGGATCGATGACCCCGCCGCGGTAGAACCCGTCCATGAAAACGTGGCCGGCCTCGAAGCCGTGGATGCCGAGCCCGTCCCATTCGCCGAACGAGAACCCGTTGGCGTTGAACATCTGGATCGCCTGATCGGCCTCCTCGGCCGGCCCGTGGACCGTCAGATGGTCGCGGGCGACGGCGACCGAGGATTCATGAACGAAGACCGGGTGGACCGTGTCGACCGCGTTCTCCATGTGCAGCTTCCAGTTGCCCCGGAAAGTCTGGCGCAGGCGGCCGCCGACCATCTCGACCTCGCCGGCGGGCGCCCGGTCGGCCATGTTGTCCAGCGCATCGGCCATGTCGCCCAGATATTCCGGGAGCGACGGCCCGGTCCGCGCCAGCGAAGCGAAGACGAAGCCGCGGCGGCTGTCCACGCGCGGCACCGCGGGCATTCCCGGCTTGGCCGCGCTGTCATAGCCGGATGGGTGCGGCACCCCGGCCAGGCTCCCGTCGGTATCGTAGGACCAGCCGTGATAGGGACAGACCAGCCGCTTGCCGCCGCCGCGCGGATGGACGCAGACCGTCATCGCGCGGTGGGCGCATCGGTTCTGCAGCACCCGCACGGTTCCGTCGGTGTGGCGGATCATCACCACATCGCGGCCGCCAAGCCGGGCGCGCACCCAGTCTCCCGGCTCCGGAACCTGGCTGTCGTGGCCGACGAACACCCAGACCCGGCCGAAGATCCGCTCCATCTCCAGGTCGAAAAGGTCGGGGTCGGTATAGACCCGCCGATGAACCCGGTCGGGCTCGACCAGGGCTTCGATGTCGCTGCGGCTCAGTTCCGTCATCGCCAGGCTCCAAGGCGGGCCGCCCGAGTATTGGGCGGGCCGCCGCGGCTGTCAAAACCGCGGCGTCCCGGCGCGGCCGTCCGGGCGATCGCGGGGCGCAGGCGCGGAATTTCAAGGCGGCGCGACGGCGGCTTGCGGGATAACCTGCCGCATCTTTTGGCTGAAGGCGTGACGTGGTCGAGGAGAAAGCAGACGTCGTGATCGCCGGCGCCGGACCGGTCGGGCTCGCGCTTGCGGTCGAGCTCGGGATGCACGGCGTCGCCTGCATCGTGATCGAGCGCCGCGACGGCGCGCTCACCGTGCCGCGCATGAGCCAGGTGAGCACGCGCGCGATGGAGTACTGCCGGCGCTGGGGCGTCGCCCAGGCCGTCAGGGACGCGGTGTGGCCGCCGGACCACCCGCAGGATTTCGTCTATCTCGACACGCTCATCGGGCGCGAGTTCGCGCGACTCCGGATTCCGTCCTATGCCGCGCGCGGCGCGCCGCCGTTCACGCCGGAGGCAAGCTGCGCCTGCGCGCAGATATATTTCGACCCGATCCTGGCCGGGCGTGCGGCGGGGCTGCCCGCCGTCTCGCTCCGTTACGCCACCCGGCTCGAAGGGTTCGATCAGGACGCGGACGGCGTCCTCGTGCGCGCGGTCCACGCATTTGGCGACGCGCCGGTCGCGTTCCGCGCGCGCTACCTCGTCGGCTGCGACGGCGCGGCGAGCGCGGTCCGTGAGGCGCTCGGCATCCCGCTGGAAGGGCTCGGCGCCATCGCGCGGTCGGCCAACGTCTTCTTCCGGTCGGCCGAGCTCTCCGGCCTGCACGACAAGGGCTGGGCCAGGTTCTACCGCCTGTTCGACGAGCACGGCTGCTGGGGAGAGCTGATCGCGATCGACGGCATCGACCTCTGGCGCCTCACCGTCTTTCACGACGCCTCCGGCATGACCGCCGCCGACTATCTCGTAAAGGCCGCGGGCCGGCCGTTCGCCTGGAGGGTGATCGACCATTCGCCGTGGGAACGGCGCGACTTCGTGGCCGGGTCCTACGGCCGGGGGCGGGTGTTCCTCGCGGGCGACTCGGCGCACCAGTGCTCGCCGACGGGCGGGCTCGGCATGCACACCGGCATCGTCGAAGCCGGCAACCTCGCCTGGAAGCTCGCCGCGGCGGTCGAAGGCTGGGCCGGACCCGGGCTCCTCGCCTCCTACGAGGCCGAGTGCCGCCCGGTCGCGCGCCGCTACGTCGACATCTCGACCGGGTCCTTCGAGCGCATCATGGCGCTGCCCGGCGCCGACCGGGCGGAAAAGGCGCTCGCCGGCGATCCCGGCGGCGCGCAGGCGCTTACCGTCAACGAGCAGCCGCGCACCCAGATCTGCTACGAGGGCTCGCCGATCTGCGTCGCCGACGGCGCGCCCCCACCGCCCGAGATCGCAGGCGCCTTCCACGCTTCCGCCCGTCCCGGGACCCGCGCGCCCCACGCCTGGCTCGCCCCGGGCCGGTCCACGCTCGACCTCTTCGGCGGCGGCTTCGCCGGGCTCGCCTTCGCCGGCGCCGGCGAGGGCCTCGCCGGGCTGCAAAGCGCCGCCGCCGCCGCCGGGGTCCCGCTCACCATCCATCCGGTCGACGACCCCGGGATCGCAGACCTCTACGAGCGTCGCCTCGTCCTCGTGCGCCCCGACGGCCATGTCGCCTGGCGCGGGGACGATCCGCCCGACGACCCGGCGCGCCTGATCGCGCGGGTCACCGGCGGCGCGCGGCCCGCACCGGCCTGATCGAACGATGGCGCGCCCCGCAAAGGCCGTCGAGGGTTGCGGGACCGCACGCCGCGAACAAGGAATTCAGCCATCGTCGTTCGGCTCGGGGCCAGGTTATCCCTGCGGATCTTCGGGTGGTCGAGGGAGAGCGTGCATGGGGACTATCTCGAGTGCGAGCGGTTTCGCCAGTTTGGCGATATCCTCGTCGTCGGAATAGATGGTGGTTTGGCGTTGAGTCCGGGCGATCGCGATTATCTGCCGGTCGAATTTGAGCTTGGCGCGGGTCGTATCCGTACCGGCGCGTAAATCGCCGGTGAATTTCGGACCGACCGATGCCGCCTTAATAAGGCTTCAACAACATGGACACAATGTCGAGACGGCGGAAAGGTCGCGGCGGCTGACCCACCAGGACAATCTCTCGATTCCGTATACGGTCGATCATCTCACCGACACCAACTTCCCCGCCTGCCGCCCAACACCAAATCCGCGATCACCCGGCCGCCCCACTTGCCCCAAGCCGGATCCTGGATCACGACCGAACGGGCCGACGATACCGCCGCCCGCGTGAACGCCGCCGCCGCCTGACCCGCCGCGCGCTCCGGCGGCAGGTCGGCCGACGCATCCACCACCACCGTGTCCCCGTCGATCACCCGCACCACGGGCCATGTGTAGTCGGCGGCGCCAACCGGGAATGCGACCACGAATGTCGCGACCACGACGACTGCACGGCTGAACACCCGAAAAACCCATAGCCGATCCATAACTTAACCCCCATCTCCGATGATTAGTACCCCCATATTCAAACCGGAGGGCGATAAGTTCATGAAAAGTGGTCGGCCCAGCCGGACTCGAACCGGCACTCCCGAAGGAAACAGATTTTGAGTCTGTCGTGTCTACCTATTCCACCACAGGCCGAAACCTCACTTGGAATATTCCGGGTCAATCCCCATAAATTCAGGGGTGAATTTCCAGGACCGGGAAACCACCTGAAGTTTCGAGCGCGTCTGCAAGCCGGTATAGGTCACGCGAGTGCATGGCGAGCCTTCCCGTGTACCAGACCTTGCACTCCAACCCATCTATAACCGTCTCACCATCTTCAGGGTGATTTTTACCGACACGATAGAACAAGAACGTCTTGCCCCCATAGCGGTGTGACATTTCATGCCCGAACGGACGCGCCGCCTTGAATCTTATGAAAACATCTCGATCCTTGTTCTTCTTGTCCCAAGCTATATGTTGTGCAAAGCGGATCACGACAAGACCGGCGGACGAAGGCACCAAGCCCCCATCTCCATGTTGATCCCTCCCGCGATCACACAAACCATAAATGACGTCTGCCCCCATCCGCATCAGCCTCTCCGCCCCTGAGAAGAAGTAATAAGTTTCGATTATCGACTGGACCACGGCCGGGAGGAAGAACGGATATACCGTCAATGCTGGCAAATTCATCCCCTTCCACTCCGACTTCAACATCTCCGTTGGTTCGGCAAAGTACCTTGTTTCCCTGTAAACTGAATTTCCGAAAAAACCCTCATCGTACACGCCCAAAATGCTTTCCACCATAGGACATTTGATTCCAATACTCTTCAAATTAGCGTTCACGGCAGAATTGGCGAACCGATTTTCTATCTCTTTCCTGTGCTCATCCTTCAATCTACTGTAAAGTGTTCCCAGAGTGTGGCCTCTGCCCAACTCGTCGGAGCGAACCAAGTCCGCTTTCATTGCAAGCTCGGCTGCGTTCACAAGAAGGTTCAGCGCCGGCGCAATTTCAACCATCGTCTGGGGCAAACGACCTTTAGGGACGATTACCCAATACTGCTTCAGATATTCGGAGGCGAACTTAACCATCAAATCAGGATCGCCATATTGATCAATATTATTATCTCTAACTTGAAGACGTCCTTCTTGGACGGGAAACAGCAGGTTGCTGCCAGGAATGAAGGCCCCGAGATAGACAAGGGATGCGTCTCGATCCCTGATGCTAAATTCCTTCCGTTCTGGTGCTGGTGCCGGTTGACCTTGTGTTATCTCGTTCAGAACGATATGCCCATCCGTATATCTGAATTGAGTCTCGTAGCGGACCTCGCAACCACAAGCTTTACATACAAAGGGATTCACAATTTCAAGTGGAAACCTGCATTCGGGGATTACATGCCACCGGGCGCGCCGGGGCTTCGGGACTAGCTCTAGCTCATCTCCGCACTGGGCACACTTTTTGCCTCCCATACCACCCTTCCCGGTTGTAGTAGACTTCCGCAAAATCGGACTTCTAAACCATGAACTAGAGATGGGTCCAGCAGGACTCGAACCTGCGACTATCCGAGATTGCATCGCGGGTCATCGCTGCGGGCTCCACGGCGGCGCGCTGGTCGAACGATTCGACGCGGAAGCAGCGGGTATTGTTCAGGATTTCGAGGTATTCAGGTACCGCCTCGCCGGCATGTACGAGCACCTCGCTGAGGACCGGCGTCGGAATGACGATGATCTCGCGTCGAGCCTCAAGGGTCTCGACCAGAAGATCGATGCGCGCCTTGGCGTCGGTTACGGGGCTGCCCGTTGCGGGGTCGAGCGGCACCTTTGCATCGGGCTCAAGCAAATACACAAGCATCATAGTGTCGAAGACAGGCATCAGTGAGCTTCATCGAGGCCGCGCAATCGTCGAAGCTCCGCCGCCGGGTCGTCGATGTCCTTCCAGCCGCCGCCTTCGACACCACGCAGCCGTTCAGCGACGTCGCCAAGGGGCGTATCGTCGAGCTCGTCGAACCCGGTGATTTTGAAGCGTTTCATCGACCAGACGCCATCGGCGTCGCGCTCCCAGCATCCGTCACCCCGTACGCGCAGGGTGGGACCATAGAGATGAACGGCAAGACGCCTGGCCATATCGCGCGTGGCGTTGCACTTGTGAATTCTGTCGCTATCCCGCAGATGTACCGGCACCGTGTCGTTCCGGCCGCCGATACGAATAAGCACGCCATCGAGGACGCCGGGCTGCTTGACTGGGCCGAACGTCAACGGTGCTGGTTGCTCGCGGCCGGGAAATCGGATCACCTCGGCGCCGCCGCCTTCCCACAGGCTGCCAACCGCATTGTCGTCAGCCAGATACCGGTTTAGTGCCTTGAACGCCTCGGCTGCGTCATCGGGGGCTTTGTCGTGCGCGAGGGCGCGAATCCGATCCCGAACTTCCGGCGCGGCCTCGGGCTCGACGCTTTGCACAATCACGGCGCTGCCGGGCTCCAGGCCCACGAAACGCCCCTGTTCGTCCTGTCCCAGGAGCCGCGCCAAGCCCGCCATATACTGGGCCAGACGCGCCATGGGCAGGGTTTCGGGACTGAGGGTTTCACGACCGAGAGTTTCGGGATTGTAGGCGTCGATAACGAACCGATACTCGCATTCCTCTTTCATGGCAGTGCTCCCACACCAGAGCCGTTGGTCATCACTCCGCCCCCGATCCTGTATTCCGCGACAACGAATGCATAGCGGGCGTCATCGCGCTCTCTCGGCCGGGGAGACCTCATCCCTTTTGCAGGAGTTCGGTTGCCAGCGACTCCAACAGCGCGGCGACGCCGTGTTCGGCGAGAGCGGCGCGGACGCGCTTGCGCGCGCGCGTGAAGTACTCGCCTTCCTTTTCGGGGACCAGATCCGCGATTTCGGCCGCCGTCCCGGCCGCGGCCGCCAGCCGACGATGAAGCGCGTCGCCGGCGTCGAAGCGCGGGATCGGCAGGTTGAAGACATACTTGCTGAAATGCCGCGCGCCCCACTGGCCTTGCGGCTGGTACCGCTCAACGCCGGCTCGCAGGGCTTCGCTATTGAAGATGCCGCAGAGGTAACAGGCTTCTTCCGGATCCTCGGCGGCCGCCCAATAGAGAGAACTATCGATCACCGCCGTTTCGTCCTGGACCACCGCCGCCGCGAGATTGGTCCCCGATGCCGAATACACGACCCGAACGGGCGCGACGGGGAACTGGCAAGACAGCTTCCCGTAATAGTTGCATTGTTCGAGAAGGCTTAAGGAACTTCTCTTATGCTCCTCCCAGAGTGCTTCGGTCTTTTCGAGCCATTGCGCCAACCTCGGGTAGCCTCTACTGGCGGCCTTTTGTGAGTCCATCAGTTCGTCGTTCTCAGCGTCCCACGGAATGACGGCCTGTTGCGATGCCAGAATGCGGAACGGCGCAACAGACTCACCGAGCAACGCCGGCCGCAAAAACGCTTCCTCCACCGTGCCTTGCGGCGGTTCCACAGTCTTCCAAGGCGCCTTGTCCTGATTGCCGGTCCGCCCGCGGACCAACGGGAACGCCGGATTGGCCGGGAGCATTCCCGTCGTCGGGACCGGTTCCACAAGCACCAAGCGTCGAGGCACCAGGATTGCGCCCTGCCGGAACGCGCGGCGATAAGGCGATCCTTCCCGATCGGAAGCTTCCGTTGGCCAGGATGACGCCGCTTTCGTCAGGTGCGCGTCCGCTTCCGCTTCGCTAGCGTCCCGCCTCGGCAGCGCTCCGGCGAACGCCGCCGCCTGGGCAGGCAACGGTGCGATCAAGGGTTGGTCGTGAACCTCGGCGAACAGAACACAACAGGGCACGGGGAAGAGCGGCCATACCTCCGGCCCAAACGCCCATGCCGTTGTGAAGCGTAGACGAAACTCGATATGGCCGGAGCGCGCGGCCTCACCCTTGCGGAATTTTTCATAGGCTTGCCGCGACATGGCGGCATAGGGCATGACCAGGGCGATCCGACCGGTCCGGCGCATGTAAAGCAAGGCCGCGCGCATGTAGAAGTAACTCGAAAGATCCTGCTGCGTCGCGACCTTGCCGCCGACCCACAGCCTGGCGGCGCGGCACTCGTCGCGGAAGCGTTTCTGAAAACTCCCTTGCATGTGTCGATACGCAACCCAAGGGGGGTTGCCGATTACGACATCCGCCTTCTGTCCTTCGCTCGACAGCCAGACGGGCCGGGCCAGGTTGCGCGCGACATAGCCCCAGATATGGTTGCGGCCTTCGTTCTGAAGGCGGCGCATCGTCTCGTAGGTTTCCTCGAGAACGCGCCTGTCTTCGGTCGATACGGATATTTCCCGTTCCATCCAGGCGGCGAAGTTGGCCGCTCGTTCCGACCGCGCGCCAAACTCGATCATGGTATTCAGTACTCGGTCGAAGAGCCCCGTATCGGCGGCGGCGGCGACCGGAAAACGGAGCGTCGCCGGGCCGAGACGCCGGGGTTCCGGCCCGGTCACCGTGACCGCCGGGACGAATATCTCCAGGGCGCTGCTGTCGGCGAGCATCTCCATCTGATCCCCTTTCTCGCCGACCCGGACCAGATTCCATTGCAGCGCATCGCCGAGATAGACCGGCAGGGCCACATTGCCCGGATGCTCCATGCGGAGCGCCGGCATCAGCGCCAGCAGGTAGGTGACGCGGGCGAAAATCACGGCCACGGGGTGAATGTCGATGCCGGCGATATTCCCCGCCGCGCGCTGCGCCGCCTCCGCCGGCGACAAGCCGGAAGCCTCGGCCGCCTCGATCACCGCCCGCACCGCGTGGAACAGGAACGCGCCCGAGCCGCAGGCCGGGTCCATGACCCGCTGCTCCAGCGGGTCGTCTACGGCTTCGGCGACCATGCGGGCCGCGAGCCAGTCCGGCGTATAGTATTCGCCGAGGTCATGGCGGGTCTCCGGATCGATCAGGCTCTCGTAGAGCGCCTTGAGGATGTCGACGCGGATATCGCGCAGCCGGAACCGGTTGACCTGCCGTGCGATCCGCATGACCAGATCCGCGCCGCCCTCGGCGGCCAGCACCCAATCGAAGAAATCGGGTTCGCTTTGTCCGTCGATGCCGAGGTCGGAAAATGCGGCGCCGTGAAGAAGCGCGGCCGCATCCGGCGGCGGCGCGTCGATCATCGCCGCCCACGCTATCGCCTTCGCGACGACGACGAGATAGGTGTGTTGCAGAAACAACGTATCGTCGCCGATCTCGGCCCCGCAGGCGAGGCTCAAGAGCCTGTTCCATAACTCGCGCTTCAAGCGCGCCTCGGCTGATTGCCCGGCCTGCTTCCAAAGTTCGCCGAGGTCGTCGAGCGCGCGCCACGCGGCCAGACTTTCGCGCCCGAACTCTTCTGTGACCGTGTGCGGGTCCGGTAGCAAGCCATCGCCGACGGCGATGGCGCCCTGCAACCAGGCCAACAGATCCCGCGGCGCTTCGGCGTTCGTATGGCAGGCGCCGACCTCGACGACGGCGTCTTCCTTGAGAAAGAAGGCGATGAACTCCGCGCCGTCTGTCGCGATGCCCGCGTATCTCTCGCCGGTCTGGCCCTCGCGCTCCGAGAGATAGCGCGTCAGCCCTTCCTATGCGTCCATGCGTTCCCGCCGCAGGTCGGACTTCAGCTCGAATACGGTCCGGCCGAGCAAGGCGTCGATCCGGCCATGCACCTCGGGCGCGTGCTTCTCGAAGTCGATGTCGCGGCTTTTGGCGTCGAGCCCGCCAACCAGAAGCCGGTGCAGCAATGCCCGGACCTTCTCGTGACCGGGGCGCGAGGCGAGCTCCGAAACCAGCTCGATCCGTTCTTCCGCCGTCAGCACGGGCAGCGCTCTGGCGTTCGGCCAATGGGTCCTGTCATCGCCTTCGCGCCGTCTCGATATCGGTTCGGGAGAACTTGCGATCTTCGACTTATCGCACAGTAGTGAGGCACGCCTCACAATTCCAGCGCGGCGCCGGCATGGCGACTCCGCCGACGTTACCGCCGATCCGCCAGGCGCGATCCCCATCGTTGATCCCCATCGTTGAAGCAGCCGAAGAACCGGCGAAGCCGGACCGGAAACCGGCGGCAGGCGGTCTCGCCTCGACCGCAGGGCCGGCGGGCGAATATCCCATGAGCGGAATTTCGGACCGGAATCGCGCTCTATCGCCGCCGCCGGCCGCCGAAGAACGGGAGTCCGAGCGCTGCCGGCATACGGGTCTTGCCCGCGAGGAAGACCAGCGAAACGATGGCGAGCACGTAAGGCATCATCACGAAGAACTGGTAGGGGATATCGGGGTTGAGCGTCTGAAGGCGGATCTGGGCGGCGTCCGCCATGCCGAAGAACAGCGAGGCGATCACTACCCCGGCCGGGTTCCAGCGGCCGAAGACCACGCAGGCGATCGCGATGAAGCCGCGGCCGGAGACCATGTTCTCCACGAAGCCCGAGAGCTGGGCGATGGCGAGGAACGCGCCGCCGGCCCCGGCCATCGCGCCGCCGAACAGGACGCAGGCGTAGCGGATCGCGGCCACGTCGATGCCGACGGCGAGCGCAGCTTCGGGGTTCTCGCCGATCGCGCGGATCTCCAGCCCGCGCTCGGTGTATTTGAGGAACCACCAGACCGCGAGCGCGGCGATCAGCCCGAGATAGACCGGGGCGTGGTGGTGGAAGACGATCGGCCCGATCCAGGGGATCTCGGCGAGACCGCCGAAGGACAGCCGCTCGAACTGCGGCGCCGCGACCGCGGGCGAGCTCGCGCCAAGCGTGATGCGGAAGCCGAAGCCGGTGAGCCCGAGCCCCAGCACGACCATCGCGATGCCGGAGACGATCTGATCGACCTTGAGGCCGATCGTCATCCAGGCATGAACGGCGGCCAGCGCCGCGCCGGCGACGACGCCGGCCGCCAGCCCGCCCC
The DNA here is from genome assembly GCA_965202905.1 of Alphaproteobacteria bacterium. Classification (GTDB taxonomy): domain Bacteria; phylum Pseudomonadota; class Alphaproteobacteria; order MPNO01; family MPNO01; genus CAYFYS01. The sequence continues at coordinate 645,965 of OZ241868.1, read as the reverse complement.
ACGGCGTGCCGGTGTAGACCGCACCCAGCGCGGCGAAGAAGGCGCCCATCAGCATCGAGCCCTCGATCCCGACATTCATCACGCCCGCCCGCTGGTTGACGGTCTCGCCCAGCGCGGCAAGCAGGATCGGCGTGGCGAGCCGGATCGTTCCGGCGAGCAGCCCTATCCAGAAGATCGAGTCCATCACCGCCGCCGCGCCGGGACCGCGCCGATGGCCAGAACGGCCAGGATCACCAGCCCCTCGATCACCCAGACGATCGGAAACGGCACGCCCGATTCGCGCTGCAGGACGCCCGAACCGACATGGAGCGCCCCGAACAACAGCGCCGCCACCGGCACGCCAAGCGGGTTGAGCCGCGCCAGCAGCGCGACCGCGATCGCGGTAATACCGAAGCCCGGCGCGAAATCGTCCTGCAGGCGGTGGTGAATGCCGGCGATTTCCACCGCCCCGGCGAGACCGGCGAGCGCGCCGCTCGACGCCATCGCCGCCACGATCACCAGCCGGTCGTCGGTCCCGCCGTAGCGCGCCGCGGCGGGGTTGACGCCCACGGCGCGAAGCCGGAAGCCAAAGGCGGTGTAGCGGACGAGGACGAAAACCGCGACGGTCGCGGCGATGGCGACGAACAGCCCCTCATGCACGCGGCTCTGGTCGATCACCAGGTCGAGTCGAAGGATTTCCGGGATGCGGTCGCTGCGCGGCCAGATCCCTATCCGTTCCTGGAGCGGTCCGCGCACCGCCCAGCCGAGAAGCTGGAGCGCGATGTAGTTGAGCATGATGGTGACGATGATCTCGTTCGCATTCCAGCGCGCGCGCAGCCAGCCGGCGAGCCCGCCATAGGCCGCGCCGAACGCGGTCCCGACGACCAGGAACCACAGAAACGCGATCCAGGCCGGGCCCGGCCCCAGGGCCGCGGTCGCCCAGAAGGCGCCCATCGCGCCGATCGCGATCTGGCCGTCGGCGCCGATGTTGAAGACGTTGGCGCGGAAGGCGATCGCGATGCCGAGCCCGGCAAGCGTCAGCGGCACCGCGCGGACGACGACCTCGTTGAAGCCGTTCGCGCTGCCCAGCGCATGGCCGATCAGAACACCGTAGGCGGCGAGCGGATCGACGCCGGCCGCCAGGATGAACACCCCGCCAAGGACCGCCGCGACGGTCAGGATCGCGATGGCCGCGGCGGCCGCGCGCGCGAAATCGGGAAGACCGGCGGCCGCGTTCATCGCCCGGCCATCCACGTCCCGACCTCCCCGGTGGTCGTCTCGCCGATCGGCGCCGGGCCGCGGATGCGCCCGCCGGCCGCGACCATCACCCGGTCGGCGAGCCGCCAGATTTCGCCGAGATCCGAGGATACCAACAGGATGCCGAGCCCGGCTGCGCTTTGCTTCAACAGCGTGTCGTGGACGAAGGCGACCGTGCGCACATCGAGCCCGCGGGTCGGATGGGCAGCCAGCAGAACCCTGGCGCCGGGCGACAACTCGCGCGCCAGGACCAGCTTCTGCTGGTTGCCGCCCGAGAGCGCGCCGATGGCCGCGGCCGGCCCCGGCGCCGCGACCGCGAACCGCTCGACCGCCTCGGCGGTCCGCCGCCCGGCGACCGCCCGGCGCAACCAGCCGAACCGGTTGAGAACCGGATCGAACAGGTGGGTCATCAGGTAGTTTTCGCTGAGCGGCAGGCCCTGGAGGATGCCGTGGCCATGCCGGTCCTCGGGCACATGCCGCAGCCCGGCGGCGCGCAGGTTCCGCACCGAGGGCCGGCGCGGCAGCGCCTTGCCCCGATGGCGGACCGCGCCGGCCTCGGCCTCGCGCAGCCCCGACAAGACCTCGATCAGCTCGCGCTGGCCGTTCCCCTCGACGCCGGCGAGCGCCAGGATTTCGCCCTCGTGCAGCGCGAACGAGACGTCGGACAGCGCCGTCCCGCCCGCCGCGCGGCCGACCCGGAGACTCGTCGCTTCGAGGACGACGGCCCCGGGGGCGCGCGCGCCGCCCCGGTCCGGCGCGGCGATGTCCCCGCCGACCATCGCCCGGACCAGATCGTCCGCACTACGCCCGGCGATCGGCGCGGTGTCCACCACCCTGCCCTGGCGCATGACCATCACCCGGTCGGCGACCTCGAAGATATCATCGAGCTTGTGGCTGATCAGGACGATCCCGACGCCGGACGCGGCCAGGCTGCGAATCGTCGCGAACAGCCCGGCGGATTCGGCGCGCGCCAGCACCGCCGTCGGCTCGTCGAGGATCAGGTAGCGGGCGCCGCGGTACAGCGCCTTGATGATCTCGACCCGCTGGCGAGAGCCGATGTCGAGGTCTTCCACCCGCGCATCCGGATCGACCGGCAGGGCGATCCGCGCACCGATCTCGCGGATCTTTTGCGCGACGGCGTCGAGCGCCAGGATGCCGTTGCGGCCGCCGCGCTCGCCCAGCGCAATGTTCTCGGCAACGCTCAACGTCGCCACCAGCATGAAATGCTGATGGACCATGCCGATGCCGTGGCCGATCGCATCCGCGCAGGACGAGAAGCGGGCCTCGGCGCCATCGATGAGAATCCGCCCGCCGTCGGGCCCGACCAGCCCGGCAAGCACGTTCATCAGGGTCGATTTGCCGGCGCCGTTCTCGCCCAGGATGCCCAGTACCTCGCCGGCGCCGAGCGTGAGGCTCACGCCGTCATTGGCGATGACCCCCGGGTAGCGCTTGGTGATCTCGCGGAGTTCGAGCCCCACGGTCGATGCGGTCGGGCTCAGCTGGGCCGGTTGCGCAGCGCCGCCAGCGCCTCCGGCCCGGTCATGACGTCGCCGAACTGCTGGATGAAGGTTTCGAGCGTCGCCAGGTGCTCGCCGTCGGAAAGCGCGGCCAGGCAGTCGGAGACCATGACCACCTTGAAATCGAGCATCATCGCATCGCGCGCGGTCGATTCGCAGCACACGTTGGTCTTGACGCCGCCGATCAGCACGTTCTCGACGCCGTAGCCGCGCAGCATGCGCTCCAGCGAGGAGGCGCCCGGGATCAGCGCGCTGTAGCGGTTCTTGATCACGTGCAAATCGGCCGGGTCGACCTCGAGCGCGTCGTAGATCCTCTGGCCCCGCTCGCCCGGCGCCAGGCTCTCGATGGTCCTCTGGCGGAGCTCGTCGGCGACGAAGACGTTGAAAAAATTGTCCCAGTCGCTGCGCTCGCCGTCGCCGGTGTTGGCGTGGGTGACCCAGATGATTTTGACGCCGAGCTTGCGCAGCCCGGCGTTGAAGGCGTTGATTCCGGCGCAGATGTCGCGCGAGGCGGGCACCTCGGCCGGCGATCCCTCCTGGCAGAACGTGTTCTGCATGTCGACGATCACGAATGCGGTCTTCGCCGGGTCGAGCGAATCGAACAGATGGTACCGCCGCCGGCGCGCCAGGACCCGGTCGACGATCTCCTGGCCGATCTCGACATCGTGCATCGCGCGTCCCCTATGCCGTCTTCGGCCTTGCGCCGTCTTCGGTTCCAGGATGAAAGCGGCAGCAAGAAGGGTCAAGGAGGAGAACGGGGCGGCGACATCGCCTCGGGCCGGCGCTAAACGCGCCGCGCGGGGCGTTCATCGGGAGGATACCCGGAGATGGATGGGCGCAGGAACGCCAGCAGGCGAGCGTCGGGCGTTTTCGTGGCGCTGTTTGCGCCAGTGGACGATCGCAACGTCCGGGCGAATCAGCTCCTCGGGCTCGGCCATCGCCGGGATGATCGGCCCGTCCTCGCAGCGGTTGAACATGTTGAACATGATGTATGACCAATCGACTCCCGCCATTCAACAATCAGGGTCTGGCTGGGTGGCGAGGCCGCTCAGCCGAGCACCACATCGTCGAGGAACGGATCGCCGGGCAGCGCGGTCTCGGTGTCCAGCAGCGCGCCACAGCCGGGGCAGGAGAAGTGGCGCAGGATCACGCTCTCGCCGCCGCCGCTATAGGGGGCGCCGGCGGCCTGGCGAAGCGGCGATTCGTCGAGCGCGGCGGCGTGCTTCCAGGGCGCGCCGCCGGGGCCGAGCGCATGGGCGCATTTGCGGCAGCGGATCTCCCCGGCCTCGATCTCCAGCGCTGCGGACAGCCGACGACTCATTCGGCGGCCTGCGCGGCGATGCGCCCGGCGCGGAGCGCCGAACGGCGGGCTTCGGTCGCCGACGTATCGATGGCCGACAGCGCCTCGTCGATGACCACGCCGTAGACCTCGCCCGCCACCCGGCGCGAGACCACGCCCTGGCGGCAATCGTCGAGGACGGAATTCGGCTCGCGCTCCAGCGGGTCGCCATAGCCCCCGCCGCCGTTCCATCGGACGTGCAGCACATCATCGCCCATCAGCGGATAGACGCCCCAGGCCACCCGTTCCCGTTCGCCGGGCAGGGCCTCGATCGACTGCGCGAACGCGGACTCGACGTTGCGCTCGTCTTGATCGGCCTCGTTGTTCCGCACCCAGACATAGGCGTTGGGCGCGCCGGGATAGCCGCCGGCCACCCCCTCGCTCATCGGGAAGTCGGAGCCCTTGCCGGAGATGACGTAGTGCATGCCGCCGTCGGGCGCATCGTGCGGGGTGAGCCCGATCTCCATGCCGACGCCGCCGCGGTAGCGGCCGGGCCCGCCGGAATCGGGCGCCCGCCGGCGGAACAGGTAGCGCAGCGGGAAGATCGTCTCCAGGGTCTCGACATTGGCCATGCGCGAGATCGGGTTGGGGATCTCGCCGCCGACGTCGATCCCGTCGGCGAAGGAACGCGCCCCTCCGGCGCCGGCGAAGGTCTCGGTCAGGATGCCGATCGCCTCGCCGCCATACTGGTTGCGGCCGAACATGAAGATCGCGAAATGGTTGGCGTGCCAGACCGCGGTCGCCTCATCGACGTACTTGTCCGAGGCGTCGAGCATCTTGCCGATCGCGGCGCAGGCGGCATTGTTGACCGACTGGATAGCCCCGACGGTCGCGACCGAGACCGGCGCCGGCCGGGTGCAGTTCACGATCGTGCCTTCCGGCGCGATCATGGCGATCGGCCGCACGACGCCCTCGTTCCAGGTGATGTCGAAGCAGAGCAGCGGGAAAAGCGGCGCGAACAGCCCGCCGAGCGAAGCCCATTTCGTGCAGTTGATCGCGTAGGGCGCCTGCGGGCTCGATCCGGTGAAGTCGAAGATGAGCCGGTCGTCCTGCTTGGTCATCTTCAGGACGACGCGGAAGACCTCGCCCTTGACGTCGATGTACTGGCGCGACCGCCAAATGCCGTTGGGCAGTTCGCGCAGCCGGTCGCGCAGGAGCTGCTCGGACTGGTCGATCAGAATCCTGCAGGCCTCGTCGACCGGCTCGAAGCCGTATTTCCCGATCAACGCCAGCATGCGCTCGCGCGCCACGTTGTTGCAGGCGATCATCGAGGAGACGTCGAGCGCCACCATCTCGGGCGAGCGCACCATGTTGAGGAACGTGTCCATTACGTCCCGGTTCATCACACCCTTGGTGACGATCCGGATGCCGGGCGAGGAGAAGCCCTCGGTGAAGATATCCGGCGCGTCAGGGCAGAACCCGCCGGGGTTGGTGGCCCCGATGTCGTAGATATGGACGAAGCACGCGCTCCAGGCGACCAGCGCGCCGTCGTGATGGATCGGCGCGACCAGATAAATGTCCGAGGTGTGCAGCGCCGCGGTGTAGGGATCGTTCAAGAGGAAGACGTCGCCCTCGTTGATGTCCTCGCCGAACCGCCGGATGGTCGCCTGGCAGGCCTCGGCCGCGCTGGTCAGGTGGTGCAGGAACCCCACGCCGCCCATCAGCAGCGAGCCGTCGGCGCGGTAGAGCGAGACCATCAGGTCGTGGCCCTCGTTGGTGATCGCGCTGCCCGAGACGTGCTTCAGCGTGATCACCGCCTCGTCGACGACGCGGTAGAGGCGGTGGCGGATGATCGAGAACGTGATCGGATCCATCGCCGGGCTCCTCAGTCGAACTCGATGACGATGTTGCGGTATTCGTCCATCCGCCCGGTCTGAGCGGCCTGGACGACGATGGTGGTGATCGGGGTGTGGATGACCGCCGGGCCCTCGATGACATTGCCGGGACCGAGCTTCCCGAAATCGTAGATCCCGGCCGGCGCCAGCCCGTCGGCGGCATCGACGAAGACCTCGCGGACGCCCAGCCGCGCGGCGCCCGGATCGGCGCCGCCCAGCGTCTCGGCCGGGATCTCGGGGCTAATCGTCGGCCCGCGCGCGGACAGCCGGAACATGGTCATCTCGATCCCGGCGTCGCGGTAGGCCGACCCCTTGCCGTATTTGCGCTCGTACAAGGCCTCGAAGTCGTCGACCAGCGCGGCGATCCCCGCCTCGTCGAGCGGCGTGGCCGCGCGCACCGGGGTGGTGACCTCGTGCACCTGGCGGCGGTAGCGCAGATCGACTGACCATTCGAGATGAATATCGGCGGCGGCAAAGCCTTCCTCGCCGAGCTGGGTGCGGGCGCGGGCGACCATCGGCTCGTAGAGCGCGTTGATCTCCGCGGCCGGCGTCGGCACAGGCCGGGTGGCGGTGTGCGCGTATTCGTGGACGATATCGGCCGAGACCAGCCCGAAGGCGCAGTTGACCGAGGCCGTATAGGGAACGACGACCCGCCTGACGTTGAGTTCGCGGCCGAACACGCCGGCAAGCAGCGCGCACGAGCCGCCAAAGGCATGCAGCACGAAATCGCGCGGATCGAGCCCCCGCTCCACCGTGATCTCGTGGATCAGATCGGTGATCTGGGCCGCAGCGACCCGGTAGATGCCGAATGCGGCCCGGTCGACGTCCATGCCCATGGGATCGGCGATCTTCTCCCGGAAGACCCGGCGGGCGGCCTCGATGTCGAGCCGCATCGCGCCGCCGAGGAAGGTTTCGGGATCCATGTAGCCGATCAGCGTCATCACGTCGGTCAGAGTCGGCTCGGCGCCGCCGAGGCCGTAGCACACCGGGCCGGGCCGTGCGCCCGCGCTTTGCGGACCGACGCGGGGGATGTTGGTGCGCGGCTCGAGCGAGATGATCGAGCCGCCGGCGGCGCCGATCGAGACGACCTCGATCTTGGGTGCGACGTAGTGGTAGCGATCGACCATCGGCTCGCGGGCGAATTCGAGCTCGCCGTCCTGGATCACGCCCACCTTGAAGGTGGTGCCGCCCATGTCGGCGGCGATCACGTCGGGATCGCCCATCAAGTCGCCCAGATACTTCGCGCCGATGACGCCGGCGGCCGGGCCGCACTCGATCATGCCGACCGCGCGGACCGCGGCGTCGGCGGCCGGCAGTAGCCCGCCATAGCCCTGCATCACCAGGAGCGGGCCGGCGTAGCCTTCTTCGGCCAGGAGCGATTGCAGGTTGGTGACGTAGTCGCGCGCGATGCGCCCGGCATAGGAATTGATCACCGCGGTCGAGGTCCGTTCGTACTCGCCGGGCACGGGCGCGATATCGCTGGAGATCGTCACATAGGCTTCGGGCGCGACGCGCGCGACGATGTCGCGCACCCGCTTCTCGTGGGCGTCGTTGTAGAACGACCAGAGCAGGCAGACCGCGAGCGCTTCTGCGCCCTTGGTCTCGAGCAGGTAGCGCGCGGCGGCCTCGACCGCGTCCTCGTCGAGCTCGCGGATCACCGCGCCCTTGTAGTCGACGCGCTCGGGGACGCCGCGAATGCGCTCGGCCGGGACCAGCGGCGGCGCGCGGTCGGTCTTGACCGGGTGCTTCAGCCCCTCCTCGGCGAGCCCGGCCCAGCGGCCATAGGCGCCGCGGGTGACCAGAAGCGTGTCCTCGAACCCCTCGGTGGTGATCAGCCCGGTCGGCGCGCCCGAGCGTGTCAGCAGCGTGTTGTCGACCACCGTGGAACCGTGGGTGAACAGGCTCGTCCGGGCCAGCAGATCCTTCAAGCCGATCCCCATCGCGCCGGCGGCGGAGCGGATCGAATCGAGCACGCCGTCGGCGAAGTTGGGCGGCGTGGACAGCGCCTTGCCGAGATGGACCGGCTCGCCCACGGCAAACACCACCGTGTCGGTGCAGGTCCCGCCCACATCGGTCGCGATCACATAGCTTTTTCCGTCCGCGCCGCGTTCCGCCATGCCCGACTTCCGCCCCTCGGCCGTAGCGCGACAGGATGGGCGGGCGCGGATTTCGGGTCAAGGCGAGGCCGCAATCGGTCGGGCGTCGAAGCGCCGGTCGTATGCGCGGCCGGAGACCCGGGTACATCGCCGCGAGCCGGCGCGCGGTCACGGGCCCGACGATGCGGCGAAGATCGGCGATGACCGCTTCGTCGGTTCCGACGAAATCCTCCGTGAACCCGTGAAAAACGCTCGCAGCCACGCGCGGGGCGCATCGGCGCTTGGCCTCCCGCCGGTTGCGTCCTATATCGTCGTGCTCGGGTCTCGCGGCCAGTCGCGAGTTCAAGCTATGGGCGCCGGCATGATCGATATGGGGATCGCCAGGCCCCGCGCCGAAACGCGGGTCGTCGTCGCCATGTCGGGCGGCGTCGACAGCGCGGTGACTGCGGCCCTGGTGGCCGAAGCCGGCTACGAGGCCGTGGGCGTCACCCTTCAGCTCTACGACCGGCGCGGCGCGGCGCGGCGCGCGGGCTCCTGCTGCGCCGGCCAGGACATCTACGACGCCCGCCGGGTGGCCGAGGCGATCGGCATCCCGCATTACGTGCTCGATTACGAGCAACGCTTCCGGGACGCCGTGATCGAGGAGTTTGCCGAGGCTTACGCGCGCGGCGAGACGCCGGTGCCGTGCATCGCCTGCAACCGGACGGTCAAGTTCTCGGACCTCATGGCCCTTGCCCGCGACCTCGGCGCCGATGCGCTCGCCACCGGGCACTATGTCCGGCGCCTCGTCGGCGCGGACGGCCCGGAGCTCCACCGCGCCCGCGACCGCGACCGCGACCAGAGCTATTTTCTCTACGCGACCACGCTGGACCAGCTCGATTTTCTGAGGTTCCCGCTCGGCGGCATGACCAAGGAGGAAGTCCGCGCCGAAGCCGCCCGGCTCGCGCTGCCGGTCGCGGCCAAGCCCGACAGCCAGGACATCTGTTTCGTCCCCGACGGCCGCTATGCCAGCATCGTCGAGCGCCTGCGCCCCGAGGCCGCCGCGCCCGGCGAGATCGTCGACCAGTCCGGCCGCGTGCTCGGCCGCCACGACGGCGTCATCCATTTCACCGTCGGCCAGCGCCGCGGCCTCGGGATCGGCGGGACATCCGAGCCGCTGTTCGTGCTGGCGCTCGAGCCCGAGAGCCGGCGCGTCATCGTCGGCCCGCGTGGAAGTCTTGCCCGAACCACCATCGGGCTGGCCGGCCTCAACTGGCTCGGCCCGCCCTTGACGCCCGGCGAGCCGCGCGCGGTAACCGTCAAAATCCGCTCGATGCGACCGCCCGCGCCGGCCGGGATCGTGTCGGCCGGAGACGGCACGGCCCAGGTGAATCTGGAAGCGCCCGAGCACGGCGTCGCCCCAGGCCAGGCCTGCGTGCTCTACGACGGCGAGCGCGTGGTCGGCGGCGGCTCGATCCGCCGCCCGGGGCCGGCAAAAGCGCTATCCGAATTCCCCTTGCCAGCCGCCGCGCCCATTGAGTATCAAGCGGTTCCGGTGGCGGAGTAGCTCAGTTGGTAGAGCAGCGGAATCATAATCCGTGGGTCGCTGGTTCGAGTCCGGCCTCCGCTACCATCGTCCGACCGGAAAGACGCCGAATGCCCGGCTCGATTCGGCCGCGGGCGGCGGGGCCGGCGCCCGGTAGCGCCGGAGGAGCCGCGATGGACCGCGTCCGGCGGCTGCGGCATCGCGGTCCGTGACCGGCTCCAGCGCCTCGATCTACGGCCGGAGCGCGTCGCGGCCGTCCTCGGTGATCGCCGGGGTGTCCGCAAGATGACCGCCAGCGGCTCGCCCACGAACCGCACGCGCTCATGGGCGATCACCGGACGCCGGAACGGGTCGAGCTCGGGCATCGGAAACAGCCGGATCGGAATTCGCGGAACTTCCGGGCCGATGTCGATGGCTGTGATCACCGAATGCACGCCCGGTGCCGCCAGGGCGCGGGCGGGCTGCGCAGTATGGCGGCATGGAGCTGGCCGGCGGCGCGCGCATCGTCGCTGAACGTACCCCGGCCGCACAGGAAGCGGCGATCCTCGATCCGCTTTACCGGTCGACCGACGAATGGGGCGGCAGACGTCACGGGCTCGGTCATACGCTCGATCATACGCTCGGCCCTTGGGGCATGTTTCCGTATGGCGCGCTGCTTCCCCCGACGGGTAGTCTGCCGGCCGCGCCGCACATCCGGCTATCCTGGCGCGAACGGCGCCGGCGGACCGAACGCATGACCTTGCATACCCACCACGACGAGCAGCACTTCGTTCATCGCATCAACTGGCTGCGCGCCGGCGTGCTCGGCGCCAATGACGGCATCGTCTCGACCGGGAGCCTGGTCGTCGGCATCGCCGCCGCCGCCGCCGACCGCGAGACCCTGTTGATCGCCGGGGTTGCCGGGCTGGTCGCCGGCGCGATGTCGATGGCGGCGGGCGAGTACGTCTCGGTCAGCAGCCAGACCGATACCGAGCGCGCGGACCTGGCGGCGGAGCGCCTGGCGCTCGATGCCGAACCCGAGGCCGAGCGCGAGGAACTCGCACAGATCTATGCCGCACGCGGCGTGGAGATCCGGCTTGCCCGCGAGGTCGCGAGCCAGCTCATGGATCACGACGACCTGGCGGCCCATGCGCGCGACGAGTTGGGGATCTCCGGAACTATCCGCTCGCGCCCCGTCCAGGCCGCGCTGACGTCGGCAAGCGCCTTCGCAATCGGCGCGTTCCTGCCGCTGGCCGCCGTGGCGCTCGCGCCGCACGGCCGGGCGATCCTCGTGGTCGCGCTGGCCTCGCTGCTCAGCCTGGCCTTGCTGGGGGCGCTCTCGGCGCGGATCGGCGGCGCAGGCGTCGCCAGGGCGGTCGCGCGGGTAACCGTCTGGGGCGCGCTCGCCATGGCGCTTACCGCGACGATCGGTGCGGTGTTCGGCGCCATGATCTGATCCGCCGCCGGCAACGCGCCTTTACCGGTCCCGTTTCCGAATCCCGGGATGCCGGAAGACGGGGTTGCGAAGGCTTCGCCTCGCCAGCGTACAGCTCATCGTCGGATGCCTTGCAAAACTTTGATCATGCAAATCTCCTTTCGGGCCGGACTCCTTTCGGGCCGGACTCCAAGTGACGCTCGCCGGGGATCTCCCACCGTCCGGCGCCGATTCGCTCACGACCAGACGATGCGATGACGCGCACCGATTCGTCCCAAGCCCGGCCTTGACCTGGATCAATGCGTCGGCGGCCGAACGGGGCAGGATTGCGGGTGGTGCGGTAACCGGGCTGGGTGCAAGGATGGCGACGACGATTGGAGACCGAAGCCCGCCCCGGATACGCACGATCACCACCGAGGCGCCGTGGCGTTGGCTGTCCGCCGGGTGGCGCGATATGCGGCGGCGGCCCGACATCGGGCTGCTCTACGGCGTCGGCGTGGTCGTGGCGGGATACGCGCTGGCATTCTGCCTGTTCTATCTCGACATTCTCTTTCTTCTGCTGCCGCTCGCCGCTTCCTTTGCGATCGCCGGGCCGATGCTGGCGGTCGGCCTCTACGAGACCAGTCGGCGGCTTGCGGGAGACATCCCGATCCGGGCAAGCGACGTGATCCTGGTCGCGGTCCGCTCACCCCGCCAGCTTGCCTTCATCGGCGTGCTGTTGATGATCTTCGCGCTCGCCTGGATCCGGATCGCGACCCTGCTGTTCGCGCTGTTCTTCGGCCCCGCCGCGCCGCCGCTCGCCGATCTGATCGAGGGCCTGTTCTTCTCGGTCGACGGCATCATCTTCCTCGCGATCGGCACGGCGGTCGGGGCCTGCCTGGCCTTTCTGGCCTTCTCGCTGAGCGCGGTCTCGATCCCGCTTCTGATGGTCCGCGACCTCGATGCGATCACCGCGATGATCGCCAGCGTAAACGCGGTGCTGAAGAATTTCTGGCCGATGGCGCTATGGGCCTGGCTGATCGCGATCTTCACCGTGATCGGCGTCGTCACGCTGTTGCTCGGCCTGATCGTGACCTTCCCGCTGATCGGTCACGCCACCTGGCACGCTTACACCGAGGTTATCGAGCAGCCTTAAGGCGTCTTTTCGTCGTCGGTCTGATCGTCATCGAGGAGAATGCGCACCGCCGCGCCGTCCAGGTCGTCGAACTGGCCGGACCGCAGCGCCCAAAGGAACGCGCCGAGGCCGAGCAGGCCTGCCAGCAGCGCCGCCGGGATGAGCCAGACCAGCGCGGTCATGGCGACCGCCGGATGCGCAGCGCGTTCACCGTCACCGCGATCGAGGAGGCCGACATCGCCAGCGCCGCGATCACAGGGGTGACCAGACCGGCGGCCGCAAGCGGGATGGCCGCCGCGTTGTAGCCGAAGGCAAGGCAGAAATTCTGCAGGATCAGCCGTCGGGCGCGGCGGGCGATCCCGACGGCTTCGGCCACCGGCGCGAGCCGCGAACCCTGAAAGACGATATCGGCCTCGGCCTGCGCGATCGCCGCGCCTTCCGCCGGCGACATCGAAGCGAAGCCGGCAGCAAGCGCCGGGGCGTCGTTCAGCCCGTCACCGACCATCAGCGGCCGGTGTCCCTCCGCCGCCAGGGCAGCCAGCCGACCGACCTTATCCGACGGGGTCTGACCGGCGGCAAAATCCGCGATGCCGAGCGCGGCCGCGACCGGCGCGACCGCGGCCGGCCGGTCGCCGGAAAGCAGGACGGCCGGCAGTCCGACGGCGGCGAGCGCTTCGATCGTCTCGACCGCGTCTGGCCGCGGCGCATCGGCGAAGTTGAAGCGCACCGGCCCGCCCGCGAAGCCGGAGAGCCAGAGCTCGCTGCCGCGACCGCCCGGCGCGTCGTCCGGCACGCCGCACCAACGCCGGTTGCCGAGCCGGATCTTGCCTCCGTCGCGGACTGCCTCGAGCCCCATCCCCGGGGTCTCGGCGACATCGGGCGCGATAGCGACCGGCCCGACGGCGCGGACCAACGCACGACACAACGGATGCTGGCTCGCCGCCGCCAGGGATGCGGCGATGCGAAGCGCCTGCGCCGGGATGGTTCCGGGATCGGACAGCGCGGGGCGGCCGATGGTCAGCGTCCCGGTCTTGTCGAAGACGACCGTGTCGATCTCCGCCAGCCGCTCCAGCCCGTCCGGCGACTTGAGCAGGACGCCGCGGCGCAGCAGCGCGCCGGCGGCCGCGACCTGGACCACCGGCGCCGCGAGGCCCAGCGCGCAGGGACAGGTGATGATCAGGACCGAGACCGCGATCATCAGCGCCGGCTGCCAGGCGAGCCCGCCGATCAGGGTCCAGCCGAGAAACGTCGCCAGAGCGAGCCCGTGGACCGCCGGCGCATAGATCCGCGCCGCCCGGTCGGCGAGCCGGACATGGCGCGCGCGCGCCTGCCCCGCCGCCTCGATCAGGCGGACGATCTCGGCCAGCAGAGAGCGGTCGTCGGTGACGGTCGCGCGCACGAGCAGCGGCGCATCGAGATTGACGGTGCCGGCATGGACCGTATCCGACGGGCCGATGTCGCGCGGAGTTGTCTCGCCGGTCACCAGCGCGGTATCGACCGTGGACGCGCCGGACACGACGAGACCGTCAACCGGGATCCGTGCGCCGGCGGCGACCGAGACCGTCATCCCCGGCACGACCGCGGCGATCGGCAGGGTCCGGAGTCCGCCTTCGGGCAAGACGACGTTTGCCGCCTGAGTCCGCAAGGTCAGAAGATGCTCCGCCGCAACGCGCGCCCGAGATCGCGCACGGCGATCGAGGAAACGGCCGATCAGGAGAAAGAACAGCAGGCACACCGCGGCGTCGAAATAAACGTGATCGCCGCCGCGCGCGGCCTCGAACAGGCTGATCCCGGCGGCGGTAAGCACCGCAACGGAGATCGGCGCCTCCATCGACAAGGCGCCCGCGCGAAGCGCGCGTGCGGCGGCGGCGAAGAACGGCGCGCCGCCATAGGCCACCGCCGGCAACGCGATCAACGCAGAAACCCAGTGCAGCAGGCCGCGGGTCGCATCGCCCATGTCGCCGGCGAGCCCCGACCACACCGAGACCGACAGCAGCATCACGTTGGCGGCCGCGAAACCGGTCACGGCGATCGTGCGCAACAGGCGGCGGCTCTCCCGGTCATCGAGCCCGGCCAGGGCATCCGCATCGAACGGGGCGGTATCGAAACCCAGCCCGCGCACGATCTCGACCAGACGCGACGGATCGGCAGCGCCGCGGCGCCAGGCAAGCGCCAGGCGGCGCGAGCCCAGATTGACGCGGGCGGAGACCACGCCCGGTTCTTTCGTAAGCGCGCCCTCGATCCGGCGGATGCAGTCCGCGCAATGGAGCCCGCCGACCATCAGATCGATGCGATCGGTTTCGCCATCCCGCGGGCGCACGAACGCCGAGACGTCGAGCGCCGGCGCCGCGGCGGCTTCTGCGGCGATCACTCGCGCCATAGCTCGCGCTCCACGCGGACCGGGCGGCCTTGCGCATCGACGCCGTCGATCCTGACCAGCCAGCGCCCCGGCAGCGGCAATGTCGCCGTCGCGGCATAGACGCCCGGAGCGGTCTCGCGCAGGGTGACGGTCCGCTCCCCGGCGCCCGGACGGCGCAACCGCAGGCGGGCGTGGAGGCCGGAGACCGGATCGCTATCCGCGCCGTGAGCACGGAACAGCAAGCGCCGGCCTGCGGGGTCGTAGGATACGTCGAACCGCCGGCCCCGCGCCGCCTGGGCGCGGGCCTCCCGCAGCCTGTCGTTGTAGCGCAGGCCTTCGAGATAGGCGTTGGGCGTCACCTGCCCCGGATGGCTCGACAGCGCGAAGATGGCCATCGCGGCGTTGGCGGCGACGACTACGGCGAAGCATCCGAGGATCACGAACAGCACAGTGCGTCCGCTGAGGGGCTTCTCGCGGAGCGGGCTCATCGTCCGGGCCCCATGAAGACCGTCTCGCGGGTGACCGGCGCGCCGCCGTCGCGCGGCGCCAGCAGGAAACGGACCGGCCTGCGCCGACCCATCCGCGCGCCGGCGGGAACGGTTGCGAAGACGCGGAAAGACGCCAGCCGGTCGGGTCCGACGGCGAGGTCTGCCCCCTCCCCGATCCCCTGGCGGAACAGGCGCAGCCCGTCGATGCCCGAAGCCTCGATCCGGAACCGTCGCGCCCGGTGGGCCTTGTTGAGGATTTTGACGGTATAGCCGTTACGGATCGAACCGTCGGACAGCACGACGAACAGCGGGTTACGGTCGCGCAGCACGTTGAGCTCGACATCGCTGCGGCCGTAGAGGGTGGCCAGCATCACGATGCCGGTCACCGCGATCAGCCCAGCATAGAGGATGGTGCGCGGCCGAACCAGCCTCGGCCAGCCGCGGCGCCCGCGCCCGTCGGCAAGGCCCTCGACGGTATCGTAGCCGATCAACCCGGGCGGCAGGCCGATGCGATCCATCACCGTGTCGCAGGCGTCGATGCACAGCGCGCAGGCGATACATTCGAGCTGCTGGCCGTCGCGGATATCGATGCCCATCGGACATGCCGCGACGCACTGGTTGCAATCGATGCAGTGCCCGCGCCCGTCCCAGGGCTCGCCTTTCCGGTAAGGGCCGCGCGGCTCGCCGCGCCGGTCGCGGTAGGTCACGACCAGCGAATGCTCGTCCAGCATCGCACCCTGAATCCGCGGCCAGGGGCACATGTAGATGCACACCTGCTCGCGCGCATGGCCGGCGAGCATGTAGGTGCTGAACGTCAGGATGCCGATAGCGGCATAGGCCGCCGTCGGCGCTGCGGACCCGATCAGATCGCGCGCCAGACTCGGCGCGTCGGCGAAATAGAATACCCAGGCGCCGCCCGTCAGCAGCGCGATGACCAGCCAGGCCGAATGCTTGGCGGCCTTGCGGGCGATCTTGACCGCCGACCAGCGTGCGCGGTCGAGCCTGATGCGCGCGCCACGGTCGCCCTCGATCAAGCGCTCGACCATGATGTAGAGGTCGACCCAGACAGTCTGCGGACAGGCATAGCCGCACCACACCCGCCCGGCGAGGCTGGTAATCAGGAACAGCGCGAGCGCGGCGACGATCAGGAGGCCGGTGACGTAGTAGATTTCCTGCGGCCAGATCTCGACGAAGAAGAAATAGAACCGCCGCCCGGCGAGATCGACCAGCACGGCCTGGTCCGGCGCGTTCGGCCCGCGGTCCCAGCGGATCCACGGCGTGAGGTAATAGACCGCAAGGGTGAGGCCCATGACCGTCCACTTGATCCGGCGGAACCGGCCGTGCGCCAGCCTGGGATGGATTTTCGCGCGCTTGACGTAGAGCGAGCGCCGCGCCGCGCGGTTGACCGGCTCGACATCGATGCGCTCGGTCGCCGGATCCTGAGTGAGGCCATGCGGGTCGGTCGCGTCCATCCCCTCGCCCGCTCCGCCGCTCAGCGCTCGCCGCCGCCCAGCGCGTGGACGTAGACCGCCAGCATCTTCAGGGTTTCGGCCGGCAGCCGCCCCTCCCAGCCCGGCATCGCGCCGGCGCGGCTACGGGCGATCATGCGCACGATGCTCTCCCGGTCGCCGCCATAGAGCCAGATCCGGTCGGTCAGGCGAGGCGAGCCAAATTCGCGGTTGCCCGCGCCCGTCTCGCCGTGGCAGCTCGCGCAATTCTCCTCGTACAGGGGTTTCGCCCGGGCGACCGCCGCCTTATCCGCCTCGGCGCCGGAGAGCGACAGCACATAAGTCGCGAGGTCCTCAATCTGGGCCTCGCCCAGCATTTCGTCGGTGAGAAAGGCGGGCATCAGGCTGTCGCGGGTCTCCTCGTGATCCGAGCGGATGCCGTAGCGGATCGTTCGGTGGATATCGCCGAGCCGGCCGCCCCAGATCCAGTCGTCGTCATTGAGGTTGGGATAGCCGGGCGAGCCGGCCGCGCCGGTGCCGTGGCACTGCGAGCAGTTGACCGCAAAGGCCGAGCGCCCACCGGCAAAGGCGAAGGCGGACAGCTCCGGGTCGCGTGCGATGTCCTCGACCGGCAGCGCCGCGATCTGGTCGACCAACTCCCGCTGGCGCTCCCGCGCCGCCGCGAGGCTCCGTTCGAGCGACTCGCGTTGCGAATAGCCCAGCACGCCCTTGGTGTAGCCGCCGCGCTCGTCGGTTCCGCCGGTGGGCCAGGACGGCATCGCGATCCAGTAGCCGACCGACCAGATGACGGTGGCGTAGAACACCCAGCGCCACCACCGCGGCAGCGGGTTGTCGAGTTCTTCGATGCCGTCCCACTCGTGACCGGTGGTGGCGGGCCCGGCCACGATCAATCCTCCTCGAACGGGATCCTGGACGCGCGCTCGAACCGCCGGCGGTTGTCGGGCCACAGCGCGAACCCGACGACGACGAGGAAGAGCACGACGAGGAACACCAGGCCCCATGTGTCGGCGAAGACGCGCAGGCTGTCGTAATCCATCATCGATCCTTCAGCGCAGGTTCTTGCGGGGCTCGTAAGCCCGGAAATCGACCAGAGTGCCGAGCATCTGCAAATAAGCGATCAGGGCGTCGAGCTCGGAAACGATGGCCGGGTTGCCGTCGAAATCCCGCACGACCGCCTTGGGATAGCGCTCGGTCACCGCCTCGGCGCCATCGGAGTCCGGGTCCGCCTGGCTGCGCAGGTCGACCGCCGCGTTGGCAATCATCGCATCGGTATAGGGCACGCCTACGGCGCGGTTGGCGCGCAGGTGATCGGCGATTCCGGCGGCGTCGACCGGATTGCGGGCGAGGAACGGATAGGCCGGCATGATCGATTCCGGCACGACGCTGCGCGGATCGACCATGTGCGTCGCGTGCCATTCATCCGAATAGCGGCCACCGACGCGCGCGAGGTCCGGGCCGGTGCGCTTCGAGCCCCATTGGAAGGGATGGTCGTACATGCTCTCGGCGGCCAGGCTGTAATGGCCGTAGCGGTCGGACTCGTCGCGCAGCGAACGCACCATCTGGCTGTGACAGGAGTAGCAGCCCTCGCGGATGTAGACGTTGCGCCCGGCAAGTTCGAGCGGGGTGTAGGGGCGCATGCCCTGGACTTTCTCGATCGTGCTCTCCAGCAGGAACAGCGGCACGAGTTCGACGATGCCGCCGATCGAGACCACGATCAGGATCAGCACCAGCATCAGGATCGAGTTCTTTTCGACGACTTCGTGGCGCATCCCGGCCATGGCGCGCTCCTGTCCTAGGCCGGGCTCGCGGTTGCCCAGGCCGCGGGCTCGCGCGCGGCGGCCCCGCGCGCCGTCTGCCAGAGATTGTAGGCCATCACCAGCGCGCCGGCGAGGTAGAGCGCCCCGCCCAGCGCCCGGATCACATAGTAGGGATGCATCGCCTCCACGGTCTCGACGAAGGAGTATTCGAGGAAGCCCAGCGCGTCGTAGGCCCGCCACATCAGCCCCTGCATGATGCCGGAGACCCACATTGCGGTGATGTACAGAACGATGCCGATGGTCGCGACCCAGAAGTGCCATTCCACCAGCTTGAGCGAATAGAGCCCCTCGCGCTTCCACAACACCGGCGCCAAGTGGTAGAGCGCGCCGAAACTGACGAAGCCGACCCAGCCGAGCGCACCGGAATGGACGTGGCCCACGGTCCAGTCGGTGTAGTGGCTGAGCGCGTTGACCGCCTTGATGGACATCACCGGGCCCTCGAACGTGCTCATGCCGTAGAACGCGATCGAGACCACCAGCATCCGCAGAACCGGGTCGGTCCGGAGCTTGTCCCAGGCCCCGGAGAGCGTCATCAGCCCATTGATCATGCCGCCCCAGGACGGCATCCACAGCATGACCGAGAACGTCATGCCCAGCGTTTGCGCCCAGTCGGGCAGCGCGGTGTAGTGCAGGTGATGCGGCCCGGCCCAGATGTAGAGGAAGATCAGCGACCAGAAATGGACGATCGACAGCCGGTAGGAATAGATCGGCCGCTCAGCCCGCTTGGGAACGAAATAGTACATGATCCCGAGGAAGCCGGCGGTCAGGAAGAAGCCGACCGCGTTGTGGCCATACCACCACTGGGTCAGCGCGTCCTGGACTCCGGCGAACAGCGTGTAGCTCTTGGCGCCGAGGAACGAGACCGGTACGGCCAGGTTGTTGACCACATGCAGCATCGCGATGGTGACGATGAAGGCGAGATAGAACCAGTTCGCAACGTAGATGTGCGGCTCGCGCCGCTTGGCGAGGGTTGCCAGGAATACCAGCAGGTAGACGATCCAGACCGCCGTCAGCCACAGATCGACGTACCATTCCGGCTCGGCATACTCCTTGGACTGGGTGATGCCGAGCACGTATCCGCTGGCCGCGAGCACGATGAAGAGCTGGTAGCCCCAGAACACGAACCAGGGCGCCCAGCGCCCGGCGAGGCGCGCCCGGCAGGTTCGCTGGAGGACATGAAAAGATGTCGCGATCAGCACGTTCCCGCCAAAGGCAAAGATTACCGCAGAGGTGTGAACCGGCCGCAGCCGGCCGAACGTGGTCCAGGCCTGATCGAGGTTGAGTAGCGGGAAAGCAAGCTGGAGCGCGATGACGAGGCCGACGAGGAACCCGATCAGCCCCCAGACAGTCGACGCGATGACGCCCGCGCGGACGATCGAATCGTTGTAGGCGCTCTCGGGCGGGGATTCCGACCGGCCGAGCCCCCGGCGGAGTATCCAGACGGCGCCGAGGGCGAAAAAAACGACAAAGGCCGATGCGTGAACCGCGTAGTTGTCATCGGCCGCGTTGGCGGCGGCGTACAGCGCCCCGACCGCGCCGACGGCAAATCCGATCCCCCACAGCCACATCGCGATCCCGGCCAAACCGTCCCCTCCGCCAACAACGCGCGGTCAATCTGGACGGACCCGCCGAAGCCGCATTGATCCAGATCAACCCGCCTGGCGGGACACGACCGGGGGCGGCATGAGAACATGGCGCGAAGAAGGATCAGCGTTCGTCAAGCTTGCCGAGGACATGGTCGGCGCCGAGGACATGGCCCGCGGGTCCCGAACCCGCCCGGTCGGGCTCAGTCGGCGACGATAGCGGTCAGGTCGATCTCGATCAGGAACTCGGGATTGGACAGCCGGGTCACGCCGATCATCGTCGATGGCGGCGGCCGGTCCGGATCGCCGTATTTCGGGAGCGTGGGATCTCCGCTGACCTTCAGGTACTCGTCGACGTCCAGCACGAAAATCCGCCGGTAGACGACATCGTCCCACGACGCGCCTGCCGCCTCGAGCTGGAGCTGGAGGTTGTCCATCACCC
The DNA here is from genome assembly GCA_965202905.1 of Alphaproteobacteria bacterium. Classification (GTDB taxonomy): domain Bacteria; phylum Pseudomonadota; class Alphaproteobacteria; order MPNO01; family MPNO01; genus CAYFYS01. The sequence continues at coordinate 625,731 of OZ241868.1, read as the reverse complement.
GGATGTACTGCGCCCGGTAGTCACCCGGAGACACGCATTGGTAGGTCTCGTCGGACGGCGTCTGACCGGCGATGAAGATGATCTTCATCGGTCCTTTGACGGCCACGATCCGGGTGAACGCGGGATGCTTGTAGAGGCCGGACGGGTCGATGTGCTCTCTTTCCATCGCATGTTCCATCGCATGACGCTCCCTTTTCGAGGCCGGAGCGGCGAGGCTATCGGGGTTCTACCGTCCCGGCCAGCCTTGCATCGCCTCGCCGAACAGCTCGACCGTTCGGGCGGGGTCGGAGGCGATGCTGACGGTGAACATCACCCGTTCGAGCCCGGCCGCGCGCGCGGCCTCGAGCTGATCGAGACAGTCCGCCGGCGTTCCCCAGACCGCGAAACGCCCGGCGAAATAGTCGAACAGCCCGAGCTCGTCGAGCAGCCGGGCATCGGCGGCGCCGGGGCTGGTGCTGTAGCGCCGGCGAAGCGCGCGCAGCGGCTCATGCAGCGGCGCCGGCAGGCCGCGCCGGGCGAGATCCGGCGTATCGAAGATGTAGCCGCCGGCCATGAAGGCGAGGATCGCGCCGGCCTTCGCCCGCGAGGCCGCCGCATCCTCGTTGCAGTCGAGGCTCGCGATCTGCCAGATCTCGACGTCGTCTGGCGCGCGGCCGGCCTGGGCCGCGCCCTCGCGCACCAGGCCGGCCGACGTCGCGAGCGCCTCGGCGGAAATGCCGAAATTGACGAAGGCGCCGTCGGCCGCGGCGCCGGCCAACCGCAGAGTCCGCGGCCCGGACCCCGCGAGGAAGACCTTGGGCGGCGCCTCGATCCAGGGGATGCGCGCCGTCGCGCTGTCGAGCGTCGCCTCGCCCGTCGCCAGCAGCGTCCGGAGAAAGCGCACTCCGTCCTCGAGCTCCGCCAGGCGCGAGGCGCCCATGCCGAGGTTGCGGGTCCCGCTGTGGCCGGCGCCGATCCCGATCGCCGTGCGCCCCGGAGCCAGCAGATCGACCGAAGCGATCGAAGCGGCGCTCACCGCCGGGTGGCGCGAGACCAGGTTGGTCACGCAGAGCGCGATGCGGGCGCGTTCCGTCGCCTCGGCCACCATGGTCGCGGCCACCCACGGGTCCATCGCATTGCCCGGCGTATCGGCAATGCCGATCATGTCGAAGCCATAGCGATCCGCCGCCGCGGCCATCCGCCGCACCAGCGCGGGACCGTAAGGCCAGAAAAAGAAGCCGATTTGCACGGGCGCGCTCCCGAAGCCATCCCCGACATCGCAGCCGGCTATTCACAACCATATGAAAGCTGACGTACCGTGAAAGCTGACGTATGATGACGCCAGTTCGGTGAAAACACCAACGGGAGGATGCGGGATGTGTTGGATCGATAAGCGGAACCTGCTGCGCGGCGCCGCAGCTCTTGCGACGGTGGCCGCACTTGGGCTGGGCACGGTGATCGACGGCGCCGCGCGGGCGGCGGATCCGATCAAGGTCGGGTTCAGCATGGCGCTGACCGGCGGGCTCGCCGCCGGCGGTAAGTCGGCGCTGATCGCCATGCAGATCTGGGAGAAGGACGTCAACGCCAAGGGCGGCCTGCTGGGCCGCGAGGTCGAGCTGGTCTTTTACGACGACCAAACCAACCCGGCGACGGTGCCCGGCATCTATACCAAACTGTTGGACATCGACAAGGTCGACCTGATCGTCTCCGGCTACGGCACCAACCTGATCGCGCCGGCCATGCCGATCGTCATTCAGCGCGGGCTGGTCTTCCCGGCGCTGTTCGGGCTGGCGGTCAACGAGAAGTTCGACTACCCGAACTACTTCCAGATCATGCCGGCCGGACCCAGCCCGCTGACCGACTGGTCGCGCGGCTTCTTCGAGCTGGCGATGGAGCAGAACCCGCCGCCCAAGACCATCGCCCTGGTCGGCGCGGACGCGGAGTTCGCGCAAAACGCAGTCAAGGGCGCACGCGACAACGCCAAGAAGCTCGGGCTCAAGATCGTCTACGACCGCAGCTACCCGCCGCGCACGGCGGATTATTCGCCGATCGTCCGGGCGATTCAGGCGCGCGACCCGGACATCGTCTATGTCGGCTCCTATCCGCCGGATTCCGTCGGCATGGTCAAGGCCGCGACCGAGGTCGGGCTAAAGGCCAAGCTGTTCGGCGGCGGCATGGTCGGCCTGCAGTTCGCCGCCATCATGAAGGCGCTGGGACCGAAGCTGAACGGCATCGTCAACTACGACTTCTGGGTGCCGGCGCCGACCTTGAAGTTCACCGGCGTCGAAGCCTTCCTGGCGAAGTACCAAGCCGACGCGAAGGGCAAGGGCGTCGATCCGCTGGGCTACTACCTGCCGACCTATGCCTATGCCTATCTCCAGCTCCTGGAGCAGGCGGTCGGCGCCACTGGGAGCCTGGACCACGCCAAGATCGGCGCCTACATGCGCGAAGCAACCTTCGATACGGTGGTCGGCAAGGTCAAATTTGCCAAGAACGGCGAATGGGCGCGCAGCCGGACCCTGATGGTTCAGTACCAGGACATCCGCGACAACAACCTGGAAACCTTCACCAAGCCGGGCACGCGCGTGGTGCTCTATCCGAAGGACTGGCAATCGGGCAAACTGCGCTACCCCTACACCGAAGCGAAGTAGGGACCGGGGCTTGTTGCGGCCGCACCGCGGGCGAGGCGTTTGAGGGGCAGGGCTTCGAGTCGTGTTCAGTTTTGACCTGTTTTTCAACGCCATCGTCGCGGGCGTCATGCTGGGCGGCTTCTATGCCGCGGTCAGTCTCGGGCTGACCATCACGTTTGGCCAGCTCGACATCGTCAACATCGCCCACCCGGCGTTCGTCATCCTGGGCTCCTATATCGCCTTCATGGGCAATGAATGGTGGGGGGCCGATCCGATCCTGATGGGTGTGCTCTTCGCACCCATTTTCTATGTCGTCGGGGTAACGGTCTACCGGATCTACTATGCGGCGTTCGAACGACGAGGCGAAGAGACGCTACGCGGCCTCGCCTTCTTTTTCGGCGTGATGTTCATCGTCGAGGTCACGCTGATCCTCGTCTACGGCGTCGACTTCCGCTCGGTCCAGGCGCCCTATATCGGCGGCAACTGGCAGATCGGGGTCATCGGCATCCCGACCCGCATGTTCGTGCCCTTCGCGGTCTCGGTGATCATGTTCCTCGGCGTTTACCGCTATCTGTCGCGCACCTACACCGGGCGGGCGATCCTCGCGGTCGCCCAGGACCGGCTGGCGCTCGAGCTGATGGCGGCCGATCCGGTGCGCATCAAGCAGATCGGCTTCGGCATCGGCATCGGAACCGCCGCGATAGCCGGCGCGCTCCTGATCATCATCATCCCCATCGAACCCTCGATCGGCCGGCTCTATATTGGCCATGTGTTCGCGATCGTCGTGCTGGCCGGGCTCGGCTCGGTGACCGGGACCATGGTGGCGGCGATGATCCTGGGGGTCGCTGAGAGCATGGTCTCGACTTTCTACGGCCCGTCCTGGGCGCCGGCGGTCGCTTTCGGCGCGCTCCTGCTGGCGCTCGCCTTCCGGCCCCAAGGGCTGTTCGGACGCTGAGCATGGGCATCAGGGGCAAGTTCTGGTACGGGGCCGGCGCGGTCGTCCTGGTCGGCATCGTGTTCACGCTCACCGACATCGTGGCCAACTCGTTCTGGTTCTTCGCCGCCTATGTGGTCCTGCAATATGTCGTGCTGGCCACCGCCTGGAACATCATGGGCGGCTACATGGGCTACGTGAACTTCGGCAGCGCCGGGTTCTTCGCGATCGGCGCCTATTCCTCGGTGGTGCTCTACCAGCTAATGAAGGCACCGTTGCTCTTGATGATCCCGGTCTCGGGCATCGTCTGCGCGCTGATCGGGCTCGCGATGGGCTACCTCACCTTGCGATTGCGCGGGGTGTTCTTCGCCATCGCGACGCTCGCGCTCGCCATCGTGCTCGAGACCCTGATGGTGAATTGGGAGTATGTCGGCGGCGCCTCGGGCGCCTATGTGCTGCGCCCGCGTACGATCGAGCCTTTCGGCGACTATGTGCGCTATCTGTTCTTCGTCATGCTGGTCCTGGCCGTCGGCGCAGTCGCCGTCGCGCGCTGGATCGAGCATTCGAAGTTCGGCCGCGGCCTGCATGCGATCCGCGACGACGAATTAGCCGCGGAGTGCGCCGGCATCCCGACCCTGCGGCTCAAGCTGGTCGCAACCACCGTGTCGGGCTTCCTGATGGGCGTGGCCGGGGCGCCTTTCGCTCTTTATGTCGGATATATCGAGCCGGCTTCGGCCTTCAACCTCGCCTATGCGGTCAACGCAATCGCCATGCCGATGATCGGCGGCACGACCATGTGGGCCGGCCCCTTGGTCGGCGCCCTGCTCCTGGGCACCGCCCAGCAGATCGCCAACGTGACCATCTCCTCCGAACTCAACCTGCTGATCGTCGGCGTCGTTCTGGTGTTTTTCGTGACGATGGCGCCCGAGGGCATCGTCGGCCTTTTCCGCAAATATCTCGGGCGGGGCCGGCGATGAACGGCGGCGCCCCGATCCTTGCGGTGGACTCGCTCACCATGCGGTTCGGCGGGTTCACCGCGCTCGATAACGTCATGGTTGACATCGCGCCCGGCGAGCGGTTCGGGTTGATTGGCCCCAACGGCTCCGGCAAGACGACCCTGATCAACTGCGTCTCCGGCGCACTGCTCAACTATGCCGGCGCCATCCGGTTCGACGGCAAGGACGTCACCAAACTCAAAGCCCACCAGCGCACCAGGCTCGGCGTCGCGCGCAGCTTCCAGATCCCGCGGCCATTCCGCTCGATGTCGGTCTACGAGAACCTTTCGATCACCGTCGAGTACGCGACCGGCACGCCGCGCCACGCGGCCGGGGAGACGGTGCGCGCGATCCTGGACTCGATGGGGCTTTCCGGCCGGGCAGACACGCTCTCGGCCGGGCTCACCCAGATCGAGATGCGCAAGCTCGAGCTCGCGCGCGCCATGGCCGCCCGGCCGCGGCTGCTGATCTCCGACGAGGCGATGGCCGGGCTGTCGTCCTCGGAAGTCGACGAGTTGCTCGAAATCCTGTTTCGCCTCAACGAGGGCGGAGTGACCATCATCATGATCGAGCACATCATGCGCGCGGTGATGCGCTTTTCCCAGCGCATCGTGGTGCTCGACGCCGGCCGCAAGATCGCCGAGGGCGGGCCGGAGGAGATCGTCGCCAACCCGGACGTGGAAAGGGCCTATCTTGGCGCTTGAGCTGACGGTCGAGGGAATCGACGCGGGCTACGGCACCGTGCGCGTGCTGCACAAGGTCTCGGTCCATGTCTCCGACGGCGAGACAGTAGCGCTGCTCGGCGCCAACGGCAACGGCAAGAGCACGCTGCTCAAGTGCATCATGGGCATCGTCCGACCTGACGCCGGCCGGATCCGGCTCGACATCGACGGCCTGAGCATCGACCTCCCGGGGCTGTCGCCGCGCGAGGTCGTCGGCCACGGCGTGGCTATGATCCCGGAGGGCCGCCGCCTGTTCCCCCGGCTGACCGTCGAGGAGAACCTGACGTTGGGGGCCTTCCGTGAGGCCGCACGCAGCGACATGCCGCGGAATCTCGCCTTCTGCTTCGAAGCTTTTCCGGTGCTCGCCGAGCGCCGGCGCCAGCTCGCTGGCTCGATGTCCGGCGGCGAGCAGCAGATGCTGGCGATCGCCCGCGCGCTGATGTCGGCCCCACGGCTGCTGCTGGTCGACGAGCCCTCCGTCGGCCTCGCTCCGATCCTGGTCAGCCGGATGATCGCCAAAATCAAGGAGCTCAAGGACGAGTACGGCCTGACCGTGCTGATGGCCGAGCAGAACTTCAACCAAGCCATCAAGATCGCCGACCGGGGCTATGTTATCGTTCACGGCGAGATCGCGCTGGCGGGTGAAAGCGCCGAGGCGCTGGCCGAGAACGATCTCGTCAAGCAGTATTACCTCGGTGCTGAGTATTAAATCGACTCAAAGCCAGCGCCAGTGGTTCGAATCTTTCGATTCGAACCACTGGTTTTATGTTGATGGATCAACTTATCGAGACATTTGAATGCGCTATGATCGCCAGATCATCATCGGCCAGGGGATCCAAATGTCTCGGTTGATCCACTAGCGCCAGAACTCCACATAGAAGCTGACGGATCCGGGCGCGGCGATGTGATGCGGGGTCTCCGGCACGACGATGCCGTCAACGCCCGGACTCAGGATCGACTCCTCGCCGTGCGAGGGGACCACATAGCGCAACGTTCCGGAAACCACATGAATGACCCCCCAGACGCCGGCCTTCATCTCATGATCCTTCAACAGGCCAGCGGGAATCGTCTCTTCGGTGAAAATCGGGGTGCGCCGGCAGGCGCTGAGCCCCTCGGGCAACCGTTTCATACCGTGCGCTGCCTCCCTGCGTAGCCCCGGTAGTGAGACATACGGATCAAATGGGGCCGCCGACCGCGATGTACGCTTGGCAGGGTAGTATGGCGAAATCCAGCCTTCCATTCCATCGTCCCGCGGCGGGAGCATAAGATGGCAAGAACGCGCCACGTTGCCGTTGTCGGCGCGGGCCTCGGCGGGTTGGCGACTGCTATCGCGCTGCGCCTTCAGGGTTTCGAGGTGCGGATCTATGAGCAGGCGCCCGAGCTTACCTAATTCGGCGCCGGCATCAATATCAGCCCCAACTCCGTCAAGTTCTTTCAAGCGGTCGAGCGCGACGGAGGGCTGCATAAGGCCGGATCCGAGCCGATCGGATTGTGCTGGCGCGATTGGCGCACGGGTGAAATCGCCTACAGCCTGCCATTCGAAAACTTTGCGAAGCGCTACGGCGCCAAGTACTATGTCGTCCATCGTAGCGACCTGCATCGACTGCTTTCGGAAGCGGCGCCGCAAGCGAGCATCGAACTCGGTAAGCGCTGCACGGCCGTCGAATCCCGAGACGGCCCGGCCGGCCTGTCATTCGCCGACGGCAGCAGCGCCGAAGCCGACGTGGTCGTCGGTTGCGACGGGATTCGCTCGGCGGTCCGCGCCTGCATTTTCGGCGGCGACGTCCGCATTACGCCGGAACGATGTGCTGGCGCGCGCTGGCGCCCACCGATGCGCTGCCGACGGATCACCACGACCGCTATGTGAACCAATGGTCCGGCGAGGGCGGGTTCGTCATCAGCTACTTCATTCGGCGGGGCCGGTTCGTCAATTTCGTGGCGGTCCGACAGCAGCCCGGTTGGACCGAGCCCTCATGGTCGGCGCCGAGCGATGTGGGCGAGATGCTGGCAGCATTTCCCCATGTCGGCGAGAAATTGCGCGGCATGATGGCGCAGGCGACATCCTGTTCGAAATGGGGCCAGTTCACGGGGGAACACGCACCGCGCTGGACGGAGGGCCGGGTGACGCTGCTCGGCGATTCCGCACACGCCATGCTCGCAACCTTCGGACAAGGCGCCAACATGGCCTTCGAGGACGCCTATGTGCTGGCGCGATGGCTGCGCGCGAGCGCGGACGATCCGCATACGGCGCTGTTGGGCTACGAAGCGGCCCGCAAGCCGCGGGCCACCAGGGTGCAGCAGCTCTCGCGCACCGAAGTCCATTTCAAGAAGCTTCACTCGGGCTGGGACCGGCTGCGCCGCGAATGGGCGTTCGTAACCCGGCATGGCTCAACGACGCACGGGGTTTATCGTTGGATCTTCGGCTACGATCCGATTGCGCAGTGGCAAGGTTCGTAAGTCATGCGGTCAATCTGTCCGCTCAAAGAAAGCATCGGTCGAAACGACGAGGTTGAGCGGATGCCCGGCCACTATCCGGGCGGATCGTAGCGCACGACCCGTTGGTCTATGGCGCCGAAGACCGAGTTGCCGTCCGAATCGAGCATCTCGATCCGCACCCGGTCGCCGAAGCGCATGAACGGGGTCTCGGGCGCGCCGCGCTCAATGGTCTCCACGGTGCGCAATTCGGCGAGGCAGGCCGAGCCAACCGCACGGTCGTGGTTCGAGATGGTGCCCGTGCCCAGGATCGTTCCGGCGGCAAGCACGCGGCTCTTGGCAGCATGGGCGATGAGCCGCGGCATGTCGAAGTACATGTCCGCGCCGGCATTGGGATGGCCGATCGATTGCCCGTTGAGCCGGACGTGCATGTCGAGAGTCATCTTCGCGCCGTCCCAGGCATCGCCCAGCGAGTCGGGGGTGACGAACACCGGCGAGAAAGCCGTCGTCGGCTTACCCTGGAGAAAGCCGAACCCCTTGGCGAGCTCGTTGGGGATCAGGTTGCGCAGGCTCACGTCGTTGCACAACCCGACCAGCTTGATGTGGCCGGCAGCGTCCCCGGCGCCGACGCCCATCGGCACATCGTCGAGGATGGCCACGACCTCGGCCTCCATGTCGATGCCCCAGGCCGCGTCGGCCAGCACGATGTCGTCGCATGGGCCGATCAGGCTGTCCGAGGCGCCCTGATACATCAGCGGATCGTCGTAGAGGTCTTCGGGCATCTCGGCCCCGCGCGCCTTGCGCACCAGCTCGACGTGGCTGAGATAGGCGCTCGCGTCGACCCACTGAAAGGCGCGCGGCAGGATCGCGGCACAATCCTCGGGCCGGAACGGGAAGGTCGCCGCATCGCCACGGTTGACCGCTTCGGCGAGATTTGCCAACAAAGGCGCAACGGTGGCCCATTCGTCGATCGCCGCCTGCATGGTTCCAGCGATGGAAGCGGCCTTCGCCGCCCGACTCAGGCCGTCATCGACCACGACCAGCCGCCCGTCGCGCCCGCCCTTCAGCGTTGCGAGTTTCATCAACGGATCCTCAAAGTTCCGAGAAAATAATAAACTCATCTGTCATAAACACCGTGGCAAGCTTGTTCAATGCGCGCGGCGGCCGGCCGCCGCATCCGCCGACGGAGGATTGATTCGATGGCGTTTCACCCCGATTACCGTCTTGCGGAAGCCCGATTGCGTGACGAAATCGCCTCGGCTACCCGCATCCTGGTGGCCGAGGGCATCATGGACTACAGTGGTCATGTCAGCGCCCGCATGTCCGACGGCGATACCTTCCTGATTCAGCCGATGGCCACGCCGCGCGGAGAACTGCGCCCCAAAGACGCGCTCGAGGCCGGGCTGGACGGCCGCCCGCGGGGTTTCCGCCAAGGCGCCGCGCCGCCGGCGGAAATTTTTATCCATAGCGAGATCTACCGCGCACGGCCGGAGATTCGGGCGATCCTGCATTGCCACCCCGAAAGCGCGATCCTGTTCACCCTGGCCCAGGGCGCACGTCTTGTGCCGGTCCGCAATCACGCCTCGCGCTGGGCGGCCGGAATCCCGGTTCATGCCGACCCGGGCCACATCAACTCCGCGGAGTTCGGCGCGGCCCTGGCGCGGACTCTCGGGGACTGCTTCGCCCTCCTGATCCGCGCGCATGGCGTGGTGCTGGCCGCCGAATCGGTGCCGGCGCTGCTGGCCGACGCGGTTCATTTCGAGGAGAACGCCCGCGCCCAACTCGCCGCGAGCCGGCTCGGTCCCATCGATCCGCTGAGCCGCGAGGACGTGGCCGCCTTCCTCGGCCGGTTCGACCGCGCCGCCCACGCCGAAAAGCTGTGGGCCTACTACACCGGGAAGACGCGCGCCGCCGGCAAGCTGCCGGCGGCCTGGGACGTCGGAGAGGACGGGGAGTTGGCCGGCGCCTCCTGAAGCCGGCGGCGATCGCCGGTATCCGGACCTTGACCCCAAGACCGGCAACAGCTTGAAATGAAACAATTCATTTCGGGCCAGACACTGTAGAGGCGGCGCACCCGCCGGGAGTCCCGATGTTCGAGCACAATCCGCTCTGTTCAATCCGCCGCCGTATCGAGTTCGGAAATTGCGACCCGGCCGGCATCGTCTTCTTCGTCGAGTTCTACCGGATGTGCAATACGCTGTTCGAGGAATGGCTGAGCGACCGTTTGGGCATACCGTTCGCCGAGGAGTTCTTCGTCCACGACCGCATGTTCCCGGTCGTCCACACCGATGCCGATTTCAAGAAGGCGCTCAGGATGGGCGATATGCTGGAGATCGTGCTCGTGCTGACCCGGCTCGGCAGATCCTCGATCCAATACTGCTGCATCGGCCGCAGCGGCGGCGAGGAGGCGTTCCGAATCAACTTCGTCAATTCGGTCGGCCGGCGCTCGGCCGGCCACTCGATCGAGATCCCCGCGCCGATGCGCGCGCGCATGGAAACCTATCTCGAGGCAAGCCGGCCGGTTGCCGAGACGCTATGATGGCGGACAACCAAAGGCTTCGGAGGCGAAGATGACGGATATCCCACGGCTCAACGGCGTGATCGGCGCGCTGGAAAACGGCCAGCCGGCGTTCACGTCCTTCGCCACCGCCGATGTCGCGACCGCACTTGCGTTTTCGACCACGCGCTATGACGGGATCGTCTTCGAGATGGAGCATAATCCCTGGGACATCGGCGCGCTCCGGGATTCGTTACAGTACCTGCTCAACCGGGCGCAGATCGCCGCCTCCGGATCGCCCGCGCCGGCAGTCACCCCGATGGTTCGGGTTCCCACCAACGGCGAGGAGAAGGGCCAGTGGCATGCCAAGCAGGCGCTGGATCTCGGCGTCTACGGCATCGTCTGGCCGCACGTCAGCACCGTCGATCAGGCCCATAACGCCGTCGCGGCCTGCCGATATCCCCGGCTACGCAGCGCCGAGCGCTACGCGCCCGCCGGCGTGCGCGGCGACGGCCCGACGGCCGCGGCGCGCTACTGGGGCCTCGGCCAGCAGGATTATTACCGGAAGGCCGATGTCTGGCCGCTCGATCCCGCGGGCGAAATCCTGGTGATCCTGATGATCGAGGATACCGCCGGGATCGAGAACCTGGACGCCATGCTGAAAACCGTCCCCGGCATCGGCGCGGTCCTGATCGGCGAAGGCGATCTCAGCCAGGAACTCGGCTTCCCGCGCCAGTACGACCATCCTGCCGTGCTGGAAGCGATGGCCGAAATCGTGGCAACATGCAAGGCCAACGGCGTGGCCGTTGGCCATCCTCACGTCAACCCCGGCAATGTCGAGCGGGTGCTGGCCGAAGGCTTTACGTTCCTGATGGCCGCACCGGCACGCAGCTATGCCGGACTCGAAAAAGGTTTGGAAGCGACGGGACGAACGAAATGATCATCGACTGCCACGGCCACTACACCACCGCGCCCGAGGCGCTGAAGACATACCGGGCGGAGCAGGTCGCGGGGATCGGCGATCCGGACTTCAAACCCCTGCCCTTCGGACCTTCGATCGGCGACGACGAGATCCGCGAGTCCGTCGAAGGCGCGCAGCTCAAGCTCCAGCGCGAGCGCGGCACGGACCTCACCATCTTCTCGCCGCGCGCGGCCGGCATGGCCCACCAGGACGGCAACGAGACCACAAACCGGTACTGGTCGGAGATCTGCAACGACATGATCCACCGGGTATGCACGCTTTATCCTGAGAACTTCGTTCCGGTGTGCCAATTGCCGCAGGCCCCGGGCGTCGCGCCGGCCAACTGCATCCCCGAGCTCGAGCGCTGCGTGAGCGAGCTCGGCTTCATCGGGCTCAACCTCAACCCCGACCCGACCGGCGGCTATTGGACCGACCCGCCGCTGTTCGACCGCTGGTGGTATCCGCTCTACGAGAAGATGGTCGAACTCGAAGTTCCGGCGATGATCCACGTCTCGTCCTCGTGCAACCCGCACTTCCATTTCACCGGCTGCCACTACATCAACGGCGACACGGCGGCGTTCATGCAGTTCCTGACCTCGAAGCTGTTCGAGGACTTCCCGAGCCTGAAGTTCATCATCCCGCATGGCGGCGGGGCGGCGCCATTCCACTGGGGGCGCTATCGCGGGCTCGCCCAGGACATGGGCCTGCCGCCGCTCGACGAGCTGCTGCTCGATAACGTCTATTTCGATACCTGCGTTTACCACCAGCCCGGCATCGACCTGCTGACCGAGGTGATCCCGACCAAGAACATCCTGTTCGCCTCCGAGATGGTGGGCGCGGTGCGAGGCGTCGACCCCGAGACCGGCTTCGCGTTCGACGACACCAGGCGCTACATCGACAACGCGGACTCGCTGGGCCCGGCCGAGCGGAAGGCGATCTTCGAGGATAATGTCAGGACGGTGTTCCCGCTGCTGAAGCGCTGACCCCCGATCCGATCGGACGGCCACACCTCGACGACGGGGCGGAAACGACGGAGCGACTGACTGCGGCTTTGCGGGTCGTCCTCCCGGCCAAGCGGCGCAGCCGCGCCGTGCCGGTTCGGATCGTCCTCTAGCAGCCTCTAGCAGAGCGTCGGCGCGGCCTCTGCGGGGGTCTCGAAGGCGATGCAGAGCTGGTGGGTTTCCGGCGGCGACAGCGGGGCGTCATTCAGCGCGCAGTGGCAATGCCCCTCGGGCGGGCCTGCCGCAGCGGGTCGGAAATGGACGCAGTTCAGGCAGGGGCCAGTCTCGGGGATGCCCTTGGCGTCCTGCACCGCGCGGATCAGGCCTTCGAGCCCGTCGGCGAGCTGGCTCTGCGCCTCGCAGCTCAGCCCATCGGCGGCCCGCAGCACCAGAAACAGCGGATCTTCTTCGATCAGCGCGCGCCCGTTTTCGGTCAGCTCGATCGCGATCGCGCGACGGTCGGCCGCGCAGCGCATGCGCGCGATATAGCCCTTGCTTTCGAGTGCGATCAGGGTCTGCGAGACCGTACCTCGGGTCGTCCCCAGATAGCGGGCGATCGCGCCGGGATAACGCGAAAACCGGTTGGCCCGGGCGATGAACCGCAAGGCCTCCCACTGGGCGGGATTCAGTCCCGAAGCGTATTGCAGCCCGTGGGCGATGCGGCCCAATCGTTCGACCAACTCGGCAATACGCAAGCATTTCGACATGAAAGCGTTACTTAGATCCCTAACGACACGCCGACCACCCTACAGGGCAAAAAAACTGCGCCGGGAGAGCGGAATTCGGTATTTGATTTCGAGTCGATATTGTTGTTGCGGTGTTCGATTGTTATCGATATATTATCGACTCGATAGCAATTGGACTCCTGTCATGGCACAAATCGGCGGCAACTATCCCGACCGCGCCGACCGGCGCTACATCTCGACCGTCATGGACGCGCCGATCCTGGAGCGCGAATACGAGGCCGATCTCGCCCGGCGCTGGCGCGCAGAGGGCGACCAAAAGGCGCTGGACGAGTTGATAACCAGCCATATCCGGCTGGTCGTGCGCATCGCCTCGAAGTTCCGCGGCTACGGCCTGCCGATGGGCGATCTGATCCAGGAGGGTAATATCGGCCTTCTGGAGGCGGCGAACCGCTTCGATGTCGAGCGTCAGGTTCGCTATTCGACATACGCGACATGGTGGATTCTGGCGGCGATCCAGGAATATGTCGTCCGCAACGCCTCAATCGTGCGCATCGGCACGACCCCGGCGCAGAAAAGCCTGTTCTTCAACCTGCGCCGGCTGCGCGCGCAGCTAACCGATAACGCCGGCGCAGCGATGAGCGATGACGACCGCCGGCTGATCGCAAGCCTGCTCGGCGTGCCGATCGCCGCGGTGGAGCGGATGGAAGCCCATCTTTCGCATCCCGACCGGTCGCTCAACGCCAGCATCCTGGGCGATGACGGCGACGAGGCGCAGGACTTCCTGCCCGATACCGGCCCGACGCCGGAGGAGATCGTCCAGGAAGACCACGATTTTGCCGTGCGCAAGGCTTGGCTTCACGATGCGATCGGCGTCCTGACTCCACGCGAGCAGCAAGTGATCGCCAGGCGCTTCCTGGAGGAGAGCAAGGACACGCTGGCCGAGATCGGCGAGAGCTTCGGCGTCACCAAGGAGCGTATCCGCCAGATCGAAGCCAAGGCGCTGGCCAAGCTCCGCCAGATCATGGCCGAGCGCGCGGACGCCAAGGACCTGGCGCTCAATTGAGTCCCGATTCGTCGCGCCGGCTGCGGCCCGGACAGGCCGCCGCTCACACCCTGATGAGACCGCGGCGCTCCTCAAGCGGATGTCATCGTCCGGCCTGACAATCCCAGCGTAGGGCTTTCAGGCTCGACCGGAGCGAGTTTGCCGGCACCGCGTTCTACTCCTCGCCCGGGCCACGCCCGATGCGCGAGACCGGGGGATATTGCGGTGTCCGGGGCGAGGCGATACAAAATGCGCGATCGGCGCTCAGGAGCGGGGAAACGGCTGTGTCGGGCGAAGACGGGTTTGGGCTTGGCCGCTATCCTGCCACGCGCATGCGCCGCAACCGGGCCGATCAATGGACCCGGCGGCTGGTTGCCGAGACCCGGCTGGGGGTCGAGGACCTGATCTGGCCGACCTTCGTCCATGACGAAGCCGAGGACCGGACGCCAGTGGGCAGCTTCCCCGGGGTGTTTCGACTGTCGATCGACCGGCTGGTCGATGAGGTGGGCGAGGCCGCGAGCCTCGGCATCCCACTGGTCGCGATCTTTCCGGTCACCGACCCGGCGCTGAAGACCGATGACGGCGCCGAGGCGGTCAACCCGGACAACCTGGTCTGCCGCGCGGTCGCCGCGGTCAAGCGCGCAGTCCCCGATATCGGCGTCATGTGCGACGTGGCGCTCGACCCTTTCACCAGCCACGGCCATGACGGGCTGCTGCGCAAGGGCCGCATCCTCAATGACGAGACGGTCGAGGTGCTGTGCCGCCAGGCGCTGGTTCAGGCCGAGGCAGGCTGCGACGTGATCGCCCCGTCGGACATGATGGACGGCCGCGTCGGCGCGATCCGGCGCGCGCTGGACGAGGCCGGCCACGGCGGGGTGCGACTCCTCTCTTACGCCGCCAAGTACGCCTCGGCGCTCTACGGGCCGTTCCGCGATGCGGTGGGCTCAGCCGCCAGCCTCGCCGGCGGCGACAAGAAGACCTACCAGATGGACCCGGCCAACTCGGACGAGGCGTTGCGCGAGGTCGCGCTCGACATCGCCGAGGGGGCGGATATGGTCATGGTCAAGCCGGGGCTGTTCTATCTCGATATCGTCGGCCGCGTGAAACGGGCCTTCGGTATGCCGACCTACGCCTACCAGGTCAGCGGCGAGTACGCGATGCTGCGCGCGGCCGCCGATGCCGGCTGGGCGGAGCGGGATCGGATCTTCCTCGAGAGCCTGATCGCCTTCAAGCGCGCCGGCGCCGATGGGATCCTGACCTACGCCTCGGTCGAAGTTGCGCACCGCCTGAAGGCGGGCTGAGCGCGGCCTTCTTCGGTCAACAGCGCCAGGAGACAACAATCGTGCCAAGCAATCGGACCGCCTTTGCCATGAAAGCCGACATGCCCGCCGCCGCGGACCAGGACGACGCGCACATACCCGGAAGCCGTGGCCCGGGCGGCGCGATGGGCCTCGGCCGGGATCCAGGGGTCGTTATCGGCATGGATCATGACTGTCGGCGTGCGGATTTCGCCAAGCCTGCCGCGCGCCTCGCTATCTGCGTAGTAGTCCTCGGCTCCCGCATAGCCGTTGCGCGGACCGCCGAAGGTGTCATCGAAGGCGTAGACCGAGCGCGCGCGCTCGATCGCGCGCCGTTCGGCGGGGCTCAGCGCCTTGCCGTCCAAGCCCTCGCGCTTCATCCCGGTCAGCAGGTAGCGCTGATAGAGCGCGTTTCGCGGCGCCATCATCCGGCGCGAGG
Organism: Alphaproteobacteria bacterium; assembly: GCA_965202905.1. Taxonomy (GTDB): domain Bacteria; phylum Pseudomonadota; class Alphaproteobacteria; order MPNO01; family MPNO01; genus CAYFYS01. The sequence continues at coordinate 610,114 of OZ241868.1, read as the reverse complement.
CCGCGGCAAGATCGATCGGGGCGGACACCGAAAGCGCGGCCGCGATCGGAAAGCGGCCGCTGTGCTCGGCGAGGAATTTCAGGACCATGTTGCCGCCCAGCGAGAACCCGACCAGCAGGATGCCGCGCGCCGGGGCCTTTGCGGCGAGCACGGTCATCACATCGAACAGATCCCCGGTCCGTCCGGCATGGTACTGCTCGCGCGTGCGGCCCCGGCCCGGCCCCGCGCCGCGCAGGTTCAAGCGCAGGACATCGGCGCCCGCCGTAAGGCCGTGCGCCGCGGTGGCCAGGATGTAGGCGCTGTCCTCGCATCCGGTCAGGCCGTGGATCAGCACCACCAGCGGCAGATCCCCGCCCCGCCCCCCGCGGTCGAGCGCTCCCAGAAGCACATCGCCGGTGCCGTCGGACATCTCGAACCGCATCCGCTCGGCTGGCGCGGCCCGCGCCAGCCGCCGCGGTCCGATCAGGAAGTTGCGGACAGTTTGCAAATCGCCGCCCCACCAGGGAAGACGCGGCCGGAAGGGCGGAAGGGCCGCGACCGGGTTTGTCGGCCAAGAGCGCATGGCCGAACTATGGCAGGACGGAACGGTCATACCTAATATGTTGTGGCGGATGCCGATGTCCGGCGGCGGCAGAGTTCCGAGGCCCAGGTGAGAAAGCGTCGGCGCACCCTGTGGAAATGGCTTGGGCGAGGCCTGCTCGCCGCGCTCGCCGTCCTGGTGCTGGCCGGAGCCAGCGGCTATCTCTGGCTGCGCACGTCGCTGCCCCAGATGTCCGGCACGCTGCGGCTTGCCGGCATCGCCGCGCCTGTCGACATCCTGCGCGACCGGCACGGCATTCCCCACATTCGGGCCGAGACCGACGCGGACGCCTATTTCGCGCTGGGCTTGGTCCATGCCCAGGACCGGCTGTTCCAGATGGAGTTCATGCGCCGGCTCGGCGCCGGCAGGCTCTCGGAGCTGGTCGGCAAGGCGACGCTTTCGCTGGACCGGCGGATGCGGCTCTTCGGGCTTTACCGGCTGGCCGAGGCGGCCTTCGAGCATCTCGGGCCGGGGCCTCGAGCGATGCTCGAAGCCTACGCCAAAGGGGTCAACGCCTATATCGAGACCCACCCGGGCGTGCTGACACCCGAGCTGGTGGCGATCGCCGGCCGCCCGGAGCCCTGGCGGCCGGCGGATTCGCTGGTCTGGGCCCGCATCATGGCGATGCGGCTTTCGGGCAACCTCCGGAGCGAGGCGCTCCGCGCGCGCCTGGCCGAGCGGCTGAAGCCGGAGCAGATCGATGCCCTGTGGCCCGACGTCACAGGGGACGTCGCCCCGACCCTGGACACGGCGGATCTGCGCCAGGCCCAGACGCTGTTTGCCGGACTCCTGCGCTCATGGCCCGATCCACTCACCCCGGTCACGGCGTCGAACTCCTGGGTCGTGGCCGGCGACCGGACCGAGACCGGACGGCCGATCCTCGCCAACGATCCCCATCTCGGTTTCCAAGCGCCGATCCTGTGGTACCTGGCGCGGATCGAGACTCCGACGCTGAAGCTTGCCGGGGCGACCGTCCCCGGCGTGCCGCTGACCATCCTCGGCCATAACGGCACCGTCGCCTGGGGGTTCACCACCACCGAGAGCGACACCCAGGACCTGTTCCTGGAAAAGCTCGATCCCGTCGATCCCGATCGCTACCTGACCCCGGACGGACCCAGGCCGTTCGACACCCGAACCGAGACGATCGGGGTCCGTGGCGGCGCGCCGGTCACGGTGACCGTTCGGGCGACCCGACACGGCCCGGTGATCTCCGACCTCGACCCGGATGCGCGCCGGCTGGCCGGGGCGGACCATGTGGTGGCGCTGGCCGCGACCGCGCTGCGGCCGGACGACCGGACGGCCGAGGCCATCTGGCATCTCAACCGGGCCGGCTCATGGCAGGATGTCGTCGCGGGGATGCGGCATTTCCACGCCCCGCAGCAGAACATCTCCTACGCCGACATCGAGGGAAATATCGGCTTCATCGCCCCGGGCCGCGTGCCGGTTCGGCGCGCAGGCCACGGCAATGTACCGGCGCCGGGCTGGACCGGAAGCCACGACTGGGACGGGCTGATCCCTTTCGAGGCCCTGCCCCGATCGTTTAATCCGGCCAGCGGACGCATCGTCAACGCGAACCACCCGATCGTCGGGCCGGACTATCCCTACCATCTGGGGTTCGGAGGCACCCCGCCCTACCGCGCGCGCCGCATCCGGGAATTGATCGACCAAGGCGGCTCCGCCACGTTGGAGAAGGCCGGCGGGATGCAGTCCGATGCGCTCTCGCTTGCCGCGCGCGAACTCTTGCCCCTGATGGCGGCGATCGAACCCGGCGGCGCCCGCGCCGGGCGCGCGCTCGAGCTGTTGCGCCGATGGGACGGGCGGATGGACGCCGGCCGGCCCGAGCCGCTGATCTTCACCGCTTGGCTAAAGGCGTTCAACCGCGTACTCTACGCCGACGAGATGGGACCGCTTTTCCAATCGGCTTGGCGTCTGCGTCCGGTGTTCGTGCGCAATGTTTTGCGCGGCCAGGGAAGCTGGTGCGACGACACCGGCACCCCGGCGCGCGAATCCTGCCCCGATCGCCTTGTCGCCGCGCTCGACTTGGCGCTTGCCGAGCTCTCCGAACGCCATGGCGAGGACATCGAGGATTGGCGCTGGGGAGATGCGCATTACGCCCATTTCCGTCACCCGATGTTGGGCTGGATCCCGGTCCTCGATCGGATCAGCGACATCCGTACCCCAGCCGATGGCGGCGCGTTCACCGTCAATCGCGCGCAAAACCGCATCTCCGACCCCCGCGCGCCCTATGCCAGCGTCCACGGACCCGGCCTGCGGACGATCTACGACCTGAACGACCTCGACCGGTCGCTGTTCGTGATCGCAACCGGCCAGTCGGGCAACCCGCTGTCGGGTAATTACCGCGACCTGACCCCGCTGTGGGCGGCCGGGCGGTATGTGCGGATCCCCGGTCTGAACGGCAGACCGCCCGATGACGCATCGGGCTTGCTACGGTTGGTCCCGGCGACGCCATGAGCGTGACCATCGCCGAGGTGCACGCCGCCACCGCGACGGATCGCGGGGAAGGTGGTGGCCACGCCCACGGCGCATTCGCTGACGCTCTCGCAGATCTCCGGCGCGGCGCTCTATCTCAAGATCGAGGGCCTGCAATACACCGCCTCGTTCAAGGAGCGGGGGCTCTGAACCGGCTCGAGAAGCTCGACGCCTCCGAGCGCAAAGCCGGCGTGATCGCCATGTCGGCCGGTAACCACACCCAGGCGGTCGCTCACCACGCGCGCTGGATGGGGATCGGGGCGACCATCGTCATGCCACGGAACACACCGTTCCTGAAGGTCTCGAACACGGAGCTTCTGGGAGCGCGGGTGGTCCTTGAGGGCGAGGACCTCGACGCCGCCACCGCCTTCGCCGAGCGCGAGGCCCGGGAACGCGGCTTGGCTTCATCCACCCCTACGACGATCCCGACATCATCGCGGGCCGGGGCGCCGTCGCGCTGGAGATGCTCGCCGCCGCACCCGAGATCGACTGTCTCGTTGTGCCGGTGGGAGGCGACGGTCGGATCGCCGGCTGCATCACGGCGGCCAAGACGGTCAAGCCGGAGATCGAGATCGTCGGCGTGCAGTCAGCGCTGTGCCCCTCGATGGTCTCCGCGATCACCGGCGATAAGCGGCCGATTTCAAACGTCACGCTGGCCGACGGCATAGCGGTCAAGCAGCCCGGCCGGCTCACCCGCAAGATCATCGAGGATAACCGCGTCCCGCTGGTCACCGTCGAAGAAGGCGAGATCGAGCAGGCGGTGATGCTCATAGCCGAGATCGAGAAGCTGGTCGTCGAGGGGGCCGGGGCTGCCGCGCTCGCCGCGGTAATGGCCGGCCGGGCCCGGTTCGCCGGCCGTCGTGTCGGCATCGTGGTGTCCGGCGGCAACATCGACGCCCGACTCCTGGCCGGCGTCCTGATGCGCGGCCTGGTCCGTCGGGGCCGCCTGGTCCGGCTGCGGATCGAGATCGACGACCGGCCGGGCGCGCTCGCCGAGGTGACCCAGAGCATCGGGGCCCTGGGCGCCAACATCGTCGAGTTCATTCACAACCGATGGTTCCATGACCTCCCTGCCCGGCTGACCGGGATCGATGTGATGGTCGAGGTGCGCGCGCCCGAGGATGCGGGCCGGCTGGTCGAGGCGCTGCGCGCCGACGGCTATCGGGTGAAAAACCGGGCGCTGACGGCCGGTCAGGCGGACAGCGCGTTGTAACGGCCCTTATAGTACAGCAGCGGGCGGCATTCGCCGTCCTGATAGGCCATGTCGGTGATCCGGCCGACGACGATCACATGATCGCCGCCTTCGTGAATCGCCTCCAGATCGCATTCGAGATTGGCAACGCAGCCGCGCAGAATCGGGGTGCCGCTTGCCCAGATCTCGTAGTCGATCCCTTCCCACTTGTCGGTGTTCGAGCGGGCGAAGTTCGCCGAAAGCGGCTCCTGGTCCTCGGCCAGCACGTTCACCGCGAAATGCCCGGTATGCTGGAAAGCTTCGAAGCTCAACGACTTGTAGTCGAGGCAGAACAGGCACAGCGGCGGGTCCAGCGACAGCGAGGTGAACGAGTTCGCCGTAACCCCGTAAAGCTCTCCGTCGCGGTCGGCCGTGGTGATGACGGTGATACCGGTCGCGAAGCAGCCGAACGCATCGCGTAGCGCTCTGGTTTCGATTGCCATGTTGGATCCGTCCTCTTACGCCGATCCACCCCGTGCCGAGCAGTCCGTGCCGGACGGCTTCGACAGTTTAGCTCACCGGGCTGGCGCTCGGAAGCGCACACCGTCCGTCAGGAGTTCGCCGCGGCGGTAAAATAGACCCCGCGGCCGCTTGCGATCAGGTTGCCCTCGCCGTCATGGACCTGTGCTTCGGCGACAGAATTCGTGCCGCCCAGGCGGATCACGCGGGCGGTCGCGGTCAGGTCGCCGGGCTGGGCGGCGCGGTGGAAGTCGACCCGCATGTCGACGGTGGGCACCGGCATACCCACCTTGGCTGCAATCGCGAAGTCCGCGGCAACGTCGATCAGCGCGCCGAGGATGCCGCCGTGAGTGACCCGCGCGCCGGGGTTCGAGATCATCTCCTCGCGCCATATCAGGCCGAGCGTCAGGCCGTCCTCGTCGAGGGCGATCAGGTACAGGCCCATCCAGGCGTTGAACGGGTTAGCGGTCAGCCGCGCCGCCAACTTGTCCGCCGTTACCACATTCTCAGCCATTTACCCCTCTTGTCGTCCTCGAACCTATGGTTTGCCGCCATTATATCGGATCGGCCGGCGCCAGGCAGTCGCCGACCAGCACCGAAACCGCAGCCGTTCAAGCACGACCGGTCAGGCCGGCGGCTGCGCTCGCTCCTTATGCGCCGAAGAGGATTCGGGCCGCCCGGCCGCCCCGGCGCGCGGCGGTCGGCTTTTGCGGAGTCCGTTCAGCCGCTATCATGGAAACCGACAGGAGGAGCCGACCGATCCGCGACGGCGTGTCCCTTTCGGTGAACCAGCCGCTGAGCCGCCCCGACCGGTTCTTTTCCGGCACGCGCGTGCTGCCCTGCCCCTATATCCAGGGCCGGCAGGAGCGCAAGGTGGTCACCGAACTCGGCGGGCCGCGCGCGGCGGACCTCTACGAGCGGATGTCGCGGGCGGGATTCCGGCGCAGCCACGGCCTCGCCTACCGGCCTGCCTGCCCGCAATGTTCGGCTTGCGTACCGATCCGGATCCCTGTCGAGGGCTTCCAGACGACCCGATCGATCCGGCGCGTCCTGCGAGTGAACGCGGATCTCGCGGCCGAGGATCTCGGCGCCGTCGCGACGATGGAGCAGTACCGCCTGTTCGCCCGCTACCAGCGTTCGCGTCACGGCGGCGGCGACATGTCTTCGATGTCGTTTGACGACTACCGCTCAATGGTCGAGGATACCCCGGTCGACACCAGGATCGTCGAGTTCCGCCAGACCGACGGCACGCTCGTGGGCGCGATGCTTGCCGACCGGCTAGGCAACTCGCTCTCGGCGGTCTACAGCTTTTTCGCGCCCGAACTCGCGCAACGCAGCCTCGGCACCTATCTCGTGCTCCGGCTGATCGAGAACGCCCGCGCGGGCGGGCTCGCCCATGTCTATCTCGGCTACTGGATCGCCGAGAGCGCCAAGATGTCCTACAAGGTCCGCTTCCGCCCGGTCGAGATTCTCGGCCCCGACGGTTGGGTCGTCTACCAGAGCCCGGACGGCGCAGGCTCTTAGAAGTTCAACGAGATATCGCGATGAATCGCTTGGCAGCCTGCGATTTCGCGGGCCTGCGCGCCGGTCAGCCGCTCCTGCTGGCGCAGTCCGATGTTCCAGGCGATGGCCGCATCGAAATCGGCGAGCCCGGGCGCGAGCGCCGTCTTGGCGCGCTGCCGCCAGGCGGTCTCGGCCTCGTAGCGCGCCAGCGCCTGATCCAGCTCGCGCGCGGCCAGGGCGCGATCGGGCGTTCGCCGCCGCAACGCCCGGCGGGCGCGCGAGATCTTGGTGCGAATGTGACCCGCGCCTTCGATCTCGCCGACCGCGCCCTGGGCGGCGCGCAGGTGGTCCACCGCCGCTTTGGGCGGCGCGGACGCGACGACCGGGCGCAGGGCCTGTAAGGCGCCCCCGAGCCCGGCCAGCGCCTCGGCGTCCGCGATCACAGCGCGCAGGCTTGCCACGCCTTGATAGGCGTCATCGACGTTGCGCCGGTAGTCGAGCCGCGCCCGACGCTCGGCGGACGCGAGCGCGCGATAGCGTTTCTGTTCGGCGTCCCAGTTGCCCGGTATGCGCGCCTCCACGCTCTGGATGTCCCGTTCCAGCCGGTCGATGCGCGCCGCAAGGCTCGCACGCGCGGCTGCGGCATCGGCGGGCAGCCGGCGCAGCGCGCCTTTCAGCCGTTGGATGCCGGCCATGAGGGCGCGTCTTTTCACCCGCAGCGCACGCACCTCCCGATGCAGCGGGCGGTAGCCCGGCAAGGCCGCGAGGCGCGCCGCCTCGGCAGCCCGAACCTTCTCCACCAGACCGAACGTCGCCTCCGCCGCCTGGAGGCTTCCCGACAGCGCGCGCCGCGGCCGGTCGGGAAGGACGTTGAGATCAAGCGCTTTGACCCGGGCGATCGCGGCGCGCAGGCGCTCGCCCTCGCGATCGTAGGCGGCGAACAGATAGTCTTCGAGACAGGCTTGGAGCCGCGGGCTCTTAGGCGGCGGGGCCGTCTCCGAGGTCAGATAGACCCGGTTGGGCAGATAGTTCACCAGGCTCGGGAAGGCGCCGACGATCCCGAGCGCAACGAGCTGCAATGCGATGAACGGCACCACCCCCAGATACATCTGGGTCGTCTTGACCTCGGGTGGCGCGACGCCGCGCAGGTAGAAGAGCGCGAACCCGAAGGGCGGGGTCAGGAACGAGGTTTGCATGTTCACCCCGATCATCACACCGAGCCACACTGCGCTGACGTTGGCGGTCGTATCGGCGAGCAGGATCGGAGCGATGATCGGCACCACCACGACCGCGATCTCGATGAAGTCGAGGAAAAAGCCCAGGATGAAGATCACCGCCATCACCACGACGAACTTGGCGATGAATCCGCCGGGCAGCCCGGCCAGGAAGTCGCGCACCAGCTCCTCGCCGCCGAAGGCGCGGAAGGCAGCGGTCAGCATTGCCGCGCCCAGCAGAATGATGAAGACCAGCGATGTCGTCTTCGCCGTCTCGACCATCACGCCGTCGAGCGTCCGGCCGATCCGGTGGGCGCGCCAAGCGCTCCACCCCACCGCATAGAACAGCACCAGCACCGCGATCCCTGCCAGCGCGACGGCGATCCAGTCGTCCGAACTGCGGATGTTCTTGACGTTAATGTCATGGACGGCGACCAGGACCATCAGCACCGCCGTCCCTGCGACTGCGAGGGCGGCGGGATAGAACGCGCCGCGGCTGCCCTCCTTCAACCGGTAGCCCGCCATCACCAGCGCGCCGACGGCCCCGATGGCGCCGGCCTGGTTGACGGTGGCCACACCCATGATGATCGAGCCGAGGACCAGGAAGATCAGGGCCAGCGGCGGGAACAGGGCAAGCACCACCTTACCGAGGAAGCGGGCATCGAATTTCCCTTGGAACGGCACCGGCGGGGCAAGCCGCGGACGGATCAGGGAGGCCGTCAGGATGTAAGCCATGTAGAGCCCGACCAGCACGACGCCCGGCAGCATGGCGCCGAGGAACATGTCGCCGGCGCTGGTCGAGGTGATGTCGAACTCCGTCGGCAGGGCAAACTGTCCGGTCGCTTCCTTGTACTCGGTCTGGCGCAGGGTGCTGGCCTGGTCGGTCGCGTTGGAAAGCTGGTCGGCAAGGATGATCAGAACGATCGAGGGCGGGATGATCTGGCCCAGCGTGCCCGAGGCGCTGATCGTCCCGGTGGCGAGCGAGCGCGCGTAGTTGTTGCGTAGCATCACCGGCAGCGAGATCAGCCCCATGGCGATCACGGTGGCGCCGACGATCCCGGTGGTCGCGGCCAACAGAGCGCCGACGACGACCACCGCGATCCCGAGTCCGCCCGGGACCGGGCCGAAGAGCCGGGCCATGGTCACCAGCAGGTCCTCGGCGACCTTCGAACGCTCCAGCATGATACCCATGAACACGAACAGCGGGATTGCGATCAGCGTGTCGCGCTCGACCTCCCAATAGATGCCGCGGAAGTTGGTCACGCCGGCGTTCAGCCACTGAACCGGCCCGCCATGGCTGAAATAGGCATCCGCGTCGGCCTCGATCAGGTAGCCGGTCAGCGCCGCGAGCCCGATGGTCAGGATCGCCGAGCCGGGCAGCGCGAAGGCGACCGGATAGCCCGAAGCGAGCGCGAACGCCATCGTCAGGATCAGGATCACGAGGAACAGCGTCGCCATTACCCGACGACGCTTTCGGCTTCGACTTCCGCTTCATCGAGCAGAATCGCAACGCTGCTGAGAAACTGGCTGAGAAACTGCACCAGCATGGTGACCGCATAGACCAGGAGGAAGCCGGCCATCAGGTACTTCACATACATCCCGTAGCCGGCCTGTGTGACCTCGAAGCTCAACAGCGGCGCGTTGATCAAGTTGGTCTTGTCCCACATGCCGCGGGTGAGCACGATCCAACACAGCGGCACGCCGAGGATCATCGAGCCGATCGCGTTGCACCATGCCCTGCGGCGCGCGCTGAATCCGGCATAGAGCACATCGACCCGGACATGGCCCTCGTGCAGCAGGGTGTAGGCGCTGGCGAACAGGAATAGCGCGGCATACCAGAACCGCACCAGATCGCCCATGAAGGCCTGCTCGTAGGAAAATACGAACCGGGCGATGACGATCTGCAGCTCGGCCAACACGATCAGGAGCGCCAGCCACGTAAAACCGATCGAGCGCGTTAACCCGGCGATCAGCATCCCGATCGCGATCAGCGGATAGTGGACATAGGCGCCGCGGAAGCGCGAGCGGCCAAGCGAGCCGGCAAGCTCGTCGCCGAACACGTCGGCGAGCAGCCCCTCGACCCGGAGAAACGAGATCACCATGTCGGCCAAGCCGACCAGCAGAACCCCCCAGAAGGCGGCGCGGGCGATATAGGCGGCGATTGCCGACAGGCTTCCGGCATCGGCCATCAACGGGCGCGCGCCGCTGCGCAGGACGAAAACGATCACCGCAGCGACGGCGCCGGCATAAAGCGCCAACTGCAACCAGCCCAGCGCCGAGCCGGCGCCGTCGAAGATGGGCGCGATGCCGGGCCAACCACGCCAGAAAATCAGGTAGTTGTTGAACGGGAACAACAGGCCGACTACAGCGACCGACAGCGCGATGGCGCGCGGTCCGGCGCGGCCCCAGGTCATGCCCAGTCCCGATCCGGTCGATGCGGCAACGAGCCCACGGTCTTCGGCGATGCGGATTGCCGGCGCGGGACCATTCGGTCTCGCGCCGGCAATCCGACGATTTTACAGCGGGTTCAAACGCCGAGGACGCGGTTGCGCTGAGCGAGATAAGCCTGATCGGAAATATTCGACCAAGCGCCGAGATCTTTGCGCGCGACAACGAAGCTCTGGTGGATCCGCTCGGCGAGATCCGAATGCGCCTGCGCGGCTGCAAAGACCTCCTCGGCCGCTTCGCCGAAGCTGTCGTAGACATCGTCATTGAACTTGCGCAGCTTCACGCCATGATCATTCAGAAGCTTGGCGAGTGCGGCGCCGTTCTTGGCGTTGTACTCCGCCATCATGACATCGTTTTCCATGGCGGCGGCGGCTTCGATCATGATCTGATCGGATTTCTTGAGCTTGCCCCACCAGGATGCGTTCATGCCGAGTGCGAGCATCGAGCCGGGCTCGTGCATACCGGGATAGTAGTAGTACTTGGCGGCTTCATAGAACTTCATGAAGCTGTCGTTCCACGGCCCCACCCACTCGGTGGCGTCGATCGCACCGGAGACCAGGTTTTCGTAGATCTGCCCGCCGGGCAGCGAAACCGGAGAGGCGCCGAGCCTGGCCATCACGTCGCCGCCCAGACCCGGGATACGCATCTTCAGGCCCTTGAGGTCGTCCGACGAGTTGATTTCCTTGTTGAACCAGCCGCCCATCTGGACGCCGGTGTTGCCGGCCATGACGCATTTCAGACCGAACTGGCCGGCGAGTTCGTCCCAGAGCCGCTGGCCGCCGCCGAAGCGGATCCAGGCGTTCATCTCGGTATAGGTCAGGCCGAACGGCACTGCGGTGAAATAGGCCCAGCCCGGGTGCTTGCCTTTCCAGTAGTAGTCGGCCGCGTGATAGCCCTGGGCATTCCCCGAGGCGACCTCGTCGAACGAATCGAAGGCCCCGACCCGTTCCTTGGCGGCGAAGTACTGGACCTGGATGCGGCCTTCGGTCATGTCGGAAATGCGATTGGCCAAGCGCTGCGCGCCGGTGCCGAGACCGGGAAAATCGCGCGGCCAAGTGGCGACGATGACCATATCGATCCTTTGCTGCGCGACCGCGGGCGCCGCAAGGGTCGTTACTGCGGCGCCGGCAACGCCGGCAACGCCGGCCTCGGTCAGGAATTTACGGCGTTTCATGTTAAGGGCGCTCCCTCTCATTCGGTGTGCTTCCCATGTTTGGTAGCAGAAAGCGCCAGCTGTCTCAATCGGCCGCGCCCGCCGGCCGCTCAGGCGAACCGGTTCGAGCGCGGGAAGCCCTTGGGTACGATGCGGCCGACGCCGGCGCGCTTGCCGCGCCAGTCATCGAGCGCGGTCTCGGTCCGGACGCGCCCGCCGGCGCGCCAGGACAGACCCTCTTCCATCGCGAAGACAGCAACGTCGGAGAGCCCGCCTTCGTTGTAGTGCTGCAGAATCACGCCGCGGCCGCGGGTCATCTCGGGCAACTCGGAGACCGGGAAGACGATCATCTTCCGGTTCGCGCCCACCGCCGCGACCGAGTCGCCGGCGACCGGGACGCAGGCCAGGGCCTCGGCGGCGCCGGCGACATTGAGCACCTGCTTGCCCGCCTTGGTCTGGGCCAGCACCTCATCCTCGGGAACGACGAAGCCGCGCCCGTCGGAGGACGCGACCAGGAGCTTGCGGCCGGGCTCGTGGACCAGGAGTTCGACGATGTCCTGATCGTTGCCGAGGTCGATCATCAACCGGATCGGCTCGCCATGCCCGCGCCCGCCCGACAGCTTGCCGCAGGCCAGGGTGTAGAACCGGCCGTTGGTGCCGAAGGCAACCAGCTTGTCGGTGGTTTGGGCGCACAACACCAGCCGGCCACGGTCGCCATCCTTGAACTTGAGGTCGGAGATGTCGTCCAGATGGCCGCGGATGGCGCGGATCCAGCCTTTCTCAGAGCAGATCACGGTGATCGGCTCGCGCTCGATGACGGCCTCGACCGGCACCTCGATCGGCTCGGGCGCGTCGACGATCTCGGTACGCCGCCCGCCGCCGGGCGATTTCGTCCCGAAGCGGTCGCGGACCTCGCGGATCTCGTCCGCGATCCGCGCCCAGCGGCGGTCCTCGTTGTTGAGCAGGCCCTTGAGGTCCTTCCGCTCGGCCGTGAGCGCCTTGTGCTCCGTCTTGATCCCGACCTCTTCCAGGCGGCGCAACGCGCGCAGGCGCATGTTGAGGATGGCCTCGGCCTGGACCTCCGTCATCGACCAGCGCTCCATCATCTCTGCCTTGGGTTCGTCGGCCTCGCGGATGACGCGGATGATCTCGTCGAGATTGGCATAGGCAATCAGGTAGCCGCCCAGGATCTCCAGACGGCGGGCGATCTTGTCCAGCCGGCGCCGGATTCGCCGGGCCAGCACATCGTGCCGGTGATCGAGAAAGGCCTGGAGAAGCTGGCGCAGGTTCATCACCCGCGGCAGCCTGCCGCCGTCGAGCACGTTCATGTTGAGCGAGACGCGGGTCTCGAGCTCGGTGTGGCGGAAGAGCTGCTCCATCAGCACGCCGGGCTGGACCAGGCGGCTGCGCGGCTCCAGCACCAGGCGCAGATCATCAGCCGACTCGTCGCGCACATCGGCCAGCATGTGCAGCTTGCGCTGGGTGATCAGCTCGGCGATACGCTCGACCAGGCGGCCTTTCTGGGTCTGGTAGGGGATCTCGGTGACCACGATCCGGTACATGCCGTGCTTGCGCTGCTCGACATCCCAGCGGGCGCGCAGGCGCAGGCTGCCGCGGCCGGTGGCATAGGCCTCCTCGATCGCCGCGCGGGATTCTGCAAGCACCCCGCCGGTCGGGAAGTCCGGCCCGGGAATCAAATCGACCAGCCTGGAGTTGCCGGCGACCGGATGTTCGATCAGGTGCAGCGCGGCGTCGCATACCTCGCCCAGATTGTGCGGTGGGATATTGGTCGCCATGCCGACGGCGATGCCGCTGGCGCCGTTGCATAACAGGTTCGGCACGCTTGCCGGCAGCACCGCCGGCTCGTCCTCGGTGCCGTCGTAGTTGGGCCGGAAGTCGACCGCGTCCTCGTCGATGCCGTCCAGCAACGCCAGCGCGTAGCGGGTCAGCCGGGCCTCGGTGTAGCGCATCGCCGCCGGGTTATCGCCGTCGATGTTGCCGAAATTGCCCTGGCCCTCGACCGTCGGATAACGCACCGAGAAATCCTGGGCCATGCGGACCATGGCGTCGTAAATCGCCTGATCGCCGTGGGGATGGTAGCGGCCCATCACGTCGCCGACCACACGCGCGCATTTCTTGAACCCGGTATCGGGGTCGAGCCGGAGTTGGCGCATCGCATAGAGCAGCCGCCGGTGGACCGGCTTCAGCCCGTCGCGCGCATCGGGCAGGGAGCGCGATGTGATGCTCGACAACGCATAGGCGAGATAGCGCTCGCTCAGCGCCCGGGTCAGCGGGATGTCGCGAATTTCCGGCGCGAAGAGGTCTTTCTGGTCAGTCATTGTGTCCTGGGTTTTCAGTACCGCTAGATATTGTTAGATCCCGGAGCATAGCACCATAGAGCAGCGTTCGCGCATGCGGCATGCGTCGGCGCGCGGGCGCGAACACCCGGTGTTCGAAGAAATGTCCGGTCAGGCGCATCGCTTCGGCGACCGCCGCCCCGTCCGGCCGCTCACCTTCGCCGATCAGGAACTTGGGCAGGCCGAGCAGGCGCCCCGCATAGGGAGCGCCCGCCTCGCGCGAGACCGCCTGTCCGGTGCGCGGCGAGACGTAGACGAGATCCTCCGTCATCCCGGTCGCAGCACAGGTCCGAAGATCCAGCCCATAACCGAGTGCGGCCAGCAGCGCCAGTTCGAAGCGGGCATAGGCCGCCGCCCAGCCGGATCCAGCCAGCGCCTCGAGCAGGGCGATCAAGGCATCGAACACCTCGCAATTCGGTTCACGCTCGGCCAGCGCCGCTTCGACCAACGCGGCGGCCGAGCCGAGCCCGGCCAGCGGCCGTGGACGGTCGAGCAGCGACGCCGCGTAGGCCTTGGTGGGTTCGGCCCGGTACGCCCCCAGGTGCTCGACAAGCCGCGCCCGCCAGACGGCCCGGACCACGTTGCCAATCTGATAGGTTGCCCGCGCCCGGCGTCCGGCGCCGCCGCGAACCAGACCGGCATGAAGGCCGTGCGCGCGGGTCAGCAGCGTGACGATCAGCGACATCTCGCCGTGCTTGCGGCGCGCGATCACGATACCGTCGTCCTGCCAATCCATGTCGGTCCGAGCCTTTCAGGCGTCGTAGTCGAGGCTCCAGATGCGGTAGCGCTCGGGATCCTCGCCCCATTTTTGGCGGACCTTGACGAACAGGAACAGATGCACCTTGCGGTCGAAGATCTCGGCCATCTCGGCCATCGCCTCCTCGCGCACCGCGCGCACCCGCGCACCGCGCCGACCGAGCACGATCGCCTTCTGGCTGTCGCGCTCGACATAGATAATCTGGGTGAGTCGCAGGCCGCCGTCGGCGAAGGGCTCCCACTCCTCGGTCTCCACGGTCAGCGCGTAGGGCAGTTCCTGGTGAAGCTGCTCGAACAGCTTCTCGCGGGTGATCTCGGCGGCGAACAAGCGTTCGTTCATGTCCGAGAGCTGGTCCTCGGGAAACAGCCACGGGCCTTCCGGCACGATCCCGGCCAGATAGCCGGCAAGATCCTCCACCCCGTCGCCCGACAGCGCCGAGATCATGAAAATCTCGTCGAACGCGCACCGGTCGTTGATCGCCGCGGCAAGCGACAGCAGCTTCGGCCGCGGCGCGAGGTCGATCTTGTTGAGCGCCAGGACCGGGGCGCGCCCGGCCGTCTGGAGCCCGTCCAGGATGCGGCGCGTTTCGGCATCCAGGCCCTTGCGGGCATCGATCAGCACGACAATTCCATCCGCATCGGCCGCACCACCCCAGGCGGCTGCGACCATCGCCCGGTCGAGCCGGCGGCGCGGCGCGAAGATGCCCGGCGTGTCGACGTAGATGAGCTGCGTCGCCCCCGCGGTCGCCACGCCGATCACGCGGCTTCGCGTCGTCTGCACCTTGGAGGTCACGATGCTGACCTTCGCGCCGACGAGCCGGTTGGTCAGGGTCGATTTGCCAACGTTGGGCGCCCCGATGATGGCGATGAACCCGCCGCGCCGCTCGGATCCTTGGCCGCGCTCACCCCCGCCCGTCATCGACCAGATCCAGCAACCGCCGCGCCGCGCCGCGCTCGGCCGCGCGCTTGGAGCCGGCCGAGGCCTCGACGCCCGGAAACCCCTCAACCCTGGCCTCGATGGTGAAGACCGGGACATGGTCCGGGCCTTCGCGGTCGGCGGTCCGGTAAACCGGCAGCGGCAGGCCGCGCGCCTGCGCCCATTCCTGCAGGGCGGTCTTGGCGTCGCGCGGCGGGGCGTCGGACAGCATCGGCGCCCAGAAGCGCTCGACCAACGCGCAGGCCGGGTCGTGGCCAGCGTCGAGATAGACCGCGCCGATCACCGCTTCGCAGGCGTCTGCGATCACCGAGCCCGGTAGCGCCTCGCGGTCGCGGGCAAGCCCGGGATGAATATCGAGATGTCGGTTCAGGCCGATCGACCGGCCGACCGAGGCCAGCGCGTCCTGGCTTGCAAGCACGGCGTGGCGGCAGGCGAGATCGCCCGGCGCCTCGGCGGGATAGGCCCGCAACAGCATCGCGGCCAGCGCCAGGCCCAGCACGCGGTCGCCCAGGAATTCCAGGCGCTCCAGCGACCGCGCTCCCGCTCCACCGGCAACGCTCGAATGCGTGACCGACTGGCTCAGCAGGCCTGGGTCGGCAAAGCTGTGCCCCAGAGCCCGCTCGAGCGTCTCCAAACTGTTCCCGGCGGCCAATTGCGCTCTCTAGCCCACGAGATCGAATAAACGAGCGAAACGGATCGCCGTCGGCCAGCGCCAGATCTCCCAGATATGCGCTTTCCCGTTGGTCGAGAAGAACAGGATCTCCGCCCGGCCGACAAGGTTCTCCGCCGGGACGAAGCCGACCCCGCCGAGCACCCGGCTGTCGAGCGAGTTGTCCCGGTTGTCGCCCATCGCGAAGAAGTGCCCGCGCGGCACGGTATAGATACGGGTGTTGTCGAGGTAGCCGCGGTCGGTCTGTTCGAGGATACGGTGCTCGCGCCCGCCGGGCAGCGTCTCGACGAACTGGGCGACCCGACGTATCCGTCCGTTTTCGTCGGTGAAAACGAAATCCTCGATCCGCTTGCGCGCCAGCATCCGGTCGTTGATATAAAGTCGGCCCTTCTTCATCTGCACGCGGTCGCCCGGCAGCCCGACGATCCGCTTGATGTAGTCGGTCTTGTTATCCGTCGGCAGCTTGAAGACCGCAACGTCGCCGCGCTCCGGCTCGGACATGAACAGCCGGCCGGGGATCAACGGAAGGCTGAGCGGCAGCGAGTGACGGCTGTAACCGTAGGAGTACTTTGCAACGAACAGATAATCGCCCACCAGCAGCGTCGGGATCATCGAGCCCGAGGGGATGTTGAAGGGTTCGAAGGCCACGGTGCGAATCGCCAGGGCGATCAGGACCGCATAGACGATCGTCTTGGCGGTGTCCCAGAGGCCGGAAGACTTTCTACTCGACATCAAGATCGTTCGGTAATCGTCTGTTATTTATTGATAAGACTAGCATGAGATCGTCGCCGGGACCGATCAAGCACGGCGCGGGCGGAGCTGTCAAGCGCAAGCTTGGGCCGCGCGCCGCCCTCATGGAATGCCGATCGGGACGGCGGAGATGATCACCATCGCGTGCGCCATCGGTGGCTCGTCGGTCATCGTCAGGTTGAGTTGGGCGGTCATGCCGGGCGGTGTGACCGCCTTGAGCCGCTCGGCCGCCCCGCCGGTCAGCGCGAGCGTCGGCCTGCCGCTGTTCAAATTGACCACGCCCAGGTCGCGCCAGAACACGCCGGCGCGGAATCCGGTGCCCAGCGCCTTCGAGCACGCTTCCTTGGCGGCGAAGCGCTTGGCGTAGCTTGCCGCCCGCGCAGCGCGGCGCTCCGAGCGCTGGCGCTCGGTTTCGGTGAAGATGCGCTCGATGAACCGGTCGCCGAAGCGCTCCAGAGTTCGTTCGATTCGGCGGATGTCGATCAGGTCGTCACCGATGCCGATGATCATGGCCCTGCCCTCACGCCGAGCGCACGCGACCGGAGTCCGCGCGGGCGCGGTCCATCAGCGCGCGCATACGCTTGATCGCGCTGTCCATCCCGCTGAAGAGCGCCTCGCCGATCAGAAAATGGCCGATGTTGAGCTCGGCCAGCACCGGAATGCGGGCGACCGCGCCGACGGTCTGGAAGCTGAGGCCGTGACCGGCATGGCACTCGATTCCCAGGGACGCGGCGAGCTCCGCGCCGTCCTCGATCCGCCGCAGTTCGCGCGCCCGCGCCTCTCCCCCGGTGTCGCAATATGCGCCGGTATGGAGCTCGACCACCGGCGCGCCCAGATCGGCGGCCGCTTCGATCTGGGCCCGGTCGGCTTCGATGAACAGCGATGTCCGGATCCCGGCCGCGTCGAGCTGCGCGACCAGGGGCCGCAGGGTCCCGACCGAGCCTGCCGCGTCGAGTCCGCCCTCGGTGGTTCGCTCGGCGCGGCGCTCGGGCACGATGCAGGCAGCGTGCGGGCGGTGGCGCAGCGCAATTTCCAGCATCTCCCCGGTCGCAGCCATCTCCAGGTTGAGCGGCAGATCAATGGCGCCGATCAGCCGTTCTATGTCCGCATCGGTCATATGCCGCCTGTCCTCGCGCAGATGGGCGGTGATGCCGTCTGCGCCGGCCGCGGCGGCGACCCGGGCAGCCTTGACGGTGTCAGGATGACCGCCGCCGCGCGCGTTGCGGATGGTCGCGACATGGTCGATGTTGACCCCGAGCCTCAGATAGCCGTGCATCGGATTTCTTCGCTTCCCGCCGCGCCTCGTCTCGCCTCAATTCTGGCCTTGGGCCCGCTCCACCGAAGTTACCGCCGGCGTCGCGCGCAGCACCGCGATGATGTCCGTCAGGTGAGCTGCATCGTTGACCTCGATGTCGAGCACCATCTCGAAGAAGTCGTGCGCCCGATTGGTGATCTTGAGATTGTTGATGTTGCCCAGATGCTTGGCGATCATCGTCGTCATGCTGCCGAGCGTGCCGCGCTCGTTGGAAACCACGATGGTGATCCGCCCGACATGGACATCCGCGCTTACCGCGTCGAGGTCCCAGGCCACATCGAGCCAGCGTTCGGGCGTGGCCTCGAAGCTCAACAGGCCCTCACAATCGATCGTATGGATCGTCACCCCCTTGCCGGCCGTCACGATGCCGACGATACGGTCGCCCGGCAGCGGGTGGCAGCAATTGGCGTAGTGCACGGCGACGCCCGCGATCAGACCGCGGATCGGAACCGGCACGGTGTCGTCCATGCCGGCCCGGCCCTCTTTCGGCGGGAAGGGCTCGACGTTGTCCTTGCCAACCGTCCCGGCGCCGCTTGCAACGCGGCGCCCGCGCCGCCGCTTGGGCCCGATCGCGGCGAGGATTTCGGCGCTGCTCACCTCGCCCCCGCCGATCCGGGCGTAGAGGTCATCGACAGTCTTCGCGTCGAAGTTGTCGACCACCTTCATGATCACCGCATCGGACGGCTTGTATCCTGCCTCGCTGTAACTCTTCTGCAGGATCGCTTTGCCCAGGCGGACGAACTCCTTGCGCTGCTCGTTGCGGACGAAGCGCCGGATCCGGGCGCGCGCCTTGCCGGTCACCACCATGTCTTCCCAGACCGGCGTCGGGGTTCCGGTCTCCGAGGTGACGATCTCGATCTGATCGCCGTTCTTGAGTTGGGAGCGCAGCGGCATCATCCGGCCGTTGATCCTGGCGCCGACGCAGCGGTCGCCGATCTCGGAATGGACGGCATAGGCGAAATCGACCGGGGTCGCGCCGCGCGGCAGAGCGATCAGTTCGCCGACCGGCGTGAAGCAGAATACCTGGTCCTGGTACATTTCGAGCTTGGTGTGCTCGAGAAACTCCTCCGGCCCCGAGGCCTGATCAAGGATATCGAGCATGTGGCGCACCCAGCGATACTGCAATCCGTCCGTTCTGTCGTCGACTTGCTTGTAGCTCCAATGCGCGGCCACGCCGTACTCCGCCACCAGGTGCATTTCCTCAGTGCGGATCTGCACCTCGATGCGATGGCGTTCCGGGCCGATCACGCAGGTATGCAGCGACCGGTAGCCGTTCATCTTCGGCGTCGAGATGTAGTCGTCGAACTGCTCGGGAACCACCGGGTAGGTGGTGTGGATGATGCCGAGCGCGCGGTAGCAATCCTCGGTCGAGGCCACTACGACGCGGAACGCGATGATGTCGGAGAGCTGCTCGAACTCGACGTTCTTGCGCTGCATCTTGCGCCAGATCGAATGGATCTGCTTGCGTCGGCCTGAGATCTCCGCCTCCAGGCCGTGCTCGCGCAGGGTCTCGCGCAGGCTGTCGACGATACGCGGGATGATGTCGTCGCGCGCCTGGCGCATCGCCTCCAGCCGCGCCTCGATCGAAGCGGCGGCATCGGGGTTGAGGTGGACGAACGCGAGCTCCTCGAGCTCGTCCTTGACCCGTTCCATGCCGATCCGCTCGGCCAGCGGGGCATAGATTTCCATCGTCTCGGCAGCGACCCGCCGGCGTTTAGACGCCGAATCCAGGTGATGCAGCGTGCGCATGTTGTGCAGCCGGTCGGCGAGCTTGATCAGCAGCACCCGGATGTCCAGCGAGGTCGCCAGCAGGAACTTGCGGAAGTTCTCGGCCTGGCGCGTATCGGTCGATTGCAGTTCGAGCATCGACAGCTTGGTGACCCCGTCGACCAGCCGGGCGACCTCCGCGCCGAACACGGTCTCGATCTCCTCCAGCGTCGCAACCGTGTCTTCGACGGTGTCATGCAGCAGGCCGGTGACGATCGACGCCGCGTCGAGCTTGATCTCCGACAGGATCCCGGCGACCTCGACCGGATGGGAGAAATAGGGGTCGCCTGAGGCGCGCACCTGCGAGCCGTGCGCCTTCATGGAGAACACATAGGCGCGGTTGAGCGCGTCCTCGTCCGCGGTGGGATCGTAGGCTCGGACGCGCTCGACCAGCTCGTATTGCCGCATCATGGCGGTGATCCGTTCACGCGATCGCGCGCGGCCAAGCCGGACGCCGGTCCCGCCGATTCTCCGGTCCTGCCGATTCCAGGTCCAGGGAACGAGCGCCGGGCGTGCTCACATCCCCTGCGGCTCGTCGCCTTCCGCCGCCGCTTCGGCCTCACCGATATCGTCGAATCCGACGATCATCGGTCCATCGGTGTCGTTCTTGCCAGCGGCGACGACCGGCGACGGCACGACGCCGCCAAGCCCCATCGCGGCAAAATCGCTAAGCGTCTCTTCGGCGGCGAGAAACTCGTCGCCTTCCTCGACGGGCTCGTCGACGTCGACGTGCCTCTGCAACCCGCGGATCAGCGAAACCTCGAGCTCGGCCACATCGACCGTCTCGTCAGCAATCTCGCGCAGCGCCACGACCGGGTTCTTGTCGTTGTCGCGATCGACAGTGAGCTCGGCGCCCACCGACAGCTCGCGCGAGCGCTGCGCGGCAGTCATAACGAGCTGAAACCGGTTGGGGATCTTGACAATACAGTCTTCGACGGTAACCCGGGCCATCGCGCATCTCTCCAGGACGGTATGATCGAAGCTATATAGCCCCGGACACTATGAAGATCAAGGAAATCAAGGGGATCACCGCGATTTATCCGGGCTCAGGCGATCGCCGCGCAGCGCTGGCCCCGCGACAGCGCGGCGATCATCCCGGCGAGCGTCTCCCCGCTCGCCGGATGGCGCCACGCGGGCACCAGATCGGCTATCGGCAACAGGACGAAGGCGCGCTCCCGTAGTCTCGGGTGGGGCAGGACGAGGCCGCGCGCGGCCCTGCCATCGCCGCCACGCAAGGTCCGGCCATAGGCGATCAGATCGAGATCGATGACGCGAGCGGCGTTGGGCCGCGAACGCTCCCGCCCGAGCGTGCGCTCGATCCGGTGGAGAACGTCCAGCAGCGCCTCGGGGCCGAGCGCGGTCGAGATTTCGGCCACAGCGTTAACGAAATCCGGTTGATCGGACGGCGGCAGCGGCGCCGAGCCGAACCAGCGCGAGCGCCGCACCACCTCGATGCCGGACGCCGCCATGACATCGAGCGCGCGGGCGCAGGTCTCGATCGGCGTCGCGCCCCCGGCGCCGGTAAGATTGGCGCCCAGCCCGACGAGAACCGCCGCCTCCGGGCCGACGGCGTCCGCGCCGCGGCCAGGGTCCATGTGAGTTCCGTTTACATCCGGCGCGATCATTCCCATATTCCATTGAGCCAACCCGTGCCGCAAGCGCACGCGCAAGGGTGTCCGCATTGCGCCGTTCGGGTCATGGCGCTTTCGGTTTCACGTCCGTAACCGGTATCGAAAGGTCCAATGACAAAGATGACATTTTACCCACAGGAGCGCATCGGCCTGTTCATCGACGGCGCCAATCTCCACTCCGCAGCCCGCGCGCTGGGTTTCGATATCGACTACAAGAGCCTGCTCGAGCTGTTCTCCGCCCGGGGCCATATGGTGCGCGCCTTCTACTACACCGCCCTGGTCGACGACCAGGAATACTCCCCGATCCGCCCGTTGGTCGATTGGCTGGATTACAACGGCTACACCCTGGTCACCAAGCCGACCAAGGAATTCACCGATTCGACCGGTCAGCGCAGGATCAAGGGCAACATGGACATCGAGCTGGCCATCGACATGCTGGAGATGGCCGAGCACCTTGACCATGTCGTGCTGTTCTCCGGCGACGGCGATTTTCGTCGCTTGGTCGAGACGGTGCAACGCAGGGGCGTGCGGGTGACCGTGGTCAGCACCTTGCGCTCATCGCCGCCCATGGTCGCCCGCGAGCTGCGCCGGCAGACCGACACCTTCATCGAGCTCCAGGATCTGGAGCCCCGGATCGCCCGGGCGATGAGACCCCAGGACGAACCGGGCCCGGCCCGTCCCCATTACGAGACCCCGACTCCGGCGCGCCCGGATCCGGACATCGTCGAAGTGGACTGAGCCCGGGCAAGACCGCGATCATGGATCCTCCGGTTCCGGGGCGGAACTGTCCGCTGTGCCCGCGGCTGGCGGCGTTCCGCGCGCGCCACCGCGCGGCCGAGCCGGGCTGGCACAACGCCCCGGTGGAAAGTTTCGGGCCGCTCGATGCCCGGCTCCTGATCGTCGGTCTCGCACCCGGCCTGCGCGGCGCCAACCGGACCGGGCGGCCGTTCACCGGCGATTTCGCGGGCGACCTGCTCTATGCGACGCTGCGGGACTTCGGATACGCCCAGGGCCGCTACGACGCGCGCGACGACGACGGGCTGGTCCTGCGCGACTGCCGGATCGCCAATGCCGTGCGCTGCGTACCGCCCGAGAACAAGCCGGTCGGCGGCGAGATCAACGCCTGCCGCCGGTTTCTCGCCGGCGAGATCGCTGCGATGGCCGACCTGAAAGTGATCCTCGCGCTGGGCGGCGTATCCCACGCCTCGGTCCTGCGGACGCTCGGCCTGCGGGTTACCGCGTTCAAGTTCGCCCACGGCGCGCTTCACCGCATCGCAGGCGGGACCGTGATCGCCGACAGCTACCACTGCTCGCGCTACAACACCAACACCGGCCGGCTGACCGAGGAAATGTTCCGGTCGGTCTTCGAGCGCCTTGCCGGCGAGCTCGATTGAAACCAGCTCAGCCGTAGCGCTGTTCGCACCACGGGTCCCCGTCGTTGTGATAGCCGCGGACTTCCCAGAACCCGAGCTTGTCATCCCGGCGGAACTCGATGCGCCGGAGCCATTTGGCTGATTTCCAGAAATACCATTTCGGGATCACCACCCGGACAGGGCCGCCGTGGGTGGATTCCAGTGCCGCGCCGTTCCAGGAATGGGCGAGCAGCACGTCCTCGTCGGCAAAGCGGTCGATGCGGACGTTCGTCGTGTAGCCGTCGTGGCTGTGGAAGACGCAGTGCATGGCCTCCGCCTTGGGGCGCACCGTCTTCAGGAGATGGGCGACATGGACCCCGACCCAGGCGTTGTCGAAGCGCGACCAGCCGGTGACGCAATGGATGTCGGAGACCAGCCGGACCTGGGGTTGGTCCATGAAGGTCCGCCAGTCCCAGATCAGCGGCGCCGCGACCAGCCCGTCAACGGTTAGCCGCCACTCTTCCGCGGCGATTTCCGGCCGGACGCCGAGGTCGAGCACCGGCCAGTTCTTCACCTCGCGCTGGCCGGGCGGCAGCCGCCTGGCCTGCGACGGCCGCTCCTCGCCCAGCAAGCGCCCATCGCGCGCCCATTCCTGCTTGCGCCGGACCAGCTTCTCGCGATAGCCGGCCAAGGCCGCGGGATCGCTGTCGTCCATCACGCTCAACCCTTGTCCCGCAACAGCCGGCCGCGCTGGCGGTCCCAGTCGCGCTTTTTTTCGGTCTCGCGCTTGTCGTGCTTGCGCTTGCCATGGGCAAGGCCGATCAGCAGCTTAGCGATGCCGCGCTCGTTGAAATAAAGCTTGAGCGGGACCACGGTCGCGCCGTCGCGCTGGACGGCGCCCAGCAACCGGTCGATCTGGCGGCGGCGCAGCAGCAGCTTGCGCGGCCGGCGGGGCTCGTGACCGGCCGGCCCAGCCTGGGCGTACTCGTTGATGTGGGCGTTGACCAGGAACAGCTCGCCGTCGATCGGCCGCGCGTAGGCCTCGTTGATGTTGGCGCGGCCGGCGCGCAGCGACTTGACCTCGCTGCCGGTCAACGTCAGGCCGGCCTCCACGGTGTCCTCGATCGCGTAGTTGTGGCGCGCCTTGCGGTTCTCCGCAGTGATCCGGATGTTCCTGTCGTCCTTGCCGCGCATGCACTCAGTTAAGGATACCGGCAGACCGCATCGCGTCCTCGACGGTCCGCTTCGAGCTTTCGGCGATCACGCACAGCGGCAGCCGCGTCTCCGGCGAGCACTTGCCCAGGAGGCTCGCGCCGTATTTCACCGGGCCCGGGCTGGTCTCGCAGAACAATCCCGAGTGCAGCGGCATCAGCCGCTCGTTTAGCCGCTGCATCGTCGTGATCTCGCCATCCTTCCAGGCGTCGTGCATGGCCGACATCTCCTTGGGCGCGAGGTTCGCGGTCACCGAAATGCAGCCGTCGCCGCCCTGGGCAAGGAAGCCGACCTGGGTGACGTCCTCGCCCGAGAGCTGACAGAAATCCTCGCCAGCCGCAAGCCGCTGCTGGGTCGCGCGGCTGACATCGGCCGTTGCATCCTTGACCCCGACGATGTTCGGCAGCCCGGCAAGGCGCGCCATGGTCTTGGCCTTCATGTCGATCACGCTGCGCGCGGGGATGTTGTAGATGATGATCGGCAGATCGACTGCATCGTTCAGCGCCTTGAAATGCCGGTACATCCCCTCCTGGGTCGGCTTGTTGTAATACGGCGTGACCACCAGGGCGGCATCGGCGCCGGCCTCCTTGGCGTGCCTGGTCAGCGAGATCGCTTCCTCGGTCGAGTTCGAGCCGGCGCCGGCGATCACCGGGACCCGCCCCTTGGCGACCCCGATGCAGATCTCGGTCACGCGACGGTGTTCCGCGTGGCTGAGCGTCGGCGATTCGCCGGTCGTGCCGCACGGCACCACGGCCCGGGTGCCCTGCTCGATCTGCCAGTCGACAAACGCGGCGAAACTGTCCTCATCGAGGACGCCGTCCTGAAACGGGGTAATCAACGCGCAAATGGAGCCGCTGAACATCGTACCCTCCCGCGATCCGACGGCGAACGCCGGCATCCGGCCGGCGAGCCTTGGACACACACTACTTGCCGGGCGAATGGCCGACAAGCAAGCTGCACAGGAATTGCCGCCCACAGGACACAAAGGTTCGTCAAGGGGCGGCGGGCATACGGTATACTGTGGGGCGATGCGGATCCCGAATGAGAATCTCAATGACCACACCCGCCTTTGAAGACATCGGCGCCTGCGTGTTCGACGCCTACGGCACGCTGTTCGATTTCAACTCCGCGGTGGACCGCTGCCGCGATGCGATCGGCCCGCGCGCCGACGAACTGTCCGCCCTGTGGCGGCAAAAGCAACTGCAATACACTTGGCTGCGCAGCCTGATGGGCCGGTTCGAGGACTTCTGGCAGGTCACCGGCGGCGCGCTCGATTATGCGATGAACGAAGTCGGGCTCGCCGATCCCGCGCTGCGCGCCCGGTTGATGCAGCTCTACCTGGAGCTGGAGACTTATCCCGACGTCCGCAAGCCGTTGGAGACCCTCAAGGAAGCCGGGCTCAAGACGGCAATCCTGTCGAACGGCTCCTCGACGATGCTCGTCGCGGCGGTCAAGAATGCCGGGCTCGACGATGTCGTCGATTCGATCCTGTCGGTCGATCGGGTCGGCATCTTCAAGCCCCATCCGACCGTCTACCAGATCGCGGTGGACGAGCTGAAGCTGCCGGCCAATCGGATCAGCTTCCAGTCCGCGAACGGCTGGGACGCCAACGGCGGCGGCGCCTTCGGCTTTCGCGTGGTGTGGATCAACCGGTTCGGCCAGCCGGCCGAGATCCTGCCCGGCGAGCTTCACGCCGAACTGACGACGCTCGAAGACCTGCCCCTGCTGGTGGCCGGCTGAGCGGCGCGCCGCGATGGAGTGGCGGGAGCGACGCTATACCGCGCAGGACGGTCTGGGCCTGTACTGCCGCGACTACGGCGATGCGCTGTCGCGGCGCCTGCCGGTCCTCTGCCTGGCCGGGCTGTCCCGCAACGCCAAGGATTTCGACGACTTCGCCAGTCGGCTTTCGGCCGACCGCCGCGTGCTGTGCCCCGATCTTCGCGGCCGCGGCCGGTCCGACCGCGATCCCAATTGGCGCAACTACGATCCGCGGACCTACATCAACAACATCGTGCACCTCCTGACCCTGACGAACGTTCACAGGGTCGTCGTGGTCGGCACCTCGCTCGGCGGGCTGCTGGCGATGGGGCTGGGCCCGGCCCTCCCCTCGGCCTTGGCCGGGGTGATCCTCAATGACATCGGGCCGGAACTGAAACCCGCCGGCCTCAAGACCATCGTCGAGTATCTCAGCGTCGACAGGCCCCAGCCCGACTGGGAGGCGGCCGCGGCCTCCTTGAAAGCGCTCCTGCCGGACCTGTGTTTCCAGACCGGGGGCATGTTCGACCGCATGGTCCGCAACACCTTCCGCGAGGGTGAGAACGGGATGCTGCACTTCGACTGGGATGTCGACGTCATCCGCCCGACGATCGAAAACGGCGCCCGCGTCCCGGAGCTGTGGCCGCTGTTCCGCGGCCTGCGCGGCATCCCGACGCTCGCCTTCCGGGGCGAGAAATCGGGCCTGCTGACCGCCGAGTGTTTCGAGAAGATGGGCCGGGAGCACCCCGGGCTGAAACGGGCCACGGTCGGCGGGACGGGCCACGCCCCGACCCTGACAGAGCCGGAATGCGTGGCCGCAGTCGATGCGTTTCTCGATGCGCTCTGAGCCGGGACCGAAGGATATCGCGCTCGCCGCCGGGCGGCTTGCGGGCAACGTCGTGCGCACGCCGCTGCTGGAATGGCCCGAGACCGCGGCACGGACAGGTGGGCGCATCCTGGTGAAGCCGGAGATGCTGCAACGCACCGGCGCCTTCAAGATCCGCGGCGCCTGGAACGCGATCTCCACGCTGGCCGAGGCCGAGCGCCAAGCGGGCGTGATCGCCTTTTCTTCGGGCAATCATGGCCAAGCGGTCGCCGCGGCCGCGGCGCGCCACGGCATTGCGGCTACGATCGTCATGCCGGAAGACGCGCCCGCAGTAAAAACCGCGGCGACGCGTGCATGGGGCGCGCGCATCCTCGCCTGTGACCGCGCGACTCAGGATCGGGCGGCCGTTGCCGCGTCCGTCGCCGAGGAGACCGGCGCCTGCCTGATCCCCCCATTCGACGATCCGCGGATCATTGCCGGGCAGGGCACCGTGGGGCTGGAGATCGCGCAGGACCTCGAGCGGATGGGCATCGTGCCCGATGCGGTCCTCGTTCCGGTCGGCGGAGGCGGGCTGATCGCCGGCATCTCGATTGCCATGAAGGACGCCTTCCACGCGGTTGAGATGTTCGCGGTCGAGCCCGCCGGCTTCGACGACACCGCGCGCTCGCTGATCTCCGCACGCCGCGAGTCGGCGGCGGTGGGCGCGGAGACGTTCTGCGATGCCTTGCGGGCGCCGCGCCCGGGCGCCTTGACGTTCGCGATCAACAGCAGGCTTGTTGCCCAGGGCATCGCCGTGCCCGACCGCGCGACGGCGGGCGCGATGGCCGCGATCTTCACCGGCCTCAAGCTCGTCGCCGAGCCGGCCGGCGCGGTCGCGATGGCGGCGCTGCTGTCCGGCGCATTCGACGCAAGCGGGCGGACCGTGGTCGTCGTCTGCTCGGGCGGCAATGTCGATCCGGGCATGTTCCGCAAGGCATTGAAGGCCCGAGGCACCTGAGCCGGTTGCGCACACCGCGTCACCGATCGGGACGTTGGACCGGGCCCGGCAAGTACGGTACGATCTTCAAGGTGCGTGAAGCTTGCCGAAACGTTAACGTCGCCGCGGGCCCCGCCGCGACGGCCGGTTTGCCCGGCGACAGGGCGCCGCACCGGGCGGCGTTTGAGGGTTCCGGCTTAAGCGTTAGACTGAGCCCGGTAAACAACGTTTCCAGAGAGGGGAGCAGCGTGGCGGAAATTTATGTCGGCAAGCAGGTCGATTTCGGCGACCGCGACCGCAAGATCGTCGCCCAGGGCGACCTCGAGATCGGCATTTTCTGTGTCGGCGGCGCGTTCTACGCCTACGAGAACAACTGCGTCCACCAGGGCGGGCCGGTCTGCCAAGGCAAGATCCTGGGCAAGGTCGAGGAGGTGCTGGGCGAGGACAAGACGTCCAAGGGGCTCAAATTCTCCGAAAGCGACATCCACATCGTCTGCCCGTGGCACGGCTACGAGTACAACATCAAGACCGGCCGGCACCCGGGCGACAGGAACGTTCGGCTGAAGCCCTACGAGGTCAAGGTCGACGGAGGGGAGGTCTATGTCGTCGTCTGACGACATCGCGGCGATTGGCGAAGCCGCCGCCGGGGCGCTCGTGATTGCCGAGAAGGCGTTGGACGAGGGCGCGACCGAGGCGATTCCCGACGAGGTCGTCCAGCAACTCCTGACCGCTGGGACCCGGCTGTTCGCCAACAAGGTCGAGATGGAGGACCGGGTCTTCCTGCCGTTCCTGTCTACCGAATCCGCGACGGCGACCGACATCGTGGTCACCGTCACCGAGATGCTGCATGCCGGGAACCTCAACACCTTCGACTTGGCGATGTGGTTCCGCCGGCCCCGGCCCGGCACGGATGGTTGAGCGCCGGTCCGCGAAATTTGATGGGAGCAGGCTGAATGGATTCCGGACTCGAGCCGCATCGGGAGAACCCGATCCGCCAGATCGATGTCGCGACCGACACCCGCGACGTGCTCGCGCGCGCCAGGCGCCAGGCCGACGAGCGCAACTTCGACGACGTGTTCATCGTCGATATCGATTCCCACCATACCGAGAGCGAGTCCTGGGCGGACATCATCGGCTATCTCGACGACGAGGTGATCCGCAGCCAAGCTGAGGATTTCCTGCGGAACCGCACCGGTACGCCCCCCTACGGGCTCAATGGCGACCTGGCGCTGCGCTACCAGGACTGCGGCGGCCGCATCCCGCACCAGGCCGCGCGCCGGGAGAGCGCCGCCGAGGACGGGCTGCACCGCGATGTCGTGCTGGCAAGGCGGGCCTATCGGTCGATGTCAATCGACCGGCAGATCGTCTTCCCGACGCCGATGCTGTTCCTCGGCATGCACCCGCAATTCGACATGGAGCCGCTGCTGGGCAACGCCTATAACCGCTGGACGGTCGAGACCCTGCTCGCCCAGGACAGGAACCTCAAGTCGATGGCGTTCCTGCCGTTCAACGATGCCGACGAGGCGCTGAGGACGGTCGAGACGTTCGGCGATTCGCCCGGGATCGTCGGCTTCATGGTCACCTCGGTCCGCAACAAACCAGTCCACCACAACCGCTACATGAAAGTCTACCGCGCGATCGAGGAGCGCGGCCTGCCGATCGGC
Organism: Alphaproteobacteria bacterium; assembly: GCA_965202905.1. Lineage (GTDB taxonomy): Bacteria > Pseudomonadota > Alphaproteobacteria > MPNO01 > MPNO01 > CAYFYS01. The sequence continues at coordinate 581,068 of OZ241868.1, read as the reverse complement.
TTCCACGCCGGCTACTACTGGCAGGACCCCTCGATGATGCAGATCAACCGGTTCGGCTCAATGCACGCGCTGTCGTTCGTGTGGTGCAACGTGCTGCACATGACCAACTGGGTGATGAACGGACTGCCCGAGCGGTTCCCGAACCTGCCGGTGGTGTGGATCGAGAGCGGGCTGGCATGGGCGCCGTGGCTGATGCAGCGGCTCGACCACACCTACATGATGCGGACTTCCGAGGCGCCGCTCCTGAAGCGCCGGCCGTCGGAATACATGGCCGAGATGTACTACACCAGCCAGCCGCTGGAGACCGATCACGCCAAGGCGCTGGAACTGACCTTCGAGATGGTCAACGCTGGCACACAACTGCTCTACGCCTCGGACTGGCCGCACTGGGACTTCGACCCGCCGGCGGTGATCTGGGACCTCCCGTTCCTCGACGAGGAGGCCAAGCGCAACATCCTCGGCCTCAACGCCAAGCGGATCTTCGATCTGGAGAAGTAGGGAGAGAGATCAGGCGGCGCGGACCGCGACCTCCATCGCGCCTATGCCCTCGATCTCACAGGTCATGACGTCGCCGGGGACCACCGGGCCGACGCCCTCGGGCGTGCCGGTCATGATCACATCGCCGGGATAGAGCGTGTAGAACCGCGAGGCGTAGGCGATCAGGCGCCGGCAATCGAAGATCTGCATCGCAGTCGAGGACTCCTGGCGCAGCCCGCCATTGACGCTGAGCCTGAGCGCCAGCGCATCGGGGGCGGGGATCTCGTCGGCGGTGACCAACCACGGGCCGATCACGGAGAAGCCGTCGACGGCCTTCCTGAGGCTGCGCTCCTCCCGGCCGCGCACGGTCATGTCGAGGCCGATGGCGTAACCGGCAACGCAGCCGAGCGCATCGGCCTCGGCGACATCCTTTACGGTCCGGCCGATGACGATCGCGAGCTCGACCTCGTGGTCGGTGCGGCGGTCCGGAAACGGCAAAACGATCCCCTCGCCCGGACCCACCGGGACGGGGTTTTTCAGGAACAGCCCGTAATCTTCGATCGTCGTCGTCGTGGTCCCGAAGGTGATGCCGGAATCGACGTTCGCCTCCTCGATATGTGCGCGGTAGTTGGCCGGCGCGCCGATCACCTTGGTCGGGTTGGCCACCGGGCTCTTGAGGCTGACGCTCTCATGGAGCTGGACGAAGCCCTTCTTGCGCCACTCCTCGACGCTTGCGCGCACCGCATCAAGGGACGCGACGAGCCGGTCGCCCGGCGGCACGGGCCAGCTTGCCGTCCCGGCCGCCCCAATCGCCTCGGTAACGTCGATGAGCTGATCGTTCCTCACCAGGCCGAGCTTGTCGGCGTTGTAGCGGGCAAGCTTCATGGCGTGCCTTGCTCCTTGCCTGGAAACTCCACCCGCGCCCGGCGTGTCGCCGAACCCCGTCCCGCTCTCATCGGATCTCGATCCGTACCGGGTCGCCGTCTTCGATCGCGAGCGCATCGCGGACGTTCGCCGCAGCGACCATCTCGACCTGGGCCGGCGGGTAGCCCTCGATCTCGGGCAGCACGATCGCCGCATCGATCCGGCCCTGGATCGAGACGCGATAGCACCGGGCATCGCAGTCGTGCGGGCCGTCATTGGGGTTCTCGATGCGGACGCCGGCGGTGCGCTTGAGCCGCACCCAGACCGGCGTCGCGTCAGGGTCGTCGACGATGATGTTGACGGTGCCCGGATAGGGATCGATGCCGAGCTTGTCGATGAACTGGGTGCGCGCCCAGTCGAGCCGGGTGAAGTGGCGACCCTGTCCGATACCGCTGGCCAAGCGTCCGAGCAGTGCTGCTTTCATGGCCGGCGTCGCCCTCCCCCGACCGGCCGGCCGCCAATCGGCAGCGTTCCACCCCGTTCCACCGGGCCCGCTCATCGGCTTCAGCTTCAGTAATGACATCGCCCGCGCGGCGGGTCCAGCGAAACTTGGCGCTTGTTATGCCCATCCCGGGCGATAGAATGGCGGCCCGGCGCGGGCATGATGTAACGGTAGCCTGGCAGCTTCCCAAGCTGCTCGTGCGGGTTCGATTCCCGCTGCCCGCTCCAGCTTTCCCCGCACCGACGGCGCCGGCCACATGATCCGGTAGGACAACCTTACATCACGACGTAGCGCCGGCGCCCCGGATGGCACGCCAGACCCGTTCCGGCGTCGCCGGCATGGCGAAGTCGCCGATCCCCAACGGCGACAGCGCGTCCTCGACCGCGCTGATGACCACAGGCAGCGCCCCGACATTCCCGGCCTCGCCCGCGCCCTTGACGCCCAGCGGGTTGGTCGCCGTGGGCGCCGGATTGCTCTCGACTTCGATCGCGCACAGGTCGGAACCGCGCGGCATGGCGTAGTCCATGAACGAGCCGGCAAGGACCTGGCCGCTGACGCTGTCGAAGACCATCGCCTCCATGAGCGCCTGACCGGCGCCTTGGGCGACCCCGCCATGCACCTGGCCCTTGACCAGGAGTGGATTGATCAGGATGCCGAAATCATCGACCACAACGTAGCGGACGATCTCCACGGCGCCGGTCTCCCGGTCGATCTCGACCTCGCAGACATGGCAGCCATTGGGATAGGACGCAACGCTCGCCCGATAGGTGCCGCTTTCGTAGAGCCCGGGGTCGACGCCGGGCGGAAGCATGGCCGGCTGGAAGGCCCGCTTTGCGACATCGGTCAAGGTGATCGACCGGTCGGTGCCGGCGATCACGAACCGGCTATCGGCGAACTCCAGATCTGCTTCGGCGGCCTCGAGCGCGTGGGCGGCGATGATCCGCGCCTTGGCGACGATCCTGTCGGCGGCGAGCAACACCGCCGCCGTGCCCAGCGCCGATATCCGCGAGCCGCCGGAGCCGAACCCGAAGGCGAGCCGCTCGGTATCGCCCTGGATGAAGCGCAGCGAGTCCGCCGGAAGCCCCAGCCGGTCTGCGATGACCTGGGCGAAGGTCGTCATATGGCCCTGGCCCTGGGATGTCGCGCCGCAGAGCACGGTCGCCGCGCCCGAGGGATCGAAGCGGATCTCGGCATATTCCAGCCCCGGCGGCGCGGCCCGTTCGATCGCGTTGGCAAGGCCCAGCCCGCGCAGCTTGCCACGCTCCGCCGCCCCTTCGCGGCGCGCCTGGAACCCCTCGGCGTCGGCGACCGCCAGGGCCCGGTCCATGTTGGCCTCGAAATCGCCGGAATCGTATGTGAAGCCCAGGGGCGTCGCGAAGGGCAGCTCGTCGGGCGCGATCGTGTTGCGCCGCCGCAGCTCGATCCGATCGACCTGCAACTCGGCCGCCGCCGCATCGATCAGCCGCTCGATGACATAGGCCGCCTCCGGACGGCCGGCGCCGCGATAGGGTGCCGTCGGCTGGGTGTGGCTCAAGGCGCCGCGCACCTCGACATGCGCCGCGGGCGTCCGGTAGACCCCGGCCAGGGTCCCGAGATTGTTGACTGCCGGCCCCGCCCCGAGCGGCGACAGGTATGCGCCGATATTGACGATCGTGCGCACGCGAAGGCCGAGGAACCGGCCTGCCGAATCGAGCGCGAGCTCGGCTTCGGTCAAATTGTCCCGGCCGTGGAAGTCGGCAAGGAATCCCTCGCTGCGCTCGCCGGTCCACTTGACCGCCCGGCCGAGACGCCGCGCCGCCCAGATCGCCAGCAGGTATTCGGGATAGATGTTGGCCTTGATCCCGAAGCTGCCGCCGACATCGTCGACCTCGACATGGACCTGCCGCTCGTCGATGCCGAGAATCCGGCGGGCCAGGACGCCGCGCACGACGAAGGGGTGTTGGACCGGCGCCCGCAGCCAGCAGGTACCGCGCCGCGGGTCGTAGCGCGCCAGGCATCCGCGGGGCTCCATCGCGTTGGCCAGCACCCGCGAGATGTCCAGCCTGCGGCGGACCGCGCGATCGGCCTTGGCGAAGGCCGCGTCGGTCGCCGCCCGGTCGCCGATCTCGTGGAGGAAGACCTCGTTGCCGGGACTGCCCGGCCAGACCAGCGGGCGACCGGGGTCCAGGGCCTCCGCGGTCGCGCTGACCGCCGGCAGCGGCTCGTAGTCGACCTCGACGCGCTCGGCGGCATCCTTCGCCTGCTCCAGCGTGTCGGCGAGCACGAAGGCGACGCCCTCGCCGACATGGCGCACACGCTCTGCGGCGAGCGGAAAATAGGGCGGCGCGTCGATCTCGCCGCCGCCGCGACGCCGAACCGGCGGCCCGATATGGGGGATCGGCCCCAGCCCGTCGGCGCGATAGTCGGCGCCGACCAGGACAGCCGAGACGCCGGGAAACCGCGCGGCGTCCGCAATGTCGATCGACAGGATCCTGGCGTGGGCGTGCGGCGCGCGGAGCACATGGCCGCGCAACACGCCGGCGCCGCCATCGTCGTCGCTGAACAAGCCCCGCCCGGTCAGCAGCGCCTCGTCCTCAAGCCTGGGGACCGATTGCCCAACCCCGAACTCGCCCATCGTCGCCTCCCGCCGCCAGTTTCCGCGCGCGACCATAGAGATCCGCGACACCGGAACAAGCCACCCGCAACAAGCTGCCGGGGATGAGTCGCCCGAAGGGCCGCGGTCTAAACAAGCTTGGCGGCGGTCGGCGACAGGCGCGCCGGCGCGGCGCGGGCGCCGGACCCGCGCCGGGGCATCGCCGGAATGGCGAACCCCTGCTGATGGCAGGCCCGGGTGATGAGAGTGAACTTCCATACCGCCCCGCCGGCAAAGGCCGTCACCCCGGCCGCCGCGGCGAGCCAGAACGCCGTCGCCGGCCCGGCCAGGACGAGCGCCACAAGGCAAAGGAGGATCGGTGCAACGTGCCCGACCCCGATCACGAACGGGCTCGCCGCCGCCAGATCGGCGCGAGCGAGCGGTCCGATTCCGACCGACGCCGCGGTCGAGCGATAGCGCCGCCACAGCGCCGCGTTGAGCCCGGCAAGGACGACGATGGCGATGCCGACCGGCACGACCGACCCGGCCGGCAATCCGCCCGTCCCGATGACCGCCAGGAACGCCGCCAGCAGGCCCACCCCCTCGAACAACCCCGTCGCGACCAGCATTGCCGGGATCAGCGGCGCCCGCCACGCCGGAATGCCCTTGCCGGCGTAAAGGATCTTAGCTTGGCAATACAGGAAGACCGCCGCGCTGAGGGCGATCAGGGCGTGAAGTGCCGGGTGCGGCAGGAAGAGGTCGAGCAGCAGCGCCGGGTAGATCGTCGCCACCGCATAGGTCTCCCGCGTCATCCACGAGCTTTGCGGCCGTAGCAGGACACGGAGGAAGCGCGCCTTCCGCCCGATCTCGAGAAGGACGAAGAACAGGCCGATCGCCATGAACACGCCGGCCGCGACGTAGACGGCCAGAAGCATCGGCACATCGGCGACGATTCCGGCAAGCCAAGCGGTACAGGCCGCGACCATCAGGCCCGAGGCCATGCCCCCCATGATGAAGTTCATCGCCGCGCGGGCATCCCAGAAGGTCTGGCGGGGGCCGACCAGCGGGTTCCTCGGATCGCCCATTGCGGCGTCGTCGAGGTCGCCGGCATCTGCCGAACGGCCCGGCATGGTCTCCGGCACCTCGTAGAGGTAGCGGATCTGCGGATCGGTACCGAGTTCGGCGTGCATCTGAAAGCTGGCGTTCCCGGCAGTGAGCCGGCTGACGTTGCTGGACGGATCGGCGAAATCGCCGAAATGGATCGCCTGGGCGATGCAGGCCGACGAGCAGGCGGGCGTGTATTCGAGATCGATCCCCGGCGTGAGGCCAAGATCGGCCGCTTCGTCGATCCGCTCGACGCAGAACGTGCATTTGTTGGCCACGCCGATCCGCTCTTCGTGCGCGGCGTGGCTCTCCTGGGCGGTCGGCGCGCCGCCGTAATACCACTCCCGATCGTGGACGATCGTGCGCGCCTGGTACGGGCAGGCGACCGCGCAGTAGCCGCAGCCGATGCAGGTTTCGTAGTCCATCGTGACCAGCCCGTCGGCGCGCTGGCGGGTCGCGCCGGTCGGGCAGACCGGCACGCAGGGCGGCTCGGCGCAGTGCTGGCAGCCGGTCACCAGGAACAGGCGCTCCACATCCGGATAGGTGCCGCGTTCGACGTCCAGAACCTGACGCCATTGCACCCCGGGCGGTGTGTCGTTGGCGTGCTTGCAGGCAATGGTGCAGGTCTGGCAGCCGACGCAGCGGTTGAGGTCGACGACCATGCCCCAGCGCGGGGCGCTCACGGCCGGGGGCCTTTGCCGTCATCGCGCCGGATGCGCACCCGGGCGAGGTCGGCGCCGCTTCCCGTCGCGTCGGTCAAGCTGAGCGACAGTGAGGTCACCGAGTTCAGGCTGGCCAGACCGAGGTCCTTGGCGAACGGCGTCGCCCAGTGGTCGAATTGGCCGATCATCAGGATCGTGTCGGGCCGGATGCCCTCCCGCAGCACGGCCCGGCCGCGGGTGATCCCGCTCACCGATTCGACGACGATCGGATCGCCGTCCGAAAGCCCCATCTCGCGGCCGGTCTTGCGGTTGACGATCACACCCTTGTGGCCGGCGATGTTCCCGGCTACCTCGTTGATCAGCGGGATGCCGACATTGGCGCCCCAGGCATACTGCATCGAGCGCGCGGTGAGCGCCCAGAGCGGGAACTCGTCCGGATCGTGGCCCATCTCCGCGGCGTAGTTGATCCAGATGTCGGGGAAGGGCTTGTAGCCCGGCAGCGGCTCGTATTCCTCGAGCTGGCGGTCCCACCAGTTCACGCCGGTCTCGTGCAGCCGCTCGGCAAGCTCGGCGCCCCGGCGCATCAGGCGCTCCTGATAGGGCATCTCGAAGCGCAGGCCCCGATCTTTCAGCGTCGGGTAGAGATACCAGTCGAGCTGCGGGAACGGCCGCAGCATGAAGCCGTTCTCCTTGAACCAGGCGATGTCGTGAACCTCCTCGCCGTCGGACAGCGTGTGGCTCGCCGCCTTGGCGACGGCATTCCAGATCTCTTCCGATTCATGGGCGGTCGCCGGATCGAGCCCGTAGTCGTAGCCGGCGGCATCGTCGGTCAGCCGGCAGCCCGCCGCGCCCCGGTTGATGGCGGCGTTGTAGTCCTCCAGAAGGCCCACCCGCCCGGCCAGCGCGGTGGCGATGTCGGAGATGTCCATCGTATCGACCACCGGATCGGCCACCGGCTGGCGCACCGCCCAGCCCTGATGCTTCCAGAACTGCTCGGTGAACTTGGTCGAGCCGATCTGGATGAGCTGCAGGCTTTCGAGGTCGGTCGCCTCGGGCAGCAGCACATCGGCCATATGGTTGGTCTCATCGCGCGTATAGGCGAAAGAGACCGTAAACGGAAACTCGGCGATGCGCTCGGCCACTTCCGGTGCGTTCCACGAGGAGATCGCTGGATTCGTGCGGTAGTTGATCCACATCTCCGGCTTCGTCTGGGTGGGCCAGCGATCGGGCGGCTTTTTCTGGAACAGCCAGGGCAGATGGGCAGGGCCGAGCGCCGGCGACCAGGCCGAGTCGGCGGCCAGCGGCACCAGGGTCTTGTAGGCGTTGCGGATATGCGGCCTGGCGTTCCACTCCTCGCGGCTGGTCGGGTTGAAGGGATAATCCATGATGCCGTCGGCGACCGACCGCACGGTCTTTTGCCGGCTGTCGGCGGGCCGGTTGAGCTTCACCGCGGTGCCCAGCGTGCCGCCCGGGACTTCCAGCGCGCCGACCAGGACGGCCAGCAGCGTGCGCGCCCAACAGGTCTGGTAGCCGCCCCAGCCGTTATTGACCCCCTTGCCCAGCATCACTGCGACCGGGCGGAAGGGAAGCGTCCGGCCCTCGATCTCGACGGTCTCGCCGATCATGGCATGCGCCAGGTATTCGTCGGCGATGGTGCGTATGCGCTCGGCCGGCACGTCGCACTGCGCCTCGGCCCATTCGGGCGTGAATGGCCGGACATGATCGAGCAGTTTCCGGAAGGCCGGCGCCGCATCCGTACCCGCATCGTGCCGCCAGACCGTCTCGTCCGGGCCGATTTCGATTCCGGCAACGCGGTGGGCGCCGTCGAGCGCGGGATCGGCGATCCCGGCATCGAACGGCCTGGCGCCGCCGCAGGCGAGATCGAAGATCAGCGGCTTGCGGGTCTCCGGATCGCGCAGGTAGTAGCCGTTCGGCCCGATCAGATAGGGCGAGGTCGTGTCGTGCGCGATGGACCGGACATCGCATACCTCCCGCCAATTGCGCTCGATCAGGATCCGGTGGATCAGACCGAACAGGAAGGCGGCATCGGTCTTGGGCTTGATCGGCACCCATTCGGCGGACACGGCGCCGGTGACCGACAAATGCGGCTCGACCTGAACCCGCTTGAGGCCGCGCACCCGCGCATCGGCCTGGCGCCAGACTCCGGCCACCCCGCCCGAGGCCTCGACATTGTTGCCGCAGTTGATGACGTAGTTGGTATACGGCGTATCGGGCGAGACGATGAACGCGCGGTGCCACAGCTCGCCATACAGATGCTCGGAGTGATAGCACTTCACCCCCTGCCCGCCGCCGAAGCCGAGATCGACCGCGCCCCAAGCCGACAGCAGTGCCGGGAAGGTCCCCATGTACTGAGTCGGCGTCCCGCCGCCGCCGAAGCTCGCCGCAAGGCGGGGATAGCCCTCGTCGTCGCGCAGCCCTTTGGCGCGGATCTCGCGCATTTTCGCCGCCACGATGTCCAGCGCCTCGTCCCAGGAGATCGGCACGAACCCCGGATCCTCGTCCCGGCCCTTCTTCGGGTTGGTCCGCTTCATCGGCCGGGCGACGCGGTTGGGGTTGTAGGTCTTCTGGATCAGCCCGTAGGCCTTCACGCACACCCGGCCGCCGCCCGGATGGTGGTCCGCGATGTCGTAGTTGGATTCGATCCGCGCGGCGACGCCGTCCTCGACCTCGACCTTCATCAGGTCGGGCCCAGCCACGCATTGATAGCAGTAAACCGGGACCTTGCGCCTCTCGGCGATCTTGCGGACGCGCCCCGCCATTGCCGCGCCCTCAGAGGAACGTGAGACCGCCGTCGGGCTGCAGGTTCTGGCCCGATATGTAGCTCGCCTCCTCCGAGCACAGGAACAGCATCGCCTTGGCGAGGTCGTGGATCGTTCCCTGCCGCTTGATCGACTGGCGGTCGGTGTATTCCTTGAACCGCTCGCGCGGCACCGAGGAGCGCTCGATTTCGGTCTGCATCACGCCCGGCCAGAAGGTGTTGACGGTAATGTTCCACCCGCCGAGCTCGCGCGCCATCGACCGGGTCATGCCGACCATGGCCGATTTTGAAGTGATGTAATGGAGGTAGTTGGGCAGGCCCATCACGAAGGTGGCCGAGGAGACGTTGACGATGCGGCCCCAGCGCGCCTTCTGCATCGCCGGCACCACTGCGCGGGCGCAGAAGAAGGATCCGGTGATGTTGACGTCCATCGCCGCCTTCCACTCGTCCACCGGGAGCTCCCAGAACGGCGCCATCGTGATCCTGGAGAAGACCGCAGCGTTGTTGATCAGGCAGTCGATGCGGCCGAACTCGGCCAGCGTCTTCTCGGCCATGTTGGTCGCCGAATCGAGGTCGGCGACATCGGTCTGGACCGCCAGCGCCTTGCCCTGCTTCGCCCGGACCTCGTCGGCCACCCGCTCGCCAGCGTCGGCGTCGAGCTCGGCGATCACCGGGATCGCGCCCTGGGCCGCGAAGTAGTGAGCATAGCCGCGGCCGATACCCTGGCCGCCGCCGGTGACGATCACCACCCTGTCCTTCAGGCTGTCATAGGTCGCGGAGTTTTCGACCTCAATTTCGTCGTAATTGATGTGGCCGATTTCGGTCATCTTGCCCTCCCCGGATTACCGGCCCGACTATGACAGAGCCGGCCCGATGATCCCAGCCTCGCGCAGCCCCGCGCGGGCCGCATCGTCCATGCCCAGCACCTCTTCCAGCACTTCTTCGGTGTGCTGTCCCAGGAGCGGCGGGGCGCGGCGGGTCTCGACCGGCGTCGCGGACAGCCGTAGGGGGCTCGCGATCAGCCGCGCCGGCCGGCCGTCAATCGCCGGATGCGGCACCTCGGCGATCATGCCGCGGGCGCGCACGTGCGGGTCCTCGAAGACCTGCGCCAGATTGTTGATCGGCCCGCAGCCGATGCCTTGCGCCTCGAGATCGGCGAGCCAGTCGGCCGACGGTCGCAACTCGAAGACCGGCCGGAGAGCCGCGATGCAGCTCTCTCGGTTGCGCACCCGCGCGTCGTTGGTTGCGAACCGCGCATCTTCGCAGAGATCGGCGCGGTCAATCGAGTCGCAGAACCGGCGGAACTGGGAATCGTTGCCGATCGCTACGACAATATGGCCGTCGGCGGTGGCAAAGACCTGATAGGGCACGATGTTGGGGTGCGCGTTGCCCAGCCGGCCGAGATCGTCCGCGTGCAGGAAATTCATCCCGGCGTTGACCAGCCAGGCGACCTGGGTGTCGAGCATGCCGATGTCGATGTACTGACCCCGGCCGGTGAGCGCGGCGTGGCGCAGCGCCGCGCTCACCGCCACGGATGCGAACATGCCCGACATGATGTCGGCGATCGGCACGCCGACCTTCTGCGGCTCGCCCTGGACCTCCCCGGTCAGCGACATGATCCCGCCCATCGCCTGGATCAGAAAGTCGTATCCCGGCCGCTTTGCATAGGGCCCAGTCTGGCCGAAGCCGGTGATCGAACAGTAGACCAGCTTCGGGTTGTCCACCTTCACCGTGTCGTAGTCGAGGCCGTAGCGCGCGAGATTGCCGGTCTTGAAATTCTCGACAACCGCATCCGCCTTGCGGATTAGCGCGCGCACGACATCCTGGCCTTGCGGCTTTGAGATATCGAGGGCGACGGAGCGCTTGTTGCGGTTGGCCGACATGAAATAGGCGCTCTCGGCGGTGTCGCTGCCGTCTTCGTCCTTGAGGAAGGGCGGCGCGAATTTCCGCGTATCGTCGCCGCTCCCCGGGCGTTCGATCTTGATCACGTCGGCACCGAGATCGCCCAGAAGCTGGGTGCAATAGGGCCCAGCCAGAACCCGAGTCAGGTCGACCACCCGCACGCCCGCCAGCGCGCCCGTCATTTCCGCCATCACCCCTCCAAGATCGGCTCGGTGACCATCAAGGACACCGTGCATCAGTGGATGCTCAACTTCGAGAAGAATGTCGAGCGCCGCATCAGCAATCGGGTCGATGTCTGCGTCTTCCCGGCGGGCCAGCTTGGCGGAATTCCCCGTCAGATCGAAGGCGTCCAGCTTGGAACCCAGGAAATGGCGCTGTTTCCGCCGGATTTCTTCGTCGGCATCGACAAGCGCTTCATGGTCACCTCAGCGCCGGGCCTGTTCCACGACCTGCGCCATGCCCAGAACGCGCTGCACGACCCGGACTTCAAAAAGATGTTCTTCTCGATGGGCGATCGCAAGAGCATCACCGGGATCGGCATCTATGCAGGAGATCTCGCGCATTACGTCTCGCGCGCGCCGATCAAGCGTCTGGCCGATTTCGGGGGCAAAAAGATCCGGGTTTTCGCCAGCGACATCGAACGCGAGACCATGCGTCGGCTTGGCGCCTCGCCGGCCCCGATCCCGCTGCTGGAAGCGCTCCAGGCCCTGCAGCGCGGCACGGTGGATGGCATGAAAAGCAGGCTGTCGATCTTCGTGACCTTCAAATACTGGTCGGTGACCAGGAATCTCACCCGGACCAACGAATCGACGATCCTGGTGGAGGCCATCGCCAAGATGAAAAAAACTACCCGGCGACATCCGTCAGGTTCTGATCGAGGAAGGCCAGAACACCGATTGGGAGACACTCGCCTACAGAGAGGAATTCCTCGCCAGGAATGAGGGGGCGTGGAAGGAAAACGGCGGCCGGATCTACGACCTGACGCCGGAAGAGCGCGAGAGTATGCGCAAGCGGCTCCTCACCGTGGGCGAGACCGTGGTCGCGAACCTCCCCGAGGTCAAGCGCGTCTTCGAGATGCCCAAGGCATCGGCCGCGAAGTACTAATTTCCTCAGCAGATGACAGCGCGCGGGGCGGGGATGAGCGATATCGTGTTTCAGTCGGCCGAGCGGCTGGCGGGCCCCGCCGCCGCAAGATAGGCTGCGTGGAAATCCTGGAGCACTATCTCGCGCGCGTCGAGCGCTGGCGCAAGGCGGGCACAGTGATCTTCAGCAAGACCAATGTGCCGATCTGGCTCGCCGCCGGCATGACCGGCATCGAGATGGGCATCGCACGCACCCTGAGGCACTGAAAAGCGCAGCCGATCGGGGTTCAGATCCGGCGGTGGGCACGATGGGATCGAAGTCTTCTCGTCTGTCATGACACTCCCTTCCTTTAGGCAGGCCGCGCGGTGCATGAGCCTCCCCGCCGCAGTTTGGCGGACGTCGCGGTCGTGAGCCTCGTCACGGATCGGATCTCTTTCGTGCCCGCCAGGGCCTGCATGAACGACATCGCCCGCGCCGGCGATGATACAGTGCCTTTTTCCGGCCTTCTGGCCCGCAGACATGCCGGGCGAGGCGCTGCATGATAAGATCGGGAGATCGTGGGAGCTGGGGAAAGCGAACGATGCAAGTACCGACGACCTGCTGGGAATGCAGCACCCGCTGCGGCGCGCTGGTGAGCGTCGAGGACGGCCGCATCGCCCGGATCGACCCCAACCCCGACCATCCCGGCTCCAGAGGCGCCTTCTGCGTCAAGGGAATCCGCGGCGTCAAGGAGCTGACCGGGCATCCCGACCGGCTGATCCGGCCGCTGCGCCGGTGCGGGCCGCGCGGGTCCGGCGACTGGGAGCCGATCGGCTGGGATACCGCGCTCGATGAGGTCGCCGACGGGCTGATCGCGACGCGCCAGACCCACGGGCCGCTGTCGCTGGTGGGAGCGGTCTCGTCGGCTTTCTTCAGCCGGGGCGCGATGGTGGCCCTGTTGATGCGCGCCCTGGGCTCGCCCAACTGGATGATGAACCAGGATCTATGCGGCGGCTGCCGGGCGCTGTCGGACAGGATCACCGGGCTTTCATGCATCGGGGGCGAGGACATCGACGAAACCGCCTGCGCGTTGATCGTCGGGCGTAATCCGTCCGCGGCCGATCCGGCCCAGTGGATGGCGCTCAGGCGGGCCAAAGCCAGGGGGGCGAAGATCGTGGTCATCGACCCCGCGCGGACGCCGGCCGCGGCGATGGCCGATCTGTGGCTCCAGCCCAGGCCCGGCGCCGATGCGGCGATCGCGCTGGCGATGATCCATGTGATCGTCGCGGAAGACCTCTACGACCGGGACTTCACCGCGCGTTGGTGCCACGGCTTCGAGGCGCTGGCGGACCACGTCGCGGCCCTGACGCCCGACTGGGCCGCGCAGCTGAGCGGCGTCCCGGCCGAGCGCATCGTCCGCGCCGCCCGGCTCTATGCCGCGCGCCCCTCGACCTTCGTCAGCGGACACGGAATCGATGCATTCTCCAACGGCGTCCAGACCTTTCGCGCGTTCCATATCCTGGTCGCGATCACCGGCAACCTGGATCGCGTCGGCGGCAACCGACGGACCAAGCGGCCCAAGGGCCTCCGTAACTACATCGACCTGCTCCATGACCCGGCCTACCGGCTGGAGCCCGACATCGAGGCCAAGACGATCGGCGCGGACGCCTTCCCACTCTGGGCTGGACCGGACGGCTGGCAGACCGCCTGCCATAACCCTTCGGTTCTCCGGGCGATCCTGACGGGCGAGCCCTACCCAGTGCGGGCGATGTATCTGAGCGGCGTCAACATCGCGGTCACCTATCCGGACACACGCCAAACGCTGGCGGCATTGCGTTCGCTCGACTTCTTCGTGGCGGTGAGCCATTCGATGACGCCGACGGCCGCGCTCGCCGACATCGTGCTGCCCAAGACCACGGGGTTGGAGGAAGAAGAGATCTCGCTCGATCCCGCGGCGCCGTGCGTCAGCTACACCCGGCCCGTGCTCGCCCCGCGCGGGCAGGCGCGCTCGGATTTCGAGATCGCCGCCGACCTCGCCGACCGGCTGGAGACCCGCGGCGTCGCGGCGCGCCGGTTCATCCCCTGGCGCAGCAAGCGGGAATTCAACGCGATGCTCCTGGGCGAAAACGAGATCGCCTTCGAAGAGCTTGAGCGGACCGGCTACGCCCGCTATCCGTTTCGGATGGGCGATTTCGAGATCGCTGGCTTCCGCACACCCACCGGCAAGATCGAACTCTTTTCCGAAACGCTCGCCGCGCTCGGCCTCAAGCCGCTGCCGGTCCACATCGCGCCCAGGATCGAGCGCGAGACCCCGGCGGTGCGCGCGGACTACCCGCTGGTGCTGCTGACCGGCGCGCGCGAGAAGACCTACCATCATTCGCGCTATCGTGATCAGGCTTGGGCGCGCAAAATCTCGCCCTTTCCCCTGCTTCAGATCCATCCCGGAACCGCCGCCGGGCTGGGGCTCGCGGCCGATGACTGGGTCGAGGTCGAGACCCCGGCCGGCGACGGCGTGTGCGCGCTCCGGCTCAGCCTCACCGAAGAGACCGCGCCCGGGGTCGTGCGCACCGGCATGGGCTGGTGGCTGCCCGAGGCGCCGGGCCCCGAGCACGGCGCGCTCACCGTCAACATCAACGCGGCCATATCCTATGGAGGGCCGTGGGACCCGATCACCGGCTCGGCGGACACGCGCGGCCTACCCTGCCGGCTGCGGCCGCTTCCCGAAGGTGCAGACCCGCCGATCCCCGAGCCGGCACACTGAGAACCCGAGATGGGAAGACCCGAACCGGCCGCCAGCAGGATCGAAACGCGCCTGGCCAAGATGGGCTTGGCGCTGCCCGCTCCCTTCAAGTACCCGAGCGCCAACCGCACAGGGTGCGTCCAGGTCGGCCGGCTACTCTACACCTCGGGCCATCCGCCGCCGGCCGAACCCGACGCGGTAATGCGCGGCAAGGTCGATGCCGAAATCCCCGAGGCCGACGCGGTCGATACCGCGCGCAAGGTCGCGCTCAATATCCTCGCCTCGGTCAAGCAGCAGATCGGCTCGCTGGACAAGATCGTCCAGGTGGTCAAGGTCACCGGCATGGTCAATTCCTCGCCGGGCTACGAGCGCCAGTTCGCCGTCATCGACGGCGCCTCGGACCTCTTCCTTGCGCTGTTCGGCCCCGAAGCCGGCCAACACGCGCGCAGCGCCGTCGGCATGGCCGAGCTTCCCCGCGGCTTCCCGATGGAAATCGAGGCCATCTTCGAGGTCGAGGCCTGACCCGATCCGGACATTACGGTTCGATGGACTCCCTGTGGGCCGCTCCATAGGATTTCATCGTCCACGCGAATTTGGAGAGCCGTCGTGAAAAATGAGCGCGTCCGAAGGAGGGAGCGACAGTGACATGGCCATTGGCGCATCCCGAGGCACAGAGCGAATATTGAGCGACGATCCGATCTCCGGCGGTCCGGTTTCGGCCGACTTCAAAGCGGATCTGGCCGCGGCGAGCCGCATCTTGGCCGAGCGGGGCGTCGTCGACGCGTTTGGCCACATTTCGCATCGCCACCCCGATTCACCCGATCGTTACTTCATGTCGCGCGCCATGGCGCCCGCCATGGCGACTCCGGAGGACATTATTGAATACAGCCTGGAAAGCGAACCCTGCGACGCAAACGGGCGCGGAAGTTTCCTCGAACGCTTCATCCACGGGGAAGTCTATAAGGCCCGGCCCGATATCAATGCGGTCGCGCACAGCCACTCGCCGTCGGTCATTCCGTTCGGCTTGGTCGATAGGAAGATGGAGGCGATGTTCCACAACGCGGCCTTTCTGGCCGCGGGCGCGCCGGTCTTCGATATCAGCGAAGAATTTGGCGCCACCGACATGCTGGTCAGCGATTGTCCCAAAGGCGTCGCCTTTGCGGCATGTCTGGGCGACAAGAACGTCGCGCTCATGCGTGCGCATGGATCGGTCGCCTGTGGCCCGACCCTGCAGACCGCGGTGTTCCGCGCCGTCTATACGGAGGTTAACGCGCGCGTTCAGCACTGGACCGTAGCGCTCGGCGGCGCAGGGACCGTGGCGTCGCTCGATGAGGAAGAAGGCCTCCTGGCGGACGTCCCCAACAAGGGGGCAAGTATGCGGGCCTGGGAGCTGTGGCGCCGCGGCGTGCGCGAGCAAGCCGGCTGGTGAGAAACGGGAAAGAAAGCGCGACATGAGCGAGACGCTCGAGATGAAGGAACAGATCGTCCACTGCATCCGCATGCTCGAGCGGTCGGACATCATCGACTACAATGGCCATGCGAGCGTCCGCGCCGGCGGCCGGCGCATGTTGATCAATATCGGTTCGCGCCAGCGGGCCCGACTGACGGTCGACGACATCTGCACCATCGATTTCGACGGCAATCTGATAGAGGGCGACGGCAGGCCGCCGCTGGAGTTCCACCTCCACGCCGGCATCTACAAGGCGCGGCCCGATGTCGATGCCGTCATCCATGCCCATCCCAACTGGTCGACCATTCTTACGACCGCCGGCCAGGAATATCTGCCGGTCTACGCGCAGGGATCGCTGGTCTATCCGATGCCGGTGCTCGACTCCCCGGACTCCATCAACACCCCGGAGATGGCCGGGCGGCTTGCGGACGAACTCGGCGACAGGCCGGCGGTGCTGATGAAGGCGCATGGCGCGGCGACCACGGGCAAGAGCATCGTCGATGCCTTCGTGCTGATGAACTATCTCGAAGAAAATGCCTGCCGCCAGTACATGTCGGCGCAAATCGGCAAGCCCTACGCCTTCAGCGACGAAGAGGTCGAGGCGTGCCGGGAGAAGCTGTGGAACCCGACTCTGTTTAAACGCACCTGGGATCATTTCAGCGCCAAGCTCGATGGTCGCCCGTAGGCCAACGAAGGGGCGGCTTCCGTCAGCCTGACGTCGAACTTTCTGTGGGATTTTCACATTGACGCACCCGGATCGATTCCTGATGGCCGGCGTGATGGGCTGGCCGGTGATGCATTCGCGCTCGCCTCTCATGCACAACTATTGGATGGAGCAGGAGGGCTTGGCGGGCGCCTATGTCTTCCTGGCCATCAAGCCGGGCATTTTGGCGCCGGCCCTTAGAGCGTTGCACCCGTTGGGCTTTTCTGGCTGCAACCTCACGATCCCCCACAAGCTGGACGCCATGACCATCGTCGACGAGGTGGACGAGGCGGCGAACAGGATCGGTGCAATAAGCTGCGTGGTCGTGCGGGACGACGGATCGCTGTTCGGCGCCAATAACGACTGGCTGGGCTTCGTCGGCAACGTGCAGCAGAACCGGCCGGACTGGCGCGCCGATGCGGGTCCGGTCGCCGTAATCGGGGCCGGCGGCGGCGGCCGCGCGGTCTGCCATGCACTGTTGCATCTGGGCGCCACGGAGATTCGGCTGGTCAACCGCACGCAAGCGAAGGCCGAGGCCATCGCCGCGGAGTTCGGCGGCACGATCGAGGTCGCGCCCTGGGAGGACCGTCACGACATGCTGGAGGGCGCGGCGACGGCGATCAACGTCACCAGTCAGGGCATGGCCGGCCAGCCGGCGCTGGATCTCAGGCTCGACAAGCTGCCGCAATCGGCCTTGGCCGCCGACATCATCTACACGCCGCTGGAAACGCCCTTCCTGGCCGCCGCCCGCGAACGGGGTAATCGCACCTTGAACGGCCTCGGCATGCTTCTGCACCAGGGGCCGCCCGCCTGGAAGATGTGGTTCGGCGTCCAGCCGGAAGTCACCGCGGGCCTGCGGGAGACGATGGAGCGCAGCATCGCCGACGCGTGAGCGGCCGATCCGTCTACGGCGGCCCTCGCCTCGATTGTCCCGTCGGATGCCGGGTTCATGAGCGACCGGGGGACGACTGTTCGCTACACCACGACCTTGGTCATGATCCCTTGCGGAAAAATATCTTCTGGCGTCATATGCCTGTGTGCGATGCCCTGCTGGTGGGTGTAGAGTAGCATCTGCTCCCAGGTGGGGCGGTTCTCTTCGATGCCGAAGGGGAAGGGATCGCCGCCGAACGTCTCCCGCATCCTGGCGGCGTAGGCTGGCGCCCACGCCAGCGGATAGCGGGAGACCGCGGGATCGAGCATACGCTCGACACTGCGCCGCTTGGATTCGTTGAACGCGTTATAGAGATTGCGCGCGACCCAGGGATTCTCGTCCAGAATACGCCTCTGCATCGCAACGATGTGCATGATGGGCCAGACTCCGGTCCGTGCGAAATATTCTTCTTCCATCTCGAGGTAGTCGGGAAACAGCCGGACGACGTCCGTATGGCCTTCGAGGAAGCATGTCGGCGGCCGCGCGATAATGGCGCAGTCGATCTCGCCGGACGCCAGCATGTCCGAGAGCGAGGTGTGGGCGACGCGCGAAAGCTCGACATTGGCCGGCAGGTTGAGTTCCACCTTCTCGACGCGGCCGGGCGCGTTGGCGCCTGCCTGAAACCAGTGCACGTCCGAGAGCGTCACGCCGCACTCATTGTGCATCCAGCCGCGCATGTAGACCGCCGCCGAGTGCGCCCATTCGGGCGAGCCGATGCGCTTGCCTTTGAGGTCTCCCACCGCCTGGATTCCGGCGTTCTTATTCACATAAAACGATGAAAACCGAAACAGCCTGGAACAGACGACCGGCAGGCCGACGATGTCGCATTCGTCCCGGGTGATCTGCGCGCAGAACTTGGCGAAGCTCAGCTCGGCTACGTCCCATTCCCGGTTCGCGGTGAAGCGCGCGAACACTTCGTGATGCCCCAGCATCGACCACGTCTGGTCGATCCCCTCGGCCCGGACGGCGCCGGTGCGGAAATCGCGGAAATGATCGTAGTCGGTCGTCGCGATACTCAACTTGAGCGGCGTCATCCCGTCCTCGCTTCATAAACGCTTGCGCGCGCCCTACACCGTGGTTCGCGGCTTGCCGTGCCCGGCGATGAAGGCGTCCCGGCAGGCCGCCGCGTAGTTCAGTTCAGGGTCCAGAACGACCGACACCGAGCGCACTTTCTGGTGCTCGACATCCCGGCCCGGCGGCTCGATGCCCTTTTCGCGCATGTCCGCGACCGCCTTGCGCAGACGGTTGCGCATCATCACGATCCCGTAGTCGGTGCCGACTAGGTTTTCCCGGGTCCGATCGATAACCGGCCCCATGGATTCCTGAAGGCTGGAATCCTGCATCGCGAAACCCGCTATGCCCGAATAGGTTTCGCCGCGCTTCTGCGCCTCCCGGTCCATCAGGTAGTCGTTGTCCTTGTTCTGGACCGGACGGAACGTGCCCGGAATGTTCTCGCTGTGGACGCCCTTGCCGTCGAGGCAGGCTTGGCGCTCCCCGGCAGTCAGCGGACGTTCCGGATGGTAGTCGTAGCTCCAGGTCCAGCAATTCCTGTCGTCGATCGGCACCCAGAAATGGCCGTGCTGCGGGTGGTCGGCGCGGGGTGGAATCATGGTGAAGCAGGGCATGACCCACTGGGTGATCCGCCAGTAATACCGATCGCCCTCGATGTTGCGGCGGACGCCGATATAGAGCCCGCCTTCAGATTGAGCGACATTGAACACCGGCTTGGTGTCGTTCAGGTTGTACTGGTTGGCCTTGGCGCCCTTGAACAGCGGATCCCGTTCGAGTTCGTTCGCATGAAGGAACGAAACATGGCTCGAATCGATGCCGCCTTCGAGGGCCTGCAGCCAGTTGCACTCCTGGAGGCGCTTGGTCGTGACGGTCCACTCGGGCGCGACGGTCGCAAACTCCCACGCCGGTTCGGGCGGGCGGTTTCCGGCATCGCCCATATGGGTCCAGAGCACATCGCCGACCTTGAGCAAGGGATAGGCGTCGAGCTTGATCGATTTGTAGAAGTCGCTTTCCTCAGGCTCCGACGGTATCTCGACGCACTGGCCCGTCACGTCGTACTTCCAGCCGTGATAGGGACAGCGCAGCCCGCCGTTCTCGTTGCGGCCGAACCACAGCGAGACCCGGCGATGCGCACAGAACTCCTCCATCAGTCCGTAGCGGCCGTGGCTGTCGCGAAACGCGATCATCGGTTCGCCCAGGAGCGCGACGCGCACCGGCGGGCAATCATTTTCGGGCAACTCGCTTGCAAGCAGCGCCGGGATCCAATACCGGCGAAACAGCTCGCCCATGGGCGTTCCTTTGTCCGTCTGCGTCAGCAGGTCGTTTACTTCTTTGCGAAGCATTCTGCGTCTCCCCTCACCGATTTGATCGCCGTCCCAATGCCGATCTGCGTCGTTCGCGCGGCGCTTCGCTCGCTTTCCTGGATGTGTCGGTCCATTTTAGAATAGTTTCGCGATGTCGGCGAGATGCGCGCCGAATCGAACGATACGCACTTCGGACCGGATGGGCCGTCTTGCCTGCTTAAGTTGCGAATTGTCGCACTGCGCGGTTCCAGGGACCGGCGAATCCCCGTATTGTGCGCGGCAATCGATGCCAGGGGAGACGCGAGGTGGCGACCGAGGCGCAAGGCAACGTTCGCGAATTGAGAAACTATGTCGGCGGAGAGTTCGTCGCCGGCGCAGGCACGTTCGAGAACATCACGCCGGTCGACGGCACGCTGATCTCGGTCGTCCATGAGGCGAGCCGCGAGGTGGTCGACCAAGCGGTCGATGCCGCGCGAAAAGCCTATCACGGCGCGTGGGGCACGCTGACCGCCGAGGCGCGCTGCAATTTGCTCTACGCGGTGGCCGAGGGCGTCGAGAGACGCTTCGACGAGTTCGTCGATGCCGAATGCGCCGATACCGGCAAGCCGAAGTCGCTGGCCAGCCACCTCGACATCCCGCGCGGGGCGGCCAATTTCCGGGTCTTCGCCGATTTGGTGAAGTCGGTCGGCACCGAGGCCTATATGCAGGAGACGCCCGACGGGCGCGGCGCGATCAACTACGCGGTGCGGCAGCCGCACGGCGTGGTGGGCGTGATCTCGCCCTGGAACCTGCCGCTGTTGCTGTCGACCTGGAAGCTCGCGCCGGCGATGGCCTGCGGCAACGCGGTGATCCTGAAGCCGTCCGAGGAGACCCCGACGACGGCGACGCTGTTGGCCGAGGTGATGCACGAAGCCGGCGTTCCGGCCGGCGCGTTCAACGTCGTCCACGGCTTCGGGCCCGGCTCGGCCGGCGAGTTCATTACCCGTCACACCGGCATCGATGCGATCACCTTCACCGGCGAGACCGCGACCGGGCGCGAGATCATGAAAGCGGCCTCGGTCAACATCAAGGCGCTGTCCTTCGAGCTCGGCGGCAAAAACCCGGCAATCGTCTTCGCCGACGCTGACTTCGACGCCGCGCTCGACGGCACGTCCCGTTCGGTCTTCGCCAATACGGGGCAGGTCTGCCTGAGCTCCGAGCGGGTCTATGTCGAGCGTTCGATCCACGAGCGCTTCGTGGATGCGCTGAAGGGCCGGGCGGAGGCTATGGTCATCGGCCGGCCGGAGGATACTTCGACCCAGATGGGCTCGCTGATCTCCCACGGGCACCGCGACAAGGTGATGTCCTACTACAAGCTGGCGGCCGGGCTCGGCGCCGAAATCGTGACCGGCGGCGGCATCCCCGCGTTCGGCGACGGCCGCGATGCCGGCGCCTTCGTCGAGCCGACCGTCTTCACCGGGCTTGGCGAGGACACGCGGATCCAGAAGGAGGAGATCTTCGGGCCGGTCTGCCACGTCACCCCCTTCGATACCGAGGACGAGGCGATCGCGATGGCCAACGACACCGATTACGGCCTGGCCTCGGTCGTGTGGACCACCGATCTGTCGCGCGGCCATCGGGTCAGCCAAGCGATGGAGGCGGGCATCAACTGGGTCAATTGCTGGTTCCTGCGCGATCTGCGCACGCCGTTCGGCGGCATCGGGCTGTCCGGCATCGGGCGCGAGGGCGGCCAGCACGCGCTCAACTTCTATTCCGAGCAGAAGAACATCTGCATCAAGCTTTGAGGGGCAACCGCAGCCGATGAGCCAAGACGCGATCAAGAAAGCGGCCAGCCGCATCCGCGGCGCCTGGTCCAGGGGAAAGCCGATCGAGCCGGTCCGCGAGTCCCTGCCTGCGAACGATGTCGACGCCGCCTACCAGGTCCAGAAGCTGAACACCGACCACTGGATCGAGAAGGAGGGCCGCCGGCTGGTCGGACGCAAGATCGGGCTGACCGCCAAGGCCGTTCAGACCCAGCTCGGCGTCGACCAACCTGATTACGGTATGCTGTTCGCCGACATGTGCCTGGCCGACGGCGAGGAGATCCCGGTCAGCCGGGTCCTCCAGCCGCGCTGCGAGGCCGAGGTCGCGCTGGTGCTGGAGTACGATCTCTACGATGGGCAGCTCACGCCGATCGACCTGATCGATGCGGTTGCCTACGCCCTGCCGGCGATCGAGGTGGTTGGCTCGCGCATCGCCAAGTGGGACATCAAGATCGTCGACACCATCGCCGACAACGCGTCTTCGGGGCTGTTCGTCCTGGGCGCGCGGCCGGTCGCGATCGAGGACCTCGACCTGCGCGAATGCGGCATGGTGATGGAGAACAAGGGGGATCAGGTCTCGGTCGGGGCCGGCGTGGCGTGCCTGGGCAACCCGTTGAACGCCGCCCTCTGGCTTGCCCGCAAGATGGTCGAGGTAGGAACGCCGCTGCATGCGGGCGACGTGATCATGACCGGCGCGCTCGGCCCGATGGCGCCGGTGATGCCGGGCGACGTGATGGAGGCGCGGATCGAAGGGCTCGGCTCGGTCCGCGCGGCCTTCGAGTCTTGAGAATTGCGGAGGCAGGGACGGAGACAGGGACAAAGAACCATGAAAACGCGCGTTGCGATCATCGGCTCGGGCAACATCGGCACCGATCTGATGATCAAGATCATCGAGACCTCCGAGATCCTGGAAATGGGCGCCCTGGTCGGTATCGACCCCGAATCCGACGGGCTCGCGCGGGCCCGCACGCTCGGCGTCGCGACCACCCATGAAGGGCTGGACGGCCTGACCGCGATGGACGAATGGGCCGGCATCGGCATCGTCTTCGATGCGACCTCGGCCAAGGCGCATGCGCGCAACGCCAGGATCTGCGCCGGTCACGTCAAGACCATCATCGACCTGACGCCGGCGGCGATCGGCCCCTATGTCGTGCCGGCGGTCAACA
This sequence comes from Alphaproteobacteria bacterium, assembly GCA_965202905.1. GTDB lineage: Bacteria > Pseudomonadota > Alphaproteobacteria > MPNO01 > MPNO01 > CAYFYS01. The sequence goes on along the minus strand of OZ241868.1, from coordinate 558,037 downwards.
TGGACGAGCATCTGGGCGCGCCCAACATCAACATGGTCTCCTGCGGCGGCCAGGCGACGATCCCGATCGTCCATGCGGTCGACCGCATCGCGACCGTGCACTACGCCGAGATCGTCGCCTCGATCTCCAGCCGGTCGGCGGGACCCGGTACACGGGCCAACATCGACGAGTTCACCGAGACCACCGCAAAAGGGATCGAGGTCGTCGGCGGCGCCGGGCGCGGCAAGGCCATCATCGTGCTCAACCCAGCCGATCCGCCGCTCCTGATGCGCGATACGATCTACACGCTGTCCGATGAGAGCGACACCGGCGCGATCGCGCACTCGGTCGAGGCGATGATCGCCGAGGTGCAGTCTTACGTGCCCGGCTACCGCCTCAAGCAGGACGTGCAGTTCGAGCGTTTCGGCTCCAACAACCCCCTGCACATCCCGGGACTCGGCGAGTTCACCGGGATCAAATCCTCTGTCTTCCTCGAGGTCGAGGGCGCGGGGCACTACCTGCCGACCTACGCCGGCAACCTCGATATCATGACCTCGGCCGCGCTCAAGACCGCCGAACGGCTGGTCGGGCGGACGGCCGCGGCCTGACCGGAGAGCGGACGATGGCCCTCGACAAGTCCAGGAAGATCTACATTCAGGACGTCACCCTGCGCGACGGCATGCATGCGATCCGGCACCAATACGGTCTCGACCATGTGGTGGCGATCTGCAAGGCGCTCGATGCCGCCCATGTCGATGCGATCGAGGTCTGCCACGGCGACGGGTTGGCCGGAATGTCGTTCAACTACGGCTTCGCCGCGCATTCGGATCTCGAATACATCGAGGCCGCGGCGAGCGTGATCGAGCACGCTCGGCTGGCGACGCTTCTGATCCCCGGCATCGGCGCCATTCACGACCTGAAGAACGCCTATGACGCCGGCGCGCGCTCGGTCCGCGTCGCCACGCACTGCACCGAGGCCGACATCGCCAGGCAGCACATCGAGTACGCCCGCGAGATCGGCATGGACGTCGCGGGGTTCTTGATGATGGCCCACATGATCCCGGCCGATGAACTGGTCGCCCAGGCCAAGCTGATGGAGTCTTACGGCGCGCACTGCATCTACGTCACCGATTCCGGCGGCGCGCTGCTGATGGGCGACACCGCCGACCGCTTCGCCGCCTTCCGCGACGGGCTGAAGCCGGAGACCGAGCTCGGCATTCATGCCCATCACAACCTCGGCCTCGGGGTGGCCAACGCCATCATCGCGCTCGAATACGGCGTGACGCGCGTCGATGCCTCGCTCGCGGGCATGGGTGCGGGCGCCGGCAACACACCGCTGGAGGTGTTCATCGCCGTTGCCGACCGGGCCGGCCTCAACCACGGATGCGACCTGTGGGCGCTGATGGATGCCGCCGAGGAGCTGGTCCGCCCGCTTCAGGACCGTCCCGTGCGGGTCGATCGCGAGACGCTGTCGCTCGGCTATACCGGATCCTATTCGAGCTTCCTGCGCCATGCCGAGACGGCCTCGGAGACCTACGGGATCGACACCCGCGACATCCTGGTCGAGCTCGGACACCGGCGCATGGTCGGCGGACAGGAAGATATGATCGTCGACGTCGCGCTGGACCTCGCCAGGCGCGCCGAGGCGGACGGGAAGGAGGCCTGAGCCATGACCGATATTGCAGCGCTGGCGCAATCCCTCGACGATGCGGCCGCGAGCGCCGAGGCGATCGCGCAGATCTCCGATGCCGCCGCGATCACCCCCGAGGAGGGCTATGCCGTCCAGGCCGCCTCGATCGCCCGCCGGCTGGCGCGCGGCGAGAAGCGCATCGGCGTGAAGATGGGCTTCACCAGCCGCGCGAAGATGGTCCAGATGGGCATCGACGACATGATCTGGGGCCGGCTCACCGACGGGATGATCGTCGAAGACGGCGATGCGATCTCGATGGCCGACTACGTCCACCCCAGGGTTGAGCCCGAAGTGGCCTTCCTGCTGAAAAAGCCGCTCGCCGCCCCCGTCACCGCGGCGGAGGCGATGGCGGCCATCGAGGCGGTGGCGCCAGCGATCGAGATCATCGATTCGCGTTACCGCAACTTCAAGTTCTCGCTGGCCGATGTCGTGGCCGACAACTGCTCATCGTCCGGCATCGTCGTCGGCGCCTGGCAGGGCGCGGAGTGCGACTTGGCGAATCTCGGCATGATCCTGGAACTCAACGGACGGCCGCGCCAGATCGGTTCCTCGGCGGCGATCCTGGGCAACCCGATCCGGTCCCTGGTCTCGGCGGCCCGCCTGTCGACCGAGGCCGGCGAGAAGCTGGAGGCGGGCTGGATCGTCATGGCCGGCGGGGCTACCGCCGCCGAGGCGCTCAGCGTCGGCGACTACGTGCGCAACACCGTCCAGCACATCGGCTCGGTCAGCTTCTCGGTCAATCCGTAACCGCGGTCGGATTCGACGGCACAGCGCCCGGCCGCTGTCGCAAGCTTCGGATCGATCGTGGCGGCGCCGGGCTGCAACGAGCGCCGGGCGACGGCATCGCCGATGATCGCGCAGGCCTCGCGCGCCGCCTGTATCAACGGGTCGCGCAGATCGCCGCGGTGGCGTCTCGCGCGTTGCCCGGACATGCACTCATCTCCCCGATGCGCTCGATGATGTTCCGGGCCGAGGAATGGGGCTTGCGCGACAGCAATCCCCGTCTCGGCATCTCCAAGCACCCGAGGAACCACATCACCCGGTTTCTCGATACGGACGAGTTGGCCCGCTCGGGCGCACGCCCGATGACAGCGGAGCCCAATGTCCCAAGGCTATCACCGCCGTCCGGCTGCTGGCGCTCATCGGATGTGGGAGTCTGACCTACTGTTTTCGCCGTTCTTGATCATCAGCGAAGATCACCCTCGCCGCTCTCGACGTACTCGGACGTCTGGGGATTCCATTTCTGGTGCCGATATTCGTCACCGATCGGTTTGATAGCATCCGCCGACACCATCGCGGTTCCAGGTCCATCAACCCTGTAGCGGTAGAAAAGCTTCGGTGGACCGTCGAGAGACACGATCTCCGGAGCCACGATCTCGATGTCGCGTAGCACGCCTTGGCTATCGCGCTTCGCTACGATGCTTCCAGGCGCCAGTACCCACAACAGCCCATCTGTCGTTGTCTCGCCTCTACCATCCACGAGGCTCGAAAAATCATCCGGATCTGCGGATCCGAGCTCCTCGAACCAGTCGTGTAACCCCGATGCGATTTGCTCCGGCACCAACGCATCGTCACTCGGCGACAGCTCGCTGGACCGCTCGAGCCGGGCGATCAGGGTGCCGAGTTCGTTGAATACGGGTTCCGTCAGTCGAAGGCTGCCATAGGTCGCATCATAGATGACGATCGCGTCGCTCACGGAATGGCGCGAGCCATCCACGACCATCGCGATATTGGTGGCTGCACCGCCGACATCTTGCGGTGAAATGCTGTGCTCGCGAACCATGAGATCGCGCAACGCGTCCGCGAGTCGTCTTTTGCTATCCTCTCCCATCCATTGGGTCTCGATCTTGAGTACGACGCCTGTCGTTCGGAAATCGCGGGTCTTGGGAGACATGTGCGGATTATTCTGACGCAGATCGCTATAGAGCTTTCGGTCGCCGCGCTCTTGATATCCTTCGACTCGCTCCGTGATCTGGAGTTGGCACTCTGCCAGGAACCCGTGCGGCCCCTTGCAGAAATTGCTGGCGACCACTCCATCGCGCTCGACACTCAGGTTGACGAATGTCCTGATCAGCGGTCGCGTGTTGATCGGCGCCTTCCACGACGACACTTTGATCGTGCGCTCCAGAGCTGTACTCCGCCATTCGTGGACTCGCCAGCGGCGTCCCATGTGCATGTAGATAGCGCCGGGATAGGCTTCACGAATGGCCTGCTGCAAATTCAGCTTACCAATTGGCTGCAACTGGCCCTGAGAGATCTGGAAGCTCTCCTCGCCTATGTTGCGTAGCGGATAGTTATAATGAGGATTGTCGCCACCGATACCGGCAATATGATCGAACTCCTTCGGACGCGCCCTGGTTCCGCCGACTCTTGCGAACTCGTAGACATCCACGAAACCGGAAGGCCAGTCGATATCGTCCTGCGGAACTGATCGCCCTTTCACTCCCAACATATCGAGTTCATCCGCGAGACATTTCGCGTGAGCGAAATGGACGAAGCGGTTGTCGAGGTAAAGATGGGATGGCTCGACTGAACCCCGGTAGTAATCCTCAAGTGATGAACCGTAGCGTCGGAAGGCGTTGGGCTGCGCCACGACAGCAAATGCGCCAGGCGTGGACCTGCCAACGCGCCCCAACCGCTGCCGGAATGCTTTCCGCGATGTTGGTAGTTCGAGGTTCAGACCAACTGCGAAGTGACGAATATCGATACCAAGCTCGAGGGCTGATGTTGCGACGACACCGCGCAGCCTGCCGGACCGCAGCGCCTCCTCGATCTCAGCGCGGTCTTCGGCCTCGTAGCCGCTCCGGTACGGCTTTACGAGATCGTGCTCGGTCTGCGCAGCAAGCCGTTCGACACCTTGTCGCGAGTCAACGAAGGTGATGAAGCTGCCCGAATCGGAATGCTCGATGAGCTCTCTTTGAAGGTCCGAAATTATGCTCTGTGTCTCATCCGGGCCGCAGGCCAGGTGCAGCAGCGAACGGGCATGCTGAGGCGATCCGTCCTGATTCCCGTCGATGACAGCGAAGTCGAGGCCTGTCAGCGTGTGGAGGTGTTCGCCCGGATTCGCAATCGTGGCGCTCGCAGCGATGACCGAGAAGCTGCGATCATCCCGCTTTTTCGCTCGACATATCCGTGCGGCAGCCTGGAGCCGCCGGAACAGAAAGGCGACATTGCTACCGAACACAGCCTCGAGAGTATGCGCTTCATCGATAATAAGGAGATCGAGGCTTGCGAGAAAGCGCTTGGAAGCACTACTGGACAGTCCCCGCATGAGCCAAGCATGACAGACATCCGGCGTCGCGACAATGATCCGGGCTTTTTCGAGGGTCGTCTTGCGTTCCGGCCTCGACACGTCGCCCGTGACAATCCCAATCCAGTCTTCCGGCATCCCCGCCAATTCGAGAGCGCGGCGCCAACTCTCACGCTGGTCCGCCGCCAGTGCCTTCAGGGGATAGAACACCAGAACCTTTGCTTCGTCGTCATTCTGAAGCGTCTTGATGGCGGCCGCCTGGAACACCAAGGATTTGCCGGATGCGGTTCCCGTCGAAAGCACCACGTTGTTGCCGGTCGCAAATTCCTGGAGGGCGAGCGCCTGATGCAACCACAGGTTTCCCTTCAAGGTGCCGTCCGAGAGCAGCCTTTTGCCAACGGGTCCGATCCGATATGCGTCGGGAACCGGCGTCGTTCTCTCTTCGCGCGCTGGAAGCTCAAGCCGTTCGATGACGGTGAGCTTCTGGGTTGCCAGCTCGGCCTCGAAAACGTCCAACATGTGAGCCGACATTATTTAAAACTCCACGAGGGACAGTAACGGGGACATTCGATATAGATACAATTCCATTCCCTCCGGTGATTGACGTTGCAGGCCCGTTTGCAGGCGCTCTGAGCCAGGCATGATCTCGTCTTTGCCGTGAAACGCCGAAATTGGGACGGGCCGGTTTGCCCCAGGGCGTCTGCCAGCAGGCTTTCTGGAAGTTCGTCTCGTGTCTGCCATTAGTCAGAGTGGCCTCCGTCGCATGGCCTTACGACATTATCGAAGTTTCTTGACCATCATACCTTAGCATCCTCTAGAGAATCCAGAGTAAAATCGGCATCACACGTTTTGGTCGTATGGTTCAGGGCCTGGATGGTGAACCTGCCGAACCCGCCGAATCCGGCGTCATAGGGACCTTTGGGCCGGTCACGGCGGTATGACGATCAGCGTGTCGATACGGCCGGAGTCGCAGACCACGATGCGCTCTCGGAACTTCGCCATCCCGGCCTCGAAAACGATGGAATCCAGATACTTGCCCGACAGAAAGACACTGATTTCGCCGCTTTGCATGGTGCGGATGACGGCAAATCCGGTCCGCACCCGATAGGGTTCCGCGACGCCGTCTTCGATGCGGATGGCGCTGATCAGGTGTCGATAGACGTGCGGCTCATAGATGTTGGCCACGCGAAGCGCCAGGATGCGGTCGCGCATCATGCCGATCCCCTCGCAGGACATGATCCCGACGGGCTGGCCCTGCTCGTGGCTCTCCCTGGAGATCACGCGGTAGAGGCAATCCTCGGTGAAGAAGTCCGGCCATTCTTCCAGCCGGCCGTCGTCGATCGCATGGGCATAGTCGTGGATCAGCGCCTCGATCGCCCGTTCCGCGTCCCTGGAGTGCATGGACCGGCATCCTACGCGCCAAGGGCCGGCGATGCACCCCGGGATGGCTCATATGGCCCTTGACCGGCAACGCTTCGCGGCGAAGACTGGCGCGCGAACCTCTGGAGATGCGATATGGCGACCGTCACGGAATCGGCTCGGCGCGACCGTGCGCATGAGCTCGAACTGATCGTAAACGAACTCGAAGAGCTCAATCAGCAGGTGCGCGAGCGCCACATCTGGATCAGGACGCGCTGGAACCTGCCCAACCAGACCGCCTGGCATCTGGGAAGTGCGGACCGGCCCCAGCCCGGCCCGCACAGCCTGACGGTCGAGTACCCCGCGCCCGCCCCGCATGTCTGGAAATGGTCCGACATCGAGCCCAACCTGCTCAAGCTCGCCGAGCTCTGCCCGCTCGAGCTCACCGAGCGCCAGTCCGTGCTGCTGACCAACCCAGCCTTCGGGACCAAGGGGATCAAAGTCACCAACACGATGCGCATCGCGATCTCGATCTACAAGCGCGGCGACGATGCCGAATCGCACATGCACGCGCCCAACGCCAGCCGGACGATCATCTCCGATGGCGGCGGCTACACCGTCGTCGAGGGCGAGAAGATCCTGCCCCAACGCGGCGATCTGGTGTTCACGCCCAACGGCACTTGGCACGCCCACGGCAACGACGACGACACGCCGGTGATCTGGGCGGACACGCTGGACTGGCCGCTGATCGATTTCCTGGGATGCGCCTGGGCGCGAAACGACTCCAAGAACGCGATCGATCACGGCGAGCCGGTGGAGAACTTCTCCAAGCGCTTTTACGGGCACGGCGGGATCCGGCCGCTGTTCGAAGCCCATCACCGCGGTTCCGGGTGCGGCGTGACGCCGATGTTCCTCTATTCGGGCGTCGACATCCGGTCCGCGCTCGACGACCTGTCCGGCTACGACGGCGACCCCCATGAGGGCGTGATCGTCGAGCTGGTCAACCCGGAGGACGGCACGCCGGTTTTCACGACCATCTCCTACCGCGCCCAGCTCCTGCGCCCGGGCGAGGCGACCCAGCCGTTCCGCCACACCGCCTCGACCGTCTACTGGGTGATGGACGGCCAGGGCCGTACCGAGGTCGACGGCGAGCCCCTGGAATGGGCGCGCAACGACTTCTTCGTCGTGCCCAATCACCGCTGGCGCCGATTGGTCAACACCGGGACCGGCGACGCCATCCTCTACAGCTATACCGACCTGCCGCTGATCTCCAAGCTCGGCCACTACCGGGCGCAGGGAAAGACCGATAGCGGCGCGGTCGTCGATCTCGACTAACCAGCACAGGATCCGTGATGACCGCTCTGTCCGATTTTCCCATCGCCAGACGCTGGCCGGCCAAACACCCGGACCGCGTCCAGCTCTTTTCCCTGCCCACCCCCAATGGGGTCAAGGCCTCGATCGCGCTCGAGGAAATGGCGCTGCCCTACGAGGCCCATCTGGTCTCCTTCGGCAACGACGATCAACTCACCCCGGAGTTCCTCTCGCTCAACCCCAACAACAAGATCCCGGCGATCATCGACCCGGACGGCCCCGGCGGCGAGCCCCTGCCGCTGTTCGAGAGCGGGGCGATCCTGCTCTATCTCGCCGAGAAGACCGCAAAGCTGCTGCCGGCCGACCCCGCCGCCCGTTACGAATGCATCCAATGGCTGATGTTCCAGATGGGCGGCGTCGGGCCGATGTTCGGCCAGTTCGGACACTTTTTCAAATTTGCCGCCGACAAGACGACTGACACCTACGCGACCGACCGCTACCGGGATGAGACCAGGCGGCTGCTCGCCGTGCTCGAGGGCCGTCTGGACGGAAGGCCGTATCTGATGGGCGAGGACTACACCATCGCCGACATCGCGACCTTCCCCTGGGTGCGGGTGCTTGGTGGATTCTACGAAGCGGCCGATGCGCTCGACCTGCCGGGCTATCCCAATGTCGTCTCATATCTCGACCGATGCCTCGATCGCGCCGCCGTCCAACGAGGCCTCAATCAACCACCACGCAACTGAACGACAACCGCCGAAAATTATCGGCACGCAGCGTTCGCATAGTCACAGACGCGGAACGGGGAGTTCACCGCCGCGCGATAGTCCAGTGGTTCGAATATTTCGCTTCGAACCACTGGTTTTTATGTTGATGGATCAACTTATCGAGACATTTGAATGCGTTATGGTCGCCAGATCATCATCGGCCGGGGGATTCAAATGTCTCGGTTGATCCACTAGCGGAACCGCGCAACCCGGCCGGCTTCGGGCGGTCCGGAAGACGAATAGCGCCGCCTAAGCCTCGTCGACGACCGGGTTGGACAGCGTCCCGATACCGGAGACCTCGACCTCGACGACATCTCCCGGGACCAGCCATTTGGGCGGATCGAACCGGACGCCGGCGCCGATCGGAGTCCCGGTGGAGATGATGTCGCCGCGCTTCAGGCTCGCCCAGGTCGAGACGTAGCTCACCAGATCGGCGAAATCGAAGATCAGGTTGGCGGTGGTGTCGTCCTGGCGCACCTCGCCGTTTACCCGGCAGGTCACCCGCAAGTCGCCGTAGCCGCCGGCGAACTCATCGGCGGTCACCAACCACGGCCCGACCGCGCCGCAGCGATCGAAGTTCTTGCCCTGGGTGACGTTGAACTTGCCGTGGCGCATCCAGTCGCGGATGCAGCCCTCGTTCAGGCAGGTCAGCGCCGCGATGTGCGACAGCGCCCGTTCGCGCGGGATCCGCCGGCCGCCCTCGCCGATGACGATCGCGATTTCGCCCTCGTAATCGAGTTGGACCGATTCGGGCGGGCGCACCAGAGACTGGCCGTGCCCGACCAGGGTCTCGGGCACCCGCATGAAGACGCTGGGGTAGTCCGGCAGCGAGCTGTCGTCGTATTCCAGGTTCCGGTTGGCGTAGTTCACGCCGATGCAGACGATCTTCTCCGGCTGCCCGATGGGCCGGCGACAGGCGATCTCGTTGATCCGGTAATCCGCCGGCGCGCCCTTGGCCGCCGCCGCGGCCCGCGACCAGGCCTCCGCATCAAGCAGGTCGATCAGCCCGCCGACGCCGTTCAGGCGCGGCGCGAGGTCGATCACCCCGGCCTCGGTCACCGCGCCGAACGACATCTTGCCGCCAGCCTCGAAGGTAACAAGTTTCACGGGCCAAACCTCCCCTCAATCATCGCCTCAGACACCCATCAGATCGCGAAAGCCGTTCCAGAACCCGCGCACCGAAACCTCGGTCGCACGCGATCCCGGGCTGGGCGCGACATCGCGCCCGCCCATCTCCAGAAGCGAGACGCGGTCCGGGTCCGCCTTGGCGCCCCGCTGGACCCAGCCGCCGACGACCCCGTCCTCCATCGAGATCAGCCCGCCGGGCCCGATCAGGTTGGACTGGTGGATTCGCGCGGCGCGTTGATCTTCGGTGTCCTCGCCGGCGCCCAGGATGCGCCAGGATAGTTCGCAGCCGGTCGCTCCCTTTGGCATGCACACCCGCAGCGCGATCGAGTTCCGGGTCTGCTGGATTATGAAGTTCGGAAAGATCGACTGGATCGCCAGCGTCGTGCCGCACGCAAACTCCGGCCAGCCGCCGATCACCCGCGGATCGGCCAGGCGATAGCCGTCTTCGACCGCGCGCAGCTTGTCCGGATCGTACTGCGCCTCCTCGCGGTCGGTCGCGGCGATCGAATAGCTGATATGGTGCCAGCCGCGCGGGCTGAGCTTAATGCCGCCGTCCATCGACAGCCGGTTCAACCGGAAGGTGGTGAAGAAGACGTGCAGCAGGCTCGCGTGATAGGAGTCCCGCACGTTCTCCATGTAAAGCTTCCAGTTGTTGGGCATGAACTGGCTGTAGGCGCCCAGCAGCACCATCTCGCGGCCGAGCACGCGGTCGATGTTGGCGCGCATCTCCGCGCCCAGATAGTCGGCCAGTGGCGCAACGGATGGCGAGAAGCTTCCGAACACCAGCCCGCAATAGCTGTCAACGCGCAGCCGTTCCAGCGCGTGATCGGCGATCGTGAAATCCTCGGGCATGCCGCCGCGGCGCGCGATGCCGTGCTGAAAGGCGACCGCCTCCAGCCGTCCCTTCAGGTCGTAGGTCCAGTTGTGGTAGACGCAAGTCAAGCGGCCATCGGCGCGGCCGACCTTGTTTATGCACACCATGTTGCCGCGATGGGCGCAGCGGTTGACCATCGCGTTGATCGCGCCGGTCTCATCGCGCAGCACGATCACCGGAGTCTCGCCGACCTCGACGGTGCGGTAGTCGCCGGGCTCGGGGATCTCCTGGTCCATCAACAGGAAATGCCAGACATCGCCGCGAAAGATTTTGCGCTGTTCAGCTTCGTAGATCCCGGGCTCGGAATAGACCCGGTAGGGGACGCGGCTCACGCCCTCCTGCGGCCAGACCAGCGGGGCATCGTTCTCGGGCAAGCTGTCGGTTCCCTGTTGCGCGTTCGACGTTGCGCATTCGACGATCCGGCGGACTATACCGGCGGCCCGGCGCGCTGGCCATCGCGGGCGATACCGGTTGGCACGTTCCGGGGGGCTGTGTACACTCCGCCCGACCGAGCCAAGCGGGCGCGTTGCCCGGATTGCGCGGTTCGGCCCGGATCCAAAGGCCGGTTTCCGCGCGGGATCGGACAACACGGAGACACAGCGCATAATGAGCGATATCGAGTTCCACGCGGTCGCAAAGACGGGCGATCTCGACGACGGCGAAGCCTTGCAGGTCGTGATCGGCAAGAAAGAAATCGCGATCTACAACCTCGAGGGCGAGTTCTACGCGACCGACGACATCTGCACCCACGCCTATGCCTCGCTGGCGGATGGCTACATCGAAGGCGCGTTGATCGAGTGCCCGCTGCATGGCGGGTGCTTCGACATCAAATCGGGCAAGGCGATGACCCCGCCTGTGACCGAGGACCTGAAAACCTACGAGATCAAGATCGACGGCGACGACATCATGGTCGGCGTACCGGGCTGATCCCGGCGGCCCGAACCTGCGATGGACGCCATCGGAACGATCGTGGTCGTCGGCGCCGGCCAGGCCGGCGGCTGGACCGCCAAGACGTTGCGCGACGAAGACTTCGAAGGCCGGATCGTCCTGATCGGCGAAGAGGCCTATCCGCCCTATGAGCGCCCGCCGCTCTCCAAGGAAGTGCTCCTGGGCAAGGAGCCGGCGGAATCGAGCTATCTGTGGCCCGAAGGTGCTTTTGATAAACAGCGGATCGAGCTGCGCACCGGGACGGCGGCGACCGCGATCGACCGCGGGACCAAAACGGTGATTCTGGCGGGTGGCGAAGCGGTCGCATACGACAAGCTGATGCTGGCGACAGGCGGGCGGGTCCGCACGCTGCCGATCGAAGGCAACGAGCTTGTCGGCGTGCACTACCTGCGCGACATCCCCGACAGCGCAGCGATCCGGGCCGACATCTCCGAGGGCGCAAAGCTGGTCGTGGTCGGCGGCGGCTGGATCGGGCTCGAGGTCGCCGCGGCCGGGCGCATGTTGGGGGCCGATGTGATCGTCCTGGAGGCGCTGGACCAGCTTTGCGGGCGGGCGTTGACGCCCGATTTCGCAGCTTGCCTGCACGAGATCCATCGCGAACGCGGGATCGACGTGCGCCTGGGCGCCTCGATCGAGGCGATTCTCGGCGACGACCGGGTAAGCGGCGTGCGCCTGCCCGACGGAACGGTGCTGCCGGCCTCGGTCGTGGTGATCGGCATCGGGCTGATCCCCAATGTCGAGCTCGCCGCCGCGGCGGGGCTCGAGGTCGACAACGGCGTTATCGTCGACGCGTTCGGCCGGACTTCGGACCCGGATATCTATGCTGCGGGCGACGTCACCAACCACCCGAACGGGCTGCTCGGCCGGCGGATCCGGCTGGAGTCCTGGGAGAACGCCCAGAACCAGGCAATCGCCGCGGCCAAGGCGATGCTGGGCGGCGAGGCCCCTTACGAGGAGATCCCCTGGTTCTGGTCGGACCAGTACGATCTCAACATCCAGCTCATCGGACTGCCGGTCGAGTGGGATGAGACCGTCATCCGCGGCGAGCGCCAGAAGAACCGGTTCATCGAGTTCTATCTCAAGGACGGCCGTATCGAGGGCGCCGCGGCGATCAACAACCCGCGCGACATCCGTTTCGCCAAGCGGCTGATGCAGGCCGGCAAGGCGCTCGACCCGACAGCGCTCGCCGATCCCGTGGTCAAGCTCCAGGCCCTGCTCAAGGGCTGAGTCGCTCCCCGATCACTCCGAAGATCCCATCCGCATCGAAGTCGACGACGGTGCGGCCGATCTCGACCGACTCCGCGCTCGCCACGGCCACCCTGGCCGGCGCGCCGGTGAACAGGTCCGGCCGCAGCAAACAGGCGATCGCGCGCGGATCGTGCAGCGCAGCGCCGATCGGGGGGATCGCGCTCCATCAGCCCTGCGGACGATCGGCCTGGGCGGCATCGGATCAGCCGGACGCGCCCTTGGCGAGCGCGCAGTCGCCAATTCCATCGTTTCGGCCGGCGATCCCGGGATCTGTGCCCGCGCATCGCCGCCGATCGACTCCCTGCCGTGCGCCGCCGCGGGTCGGAGACCGAAAACCTGGCGATGAACGTCACGCTCGGAGTTCCATCGATTTCCCGGCGCCCGCGCGGCCGGATGCGGACCCGTTCAGACCAGTCCCAACCGGCGCAGCTCGGCCCGCATACTTACCGGCAAGTCGTCGAGGCCATCGGCGCCCGAGGCGCGATCCGCCGGCGCATTCTCGTCGTTCAAATAGCGCCAGCCCTGGAAAGCCCGGTAGGGCATCGGCTCGGTCGCGGCCAGCGTCGGATCAAGGACGATCGCGCAGCGCGGTCGGCCGCTGCGGCCGACTGCGGGCTCCAGCGCCATGATCGGTTGGCGGGCGCGGATCGCGCCGGCCATCACCCAGTAGATCGAGCCGCCATCGAGCACTTCCTCGGCCCGGCGCGGCGTGCTCCGGGTCAGATGGCGCAGCACGGCAGGCTCGCCGGCCGCACGCAGATTCGCCAGACGGTCGGCCTGACGCCTCGTCAGATCTTCGAACCCGTGGGCGCCGACAGCCATCTTGAGCAGGTGCAACGACATGACCGCAAGATAGCATGGCAGGCCGCCTCCGGGCGACGATCCACGGCCGGTGCCGCCTGTCGGTCATGGCCACCGCTTCCAGGAAACGGAATCGGCGCGCTCTCGATCTTGAGTTAACAGACGCGCTACCAGGCCAGGCTGCCGCCGGTGTGATCGAAGAACCGGCCGCTATCGGCAGGAGTGAGGCGGTCGAATAGCGCGGCGAGGTCCTTGGCGCTGGCCTCGGCGGTCAGCGGAGCAGCGGCGCCGCCCATTTCGGTCCGAACCCACCCGGGATGGACCAGCACGACGACGATCCCTTGCCGGGACATTTCGCCGGCCAGGTTGCGGCCGACCATGTTCAGCGCCGCCTTGCTGGATCGGTAGGCGTAGCACCCGCCGCCGGCCTGCGCGATCGAGCCCATCTGCGAGGTGAGACAGGCCAGCACGCCGCGCCCGCCGGACGAGAGCCCGGCACGAAAGGCCTCGGCGACCTTCATCGGCCCCATGGTGTTGATGCGAAACGTCTCCGCCCAGATCGCGTAATCCATGTCGCCGAAGACCTGATGCGAGCCGCCGGCGACGCCGGCATTGTTGATCACGAGATCGAGCGACACCCCGGACAATCTGGCGGCCAGCGCATCGACGCTGGCGTGATCGGCAACATCCATCGGTTCGACCGCGATGTCGCCGGATATGCCGGCCAGTGCGGCGGCCGTGCCTGGGTCGCGGCAGGTCGCAATCACCCGGTCGCCGCGCGCGGCATATTTGTCGGCCAGCGCGAGACCAATCCCGCGGTTGCTTCCGGTTATCAGGACAGTGGCCATGGCGGGTGCGGGCGCTCCTTGCTCAGATCAGAAACCAGGCGGCGAGGCCGAGGAAGGCGAGGAACGCGATCACGTCGGTGACCGTGGTCAGCAGCACCCCGAGGCGATCGCCGGATCGATCCCTGTCCGGGACAGCCCGAACGGGATGGCGGCGCCGGCGAGCCCGGCGATGAACATCGTGACCGTCATGGCCGCCGCCATGACCGCGCCGATTGAGGACTCGCCTGACCAGACCCAGGCGATCGCGCCAATGATCGCGGCGAAGCACAGCCCGTTGAACAGTCCCACCAGGCACTCCTTGGACAGCATCCTGAAGGCGTTGGCCGGCGTCAGGTCACGCATCGCAATCGCGCGGACCGCGACGGTTAGCGACTGGGCGCCGGCATTGCCGCCCATCGAGGCCGCGATCGGCATCAGGACGGCAAGCACGACGATCTGCTCGATCGTCCCCTGGAAGAGCCAGATGACGATGGAGGCCAGAACGGTCGTCACAAGGTTGACGAACAGCCAGGAGAACCGCGCCTTGCCGGTATCGAGCACCGCCTGGTAGATATCGGTCTCGGAGACGCCGCCCAGGCGCATCAAGACTTCCTCGGCCTCCTCATGGATAACGTCGACGACATCATCGACGGTGATCACGCCAATCAGCCGGCCGCCGTCATCGACGACCGGCGCCGAGACCAGATCCTTCCGGGCGAAGATGAAGGCGACCTCCTCCTGGTCCATGATGACCGGGACCGCGACGACCTCACGGCGCGCCAAGTCCTGCATCGGCGCCGGGCGGCGGGCGCGCAGCACATGGCTAGCGACACGGCGCCGACCGGCCGGTGACCGGGATCGACGACGAAGATGTCGTAGAAGTCGCTGGGCAGGCTGTCCGCCTGGCGCAGGTAGTCGATGGTCTCGCCGACCGTCCAGAACATGGGCACCGCGACCAGGTCGCGCTGCATCAGCCGCCCGGCGCTGTCCTCAGGATAGGCGAGTCCCTGCTCGAGCGAGTCGCGCAGGGCCATCGGGATCGCCTGCATCACCTGACGCTGCCGGGCCTCTTTCAGCGAGGAGAGCAGCACCAGCGCATCATCGGACTCCAGGCGGACAATGGCGCCGGCCAGGAGCTGGGCGCCGAGATGCCCGGCCACCTCTTCACGCACCGCCTCGTCGAGCTCGGGCAGGATCTCCGGCGCGAAGCCCGGCGCCAGGATCTCGACCAGACGCGCGCGCTGGTCCGGGTTGAGCTGCTCGAGCAGGTCCGCCAGCTCGGCGTAGTGCAGCGCCGAGGTCAGCCCGACCACGCGCGTGGGCTGAGCGGCCTCGATCGCATCGCCGACCGAGATCGCGATGTCGGGGATCATGTCGATCGGGTCGGCGGCCGACGCGCTGCGGTCGTGACCCGCCATTCCTCGCATCCCATATCGAGACTATTGGCGCCGGCCCGCCGGGCCCAACCGCCGGTCCTCGCGGAATCAGGATCGGGCCCGCTCCGGGGTGGGCGGGCCCGATGAATTGGTGCGGTCGAGAAGACTCGAACTTCCACGGGATTTCTCCCACAGCGACCTCAACGCTGCGCGTCTACCAATTCCGCCACGACCGCAACTTCGCTGGACCCGCTCACCACACGCGCCCGCTCACGATGGGCGGAGATACCAAAATGGCGGCACAACCGCAAGGTCCGCAAACGTGCTAAGCTTCGACCATGCAGGTCGAATGGCTCGTCCAGCCCGGGCTTCAGCCTTACGAGCCCGCGGTCGCGGCGATGGAAGCGCGCGTCGAGGCCATCCGCGAAGGCGCCGCACCGGAACTCGTGTGGCTGGTCGAGCACCCGCCGCTCTATACCGCCGGGACCTCGGCCAGGCCGCAGGACCTGCTGGCGCCCGACCGGTTTCCCGTTCACCGCACCGGGCGCGGCGGCGAGTTCACCTATCACGGCCCGGGCCAGAGAGTGGCCTATCTGATGCTCGACGTCGGCCGGCGCGGCCGCGACATCCGCCGGTTCGTGCGCGCGGTCGAGGCTTGGCTGATCGCCACGCTGGCGGCCTTCGGCGTCGCCGGCGAGCGGCGCGAAGGCCGGGTCGGTATCTGGGTCGCCCGGCCCGGCGGCGAGGACAAGATCGCAGCCGTCGGGCTGCGTCTGCGTCGCTGGGTGAGCTACCACGGCATATCGCTGAACGTCGATCCCGACCTCGGCCACTATGACGGCATCGTGCCCTGCGGGATCAGCGCACACGGCGTCACCTCTCTTGCCACACTTGGGTTCGCGGTGTCGATGGAAGACATCGACGCGGTACTGCGCCGGACGTTCGCGGACACTTTCGAGACCGCACTCATACCGACGGACGCACAGTGAAACCCGCGACCTCCGGAGCCTCGGCCTCGACCGCCGCGACATCCGCCACCCGAGCGGCGGGCGGACCGACCCGGCAGGCCGCGAGCATCCGATCGACAACATCCTCGGGGCCGTGGAACAATGCCTCGACCGAGCCGTCGCGGCGGTTGCGCACCCAGCCGTCGAGCGCGCGCTCACGCGCCTCGGCCTCGGTCCAGGCGCGGAACCAAACGCCCTGGACCCGCCCGGTAATCCGGACCCGGACGGCTCTCACCGGCACAGGCCCAGGAACCGGTCGGCCGCCGCGAGGTCTTCGCGTAGCCTTGCCCGACGCGTTTCGGCCTCGGCGTCCTCGCCCCAGCGTTCGATCTGGAAGCTCTCTTCGATCAGCGAAGCCTCGAAGGCCTGCTGCGCCGAGATCCGCCCGCCGGCCATCGCCAGCGCGATCACCACCGATCCCAGCGCGCCGGTCGCCGCATGCAGCGCCGTCAGTCCGAAGTCGCCGAAGCCTTCGACCGCGTCGCGCACCGCAACGAGCGCGGCCTCGGGCTGGACCGCCGGCAACAGCCCCGCGGTCGCGGCAAGCCCGACGCCGTGGACCCGTTCCATCCAAAGGACCAGCGGATCCCAGGCTTCGGCTTGGCGCCGCCGCAGGGCCTCAGGCCGGGCGACGCGATAGCACACCAGATCGGTCTGTGCGTATCCGGCGATCTCTTCGACCACAGCGCCGCGCCGCCCGGTCACGGTATCGAGCGCGGTGTTGGCCAGGCGGGTGAGCGGCATGCTCGCCGGCTCGATGCGCTCGCCCTGGCTTTGCCATTCCGCCGCGACCGCGCGAGCCAGCGCCTCGACCGGCAGCGTCAGCGCCCGCTTGCCGGGGCTGAGCAGCGGCTTGGCGTCGAGCAGCACCGCGAACCCGCCTGCCACGGGCTCGACACCGACCCGTTCATAGAACCGACGCGCCATGAGGTCTCGGGATTATCCTGCCAAGGCTGCACAAATCGGCCCAAGCGGGCCATCGGCCGGCGGACCGGTCAGCCGGTCCTGGGGCCGCGCTTGCCGCGCGCGGACCCGTCGAAGCCGATCGCCGGGAAATGAATCCGGCGAGGCCCGACCCGGCGCCGCATCAGTCGTCATCGGTCATCGCGATGACGGCCGGTCGGATTTCAGTGAAGGAGGCGACGATCCGATGGGCGCCGGCGGCCTCGAGCTCGCCGACCTCGTGCACGCCCCAGCTCACGCCGACCGCGCGGGCGCCCGCGTTGATCGCCATCTCGATATCGAAGGTCGTATCGCCGATCATCACCGTGTCGGACGCCACCGCGCCGATATCGGCCATCGCCTGGAGGAGCAGATGGGGCGCGGGCTTGCCGGGGCCCATGTCGGCGGTCTTGATCACGAAGAAATGCTCGCCGATTTCGTGCGCCTCGAGGAGTTCGTTCAACCGGTTGCCCGACCGGCTGGTGACGATGCCGAGCACGTAGTCGTCCTCCTCCAGGGCGCGCAACGTCGCGCGCGCACCGGGAAAGAGCGCCTCTCGCCGCGCTGGACGGCTCCGACGGCCCAGTCGTACGTCTTCGTGATAGGCGCGAATCCGCTCGAACTCCCTGCGTCCCGCGTCGGGCAACAGAGCGATCACGCTTTCCTCCCACGGCAGCCCGATGATCCGCCGGACCGCATCGGCCTGCGGGGCGGGAAATCCGCAGGCCTCCCAGCACGCGCTTACGCCCTCGACGATCGAGGCCGCGCTGTCGAGCAGCGTTCCGTCGAGGTCGAAGGCGGCAAAACGAATATTTCGAGCGCTGGACATGATCACCCGGCACGATTTGGTTTATCTCGGCCTGTCAGCCGTAAACGATTCTATAGCGCGGCCGGAGTCCCCGGCGAAGCCGTAGAACGACCATTGCGCAGCCATCGCCGTGTCGAGCGGCGCGGTCACGTCGAGCGGCCCGCCGGCTTCGCGAGGAATGCGCAGGCGCCTGGCGTGCAGCATGAGTCGCTCCACCGCCAGCCGGCCGTCCTCGGCGGCGGCGAAGCCCCCGTATTTCCGGTCGCCGAGGATCGGCGCGCCCAGCGCCCGGCAATGCACGCGGAGCTGATGGGTCCTTCCCGTTCGAGGGATCAGCAACAGCCACGACACTGCCTGCCCGGCCGACTCGACAACCGCATATTCAGTGCGCGCCGGTTTGCCGTCGTGCTCATCGGCGGTGACCTGCTCCCGTCCCGCGGGATCGACGGGTTTCTTGGCGAGCGCCAGATCGATCCTGCCCCGCTCGGGCCGCGGCGCCCCGGCGACGAGCGCCCAGTATTCCTTGACGATCCCGCCGTCGCGGAAGGCGTCGACCAGGGCCGAGGCGGCCTTGCGGCTGCGGGCGAGCACCAGGACGCCGCTGGTCGCCTTGTCCAGCCGGTGGACCAGGCGGGGGCGTTCCACGGACCCGAAGCGGAGTCCATCCAGCAAGGCGTCGACCGAAATTGCGACCTTGGTGCCGCCCTGGACGGCAAGGCCGGCCGGCTTGTCGATGGCGATGATGCGATCGTCGCGGTAGAGCACAAGGCTGCGGATGAACTCCCGGTCCGCCGTCTCCAGCCGTTCGCCGCGCGCCGGCGGCTCCAGGATGCCCGGTGAGAGCCGGATCCGCTGGCCGGGGGCAAGGCGCGCGGAGGCCTTCGCCCGCCCGCCGTCCAGGCGCACCTGGCCGGTGCGCAGCAGCTTTTCCAGCCGCCCGTGACCCAGCGCCGGGTAGTGTCGCTTGAACCAGCGGTCCAGCCGGATCTCGGCGTCCGCGGCCGTGACGGCGATCGTGCGCGCCCGGCTCATGCCAGCACCGCGCGCGCAAGCCGCAGCCCGGCGATCAGCCCGAGAACCGCCAGGACGACCGAGGCCGCGACGTAAACCGCGGCAAGGTCAGGCCGGCCGCGCTGGGACAGCAGCACCGCATCGAGCGAGAAGGTCGAGAATGTGGTGAAGCTCCCGAGAACGCCAACGATCAGGACCGCCCGCAGCATGGGCGCTTCGTCCGCCGCCAGGGCGAGCATCTCGGCCAGCGCGCCGAGCACGAACGAGCCCATGATGTTGACCGTGAACGTCCCCCACGGAAAGCCGAGGCCCAGCCAGTGTCCCATCTGTTGGGTCACGAGGTGGCGGGCAAGCGCGCCGACAGCGCCACCGAGCGCAATTGCGGCCAGGAGTTTCATCGCGGCTCTTTGCGGCGTTCCGCCCAGGCCTTCAGCCGCTTCGCGACCTCGGCCTCCTGGCCGCGCCCGGTCGGCTCGAAATAGGTTTCGGGCGACATCCCGTCGGGGAAATAGTTGTCGCCGGAGAACCCCTCGGGCGTGTCGTGGTCGTAGGTGTAGCCGGCGCCGTAGCCGAGATCCTTCATCAGCGCGGTGGGCGCGTTGAGAATATGGGCCGGCGGCATCAGGGAGCCGGTGCGCCGGGCCGCCTCGCCCGCCGCCCCGAACGCCCGGTAGAGCGCGTTGGATTTGGGCGCGGCGGCGAGATAGATCACCGACTGGGCAATCGCCAACTCGCCCTCGGGCGAGCCCAGGCGCTCGTAGGTCTGCCAGCCGGCGAGCGTCTGAACCAGCGCGTTGGGGTCGGCAAGGCCGATATCCTCTGCCGCGAGACGGGTCAGCCGACGGGCGATGTAGCGCGGATCCTCGCCACCTTCGAGCATGCGGGCGAACCAGTAGAGCGACGCATCGACATCGGAGCCACGGATCGACTTGTGCAGCGCGCTGATCAGGTTGTAGTGGCCGTCCTGCGCCTTGTCGTAGAGCGGCGCGCGGCGCTGGACCAGGGCGGACAGCGCGGCGACGTCAAGGGCCTGATCCGCGGGCTGGCCGAAGACCGTCTCGGCAAGGTTGAGCACGAAGCGTCCATCACCGTCGGCCATCGCGCACAAGGCGACGCGAGCCTCGGGCTCGACCGGCAAGGCGCGGCCCGTCTCCGCCTCGGCGCGGCAGAGCAGCGCTTCCAGCGCGGCCGTGTCGAGCCGCGCGAGCACGAGGACCTGACAGCGCGAGAGCAAGGCCCCGTTGAGCTCGAAGGAGGGGTTCTCCGTGGTCGCACCAATCAGCGTGACCGTGCCGTCTTCGACATATGGCAGGAATCCGTCCTGCTGGGCGCGGTTGAACCGGTGGATCTCATCGACGAACAGGAGCGTGCCCTGCCCCGCCGCGCGGCGGCCGCGCGCCTGCTCGAAGACGCGGCGCAGGTCCGCGACGCCGGAAAACACCGCCGATAGCGGCTCGAAGTGCAGCGCGGTCGCACTTGCCAGCAGCCGCGCGACGGTGGTCTTTCCCGAGCCCGGCGGCCCCCAGAGGATCATCGATACGAGCTTTTTCTCCGCCAGCATCCGCCCGATCGGGCCGTCGGAGCCGAGCAGATGATCCTGGCCGAGAACCTCGGCAAGGCCGGTGGGGCGCAGGCGATCGGCGAGCGGCCGCGGCGTCTGGACATCGAACAGGCCGAGGCTCGGGTCCGCGGCCACCGCTCAGGTCCCGAACACTACGGACAGGATCTCGCCCTCGCGCCGAACGGACATGTGCCAGCGCCGGGCCGACCGGGACAGCAGCGCGCGCAGGCCGGCGACCGAGCGGGGTTCTTGCCCGTTGATCTTGATGAGGATGTCGCCGGGGCGAAAGTTGAGCCGCGCCGCAGCGCTGCGCGCCCGCACCTCCATGACCACGACCTTGTCCGGTATCGCCTCGACCTTGAGCTCCTCGGCCACCGCCGGGGAAAGATTAGCCACCGCCGCGCCCGACAGCGGGTGCGCGCCGCTCAGCACGGTGAGATTGCGCGGTGGGACCTCCGGCGCGCTTTTCGCCGCGAGCCGCAGGACCCGCTCGCGGCCGCGGCGCAGGACCGAAAGCCGCGCGGTCGAGCCCAGTTTCAGAGTCGCGATCCTGAAGGACAAACCCGCGCCGTCGTCGATGGAGCGCCCATCGACCGCGACGATCACATCGCCCTGGCGCAGCCCGGCCTCGTCGGCCGGCCCGCCGCGCCAGACGTCCCGGACAATGACCCCGACCGGACGGTCGAGCCCCAGCGAGGCGCCGATCCCGGGGGTGACGTCCTGGGTCGTCGCCCCGAGCCAGGGCCGGACCACCTTGCCCAGCCGATCGATCGAATCGACCACTGTCGTGACCATGTTCGAGGGGATGGCGAAACCGATCCCGATCGAGCCACCGCCGCGCGAATAGATTGCGGTGTTGATGCCCACCAGCCGCCCGTCCATGGATACCAGCGCGCCGCCGGAGTTCCCCGGGTTGATGGCCGCGTCGGTCTGGATGAAGAAGCTGAAGTCCGAGATCCCGGCCGCCGCCTTGCGCGCCGTCGCCGAGACGATGCCGCTGGTCACGGTCTGGCCGACCCCGAAGGGATTGCCGATCGCCAGCACCAGGTCGCCGACCGCCAGGCTGTCGGAATCGCGCAGCGCCAGATGGGACAGGCGCTCGACGCCCGGGTCGATCCGTAGCACCGCGAGGTCGGTGCGCTCGTCGGAGCCGATCAGCCGCGCATCAAACTCGCGGCGGTCGGCCAGCACCACCGTGATGCTGCTGGCGTCCTTGATGACGTGGTGGTTGGTCACTACCAGACCGTCGGGACGGACCACCACGCCCGAGCCCAGCGCGTTCTCCACCCGCTCGCGCGGCCCGCCGAAGGAGAAGTTCTCGCCGAAGAAGCGGCGGAAGAACGGGTCGTTGAAGAACGGAGAGATCGGCGTGCTGCGCACCACCCGCTTGGCGTAGATGTTGACCACTGCCGGCGCGGCGCGCTTGACCAGCGGCGCAAAGGAGAGCCGGATTTCCTGGCGGTCGACGGGCACCCGCTTCTCGGCGCCGGACTCAGCGCCTGGGAACGCGGCCAGCGCCGCCGCCACGAAGACTGCGGACCAGCGGATCATCGGCGCACCATGCCGCGCCTGCGGCCGATTGATAAAGGGGCGGCGGCTCAGGCCCCGACGATGGCCTCTTCGGTTTCGGCCGTCTCGGCAACCTGGACCGGGCCGGAATCGACCCCCTTCGCCTCCGGGTCGCGGTCGACCAGCTCGATGACCGCCATCGGCGCCGAATCGCCGTAGCGGAAGCCAGCCCGCAGCACCCGGGTGTAGCCGCCCCGGCGCTCGGCGTAGCGCGCGGCGAGTGTGGTGAACAGCTTGTCGGCAAGCTTCGCGTCGCCGCCCAGGCGGCGGATCGCCTGCCGCCTTGCATGTAGGTCGCCGCTGCCGCGCTTACCAAGCGTGATCAGCCGGTCGACGATCGGGCGTAGCTCCTTCGCCTTGGGCAGGGTAGTCTTGATCTGCTCGTGCTTGACCAGCGCAGCGGCCATGTTGCGGAACAGCGCCGTGCGGTGAGCGCTGCTCCGGTTGAGCTTGCGGCCGCTAACCCTGTGACGCATTGCCCTTCTCCCCGATGAACGACGGCGGCCCGGTCTAGTAGGGCTCGTCCAGACGCCTGGCCAGATCCTCGATGTTCTCGGGCGGCCAACTGGTGATCTCCATACCGAGCGACAGCCCCATCGTGGCCAGCACTTCCTTGATCTCATTGAGCGACTTGCGCCCGAAATTGGGCGTGCGCAGCATATCCTGCTCAGATTGCCGCACCAGATCGCCGATGTAGATGATGTTGTCGTTCTTCAGGCAGTTCGCCGAACGGACCGACAGCTCGAGCTCATCGACTTTGCGCAGCAGGTTCTTGTTGAGCGTCGGCTCGCTCGGCTGGATGTCCTCCGAACGGGTCGAGAGCTCTTCGAAGTTGATGAAAAGCTGGAGCTGGTCCTGAAGGATACGTGCGGCCAACGCCACCGCGTCCTCGGGCAAGATCACCCCGTTTGTCTCGATATCGAGCGACAGCTTGTCGTAATCGGTCACCTGGCCGACGCGGGTATTCTCGACGCGGAAGGCGACCTTGCGGACCGGGCTGAACACCGCATCGATCGGCACCAGGCCGATCGGCGCATCTTCGGCGCGGTTCTGTGTCGCCGGGACGTAGCCCTTGCCGCTGTCCACGGTGAGCTCCATGGAGATCTTCGCGCCCTCGTCCAGCGTGCAGATCACGATGTCCGGCTCGACGATCTCGATGTCGTGTCCGGCTTCGATCATCCCGGCGGTGATCTCGCCGGGTCCGGCGCCGTTGAGGAACATCCGCTTGGGCCCGTCACCGTGCATGCGCAGCGCCAGCGACTTGATGTTGAGCACGATGTCGGTCACGTCCTCGCGGATCCCGGGGATGGACGAGAACTCATGCAAGACGCCGTCGATCTGGATGGCGGTGCAGGCCGCGCCCTGCAGCGAGGACAGCAGCACCCGGCGCAGGGCGTTGCCGAGCGTGACACCGAAACCGCGCTCGAGCGGTTCGGCGACGATGGTTGCAAACCGGCTCGAATCGGTACCCGGCAGGATCTCGAGCTTGTTCGGCTTGATCAGTTCCTGCCAGTTCTTTTGAACTATCGACATCTGTTGCGATCCTCGACGACGAGTTTCGGTCGGCGGCGTCTCCGCGGCCGGGGCCCGGCCGAAGTCAGACCCGGCGACGCTTGCGCGGACGGCAGCCGTTATGGGGTATCGGCGTGACGTCGCGTATGGAAGTGATGCTGAAACCGACCGCCTGCAGGGCGCGCAGCGCAGACTCGCGCCCCGATCCGGGCCCCTTGACCCGAACCTCCAGGGTCTTCACCCCGTGCTCCTGCGCCTTGCGGCCGGCGTCCTCCGCGGCGATCTGGGCGGCATAGGGCGTCGATTTCCGTGAGCCCTTGAACCCTTGCGAGCCGGAGGAGGACCAGGAGATCGCGTTGCCCTGGGCGTCGGTGATGGTGATCTTGGTGTTGTTGAACGAGGCGTTCACATGGGCAACGCCCGAGGTGATATTCTTGCGCTCGCGACGACGGACCCGCGTGGTGGTTGCTCGTGCCATCTTGTTCCCTATTTGCGGCGGCGCGCGCTACTTCTTGCCGGCGATCGGCCGCGCGCGGCCCTTGCGGGTGCGCGCATTCGTATGGGTGCGCTGGCCCCGCACCGGCAGGTTGCGCCGGTGCCTGAGGCCGCGGTAGCAGCCCAGGTCCATCAGCCGCTTGATGTTCATTGCGGTCTCGCGCCGCAGATCGCCTTCGATCTTGTAGTCCCGGTCGATGATGTCGCGGATGCGGACCAGCTCGTCGTCGCCCAGGTCGTTGGCCCTCGTGATCAAGGTCACGCCGGCCTTCCGGCAGATCTCGCGTCCGCTGGTGCGGCCGATCCCGAAGATATAGGTCAGCGCGATCTCGATCGGCTTGTTCGGCAAATTAACGCCGGCTATGCGCGCCACGGCGCGTCCTCCTGCTGACAGTCCAGGGGCGGAATTTCGGAGTGCTGGGGCCCAGTCGGGGTCGGCGGATTATAGGGGCTCGCATCGGCTAGTCAACCGTCTCCAGCGCGCTGACCAGCGCCCCAATCTGCCGGGTGACTTCATCGATCTCCGCCATGCCGTCGACGCTCCGCAGCGTGCCCTTCGCGCGGTAGTAGGGCAGAAGCGGCGCCGTCTGCTCGTGATAGGCCGCAAGCCGGGTGCGGACGGTTTCCTCGTTGTCGTCCGCCCGGCGCTTGAACTCGGTCCGCCCGCACCGGTCGCAGACGTCGGCTACCTCGGTGGGCCGAAACTCGTCGTGATAGCCCGCCCCACAATGGACGCAGGAGAACCGTCCGGCGATCCGCCGGACCAAGGCGGCATCGTCGACCGTCATCTCGACCGCCGCATCCAGCCGCCTGCGCTTACGCGCGAGCATGTCGTCAAGCGCCTCCGCCTGGGCGACGGTGCGGGGAAAGCCGTCCAGGACGAACCCACCGGCGCAACCCGGCTCGTCGACCCGGTGTTGGATCATCGCGACCATCACGTCGTCGGGGACCAGCTTGCCCGCCGCCATGATTGCCTGGGCCGTCTTGCCGAGTTCGCTGCCCGAGGCGACCGCCGCGCGCAGCATGTCGCCGGTCGAGAGCTGCATCAGACCATGCGCGTCCTGCAGGCGTTGCGCCTGCGTGCCCTTGCCCGCGCCGGGGGGGCCCAGAAGGATCAGATTCATCCGCGCCGGCCCCGCAGCTTCGATTTCTTGATCAGGCCCTCGTATTGATGGGCGATCAGATGCGATTGGACCTGAGCAACGGTGTCCATCGTGACGGTCACGACAATCAGGAGGCTGGTCCCGCCGAAATAGAACGGCACGGCGTATTGCGAGATCAGGATCTCCGGCATGATGCTGACCGCAGTGAGATACAGCGCGCCGACGGTGGTCAGCCGGGTGAGGATGTAATCGAGGTGATCGGCGGTGTTCTTGCCGGGCCTGATGCCGGGGATGAACCCGCCATACTTCTTCAGGTTGTCGGCCGTCTCCACCGGGTTGAAGACCACCGCGGTGTAGAAGAAGGCGAAGAAAATGATCAGGGCCGCATAGATCAGCAGATAAGCCGGCTGGCCGCGGCCAAGCAGCGCGGTCACGTCGGTCAGCCAATCCGGCCCGGATGTCGCCGAGAAGCCCGCCACGGTGATCGGCAGCAGCAGCAGCGAGCTTGCGAAGATCGGCGGGATCACGCCCGAGGTGTTGATCTTCAAGGGGATGTGCGAGTTCTCGCCGCCGAACATCCGGTTGCCGACCTGCCGCTTGGGATACTGGACGACCACGCGGCGCTGCGCGCGCTCCATGAAGACGATGAACGCGACGACCGCGACCGCGAGCACCAGCAGCCCGACGATGAACAGCGAGGACAGCGCGCCGGTCCGGCCGAGCTCGAGCGTGCCGGCGAGCGCCGCAGGCAGGTTGGCGACGATGCCGGCAAAGATGATCAGCGAGATGCCGTTGCCGACCCCGCGCGCGGTGATCTGCTCGCCGAGCCACATCAGGAAGATCGTCCCGCCCACCAGTGTGATCACCGTGGTGGCGCGGAAGAACATTCCCGGCGTCTGGACGGCGGCCCCCTGGCTGCCGCTCATGCCCTCCAGCCCGACGGCGATGCCGTAGGCCTGGAGGGCGGCCAGCAGCACCGTGCCGTAGCGGGTGTACTGGTTGATCTTCTTGCGCCCGGGCTCCCCCTCTTTCTTGAGCTGCTCGAAATAGGGGTGAATCGCCGTCAGGAGCTGCATGATGATCATGGCTGAGATGTACGGCATGATGTTCAGCGCGAAGATCGTCATGCGCCCGAAGGCGCCGCCGGCGAACATGTCGAACATCCCCAGGATGCCGCCGGCCTGCTGCTCGAAGATGTCCTTCAGGATCGCCGGGTCTATGCCCGGCAGCGGAATGTAAGTGCCCAGCCGGTAGATCACCAACGCGCCCAGGGTGAACCAGATGCGCTTCTTGAGCTCGGTCGCCTTGGCGAAGTTGCCGAAGTTGATATGTGCCGCTAGCTGCTCGGCAGCCGATGCCATAGCCTATTCTCCGGACGGGGCGTGGTCCCCATCATCCTCCGGCGGCGCCGGAGGCTCGCCCGCCTCCCCGGTCGTCGTGCCCACCTCGGCGGCCTTGGCCTTCGGGGCGGAAGCAACCAGCGTAACCGTTCCGCCGGCCTTCTCGACCGCGGCGATCGCGGCCTGCGAGGCGCCGGTCACCCGGAGGGTGATATTTGCCTTGATCTCGCCCTTTGCAAGGACGCGGATGCCGTCGGCGCGGGATTTGAACAGTCCGGCCGCGACCAGGACATCTTCGGTGATCGGCGCGCTCGAGTCGATCTTACCCGCATCGATCGCGGCCTGCAGGCGGTCGAGGTTGACCACCCGGAAATCCTTGCGGAAGAGGTTCTTGAAGCCGCGCTTGGGCAGGCGGCGGTAGAGCGGCATCTGGCCGCCCTCGAACCCCAGCAGCGAAACGCCGCTGCGCGACTTCTGGCCCTTCTGGCCCTTGCCGCTGGTCTTGCCGGTGCCCGAGGCGATGCCGCGGCCGACCCGCTTGCGCGGGCGCCTGGCGCCGGGATTGTCCCGCAGCTCGTTGAGTCGCATCGCTTGCTCCTACTCGGCGTCGCGGACCGAGACCAGGTGAGAGACCTTGTTGATCATGCCGCGCACCGCCGGGGTGTCTTCCAACTCCCGGGCGCGATGCAGCTTGTTCAGCCCCAGCCCGATCAGGGTGGCCCGTTGGTCCTTCGGCCGGCCGATCGGGCTCTTGATCTGGGTGACGGTGACGGTCTCCGTCCCGGGCGCCCTAACCATCGGCCTGGACCCTTTGCTCTTCGACCGGGCGGCGGCCGATGATGTCGCTGACCTTCCTGCCGCGCCGGGCGGCGACAGAGCGCGGCGAGTTGAGCCGCGACAGCGCATCGAATGTCGCCTTGACCATGTTGTAGGGATTGGCCGTGCCGATCGACTTGGCGACGACATCGTGCACGCCCAGCGTCTCGAAGACCGCGCGCATCGGTCCGCCGGCGATGATGCCGGTGCCGGTGGGCGCCGCGCGCAGCACCACCCGCCCGGCGCCGAACCGGCCGTTGATATCGTGGTGCAGGGTGCGCCCTTCGCGCAGCGGCACGCGGATCATCGACCGCTTGGCCTGCTCGGTCGCCTTGCGGATGGCCTCGGGCACCTCGCGCGCCTTGCCACTGCCGTAGCCGACCCGGCCCTTGGCGTCGCCGACCACCACCAGGGCCGCAAAGCCGAACCGCCGCCCGCCTTTGACCACCTTGGCGACGCGGTTGATGCTGACCAGCTTGTCGACCAGATCGTTCTGCTCGGGCGAATCATCGGAGCGCTGGTTGCGATCGGATCTCGGACGCCGTGCCATACCTATGTCCTCAGAACGTCAGCCCGCCTTCGCGGGCGGCCTCGGCCAAGGCCTTCACCCGGCCGTGATACATGTACGACCCGCGGTCGAACGTCACCTCTTCGACCCCGTTGGCCAGCGCGCGCTCGGCCAGGAGCCTGCCCACCCGGGCGGCGGCTTCCTTGTCGCCGCCGGTTTTCAGGCTCTCCCGCAGTTCCGCCTCGATGCTGGAGGCCGCGGCCAGCGTCCGGCCCTGGGAATCGTCGATCACCTGAGCATAGATGTTCTTTGCCGAGCGGAACACCGACAGCCGCGGCCGGCCGGTATTGCAGCGGCGAAGCCGGCGCCGCACCCGATCGCGGCGCGCCGACCTGAGGTTGGTCGTATTTGCCATATCCGGCTCCTACTTCTTCTTGCCTTCTTTGCGCAGGATAACCTCGTCGGAATAGCGGATTCCCTTGCCCTTGTAGGGCTCGGGCCTGCGCCAGGCGCGGATCTCCGCGGCAACCTGGCCGACACGCTGGCGGTCGATCCCGGAGATCGCGATCTGGGTCGGACGCTCGCAGGCGATCGTGATGTCTTCAGGAATCGGGTAGCGCACCTCGTGGCTGTAGCCGAGCTGCAGGACGAGCTCGTTGTCGACCACGGCGGCGCGGTAGCCGACGCCGGTAATCGCGAGCTGCCTTGTGAAGCCCTCGCTGACTCCGATGACGATGTTCTGCAACAGGCTGCGGGTGGTCCCCCACAGCGCGCGAGCGCGCTTGGTCTCATCGCGCGGCGCGACGGTGAGCGCGCCGTCGCCCTGGACGACCTCGACCTCGTCGACAATCTGCAGGCTCAGCGTTCCGCGTCCGCCCGTGGCAGTCACCTCGCGGCCTGCAATCGCCACCTCGACACCCGTAGGCAGCGTGACCGGCATCTGTCCCACTCTCGACATGAACGCTCCTCAGAACACCATGCACAGGACCTCGCCGCCGACATTGGCGGTGCGGGCCTCGCTGTCCGACAGGACGCCGCGCGGCGTCGACAGGATCGAGATGCCGAGCCCGTTATAGACCCGCGGCAGGTCCTTGATCCGGGAATAGACTCGCCGGCCGGGCTTGGAAACGCGCCGGATCTCCCGGATAACCGGTTCGCCCTCGTGGTATTTCAGCTCGATGCGCAACTCGGCGATGCCCTTGCGCAACTGGCTCTCGCTGTAGCCGCGGATGAATCCCTCACGCTGCAACACTTCCAGCACGTTCGCGCGCAACTGCGAGGCGGGCGCGACGATCGCCTCCTTCTGTGCGCGCTGTCCATTGCGGATGCGCGTCAGCATGTCGCCCAACGGATCGCTCATTGTCATGGGCCGGACCCTACCAGCTCGACTTGACCATGCCGGGGATCAGCCCGGCGGACGCAAGCTCGCGCAGCGCTATTCGTGAGATACGGAACTTGCGGTAGAAGCCGCGCGAGCGGCCCGACAGGCTGCACCGATTGCGCACGCGCACCGCGGCGCCGTTGCGCGGCAGCCTGGCGAGCTTCAGCCGCGCGCCGAACCGTTCTTCCATCGGTAGCGACCGGTCGGTCGCGATCGCCTTGAGCGCATCGCGCTTGACCCGATCGCGCGCGCTGAGCCGCTGCCGTTTCTTGTTTCTTTCGATGGCGCTTTTTTTGGCCATAAAAGAACTCCTGATTGCCTCTTGCCGGTCAGTTCACGAACGGGAATTGAAAGCCCGCCAGAAGTGTCCTCGCTTCATCGTCGGTCCGCGCGGTGGTGACCACCACGATGTCCATGCCGCGCATCTGATCGACCGCGTCGTAGTCGATCTCCGGGAAGACGATCTGCTCCTTCAGCCCCATCGCGTAGTTGCCCTTGCCGTCGAAGCTCCTGGGCGAAAGGCCGCGAAAATCGCGCACCCGCGGCAGCGCGATGGTGATGAGCCGGTCGATGAACTCGTACATCCTTTCGCGCCGCAACGTGACCTTGACGCCGACCGTCATGCCCTCGCGCAGCTTGAATTGAGCGACCGACTTGCGCGCGCGGATGGTGATCGGCTTCTGACCTGAGATCGCGGTCATTTCGCGGGCCGCGGCGTCGATCTTCTTGGAATCGCCGACCGCCTCGCCCACGCCCATGTTGAGCACGACCTTGTCGAGCCGGGGGATCTGCATTGGGTTGGCATAGTTGAACCGCGACTGCAAATCGCCGCGGACGACCTGCTCGTAGCACTCCTGAAGACGTGCTGTCATCTTCTGGATCCTCAGTCGATCACTTCGCCGGACGCCTTGGCGAAGCGAACCTTGCGCGAGTCCTCAAGCGTCCTGAATCCGACCCTGGTCGCCTTGTCCGATGAGGGATCGGCCAGCGCGACGTTGGAAACGTGGATCGTCGCCTCTTTCTCGACGATGCCGCCGGCCTGGGTCTGGGTCTGTCTGGTGTGGCGCTTGACCATGTTGACGCCCTGGACAATCAGCTTCTCGTCCTTGGGCATGACCTTGAGCACATTACCGCGCTTGCCCTTGTCGCGTCCGGTCAAAACGATGACCGTGTCGCCCTTGCGGATTTTCTTGATCCGGCCGCCGGAGCGTCTCGGCTGTCCCATGTCAGAGCACCTCCGGTGCGAGCGAGATGATCTTCATGTACTGCTTGGCGCGCAGCTCGCGGGTGACCGGCCCGAAGATGCGGGTGCCGATCGGCTCGCCGGCAGCGTTGATCAGCACGGCCGCGTTGCGGTCGAAGCGGATCGCGGTCCCGTCGGTCCGGCGGATCTCCTTGGCGGTGCGCACCACGACGGCCTTGTGGATGTCGCCCTTCTTGACCCGGCCGCGTGGGATCGCCTCCTTGACCGAGACCACGATCACATCGCCCACCGAGGCCCAGCGCCGACGCGCGCCGCCCAGCACGCGGATGCATTGCACCCGTCTTGCGCCGGAATTGTCGGCGACGTCAAGGTTGCTTTCGGCCTGTATCATCTCGATCCGCCCTCAGCTTGCCGCCGGCGCGGTCGCGGCGACAGGCCCGTCGGCGATGACCTCCCAGCGCTTTGACTTCGACAGCGGGCGGCATTCGCAGATGCGTACCGTATCGCCGACCTTGCACATGTTCTCCGGGTCGTGCGCGGTGAATTTGCGTGAACGCCGGATGATCTTCTTGTAGACCGGATGCCGCACCCGGCGCTCGACGCGCACAACAATGGTCTTGTCCATCTTGTCGCTGACGACGATCCCTTGAAGCACGCGTTTCGGCATCGTCTAGCCCTCCGCCCCGGCTTTGCCGCGCTCGTTGATGACGGTCTGTATCCGCGCGATGTCACGGCGGATCTCGCGCACCCGCGATGTCGCCTCAAGCTGCCCGCTGGCGCGCTGGAAGCGCAGATTGAGCGCCTCCCGGCGCAGCCCGCGGAGCTGCTCGGCGAGCTCGTCCGGCGTCTTCTGCCTGATGTCGGCCACCCTCATCCGACTAGCCTCCGCTCGCGAGGCGGCGGACGAAGCGGACCTGGATCGGCAGCTTGGCCGCGGCCAGCTCCAGCGCGTCTTGCGCGACCTCAACCGGAACACCGTCGACCTCGAACATGATCCGGCCCGGCTTCACCCGGCAGGCCCAGTATTCTGGCGAGCCCTTGCCCTTGCCCTGGCGCACCTCGGCCGGCTTCTGCGAGACCGGAACGTCGGGGAAGATCCGGATCCACACCCGGCCGGCGCGCTTCATCGCACGGGTTATCGCCCGCCGCGAGGCCTCGATCTGGCGTGCGGTCACCCGGCCGGGCTCGACGGCCTTCAACCCGTAGGAGCCGAAATTGAGCGATGTGCCGGCCTTGGCGTGGCCGTGGATCCGGCCCTTGTGGGCCTTGCGGTATTTGGTTCTCTTGGGGCTCAGCATCGCTCTCTACCGGTTCGTCCCGCCCGTCGGCCTTAGCGCCCGACCCGCTGTTCCTGGCTGCGCTTGTCCAGGGCCATCGGGTCATGGGCCATGATCTCGCCCTTGAACACCCAGACCTTGACGCCGCAGGTGCCGTATGTGGTGCGCGCGGTCGCCACGCCGTAGTCGACATCGGCGCGCAGCGTGTGCAGCGGCACCCGGCCCTCGCGATACCATTCGACCCGGGCGATTTCCGCTCCGCCGAGCCGGCCGCCGCAGTTGATCCGGATGCCCTCGGCGCCCAGCCGCATCGCCGACTGGACGGCCCGCTTCATCGCCCGGCGGAACGCCACCCGGCGCTCGAGCTGCTGGGCGATATTCTCGGCCACGAGCTTGGCGTCGATCTCGGGCTTGCGGATCTCCACGATGTTCATGTGGACATCGGAGCTGGTCATCCGCGAAACGTCGGCGCGCAGCTTCTCGATGTCAGCGCCCTTCTTGCCGATCACCACGCCCGGACGGGCCGAATGGATGGTCACGCGGGCCTTCTTCGCCGGCCGCTCGATCACGATGCGGCTGACGCTGGCCTGCGACAGGCGCCTGAACAAGTAGTCGCGCAGCGCCAAATCCTCGTGCAGCAAATCGGCGTAGTGACCGTCGGCGTACCACCTGGAATCCCAGGTCCGGTTGATGCCAACGCGCAGGCCGACCGGATTGACCTTCTGACCCATCAGACGTCTTCCTCTACCTCTTCGCGCTCGCGCACGATCACCGTCAGGTTGCTGAACGGCTTTTCCAGCCGTCCGATCCGGCCGCGTGCGCGCGCCCGAAAGCGTTTGATCACGAACGTCCGCCCGACGGTGGCCTCGGCGACCATCAGGCGGTCGACATCAAGCATGTGGTTGTTCTCGGCGTTGGCGATCGCGGATTGCAGGACCTTCTTGACGTCCTGGGCGATGCGCCGGCGCGAGAACGACAGCGCGTTGAGCGCCCGCTCCGCGTCGAGCCCGCGGATCGACTGGGCGACGAGGTTGAGCTTGCGCGGGCTGGTGCGGATCGCATGCACATAAGCCTTGGCCTCGTTCTCCGCAAGCCGCGGCGGGTTGGACGGCTTGCCCATCTCAGCCGCGCCTCGAGCGCTTGTCCGCGGCGTGGCCCTGATAAATCCGCGTGCCGGAGAACTCACCGAATTTGTGGCCGACCATGTCCTCGGTCACCAGGACGGGCAGGAACTTATGGCCGTTGTGGACGCCGAAGGTCAGGCCGACGAACTGCGGCAGGATGGTCGAGCGCCGCGACCATGTGCGGATGATCTCCTTGCGCCCGGACTCGCGAACCTTGTCCGCCTTCTTGAGGAGGTAGCCGTCCACGAAGGGACCTTTCCAGACCGAACGAGACATCTCGCGCCCCCTACCTGTTCCTGTGCCGCCGGCGCATGATGAGCGAATCACTCTTCTTCTTGCCGCGTGTGCGCTTGCCCTTGGTAGGCACGCCCCAGGGCGTGACCGGATGGCGGCCGCCCGATGTCCGGCCCTCGCCGCCGCCGTGGGGATGATCGACCGGGTTCATGGCCACGCCACGCACCTTGGGGCGATGGCCGAGCCAGCGGTTGCGTCCGGCCTTGGCCTTCTTGACGTTCTGGTTATCGGAGTTCGAGACCGCGCCGACGGTCGCGATGCAGGCTGCCGGCACCATGCGGGACTCGCCCGAGGTCAGCCGGAGCTGGGCATAGCCGGAGTCCTTGCCGACAAGCTGGGCATATGTGCCGGCGGCGCGGGCGATCTGGGCACCCTTGCCCGGCCGCATCTCGATATTGTGGACGATCGTACCGACAGGGATGTTCTCCATCGGCATCGCGTTGCCCGGCTTCACGTCAACCGAGGCGCCGGCGATAACCGTATCGCCGATCTTGAGCCGTTGCGGGGCGATGATGTAGCTCTGCTCGCCGTCTTCGTATTTCAGGAGCGCGATGAAGGCGGACCGGTTGGGGTCGTATTCCAGCCGCTCGACCCGGGCGGGCACGTCGAACTTGCGCCGCTTGAAGTCAATCTTGCGGTAGAGCCGCTTGTGGCCGCCGCCGCGCCGCCGCGCGGTGATGCGCCCGGCGTTGTTACGCCCGCCCTTTTTCGACAGGCCCTCGGTCAGCGCCTTGACGGGCTTACCCTTCCACAGCTCGGACCGGTCGACCAACACCAAGCCGCGCTGGGAGGACGTGACGGGTTTGTATTGCTTCAGCGCCATGGCCTAGATCCCCGTCGTCACATCGATCGAAGACCCCTCGGCCAGGGAAACGATCGCCTTCTTGGTGTCCGGTCGCCTGCCGATACGGCCGCGGAACCGTTTGATCTTGCCCTTCTGGCGGATGGTATTGACCGCCTTGACCTTGACGTCGAACAGCTTTTCGACTGCGGCCCGGATCTCGGGCTTGGTGGCATCGACCGGCACCCGGAAGGTGACTTGGTTGTGCTCGTTGCCCAGCGTCGATTTCTCGGTGACCACCGGCGCGCGGATCAGTTCGCACGCCCGGTTGTCGGAGACCCACACTTTCCCGGGCCGCCTCATACCAGCCGTTCCTCCAGATGCTTGACCGCCTCGCGGGTCAGAACCAGCTTGCCGCAGCGCAGGATGTCGTAAACGTTCGCGCCCTGCTGCGGCAGTACGTCGACATTAGGAATGTTGGCCGCCGCGCGGGCGAAGTTCCCGTCGATCTCCGGGCCGTCGATGATCAGGACGCGGCCCCAGCCGAGCGCGTCCAGACGCCTGGCCAGCGCAGCAGTCTTGTAGTCCTCCAGCCTGGCCGCATCGAGCACGATCAGCGCGCCGTCTTCGGCCTTGCTCGACAGGGCCGACCGAAGCGCCATCCGGCGCACCTTCTTGGGCAGCTTGTGGGCGTGATCCCGCAGTTTGGGGCCGAAGATCACCGCGCCGCCGCGAAACTGCGGCGAGCGCCGGCTGCCGTGACGGGCCCGGCCGGTGCCCTTCTGCTTGTAGGGCTTGGCGGTGGTGCCGCTGACCTCGCTCACCCCCTTGGTTTTGTGGTTGCCGGCGCGGCGCCTGGCGCGCTGCCAGTTAACCATCCGGGCCAGAATATCGCGGCGCACGGGCGCAGCGAAGATCGGATCGGCAAGCTCGATCGAGCCGGCCTGCTCGTTGTCGATCGTCACGACGTCAATCTTCATCGCCGCTCCCGGGGGTCTCTTCGGCCGTCTCGACGGCGTCTTCGGAGTCGGCCTCGGCCGGGGCGCCGTCGCCGCGGATGGCGCCGGGGAACGGCAGGCCATCGGGCATCGCCCGCTTCTTGGCATCCGACAGCAGCACATAGCCGCCCTTCGCGCCGGGCACCGCGCCGCCGACCAGGATCAGCCCGCGCCCGGCATCGGTCGAGACGACCTTCAGGTTCTGGATTGTTACCCGCTCCGCGCCCAGGTGTCCGGCCATCTTCTTGCCCTTGAAGACCTTGCCCGGGTCCTGGCTGTGGCCGGTCGAGCCGTGGGCGCGATGCGAGATCGAAACGCCGTGGGACGCCTCCAGCCCACCGAAGTTGTGACGCTTCATCGCGCCGGCGAAGCCCTTGCCGATGCTGGCGCCGACGACATCGACATGCTGACCGGCCACGAAATGATCGGCGGTGAGTTCGGAGCCGACATCGATCACCGCGTCCTCAGAAATCCGGAACTCGGCCAGCTTGCGCTTGGGCTCGACCTTGGCGGCGCCGAAATGGCCGCGCATCGGCTTGGAGACATTCTTGACCTTGGCGGCGCCGACGCCGAGCTGCAGGGCGGTATAGCCGTCCCGCGCGCCGGTCTTGACGGCCACGACCCGGCAATCGTCGACCTTGAGCACGGTGACCGGGACGTGGCGGCCGTCGTCCTCGAAGACGCGGGTCATACCGAGTTTCCGGGCAATCAGGCCTGTCCTCATAGCTTGATCTCAACGTCGACGCCCGCGGCGAGATCGAGCTTCATCAGTGCATCGACGGTCTGCGGGGTGGGATCGATGATGTCGAGCAGGCGCTTATGGGTGCGGATCTCGAACTGCTCGCGCGACTTCTTGTCGATATGGGGCGACCGCAGAACGGTGTATTTCTCGATCCGCGTCGGCAGCGGGA
Organism: Alphaproteobacteria bacterium; assembly: GCA_965202905.1. Classification (GTDB taxonomy): domain Bacteria; phylum Pseudomonadota; class Alphaproteobacteria; order MPNO01; family MPNO01; genus CAYFYS01. The sequence goes on along the minus strand of OZ241868.1, from coordinate 521,837 downwards.
TCGGCCCGCGCACCTCGGCGCCGGTCCGCTTGGCGGTGTTGACGATCTCGCTGGTCGACTGGTCGAGCACGCGATGATCGAATGCCTTCAGGCGAATACGGATGTTCTGGTTGTCCATTGTCTGCCCTCCGGCCGGCCGCTTCCGCCTATTCGACGATCGAGGCGACGACGCCGGCGCCGACGGTGCGGCCGCCCTCGCGGATCGCGAACCGGAGGCCCTCGTCCATCGCGATGGGCACGATCAACTCCACATCCATCGAAACATTGTCGCCCGGCATCACCATCTCGGTGCCTGCCGGCAAGGCAACCTGCCCGGTCACGTCCGTCGTGCGGAAGTAGAACTGCGGACGGTAGTTGGTGAAGAACGGTGTGTGACGACCGCCCTCATCCTTGGTCAGAATGTAGGCCTCGGCCTTGAACTTCGTGTGCGGCGTGATCGAGCCCGGCTTCGCAAGAACCTGGCCGCGCTCGACCTCCTCCCGACCGACCCCGCGCAACAGGCAGCCCACGTTGTCGCCTGCCTCGCCGCTGTCCAGAAGCTTGCGGAACATCTCCACCCCGGTGACCACCGTCTTGGAGGTCTCCTTCAGACCGACGATCTCGACCTCCTCGCCCACCTTGATCGTTCCTCGCTCGATCCGGCCCGTCACCACCGTGCCGCGACCCGAAATCGAGAAGACATCCTCGATCGGCATCAAAAACGCCAAATCCTTCGGACGGTCCGGCTGCGGCACGTAGCTGTCCACCGCCTCCATCAACGCGATCACCGACGGCGCCGCGCTCGCCCCCTCGCCACCCTCCAGCGCATGCAGCGCGGAACCCCGAACCACCGGAATGTCGTCCCCCGGAAAGTCGTAGCTCGACAGAAGCTCGCGAACCTCCAACTCGACAAGGTCCAACAACTCCTCGTCATCGACCTGATCCACCTTGTTCATGTAGACCACGATCGCAGGAACGCCCACTTGGCGCGCCAGCAGAATGTGCTCCCGCGTCTGCGGCATCGGGCCGTCGGCCGCCGACACCACCAGGATAGCCCCGTCCATCTGCGCCGCGCCGGTAATCATGTTCTTGACGTAGTCCGCATGGCCGGGACAGTCGACATGAGCGTAGTGCCGGTTGCCCGTCTCGTACTCCACATGCGCCGTGGCGATCGTGATCCCGCGCGCCTTCTCCTCCGGCGCCTTGTCGATCTCGTCATAGGCCGTGAACGTCGCGCCGCCGGCTTCCGCCAGCACCTTCGTGATCGCCGCCGTCAGCGTCGTCTTGCCATGATCCACATGGCCGATCGTGCCAACGTTGCAGTGCGGCTTCGTACGCTCGAACTTCGCCTTCGCCATCGATCTCTTTCCTGAACCCTGTTCCGGACTAGCGCCCGCTACGCCATCTTGGCGCGGACTTCCTCAGCAATGCCCTGGGGCACCTGCTCGTAGTGGTCGAAATGCATGGTGAACTGCGCGCGGCCCTGGCTCATCGAGCGCAGGTTGTTGACATAGCCGAACATGTTGGCCAGCGGCGCGATCGCGGCGACCGTCCGCGCGTTACCGCGGGTGTCCATCGCGCTGATCTGGCCGCGCCGGCTCTGCAGGTCGCCGATGATGTCGCCGAGATAGTCCTCCGGAGTGACCACCTCCAGCCGCATCACCGGCTCGAGCAGCTTGGGCGCGGCCTTGGCGATGCCCTCGCGGAACACCGCGCGGGCAGCGATCTCGAAGGCCACGGCCGAGGAATCGACCTCGTGGCTGTCGCCGTCGATCAGACTCGCCTTGACGTCAACGACCGGGAAGCCGGCCAGGACACCGACCTCGCTGGCGCCCTTGATTCCCTTTGCGACCGCGGGCAGGAACTCCCTTGGCACCGCGCCGCCCACCACCGAGCTTTCGAAGGACACGCCTTCGCCCGGCTCGGCAGGCTCGAAGTGGAACTTCACCTTGGCGTACTGCCCCGCCCCGCCGGTCTGCTTGCGATGGGTGTATTCGACCGTGACCGGCTTGGTGATGGTCTCGCGATAGGCGACTTGCGGCGCGCCGATATTGGCATCGACCCGGAACTCGCGGCGCATGCGATCGACCAGAATTTCCAGGTGCAGTTCGCCCATGCCCTTGAGCACGGTCTGGCCGCTCTCGGCATCGACCGACACCCGGAAGCTCGGATCCTCCTGCGCGAGCCGGCTCAGCGCCTGAGCCATCTTGTCCTGGTCGGACTTGGTCTTTGGCTCGATGGCGATCTCGATCACCGGGTCGGGGAACTCGATCTTCTCCAGCACCACCGCGTGGCGCGGATCGCACAGCGTCTCGCCGGTCGTGGTGTCCTTGAGCCCGGCCAGCGCGACGATGTCGCCGGCATACGCCTCGCTGACCTCCTCGCGCGAGTTGGCGTGCATCAGAAGCATCCGGCCGACCCGCTCGCGCTTGTCTTTGACGCTGTTGAGGATGCCGTCGCCGCTCTTCAGTACCCCGGAATAGATCCTGACGAACGACAGCGAGCCGACGAACGGATCGGTCATGATCTTGAAGGCGAGCGCGGCGAACGGCTCCTCGTCGCTGTTGGTGCGGGTGATTTCCTCCTCGCTGCCCATCTTGACGCCGCGAATGGCCGCGGCCTCGGCCGGCGAGGGCAGGTAGTCGACCACCGCATCGAGCAGCGGCTGGACCCCCTTGTTCTTGAAGGCGGCGCCGTTGAAGACCGGGATGAAGGCTCCCGAGACGGTCCCCTTGCGGATACAGGCCTTAAGCGTGTCGATGTCCGGGCGCTTGCCGTCCATCCAGATTTCCATTGCCGCGTCGTCCTGCTCGACCGCTAGCTCGACCAGCACGTCGTGATACGACTTGGCTTGGTCGAGGAGGTCGTCCGGAATCTCGGCGTCGCAATACCCCGCGCCCAGCGATTCGTCCTTCCAGACGACCGCCTTCATCGTCAGCACGTCGACCACGCCGCGGTACCCGGCCTCCGATCCGATCGGCAACTGCATGACCATCGGGGTCGCGCCCAGCCGGTCCCTGATCATGTCTACGCAGCGGAAGAAGTCCGCGCCGATGCGGTCCATCTTGTTGACGAAGCAGATCCGCGGCACGCCGTACCTATCCGCCTGACGCCAGACCGTCTCGGACTGAGGCTCAACGCCGGCGACGCTGTCGAAGACCGTCACCGCCCCGTCGAGGACGCGCAGGCTGCGCTCAACCTCAATGGTGAAGTCTACATGGCCGGGGGTGTCGATGATGTTGATGCGAAAGTCGTGCCAGAAGCAGGTCGTCGCGGCCGAGGTGATGGTGATGCCGCGTTCCTGCTCCTGCTCCATCCAGTCCATGGTCGCAGTGCCGTCATGGACTTCGCCGATCTTGTAGGATCGGCCGGTGTAGTACAGGATCCGCTCGGTAGTCGTGGTCTTGCCGGCATCAATGTGGGCCATGATGCCGATATTTCGGTATCGGGAGATTGGGGTCTTGCGGGCCATGTCTCGATTGCTTTCCGAAAAGGACTTCACCAGCGGTAATGGGAAAAGGCCTTGTTGGCCTCCGCCATGCGGTGGGTGTCCTCCCTTTTCTTGACCGCAGATCCGCGCAGATTTGCGGCATCCTGCAACTCGTTGGACAGCCGCTCGGCCATGGTGAACTCCGACCGGTTGCGCGCGCTGTCGATGATCCAGCGGACCGCCAGTGCCTGGCGCCGGGAGATCCGCACTTCCACGGGCACCTGGTAAGTCGCCCCGCCGACCCGGCGGGAGCGCACCTCGACCGTGGGCTTGACGTTTTCCAGCGCCTCGTGGAACACCCGGATTCCATCCTGGCGGCTGCGCTTCTCGATCGTGTCCAGCGCGCCGTAGACGATGCGCTCGGCGGCGGATTTCTTGCCCTGCAGCATCAGGCAGTTCATGAACTTGGTCAGCACGACATCGCCGTACTTCGCGTCGGGCAGCACTTCGCGCTTTTCTGCGGCACGGCGTCGGGGCATCGAGGGTCTCCTGGGCTTTCCGGTCCGGCGGTTGCGACGGCCTATTTGGGCCGCTTGGCGCCGTATTTGGATCGGCGCTGGCGGCGGCCGGAGACGCCCTGGGTGTCAAGCGTGCCGCGGATAATGTGATAGCGCACGCCGGGCAAATCCTTGACCCGGCCGCCGCGGATCATCACCACCGAGTGCTCCTGCAGGTTATGCCCCTCGCCAGGAATGTAGCTGGTCACCTCGTGGCCGTTGGTCAGCCTGACGCGGGCGACCTTGCGCAGCGCCGAGTTGGGCTTCTTCGGCGTGGTCGTGTACACCCGGGTGCAGACGCCGCGCTTTTGCGGGCAGCCCTGCATCGCCGGCACCTTGTTGCGCGCGACCTCGGGCGTTCGCGGCTTGCGGATCAGCTGGTTGATCGTGGGCACCCGGATATTCCTTCGCTTGAACTGCAGCAAAAGCGCGGGCGCGAAGCGCTCCGCGACTGATTTGGCGCCGGAAGGCGCCGCTGCATGTTTTAACCCCAACTCAAGACGGCGCTGCGTCTAGGAAGCCGTCCTACCGCCAGCCCCGCAATGAGAGGGACAACATAGTGACGGCCAATTACCTCGTCAACCCGGATTGTTGCTGTCGCTAACAAGCATTGTGTCCAGCTCCCGTACCAGATGATCCGTCCGGTTTTGGAACGCCTCCCGGCTTTGGAGGGTTGGGATACATCGGACGGAGCGGGCACAGGGGCTGAGACTGACGAAGTTCGAAAAGGCTTACGGTCGCCGGCGGTCCGGGCTGCGGTCGCCTCAGCCGGGCGCGTCCCCGATCCCTTCCCGGGTCTCGGCGAGCACCAGGTCGACTACCCGGCGGAGCGCTTCCTCATGGCTGTCCCCCTCCAGGCGGCGCAGGCGGAAGAGATCGACCTGCCGGTCGGCACCGGTGCCCTCGCGGACGATGGCAAGCGCGCGGTGCGTCTCGGCCTCGCAACCTAGCGCGCGGGCGTCGGAGGCGATCTCCTCGATCAGCGCGGCCACATAGTCGTCGATGTCGATCCGTCCGTCCTCGCGCGCCGCATCGCCGAAAAAGGCGAGCACCCCGTAGCGCTGGGCGATCCAGCGGTTTTCCGCGAGCGTCTCGGTGAACGGCTCCGGGGAAAGGGCGCCTTCCCGGTCCCGGCTCATCAGCATTCGCACCAGCGACGCGTAGAGCGCCGCGATGCAAATCGCATCCTCGAGGCGCGTGCAGACATCGCAGATCCGCACCTCCACCGTCGGGTAGGCATTCGACGGGCGGATGTCCCACCACAGCTCGCTGCCGTCATCGATAACCTTCATCCGCCGGTACTCCGCGACCAGCCGGTCGTACTCCGCCCACGAGCCCAGCGGTCCCGGCAGGCCGGTGCGGGGCAAGCCGCCGATGAGGGCGAGCCGCCACGACTTGAACCCGGTCACGCGCCCGTCGCTGAACGGCGAGGATGTGGACAGCGCGTGAAGCGCCGGCAGGTAGCGCCGCAAGGCGGTCATCACCCGGATGCGCGTATCCGCATCGCCGAAGCCCACATGGATGTGCATACCGCCGATGAGCAAGCGCCGCTGAATATCCTGAAACCTCGTCGCGAAGCTCTCGTAGCGTTTCTTTGGCGTGGTCTCCTGCTGCTGCCACGATGCGAAGGGATGGGTGGAGGCTGCCATCGCCGCGGCGCCGTGCCGTTCCGCCGTGCGGACGACGATGCCCCGGGTCTCGCGCAAAGCCTCGCCCAGCTCCGCCACCGATCCGCACACCCTGGTGTTGGTCTCGATCTGGGTGCGCATCATCTCGCGCACCACCTTGTGCGGCCCGGCCGCATCCTCGCAGGCCTTGAAGATGGCGGGGTCCGGGTCGGCAAGCAGGTCGCGGCTCCCGGGATCGACGAGAAAGAATTCCTCCTCGACCCCGAGGGTGATCGCGAGATCGTCCCGCTTCGCGGCGCCGGTCACGATCCGAACCCGACAAGCTGTGTCGCGCCGCCGACGCGCCCAGCATATCCGCTCATCGTCCCTGTGGCTCCACAAGACAAAGTTTCCGCCCTCGCCGGGCGGCCAGCGCAGGTTGTGCGCGGCCTCCCGGACATGGCCGTCCGAGCCGGCATAGTAGCCGGCGCGGTGCGGCAATCAAGTTGAGAGTCCGACGTCGATCGGGATGAGGCGGGCGAAGGCGGCGCCGTGAACCGAAGCGGGACGCAGTCCGACCGGCGTTTCCCAGGTCGAAACCGGCCTTCATCGCGCGCAATCCCGCCCGGCAGAGTCGGGGCTCGAGTCCGGGCCTATTTCGACATCAGCCCGGGCAGGTATAGCGCGAGCCCCGGAAAGATGATCAAGAGTACCAGCACCACCAGCGCACAGCCGATATAGGGCGCGGCGGCGAAGGCAACCTGCCACAGCGTCGTGCCGCGCGGGGCGACGCCCATCATGACGAACAGCAGCAGTCCGAACGGCGGCGTGGTCAGGCTTATCTCGAGCGCGAGCAGCATAACCAGGCCGAACCAGATCAGGTCGAACTGCAGCGTCTCAGCCAGCGGGAAGAAGATCGGCACGGTCAGCAGCATCATCGAGACCTGGTCCATGAACATGCCCAGCACCAGCAAGACCGCAAACATGATCAACAGCATCACGATGGGCGCGAGCTCGACCTTCGTTGCCCATTCGATCAGCCCCGCGCTCGCCCCGGTGAACGCCAGGAGCTGGCTGAAGGTCGAGGACGCGAGGATGATCAACAGCACCATCGCGGTCACCCGCACCGATCCGGCGAACGAGCGGACCAGGATGTCCCAGCTCAGCACCCGGTAGATCACCGCCAGCACCATCACGCCGAAGGCGCCGAACCCGGCGGCCTCGGTCGGCGTCGCAATGCCCAGGATGATCAGCCCGATGACGCAGAAGACCACCAGACCCATCGGCAGGACGTTGACCGCCACCGAAACGATCATCCGCCAGACGGGGGTCTTCTCGACCTCGTAGGCCGGCGCGGCCTCCGGGTCGAGCTTGACCTGGCCGTAGATCAGGATCGAGTAGAGAACCGCCAGCACGAGGCCCGGCAGCACGCCGGCGATCAACAGCTTGCCGATGTCGATCTCGGCAAGGCTCGCCAGCAGCACCGCCAGGGCCGACGGCGGGATGATCATCGCAAGCCCGCCGGTGCCCAGGATCGGGCCCATCGACATGTGCTTCTTGTAGCCGCGCGAGGTCATCTCCGGGACCATCAGCGAGCCCATCATGGCAGTGTTGGCCATTGTCGAGCCCGACAAGGTCGCGAAGATCGTTCCGCCGGCGACGGTGATATAGGCGAGCCGGCCCGGAAGCCGGCCGAAACAGCGATCGAGCGCATCGAAAACGCGCACGGCCAGACCGGTGTGGAAGAACAGCTCGCCCATGATGATGAACAGCGGGACGGGGATCAACGCGAATATGGTCACCGACTCCACGGCGTTGGCCACGATCTGCGGCATCGCGTCCAGCCCACCCATGAAGATCATCGCGCCGACGATGTTGGCGGTCAGGAACGCGAACGCCACCGGGATGCCCAGCAGCATCAGCGCGATCACCATGCCGACCAGGAAGGCCGCGATCTCGTACCATTCGGTGAACAGGGAGGCGACCCACTCCACTAGAGCGACTCCGAGGCGCCGACGGCGTTGGAATAGTAGGTGTCGAAGCCGAGCAAATAGCGGCCGAACTCGATCGCGACCAGCGAGAAGCCGAGCGGAAACGGGATGTAGAGGATCCACTTGGGCATGTCGATCGACCGGATGTCGAGCTCTCGGGAGCCGATGGCTTCGACCATCTCGGTGACACCGTAATAGACGAACAGCAGCGACAGCGCGATGCACACCAGATAGGCGAACTTCGCCATGATCTTGCGGATCACGGGCGGCATCGCAAGCGTCAGCGATTCGACGACGACATGGCCCTTGCGGCGGACCAGCCAGGGCGCGCCGAGCATGGTCGAGAACAGCAGACAGTACTCGGCGATGGCGCTGTACCATTGCAGCGCGTTGTAGCCGGCCGTGCGGATGCTCACGTCGAGGATGATGCCGACGAAGATGACCGCGAGCATCAGCCCGGAGACGACCGCAAGGCCGACGATCAGCCCGTCATAAGCCTTGAAAAGGACTTTCATGGCTCTACCGGTTCCGGAGCCGACGGCGCGCCTCCCGCGGATCGACGGGGAGCGCGCGCCGCGGCCCAAACCGGACTATTGACCTTGGAACTGGCCGTGATAGAGCTTCGAAAGGGTCTTCGCCTCGGGCGTTCCGACCTTCTTCAGCCGCTCGATCGGCGTGTTGTTGGCGAGCGCGATATACTTCGCGGCGGCGGCGCCGGAAAGCGTGATTTCCTTCTGACCGAACTCCTTGGCCAGGATGTCACGTTCCTGCTCGACCAGCGGCTTCCAGTACTCGAAGGACTCCCGCTCCCAGTCCTCGCCGAGCTTCAGCATCCGGGCGCGGCCCTCGGCGGTCAGCTTGTTGAGCGCCTTGTTGGTGATGAAGATGCAGGGCTCGAGCTGGTAGAAAGTCGGGTAGACCCGGTATTTGACGAACTTGGCCCAGCCGAATTTCCGGGTCCACAGCTCGGGGAAGGCGAAGCCGTTGACCAGCCCGCGCTCGAGCGCGTTGTAGATCTCCGGCACCTGGACGGTCACCGTGGTCGCGCCGAGCGACTGCAGGAAGGCGTCGTAGATCGGCACCGAGCGCATCTTGTATCCCTCGAGGGATATCATGCCGTCGGCGGTCTGCTTGGGCGGTCCGCTGAGATAGAGGTTGAAGGACACGCTGGTTGCGGTCTGCGCCAGGATGATGCCGTCCATCCGCTTGCTGATCGCCTGGTTGAGCGCGGCCATCGCGCCGTTCTTGCGCGCTTCCCAAGGCCTGAGCTGCGTGCCGGACAGCGCGTCGACCTCGGGCGCGATGCCGCGGTGGTAGCTCGCCGCGGTGAACATCAGGTCGTAGAGGCCGGATTTGAAGCCCTTGGCCTGGGCCGGCGCCTTGGCGATTTCCGGGCCGCCCAGATGGCGGACGCTGAACTCGCCCTTGCCGCGGGCGTTGGCCTCCTCGATGAATCGCAGGAAATCGCCGGCGACGAGCGGAAAGTTCTTGGGCCAGCCGGCGATGCCTTTCAGCGTGACCTCGGCGGCCTGGGCGACCGGCGCCGCAAGAACGGCCGCGAGGCCGGCCAACGCCAGCGAAAGAGTCAGTCTTCTCACTGTGAATCCCCCATCGTGATGGACACATTGTTCATTGACCCCAGCCTTTCGCATTTTGCAGCCGGGCGCAAGCACCGCGCAGAGGGCCGCGTGGTCAGGTGCGGCCCGTTCGCCGCATGGTCGAGTTGCGTGCGCAGTTCCAACCGGCTCCGGTTCGCCATAGTCTTATCCGGTCCCGCTCGCGCGGGCAGCCGCCGCAACGGATGCCATGAAGGGGTATGCGATGGCCGAGCAGAAGCACTTCACCCAAACGCCTTACAGCGCCTATCACAACCCGGCGACGGCGCGCGAGGATCCGGAATTGACCCATGTCGAGCGCGGCTCGGCCTGCGGCGAATACCTGCGGCATTTCTGGCAGCCGATCGCGCTGTCCTCCGAGCTCGGCGAGCTGCCGGCCAGGGTGCGGCTGTTCGGCGAAGACTTGGTGCTGTTCCGCGCGCGCGGCGGCGAAATCGGGCTCCTGGAGCTGCATTGCAGTCACCGGGGCGCCTCGCTCGAATTCGGCGTCGTCGAGGACCGCAGGCTCAGATGCTGCTATCATGGCTGGCTGTTCGGCATCAACGGGAAGATCCTCGAGACCCCGGGCGAGCCGCCGGCCAGCACGCTGAAGGACCGCCTCTATCACGGCGCCTATCCGGCCAGAGAGTACAGGGGGCTCGTCTTCGCCTATATGGGCGACCCGGCGAACATCCCGGAATTCCCGATCTTCGATACCTTCGATATCCCGGGCGACCGGCTGGTTCCCTACTACGTCACCTATCCCTGCAACTGGCTGCAGGTCCAGGAGAATGTCATGGACCCGGCGCACACGGTCTTCCTGCACATCCACGTGAGCTTCTCGCAGTTCGCCGATGCCTGGGGCGAACTGCCGGCCACCGAATTCCGCGAGACACCGACCGGCATGATCTACATCACCACCCGGCGCTGGGGCGACAATGTCTGGATGCGGTCCAACGACATCATCAACGGCAACCTCGCCCAGGTCGGCCATATCTGGGAGGACGGCCAGGAGCTGAAGAGCTACGTCCGGGCCGGCATCACGCGCTGGACCGTCCCGGTCGACAATACCACCTGCCGCATCATCGGCTAGCGGCATTTCCACCCCGACGTCGATCCACGCGGCATAGCCGATGAGACAGCCTGCGGGCCCGAAAGCGTCGATTTCTTCGGCCAGGGGGAGGAGCGCGTTTACGAGGACCGCCAACGCATCCCGGGCGACTTCGACGCCCAGACCAGCCAGCGCCCGATCGCGATCCACGCGCTGGAGCACATGACCTCGACCGACAAGGGCGTGCTCATGCTGCGCAAGCTGCTACGCGGCGAGATCCGCAAGGTCGCCCGGGGCGAGCCGCCCAAGGTCTCGCAAATCCGCTCGGGCGGTGCGATCCCGACCTACTGCCACGACACCGTCGTGCGGGTCCCGCCGGTTCCGGGACAGGACGACGACGCGCTGCTGCTGCGCATCGGCCGGGGGATCACCGACATCAACATCGACGGCGATCACCAGAGCGACGCCGACCGCGCCGGGCGGATCCGCGACCTGATCGACCGATATGTCGCCTCGCAGACGGCGTAGCCCGTCGGATAACCCTCGGCGCCGAAGGCCACGCCGGTAGCGCGTTTTCCGCTCGTTGAAAACGCACCCGGTATGACTCAGTCGGGGTGGTGGGGCGGCCGGAAATCTTTGCGAATCCGGGCACGGACGGGCCGTGAACCGGGATTTTCGAGGAGTCCAGCTTGTGAAGCCGCGATCGTCATCGATCTGGCAGGCATGAGCCTCGGGGATTGCGAACCGGGTGTCGATACCGGCGTTCCCCGTGTTCGTCTCGCGACCGTCGCCGCCGGATTCACGAGATCGAGGTTCGGAAAACGCGAGCGGTCGCGATCGGCGGTGGCGATGCAAGCGCCATGGCGCGAACCGCCACATCGACGACGACCGCTTATCGACGGGCGTGGATCCAGCCGTTCAGCGTGAGCCGACCGTCTTCGACATCTTCGGTTTCGCAAACCACCGGCATCACCTGGTGATAGTACCCGCTGGGAAAGAACAGGATGCTGTTATCCCGCACCGCGAGGCGCGTGTACTTTCCCAACGCCCTGCTCTGTTCCAGGTCCGTGTCGCAGAGCAGCAGGTCGCCGCCGCTGAAACGCCTCGGCCATCGGTGGAAGTAGTACACAAAGGTTACCCTGCGCCCGCCATTCGCCCCTTGGCCGTTGTCTTTGTGTATCCGGAAGAAATCCCCGTGCCGGTGGGTGGTGAGATGCAGTTCCCGCTGTCCGATCTCGAAGGACTCAACGCCGATGCGGTCCCACAGCAGTTCGAGCGTGGCGATGACCCGCGCCCTGAACCAACCGGATATGGATTTCAAATGCGGGCTGTACAAGACGTGGGAAGAGCGCATCCCCATATCGACCTTTCTATTGCTGACGCAAGACTTTTCCATGGTGGCCATCCCGTCACGCAGCGCGTTCCAGACGGCATCCCGCTCGGCGCCGCTCAAGAACGCCTCTTCCCGCGCGAAAGGCACGATCCGGGCGCCGGCCGGGCATTCGGGCAGGACATCCCCCTCCAGAATGGCAACCAACCTCCGCGCACCCGCATGGTCCGTGTCCGCCCGGAGCACTGCCCGGTAGCAGTTCAGGGCCCCCTCCAGATCTCCCTGCATCCGCAACGCCTCCCCGAGCGACCATAGCGCGCGCTCATCGCGCGGGTTGCGCGCAAGTCGACGGCGCATGGCCTGCACCATACCCACCAGCGCATCCGGGGCCGCGAACGCGTCCGCAACTCTTTGGTTCATGTCGCCCTCGTAAGCAGAATCTCAACTAACCGGGATTTCTCGAACCAAGGGGTGCATCGGGGCTCTGGATCCGGTAAATGTCTTTCTTGACAAGGATTTAAAAATTAGGCCAGGGAGGTCCCCGACGCCCGTAGACTATAGCCCGGATCCGTTCGGTTTTGAACCCTTCGAAGGTCGCCCGGCGGTCACCGCCTTCGATGGCGGGACAATAAACCTCGAATGCAGCCGCGCTGCCGCCCTGCGTCACCTCTGCCGCCCAGGCGGCCCGGGAGTGCGACATCCAGGCCGTCAGGCGGGTCTATCGCCGCCGCCGCCCGGTAGGCCCGCGCCAGGGAACATGCGAAGGTCCGCGTTAGCGGTTACCGACAGGCAGGGGCGCAGCCGGAGAAAGCCCGATGAGCGGCATCGTGGACAAGCCGCGGACGGAAACCAAGCCGAAGACCAAGCGGCCGCCCCTCTACAAGGTCATTCTGGTCAACGACGATTTCACGCCCCGCGAGTTCGTCGTGATGGTCCTCAAGGCGGTCTTTCGCATGACCGAGGAGGAAGCCTACCGCGTGATGATTACCGCACACTCGAAGGGCTCCTGCGTGGTCGCAGTTTACACCAGGGAGGTCGCCGAGACAAAGGCCAAGGAAGGAACCGACGCCGGCCACCGGGCCGGGCACCCGCTGTTCTTCTCCACCGAGCCGGAGAATTAGCGCGCGATCTATCGCCGTCGGCCTTCTCCCGGCGAGCCAAAGGCGCCGAAACCTGCCATGAACCCCGAACGCGCCAATCGTTCCCTGGGGATCGCTGACAACTGGATCGTCTCTCAAGTCCCGGACACCGACGAATGCGCTGGGAAATTCGGAAACAATATCGAACGCCTCGATAAGAATATGGAATGCGAAACCTGAACCTGATCCACTGATCCGTGTACTCAATATCGATGAGGAAATAAGACATGACGGGTGAAGCCGTGTCGGTTCTGATTCTATCTCCATATCCTGAGCAGATAGCGCCGACAATCGAAAGAAGCGGGGACAAATGGAGCGCATCCGTAGCCGACGCTATCCCTTCCGGTTTCGATTGGGTTGTCAGCTACGGCTACAGATCAATTATTCGAGCGCCTGTCCTCACCGACTATGCTGACAGGATCATAAATTTGCACATATCGATGTTACCGTGGAATCGCGGAATGCACCCAAATGTGTGGGCGTGGCTTGAAGGAACGCCGCACGGCGTTACCATCCACCATATCGATGCGGGGCTGGACACCGGCGACATTATCGCACAGCGCAGGGTCGATATGGACCGGCACAATGAAACATTGGCGTCGTCCTATGCGCGATTACAGCGTGAGGTTATACAATTGTTCGCCGGAGTATGGCCGAAGTTACGAATTGGACAATCGGCCCGTTACCCGCAACCTGCCGGCGGGAGCCGTCATTTCGCAAAAGAAATAAATTCGATAATAATGCCGGATAGTTGGGACACGACGGTCAACACCCTGATCGCTGCCAACAAACTGCGTGCGCAGAAGTCTCAGTAACGCTTCGGCGGCCTTCCTCGTCGCTCATCCCGCTTGCCGCAGCCGAATGCCCCGCGCCCAGGCTGCCCGCCCGCGCCCGGACAGGCTCGATCCGATCGAAGACCGGGTCTACTTCTGAAGCGCGCTCAGTGGCTCGCCGGCCGGCGGCGCGTCGCGGCCAGGCCCGCCGTAGAGCACGCCCGCGCGGGTCTCGAAAGCCGCCACCATGCGGCGGACCGCCTCGTTGAACAGCGGACCCATCACCTTGCGCAGGACGCGAGACCGGAACTCGAAATCGACGTAGAAGTCGATCAGGCAGCCGCCTTCCTGCGGCTTGAAGATCCAATGGTTGTTGAGATAGCGGAACGGCCCGTCGAGATACTCGACATCGATGCGGCCGGGCCGGCTGAGGCTCACCCGCGAGGCGAATCGCTCGCGCACCATCTTGAAGCCAACCAGCATGTCGGCGAGGATCACATCTCCGTCACGCCGAAGCACGCGCACGCCGATGCACCACGGCAGGAACTCGGGATAGCGCTCGACCTCCGTGACCAGCGCAAAAAGCTGCTCGGGCCGATAGGGAATAAACCGTTCCTCGGCATGTGTCGGCATCAGATCCCGGCCGCCTCCGCCAAGCGCCTGTTCCCGCGCGCCTGGCGATGCCGGGCGAAATCGCGATCGGCATGATAGGACGAACGGGTGAGCGGTGTCGCCGATACCGTCAGGAACCCCTTGCCGGTCGCCATCTTCGCCAAGCCTGCGAACTCATCGGGCGTCCAGAAGCGATCGATCCGATGGTGCTTGGGCGTCGGCTGAAGATACTGCCCGATCGTCAGGAAATCGACATCGGCCGCGCGCAGATCGTCCATGACCTGATGGATCTCTTCCTTCGCCTCGCCCAGCCCGACCATCAGCCCGGACTTGGTGAAGATCGCCGGATCAAGCGTCTTGACGGTATCCAGCAGACGCAGCGAATGGAAGTAGCGCGCCCCGGGCCGGACTTCGGCGTAAAGCCTGGGGACGGTCTCGAGGTTGTGGTTGAAGACGTCCGGCCGCGCTTCGACCACCGTCTCGATGGCGCCGTCCTTGCGCAGGAAATCCGGCGTCAGCACCTCGATGGTGGTCTCCGCGGTCACGGCGCGGATCTTGCGGATGACCTCAGCGAAGTGCCCGGCGCCGCCGTCCTCCAGGTCATCGCGGTCGACCGAGGTGATCACCACATGCTTCAGCCCGAGCCGAGCCGTCGCCTCGGCCACCCGGTCGGGCTCGCGCGGGTCGCGCCGGTCGGGCAGTCCGGTGGCGATGTTGCAAAACGCGCACGCCCGCGTGCAGACGCTGCCCAGGATCATCATCGTCGCGTGTCGCTGGGCCCAGCACTCGCCGATATTGGGGCAGGCCGCCTCCTCGCAGACCGTCGAAAGCCCAAGTTCGCGCATCAGGCCGCGGGTCTCGGCGTAGACCGGCGAGGTCGGCGCCTTCACCCGGATCCAGGGCGGCTTTCGTCGAATCGGGTTGTCCGGCCGCGCAGCCTTCTCGGGATGCCGGGCCCGGTTCGGCATGGGGTCCGTCACGATCGGAGTGTCTCCGCACGGCGAAAATCGTCGGGCAGCCAAGTCGGTCGCTCGACCCTGGCTTTGCCAACCTGCTCAGGCGTCAGCCCCACCATGCCGTTCGACTCCACGCCGATCGGGATCGTGATTTCGAGAGTCGCCCCGGCCAAATTCATCCCCTTCAAGTTGGCGTGGCGGAGACCGGCTCGATCCAGCCTGACATCTCTCGGATCGTCGTTTGGCGACAGCGAAGTTCCTGAGGACTTCGCTGGTTTGGACCAAGTCCACCACCTCACCGCATCGCGCTTCAGAGATGGAGAGCCCGGCCGTAGGCGTCAAGAACCGACTCGTGCATCGCCTCGGACAGCGTGGGGTGCGGAAAGATCGTTTCCATCAACTCCGCCTCGGTGGTCTCCAGAGTCTTGGCGATGACGAAGCCCTGGATCAGTTCGGTCACCTCGGCGCCGATCAGGTGGGCGCCGAGCAGCGCGCCGGTCGCTTCGTCGAAGACCGTCTTGATCAGCCCCTGATCATCGCCCATGGCGATTGCCTTGCCGTTCCCGAAATAAGGAAACCGGCCGATCTTGACCGCGTGGCCGGCCGCGCGCGCAGCCGCCTCGCTCAGGCCGACACTGGCGACCTGCGGGCGGCAATAGGTGCAGCCCGGGATGCGTGAAAGGTCGAGCGGGTGGGGATCAAGGCCGGCGATCTTCTCAACGCAGATCACGCCCTCGTGGCTCGCCTTGTGCGCGAGCCACGGTGGGCCCACCAGATCGCCGATGCCGTAGACGCCGGCCTCGCCCGTGCGCAGCCACTCATCGACCACCACATGACCGCGATCGACGACGACGCCGGTGCTCTCCAACCCGATGTCCTCGACATTGCCGGCGATGCCGACCGCAAGGATCGCCCGGTCGGCCTCGATCTCCGCCTCGCCCTCCGCCGTCTCGACGGCGGCGCGCACGCCCGTGCCCGCGGTCGCGAGGGCCTTGACCGTCGCGCCGGTGTGGATGGTCATGCCTTGCGCCGCGAAGGCCTTGCGGGCGAAAGCGGAAATCTCCTCGTCCTCGACCGGCAGGATGCGCTCCAGCACTTCGACGACGGCGACCTCGGCGCCGAGATCGCGGTAAAAGCTTGCGAACTCGATACCGATCGCGCCCGAACCGATGACCAGCAGCGAAGCCGGCATCGCCGGCGGCGTCATCGCCTCTCGGTAGGTCCAGATCCGCTCGCTGTCGGGCTCCATCCCGGGCAGGCTGCGCGCCCGCGCGCCGGTGGCAAGGACGACGTGCGGCGCAGTCAGGCTCTCCTGCCCATCCCCGGTCGCGACCGTCACCCGGCCCGGCCCGTCGAGCCGGCCGATCCCGTGGAACACCGCGACCTTGTTCTTCCGCAGCAGATGGGCGACGCCGCCGCTCAGCCGGCCAGCGACCTCGCGCGAGCGCTTGACGATGCGCGCGAGATCGAACGTCGCGCCCTTGGCCTCGAAGCCGAAATCATCGAGTCGGCCGAGCAGATGGTTGATCTCCGAGGTCCGCAGCAGCGCCTTGGTCGGGATGCAGCCCCAGTTGAGGCAGATGCCGCCCAGGTTCTCTCGCTCGACCACGGCCGCGGACATGCCGAGCTGGGAGGCCCGGATCGCGGCGACGTAGCCCCCCGGGCCGCTGCCGACGACGACGACATCGAAACGGTGTTCGGTCATCGGACCCTCCTCAAGCCAGCATCGCCGGCGGATATTCGATGTTGCGCTTGATCGCGCCCAGGAGCGTCGCGCCGACCGCCCCGTCTACCACCCGGTGATCAACCGACAGCGTGCAGGTCATCACGGTCGCGGCAACGATCCGGCCGTCGAGCACGATGGGGCGCTGCTCGCCCGCACCGACAGCCAGGATGCAGGCCTGCGGCGGGTTGATGACCGCATCGAAGTTGCGGACGCCGTACATGCCGAGATTGGAGATGCTGAACGAGCCGCCCTGGTATTCCCCGGGCGCCAGCTTACCCTCGCGCGCGCGCTCGGCCATGCCTTTCATCTCGTCGGCGATCGCCACCAGCCCCTTGCGGTCGGCATCACGGACGATCGGGGTGATCAGCCCGCCTGGGATCGCGACCGCGACCGAGACGTCGACCGCGCCGTGCTGGATCACCGCGCCGTCGCCGCCCCAGGAGGCGTTCGCCGCCGGGACCTCGCGCAGCGCGAGCGCACACGCCCGGATGACGACATCGTTGACCGAGATCTTCGCCGGCGCGATGCGCCGGTTGATCTCCGCGCGGATTTTCAACAGCTCGTCGATCTCGCAATCGACGGTGAGATAGAAGTGCGGGACGGTGGCCTTGGACTCCGTCATGCGCTCGGCGATCACCCGGCGCATGGTCGAGAGCTTCACCACCTCATCGGCGGCGGCCGGCGCCGCTGGGACCGCCGGCCGGGCGGGCGCCCGGGCGGCGGTCGGCGCGCCGCCGCTCAGCGAGGTTTCGATATCGGCCTTGATTACCCTGCCGTGCGGGCCGGAGCCGTTGACCGTGGCGATGTCCAGCCCCGCCTGCGCCGCCATCCGGCGGGCAAGCGGCGAGGCGAAGACCCGATGCTCCTCGCCTGCCGGAGCCGGCACGGCGGGTGGGGAGGGCGTGGGCGGCGCGGACGCAGGCGCTTCCGCCGCGGCAGGCGCGGACGGGGCTTCGACGCTCACCGCGATATCGGCGTTCTTCTCGTCGTCACCCAGGAGCACGCCGATGACGGCGTTCACCGCGACGCCCTCGGTGCCCTCGGGCACGACGATCCGGCCCAGCACGCCTTCGTCGACCGCCTCGACCTCCATCGTCGCCTTGTCGGTCTCGATCTCCGCGATCACGTCGCCGGCCGCGACCGACTCGCCCTCGGCGACCAGCCAGCGCGCGAGATTGCCTTCTGTCATCGTCGGTGAAAGCGTCGGCATCAGGATGTTGATCGGCATGGCTGCCTCCCCGTATTGGATGGCTTCCGGACGGCTTGCAGCAGGCCGGATTAGCGGCGGTAGAGGACGTCCTTGGCGGCGCGGGCTATGTCGTCGGGCTGCGGCAGGGCGAGCCGCTCCAGATTGGCGGCATAGGGCAAGGGGACATCGGCGGCGCAGACCCGGGCGACCGGCGCATCGAGCCAGTCGAAAGCCTGCTCCATTACGATGGCGGCGAGCTCCGAGCCGATCCCCGCGACCGGCCAGCCTTCTTCCACCGCGACCAGCCGGTTGGTCTTCTTGACCGAGGCCACCAGGGTCTCGGTATCGAGCGGGCGCAGCGTGCGCAGATCGATGACTTCGGCGTCGATCCCCTCGCCCGCCAGAGCCGTGGCGGCGTCGAGCGCATGGCCGACCATGATCGAAAACGCGGCGATGGTCACATCCGCACCCGGCCGCGCGATCCGCGCCCGGCCGATTGGCGCCAGCACGTCCTCGCCGCCGGGCACGTCGAAGGACCGGCCATAGAGGATCTCGTTTTCGAGGAACACCACCGGGTTGGGGTCGCGGATCGCCGATTTGAGCAGCCCCTTGGCATCGGCGGCATCGTAGGGTGCGACCACCTTCAAGCCGGGGATGTGGGCGTACCAGCTCGCGTAGCACTGCGAGTGCTGGGCCGCGACGCGGGCGGCGGCGCCGTTGGGACCGCGGAAGACAATCGGCGCGGTCATTTGGCCGCCCGACATGTAGTGGCTCTTGGCGGCCGAGTTGATCAACTGGTCCATCGCCTGCATGGCGAAGTTGAACGTCATGAACTCGACGATCGGCTTGAGCCCGCCGAACGCGGCGCCGATCCCGAGCCCGGTGAATCCGTGCTCCGTGATCGGCGTATCGATCACCCGCCGCGCGCCGAACTCGTCCAGCAGACCCTGGCTGACCTTGTAGGCGCCCTGGTATTCCGCGACCTCCTCGCCCATCAGGAAGACAGACTCGTCGCGGCGCATCTCCTCGGCAATCGCGTCGCGCAGCGCCTCGCGCACGGTCTGTCGGATCACCGGCCCGGCATACGCGCTCTCGGCCGGGGCGGGCGCCGGTATCGGAGCCGGCGCTGCCGCCTCGACCGCAGGTCTCTCGACTTCCGCGACCGCAACCCCGGTTCCCGAGCCGTTGGAAGAGCCCGCCGCGCTCGCCGCCCCTTCGAGCGCGGCGTCGTCCTCGCCTTCGGCCAGCAGCACGCCGATCACCGCGTTGACCGCCACCCCGTCGGTGCCCTCGGGCACGAGAATGCGGCCCAGCACACCCTCGTCGACCGCCTCGACCTCCATGGTCGCCTTGTCGGTCTCGATCTCGGCGATCGGCTCGCCCGAGGAAACGGCATCGCCTTCGCGCTTGAGCCAGCGGGCCAGGTTGCCTTCGGTCATCGTCGGTGACAGCGCCGGCATGAGGATGTTGATCGGCATAACCGGTACTCCCGAACGCAGGCGGTTGTCAGACGCCGACCAGGACATCGGTATAGAGCTCTGCGGCATCGGGCTCCGGACTGTTCTGGGCGAACTCCGCGGCGTCGGCGACCACCGCACGGACCTCCCTGTCGATCTCCTTGAGACTCGCCTCGTCGGCGGCCCCCAGCTCGATCAGCCGCACCCGCACGTTATCGATCGGATCGTGTGCGGCGCGCACCTCTGAGACCTCCTCGCGGGTACGGTACTTGGCCGGATCGGACATCGAGTGGCCGCGATAGCGGTAGGTCAGCGCCTCGATCACATAGGGGCCCTCGCCCGCCCGGCAGGTCGCGATCGCCGCCGCTCCGGCTTCCTTGACCGCCAATACATCCATGCCGTCGACCTGGGCGGCGAGGATGCCGTAGGGCTCGGCGACGCGGTAGAGGCCCTGGAGCGCCGATGCGCGTTCGACGGCCGTGCCCATGCCGTAGCGGTTGTTCTCGATGACGAACACCACCGGCAGCGACCACAGGGCGGCGAGGTTGAACGCCTCGTGCACCTGGCCCTGGTTGACCGCGCCATCGCCCATGTAAGCCAGCGTCACCCCACCGTCGCCGCGATATTTCTGGGCGAAGGCGAGCCCGGCCCCGATCGGCGCCTGGGCGCCGACGATGCCGTGACCGCCGAAGAAGTTCTTCTCGCGGCTGAACATGTGCATCGAGCCGCCCTTGCCCTTGGAGTAGCCGCTGCGCCGGCCGGTCAGTTCCGCCATCACGCCCTTGGCATCCATGCGGCAAGCCAGCATGTGGCCGTGGTCGCGGTAGCTGGTGATCACCGCATCGTGCGGCCCGAGCGAGGCCTGCATACCGGTCACCACCGCCTCCTGGCCGATATAAAGGTGGCAGAACCCGCCGATCAGCCCCATGCCGTAAAGCTGGCCGGCCCGCTCCTCAAAGCGGCGGATCAGCAGCATCCGGCGGTAGAAGTCGAGCAACTCCCCGGTATCGACATCTGCCGGCCGGCCGGCGCCGCGTTTGGGATCGTCCCCGGAGGCGGTTGCCTGCGCGCGTTGACGGGAGCCGGATCTCTTCTGGGTGGCGGCCATCGATGGGTCCCATGGATTGCCGACGGAAACGGAGCCGGGTTCCGCGCGTCCTGACGACCCGGGTGGCGCGGAAAACTCAAGGCTGCCGAAGGATTAGAGGATATAAACCAGTCTGGACGGGGCGCAACAATCGGATGGGTAAGTTTGTGTCGTTTTGGCCGCTCGGATCGACACGAATGTTCGCACTCCAGCGTTTCAGCGTGAAAAGCCCGGCGGCGCCCCGACCATCGTCTGTGGCCTGCGGGTGTCCGCCGTCGCCGGAAGCCCGGTCAGAACGATGTCGTCCGGGCCGATGAACCCGGTCATCAGCCGCGCCCGCTCGTCCAGATAGTCCGGATCCAGCCGGTGGCTGCGCAATGCGTCCACGCGCGCCTCGAGATGCGCCCGTCGTTCTTGCGCCGCCTCGAGTGTGCGTTCGGCGCGCGCGATGTCGCTGCGCAGCTCGATGACGCGCAGCACGCCGCGGTCGCCCTGAAAGGCGTTGAGCCCGAAATAGACGATCAGGGCCGCAGCCAGCATCGGGCCGACGACGGCGCGAACCGCCTTTCGCAAATCGTATGCCAGCACCATGGCGGGAACGGATCACACTGCGATTCGCCGTGTCAAGCGGCATTTGCGGGACGTGGGTGATCAGCCCGACGAAGCGGCCAGAAGCCTACCAGCGCCGGCATACTCGGCGGCCGGACCCAGATGCTCCTCAATGCGGATTAGCTGGTTGTACTTGGCGAGCCGGTCCGAGCGTGACAGCGAGCCGGTCTTAATCTGCCCGCATCCCGTGGCGACGGCGAGATCGGCAATGGTCGTATCCTCGGTCTCGCCGGAGCGATGGGACATCACCGCGCCGTAGGAGGCCTTGTGCGC
This sequence comes from Alphaproteobacteria bacterium, assembly GCA_965202905.1. Taxonomy (GTDB): domain Bacteria; phylum Pseudomonadota; class Alphaproteobacteria; order MPNO01; family MPNO01; genus CAYFYS01. The sequence continues at coordinate 500,476 of OZ241868.1, read as the reverse complement.
CAGCTCGACCGCCTGAAGCGTCTCGCTCAGGGTACCGATCTGGTTGACCTTGATGAGGATCGCGTTGGCGACATCCTCGGCGATCCCGCGCGCGAGAATCTCCGGGTTGGTGACGAACAGGTCATCGCCGACGAGCTGGATGCGCTCGCCCAGCGCGTGGGTGAGCTGCGCCCAGCCGCGCCAGTCGTCCTCGGCCATGCCGTCTTCTATCGAGACAATCGGAAATCGCGCGCACAGATCGGCGTAGTAGGCCACCATCTCCTCGGAGCTCAGCGACTTGCCTTCGCCTTTGAGCTCGTAGCGGCCGTTCCTGTAGAATTCCGAAGACGCTGGGTCGAGCGCGATCGCGACCCCCTCTCCCGGGGCATGGCCGGCGTCCTCGATCGCCCGCATGATGAAATCGAGCGCCTCGGCGGCGCTGGCAAGGTTCGGGGCGAATCCGCCCTCGTCGCCGACATTGGTGTTGTAGCCGGCATCGGACAGGCGCTTCCTGAGGGCCTGGAAAACCTCCGCGCCGCATCGGATCGCCTCGGAGATACTCTGCGCCCCGACCGGCACGACCATGAACTCCTGCAGGTCGATCGGGTTGTCGGCATGCGCTCCGCCATTGACGATGTTCATCATCGGGGTCGGAAGGAGTCTGGCGAGCGTGCCGCCGACATAGCGGTAGAGCGGCAACTCAACATGCCGGGCGGCGGCCTTGGCGACGGCGAGGCTCACGCCGAGGATTGCATTGGCACCCAGGCGCGACTTGTTGTCGGTGCCGTCGAGCGCGATCATCGTCCGGTCGATCACGAGTTGATCCCCGGCGTCGAGCCCGGTCAGCGCGTCGGAGAGCTCGCCGTTGACCGCAGCCACCGCGCCCAGCACGCCCTTGCCGCCGTAACGGCCGCTATCGCCGTCGCGCAGTTCGACCGCCTCCCGGCTGCCGGTCGAGGCGCCCGACGGCACCGCCGCCCTGCCCTCAGCGCCGCTCTCCAGGACGACATCGACCTCGACGGTCGGATTGCCGCGCGAGTCCAGGATCTCTCGGGCATGGATATCGACGATCGCGGTCATGGTGCGGCTCCGGAATCGGCGGCGGACTTGGTCAGGCGGTCGATGGCCATGAGACGTTCCAGCAGCGGCTCCAGCGCATTGAGCGGTAGCATCGCCGGCCCGTCGCTGGGTGCGTTATCCGGATCGGGGTGGGTCTCCATGAACACCGCAGCGACGCCGACGGCGACCGCGGCGCGCGCAAGCGCCGGGACGAACTCACGCTGGCCGCCGCTGGCGCCCCCCAGCCCGCCGGGCTGCTGGACCGAATGCGTCGCATCGAAGACCACCGGCCGACCGGTCTCGGCCAGTTGCGGCAACGCGCGCATGTCGCTGACCAGCGCGTTGTAGCCGAAGCTCGCGCCGCGTTCACAGACCATCACGTTGCGGTTGCCGGCGGCTTCGGCCTTGGCGACCGCGTCGGCCATGTCCCAGGGGGCGAGGAACTGGCCCTTCTTGATGTTGAGCGGCCGGCCGGTCTCCGCCGCGGCGACGATCAGGTCAGTCTGGCGGCACAGAAAGGCCGGGATTTGTAGCACATCGACCGCCGCGGCCGCGACCGCGCATTGCTCCGGCGCATGGACATCGGTCAGCACGGGGCAGCCCAGCCGGTCGCGCACCTCGGCCAGGATCGCGAGCCCCGCCTCGATGCCGGGCCCGCGCCTGGACCCGATGGAGGTGCGGTTGGCCTTGTCGAACGAGGATTTGTAGATCAGCCCAACCCCAGCCCGCCCGGCGATTTTGACCAGCCGCTCGGCGCAGTCGATCGCGTGCGCCCGGCTCTCGATCTGGCACGGCCCGGAGATCAGCACCAGCGGGGCGTCGTTTGCGACCTCGAGAGCGCCGATCCAGATCCGATGAGGCTCGGGCACGGCGCTCAGCGTTCCGGCTAGACCAGCCGCGAACGAGCTACCGCGGCCTCGACGAAGGCGGCGAAGACGGGGTGCGGCGCGAACGGCTTCGACTTGAGTTCGGGGTGGAACTGAACCCCGAGATACCAGGGGTGGGACGGCAACTCGACGATCTCGGGCAACAGGCCATCCGGCGACAGGCCGGAAAAGACCAGCCCGGCTTCCTCCAGCCGGTCGCGATAGTTGATGTTGACCTCGTAGCGGTGGCGATGCCGCTCGTGGATGATCCGCGCGCCGTAGATCGAGCCTGCCAGCGAGGGCTCGACAAGCTCGCAGTCATAGGAGCCCAGCCGCATCGTCCCGCCCAGATTGTCGCCGATGCCGCGGCGCTCGATCCGATCATCCTGCATCCATTCGGTGAGCAGCCCGACCACGGGGTGACCCGCCGGCCCGAATTCGGTCGAGTCGGCATCCTCGATCCCGGCAAGGTTGCGCGCGGCCTCGATCACCGCCATCTGCATACCGAAGCAGATCCCCAGATAGGGCACGTTGTGCTCGCGTGCGAACCGCGCAGCGGCGACCTTGCCCTCCGCGCCGCGCTCTCCGAATCCGCCGGGCACCAGGATTCCCTCGACATCGGCCAGACGGCGGAGCGCGTCTTCGGTCTCGAAGATCTCCGAGTCGATCCACTGCATGTGAACCTTGACGTGGTTGGCGATCCCGCCGTGCTTCAGCGCCTCGGCGAGCGACCTGTAGGAATCGAGTACGGTCGTGTACTTGCCGACGACGGCGATGTTCACCGCGCCCTCGGGGTTGCGGATCCGCTCGACGATGTCGATCCAGCGCGACAGGACGGGCGCGCGGCCGTCATCGATGCCGAAATGCTTGCAGACCTGGATGTCGAAGCCGTGCTCATGATAGCGGATCGGCACCTCGTAGATGGTCTCGACGTCCGGCGCCGCGATGGCGTTGGCGACCGGCACGTTGCAGAACAGCCCGATCTTGCGGCGCTCTTCGACCGGCAGGCCCTGTTCGCACCGGCACAGGATCAGATCGGGCTGGATGCCCACGCTCTGGAGCTCCTTGACCGAATGCTGGGTCGGCTTGGTCTTAAGCTCTTGCGCCGAGCGGAGGAACGGGATTAGCGTCAGGTGGATGAACATCGCCCGTTCGCGGCCGAGTTCGTTGCCCTTCTGCCGGATCGCCTCCAGGAAGGGCAGGCTCTCGATGTCGCCCACCGTGCCGCCGATCTCGCACAGCACGAAGTCCGCGCCGTCCGGGTCGGCGGAGATGAACTCCTTGATCGCGTCGGTGACGTGGGGGATGACCTGAATCGTCGCCCCGAGATAATCGCCCCGGCGCTCGCGCTCTATGACGGTCTGATAGATGCGGCCGGTGGTGACGTTGTCCGACCTGGTCGCGGGAACGCCGGTGAAGCGCTCGTAATGGCCCAGGTCCAGGTCGGTCTCCGCCCCGTCATCGGTAACGTAGACCTCGCCGTGCTGGGTCGGACTCATCGTGCCCGGATCGATGTTGAGATAGGGGTCTAGCTTTCTCAGCCGGACCTTGTAGCCACGCGTCTGGAGAAGCGCGCCCAGCGCGGCGCTGGCCAAGCCTTTGCCGAGGGAAGAGACAACACCGCCGGTAATGAAGATATAGCGGGACATTGACCCCAGTCTTCTATCACGTCAGGCACCGGGCGCCACCACGGCAGGCCGTCGATTTCACGCCGCCGATTCGCGCGGCCCCGGCGGGGCGGCGCTAGCGGGCCAGCGGGACGGTTGGCGCGGACGGCTCGGCGGGCTGCGCCGGGGCCTGCTGCTGGACCGGCTGATCCATGATCGAGCGCTGCGGCTGGGTCGAGCCCGACAGGATCGCCAGCAGGATGCTGGTCGTCATGAAACAAGTGGCGAGCGCTGCGGTGACCCGGGTCAGCAGGTTGGCCGAGCCCCGCGTGGTCATCAGCCCGCCCATCGTGCCGCCGCCCATCCCGAGCGCGCCGCCCTCGCTGCGCTGCAGCAGCACCACGCCGACCAGCGCGATTGCGATAAGCAGATGGATCACCAAAAGAACTGCGATCATGCCGGTTCGTGTACCAGAGAGGCCATATCGGTGGGCTCACCGCCGCGGCCGACCGTCCGAGAGCCAAGATCTAGCGCCATTGGCACGCAAATGCTAGCCGCATGATCGGCAGATCGCCCAGAAATCGTCCGCATCGAGGCTCGCGCCACCAACCAGCGCGCCGTTGACCTCGCCGGCCTCGAGGATCGCGGCGGCGTTGTCGGGCTTGACCGACCCGCCATAGAGGATCCGCACCGCGCCGCCGTCGGCGAGGCGCCGGGCGAGCACCGCGCGGATTCGCTGATGGATGTCGGCGATATCCCCGGTCGTTGGCACCCGTCCGGTGCCGATCGCCCAGACCGGCTCGTAGGCGATCGCGGTGTTGGCCGCCCCCGCGCCGTCGGGCAGCGAGGCCTGAAGCTGTCCGGTCACGACATCGACAGCGCGGCCGGCAGCGCGCTCGTCGAGCGTCTCGCCGATGCAGACGATGGCGCTCATCCCGGCGCCGATCGCCGCCTCCGCCTTGGCCTTGACCAGCGCATCGGTTTCGCCGTGATCGCTGCGGCGTTCGGAATGTCCGAGGATTGCATAGGCGCAGCCGACATCGTTCAGCATGGCGGCCGCGATGTCGCCGGTATGCGCGCCCGAGGCCGCGGCGTGGCAGTCCTGCGCACCCAGCCGGATGCCCGGCGCATCCGACAGCGCATCGGCGGCATCGACCAGATAGGGCGCGGGCGGACAGACCAGGATCTCGCAGCCCGGATCGCCGTCGCGGGCCAGTCGCCCGGCGAGGGCGCCGATCAACACCCGTGTCGTCGTCCGCGCGCCGTTCATCTTCCAATTCCCAGCCACCAGGGGACGGATGGTCTCATTCATGTTCGGGTATGACCTTTTGCCGGGACGGCACCGGGCTGGGTTTCTATCATACCGCGACCGGATACGCCATCGCCGCCGGATCGCGTCGAAGTTGGTTGCGGCGCGCACCCGTGCGCCATAAATACGGTCGGCGACAGCGCCCCCGGGGGAAGGACTCCGACATGCTTCAGGCGATGAAAACCCAGGCTGCGAAATGGGTCCTCCGCGTGCTCGCCGTGCTGCTGATCATCAGCTTCGCGGCCTGGGGCATCGGCGATATTTTCACCGGGCGGGGCCTGTCCAACGATGTCGCCGACGTGGGCGATACCAAGATCACCGCCCAGGAGTTCAACCAGTCCTTCCGCAATCAGGTCGAGCGTCTGCGCCGGCTGCTCGGCCCGGAGGTCGATTCCGACCAGGCCCGCCAGATCGGCGTCGTCGAGACCACGCTGGACGGGCTGATCACGCAGCGGCTTCTGGGTCTGTATGCCAATGCGAACGGCATCCTGGTGGGCGACGACCAGGTCCGACAGCGTATCCAGGCCGAGCCCGGCTTTCACGGGCCAGCCGGGACCTTCGACAGGCTCGCGTTTCAGGACGCGCTCTATCGCCGCGGGATGACCGAACAGGCCTTCGTCGAGGATCTGCGCGACCAGATCCGGCTCGGCCATTTGACCGACGTGATCCGCCAGGCAAGCACGCCGCCCGACGCGCTGGCCGAGTTCTTCTACCATTACCGCAACGACAAGCGCATCGCGCGCTATGTGATCTTCCCCCGGCCGGCCGCCGAGACGATCGGCACGCCGAGCGACAGCGATCTCAGCGAGTTCCATCGCACCGAAGCGGCCCGATTCACTGCCCCGGAGCGCCGCGAACTGACCGCGATCCACCTCGACCCCGAGGTCGTTGCCGCCGAGATCCAGCCGCCGGAGGAAGATTTGAAGGCAGAATACGAAGCGCGCCTTGCCTCGCTCTCGGTGCCTGAGCGCCGCGAGATCAGCCAGGTCGTGGTCGGCGATGAGGCAAAGGCGAAACAAGCCGTCGAGGCGCTGCGGGCCGGGCGGCCGATCGGCGAGGTCGCCAGGTCGATCGCCGGCATGGACGAGGCCGCGACGGAGCTGGGACAGTTGACCCGCGAGGATCTGCCGTCCGGTGATCTCGCCGACGCCGCGTTCGCGCTGGCCGCGATGACCCCTAGCCCGCCGGTCAGGTCGCCGCTCGGCTGGCACGTGCTGGTGGTCGAAAAGATCCATCCCGGACGGCAGCCGAGCTTCGCCGAAGTCCGCTCGAAACTGCAAACCGATCTTTCCCGTGAACAGGCGATCGATGCGCTGGTCAAGCTCGCTAACCAGCTCGAGGATTCGCTCGCCGGCGGCGCGAGCCTGGAAGAGGCCGCGGCCCGGCTCAACACCAGGCTGGTGCGCCTGCGCGGGGTCGAATCCTCGGGCCGGGCCGCCAACGGCGCCGCCGAGGAAACGCTGCTGACCAGCCAGCGGTTCCTGAGGGCGACCTTCGAGACCGGCGAGGGCCAGCTCAGCGACCTGACGGAGACGCCGCTCGGCGGATACTTCGTCCTTCGGATCGACCGGGTCGATCCGCCGGCGCTGGAGCCGTTCGACAAAGTGCGCAAGCAAGTCGAACAGGCCTGGAGCAACGACAAGCGCGCCAACGCCGCGCAGAAACGCGCGAAGGCAGCGCTCGAGGAGGTCCGCGCCGGCCGGTCGCTGGAGGATGTGGCCGCCGAAGCCAGGCTCGCCGTGGCCGTCACGCCGCGGTTTACCCGTTACGACCAGGGTGAGAGCCCGGCGCTGCCCGCCGCGCTCGCCACCGAGCTGTTCCGCGCCAAGCCCGGCGAAGCGATCGGCGGACCGACCGAGAACGGCTATGCGGTCGCGGTTCTCCACAAGATCGAGCCGGCAACGGCGAATGCCGATGACCCGGCCGTCAAAAGCCTGGGTGCCGAGCTCAAGAACGCGGTCGTCGCTGATCTCCTGGACCAGTACACCCGCTCGCTGCGACGGATCTATCCGGTGAGCATCGATTCGGGCGCGCTCGATCGCCTGTTCGACGAAGGCATCGCCATCCGCTGAACGCTGTCGCCGGCGGTCCGCGAATCGATGTGGACCTTACCCGCGCCGGGCAGGCCTGCAGCCGACGGCGATGCCGATTATGCACTGCCGGGCCGCCCCTTCGGCCCGGCAGGTGAGCCGCGGTTGCGTCGAATCTTGCCGGATCGGACCGGCATCCTCCGCGATCGGCTATGATGCCCGGCGCTTAGCTGGTGTCAGGACGCGGATCAACTGATGATTTTACATTAAATATACCCTTTTAGTTGTTGACTTATTTGAGCACTTTTGAGACCAGTCAGGCATGAGCAGGGATTTCGACAGCTTCAAGAATGTTCTGGGCCGGGTAGCCGACGGCGCACGGCTCGACGAGTCGGAGGCCGAGGTCGCCTTCGACACCATCATGTCCGGCGATGCGACCCCGGCGCAGATCGGCGCTTTCCTGATGGCGCTCCGCCTGCGCGGCGAGACGGTCGACGAGATCACCGGCGCGGCACGGATCATGCGGGCCAAGGCGGCGCGGATCGCCGCGCCCGAGGATGCGATCGATGTCGTCGGCACCGGCGGCGACGGGGCGGGCACGCTCAACATCTCCACCGCCGCGGCGCTGGTCGTCGCCGGCTGCGGCGTGCCGGTCGCCAAGCACGGCAATCGGGCGCTGTCCTCGCGCTCGGGCGCGGCCGACGTGCTGGGCGAGCTGGGCGTGAACATCGATGCCGATTTCAGCCAGATCGAGCGCTGCATCGCCGAAGCCAAGGTCGGCTTCATGATGGCGCCGCGCCACCACAGCGCCACCCGCCACGTCGCCGGCCCGCGGGTCGAGCTGGCGGTGCGCACGATCTTCAACGTGCTGGGGCCACTGTCGAACCCGGCATTCGTCACCCGATTGCTGGTCGGCGTCTATGACGGCGCCTGGGTGCAGCCGCTGGCGGAGGTGCTGGGACGGCTGGGCTCGCAGCGCGCCTGGGTGGTGCACGGCGCCGGCGGCCTGGACGAGTTGACCTCGGTCGGCGAGACCCGGGTCGCCGAATGGGCCGGCGGCGCCGTCCGGCAGTTCACCCTGACGGCCGCCGACGCCGGCCTCATCGAGGGCGAGCTCGCGGACCTCAAGGGCGGCGACAGCGGCTACAACGCCGAACGGCTGAGCGCGCTGCTCGACGGCGCGCCCGGAACCTACCGCGACACCGTCATGATGACCGCCGGTGGCGCGCTGGTCGTCGCCGGGCGCGCTGCGGACTTCCGCGACGGCATCGGCCGGGCTGTACGGTCAGTCGATTCGGGCAAGGCCAGGGCCTGCCTCGCGCGCATGGTCGAGATCTCCAACCAAGTGCCCGGGGCGCCACCGGAAGAGGCCGGACAAGAGGCCGGACAATGAGCGATGTGCTCGCGCGCATCTGCCGGGACAAGCGGACTCACGTCGCTGACATCCGTGCCCGCCGCCCGCTGAGCGAGGTGCATGAGCGCGCGCTTGCCGCATCGCCGCCGCGCGGGTTCGCTGCGGCGCTAACCGCGGCGCGCGCGGCCGGCGACTACGGATTGATCGCCGAGATCAAACGCGCCTCGCCGAGCAAGGGGACGATTCGCGAGGATTTCGAGCCCGCGGTCCTCGCGCGCGCCTATCGCGAAGGCGGCGCGCGCTGCCTGTCGATCCTGACCGACATGCCGTATTTCTGCGGCGCGGATGACCACCTTCTGGCGGCGCGCGCCGCCGTCGACCTGCCGGTGCTGCGCAAGGACTTCATGCTGGACCCCTATCAGATCGTGGAGGCGCGATCGCTCGGCGCGGATTGTGTGCTGCTGATCATGGCCGCGCTGACCGACGGCGAGGCGGCCGAGCTTGCCGGGCTCGCCCGGGGCCTCGGCATGGACATCCTGGTCGAGGTGCATGACGAGGCCGAGCTTGGCCGCGCGCTCGAGCTCCAGACCGGGCTGATCGGCATCAACAACCGCAACCTCAAAACCCTCGTCACCGATATCGCAACCACGACCCGGCTGGCACCGCTGGTGCCCGAGGGCCGGCTGGTGGTAGCCGAAAGCGGGCTGTCGAGCCCGGCCGACCTCGCGGCGATGAAGCAGGCCGGGGTGACCACCTTCCTGATCGGCGAGGCACTGATGGGCAAGCCCGATGTGCGCGCTGCGACCGCGGAAATCCTCAGACCCGCCGCCTGATGGCCGAGTTCAGCCACATCGACGACCAGGGCAAGGCGGTGATGGTCGACATCACCGGCAAGCCCGTCACTGAGCGCGTCGCGACCGCGTGCGGCGCGGTGTCGATGTCGCCCGAGACCGTCACCCGCATCGTCGAGGGCGGCTTCGCCAAGGGCGACGTGCTGGCCGTCGCGCGACTCGCCGGCATCATGGGCGCCAAGCAGACGGCGAACCTGATTCCCCTGTGCCATCCGCTGGCGCTCAGCGCGATCGACCTCGATCTGCGCTGCGATGTTGCGCGCGGCGTCGTTGAGATCGAGGCGACTTGCCGGCTCGCCGGGCGCACCGGGGTGGAGATGGAGGCGCTGACCGCGGTCAGCGTCGCCGCGCTGACCATCTACGACATGTGCAAGGCGGTCGAGCGCGGCATATGTATCGGCGAGATCCGCCTGGTTCACAAGGAAGGCGGGCGGTCCGGCGCCTACCGGGCGGAGACGTGATGACCGGAAGCGCGATGATCTCCGTCGCCGAGGCGCGCGAGCGGATCCTCCACGCGCTGGAGCCGGTGTCGGCCGAGCAGCTCGCGCTTGCCGATGGGCTCGGCCGCGTGCTGGCGCGCGACATCGCCGCCCGGCGCACCCAGCCGCCGCTTGCGGTCTCGGCGATGGACGGCTACGCGGTCCGCGCGGCCGATGTCGAGGTCGTGCCCGCCCGCCTGACGGTGATCGGCTATGCGCCGGCCGGCAGTGCATTCGACGGCACGGTCGGGCCGGGCCAGGCGGTACGCATCTTCACCGGCGCGCCGGTGCCCGAGGGCGCCGATACGATCGTCATCCAGGAGAACACCGAGGACGCCGAAGGCGGCATCAGCGTGGTCGCGGGAACCGCGCCGCCGGGGCGCTACATCCGGCCCGCCGGGCTCGACTTTTCGGAGGGCGAGGTGCTGCTGCGCGCCGGCCAGGTGCTGAGCGCGCGCGACCTGGGCCTCGCGGCGGGCATGAACGTCCCCTGGCTGATGGTCCGCCGCAAGCCGCGGGTCGCGATCCTGGCGACCGGCGATGAGATCGTCATGCCGGGCGAGCCAATCGGCGAAAACCAGATCGTCAGCTCCAACGCGATCGCGCTCGCCGGCTTCATCGAGGCAGAGGGCGGCATCCCCGTCGATCTCGGCATCGCGCCGGACTCCGCGGAGGCGCTGAAGGCGATGGCTGCCGGCGCGCGCGGCGTCGATCTCGTGATCACCACCGGCGGCGCCTCGGTCGGCGATCACGACCTTGTCAGATCCGTGCTCGGCGAGGTCGGGCTCGAGGTCGATTTCTGGCGCATCGCGATGCGGCCGGGAAAACCCCTGATATTCGGCCGCCTGGCCGGTACCCCGCTGCTCGGCCTGCCCGGCAACCCGGTCTCTTCGCTGGTCTGCGCGGTGATCTTCATGCGCCCGGCACTCGCCGCGCTGCTCGCCTCGGACCGCGACGGACAGACCAGCCGGACCGCCGTTCTCGGCGTCGACCTGGCGCCGAATGACGAGCGCGAGGACTATTTGCGCGCCGCCCTTGCGCAGGACGGCCGTGGCCGGGCGGTGGCCAGCCCGTTCGGCGTCCAGGACAGCTCGATGTTCGCCAACATGGCGCGCGCGGATTGTCTGGTGATCCGTCCGCCCGGTGCGCCCGCCGCGCCGGCCGGCAGCGAGGTCGAGATCCTGCCGCTCAGCGGCGGCATCCGCGGCATCTGAGCCGCCGGCCGCGCCAGGGCGACGCCCTTTCGCCGCGGCGCCGTTTCGGCGCTTGACAGCGAATTGGAACTTTACTAGAACATACGGTGGGGTTTCTGTTTCGTTCCAGATATGGTGTGATTGCAACCCAGGGGCGAGTCCTATGTTGACACCGAAACAATATGAGTTGCTGGTCTATATCGATAGCTTCATCTCCGAACGCGGCGTCTCTCCATCGTTCGAAGAGATGAAAGAGGCGCTGAACCTGAAGTCGAAATCGGGCATCCATCGCCTGATCACCGCGCTGGAGGAGCGCGGGTTCATCGTCCGGCTGCCACACCGCGCCCGCGCGCTGGAAGTCCGCCGCCGCCCGGAGAACATGACCCGGCCCGGCCGTCAGCCGCGCCAGCGCGGGTTCGCGCCGCGGGTCATCGAAGGCGATTTCTCGAACGGGCTCGGCGGCGCGGCTTCGCCGTCCGAAGGCAATATCGTCGACCTGCCGCTCTACGGCCGGATCGCGGCCGGCGTGCCGATCGAGGCGTTGCGCGACACCACCCAGACCTTCGGAATGCCAGCGAGCCTGCTGGGCGGCGGTGAGCACTACGCGCTCGAGGTTGCCGGCGATTCGATGATCGATGCCGGCATCCACGACGGCGACATCGCGGTCATCCGGCGCGGGGACAGCGCCGAGAACGGCGACATCGTGGTCGCGCTCCTGGCCGATGACGAGGTGACGCTGAAACGCTTCCGGCGACGTGGGGATTCGATCGCTCTGGAGCCGGCGAATCCGACCCACGAGACGCGGATCTTCGGACCCGATCAGGTAAAGGTTCAGGGCCGTTTGGCCGCGTTGTTCCGCCTGTACTGAGCCGTCCAGGGACGCAGGCCCCTTTCCTCGGCGACGCTGCGGACCCGGATGGAGTCCCCGTCTAGCCACAGCGCGTGCGCACCCTGGCGATAGCGCGCACGGCGGTCGATGATCCGATCCGGGCCGCGGCAGCGCCGCGCCCTGACGGTAACCGCTGCGACGATTACCGCAGCCCTGGCGCAATCTTCCGGCAGTGCGGCGCGGTCGACGATGATCGCGAGCACCGGTCCGGGATCGGGTCTCGCGCAGCCCAGCCGGTCGCAGGCAAGCCCGCCTATGGCAGGGTCGCCAGGACCGGGCCACGGCGCCGCTTGGCGAAACCCCGCGCGGCGCAGCCAGAGCTTGCGCGTATAGCCGCGCGTACCCGGCGAAACCGCAAGCCTGCCGTCGGCGAGGCGCACCGCGAAGGCCTTGGGAGCGCGCCCGGTCAAAATGTCGGGCGGCCGCTCCAGGAGCGCGAGCGGAAGCGCCGCCATCACCGGCAAAGCGCCGGCCAGCCGCAGGCGACCCCGCCACAGCGCGAGCCATAGCCCACCGATGGCCACGGCGACGAGGCACGCGCCCGGCACCGCCGGAACCAGCAGCACCGCATCGGGCCAGGACGAGACCTCGCGGGCGACGGCGATGACCGCACCGATCCCCCAGCCCATGGGGGTGAGCGCCAGCGCTTCGAGTCCCAGGGGCATCAGCGCGAAGGCGGCGATCGCCCAGGGCATGATCCACAGCCCGGTGATCGGGATCGCAATCAGATTGGCGATCACGCCGTAGAGCGCGAAGCGGTTGAAGTGATAGATCGCAAAGGGTGCGGTGACCGAACCAGCGATCAGCGTGGTGAGCGCAATGCCCAGGCCGTAGAGCATGATCCGACGGACGAGCCCCGCATCGGCCCGGAGCATGGCCAACCGCGGCGCGTTGACCTCGTAGAAGGCAATCAGGGCGATGACCGCGGCGAACGAAAGCTGGAAGCTCGCGCCCAACAGGCTCTCCGGCGAGATCAGCAGCACGATGCCGGCCGCGACGGCAACCAGCCGCATCGAGATCGGGCTGCGGTCGAGGATCACCGCGAGCAGCACGATGCCGAGCATCAGAAACGCCCGCTGCGTCGGGATCGAGGCGCCGGAGATCAACAGGTAGCCGAGCGCGCCGACAAAGGTGCCGACCGCGGCCCATTTCTTGATCGGATAGCGCAGGGCGACCGCCGGCATTGCGGCCATCGCGCCGCGCAGGCCGCCGAACAGGAGCCCCGCGACCAGCGCGAAATGGAGCCCGGAGATCGCCAGCAAATGCGCGAGCCCTGCATCGCGGATCGCCGCCAGCACGTTGTCGGGGATCGCCCGACGTTCTCCGGTGGTCAGCGCCGCGGCGACGGCATTCTCGGGCGGCGGCAGGGCGGCCAGGATCCGCGCGGTCACGGCATGGCGAAGCCGATTGACCCGGGCGCGAAATCCCGGCGTGTCCGGGCCCGGCTTGACCCGGGCGGTGCCCAGCGCGAAGCCGACGCCGCCGATCTGCTTGAAATGCGCCCGGCGGGCGAAGTCGAACGCGCCGGGCGCCGCCGGATCGGGCGGCGGTTGCAGGATCCCGAGCGCGGCAAGCCGCATGCCCGGCGCCGGATCGGCGTCGGCCCGGCGCACGCTGATCGAGATCCGCCGCGGAGAAGCCTCTTGAACCAGCCCGGCTATCGCCGGATCGGCCAGAATCAGCCGCCAGCCGCCCGCCCCGTCCGGCGACGCCGATTCGATCAGGCCCTCGACCGTCGCCGGCCCGAGCCGCTTGTCGAGCACGGGCGCGGCGAGCATGGCGGTCCGCAATTGAGCCACGCCGAAGCCGAGCCCGGCGACCGCCGCCGCCAGCAGAACGGGAGCCACGGCGTGGCGGTACAGCGCGACAGCGGGGATGATCGGAAGCACGAGCGCCGCGCCCAGCCAAACGCCGGGCTCCACCGGCAGCGCGAAGTAGACCGCGATGCCCAGGCCGAGCGCCGGCGCGAGCCACAGGATCCAGCGGTCGCGCTGCGCGCCGATCTCCCGCAGCGGCGCCAGGCGAGAGCGCAGGCCGGCCGCGCCGGTTGCGAAAAACGCGTTCAGCCCGACCATGACATCGTGCGCCCGATCGTGTATGCGCTGTCGGCCAGCAGCGGCGGCGCACAGGAGCCGACATGAGCGTGATCACGCGCTTTGCCCCCTCGCCCACCGGGTTTCTTCACATCGGCGGTGCGCGAACGGCGCTGTTCAATTGGTTGTTCTCGCGCCATCATGGCGGCCGTTTTCTGCTGCGGATCGAGGACACTGACCGCCGCCGTTCGACCGAGGGAGCGGTCGAGGCGGTCTTCGACGGGCTGACTTGGCTCGGCATCGACTGGGACGACGAGCCGATTCGCCAGTTCTCCCGCTCGTCCTGTCATGTCGCCGCGGCCGAACGCCTGCTTGCCGGAGGAGGCGCGTATCGCTGTTATGCCACACAAGTCGAGCTTGCGGAAATGCGCGAACGCGCCCTTAATGAGGGCAAGGCGATGCTCTATGATGGACGGTGGCGCGACCGCGACCCCGCCGAGGCGCCGCCCGGCATCGAGCCAGTGATCCGGTTCAAGATGCCGCGCGAGGGCGAGACGGTCATCGAGGACGGCGTCCAGGGGACTGTCCGGGTCGCCAATTCCCAGCTCGACGACATGGTCCTGCTGCGCGCCGACGGCACACCGACCTACATGCTCGCCGTCGTGGTCGACGACCACGACATGGAGATCACCGATGTGATCCGCGGCGACGACCACCTGACCAACGCGTTTCGGCAAACCCGGCTCTTCCACGCGCTCGGCTGGACGCCGCCGCGCTTTGCCCATATCCCGCTGATCCACGGCCCGGACGGCGCGAAGCTGTCCAAGCGTCACGGCGCGCTCGGCGTGGAGGCCTACCGCGACATGGGCATCCTGCCCGAGGCGCTGGTCAACGCGCTGCTGCGGCTCGGCTGGAGCCACGGCGACGAGGAGATCATCGGGCGCCGGCAGGCGATCGACTGGTTCGACATCGACGGCATCGGACGCGGCGCGGCGCGGTTCGACATGGCGCGGCTGACCAGCCTGAATGCCCACTACGTTCAGCAGAGTGATCCGGCCCGTCTGGTCGCCCTGATCCGGCAGAATATCGAGCGGCGGCTCGGCCGGTCGCTCGACGAGACCGCTCTTGGCCGGCTGGAGGCCGCCATGCCAAGTCTCAAGCCCCGCGCGAAGACGTTGCTTGAACTTTCTGAAAATGCTTTTTTTTATGTCGCCGCTCGCAAGATTTCTATCGATGGGAAGGCGGCCAGGACCCTGGCCGGGGACGCGCGGCAGATCCTGAGCGGCCTGGCGACGGCCCTGCCCGGCCCCGAAGCCTGGACCGAAGCCAGGATCGAGGCCGCGATACGGGACTTCGCCAAAGAACGCCGGCTCACGCTCGGCGCAGTCGCCCAACCGTTGCGCGCCGCGCTGACCGGCAGCACGGTTTCGCCGGGAATCTTCGAAGTTGCGGCCGTGCTGGGACACGCCGAGACGCTCGGCCGGATCGGCGACATCATCGGGTCCTGAACGCTTTTCGTTCGCAGCCAAATTTGCGTCCGCGGGCCGATCCCGGTACATTGCGACACATCGGTTGCGCCAAACCGATACCCTTATGGAACGCGGGGAGCACTCTATGAACGACGACTCGTCGGCTGCCGCGGCGGTACCTCCGAAGGACAGCGTGTCCGTGACGAACAACGCCAACGGCGAGACCGTCACGATGCCGGTCCTGCGGGGCACCGCCGGCCCGCAGGTCATCGATATCCGTAATCTTTACGCCGCCACGGATATGTTCACCTATGACCCCGGCTACACCGCGACCGGAAGCTGCGAGTCCAAGATCACTTTTATCGACGGCGAGCAGGGCATCCTGCTCCACCGCGGCTATGCAATCGACGATCTGGCGATGCGGAGCGACTTCATGGAAGTCTGCTACCTGCTGCTTTACGGTGAGCTGCCGGCCGGCGACCAGAAGGAGACCTTCGTCACCGGGATCACCCGTCACACCATGGTGCACGAGCAGTTGCACAAGTTCATCGACGGGTTCCGCCGCGATGCCCATCCGATGGCGATCATGTGCGGCGTGGTCGGCGCCCTGTCGGCGTTCTACCACGACAGCACCGACATCGCCGATGCCCACCAGCGGATGATCGCCTCCTACCGGATGATCGCGAAGATGCCCACTCTGGCTGCGTGGGCGTTCAAGTACTCGCTCGGCCAGCCGTTTATCTATCCGCGCAACGACCTCAGCTACGCGGAAAACATGATCCACATGATGTTCGCTACCCCGTGCGAAGACTACGAGGTCAACCCGGTCGTCGCCAAGGCGCTGGACCGCATCCTGATCCTGCATGCCGATCACGAGCAGAACGCCTCGACCTCGACCGTGCGGCTGGCCGGCTCCAGCGGCGCCAACCCGTTCGCCTGCATCGCCGCGGGGATCGCGAGCCTGTGGGGTCCGGCTCATGGCGGCGCCAACGAGGCCGTGCTCAACATGCTCAGCCAGATCGGCAGCACCAACCGGATCGCAGAGTTCGTCGAGCGCGCCAAGAACCCCGATGATCCGTTCCGGCTGATGGGCTTCGGCCACCGGGTCTACAAGAACTTCGATCCGCGCGCGCGGCTCATGCGCGAGTCCTGCCACGAGGTGCTCAACGAGCTGGGCATCCGCGACGAGCCTTTGCTGGAACTCGCGATGGAGCTGGAGCGGATCGCGCTGGAGGACGACTATTTCGTCGAGCGGAAGCTCTATCCCAACGTCGATTTCTATTCGGGCATCATCTTCAAGGCGATCGGCATCCCGGTGACCATGTTCACGGTCATCTTCGCGGTCGCGCGCACCGTCGGCTGGGTCGCCCAGTGGAATGAAATGATCGAGGACCCGAACCAGAAGATCGGCCGGCCGCGCCAACTCTACACCGGCCCCGACCAGCGCCCCTTCGTACCCCTGGACAAGCGCCGCTAGTGGATTGATTTCACTTGGTGAGTCCTCCACCGGGTTTGGAGCTTGCTCCTTTCCGGCGATCGGGTGATGGATATGCGGGAAGGCGTGGACGGCCTTCTCCGGGACAGGACGCGCCCGCCCGGCAAGACCGCCGCTGGTGGCCGCGATGGTGCGGCTGAGCGATACCCCGCCCCCCCTCACGAAGCAGCCCACCAGACGCTGCACGCGATGGCGGCGGCTCAAGCACGGGGTTTTCCGCCTCGTCGGCAAACCCGGGGACGCCATTGACCGCTTCATCGACGAGCGCAACACCACCGAAGCCAAGCCATTTGCCCGGATCGCCCAACCCGAGGCAATCATCGCTGCAAGAAAGCGAGGGTTCCAAACGTCGGAATCAATCCATGAGCGGCGCGACGGCTGTCCGCGGGCCGCAGCAATTCGTCTGAGATCCGGTGCGCGTCCTCCTGGTCTTCGCCCATCCCCTGGGCGACAGTCTGAACGGAGCGATCCGCAACCGGGCGGTCGCAGCACTCGAGACCGCCGGGCATGAGGTCGACCTGTGCGATCTTTATGCCGAGGGCTTCGAGCCGGTGCTGAGCGCCGCCGAGCGCAAGGCCTATTTCGACATCGAGGGTAACCGGGCGCGCAACGCCGCCTATGTCGAGCGGCTGTTCGCGGCGCAGGGCCTGGTCTTCGTCTTCCCGACCTGGACGCTCGGCCCGCCGGCGATCCTCAAGGGCTTTTTCGACCGGGTGATGGCGCCGGGCGTCTCGTTCCGGCTCGACGACACCGGCGATCTGCACCCCAATCTCCGCCACATCACGCGGCTTGCCGCGATCGTCACCTATGGCAGGGCGCGGCCGATCATGATGTGGTTCGGCGATCCGCCGCGCAAGATGTTCACGCGCTACATGCCCTGGTTCCTCGCCCGCGGCGTGCGGGTGCGCTATCTCGGCCTCTACGGCCTCCACCGCCCGAGTCCAGAGCGGATCGAGCGCTTCTTCCGGCGCATCGAGCGCGAGATGGCGCGGCTCTGAGCGCGCGGACCGTGCGACGGCAACTGCGCATCCACGCCGCTCGTCTCCTCGCCATGGGGCGCCTCCCTGCCGGCGCCGGCGACGGCCGCTACCGGAGACTCGGCCGCGTCGCGAAGCCGCGCTACTCGTCGATCTTCACCGCGAAGGACACAGCCCCCCGCGCGCCCGGCCGCAGGGCGCCGCCGAAGCGCCAGTGCAGCGCCGCCTGCTTCACCGATCGTCGCGATCAGGCGCCGATCGAACATCGGGTCCGCACGCTGGTGGGCCAGCGTGTGTTCGCCGCTACGGCCTGCCCGGTACCGGAGCGCATTCGAAGCCGCGGCGGGCCGGGCAACCCGAGGAAGGCAAACGGACCCGCTCAGCGCGCCCTTGGGTGGGCCTTGTCGTAAACCCGGACCAGGGTCGCGGTGTCGACGTCGGTGTAGCGCTGGGTGGTCGACAGCGAGGCGTGGCCGAGAAGCTCCTGGATCGTCCGCAGATCGCCGCCGGCCTGCAGCAGATGGGTCGCGAAGCTGTGGCGCAGGGCGTGCGGGGTCGCGGTCTCGGGCAGGCCGAGCCGGGCGCGCAGCACCCGCATCTGGCGCTGGAAGACACCGGCGTTGAGCCGGCCGCCGCGTGCGCCGACGAACAGCGGGCCGCCCGGCAGCAGCAGCGGACAGGCCCGGATGTAGGCCTCGATCGCCTCGGCAACCACCGGAAGCACCGGGACCATCCGCTCCTTGCCGCCCTTGCCGCGGACCCGAAGGGTTTGCCCGGTCGGGGCTTCGTCGAGATCGAGCCGCAGCGCCTCGTCGATCCTCAGCCCGCAGCCGTAGAGCAACAGCATCAACGCGTGATCGCGCCGGGCAATCCACGGCGTTTCATGACTCCTCACGGCGTATTCGATGACCGCCATCGCCTCCTCCTCGGCCAGCGGCCTGGGCACCGAATGGGGCAGGCGCGGGGTCCGCACCGCGCCGATCGCGGCGTTGCCGGCCCGTCCGGTGCGCTCCAGAAAGCGGAAGAAGCCGCGCAGCACCGACAACGCCCGCGCGGTCGAGGTCCGCGCGCTGCCCGCCATCGCCCGGCGCGCGAGATACGCCCGGAAGTCGCCGTGGCTCAGCTCTTCGAAGTCGGCAAGCCCGGCCAAGCCCCCGCGATGTTCGGCCAGGAAGTCGAGGAACAGCTTCAGGTCGCGCAGATAAGCCGCGGCGGTGTGGCGCGAGGCGCGCCGCTCGGTCTCCAGCCAGTCGCGCCAAGCCCGGATCGCCTCGGCCAGATCCGGCGCGGCGGCGAACCGCTCTAGGCGGGGGCCGGCGGCCATCGGCCGACACTGACAGCGACGATCTCGCCCGGCCGGTCAGCCGGGTACGGCCCGAACAGGGCCGCAAGGAACCCGGGATCGCGCGCGCGGTGAGCCCCGATCGCATCCGCGTCCGGCTCCATCCGGCAGCGGTCCGGCGCGTCAGGCATCGAGGATCGACTGCCCCGTCTTTTCCCAGTCCTTCAGGAAGGCCGCCAGCCCGTTATCGGTCAACGGATGATCGAAGAGCCGGCGGACCACCGCGGGCGGGATGGTCGCCGCATCGGCGCCGATCCTCGCGGCCTCGGCGACGTGGTTGGGGCTGCGGATCGAGGCGACCAGGATCTCGGTGCGGAAATCCGGGTAGTTGTCGTAGATCTGGCGGATGTCGGCGATCAGGGCCATGCCGTCGCGGCTGATGTCGTCGAGCCGGCCGATGAAGGGGGAGACGAAGGCCGCGCCCGCCTTGGCGGCGAGGATCGCCTGGCTCGCCGAAAAGCACAGCGTGACGTTGACCGTCACCTCGTCCTCCGCCAGCGCCCGGCAGGTCTTCAGCCCGTCGGACGTCAGCGGCACCTTGACGGCGACGTTGCCGGCGAGCCGGGCGAGCTTACGGCCCTCGGACAGCATGGTCGCATGATCGGTCGCTGCGACCTCGGCGCTCACCGGGCCGTCGACCATCGCGCAGATCTCGCGAATCACATCGAGGAACCGGCGGCCGGTCTTCGCGATCAGAGAAGGGTTGGTCGTCACGCCGTCGAGCAGCCCGGTCTCGGCAATATCACGGATCTCGTCCACATCGGCGGTGTCGACGAAGAACTTCATGCTGTGCCCCCGATCTCGCAGTCCTGGGAGTATCCGGCCGAAATGCGTCCGGTTGGTCGCCGCCGCCCAGTATCCTAGAGTGTAGTTCATGAACCCCGAACCTGTCAGGACACAGGCGCGAATCAGGGCCGATTGCGCGGCCGTCCTGGTGCCGCTGCCGGTGACGGGCGCCTACGACTATGCGGTTCCCGAGGGCGCCTCGGCGGCTCCGGGACAGTTCGTGCGGGTTCCGCTGGGCAAGCGCGCGGTCACCGGCGTCGTCTGGGGCGAGGCCGAGGGGACGATCGATCCGGCGCGGCTGCGCGAGATCGAGACGGTGCTCGACGCCCCGCCGCTCCCCGAGGATCTGCGCAAGACCGTCGCCTGGACCGCCGCCTACACCTTGAGCCCGCCGGGGGCGGTGCTGCGCATGGCGATGGGCGTGCCCGAAGCGCTCGACCCGCCCCGGATCGAGACCGGCTATCTCGCACCCCGCCGCGGGCTTCCCGAGGGCGTGCGCCGGACCGAAGCGCGCGAGCGGCTGATGAACCTGCTCGCCGACGGCAGGCCGCGGCGCCTGGCCGACATTTCCCGCGCGGCCGGGGTAAGCGCCTCGGTGGTGCATGGCCTGGTCGAGGCGGGCGCGGTCCGGCCGGTCTCCATCTCGCTCGAGGAAGACCCGCCGGCGCCGGACTGGCGCCGCGCCGGTCCCCGCCTGACCGACCGGCAGGCCGCCGCGGCAGAGCATCTGCGGGCGCAGATCTCTGCCGGCAAGGCGCGGACGGTCACGCTCCTGGACGGCGTCACGGGCTCGGGCAAGACCGAGGTCTATTTCGAGGCGATTGCCGCCGCGCTCGCCCGCCGCCGGCAGGTGCTGGTGCTGCTGCCGGAGATCGCGCTGACCGTCGACTGGCTGCGCCGCTTCGAGCGCCGCTTCGGCGCGCCCCCGCACCACTGGCATTCCGAGGTCGGGCGGGCCCGGCGGCGCCAGACTTGGCGCGCGGTCGCGGCGGGAAACGCGCCGGTCGTCGTCGGGGCCCGCTCGGCGCTGTTCCTGCCGTTCCGCGATCTGGGGCTGATCGTCGTCGACGAAGAGCACGATTCGAGCTTCAAGCAGGAGGACGGCGTCATCTACAACGCGCGCGACATCGCGATCGTGCGGGCGCGCAACGCCGATTGCCCGATCGTGCTGTCATCGGCCACGCCATCGCTGGAGACCACCGTCAACGTCGAGCGCGGCCGGTATGAGCGCGTTCAACTGCCCGACCGGTTCGGCAGCGCCGGACAGCCGGGCCTGGCCGCGGTCGACATGCGCGCCGAGGTCATGGCGCCGCAGACCTGGCTGTCGCCCAGCCTGCGCGACGCCGTCCGGGAGACGCTGGGAAAGGGCGAACAGGTCCTGCTGTTCCTCAACCGGCGCGGCTACGCCCCGCTCACTCTGTGCCGCAGTTGCGGCTTCCGCATCGCCTGCCCCAACTGCACCGCCTGGCTGGTCGACCATCGCCTTGCGGGGCGACTGCAATGTCATCATTGCGGATTCGCCGCGGCACCGCCGCGGGCTTGCCCAAAATGCGAGTCCGAGGACGCCTTCGTCGCCTGCGGGCCCGGCGTCGAGCGGCTTTGCGAGGAAGCGGAGGCCGCCTTTCCCGGCGCGCGGATCGCGCTGATGTCCTCCGACACGCTGCGCGGGCCGGCCGCGGCCGGGGAACTCATCGCCCGTATCCGAGCCCGCGCGTTCGACCTGATCATCGGCACCCAGCTCGTCGCCAAGGGGCACGACTTCCCCCATCTGACCCTGGCCGGCGTGGTCGACGCCGATCTCGGGCTGGACGGCGGCGACCTGCGGGCGGCAGAGCGCACCTATCAAATGCTCCATCAGGTGGCCGGGCGCGCGGGACGCGCCGAACGGCCCGGACGGGCGCTGCTTCAGACCTACGATCCCGATCACCCGGTGATGCGCACGCTGATCGCCGGCGACCGCGCGGGGTTCATCGCCACCGAAGCCGAAGCCCGCAGGCGCGCCGGCATGCCTCCCTTCGGCCGGCTGGCGGCGATCGTGGTCGCCGGACGCAACGAGGAGGCGGTCGCCGCCGCCGGCCGTGCGCTCGGCCGCGCGGCGCCGCGCGGCGCGGGCGTGCGCGTGCTCGGCCCGGCGCCCGCGCCGCTGGCGCTGATCCGCGGGCAGCACCGTCACCGTCTGCTGGTCAAGGCGCCACTCGAGGTCAAGCTGCAGCCGATCCTGGCGGGCTGGCTGGCGCGGGCGCCGGCGCGCGGCAGCGTGCGAATCCACCTCGACATCGACCCGTACAGTTTTCTTTAGCGTTCCTGCTTATCCGTGACAGTCCGCCTGAGAAGGCGTATGTTCTCTCTATGTACCGAGGCCGCAAATATGGCATTCAGGGTTGTATCGCGGGTGCGCCGGTTGAGAGACACAGGGTTTCGTGAAGCCTTTGGCGCCGGGGAACAGCGGCGCGCGGCCCTGGTCCGGTTGCGCTGGCCGGACCGGCGGCCTGGGCGATGCAACAGAAGATCATGGCAGGATGGCCCGGCGCGAAGGGGAGACGCCGCTGCCGGGGCGTGTCGAGATGGACGGTGCCTCTCCCGGCGACGATCGGATGCCCCATCGGAGCCAGATGTCCTGAACCAGGGCACTGACGTGACAGCGCGGGGATCGCTTGCTAGACTGGTCTCCGGATAGAATCGACGGCTGCCGGGCAACGCCGGCGGCAGGCGGTGCGTCCGTGCCCGTGTACCCTGCGAGTGGAACGAACCCTCTTTACGGTATGCTTACGGGCCAAATGCCGACTTATCGTATCGCCCAGGCTGCCGATGGAAAAAGAGGCCAAAAAACAACTTGATCCGTCCGATAACGGTTGCCCGAAAGGCGCCTGTCGTATCGGCGTCGATGTCGGCGGCACCTTCACGGATATCCTGTGCCTGAACTCCGAAACCCAGGCGCTGGCCTCGGCCAAGGTACCCTCGCTGCCGGGCAGCCAGTGGCGCGGGGTGCTCGACGCGCTGGGCGAGATCGGCATCGACACGGCGGCGATCCGCGCCTTCGTCCACGGCACCACGATCGCGACCAACGCGCTCCTGGAGCGCACCGGCGCGAAGACCGCGCTGGTCACCACCGCCGGCTTTCGTGACACGCTGGAGATCGGCCGCACGCGGCGGCTGACCGGCGGGCTGTTCGACATCAAATTCACCCGGCCCAAACCCTTGGTCCGGCGTGATCTCAGGCTCGAAGCGGCCGAGCGCACGGCGGCCGACGGCACGGTGCTCGCCGAGGCCGACGACGCCGGTCTCAGGGCGATCGCCGAGCGCATCTGCGAGGCCGGCTGCGAGGCGGTCGCGGTCTGCTTCCTCAACGCCTATGCCAACGACGCCAACGAGCGCCGCGCCGGCGCGACGCTGCGCGATGCGCTGGACGGGCTGCCGGTATCCGAATCCGCCGCCGTCGTGCGCGAGAAGGGCGAGTTCGAGCGATTCTCGACCTGCGTGCTAAACGCCTATCTGACGCCGACCCTGCGCAGCTATCTCGACACGCTGACCGAAGAGCTGGAAAGGCAGGCGGTCACGGCCCCGGTCAGCATCATGGGCTCGAATGGCGGGGTGATGACGCTCGCCAAGGCAGCAGAGTTCGCCGCCGGGACGTTCCTGTCCGGCCCGGTCGGCGGCGCCGGCGGCGCGGTCCGCATCTGCGAGATGGCCGGTGTGCCCAGCTGCATCACCTTCGACATGGGCGGCACCTCGACCGACGTTGCGCTGATCCACCGGCTCACGCCGCGGATCAGCCACGCCAACCAGATCGACGCCTATCCGCTCCAGGTCCCCCAGCTCGACATCCACACCATCGGCGCGGGCGGCGGCAGCATCGCCTGGGTGCAGCAGGACGGCACACTCGAGGTCGGCCCGCAAAGCGCAGGCGCCTTGCCGGGACCGGCCTGCTATCGGCGCGGCGGCACGGAGCCCACGATCTCGGACGCCAATCTGCTGCTCGGCCGGCTGCCGACCGACCGCGCGTTGGCGGGGAACCTGCGGCTCTCCAAGGCGTTGGCCGAGGACGCCTTCGCGAAGCTCGCCGAGCGGATGCCGGGCGGCGGCGATCCGGTGGCGCTCGCCGACGGGGTCCTGGGCATCGCGGTCGCAAAGATGGCCGGGGCCGTGCGTGAGGTCTCGGTCCACCGCGGCTTCGATCCGCGCGACTTCGCGCTGCTCGGCTTCGGCGGCGCCGGGCCGATGCATGTCTTCCTCGTCGCCGAGGAACTGGCGATCGGCCATGTCCTGATTCCGCGCTTTCCGGGGCATCTGTCGGCGCTGGGCCAGCTTCTCGCCGACCTTCGCCGCGACTTCGTGCGAAGCTGGGGCGGGCGGCTGTCGAGCCTGGACATCGCGGACTTCCGCACCGAGGCTGCTGCGCTGCGCGCGGAAGCCGGGCGATTGCTCGAACAGGACGGCTTCACGAGCGACCGGCACGATCATGCTTTCAGCCTGGACATGCGCTATGTCGGCCAGTCCTACACGCTCTCAGTCGAGTGCGATCCGCAGACCGCCGAATGGCCCGGGGTCCGAACCGCCTTCGGGACACTCCATGCCCGGACATTCGGCCACGACGACGCCGCGTCCGATGTCGAGATCGTCAACATCCGGCTGGTCTCGCGCGGGCTGGTCGACAAGCCGGGCCTCGCCTTCAGGCCCGAGCGGTCCGGCGATCCGGTCATCGAGCGCCGGGGCGTCTGGTTCGGCGGCGCGACCGTCGATTGCCCCATCTACGACCGGGCGGCGATGCCGGCAGGCTTCGCGCTGGACGGTCCGGCAATCATCGAGGAGGCCGGCGGCACCACCGTCGTCCCGCCGCGCTGGCGGGTCCTGGTCCATGGTTCGGGCTCCCTCGATTGCCGGTTGCCGGCCGATGAATGAGCAGGGCATCATGATGCGCGAATGTCAGTATGAGGGTTCGATCCATGGCGCCGGCTGATACGGCGGTCGAGGCGGCAAGCGCTGCAAAGCCCGAACCGCCGGGCGCGATGAGCCAGGCTGGGTATTTCGAGATTGCCGAGCGGGTCCTGCCCGGCGGCGCCTTCGGCAGCTATGCCCTGCCCGAGGAGGTGCGCCTAGTCATACACCGGGGCGCCGGCTCGCGCATCCAGGATGCCGACGGGCGCTGGTACATCGACTATGTCGGCGGCGCCGGCGCACTGATCCTGGGTCACGCCCATCCGACGATCGTCGAGGCGGCCCAGGCCCAGGTGGCCAACGGGCTGCACTTCTTCGGCGCGGTGCATGAGCCCGTGCTGGAGCTCGCCAACATCCTGATCGATACCATTCCGTGCGCGGAGAAGATGTGCTTCGCGACCACCGGGTCGGAGGCGACGGCCTATGCGCTGCGCTTGGCGCGAGCCTTCACCGGGCGCGACAAGATCCTCAAGTTCGAGGGCGGCTATCACGGCAACCACGACTACTCGAATTTTTCGGTTTCCCCGTCGGCGCTGTCCAATTACCCGCACGGGCGCCCGGATTCCGGCGGCATTCCGCGCCCGCTCCACGAAACGGTGCTCGTGGCGCCCTATAACGATCTGGAAGCGGTGCGCCGGATTGTAGAAGCCCATCGCGCCGACCTCGCCGCCATCATCGTCGAGCCAGTTCAACGGATCATCTTCCCGCTGCGCGACTTCCTGCCCGGCCTGCGCAAGATCTGCGACGAAAACGACGTGCTGCTGATCTTCGACGAGGTCGTGACCGGCTTCCGGCTTGCGCCGGGCGGGGCGCAGGAATATTTCGGCGTCAAGCCCGACATCGCGAGCTATGGCAAGATCGTCGGCGGCGGCGGGCCGCTGTCCTGCGTCGCGGGCCGCGCGGACATCATTACGCTGGCCGATCCGGCAAACCGGACGCGCGCCGACTACATGTATATCAACGGCACGCTACACGGCAATCCGGTGGCCGCGGCGGCGGGCATCGCCTCGATGACCGAGCTCGCGAAGCCCGGCCTCTACCGGCGCCTGCACGACGCCAGCGCCGCCTTCCTCAAGGCTTGCCAGGCCGTGCTCGACAAGCACCGCGTGCCGGCGGTCGCCACCGGCGAGGGCTCGCTGTGGCAGGTCCTCCACATGGACAGGCCGCCGACCAGCCACGCCGACGTGATGGCCTCCGACGGGGCGGCGAGCCGCCGGCTCGACATCGAGATGCTCAAGAACGGGATCTATGTGCTGCCCAATGTCCGCCGGTTTACCTCCGTCGTCCATGACGATGCGGACTATGAGGAAACGCTCAAGGCGCTCGATGCGTCCTGCCGCGCCGTCGCTTGATGGCCGGATCGCTCAAGGGTCAGGCCGTCCTGTTCTCGGAGATGACGCCCGCGCCGGGCGATGAGGCGCGTTTCAACGACTGGTACGACACACGCCACACACCGTCGCACGTCCAGGGCGTGCCGGGGTTCCTCAGCGCCCATCGCTACGCGGCGCCGGACGGACCGGGCTACTGCGCGGTCTACGAGCTCGACGATCCGGCGACGCTGGAGACCGAGGCGTACCGCTCGCGCAAATACACGCCCGACGAGCGGACCAGAGCCATGCTCGCCTCGGTCTCGGGATTTACCCGCTATATCGGCCGGGAGATCGGCTTTCTCGGCGATCCGGAGTCCGGCCTCGACGCCGAGATCCTGCTCGCGGTCTTCTTCGCGGTGCCGGAGGACCGCCAGGCCGCGTTCCTCGACTGGTATTCGACCGAGCACGCGCCGCTGCTGATCGAATGCCCGGGCTGGCTGATGGTACGGGGCATGGAGGTGATCGACCGCAATCCGGATCCGTTCACCCACATGATCCTGCACTATCACGCGCATGAGGAGGTGCGCCGGTCGCCCGAGGCGGCGCGCGCCCACGACACCGAATGGCGCAAGCGCCTGGTCGCCGAGCCGTGGTACGCTCCGTGCTCGGTGATGTACCGCAAGCGCGGCAAGCGGTTCCTGAAATCCGGCTGAGGCCGAACGCCGCAAAACACAGGAGGCAGGAGATGAGCACGCTGTTCGAGGACGGGCTGGAAGTCCGCCGCGCCACGCTGGGCGCGCAATGGGTCGACCCGCAGCTCGAAAAGGCCGCGACCGACGATTTCGTCAACACGATTCAGAGCCACGTCACCGAATACTGCTGGGGCCTGGTCTGGACGCGCGAGGGG
This sequence comes from Alphaproteobacteria bacterium, assembly GCA_965202905.1. Taxonomy (GTDB): domain Bacteria; phylum Pseudomonadota; class Alphaproteobacteria; order MPNO01; family MPNO01; genus CAYFYS01. Next base: position 473,606 of record OZ241868.1, on the reverse strand, counting down.
CTCGACCGCAAGACGCGCTCGATGCTGACGCTGGCGATCCTGACCACGCTGGGCAAGATGACCGAGTTGAAGGGCCATGTCCGCGGCGCGCTCAACAACGGCTGCACGGTCGAAGAAATCCGCGAGGTGCTGTTGCACGCGACCGTCTATGCCGGCGTCCCGGCCGGCGTCGATGCCTTCCGCAACGCCAAGGAAGCGCTCGACGCCCTGGAATAGCGCCGGCTCAGCCGGCCGGAAGAAAGGGCCCGAGCCAGCCGCGCAGCATACCGGCAGACTGGAACCCGCTGCACCGGCTGACCTCGCCGCCGCCCCTGAGCAGGATCAGCATCGGCACGCCGCGAACGCCGAAGCGTTCGGCGAGCGCCGCATGGTCTTTGGCGTCGATCTCGGCCAGCCGTAAGGCGGCCGGACCAGAGCCTTGAGTCCGGGCTCGATCCGGCGGCAGATCACGCACGACCGGGTCTGAAATTTTATGATCGTCGGTCCCGGCGCGTTCAGCGCGGCTTCGACGTCTCCGCCGTTCATCGACTCCTCCCGATCGGCCCGGCCCCGACGCCGCCGGGGGCCGCCCGACTCGCGCCGGCCCTAAGCTGGCTCGACCTCCTCGTATTCCATCCCGGCGGGGTAGATGGCGCCGTCGGTATCGAGCTGCATGGTGATGTTGAACTTGTTGCCCCAGTTGAAAATGCTGCAGGCAAAGCTCAGCTCGACCAGCTCGTCGTCCGAGAACTCCTCCTTGAGGGTTGCCCGGAACTCGCCTGTGACCGAGTATGGGTCGCCCGCGATACGCTCGGCCAGATCGACCGCCAGGGCCTCCCACCTAGTCAGCGAGGAGGCGTCACCGCCGAAAATCGCGTCTTTCTTCGGCTTCACCTGGGCGCTCACGGCGTCCGTGCGAACGGTGTTTCAATACGCGCAGTCGTTTATCTGCCCGGTCTTGAGCCGCATCATTTCGAAGATATGGGGCTCGATCCGGCCGCCGCCGAAGAAGCTCTCGAACACCGGGACGATGCTGTTGAGCAGCGGCGGCACACGGCCGATAACGCCGAACATCTGCGTGTCCTGCCACCAGCCCTCGCGGGCCTGGGCCAAGCGCTCCTTGACGCCGGCGTCGGCGGCACCGGCGTCCGTCACCGGCTGGATGCGTGATGCCATTTCCGGTGCCTCCCAGGATCGTGGATACGGAGCGATTATGGTCCAAAGACGCGGCCATTGATATGCCCTGCTTTCATCGGCAGTTTTGGACCGGTTGCTAAGGTCGGCCGGGATCTGGAGCAGGCAAGATGGGCGATATCATCGCATCGGCGCGGCGCGTCTCGAAGCGCTTCGTCGGGACCCGGGCGCTGGACGACGTCTCGGTCGAGCTCCGCGCTGGACGGGTGCATGCGCTGATCGGCGAGAATGGCGCCGGCAAATCGACCCTGATCAAGATCCTGGGCGGCGTCCATCAGCCGGATTCCGGCGCCGTCGAGATCGACGGCGCCGCCCGGCGCTTCGCCGGCCCGCGCGAGGCGATGGCCGCCGGCATCGTGCTCATCCCGCAGGAAATGGGCGTCGTCGCGGCGCAATCGGTTGCCGAGAACGCGCTCCTCGGCGATCTGCCGCGGCGGAAGCGGCTCGGCCTCCTGCCGGTGACCGACCGGCAGGCCATGCGCGCGCGGACGGACGCGCTGCTCGGACGGCTCAACGTTTCGGTTTCGCCCGGGGCACGGGTCGACACGCTGGGGTTCGCCGAACGCCAACTCGTGATGATCGCACGCGCCCTGTCGCGCAAGGCGCGGGTCCTGATTCTCGATGAGCCGACCGCCGCGCTCGAGGCGCGCGAGGTCGAGCGCCTGTTCGAGGTCATCGCGGGCCTCACCGCAGCCGGCGTTGCGATCGTCTATGTCTCGCACCGGCTGGACGAGGTGCGCGCGATCGCCGATGTCTGCACCGTCCTGCGCGACGCCCGCGTCGTCGGCGTGCTCGCCCGGGAGGCGATGGACGAGGAGCGGATGATCCGGATGATGACCGGGCGCGACCTCGACGAGCTGCACCACAGGCAGGACCGCACGCCGGGCAAGCCGCTGATCGAAATCGAGATGCGCGGTGGGGCGTCCTCGGAGCCGGTCGCCCTTCGCGAGCGCGAGATCGTCGGCGTCGCGGGTCTCCTGGGCAGCGGGACGACGGCGCTGCTTGCAAGCCTGTTCGGCGCGGGCGAGCGCCCGGCGAGCCCGATGCTGCGCGGCGTCCGCACGGTGCTCGCCTCGCCGATCGATGCGATCCGCCGCGGCCTCGGCTTCGTCCCGGCCGAACGCCAGCAGGGCCTGATCATGGGGATGACGGTTCGCGAGAACATCGTTCTTCCCAACATCGCCCGCCTGTCGAAGGCATGGCGGCTCGACAAGCCGGCGATCGACCGGCTGGTCGAAGACCTGATGGAGAGCGTCGACATCCGCCCGCGCGAGCCCGGCAAGCCGGTGCGCGAGCTGTCCGGCGGCAACCAGCAGAAGGTTATTTTCGCACGTTGGCTGGCGGGGCACGCCGATATCCTGCTACTGGACGAACCGACCCACGGCATCGACATCGGCGCCAAGGTGCAGATCCACCGCTTGATGCGCCGCTTCGCCGAGGATGGCGGCGGCATCGTGTTCGCGTCCTCGGAGATGCTGGAAGTAATGTCGATCTCGAACTCGGTCGCGGTCATGCGCCGCGGCGAGATCACCGCCTGGATGACCCGCGGGGACGACTACACCGAGCGCGCGCTGCGCCTGGCGCTGGGAGGATGAAAGTGCGCGTTGCCGAACAGCGAAGCGAAAGCGCGGGGCTCGCCTGGGTCTGGGGCCAGATCCCGCTGCTCGCGCTGCTCGCGGTGTGCCTTGCCGCCGCGATCATGTCCGACCGGTTCCTGTCGCCGATCAACATCAACAACGTCCTGATGCAGGGCGCAGTGATGACGGTGATTACGATCGGCATGACCTACGTGATCATCTGCGGCGGGTTCGACCTGTCGGTAGGCTCGGTGGTGGCGCTGTCCGGCTGCGTCTCCGCCGCGGTGATGCTGGAGACCAACATCGTCTTCGGGCTCGGCGCCGGGATCGCCGTCGGCGCCGCGGTCGGGCTGATAAACGGGCTGATCGTAACCCGGCTCGACGTCAATCCGTTCATCGCGACGTTGGCGACCATGGTGCTCTTCCGCGGCGCAACCTTGCTGCTCACCGACGGGAGGCCGATCGTGGGCGAGGAAGGGCTGCCCGAAACCTTCGTCGATTTCGCGCTCGAACGGCTGTTCGGCGTGCCCTGCCTGGTCTGGCTGCCGATCCTGATTTTCGTGATTTTCCACTGGCTGCTGCACCATACGCCCTACGGGATCCGCATCTTCGCCACCGGCGGCAACACCGAGGCCGCATATCTGGCCGGCGTGGCGGTGGCGCGGGTGCGGATTTCCGCCTATGTCTGGTGCGGAACGCTGGCCGGCGTCGGCGGGGTGATGCTCGCCTCGCGCGTCCAGTCCGGCCAGCCGACGGCCGGCTACTTCTACGAGTTGACCGCGATCGCGGCCGTCGTCCTCGGCGGCGCGTCCCTGTTCGGCGGCGAGGGCAAGCTCTACAAGTCCGTCATCGGCGTGTTCATCATGATCGTCTTGGCCAACGCGCTGAACCTCGCCGGCGTCCATTCCTACTGGCAGCAGGTCGCGGTCGGCCTTGTCCTGGTGGCCGCGGCCGCGGCCGACCGGCTGCGCCGGGGAAGATCCGTTTGATCCTCATGCCGACATGATAGGATTGCTGACAATCACACGGGGAGTTTTACGATGAAAAAGTCGCTTCTGGCCACTATGGCCGGCGCCGTGCTGCTCGCCGCGGGTGGACAAGCCGATGCCAGGACCATCGGCGTCGCGCTCGCCTCGGACACTAACCCGTTCTACATCGCGATGCTCAAGGGCATCAAGGCGCGCGCCGGCCAATTCGGCGATGAGGTCACGGCCGTGACCGCCAACAACGACGCCGCCAGGCAGCTTGACGGGGTCAACGACCTGATCGCCCGCAAGGTCGACGGAATCCTGATCTCGCCGGTCGACGCCAAGGCGTTGTGCGGCGTCTACACCAAGGCCAAGGCCGCCGGCATCCCGATGATGTCGATCGCCCGCGGCTCGGCCTGCAAGGATCAGTTGCTCCATATCGCGGTCGACGAAATCAAGGTCGGCGGCGAGATCGCCGAATGGACCGCCAAGGCGATCGGCTACACGGGCAAAGTCGCCATGCTGGCCGGCCCCGCCGGCGCCCAAGCTTTCCAAAACTTCGCCAAGGGCTACGAGGACGTGATGGCGAAGTACAAGGACATCGAGATCGCCTTCCGGCACGAGATGGCCCTGACCCGGGAGAACGGGCTGAAATACGGCGAGGACGCGCTGGTCTCTCACCCCGACGTCAAGGCGATCTACGGCGCCAACGACGAGCTCGGCATGGGCGCGGCCCAGGCCGTCGCCGCCGCGGGGGTGAAGAACCGAGTCATCGTCACCGGCATGAACGGCATCCCGCCGGCCGTCCGCGCGGTCAGGAAAGGCGCGATGGACCTCACCGTGGTGCTCAACCCGGTCCAGTGGGGCTTCCTCGGCGTGAACACCATGAACGCCTACCTGTCAGGAAAGACTTTCGACCGTAAGGTGTTCGTCGGCCACGCGCTGGTCGACAAGACTAACGTGGACAAGTTCATCCGCAAGAAGAAACAGGCGCGCGATGGCTGAACCCGCGGGCGCGGCCGGACGGCCCGATGCCGACCTGATCGCCGCCTTGGAGCGATCCGACCTCCACTCGCTGTGGACGCGCTACAAGGAAATCACCCCGATCGCGCCCGGCGCCGTGGACGGCGCCATGCTCTGGCGCTGGCGGGACTTGGTTCCATTCACCGCGCGCGCGGCCCGGGAGGTGCCGATCGAGGATGTCGAGCGCCGGGCGCTGATCATGGTCAACCCGGCTTTCGGCGGCCGGACCGTGACGACCGCCAATTTGATCGCGGCCTTCACCGTGCTGGAGCCCGGCGACAAAGCGGCGCCGCACCGCCATACCGCGGCGGCGATCCGCTTTTCGGCCGCCGCGGACGGGGCGGTGACCATCGTCAACGGCCGGCGCTGCGAGATGAAGAAGGGCGATCTGATCGTTACCCCGCCGATGTGCTGGCACGGCCACATCAACGAATCGGAGAACCGCACGGTGTGGTTCGACGCGGCCAACATCCCGCTGATCAACGATCTCGACGTCAACTTCTTCGAGCCCGGCAGCCGCCAGGCCAACGACTTCTGGCAGGTCGACGAAGGCGAGGAGCGGCTCTGGGCCGCTTGCGGGCTGGTCGCACCGGATTTCGAGCACGACCGCAGGCACACGCCCAAATACCGCTACCCGGGCGCCGAACTCCGCGCGATGCTGGATGCCGTGCCGGCCGGCCCCGACGGGGCGCACCGGGTGCGCTACGTCAACCCGCTGACCGGCGGGCCGGTGACGCCATCGCTCGACTGCTACGCGGCCCGGCTCGCCAGGGGCGCCCAGACCCGGGTGCGGCGAACGACCTACAACGCGGTCTGCCTGGTCGTCTCGGGCGAGGGCCGCTCGACCATTGGCGAGGCCGCGTTCGACTGGTCGGAGAACGACGTTTTTTCGATTCCCCACTGGACCTGGGCAAGCCATGAAGCGACCGGCGGCGCGGCCGACCTGTTCGTCGTCACGGACCGCGCCGTCCAGGAGCACCTCGACGTTGTCCGCGAGGAGTTGGCCTGAGTCTGTCGAAGGTCCCGATAATCCCCGATGACTCCACGGCTCTCCCGGAACGAGGAGCACGCCCGGCGGCAACTGACGACCGGCACGGACGCCGGCTGAGCGTCAGCGTTCGCGGAGCAGTCGCCCGCAGCCTTCGATACGGTCCTCGATCCCGGCCGCGCGCAAGCAGGCCCAAAGGGTCGCCGAATTGCTGGTGATGACCGGCTTGCCAAGCACCTCCTCGAGCGGCTTGATCACGTCGATCGCGTTGAAATCGGTGCAGCAGATCAACAGCCCCCCGGCATCGGGACGGTCGACCGCGCGGGCGTGCGCGAAAACCTCCGCCGGAGGCACGCGGGACATCTTCTGGATGCCGGCAAGATCGGTGTTGAGCCCCAGCCCGGAATCGGCCAGCACCGTGATGCCGCGCTCTTCCAGATAGTGCTTCTCGTGGGCGTTGGTGGCCTCGATATAGGGCGTGGCCATCGCGATCCTGCTCACGCCGAGCGCGCCGAGCGCGGCAAGGATCGCGCCGGCGGTCGAGACCGCATCGACGCCGGCGGCCTCGCGCAGCCTGGCGATCAGCCGGTCCGCGGGACAGGCCATCGAGCCCGACGTGCAGCCATAGGCGATCAGGTCCACCTTGCAGGAGGCCAGCTCGGCGCCCGCCTTGTCGAGGTCGGCCATCATCGCGGCGAAGTCGTCCGCCGCCGGGTCGACATGGAGCGGCGAGCGGGTAAAGTGGAACGTCACGCCATCGGGCTTCAGCCGGTTGAACTCGGTCTCGTTGACCGTGTTGCTGGGCGGGACGATCACGCCGATCCGCGCACGCCAGCCGCCGGGTTTCCTGTCTGTGAGCGATTCCACCGCGTACTGCCCTCTCGATGCGACGGCAAACAGTGCCAAGGGCGCGGCGTCCAGACAAGCGCTGTTGACCGTCCCGGCGCCCGTCTTATCCTGGCGCGAACTTCGATCCGGAGAATGTCATGGCGACGGACGATCGAGTGCTGATCGCAGGGGCCGGCCCGGTGGGCTGCGCGGCCGCGCTCCATCTCGCGCGGGCGGGAATCCCGGTGACGCTGCTGGAGGCCGCGGCCAGCCTGCCGATGGACCTGCGCGCCTCGACCTTCCATCCGCCGACGCTCGACATGCTGGAGGATCTAGGCGTCGTCGCGCCGCTGATCGACCAGGGCATCATCTGCCCGATCTGGCAGAACCGGGATTCCGTGCGCGGCGTGGTCGCCGAATGGGATCTCGGGCTCTTGAAGGACGATTGCGGCCACCCCTACCGGGTGCAGGCCGAGCAGTACAAGCTCACCGGCATCATCGTCGATGTGCTGCGCGGCATGGCCGAGGCCGATATCCGGTTCTCGACCCCGGCCGTCTCGGTCGATCAGGACGCCGATCGCGTCCGGCTGCGGGTCGAGGGGCCGGACGGGCCGGAGACGCTGACGGGACGCTACCTGATCGCCGCCGACGGGGCCTCGAGCGTCATCCGCATCGGGCTCGGCATCGATTTCCCGGGCCTGACCTTCCCCGAACTCTGGCTGTGCACCAGCACCGGGTTCGATTTCGGCCGGCATTTCGACAATCTGGCGCCGATCGCCTATGTCGCCGATCCGGAGTTCTGGTTTGTCTTCATCCGGGTCCCCGGCCTCTGGCGCCTTCTGATGCCGACCTTCCCGGGCGAGACCGCCGAAAGCCTGGTCACCGACGAGACCGTCCAGGACCGCATGCACCGCGTCTGCCCGGTCGAGGGCGACTACGACACCTGTCACCGGACCGCCTATGCCGTGCATCAGCGCGTCGCCGAGAGCTATCACAAGGGGCGCGTGTTCCTCGCCGGCGACTCGGCCCACATCAACAACCCGCTCGGCGGGATGGGCATGAACGGCGGCATCCACGATGCGATCAACCTGTGCGAAAAGCTGGCCGCGGTCTGGCGCGGTGAAGCCGACGAGCGCATCTTCGAGCGCTACCACGCCCAGCGCCGCCCGATCGCGGTCGAGTACGTCCAGGCCACAACCTTGCGCAACAAGGCTCTCCTGGAGGAGAAGGACCCGGCGGTACGCACCAAGCGGCTCGACGACCTCAGCCGCACGGCTGAAGATCCGGTGAAGGCCCGCGATTTCCTGCTCGGCTCCTCGATGATCAAGGCGCTGGAACGCGCGGCCGCGTTGGGCTGATCGCTACTCGGCCGCCGCCGCGGCCGCCGCCGCCAGGCCCTGATAGTTGTCGTCGTCGAAGGTCCTGAGCTCCGGCATGACCCGCTCGGCGAACAGGTCGATGCTCTTGCGGGTGAGGTCGGCCGGAAGGGTCGCGAACTGCATCATCGCTACATAGTTCTGGAAGCCGGTCAGGCTGTGGGACCGCCGCAGGCGCCGCAGGACCGTCTCCGGGCTGCCGCAGACGAAGGTGCCGACATCGATGAGCTGCTCGACGGTGGGGCCCGCGCCGCCGCGGAGCTGGCGTTTGTGCTTGAGCACGCCCTTGAGCGACGACTGGCTCAGATAGCCCGGCGGGAAATGAATCTCCATCGGCATGGTGAGGAACTTGGCGAAGAACGCCTCGATATGCGGGCGCGCCTCCTCGACGGCCTGCTCGTCGGTCTCGGCGACATAGGTCGGCGCCGCCCAGCCGATCTGGCGCGAGGTCGCCGCGTAGCCGTGGACATCGCGCGCCAACTCCCGGTACATGTTGAGATGGCGCGAGACCGAGACCAGCGGGCTGTAGGTCTGCAGGTAGACATAGCGCCGATCGGGGTGGGAGGCCCATCGGATGGTCTCGGTCGAGCCCTGAGACGGGCACCAGATCGGCGGGTGCGGCTGCTGATAGGGCCGCGGCCACAAATTGACGTACTCGAAGTGATAGTGCTTGCCCTCGAAGGCGAACGGGCCTTCCTCGGTCCAGGCGCGCACCACCAGATCGTGCGCTTCCTGGTGACGTTCGAGAGACCGGGTCGGGTTGCCGCCCATCGAATAGTATTCCGCGCCGATCCCCCTGACGAAGCCCGAGATCAGCCTGCCTTCGGTGATGCAGTCGATCATCGCGTGTTCCTCGGCCAGGGTCAGCGGATGCTCGCGCAGGCAGAACGCGTTGCCGAGGATGGCGATCTTCGCCCGGCTGGTGCGCCGCGACAGCGCGGCGGCCATCACTACCGGCGAGGGCATCAGGCCGTAGGCGTTCTGGTGGTGCTCGTTGACGCAGACGCCGTCGAAGCCGACTTCTTCGGCGTATTCGAGCTCGTCCAGAAACCGGTTATAGAGGCGGTGGCCCTGCTCGGGATCGAACAGCGCGTTGGGCAGCACCACCCAGGCAGCCTTGTACTTGGCCCGCTCCGCCAAATCGAGCTCGGCATAGGGCATCAGGTGGAACGAGAAGACTTGCATCCGGGGTTGTCCTTTCGTACTCGGCTCACGCGGCGCGGCGCAAAGGCTTGCGCTGGCCATTCTGCTCCATCAGCGGCAGGACCTCGTCGATCCACTGCCTGAGTTCGGTCTTGTAGTCGACCCAGGACATCAGAACGCCGTCGACGCCGATCTCGATCAGCTTGTCGATCTCGTCGACGATCTGCTCGGGCGTGCCGACCAGCGGATAGCCGCCGTGGCCGGCGATGAAGTGGAAACGCATTTCGTCGAGCTTCTTCATGTCGAAGGTCTCGCTCTGGATCTCGAAGATCTCGAGCAGGTTGTTGACCGCCTCGTAGTCGCCCTTCTCGCGGACGTAGTAGTCGAGGTACTCGCGCGCTTCTTTCTCGGTGTCGCGGCAGACGACGTAGACGTGGATCCAGCTCTGGATCTCGCGCCCGACCCCGCGGGCCATCTTCTTGAGCGACTGGATCTGCGCCTTGCCGCCCTCGACATCGTGCTCGGACAGGATGACGAAGTTCATGTCGGCCTGGGTAGCGGCGAAACTGCGCCCGGCGGGCGAGCCGCCGGCGTTCATGATCGGCATCACCTTCTGGACCGGCTTCGGCTGGCTCCAGACGTTCCTGGCGGTGAACCAGCGCCCGTCGAAGTCGAACTCCGCGTCTTCGGTCCAGATGCGGCGGGCGAATTCGAGCCACTCGGTGGCGTACTCGTAGCGCAGGTCGTGCGCGCGCCATTGGGCGTCGAACATCTCGAACTCGTTGCGGAACCAGCCGCAGACGATGTTGAGCGCGAACCGCCCGCCGGAAACGTGGTCGATGGTCGCGCACTGCTTGGCCGCGGCCACCGGATGGATCAGCGGCACGTGCGAGGTGGAGAAGATGCAGCTGTAATCGGTCACCGCGGCCACCGCGGCGGCCCAGGTATAGGTCTCGAAGGTGCGGTTGTTGAAGTTGGTCGGCCCGCCATAGCCCTTCCAGCGGCCGACCGGCAGCAGCACTTCGAGCCCTGCCCTGTCGGCCATCATCGCGACCTCGCGGGTGTCTGGCCAGTTCATCTCCCAACTATTCTCGGCCAGGGTGATGGTCGACCCATGGCTGCAATTCATCGCGATGATGCCGAGCTTCATCGCGTTGTCGCCGAACAGCGGATTGGGCGTCCCGGAGCTGCTCATATCGGTGGTCTCCTTTCCGGCCAGTTTGCCGAAAATCCGGTCCCGTTGCCAGGGCCACAGGGTGCAAAGCCCGGGCCGGGCGCCTAAGATCGGCCGGCACCATCAACCGGAGGCCGCGCCGATGCACATTCGCAGGCTGTTCACGGCAATCGAGGAGACGATGTCGGAGATGGGCCGCGAGGCGAACGAGCCCTTGAAGAAGGTCGCGGTCGTCGCGGTGGTCAAGAACCCGCTGGCCGGCAGCGGCTATGTCGAGGACCTCTCGGCGCTGACCGAGGCCTCGACCGCCATCGGCGAGCGGATCTCCGCCATGGCGGTGGACGCCCTCGCCCCCTATACGCCCGACAGCTACGGCAAGGCGGCGCTGATCGGCACCGCGGGCGAGCAGGAGCACGGGGTGGCGATGCTCACCACCGTTTACGGCAACGCCATGCGCGATGCGGTCGGCGGCGGCGCGGCCTGGATATCTTCCTTCACAAAGCGCGCCGCGCCGGGCCAGGCGATCGACATCCCGCTGGCGCACAAGGATGCGCTCTATGTGCGCTCGCACTACGACGGCATGACCGTCCTGGTGCCCGATGCACCGCTGGAGGACGAAATCGCGGTGATCTGCTGCATCGCCAACCGCGGTCGGCTCAACCACCGCGTCGGCGGGCTCGCCAGGCAGGACATCAAGGGCGAGGACGGGCTGGTCTAGGGAGAAACGCGACAATGAAAACCGCAATCGTAAACTTGGCGACCATCGTCACCGGGGACTGGCGCGAGCCGGTCGCGCGAGGCGATTCGATCCTGATGGACGACGGAAAGATCGCCGAAGTCGGCACGATCGAGGCCTCCAGGATCGAGTCCTGCGATGTCGTGCTCGATGCCGGCGGTATGACCGCGATGCCGGGGATGATCGATTCCCAGGTCCATAACACCTTCGGCGATTACACCCCGCGCCAGAAGACAGTGGGTTTCCTCGAAAGCTATCTCCACGGTGGCACGACGACCTCGATCACCGCCTGCGAGGTTCATGTGCCGGGCCGGCCGTCGGACCCGGAGGGCGTCAAGGCGCTCGCGGTCGCGGCCAAGAAGTGCTTCGACAACTACCGGCCGGGCGGCATGCGGGTCCACGCCGGCGCGGTCATCCTGGAGCCGGGGCTCGAGGCCGGGGACTTCGAGGAGATTGCCAGGAAGGGCGTATGGCTCGCCAAGGCGGGCTTCGGCAAGTTCCGGTCGCCGTTCGAGTACACGCCCTTGGTCCGCATGGCCCAGAACGCAGGCATGATCGTCAACTGCCACACCGGCGGGGCCTCGATCCCCGATTCGTCGGCAATTACCGGCAAGCACCTGATGGACATGCGCCCCGACGTGTCCTTTCACGTCAACGGCGGGCCCGTGGCCATGCCCGACGAGGATTTCGCCCCGATCGTCAACGAGACCAGGATCGCCTTGCAGATCTGTCAGGCCGGCAACATCCGCACCGCGCTGCTCTGCCTCAAGCTCGCCGTCGAGGCCGATCAGTACGACCGCTTCCTGATCGCCACCGACACGCCGACCGGCACCGGCGTGATGCCGCTCGGCATGATCAAGTCGGTCTGCGAGATGTCGTGCCTCTCCGAGCACCCGGCCGAGATGCTGATCGCCGCGGCGACCGGCAACGTCGCCAAGATCTACCGGCTGGATTGCGGTTTCGTGAAGCCCGGCCACGACGCCGACGTGCTGGTGCTCGACAACCCGCTCGGCTGCTCCAAGGACGACGCGCTGGGGGCAATCAAGAACGGCGACTTCCCGGCGATCGCCGCCTGCTTCACCGACGGCATACCGCGCTTCATCGGCCGCAGCCGCAACACCCCGCCCGCAACCCGCAAGCTCGCCATCGTCAAGAACAACCAGACCAACCCTTTCACCCCGGCCGCGCATGTATGAACCGCGCCGCCTTCAGGGCGCCCCCCGTCGCCGTCGCTTTGAAACCTACCCTCCGGGGCGTGCTGTGGATGCTCGCGGCGTCGCTGTTCTACTCGCTGATCTACATCGCGGTACGCAAGCTGACGGCGGAGTATCCGGTCACTCAGGTCGTACTTTTTCGTTCGCTGCTCGGCGGGGCGATCATGTTCTGCTGGCTGCTTCCGACAGGGCTGCGGGTTCTGCAAACACGGCGGATGGGGCTGTATGTGATCCGGGTCGCGATCGCCTATACCGGCACGCTGGGCTGGATGTATGGCATCGCCTGGATGCCGCTGGCTGATGCGAACGCGCTGCTGTTTCTGATGCCGCTGTTCACGGTGATCTTCGCCGCACTCCTGCTGCGCGAGCGCGTGGCGCCGGGCCATTGGGTCGCCACTGCGGTGGGCTTCCTCGGTGCGCTGATCATCATTCGTCCCGGCATGGTCGGGCTCGGCCTGCCGGCGCTCGCGACCCTGTGGGCGGCTGCAAGCTTCTCGCTGGCGCTGGTGATGACCAAGTCGCTCACCCGAACCGAAAACCCCAACGCGATCGTCTTCTACCTGTACGCCTTGATGGTGCCGTTCGCGGCCGGGCCCGCCGCGCTCGACTGGCAGCCGATCACCGCCTCTTCGCTGCCCTGGCTCGCCGCGCTCGGCGCGATGACGGTGGGCGCCCAGCAATGTTCGACCCGGGCGTTCGTCGCCGCGCCGGCAAACGTGGTCGTGCCGATCCACTATGTGCAGCTTCCCCTGATCGCGGTCCTGGCCTATCTCATGTTCGGCCAATCGGTCGACCTCTGGACCTGGATAGGCGCTGCGGTCATCATCGGCTCGACCTGTCACGTCACGCGCCGGTCGAGCCGTGGAAAAGACGATGACCGGAACTAGCCGGTGGCGCAGCCAGCGGCCGAAACGTTGATCGAAGCCGGCCGCGCCGGGACCGCGGAGTCTGACCGTTATGACGCGGTCGTCGTCGGTGCGGGGTTTGCCGGGGTCTACATGCTGCACCGGCTGCGCGAGGCCGGCTTCTCCGCGCGGGTGTTCGAGGCCGCTTCCGGCGTCGGCGGCACCTGGTACTGGAACCGGTATCCGGGCGCGCGCTGCGACATCGAGAGCATGCAATACTCCTTCCAGTTTTCCGAGGAGTTGCAGCAGGACTGGGAGTGGACCGAGCGCTACGCCTCCCAGCCGGAGATCCTGTCCTATATCGAGCATGTGGTCGAACGGCTCGGCCTGGCGGACGACATCCAGCTCGACACCCGCGTCGAGGCCGCGACGTTCGATGCGGCGCGCAACGAGTGGCTCGTCGAGACCGGCGCCGGCCAAGCCGTGCGGGCGCGCATGTTCATCATGGGCGTCGGCTGCCTGTCGGCGATCAACACGCCGCACTTCGCCGGCTATGACGACTTCGAAGGGCCGATCTACCATCCCGGCCGCTGGCCCCGCGAGGGCGTGGATTTCACGGGCAAGCGGGTCGGCATCATCGGCACCGGCTCGTCCGCGGTCCAGTCGATCCCCCTGATCGCTGAGCAGGCGAGCCACCTCTATGTCTTCCAGCGGACGGCCAACTATGTCGTGCCGGCGCAGAATCATCGCCTGAGCCGCGAACAGGTCGAGGCGATCAAATCCGACTATCACGGGTTCCGCGCGCGCGCGAAGACGCGCCCGACGGCGTTCCTGTTCCCCTACCACACGGATTCGGCGCTGGACGTGTCCGCCGAAGAACGCGAGGCGCGCTATGCCGAGCAATGGAAGGTCGGCGGCCTGCCGTTCCTCGGCGCCTTCGCCGATATCCTGACCGACGAGAAGGCCAACGACACGATCATCGAATTCTGGCGCAAGCGGATCCGCGAGGTGGTCAAGAACCGGCGGAAGGCCGAGTTGCTCATGCCCGACGAGGTCTTCGGCTGCAAGCGGCTGTGCGCCGGTACCGGCTACTACGAGACCTATAACCGGGCGAACGTGACGCTGGTCGACGTCAGAGGGACCGGCATCGAGCGGTTCATCCGGGCCGGGCTTCGCGCCGGGGGCCGGGATTACGAGCTCGATGCGATCATCACCGCGACCGGGTTCGACGCGATGACCGGAAGCGTGACCCGAATCAAGATCACCGGGATCGGCGGGCTGACCATCCGGGAGAAATGGCGCCCCGGTCCCGGCACCTATCTCGGGATGACGATCTCGGGCTTCCCGAACATGTTCAACATCGCCGGCCCCGGCAGCCCGTCGGTGCTGGCGACGATGGTCACCGGCATCGAGCAGCACGTCGAATGGATCGCCCGGTGCATGTCCTGGATGCGCGAGAACGGAAAGCGGCGCATCGAGGCCACACCGGAAGCCGAGGCGGCCTGGGGCGAGGAGGTCGAGGCCGCGGCGAAGGCGTCGCTGCGCTCGACCTGCGAGTCCTGGTATGTCGGCTCGAACGTTCCCGGCAAGGCGCGGGTGTTCATGCCCTATATCGGCGGCTTCCCGAAATACGTCGCGATGTGCGACCGGGTCGCCGCCGACGGCTACCGGGGCTTCACCTTTCGGGAATAGGCCGTCGCGCCCGGGTCGATCCCGGCCGGCGCCCGGCCCCGGCCGGGGATGCATACACAGGCGCCAGGCTGTATCCTGGCGCGCGGCGTCAACGGCGGCGCGGACCGGCGAGGAGTGACGATGGACGGAACAGCCTTTCCCAATTCCTTCCGCGACATGGTCGATGACCGGGTGGACGAAGGCGTCTTCCGGGTCGACCGCGCGGTCTACACCGACCAGGCCGTGTTCGAGGCCGAGATCGAGCGCATCTTCGAGGGCGGCTGGGTCTTCCTGTGCCACGAGAACCAGGTCGAGAAGCCGGGCGACTACTACGCCACCGAGATCGGCCGCCAGCCGGTGTTCGTGATGCGGGGCAAGGACGGCGCGATCGGCTGCTTCGTCAACGCGTGCTCGCACCGCGGCGCTCTGCTGACGCCCCTGAGGCGCGGCAACGCCCGGGTGCTGACCTGCCGGTTCCACGGCTGGGCCTACGACATGGGCGGGCGCTGCATCAAGGTCAAGAACGAGGAGGGCGGGTTCACCGCGCCCGGCTTCTCGCGCGAGCGGTTCAATCTGCGTCCGATCGCCCGGCTCGAAAGCTATCGCGGCTTCGTCTTCGGCAGCCTTGTCGCGGAGGCGCCGCCGCTTGGCGAGCATCTCGGCGCGGCGGCGCGCTGGATCGACCTGCTCGACGGCCAGGCACCGGACGGGCTGGAGGTGGTGCCCGGCAGCTCGACCTATGTGATCCGCGGCAACTGGAAGCTTCAGGCCGAGAACAGCGTCGACGGCTATCACGTCACCACCGTCCACCGCGTGTTCGGCAGCACCATCGCCCACCGCGAGAGCCGCGATGCGACGACCGGAATGCGCCAGACCGAGGCCGGGCGCATCAAGGGCAACGTGCCGACGGCGGCCTACGACCTCGGCAACGGGCATATGGCGATCTGGGCGCTGCACACCACGCCGCACGTCCGGCCGATCTACGAGGCCAGGGAGCGGCTGGAGGCGAGCCTCCAGCCGGCAGAGGTCGACTGGATTCTCAACCGCGGCCGCAACCTCTATTTGTTCCCCAACGCGATGCTGATGGATAACCCCTCGACCCAGATCCGGCTGATCAAGCCGATCTCGCCGGACAGCGCGGAGGTCACGGTCTATTGCATCGCGCCCAAGGGTGAGAGCGACAGGGCCCGCGCCGCGCGGCTGCGCAAGTTCGAGGATTTTTACCTGACCGCCGGCATGGCGACTTCGGACGATATCGCGGCGCTGGAGGCGAGCCACGACGGCGCGCAGGCGCGGCTCAGCAAGTGGAACGACTTCGCCCGCGGCATGTCCGACATCATCAGCGGCCCCGACGCGGCGGCCCGCGAGCTCGGCTTCGAGCCGGTGAGCTGCTGCCCCGACTGGGACCACGAGGGGCTGTTCCACGGCTTCTACCGCGCCTGGCTCCAACACATGGAGAACGGAGGTTCGCGGGCGTGAGCGTCGATGGCGGGCTGGAGCGCGCGGCCGCGGCCCTGATCAACCGCGAGGCGATGCTGCTCGACCGGCATCGTTGGGAGGAGTGGATCGACCTCTATACCGAGGACGCGGTCTACTGGGTGCCGTCCTGGGCAAGCGAGGAGGAGACCACGACCGACCCGGAGACCCAGCTCAACCTGATCTACCTGCGCAATCGCGGCGGGCTCGAGGATCGCGTCTTCCGGATCGAGAGCCGGGACTCCTACGCCTCGGTCCCGCTCGACCGCACGGTGCATATCGTCGGCAACATCCTGGTGGAGCGCGCCGAGGGCGAGACGGTCGAGGCCTCGGCCAACTGCCTCGTGCACACCTACGGCAAGAAGGGTGCCTCGACGCGCGGCAGCCTCTACGACTTCATCTTCCGGCGAGACAACGGCGCGCTCAAGATCGCCCGCAAGAAGATCACCTTCATCGACGATCGGCTCGAAGGCCCGATCGACATATACCATCTGTGAGGTCCCGGTGCTGGCGCTGTCCAAGATAGCGGCGGAACCCGGCGGGATCGCGCTCGGCGAGGTCGAGCCGCGTCCGCCCGGGCCGGGCGAGATCCAGCTTGCGGTCGGCGCGGCCGGGATCTGCGGCACCGACATGCAGATCTATGAATGGGCGCCCAGGATGGCGCGCCGGATGGCTCTGCCCCGCGTGCTGGGCCATGAAGCGAGCGGCACAGTCACGGCGCTCGGCGCCGGCGTCGAGAGCGTCGGGATCGGCGACCGCGTCGCGCTGGAAAGCCACATCTTCTGCGGCGCCTGCCGGGCCTGCCGGCTCGACCGCGCGCATCTGTGCCACGACACCCGCTACCCCGGCATCGATATCGACGGCGCGTTCGCCGAGCACATCACGGCGCCGGCCCTGATCGCCTGGAAGATCCCGCCCGAGATGCCGCACGAGACCGCGGCCATGCTGGAGCCGTTCGGCATCGCGGTCCATGCCTGCCTCGCGGGCTCCGGCGTCGCCGGGCAGTCGGTGCTGGTCAACGGCTGCGGGCCGATCGGGCTGATGACGGTCGCCGCCGCCAAGGCCCTGGGGGCGCTCTCCGTGATCGCCTGCGACGTCAACCCGCTGCGCCTGGAGGCGGCCGCCCGCATGGGCGCCGACAGGACCGCGAACGCGGCCGAGGACGAGCTGCCCGGCGCGGTCGCCGATGTGACGCGCGGCGCAGGAGTCGATGTCGGACTCGAATATTCCGGCAGCGAGGCGGGGTTCGGCGCGGTGTTCGAGGCGCTTGCCAATGGCGGCGACTTCCGTTTGGTTGGCGGCCCGCCCAAGGCGATCCCGGTCGATTTCACTTATTGGCTGCGGAAGGGCCCGGTGCTCCATGCGATCCACGGCCGGCGGATCTGGCAGACTTGGCAGCGCGCGAGCGAGCTCCTGGCCTCGGGCGCGGTGGACCCCGCTCCGGTCCGGAGCCATGTCCTTCCCCTGTCCGAGGCGCCGCGCGGCTTCGAGCTGATCCGCGCGGGCCAGGCGCTTAAACCGATCCTGGTACCCGATCGATGAGTACCCATTCCGTCACCCTGGTCTTCGAGGACGGCCGGACCGCGCAATTCGAGGCAAGCGAGGACGACACGATCTATCTCGCCGCGCTCAAGAACAGGATCCGTATCGAGACCGACTGCCTGGAAGGCGCGTGCGCGACCTGCAAGGGGTTATGCACATCGGGCGATTACCGGCTGGACGAATACAGCGAGGATGCCCTGAGCGCCGGTGAGGCGGCCCGGCGCGAGGTGCTGACCTGCCAGATGCATGTCTTGTCCGACTGCGTGATCGAATACCCCTACGAGTCCGACCTCGCCATGAAGGCCCCGCCGGTCACCCGGCCGGGCCGCGTCGCCGAGGTCGAGGCGGTGGCGGACAATGTCGTCCGCCTGGTGGTCGAGCCCGAGGACGGCGAGGCTGGTCCGCTGTCCTTCATGGCCGGGCAGTACGTCCATCTCGGCATCCCGGGGACCGATCAGCGGCGCTCCTACTCCTTCGCCAACCCGCCGCGGGTCGCCGACCGGCTGGAGTTTTTCATCAAGGTGCTGGAGACCGGGGCGATGAGCGACTACATCGCCGGCCGCGCCCGGCCGGGCGATGAGATGCTGGTAACCGGCCCGTTCGGGCGCTTCTACCTGCGCCCGCCGTCCCGCCCGGTCCTGATGGTCGCCGGCGGCACCGGCCTTGCGCCGATGCTCTCGATGCTCGATCACATGCTCGACGCCGGCCTCACCGGCCAGCCCATCCATCTGCTCTACGGCGCCAACACGTCGGCGGAGTTGTTCTCGACCGATGCGCTCGAGGCCTGTGCCGACCGCGGGCTTGCGCTCACCGCCGAGCTCTGCGTGGTCGAGGCCGATGCGTCCTGGACCGGACCCACCGGCCATGTCACCACCCTGCTGCGCCCGGTGCTGGTCCACGCCGGCGAATGCGACGCCTATCTCTGCGGCCCGCCGCCGATGATCGATGCCGGCGCCGGCTGGCTGCGCGCCGCCGGCCTCGATCCCGCCCGCATCCACAGCGAGAAGTTTCTGCCGAGTTAGGGTGCGAGGTCGATCCGGTCGCGTCTCTCCCGAGGGTGCGCCCGCCCGAGGCGATCAGAACGCCGTCGCGGGCAGGCCGCCGCCATCGATCTGGATCGCCTGGCCGGTGACGTAGCCCGCATCCTCGGCAACGAGATGGGCGACGGTCGCGGCGATTTCCTCCGGGAGGCCGTGGCGACCGGCGGGGATTTGCCTGGCGCGCTCGGCGAGACCGGCGTCGATGTCGCGCCAACCGGCCCGCAGCGGCGGTCACAAAGGGAAATTGGCCGGGGCGGGCACGGGGCGCTCCGCCGTCTATGAACCCGGGGCGCCGCGCTTGAAAATCGCATCGATTGCGTCCTTTTTCGTATTCGGGGCCGTTGACACCGCCCGACGGGGCGCTATTTTCCAATCAGCACCGGATAAGTCCTGATTTCGGGATGGGAACGGCGGCGATGATCAAACTCAGCCGGATGGCCGATTATGGGGTCGTGTTGATGACCCAGCTTGCGCGCGAGCCGCAGTCGTTGCGCACCGCGCCGGAGCTCGCCCAGACCTGCGGGCTGCCGCTGCCCACGGTGAGCAAGATCCTCAAGATGCTGGCCCAGGACGGGCTCTTGGACTCACAGCGGGGCACCAAGGGCGGCTATCTGCTGGCCCGTGGGGCCGAAGCGATCACCGTGGCCGATCTGATCGGCGCGCTCGATGGACCGATCGCGCTGACCGACTGCATGGGCGCCGACGGGCTGGTCTGCGAGATCGAGGCGCTGTGCCCGACCCGGACCAACTGGCGGCGGATCAACGATGCGATGATCGAGGCGCTGAACGGGGTGAGCTTGGCCGACATGGCCGCGCCGGCGATCGATTTCGAGTCGCGAATGCCGGTGCGCGAGGCCGCGCCGGCGGGCGCGATGCGATAGAGGATGACTCGCGTGATGGAGGAGACCAGAGACACCGTGGAGACCATCGCCGAGATCGCCGGCGGGCAGTACAAGTACGGCTTCGTCACCGACATCGAGTCCGAGTTCGCGCCCAAGGGCCTGAACGAGGACATCGTCCGGTTCATTTCGTCCAAGAAGGACGAGCCCAGGTGGCTGCTCGACTGGCGGCTTCAGGCCTACCGCCACTGGACGACCATGGACGAGCCCGAATGGGCCTTCGTCGACTACCCGCCGATCGACTACCAGGACGCCTACTACTACGCCGCGCCGAAGAACCCCGACGATGCGCCAAAGAGCCTGGACGAGGTCGACCCGAAGCTGCTGGAGACATACGAGAAGCTGGGCATCCCGCTGCACGAGCGCGCGATCCTGGCCGGCGTCGCAGTCGATGCGGTCTTCGACAGCGTCTCGGTCGCGACAACCTTCAAGGAGAAGCTTGAAGAGGCCGGGGTCATCTTCTGCCCGATCTCCGAAGCCGTGCGCGACCATCCCAAGATGGTGCGCAAGTATCTCGGCGCCGTAGTGCCGTATGCCGACAACTTCTTTGCCACGCTGAATTCGGCGGTGTTCAGCGACGGGACCTTCGTCTACGTGCCCAAGGGCGTGCGCTGCCCGATGGAGCTCAGCACCTATTTCCGGATCAACGCGGCCAAGACCGGCCAGTTCGAGCGCACGCTGATCGTCGCCGATGAGGGCAGCTATGTGAGCTACCTCGAAGGCTGCACCGCGCCGATGCGCGACGAGAACCAGCTCCATGCCGCGGTCGTCGAGTTGATCGCGCTCGATGACGCCGAGATCAAGTACTCGACCGTGCAGAACTGGTATCCGGGCGATGAGAACGGCAAGGGCGGCATCTACAACTTCGTCACCAAGCGCGGCGTCTGCCGCGGCGCGCGCGCAAAAATCTCCTGGACCCAGGTCGAGACCGGCTCGGCGATCACCTGGAAGTATCCGAGCTGCATCCTCGAGGGCGCGGGATCGGTGGGCGAGTTCTACTCGGTCGCGATCGCCAACAACTACCAGCAGGCCGACACCGGTACCAAGATGATCCATGTCGGACCCGACACCACCAGCACCATCGTCTCGAAAGGCATCTCGGCCGGCCACGGCCACAACACCTATCGTGGCCTGGTCAAGGTGGTGGGCTCGGCCGAGCGCGCGCGCAACTACACCCAGTGCGATTCGCTCCTGATCGGCGATCGGTGCGGCGCCCACACCGTGCCCTATATCGAGGTCGGCGAGCCGGCGGCCAATGTCGAGCACGAGGCGACGACATCGAAGATCAGCGAGGACCAGTTGTTCTACTGCCTGCAGCGCGGGCTCGACCCGGAGGAAGCGGTCTCGCTGATCGTCAACGGCTTCTGCAAGGAGGTGTTGCGCGAGTTGCCGATGGAGTTCGCCGTCGAGGCCCAGAAGCTCCTGAACGTGAGCCTCGAAGGGAGCGTCGGGTAGTCCGAGAACGGGCGACAGATCGAAAGCGAGTTGCGGGCGATGTCGGTCAAGAACGAGCTTGCGGTTCTGGCCAGGCCGTTGGGCATGACCAACACGAGATTGCCCCCGAAAGACGATCTGGTTCAAAGGATATCCACGCGGCTCCGGCAAAGCGCCGTTGTCGCCAGGGGCATGTACGGGGCGCTTCACGAGCAACAGGAGAGCCACGAGAGTGGAAAATGAAAGTTTCATCGAAATGAGCGCGGGAAGGCCCGCGATGCTGTCCGTGAAGGACCTGCACGCCAGCGTCGACGGCAAGGAGATCCTGCGCGGCGTCACGCTCGAGGTGGGCGCGGGCGAGGTGCATGCGGTCATGGGCCCCAACGGCTCGGGCAAGAGCACGCTGTCCTACATCCTGGCCGGGCGCGACGGCTACGATGTCACCGGCGGCAGCATCGCGTTCGCCGGGGAGAATCTGCTCGAAATGCCGGTCGAGGCGCGCGCGGCCGCCGGCGTCTTCCTCGCCTTCCAGTATCCGGTCGAGATCCCGGGCGTGTCCAACCTCAGCTTCCTCAAGACGGCCGTGAACGCCGTGCGCAACACCCGCGGCGAGGCCGAGCTCGACGCGATCGAGTTTCTGAAGCTCGCGCGCGCCAAGGGCGGGCTGCTGCGGATGGACGACGCGCTGCTCCAGCGCGCGGTCAACGAGGGCTTTTCCGGCGGCGAGAAGAAGCGCAACGAGATCTTCCAGATGGCGATGCTGGAGCCGCGCCTGGCGATCCTCGACGAGACCGATTCCGGGCTCGACATCGATGCGCTCAAGGTCGTGGCCGAAGGCGTGAACGCGCTGCGCGCGCCGGACCGGGCGATGGTCGTGATCACCCACTATCAGCGCCTGCTGGACTACATCGTGCCCGACCATGTCCATGTGCTCTCGGGCGGGCGGATCGTCGCCTCGGGCGATGCCGGGCTTGCCCGCAAACTGGAGGCCCGCGGCTACGCCGAGTTCGCCGAAGACACGGTGGGGGCGCCGGCGTGATGGCCTCGACCGCACGGGACACCGCGCCGTTCATGGCGGCCTATGCTGCGGCGAAGGCGGCGCTTCCCGGCGCCGCCGATGCGCTGCGCGACGCCGCGATCGCCCGGTTCGCCGAGACCGGCCTGCCGCACCGCCGGATCGAGGGCTGGAAGTACACCGAACTGCGGACGCTGCGGCGCCTGGATGCCGAAGCCCTTGCCGGCGCGGCCGATGCGGCGATTGCGGCCGATGCGGCGATTGCGGCCATTGCCGCGCCGATCGCCGCGCTCGATGCCTGGCGGATCGTCCTGGTCGACGGCCTCCATGCCGACTCCCTGTGCGCGATCGAAGGGCTTCCCGCGGGGATCGTGGCCCTGTCGGCCTGGCTCGGGACCGGGAACGCCGGGATCGCGCTGCGCAGCGACGGCTTCAGCGCCGAGCACACCGGGCTCAAGGCGCTCAATGCCGCGATGACCCGCGACGGGCTGGTCGTCGAGGTGCCCGCGGGCGCGGTCCTCGACAAGCCCATCGTCGTGGTCCATGCGATGAGCGCCGCGGCCGGCTCCCGGGCGGTCCATCCGCGCACGCTCGTCCGCCTGGGCGAGGGCGCGCAGGCCGCGCTGATCGAATTGTTCACCGGCGAGGCCGGCGCGCGCGGCTGGACCAACGCGGTGCTCGACGGCGCCCTCGCGCAGGCCGCCCATCTCCGCCACGTCGTGCTGGTCGATCCGCCTGACGGGACGACCCATACCGGGCTCGGGACGTTCTCGGTCGGCCAAGACGGCTCCTATCGCGGGCTGGTGCTGTCGCTCGGCGGGCGGATCGCCCGCACCGAGACCATCGTCCGGCTGGCCGGTGCGGGCGCCCACTGCACGCTCGCCGGGGGCGCGCTGGCGGACGGACGGCGCCACGTCGATCACACCACCGAGATCGCCCATGCGGCGCCGCATACCGACAGCGCCCAGGTCTTTCGTAATGTCGTCGACGACCATGCCCGATCCGTCTTCCAGGGGCGCGTGGTGGTCGAAGCCGGCGCTCAAAGAACCGAGGCGCGCCAGTCCTGCCGCAACCTGCTGCTGTCCCCGGCGGCCGAGGCCGACAACAAGCCCGAACTGCGGATCTTCGCCGACGACGTCAAATGCAGCCACGGGGCGACCGTCGGCGACCTCGACGAGTCGGCGCTGTTCTACCTGCGGGCGCGCGGCATTCCCGAAGGCGAGGCGCGCGCCCTCCTGACCCGCGCGTTCGTCGCCGAACTGTTCGAACTGGCGCCGGTGCCGGCGGCCCGGCCGGTCGTCGAGGACGCGGTTGAAAAATGGCTGGCGCGCCCATGAGCCAGGCGAACGGCATCTACGACATCGAGTCCGTCCGCCGCGATTTCCCGATCCTGGACCGGACGGTCTACGACAACCCGCTGGTCTATCTCGACAACGGCGCCAGCGCGCAGAAGCCTCGCGCGGTGATCGATTGCATCGCCCGGGTCTACGAGACCGAGTACGCCAACGTCCACCGCGGCGTCCATTACATGAGTCAGAAGGCCACCGAGGCGATGGAGGCCGCGCGCGAGCGGGTGCGCGGTTTCATCAACGCCGAACACGCCCACGAGGTGATCTTCGTGCGTGGCGCGACCGAAGGCATCAACCTGGTCGCGGCAAGCTGGGGCGGGACGACTCTCGGCCCGGGCGACGAGATCGTTCTCACGGTGATGGAGCACCATGCCAACATCGTGCCCTGGCAGATCGCCGCCGGGAAGCTCGGCGCGGTCATCCGGGTGGCGCCGATCGGCGATGACGGCGCGCTCGACTTCGAGGCCTTCCTCGGCCTCCTCGGCCCGCGCACCAGGATGGTCGCGATCACCCACATCTCGAACGCGCTGGGGACGGTCGTTCCGGTCGCCCGGGTCGTCGAGGCGGCCCATGCGGCCGGCGCCCTGGTGTTGATCGACGGCTGCCAGGCTGTGCCCCACATGGCGGTCGATGTCCGCGCGCTCGATGCCGACTTCTACGTCTTTTCCGGCCACAAGCTCTACGGCCCCAGCGGGATCGGTATCCTCTACGGCAAGGAGGCGCTGCTCGACGCCATGCCGCCCTACCAGAGCGGCGGCGAGATGATCGAGGCAGTCACCTTCGAGAAGACGACCTATGCCGGCCTGCCGTTCAAGTTCGAGGCCGGCACGCCCAACATCGCCGGCGCCATCGGGCTGGCGGCGGCGGTCGATTATGTCGGCGCGCTCGGCCTGGAACGGATCGGCGCCCATGAGAGCGATCTCCTGGCCTACGCGACCGAACGGCTCGGCGCGCTCAACAGTATCCGCCTCATCGGCACGGCGCCGGAGAAGGCCGCCATCGTCTCGTTCAACGTCGAGGGGGTTCATCCCCACGATGTCGGCACCATCCTCGACCGCGAGGGCGTGGCGGTCCGGACCGGCCATCACTGCGCCCAGCCGGTGATGGCGCGCTTCGACGTGGCGGCCACCGTGCGCGCCTCATTCGGGCTCTACAACACGCGGGCGGAGGTCGACGCGCTGGTCCGCGCGCTCGGCCGTGTACAGGAGATTTTCGGCGCGTGATGGATCTTCGCGAGCTCTACCAGGACGTGATCCTCGATCACAGCAGGAACCCGCGGAATTCGGGGCCGCTGGAGCCCCATTCCCATACCGCGCTGGGCAACAACCCGCTATGCGGCGACAGGATCAAAGTTTACCTGACGGTCGAGGACGACCGCATCGCCGATGTCGGGTTCGAGGCCAAGGGCTGCGCGATCTCGGTCGCCTCGGCCTCGATGATGACCGAGCTCGTCAAGGGCAGAGGCATCGAGGAGGCCCGCGCGGTCTTCGAGACGTTCCACGAGATCGTCACGCGGAAGGGCGAGGTGGGCGGCGAGGAGATCGAGAGCCTGGACAAGCTCGCCGCGCTGATCGGGGTGCGCGAATTCCCGATGCGGGTCAAGTGCGCGACCCTGCCCTGGCATACAATGTCCGCGGCGCTTGCCGCCGAGGGCGAAGACGTGACCACCGAATAGGGCCGCCGTCGAAACCGGAGACTGGATGCATGGACGAAAACGCGACCGAACCGGCTCTGACCGGCGACGGACCCGCCGATGAGCCCGCCAATGAGACCGTGGCGATCCATGCCGAGGTCGTCGACGCGGTCAGCTCGGTCTACGACCCGGAGATCCCGGTAAACATTTACGAACTCGGTCTGATCTACGACATCACCGTTTCGCCCGGCCGCAATGTCGAGGTGGTGATGACGCTGACCTCGCCGATGTGCCCGGTCGCCGAGTCCCTGCCGATCGAGGTCGAAACCAGGGTGCGCGGGATCGAGTCGGTCAACGACATCCATGTCGAACTCACCTGGGACCCGCCGTGGACGCCGGAGATGATGACTGAAGCCGCCAGGCTCGAGCTTGGCTTCATGTGAGCGTATGAAACGATTATGCAGGGGTTGATGCGATGGACAAGCAGGTCATGACCTTGACGGACGCCGCGGCCGACCGGGTCCGTTATCTGATCGCCAGGCGCGAGACGCCGGCGCTGGGCTTGCGGGTCGGCATCCGCACCGGCGGCTGCTCCGGCATGGCTTATCGGATGGAGTTCGCCGACGAGAAGGCGCCGCTGGACGAGATGGTCGAGGACAAGGGGGTCACCGTCCTGATCGACGGCAAGGCGCTGATGTTCCTGATCGGCACCGAGATGGACTATGTCGAGGACAAGTTGCAGTCGGGCTTCGTCTTCAACAACCCCAACGAGAAGGGCCGCTGCGGCTGCGGCGAGTCCTTCCACATCTGAACGCCGGCCCCCGCCATGCCCAAGGTCTATGCCCTGGACGGGGTGGTCCCCGTCGTCGATCCCAGCGCCTGGGTTCACCCCTCGTCGGTCCTGATCGGCGACGTGATCGTCGGGCCGGGCTGCTACGTCGCGCCATGCGCCAGCCTGCGCGGCGATCTCGGCCAGATCCGCATGGCCGAGGGCTCCAACATCCAGGACAACTGCGCCGTTCACTGCTTCGCCGGCGGCGAGACCTCGATCGGCGAATACGCCAGCATCGGCCACGGCGCGGTCCTCCACGGCTGCGCGGTGGGCGACCGCGCGCTGGTGGGCATGAACGCCGTGGTCATGGACGGCGTCGTGATCGGCGAACATGCGATCGTCGCCGCGCTCGCTTTTGTGCGGGCGGACTTCACGGTGCCCGCGCGCACCATCGTCGCCGGCGCGCCGGCCAGAATCCTGCGCGAGATCACGCCCGATGAGGCGACCTGGATGGCCGCCGCCAACGCCGACTATTTCGGCGCGCGGGACCGCGCCAGGGCAACGCTGGAGCGGGTCGAGGCCCTGGAACGTCCCGATGCGGATGGCCCGAGGCTGAACATCGACGGCGCGAAACCGCTCTACCGGAGCCGGGGCTAGACATCCCGTCCGGATTGGTCGCGAACGTTTCAAATCAGAGGATTCGGGGTGTTTCGGGCGGCGGCGTCGAACCGCAGCAAGGACAAAAGGGATGGCGGGGATTACCGCGGGCCTGATCGGGCTCGGCATGATGGGCGCGCCGATGGCGCGGCGCATTGCGGGCGCGGGCCAAGCGCTGCGTCTCTACGATACCGCACCGGATCGGCTGGCGGCGGTGGCCGAGGCGACCGGCGGCGCGATCGCCTCGGGGCCGGCGGATACGGCGGCGGGCGCGGATCTGGTCATCACCATGCTGCCCACGGGCGCGGATGTGGCCCGCGCGGCGCTCGACCGGGGCGGCGTCGCCGACGGCTTCGACGGGGCCGGCATCCTCGTGGACATGAGCTCATCGGAGCCCTCGGGCACGGTCGAGTTGGCAGCCGCGCTTGCCCGGCGCGGCATCGACATGATCGACGCGCCGGTCTCCGGCGGCCGCGCCGGCGCGGTCGAGGGCACGCTGACCATCATGGCTGGCGGCGATCCGGCGACGATCGAGCGCTGCCGCCCGACGCTGGAAACCATCGGCAGGCGCGTCGTACATACCGGCGCGATCGGCTCCGGCCACGCGCTCAAATCGCTCAACAACACCATCAGCGCGGCCCAGTTTCTGATCACGGCCGAGGCGTTCCTGGTCGGCCGCCGATTCGGGCTGGACCCGGAGGTGATGACGGATGTCATCAACACCTCGACCGGCATGAATCACGCCACGCTCAACAAGATGGCCCGCTTCGTCTTCTCGCGCGCGTTCGATTCCGGGTTCTCGCTCGACCTGATGGTCAAGGATCTCGACATCGCGCTGGGGCTGGCCCGCGACACCGGGACGGCCGCGCCGTTCGCCGCGCTGAACCGGGAGATCTGGGCCCAGGCCAGGCACAACCTGGAGCCCGGGCAGGATCGCGCCGAGCTGGATCACACCGAGCTGGCCCGCTGGCTGGAGTGCATCGCGGGGACGGATCTCGCAAGCCCTTCGTGAGCGCGGGCGCCGGACCGCCCCGGCCCTGCCGGGGGCGGCAGGGCCGCGCGATCGTAAGCCGGGCGATCTTGCCTTGGCAGCTCCGACGACCGAGAATTGCGGCCATCGCCCCGCCGGAAGATTTCAAGCGCGCGAACCGAGGGAGGAACGACATGGCGGAGATCGCCGTTCCCTATGAGTACGGGGGCAGGCAGTTCGAAGGGATGCTGGTCTATGACGACACCGTCGCGGAAAAGCGCCCGGCAATCCTGATGCAGCCCGACTGGCTGGGCGTCTGCCGCCATTCGATCGACATGGCCCACGATGTCGCAGGCGCCGACTATGCGGTGATGATCGCCGACATGTTCGGCGTCGGGTACGGCGCGCGCGAAAAGACCTTCGAGGAGTTGATGAAGATCTCGCGCGAGGTCCGCGGCGACCTGCCGTTCCTGCTCGGATGCGGGCCGGCGGCCGATAAGGCCCTGACCGCGGAAGCCGACCGGCGGGGCGCGATCGACGCGGACAGGAAGGGGGCCATCGGCTACTGCATCGGCGGCGGCTTCATCCTGGAGCAGGCGCGCGCCGGGGCCGCGTTCGCCGGCACGGCGGTCTTCCACGTCACCCTGCCCAACCCGGTCGATCCCGA
Source organism: Alphaproteobacteria bacterium (assembly GCA_965202905.1). Classification (GTDB taxonomy): domain Bacteria; phylum Pseudomonadota; class Alphaproteobacteria; order MPNO01; family MPNO01; genus CAYFYS01. Next base: position 445,436 of record OZ241868.1, on the reverse strand, counting down.
CCGGGAGCCGAACTTCAAGGGCCGCGTTCTGGTCTTCCACGGCGCGGCCGATCCGGTCACCCCGCCCGACCGGATCGACGCGCTGGAGGCCGAGCTGAGCGAAGCCGGCGTCGACTGGCAGCTCATGATGTACGGCCACGCCGGCCACTCGTTCTGCGACAAGGGCGTGTTCAACGAACTCCAGCGATACGACGAAAAGCTGTGCAACCAGTCCTACCGGATGATGCGCGACTTCTTTTCAGAGATCTTTTGACCGCGGCGCCGGACCGCGCCGGCAACCCGGAGCGGTCCGAATCCTTCTTTCCTAACAAATTCTCGAACGTCACCATGCGGAGGAAACAAAGTGGGATTATTGTTGATGCGCACGGCACTTGGTGCCGTTTTTCTTTCCGCTCTTGTGCTCAGCGCATGCAGCGGAGGAGGCGGGGGAGGAGGAAGTGACCCTGTGATGACACAGCCGCCTGTTACTCCTCCGACACCAACCCCGACACCGCCAGCCCCAGACCCTATACCCCCGGAAGGGCAGGCGTTTCATGGGGAGGAGGCTCTTGAGGCAAAACTCGCGGGCAGGGATCTGACAGACAGGGTGTTGATCATCGACGGATCATACGGCACCTCAGACACCAGGCACTACGACAGAGTGGTGATGGAGATGACCAACATCGGCATTCCCGCCGGCGTTATCGGCGGGAATGGGCGTTGACAGGTTTCAGTTCCAACGTCCCCTCCACCTATCTGTATACCCGCCTGTTCAGCGATTCCTTCGCTGATATCCGAAATGGCGTCAGGGTGGTGGTGCTGCCGATTACTGTGCCGTTTTTTTCCCCGCGAACCAGCGGAACAAATCAGGAACAACAACATCCTGTTTGTTGCCAGCGCGGGAAATACCCCGATGTTCCCGCCCGGTCATCCGCAAGCCGGACGGCCCGACCCCAGCAGACGGGATGAGTACAGGGCGGAAAATCCGGTGTGGGCTGAGAGCGACGCTCTTGGTTGGTTGGACGCGGATCACTCAACCTTCACGGAAACCCTGAACGCGCTTCGGACCGGCAAGGCACTCCTTGCCACTTGGGCTGATGTGGACTCACAGGGTGAGATCGTTCCGTACGATACAGCAGTGATGTGCGGAGACGCAGCGGAATGGTGCTACGCCATGGTGCTGCCGCCCCATATTCGGGGTCGTATCGGATTCGGCACCTCGTTTGCCGCCCCGCGGCTCGGAGCGATGGTGTACTATCTGCTGCAGCTTTGGGAAGACCCGGTGGACGTTACCAACACACTGGAGGCATGCGCGATTGATGTCGGTGCTCCCGGCGTTGATCGTGAATTCGGTCAGGGTGTTCCCAGCGTGGACTGTCCCGAAGTGGCGAATCGTGAAGTACAGGCAACACAAGGGTCGGTGCGGGCAGAAACCCGCTCACCCATGCTTGACTCAATGTCCGGATCCGACAGGGAAGTGGCAGCTCCCATTCTCGGATTCGTGGTGGACGAAGAGGGGAATGCTGTCACGAGAAATGTCTCCGGCTTCATTCCTGAGATGTTTGTCTCCGATCGGTACACTGCCGTCGGAATCTCCCGTCCGTTTGAAGGCGGGAAAGTGACAAGCATCTTCGGGCAGGGCGTTGCTCCGCTCGGAGTGTATTCCTCACTCGTTTCAGCGAAAGCCGATTCGTTCTTTGAGGTTGGGGGTCAGAAAAGTATCCTCAGCTTCACAGACGGTCAGGTCTCACTCGTGGGAGCGTACGGGGAAGCCCGGGACGGGATGAACTCCAATGTGGTCCGTGCCGGACTTCACGGAGAATGGGAAACGGGCAGCAACTCGCTCTTTTTCTACGGAGGTGTTCTGCATGCCAGGGGCACGATCGGAGTCCCCGGACACGCGGATGTCTCCAGGGAACCTGTCTCAGTGCAGAAAACATCTTTGGAAGCGAGGGTGAAATACACCCTTCGCTTCTAAAAACAAGGTCCCGCCGTTTTTCGCGTTCATACGCAAACGAGGGAATCGCAACGGCCCATCGCCGTCGGCCGCGGCGGCGAGGCGAAACCGATGGAAGGCATGGCGCGCATCGGCGCGGAAATTCTCCGGCGTTGGAGCGGGGCATGAGCGTGCTCGGCGCGTTGGGCGCATTCGCGGCAAGCGCATCGATGGACGCGCACGGGCCAGCGATGACGGAAATCCAGCGGCGGCATGTCGCCGACGCCCTGGCCGCCGCCGCCGCCGGGCAGGCGACCGAGGACGCCCGCGCCGTGCGCGCCCTTTTGCCCGACCGGCCGCTGGGCTACCGGGTCGCGGCGGCGCGGCTGAGCGAGATCGACGACATCCACTGCGCGTCATGCGTCACGCCGTCGGCGGTGATCGTCCCGGCCGCGCTGAGCGCGATCACGCAGGACCCGGCGGCCGATCCCGCGCGTCTCGGCGATGCGCTGTGGGTCGGGACCGAGCTGATGACCCGGCTCGGAACCGCGATCGACGGCGCGCGGCTGCTGTATCGCGGGATCTGGCCGACCCGTTTCTGCGCGCCGCTGGGAGTCGCCGCGACCCTCGGCCGGCTGACCGGTCTCGATCGAAGCCGGATGACCGCCGCGCTCGCCATCGCGCTCAACCTCGCCGCCGGCGCGGTCGGGCGCCGGGACGCCGCGCGCGCCGCGCTGGCTGCTGATCGCGCTTGCCGCCGAGGCGGGCGCCGTAGCCGCGCGCGCGGCCGCAGCGGGGTTCGGCGGCGACGACGCCCTTCTCGACGGGCCGGACTGGCTGCGCGGCGCCTACGGCATCGAGGCGGACATTTCCCGGCTCACCGAGGACCTTGGCGAGACCTGCGTCTACACCGCGCTCAGCCTCAAGCCGCATTGCTCGGCCAAGCAGGCCGTCGCCGCGACCGAGGCCGTCCGCGAAATGATGGCGGACGGGCTCGACCCGTCGGCGATCGAGCGCATCGAGGTGCGCGTGCCGCCGCCCTATGCCAGGATGATCGCCCACCGCGCCGCGCCCGGAAACCGCTCCTCCACCCTGGTCAGCGCGGGCTACCAGATCGCCCTTGCTCTGCTGCACCCCGAGGCGGCCTGCGACGTGGCCCGGTCCGCGCTGCCGTTCGGCGAGGATGTCGCCGCTCTGATGGACCGGGTTTCCGTCACCGCCGACGCCTCCCCCGCCTTGATGGCGCACTTCCCTGCCCGCTTCCCCGCCGCCGTTACGGTGACGACGGCGAACCGGCTGCACGAACGGCGCATCGTCGAGTCCCCCGGCGATCCGGGCCGCCGGCTCGACGACGCCGCACTCCTCGGGAAGATCGCCCGTGTCCTGGCCGCCGCCGGCCTCGAAGATGCGGCGATCGTCACGCTCGAAGAGACCGGACAGGCGCTCGCCGGCGCGGCCGCGGCGCGCGCGCTCGCCGCGCGGATCGACGCGGCGACGCCGTAAAGATTCAGCCGTTCCGGCGGAGCCGCTTCGATCCGATGGCCGGGCGCACGGCAGGGCCGGCCGGCCCCACATCGGGCAGGGATCCGGAAAGCGCTGGAGCGGGTGATCGGATTCGAACCGACGACATCAACCTTGGCAAGGTTGCGCTCTACCCCTGAGCTACACCCGCGCGCGGATGGCGGAGTATATTGGCCGCGGAGCGGAGTTCAAGCGCCGTGTTGCCGGACACCGCGCCCGTCCCTATCGTGCGGCCATGAGCGAGGCGGATCTGGAGCGGCGCCAGCGCGCGCTGTTCGACATGCTGGACAGCCTGGGCATCGCGACCGAGACCCACCGGCATCGTCCGGTCTTCACCGTCGAGGAAAGCCGGAACCTGCGCGGCGCGCTGCCCGGGGCGCACTTCAAGTCTCTGTTTTTCAAGGATAAGAAGGGCGCGTTCTGGCTGGTCGTCGCGATGGAGGACCGCAAGCTCGACCTCAAGGCCCTGGCGCCGCTGATCGGCGCCGCGCGGCTTTCCTTCGGCAGCGCCGGGCGGCTGGCCGAGCAACTGGGGGTGGCGCCGGGCGCGGTGACCCCGTTCGCGCTGATCGACGATCCGGATGGCGCGGTCCGGCTGGTGATCGACGCGGCGATGATGGAGGCCGAACTCGCCAACTTTCACCCGCTGTCCAACGACGCCACCACCGCGATCGTACCGGCCGACCTGCTCCGCTTCGCCGAGGCGACCGGCCATGCGCCGTCCGTGACCGATTTGGGTCCGGCAACCGTTCCGGGATAGACCCGGGCTTGCCTCTTGCCGGTTCCTCGCCCATCTTGTCCCTTTGCGGCGGGCCGGTTCGGCTGCGCGGGTTTTACGGGGCCAGACGATGGAGCCGATACCAGGACAGCCCGGTAACGGGGGCGCGCCGGTCGGGCCGATCAAGGACACGTCCACCGAGACCTTCATGGCCGACGTCATCGAGGCCTCGATGGACGTTCCGGTGATCGTCGATTTCTGGGCGCCGTGGTGCGGCCCCTGCAAGCAGCTCGGCCCGGTCCTGGAGAAGGTCGTCAACGCGGCCAACGGCGCGGTCCGGATGGTCAAGCTCGACATCGACCGGAATCCCGAGATCGCCCGGCAGCTTCGCATCCAGTCGATCCCGGCCGTGTTCGCCTTTCACGGCGGCCGGCCGGTCGACGGCTTCACCGGCGCCTTGCCCGAAAGCCAGGTCAAGGCCTTCGTCGACAAGCTGGTCGCGTCCGCCGGCACCAAGGTCGATTCGCCGATCGACGAGGCCGTGGCGCAGGCCACCGAGCGGCTGGAGGCCGAGGATTACGGCGCGGCCGCATCGGTCTTCGCCCAGGTCGTCGAGCACGCGCCCGACAACGTCCCCGCCAAGGCCGGCTTCGTGCGCGCTTTGGTCGGCCTCGGCGAGATCGACAAGGCCGCCGCGTTCGTCGAGACCATCCCGCAGGCCGAACGCGGCGACGGCGGGGTGGCGGCGGCGATCGCGGCCTTCGAGCTCGCCGGCAAATCCGCCCAGGCCGGCGATCACGCCGAGCTGGAACAGCGCGTGGCCGCGAACGCCGACGACCATCAGGTGCGGTTCGACCTCGCGATGGCGCTCTATGCCGTGGACCGCAAGGAAGAGGCGGTCGATGCCCTGGTCGAGATCGTCCGGCGCAGCCGCGAGTGGAACGACCATGCCGCGCGCAAGCAACTCCTTCAGTTCTTCGGGGCGCTGGGACCGACGGACCCGATCACCGTTGAAGGGCGGCGCAAGCTCTCCACGGTGCTGTTCTCCTGATGGCGGACCCCTTCGATCCGGCGTTCGAGGACCTGCCGGGCGTTATTCCGATCTTCCCGCTCGCCGGCGCGCTGCTGCTGCCCGATGGGCGGCTGCCGCTGAACATCTTCGAGCCGCGCTACATCAACATGACCGCGGCCGCGCTCGCCGCGCCGCAGCGCCTGATCGGCATGATCCAGCCGAAGGAGGGCGCGACGGGCGATCATCCCGAGCTCTTCGCCACCGGCTGCGCCGGCCGGATGATCTCCTTCGGCGAGACCGAGGACGGCCGCTACCTGATCACCCTGAAGGGCCTCGTCCGGTTCCGGGTGATGGACGAACCGCCGCTGCGCGAGGGCTACCGGCGGGTACGCGCGAGCTATGCCGAGTTTCGCGACGACATGGCCGAGGCCTCCAGGCCGCTGGCGATCGATCGCGGCCGGCTGTTGCGCGCCCTGCGCGCCTATCTCACCCATCAGGGCGTCGAGGCGAACTGGGAGGCGATCGAGGGGACCGGGGAGTCGCGCCTGATCACCTCGCTCGCGATGATGTGCCCGTTCCGGCCGAGCGAGAAGCAGGCGCTACTGGAAGCGCCGACGCTGGACGATCGGGCCGAGGTGATGATGGCGTTGCTCGAAATGGCGCTGCTCGAACGCCGCGACGACCAAGGCAGAGTCAAGCAGTAGGACCGTCCGGCATGTCCGAGCGAGAACCCATCGCCGATCCGCCGGCCGCGCGCGGGCGCCGGCTCGACCCGAAGCTGCTGGAGATCCTGGTCTGCCCGCTGACCAAGGGTCCGCTGCGCTACGACGAGGACGCCCAGGAGCTGGTCAGCCCGCAGGCCGGGCTCGCCTTCCCGATCCGCGACGGAATCCCGATCATGCTGGTCGACGAGGCGCGCCAGACCGACGAGGTCGAAAGCCGATGAGCGAGGCCGCGCCCTGGCCGGTCGAGCTGCGGCTGAAGCAGGCGGAAAAGCGCCTGGAGATCGATTTCGACGACGGCAAGCAGGTCTCGCTGCCGGCCGAGCTTTTGCGGGTCGAGAGCCCGTCGGCCGAGGTCAAGGGTCATGGCCCGGGCGAGAAGAAGCTGATCGTCGGCCGGCGCCATGTCGGGATCATGGCGCTGGAGCCCATCGGCAACTACGCGGTGCGGATCGTCTTCGATGACCTGCACGATACCGGCATCTATTCCTGGCGGTATCTCTACGAGCTGGGCGAGAATCGGGACCGGCTGTGGCGGGCCTATCTCGCCGCGGTCGAGGCGGCCGGGCTGAGCCGCGATCCCTGACGCGCGCAAGCCCGGCAGCGACCGGCGCGTTGCCGACCGGCATCGCCGACGGGGCGCGGCTAAAGCGCCAAGCCGCGGGTCAGCCGGGGGCGGTCGCCCAGCTCGCCCATAGCGTGACGGATCAGGACGCGCTTGAGCGGCGGAAGGCGGTTCACGGCCGCAAGGCCCATGCGGCGCCCGAGGCGCAGCGGGAGGATCTCGTTGGAAAACAAACGGTTGAGGCCGTCGGTCACCGCCAGCATGGCGAAGTTGTCCGCCCGGCGCCAGCGCGCGTAGCGGGCGAGCAGGGTCGAGGCGCCGGGATCGAGCCCGAGCCGGACCGCATCGACGATCACTTCGGCCAGGGCAGCGACATCGCGGATGCCGATATTGAGCCCCTGGCCGGCGATCGGATGGATCGCGTGCGCCGCGTCGCCGGCGAGCGCCAGGCGGTCCAGCGCATAGCGCCCGGCGAGCGTCAGGGTGAGCGGGTATGAGAAGACCGGCCCCGCGACCGAAAGATCGCCCAGATAGTCGGTAAACCGCCTGCCGAGCTCGACCTCGAACGCGGCAGGCGGCAGGGCGAGGATCCGGCGCGCGACATCGGCGCGTTCCGTCCAGACGATCGAGGACCGGTCGCCGGCCATCGGCAGGATCGCGAACGGGCCGGCCGGCAGGAAGCGCTCCTGGGCGATGCCGCGATGTGGCCGGGCGTGCGCGACGGCGCCGACGATCCCGATCTGGTCATAGGCGAGATCCAGCGCGCCGATGCCGGATTGCCGGCGCACCGGCGAGCGGCGCCCGTCGGCGGCCACCACCAGGGCGGCGGTGAGCACCGCGCCGTCATCGAGACTCAGCCTGGCCGCGTCCGGTCCGCGCTCGATGCCGGCGACCGCGCGGCCGTCGAGCAGGCGCACCCCATCATGGGCCGCGGCCGCGGCTAGCAGCGCGCGCCGGATCCACCGATTCTCGACGATGTAGCCCAGCGCGTCGGCGCCCACCTCGGCCCGGTCGTAGTGGACGAACAGCGGCGAGGTACCGTCGGATACCCGGATCTGCTCGATCGACTGGCTCTCGCCCGCCATCCGGTCCCACACCCCGAGCCCTTCGAAGACCGCGCGCGAGGCCGGCGCGATCGCCGAGACCCGCCCGTCGAATTGCCGGTCGAGCATCGCCGCGGCGGGCGCGCGATCGACCACGGCCACGCGCACGCCCGCCCCGCCCAGCGCCACGGCAAGGCTCAGCCCGACGATCCCGCCGCCGACGATGACGACCTGATTTTCCATCCGACCGGCTCTCCCGCAAGGGTGGAGCAACTGCCCGCTTGCGCGTCGCATGTTCGGCTTTTTTTGTGGGTTTGAACACTTTACGTGTTTGCTTGGCGCCGCATCGCCCGGGTCGGCCGTTATCGGCGATCGCGGTCGGCCGCCCGCCCCTATATCCGGCAGGACCCGGCGCAAGGCTTCGCTTGTCTGGCCCGACCGCTTGCGGATAGAGTGCCGCGTTCCGAAGGATCGGCGGCAGGCCGGTGTTCAACGACCGCATCTCCCAGATCGGCGACTATCCGTTCGACCGACTGCGCGCGTTGCTCGGCCCGATCGAGCCGCCGGCCGGCCTCACTGCGATCGCGCTGTCGCTGGGCGAGCCGCAGCACCCGCCGCCGGCACTGATCCGCGATGCGGTAACGGCCGATCACGCCTCGTGGGGCCGCTATCCGCCGATGCGCGGAACCGGCGCGGCGCGGGCCGCGATTGCCGATTGGGCCGCCGCGCGCTACGGCCTGCCGGCGCAAATGCTCGATCCGGCGCGCAACGTCGTGCCGGTCTGCGGCACGCGCGAGGCGCTGTTCATGATCGCGCTCGCCGCGGTGCCCGAGCGCAGTGACGGCGCGCGGCCCGTGGTACTGATGCCGAACCCGTTCTACCAGGTCTATCTCGGCGCGGCGGTGGTCGCGGGCGCGGAGCCGGTCTTCGTGCCGGCCGACCGCGATACCGGCTTCCTGCCGGATTTCTCCGGCGTGCCCGCCGATCTGCTGGCGCGTACCGCGCTCGCCTATTTCTGCTCGCCGGCCAATCCGCAGGGAGCCGTCGCCACGAAGGACGCGCTGGCCGGGCTCGTCGCGCTTGCCCGCGAGCACGACTTCGTACTCGCCTCGGACGAGTGCTACAGCGAGGTCTATGACCGTAACGCGCCGCCTCCGGCGGGGATGCTGGAGGCCTGCCGGGATCTTGGCGGCGGTCTGGAAAACGTCGTGGTGTTCAACTCCCTGTCCAAGCGGTCGAGCTGCCCCGGCCTGCGGGTCGGCTTCGTGATCGGCGAGGCCGGGTTCGTCGACCGGTTCGTGCGCCTGCGCGACTATGGCGGGGCGGCGCCGCCGCTGCCGCTATTGGCCGCCGCACAGGCGCTGCTCGCCGACGAAGACCATGTCGAGGCGAGCCGCGCGCTCTACCGCCGGAAATTCGACATCGCCGGGGAGCTGCTCGCCGACCGGCCGGGCTTTTACCGCCCGCCGGGCGGCTTCTACCTGTGGCTCGATGTCGGCGACGGCGAGGCGGCTGCGAGGCGGCTGTGGGCCGAAGCCGCGATCCGGGTCCTGCCCGGCGCTTACGTCGCCCGGCCGGGCGCGGACGGCCGCAATCCCGGCGCGGCCTATATACGCATCGCCCTGGTCCACGACATCGAGACCACCCGCGAGGCGCTGGGCCGCATCGCGCGGGTATTGTGAGGACGCCGATGCGCAGCGCCCCCCGCAGCATGGCCGAAAAGGGCCGGTCGGCAACCGCTCCTTCGCCGGCCGGCCGGTTCGTTCGACGCCGGCTGGTCGAGCTCGCCGGGCTGGCGCTTGCCGCCCTGGCCGCCGCGCTGACGATCGCGCTTTGGACCTACGACCCCAACGATCCGTCGTTCAACAAGGCGGTCGACGATGTGCCGCGCAACCTGCTGGGCGCGCCCGGCGCCTGGGCGGCGGATTTCTTCCTGCAGACCATCGGGCTGAGTGCTTGGCTGATGGGGCTGGTGCTGGCGGCATGGGCCTGGCGGATCGCATCGCATCGGGGGGTGGGGCGGGCGTGGCTGCGGATGACCGTGCTGCCGGTCACGCTGATCTTCGGCGCCATCCTGTTCGCGACGCTGCCGAGCCCGGCGGGCTGGCCGCTGACGACCGGAGGCGGCGGATCGCTGGGCGATCTGATGCTGGCCGGGCTGCGGGAATTCGCCGGCGCTCCGGTAAGCTACGGCACCGATGCGATCGGCGCCGGCGCGGCCGTGCTGACCCTGGGCGCCCTGGTCGTGGCGACGGGGTTGAGCCGTGCGGAATCGCAGGCGATGGGCCGTGCGATCTGGCGCGGCGCGGCGGCGGCGGCGCGCCTTTTCGCCGTCGGCCGGAGGCGCCGCCAGCGGGTGCAGGCGGAAATGGAGGTCTCGCCGCGCAAGCCGCGGAAACGGCGCGAGCCGGCCGCGCCCACGCCGGTGGTAGCCGCGCCCACGCCGGTGGTGGCCGCGCGCGGCCGGGCCAGGCCCGAGCGTCCGGCGCGCACCGAGCGCAAGGCGCGTCAGACCCGCCTCGACTTCGAGGAGACGGGCGAGCACCACGCCCCGCCGCCGACAGATCTGCTCGATCCGGCGCCGGAGGCGCCGCGCGAGCCGACGGTCGATGCCGACGGGCTGCAGGAGAATGCCCGCCTGCTCGAATCCGTGCTCGACGACTTCGGGGTCAAGGGGACGATAACCCGGGTGCGTCCCGGCCCTGTCGTCACACTCTACGAGCTGGAGCCGGCGCCGGGCACGAAATCCTCCCGCGTCATCGGGCTCGCCGACGACATCGCGCGCTCGATGAGCGCGGTCTCGGTGCGCATCGCCGTGGTGCCGGGGCGCAGCGTCATCGGCATCGAACTGCCCAACCGCGGCCGCGAGACGGTCTCGCTGCGCGAACTCCTGGAATCGACCGCCTACGAGCGGACCAGCGGACAACTCACCCTGTTGCTGGGAAAGGACATCGGCGGCACCCCGGTGCTGGTCGACCTCGCGCGCATGCCGCATCTCCTGATCGCCGGCACGACCGGTTCGGGCAAGTCGGTCGCGATCAACACCATGATCCTGTCGCTGCTCTACCGCCTGTCGCCCGAGCAGTGCCGGGTGATCATGATCGACCCCAAGATGCTGGAGCTGTCGGTCTATGACGGCATCCCGCATCTTCTGGCGCCGGTGGTCACCGATGCGTCCAAGGCGGTCGTCGCGCTGCGCTGGGCGGTGCGCGAGATGGAGAACCGCTACCGCGCGATGTCGAGCCTGGGCGTGCGCAACATCGCCGGCTACAACGCCCGCTTGGCCGAGGCGGCGAAGAAGGGCGAGACGCTGTTCCGCACCGTGCGCGCGGCCGCTGACGCGGACACCGGAGAGCCGGTCTACGAGGAGCAGCCGATCGAGACCGCGCCGCTGCCCTACATCGTGGTGATCGTCGACGAGATGGCCGATCTGATGCTGGTTGCCGGCAAGGAGGTCGAGGCCGCGGTCCAGCGCCTGTCGCAGATGGCGCGCGCCGCCGGCATCCATCTGCTGATGGCGACCCAGCGCCCCTCGGTCGACGTCATCACCGGCACGATCAAGGCCAATTTTCCGACCCGGGTGAGCTTCCAGGTCACCTCCAAGATCGACAGTCGGACGATCCTTGGCGAATCGGGCGCCGAGCAGCTTCTGGGCCAGGGCGACATGCTCTACATGGCCGGCGGCGGCCGGATCAGCCGGGTGCATGGCCCGTTCGTCTCCGACGAGGAGGTCGAGCGCGTCGTCGCGTTCCTCCGCGATCAGGGCGAGCCGGCCTATGTCGAGGACGTCACCGACCCCGACGAGGAGATGCCTGTCCTGGGCGAGGCGGTCTCCGGCAACGGCCGCGATGGCGATGCGCTCTACGATCAGGCGGTCGCCCTGGTCGCACGCGAGGGCAAGGCCTCGACCAGCTTCGTCCAACGCCACCTGCAGATCGGCTACAACCGCGCCGCCCGGCTGATCGAGCGCATGGAGACCGAGAGCATCATCAGCGCGCCCAACCACGTCGGCAGGCGTCAGGTGCTGGCGCGCAAGGTCGACCACGAGGCGGGATAGCGCTGGCGTACCGGCCGCCACGGCCCCATAGTCCCACCGACCGCAACCCAGGCGCAGACCGGCCATGAAGCGTTTCCCATTCGTGATCCTGACGGCGATCGGGCTCGTCTTGGCCGGGCCGGCGGCGGCGGAAATCCTGAAGCCGGCAGATCTGGCCGAAATCGCCCGCGCGGAGAGCTATCTCAACGGTGTGAAGTCGCTGCGCTCGCGGTTCATCCAGTCCTCGTCGAACGGCGAGTTCGCGCAAGGGCGCCTCTATCTCCAGCGCCCCAAGCGGCTGAGGCTCGACTACGACCCGCCGTCGAGCCTCCAGATCTATGTCGACGGTTACTGGCTGGTCTATGTCGATACCGAGCTCGAGGAGGTCTCGCACGTCCCGGTCGAGCGCACCCCGGCCGGGCTCCTGGTCCGCGAGACCATCTCGCTGAGCGCCGGCGTCCGGGTCACCAGGGTCGAGGGCGACGGCGACCGGCTGTTCATCCATGTCGTCCGGGCCGAGGAGCCGGAGGCCGGCGTGGTCATCCTGGGTTTCGAGCGCGACCCGATGAAGCTGCGGGAATGGACGGTGATCGATGCCCAGGGCATCCGCACTTCGGTCGCCCTGGTCACGCCGGACTTCAACGCCCCGATCGACCGCAAGGTCTTCGTGTTCGATTGGGACAACCCTTCCGGCGGCTGAACCGCATCCCCCGGCCGCGGCTTGCCCTGGCCGATCGGGCATGATAGATCCAGGCGACGCCCCGACGGCGGGCGGCCACGGACTTTCGGACCACGCGATTCGGAGACCATGACAGACGAAGCAGCGCTCGCGCGGCCCGCGGTCGGCATCCCGACCGGCTTGATCTATCTTCCGGAGCATTCAATTCCCCAGCACGGCGTGGGCGACCGCTATATCAGGGCGGTGCGCGAGGCCTCGGGCGCCGATCCGCTGCTGATCCCCGCGCTGGCCGAGTCGATCGACTTCGGCGTGCTGGCCAACCGGCTGGACGGGCTGTTCCTGACCGGCGGACGGGCCAATGTCGAGCCGCATCACTATGGCGGGCCGCCTTTTCCCGACGACGAGTTCCGAGATGCCGCGCGCGACAACACGGTGCTGCCGCTGATCCGCGCCTGCCTGGAGCGCCGGGTCCCGGTCTTCGGGGTCTGCCGCGGGTTACAGGAGATGAACGTCGCGCTGGGCGGCTCGCTTCACTACCGGGTGCATATGATCGACGGCAAGCTCGACCACCGGATGCCGCGGGAGGGCGATACGGACACGCGCTTCGCGCTGGCCCACGACCTCGAACTTGCCGCCGCCGGGGAGTTCGCCGGGCTGATTCACGACACGGCGATCAAGGTCAACTCCGCCCATGGTCAGGGGATCGACCGCCTGGCCCCCGGGCTGGTCGTCGAGGCCCGGGCGCCGGACGGGCTGATCGAGGGCATCCGGCTGCCCGATTGCGGGACCTTCGCCGTGGGCGTGCAGTGGCATGCCGAACACCGCTGGGCCGAGCACCGGCTGTCGGGCGCGCTGTTCAAGGCCTTCGGCCGGGCCGCCCGGGAGCGCGCGGCGCGGCGGCTCAACGGGGCCTGAGATGTGCGGATCGTAACCTGGAACATCAATTCCGTCCGGCTTCGCCTGGAGCTTCTCGAACGGGTCGCGCGCACGCTCGACGCCGACGTGATCTGCCTGCAGGAGATCAAGGTCGAGACCGGGCGCTTCCCGGGCGAGGCGGTCTCGGCGATGGGTTATCCTTATCAAGTGGTCCAGGGCTTCAAGGGCTATAACGGCGCAGCGATCGTCTCGCGCGTCCCGCTCGAGCCCGGCGAGCCGGTCGCCTGGTGCGGCCGGCGCGACGGTCGCCACGCAGTCGCACGGCTGGACGGCGGGACCGAGATCCACTCACTCTACGTTCCCGCCGGCGGCGACGTGCCGGACCGCAAGGCGAACGACAAGTTCGCCCACAAGCTCGACTTCCTGGCGGAACTCGCGGACTGGTGCGACGGGAACGATCCGGGACGCCGCATCTGGGCCGGCGACTTCAATATCGCGCCCCTGGAGACCGACGTCTGGTCGCACACGCAACTCCTGGGCGTGGTCAGCCACACTCCGGTTGAGGTCGAAGGACTGGGGCGGATCCAGGAAAGCTGGGGCTGGACCGACGCAATCCGCCGGTTCATCCCGCCCGAAGAACAGCTCTACACTTGGTGGAGCTACCGCAACCGCACCTGGCCGGGCAGCGACCGGGGGCGGCGGCTGGACCACATCTGGGTCACCCCGCTGCTCGTGCCGAAGCTTGAGGGCGCCCAGGTCCTGCGCGACGCCCGCGGCTGGCCGACCCCGTCCGACCACGCGCCGGTCGCGATAGACATCGATCTTTAGCGCGACCTCATGCCGCCAGCCCGCTCGCCTCGCCGTTGAAGGTCAGCCCCGCGGCGCCGCATCCGATGCGGACCGTTTCGCCGTCGCGGACCCGGCCTTCGAGGATCAGCATGGCGAGCGGGTTCTGAAGGCTGCGCTGGATGACGCGCTTCAGCGGCCGGGCGCCATAGGCCGGATCGTAGCCCTCCTCGGCAAGCCAGGCCTTGGCCGCCTCGTCGACCGCGAGCGTCACCGAGCGGTCCTCCAGCAGGCCGGCAAGCCGGGCGAGCTGAATATCGACGATCGTCTCCATATGCCTGCGGTCGAGCCGGCGGAACAGCAGGATCTCGTCGAGCCGGTTGAGGAACTCCGGCCGGAAGGCCGCGCGCACAGCCTCCATGACGCTCGCCCGCGCCGCCTCGATATCCTCGCCCTCGGCCTGAGCGGCAAGCGCCTCGCTGCCGAGATTCGAGGTCAGGACGATCAGCGTGTTGCGAAAATCGACATGGCGGCCCTGGCCGTCGGTCAGCCTGCCGTCGTCGAGTACCTGGAGCAGGATGTTGAAGACCTCGGAGTGCGCCTTCTCGACCTCGTCGAACAGGATCACCTGATACGGCCGGCGGCGGACCGCCTCAGTCAGGCTGCCGCCCTCGTCGTAGCCGACATAGCCGGGCGGGGCGCCGATCATTCGGGCGACGGCGTGCTTTTCCATGTACTCCGACATGTCGATGCGGATCATCGCCGCCTCGTCGTCGAACAGGAAGGCGGCCAGCGCCTTGGTCAGCTCGGTCTTGCCGACGCCGGTGGGTCCGAGGAACATGAACGAGCCCAGCGGCCGGTTGGGATCCTGCAGCCCGGCGCGCGCGCGCCGGACGGCATTGGCGATGGCCGCGGCCGCCTCCTCCTGGCCGACCACGCGGGCCGACAGCGCGCTCTCCATGCCGAGCAGCCGGCCGCGCTCGCCCTCGAGCATCTTGTCCACCGGGATGCCGGTCCAGCGCGAGACCACGGCGGCGATATCGGCCTCGCTGACCTGCTCGTTGAGCATCCGGCCGCGGTCCTCGCCGTCGCCGTGCGCGGCGAGCTTGCGCTCCAGCTCCGGGATCAGCCCGTAGGCGAGCTCGCCCGCGCGCGCGAGGTCGCCGCCGCGCTGGGCCTGCTCCAGCTCGATGCGCGCCTGGTCGAGCTGCTCCTGGACCTTGTGGCTGCCGGCGATCTTGTCCTTTTCCGCCTGCCACAGCGCGGTCAACTCGGCCGATCTCTGTTCGAGCTCGGCAAGTTCGCCCTCCAGCCTCTCGAGCCGGTCGCGCGAGGCCGCGTCGCTCTCCTTGCCGAGCGCCTCACGCTCGATCTTGAGCTGGATGATCCGCCGGTCGAGCTCGTCGATCTCCTCCGGCTTGGAGTCGACGCTCATTCTGAGCCGGGACGAGGCCTCGTCGACCAGATCGATCGCCTTGTCGGGCAGAAACCGGTCGGTGATGTAACGGCTCGACAAGGTGGCTGCGGCAACGATCGCCCCGTCGGCGATCCGGATGCCGTGGTGCAGCTCGTACTTCTCCTTGAGCCCGCGCAGAATCGAGATGGTGTCGGCGATGTCCGGCTCGTTGACGAACACGGACTGGAACCGGCGGGCGAGCGCGGCGTCCTTCTCGACATGCTTGCGGTATTCGTCCAGAGTGGTCGCGCCGATGCAGTGCAGCTCGCCGCGGGCCAGCATGGGCTTGAGCATGTTGGAGGCGTCCATCGCCCCCTCCGCGGCGCCGGCCCCGACCAGGGTGTGGAGTTCGTCGATGAACACCAGCACCTCGCCCTCGGCCGCGCGGATCTCCTCCAGCACCGCCTTGAGCCGTTCCTCGAACTCGCCGCGGTACTTCGCACCGGCTACCAGCGCGCCGAGGTCGAGCGCCATCAGCCGCTTGTTTCGGAGCGATTCCGGGACATCGCCCTTGACGATGCGCTGCGCCAGGCCCTCCACGATGGCGGTCTTGCCGACGCCGGGCTCGCCGATCAGCACCGGGTTGTTCTTGGTTCGCCGCGCCAGCACCTGGATAGTGCGGCGAATCTCCTCGTCGCGCCCGATGACCGGATCGAGCTTGCCGGTCTCGGCCTGCGCGGTGAGGTCGGTCGCGTAGCGCTTGAGTGCGTCATAGGCCTGCTCGGCGCCGGCGGTGTCCGCAGTCCGGCCCTTGCGCAGGGCTTCGATCGCGGCGTTCAGCACCTGCGGCGTTACGCCGCAGGCCTTCAGGGTCTTCCCGGCCTCCGTCTCGCCCGATAGCGCGAGCGCGAGCAGCAGCCGCTCGACGGTGACGAACCGGTCGCCCGCCTTCTTGCCGGCCTCCTGGGCGGCCTCGAAAACCCGCGCGGTCTCGGGCGCCATGTAGGGTTGTCCGTTGCCGCCTTCGACGCGCGGCAGCTTGTCGAGCGCGGCCTCGGTCCGGCGCAGCACCTCCGCCGGGTCGCCGCCGGCGTTGCGGACGAGGCTGGAAGCCAAGCCTTCGCGGTCGTCCAGCAGGGTCTTCAGGAGATGGTCCGGAGTCAGGCGTTGATGGCCGCGACCCATCGCTTGGATCTGGGCCGACTGAACCACGCCGCGGGCGCGCTCCGTGTAGTGTTCGAAATCCATGTCGCACAACTCCGATCGCAGACATTGCAACCTGCTGCCCCCTGCAACAGGCGGGCGTCATTGTCGGACCCTGAAACAGGCGTCCAAATGTCATATGGATGCCCGCCGGGCGACCTGCAAGGTCTTATGGTTTCGGAGTCTGGGGGGTGCTGTACGCGGCAGCCGGCGGCCGCGCGTTCGTCACTCCTGCGGCTGCGGATCCGGCGCCGGATCTTTCTGCGGCGGGCCCGCGGACGCGCCGTTGGCGCCGTTCTCGCTCGCCTCGGGGATGTCCGCGCGGCCGCCGTTGGCGACGACTTCGATCGTCGGCGCCGCGAAAGCGGCGCCATCGGCGCGAGCTTCCAGATCTGCCGGCAGGCGCCCATTCTGGGCGTTGCGGTCCTCGTATCCGCCGTTGGCCGTCATGATCCGGTAGTAATGCTCAGCATGCTGGAAGTAGCTTTCAGCGGTGATCCAATCGCCCGCCGATGTCGCATCGCGCGCCAGCGTCAGGTACTTCTCGACGACCTGCTGGGCGTTGCCCCGGACCTTCACCTCCGGGCCGTTGCTCTCGAACGTCTGCGATCTCGGATGAGGGTTCTTCCGGCCGGTCCGACCGCGAAGACGCTTTGGGTTGGATCCTTGTCTCATGGGTCCCGCTTTTCTGTTCAAGCTCCGAAGTCCCTTCCCTCCGCCAGCGCCCCGAATTCGCCCTGGGTTCGGGCGATTGCCACTAGCCGTCGGTTGGCGTCTCCAGGGGGGTGCTTCGCAGGGCGGCAGTCCTGGGCTCCCGGCCCGCTGCCTTGCCGACTGCAAAACTAACGACGCACCCCATCCTTTCCAACATTTATTTTGTGGCGATCATATACGCTCCTGACCAAGCAGGTCACACAATCGACGCCGGATCGGCTCGATCTTGACCAACTCGGATAGCAGGAACTCCACGTTGTCGGGGCCGTCGGCGCGACGCGCTTCGACAATGGCGCCGTAGTCGATCTCCAGAAGTTCGCAGAACTCGCGCCCCGTCATTGCTTCATCGTAGGCGATTCGCCGCTTGAAGCCGTCCCATATCGCCTGCCGGTCGTTCTGATTGAAGGCGCAGAAGTGCGCCTGAAACCGATATTGGATGTGCTGGGCGTTGCGTTCGATGAACGCGTGCATGGCTTGACGCTCTGCGCTAGCCTTCTTGGTGTCGAACACATGGCCATCCTTCAACTCGACGATGTGGAGCGTCTGGATGCCTCCCCGTCGCTTGAACACCATGAAGTCAGGTTCCGATCCGACGAAGTCCAAGGTCTCGCTCTGCTTGATCTGGCGCTTGCGGGCTAGTAACACGCCATCGGGCATGATTTCCTGCTTGAGAAAAGCATCCAGGTCGGGGATGTTCTCCACCATGGTCGCGATCTTCGCTTCAAGTTCCGAACCCGACGAAATCACGGCGGACTGAACCTTGCTGACAAGCTCGCCCAGCGCGGCGTTGTCGAACAGTCGTTCATAGGAACCCGATGTGTTCTTAGGCGTCGCGTCGCGAAGGTGAGCCATGAGAGACTAGCCGTTCAGGTCGCAGCCGAGGAAAGTACGCTGCCGGTTCTGCGCTGCCCGGAGCACGGAAAACGATCCGGCGGCGGGGTCGATCGCGATGTCGCCTTCATGACTCACGGCGGCCATGAGTTCGCCTTGCAGGTCAACGGGCTTCGCGTGCGGATGGTCTCGCTGCGAAACCTGTTCCCGTATGACATCGGGGATGTTGTGGGTCTTCCAGACGCCCTTGGCCTTTCGGGGCTGCTTCTGCAAGACGACGCAGTATTCCGCGCGGCGGCGGGTGCGGTAACCCATGCCGAAGGTGCCCTTATCCCACGTCACGAGGTCTACGATGTCGAGGCTCGTTCCGTCGAACCACGGGCGGATACCTTGGCACAGGTGGAACTTGTCGACCCACAGGAACAGATGGCCGGACGGAATCAGGGCGCGGTCAATGCCGCGTACGAACCGGGCGATCACGGCCTCGGTCATCTGCTCCAGCGCGGATCGCCGCTTGCCGCGGTCCTTGCCTTCGTTCCCGTAGGACAGTTTTTCCAGCACACCGCGATATTGCGGATCAAGGAAGGCCACGGGGATGGCGCCGGCCGGAAGCATGGACAGGAACTCAACGCCATCCATCTTGAGTCGGGTGTTCAGCTTGAGCGCATCGGGAAGATCCAGGGCCGGAGCATGGACGGTTCGTTGGTCCGAGAACACCGCCGCCGCGGGGACGTCCCTTGCGGTGTCGATAGGCTCGACAAGCTGTCGGGCTTTGCGCGGCACGGCTCCCCCTTCTATTCGGCGGTGAGTGGGGTGTCGCCCGGCACGCCGCCGACGTTCCGCAGGCTCTGGTCGGTACGGACCATGCTATCTCACCGCCGCCGGTTATGGCGGGTGGCGAACTCGTCCACATAGCGGCCCATGCGCTTCTCGCCGAGATAGCGGAATGTCCCGATGTACCCGCGCTTGAACAAGGCCCGGAACGACTCGATCCCGTTGGTGTGGGCCATCTTGCGGACGTACCGGCAGACCGAATACTCGACCGCTTCATGCTTGTATTCGTCCGTTCCTCGATAGGCCCTGCGGCCGTCCGTGCAGAGCGTGGAGCCGGGCTTCACCTCGGAGCGCGCCGCGCTGTGAATGTCCGATCGTGACGGAGAAGCGACCGGCGGCTAACGCACCGGCGCAGCCCCAGACACCGCAGCGTACCGCTCAAATCGGCCCTCCGGACGAATCGGTCGATGCCGCAACCGGCCATGATCGCGCCCACCGGATCCGCCTGGTCCTGGGCGATTTCGACGAAAGCGGCACCCCTGCGCACAAGCCTTCGGTGGAGCAGCGGCGCCACCGCGCGGTAGGCATCCAGCCCATCTTCGCCGCCATCCAAGGCAGCGCGCGGATCGAACAATGCCACCTCCGGGGCCAGCCCGTCAATCGCCGCGCGCGGAATATAGGGTGGGTTGGCGACGATAAGGTCGAACCTGCCCGGCGCGAGCGCAGCCTCCCAATCGGTGCAGACGAACCGCGCCCTGTCCGCAAGACCCAGCGCGGCCGCGTTTGCGCGCGCCATCCGGACCGCCCCGACCGCGCGGTCCGTCCCGATACCGGCGGCGGCCGGATATTCGCTCAGCAGCGCGCATAGCAGACACCCCGAGCCGGTGCCGAGATCGAGGATGCAGAGCGCAGCGGTCCGGTCGGGCCGCCAGGCCAGCACGGCTTCGACAATGGTCTCGCTATCGGGCCGCGGATCGAGCGTCGCCGCATCGAGCCCGAACTCGAGGCTCCAGAACTCGCGCGAGCCCAGGATCCGTGAGACCGGCTCGCGCCCGCACCGGCGGTCGATCATGGCGCGGTAGCCGGCGACCTGGCCGGCATCGAGACAGCGCCCGGGGGCGGCGATCAGCCCATCCCGGGCGATGCCGAGGCTCGCGCACAGAAGCAGCCGCGCTTCGGCCTCCGCGCGTTCGATGCCGGCCGCCCGCAGGCGACCCGCCGCCTCGTTCATCGCTGCCGCGGCCGGCATCGCTGCCGCGGCCGGGATCAAGAGACCTCCGCCAGCCGTGTCGCCTGATCGTCGGCGGTCAGCGCATCGATGACCTCGTCGAGCGACTCTCCGGCGAGGACCCGGTCGAGCTTGTGCAGCGTCAGATTGATCCGGTGGTCGGTCACCCGGCCTTGCGGGTAGTTGTAGGTGCGGATGCGCTCGGACCGGTCGCCGGAGCCGACCTGGGAGCGCCTGGCGGCGGCGCGCTCGGCATCGCGGGCTGCGCGCTCGGCCTGATAAAGCCGAGCGCGCAGCACCTTCATCGCCTTGGCGCGGTTCTTGTGCTGGGATTTCTCGTCCTGCTGAGAGACCACGATCCCGGTCGGCACATGAGTGATCCGCACCGCGCTGTCAGTGGTGTTGACCGACTGCCCGCCGGGGCCCGAGGAGCGGAAGACGTCGATCCGCAGATCCCGCTCATCGAGCTGGATGTCGACATCCTCGGGCTCGGGCAAGACGGCGACCGTCGCCGCGGAGGTGTGGATGCGCCCGCTCGACTCCGTCTCGGGCACCCGCTGGACGCGATGGACGCCGGATTCGAACTTGAGACGCGCAAACACCCCGTTGCCCGAGATCTCCGCGATGGCTTCCTTGACGCCGCCGATCCCGGTCTCGGCGGCCTGTATCGGCTCCATGCGCCAGTTATGCAGCTCGGCATAGCGCTGATACATCCGGAAGAGGTTGGCCGCGAACAGCGCAGCTTCCTCGCCGCCGGCGCCGGCCCGGATCTCGAGGATCGCATTGCCATCGTCCGCCAAGTCCTTGGGCAGGAGAAGCAGCTTCAAGGCCTGCTCGTGCTCGCCGATGGCGCGCTTGACCTCCGACAACTCCTCTTGCGCGAGCCCGCGCATCTCGGGCTCCGAACCGGCATCGGCGATGATTTCCTCCAGCCCGCGCGCCTCCTCCTGAGCGGCCCGCAGCGCCTTGACGGCATCGACCACCGGCGTAAGCCCGGCATATTCCTTCGAGACCCGGACGAACTCCTGGCTGTCGCCGGGTTCCGAGCCGGCGAGCAAGGACGCCAACTCCTCGTGGCGCGCGAGCAGCAGTTCGAGCTTCTCGTCCATCCCTACCCGTCCTCTTCGGACCCGCGAGTACCGGGCTCGATCGCGAACAGCGCGGCAAGCGCGGCTTCGATGTCGGACCGCGCCGGGTCGTCTTCGGCGGCAATCCGTCCGAGCGCACGCGAGGGCCCGTCGAGAAGACGGTTTACCAAACGCCGGGTGACCTCCGCCACGTCTTCGTCGCCGTGCGCCGCCAGGACATCGCCGCGAACCGCTTCGAAATGAGCCCGCAGTGCAGTGACCGCCGAATCGGCATCGCGGGCCACCAAGCTTCGGAGATAGCGGTCCACCTCCTCCTCGAGGACCGCTTCGGCCTCGAGCGCCGCTTCCTCGCGGCCCGCCACCCCCTCCTCGGCGATGCGCTCCAGATCCGCGAGATCGTAGACGAACGCATCGTCGAGATCGTTAACCTCGGCGGCGACATCGGCGGGCACCGCGGCATCGATCAACAGGATCGGCTTGCGCCGGCGGGTGCGGAGCGCGGCGCGCACCATCGACGCGCTGATCGTATGCTGGCCGGTCCCGAGCGCGCTGATCACGATGTCGGAGGCGGCCAAGAGCTCCGGGAGCGTCTCGATCGCGGCATGGTGGCATCCGTGGCGCCGCGCGGCGGCCTCCGCGCGAGCGGACACCCGGGCGGTCATGACGATGCCGCGCAGCCCGGAGGCGAGGATGTGCTCGGCGACGAACTCGCCCATGTCGCCGCCAATCAGCATGAGCGCAGCGCAGTTCGCCAAGTCTCCGTGCACGTCGCGGGCGAGCCGACGCGCCGCAGCCGCCATCGAGACCGGCCGCTGGCCGATGGTGGTCTCGGACCGCACCCGCCCGGCCGCGCCGTAGGCCGCGCTCAGCAGTGCTTCGAGGTCGGGCCCGACCATCCCGGCCGCACGGGCGCGGCGATGGCCCTCTCGCACCTGGCCGGTAACCTGGGGCTCGCCGATCATCGGGCTGTCGAGCGAAGCGGCGACACGGAAGATGTGGCGCACCGCCTCGGCATCGCGCTTGACGTAGAGCTCGGCCGAGACCTCCCCGGCGGGCGCGCCCGCCTGCTCGGCGAGCAGCGCGGAGATCGCCGCGGCCGCCGCAGCCGGATCGGACTGCACCGCCTGCACCTCGGTCCGTGCACAAGTCGAGAGCAGCACCGCCTGATCCACCCCCGCCCGGCGGAGCCGGTCGAGGAATACGGGCTGGTCTTCGTCCTCGACCAGCATCCGATCGCGGGTCGCCGCAGCGCTGGAACGGTGGTTCGCGCCGACGACCAGGAATTCGGGTTTCTGCTCCGACGGGCCCATTGCCCGGTCATGTAAACCGCGCCAGGTGGTCGGTCAGCCCGGCCAGGGGCACCGCGGTCTGGTCGCCGCTGTCCAAATCGCGCACGGTCGCGGTTCCGCCGGCAAGCTCGTCCTCGCCCAGGATCACCGCCGCGCGGGCATTGAGCCGGTCGGCACGCGCCATGCGGCGCTTCAGATTGCCGCGATAGCCGAGTTCGATCGTAAAGCCGGCGCTCCGCAGCCGGTAGGCGAGTTCGAGCGTCGCGGCCTCGGCCTGCGCACCGACCGGGACCAGGGCGACCGGCCGCGACGGCGGCTCCGTCTCGCCGCTCAGCATGAACAGCCTCTCGATGCCGCCGGCCCAGCCGATGCCCGGCGTCTCCGGGCCGCCCATGATCCCAACCAGCCCGTCATAGCGCCCGCCGGCGATGACCGCGCCCTGGGCGCCGAGCGCTTCAGTCGTGAACTCGAAGGCGGTGTGACAGTAGTAGTCGAGCCCGCGCACCAAGCGCCGGTTCACCTCGTGTTCGATGCCCAGGCGATCGAGCCCGCCGCGCACGGTGGCGAAGAAGTCCGTCGATTGCGCGTCCAGGCTGTCGGCGAGCGAGGGCGCGCCGGCAACGATCTTGCGATCTGCCGCATCCTTGGAATCGAGAATGCGCAAGGGGTTGCGATCGAGGCGGGCGAGACTGTCCCCGGACAGCGCGTCCCGGTGGGTCTGGAGGTAGTCGACGAGGACCTTGCGGTAGGCCGCCCGGCTTTCGCCGTTGCCCAGGGTATTGAGTTCGAGCGTGGTCTTCCCGCGGACGGCCAGCGCATCAAGCACCGCCGCGCCGAGGGCGATCACCTCGATGTCGGCGATCGGCTCGGCTACGCCCAAGAGCTCGACATCGATCTGATGGAACTGGCGCAACCGGCCCTTCTGCGGCCGCTCGTAGCGGAACATCGGCCCGGTACAGAAATACTTGAGCGGAAGATGCTGGGACAGGCCGTTGGAGACCAGCGCCCGGGCGATGCCGGCGGTCGCCTCGGGGCGCAGGGTGATCTCCTCGCCGCCACGGTCGGTGAAGGTGTACATCTCCTTGGTGACGATGTCCGAGGTGTCGCCCAGCGTGCGCTTGAAGACCTCGGAGAACTCGAAGATCGGCGTGGCGATCTCGTGATAGCCGTAGCGGCCGGCGATCTGCCGCGCGACATCGGCAACCCGACGGAAGCCGCGCGCCTGATCGGGCAGCAGATCGTGCGTCCCCCGCACCGGTTGGAGCCGTGTCATTTTAGCGCGGCCACCGGCCGGGCCGGGCAGCGTGATACCGCGACCCGGCGCGGTCGAACCGTAGAACGATCCCTACCATCATCGGCGGGTTATAGCGCAATTCGTCGCCGCGCGAGAACGCGGAGGAGCGAAGGCTTCACCGGCTCAGGAGTCTCAGCAGGCGGTCGGCATCGAGCGCCACGTCGCGCTTGACCGCACCGGGAGGCCCGAGTCTGGCGATCGCCTGGCCGTCGACCAGGATATCGATGCCGCCGGCATTGCCGGTCATCAACATCAGCCCGGGCTGCTCGGGCACGTCGTAGCTGTCGCCCTGGCGCAGCAGGCCCGAATAGACCGGCGCCACGCCGTCCGCCCGGACCTCGAGCCAACTGTCGGCGTTGGCCTGCAGGACGATCCGCGCGGCTTTGCGGGTCTTGGTCCGCTCGGTCGCGGCGCTGCCCAGCGGCGACAGGCCGCCGCCAGTCTGGGGCGCCACCGTTGCCGAACGGCTCCTCGCCTCAAATCCGGTAGACCCGGTCGAGGCCTGAAGCTCGGCGGGCGGAGTCGCGGCCGGAGGCTCGGGCACGGCAGCAGCAGCCGTCTTGGCGACGGGCCGCGTCTGCGGAGCGGCGGCCGCAACGCCGTTTTCCACCGCGGAGACCGCGCTCGCTTCCAGCCTCGGCGGCCGGATGCCCACGACTTGGCGAAGGGTCGGCGCGGCGGAAATCCCGTTCGCATCGCTGCCGTTGGGCGATGCCGGGACCTCGACGGCGGTCTCGCTCGCATCGGTCGGACCGGGCGCGGAGCCCCCCGCAGGTTCGGCGATCAGCGCGGCGAGCCGGTCGGGCAGGGCGGCGACATTGTCCACCGTATCGCCGTCTGCGCCGACCATGAAGTACCAGCCGCCATATGCCCCGAGGGCAAGCAGCGCCGCGAGCATCAGAACCGGGCCCGTGGGCAGGCGGCCTTCCTCGACCGGCGAGGGCAGATGCAGATCCGTCCGGCGGGCGCCGGCCCCGCGGGCCCCTGTGTACCGGTTGACGATCTCGCGGCCGTCGAACCCCAGATAGTCGCCATAGGCGCGCAGAAAGCCGGTCGTGTAAGCGGATCCGGGCAGATGGCTCAGCCGGCCTTCCTCGATGGCCTGCAGGTATCTGTAGCGAATCCGAAGCTCGCTCGCGATATCGTCCAGGTCGCGCTGGAGCGCGAGCCGCGCCTCGCGCAGACAGGCGCCGAGCTCGACGGCGTCGAACGCCGCCGGGGCGGCGACGGTCCGTATCGCTTTCTCCGATTTTCGCGGTGTATCCACGCCAATGTCCCTGCCGAACTTTCACGCCCTGTGCGACAGCGTATATGGTGCACGACCACCGGCGGCGGCACCTTGGGCCAAGTCGTGCGCCCGGGTAGCCCTCCTGCGGCGCGACGCGCGCCTGCTGCTGGGCTCCCCGCCCGTCCAAAGACGAATCAGGTCTTAAGTAGCAACATCAGGTCATAGAAATCAATGTTTTCACGATGCTTAATATCCGGGCCATCCGCGGCCCGGACCGGCGATCACGGGTCCTCCAGCGTAATGCCGTGGTCGCGGGAGAAATCGCGCAGACGCTCGCGAACGCTGCGGTCCGGCAGATCCAGAAGCGTCTCAATGAAGCCGCCGAGCATGCCGGCGTCGAGGCTCCGGATCATCTTCTTGACCGGTCCGATCGTGCCCGCGGGCGCGGAAATGCTGCGAAACCCGACTCCGATCACGGCCATCGCCTCGATCGGCCGCCCGGCCATCTCGCCGCACAGCGACACCGGCACCGAATGGGCGTTGCAGCGCGCGACCAGATCGCGCAGCAACGACAGCGGGCCCGGGGAAAGCACGTCGTAGCGCTCGGAGACCCGCGGATTGCCTCGGTCGGAGGCAAACAGGAACTGGAACAGGTCGTTGCTGCCCACCGAGACGAAATCGACCCGCGGCAGCAGCGCATCGAGCTGCCACATCAGGCTCGGGACCTCGACCATCACGCCGGCGCGGACGGGTTCGGGCGCCGGCTCGCCGCGCTCCGCCACGCGACGCATCTCCAGGTCCAGGATCCGCCGGGCCGCCTCGAACTCCGCGACCTCGGCAACCATCGGGAACATCACGTTCAAACCGTGCGGCCCGGTCGCGGCAATCAGCGCGCGAAGCTGCTGGCGCATCATGCGCGGCCGGTCCAGCGCAACCCGAATCGACCGCCATCCCATGGCCGGGTTCTGATCGGCCGACTCGCGAAAATACGGCAACTGCTTGTCGCCGCCGATGTCGAGCGTGCGGAAGGTCACCGGCAGGCCGTTCGCGCCTTCCAGTACGCGCCGGTAGAGGCCGGTCTGGGCCTCAACGCTGGGGAATTCGGAATGGACCATGAACGGGATCTCGGTCCGGTAGAGCCCGATGCCCTCCGCCCCGCTGTCGTGC
Organism: Alphaproteobacteria bacterium; assembly: GCA_965202905.1. Lineage (GTDB taxonomy): Bacteria > Pseudomonadota > Alphaproteobacteria > MPNO01 > MPNO01 > CAYFYS01. The sequence continues at coordinate 419,351 of OZ241868.1, read as the reverse complement.
AGAGCCTGCAGGTCCATCAGTAGCCCGGCGTTCATGTTCAGGCTGATCCGCACGCCGTCACGGGTGCGTGCCGGCGCGTCGCGCATCGCGGCGTATTCGGCCAGCCGCCGCTGGCGGACCGACAGGTGATCGGCCACCATCTGAAGGATGTCCTCGCCCGGGCGCACAAAGACCTGGGCGTGATCGCCATCGACGATCACCGGATCCATCTGGTCGATCTGGGTGAGCAGACCCTTGATGCGGCCCACTACCGGGATGTTGAGCGCCCGCGCGACGATCGCGACATGGGAGGTCGAAGAGCCCTCCTCGAGGATCAGCGCTTTCAGCCGGCGCGGCTCGTAGTCCAGCAGTTCGGCCGGGCCGATGCTGCGGGCGACCAGGACTACGGCCTCGTGCTGCACCTCCAGATCGGCCATGCGCACCTCGCCGGTCAGGTGGTGGAGCAGCCGGTAGGCAAGATCCTCAAGATCGGCCATGCGCTCGCTGAGATAGGGATCGACGATCTGGCGCATCCGCGCGCGGGAGTCGTCCAGCACCTTCTGGACCGCGGCCTCGGCGGTCAGCCCGCCGTCGATCGCCTCGCCGATACGGCGCAGCCAGCCACGGTCCTCGGCGAACTTGCGGTAGGTCGCCAGGATATCGCGATGCTCGCCCGCCTGGTCGAGATCGCTCAGCGCCAGCATGTTGTCGAGCTCGCTGTGCATGGAGGTCATCGCCTGGGCCAGCCGGTCGTGCTCGAGCTCCGGCTCGTCAGCGAACATCCGGGGAATACTGACCGGCGGGGTGTGCAGCATCGCATCGCCCATCGCCAGGCCTGCGCTGATCCCGAGCCCTTCGAGACGGACTGGCAGGGCCGCGTTGCCCTGGCTGGGCGTGGTCTCGGCCGGGCTGACCAGATCGCCGCCGGCGATCAGCTCGGCCACCACGACGCCGATCATCTCCAGCGCCTCGACCTCCTCGTCGGCGTAGTGCCGGCGCGCCCGGTTCTGGACGACCAGGACGCCCCTGACCCGCCCGCCGCGCAGGATCGGCACGCCGAGCAGCGAGTGGTAGATCTCCTCGCCTGTCTCCGGCCGGTAGCTGAACTGCGGGTGCGACTGGGAATCGGGCAGGTTGAGCGGGCGGGCCTGCGCGGCGACGGTGCCGACCAGCCCCTCGCCCACCCTGAGCCGGGTGCGGTGAACGGCGTCGGGGTTGAGTCCCTTGGTCGCGAACAGCTCCAGCATCTCGCCGGCTCGCATGACGTAGACCGAGCAGACCTCGGCCACCATCTCGGCGGCGACGATCTCCACGATCTCGTTCAGCCTTTCCTCGGCAGAACCCTCGCCCGCCATGACGGCGCGCAGCCGGCGAAGCGCACGCCGGTGACCGCTGATCCCTGCCTGCACCATAACCATCAATTCTTGGCCGACGCCCTGGCTTCTATGGCGCCCAGCGCCTGATCCACCAGCTCGGCGATGATCTCGCCGATCGGCTCCTCGCGGGCCACCATTCCGACGCTCTGCCCGGCCATCAGCGATCCGAACTCGACATCGCCCTCGATCACCGCGCGCCGCAGGGCGCCTGCCCAGTAATGCTCGATCTCGAGCTGGGCCTCGTTCTGGGCCACTTCGCCCGCCCGGTATCGCGCGATGACCCGCCGCTGGGTGTCCATGAAGGCCTGGGTACCCTTGTTCTGCAGCGCGCGTACCGGGATGACCGGGAAATCGGGATCGATCTGCACCGACGTGACCGCATCGCGCGCGGCGGCCCGGATGAAGGCCTGCTTGAAGTCGGGATGGGCGATCGATTCGCTGGCGCAGACGAACCGGGTGCCGAGCTGACAGCCCGAAGCGCCGAGTTCGAGATAGGAGAGAATCGCGTCGCCGCGCCCGATTCCGCCGGCGATGAACACCGGCACATGGTCCAGGCTGGGCAGGATCTCCTGGACGAGCACGCTGGTAGAGACCGGCCCGACATGACCGCCGGCCTCCGCGCCCTCGACGATGATGGCTTTCGCGCCCAGGCGCACCAAGCGCCTGGCGACGCCCAGCGTCGGGGCGAAGGCGACCACATGTGCGCCGCCCCGGCTGATCCGCTGGATCGCGGCGGCCTGAGGCAGCCCGCCGGCCAGGATCACGTGGGAGACCCGATGGTCGAGGCAGACGTCGATCAGGCCTTCGATCTCGGGATGCATGGTGATCAGATTCACCCCGAAGGGCTTGTCGGTCCGCGACGCGGTCTCGGCGATTTCGGCCGAGAGCAGGTCGGGACCCATCGCACCGCAGGCGATCACTCCGAACGCGCCGGCATTCGACAGCGCCGAGACCAGGTTGCGCTCGGACACCCAGGTCATCGCACCGCCGAGGATCGCGTGCTCGACGCCGAGAAACGCCCGGCCGCGGTCCCATAGAGCATCCAGCCGCGCGCGGGCAGCGCTCCGATCCATGAGAGCCCCTCCCCCGCCGTCAGCCGCCGGCCGGCGCGCCGGATGCGGCCGCGGTCTCCTCGGCGTCCAGCCCGTAGACCGTGTGCAGCGATCGCAACGCCAACTCGGTATACTCCTCCGCCAGCAGAACGCTGACCTTTATCTCCGATGTCGAGATCACCTGGATATTGATCCCCTTCTCGGCCAGCGCGGTGAACATCGCCAGGGCCACGCCGGCATGCGAACGCATGCCGACGCCGATGATCGAGATCTTCACCACCTCGGGATCGCCTTCCAGGCGGTCGTAGCCGATCCGGTCGCGGACCCCTTCGATCGTGGCGATCGCGCGGTTGAGATCGGCCCTGGCGACGGTAAACGTCAGGTCGGTCTTGCGGCCGTCGGCCGAGACGTTCTGCACGATCAGGTCGACGTTGATGTCGGCCGCAGCCAGCGGGCCGAAGATTCCCGCGGCAATGCCGGGCCGGTCGGGCACGCCGACCATGGTCACCTTGGCCTCATCGCGCGTATAGGCGATACCTCTGACGGCTTCGTGTTCCAATTCCTCGTCCTCGTCGACGACCAGCGTTCCGGGCCGGTCCTCGAAGCTTGAGCGGACCAGCAGCTTGACGCCGTGGTTCATCGCCATCTCGACCGAGCGGGTCTCCAGCACCTTGGCCCCCTGCGAGGCCATTTCGAGCATCTCCTCGAACGTCACCCGGTCGAGCTTGCGCGCCCTGGAGACGATGCGCGGGTCGGTCGTGTAGATCCCCTCGACATCGGTGAAAATATCGCAGCGCTCGGCGTTCAGCGCGGCTGCAACGGCGACCGCCGAGGTATCCGAGCCGCCGCGGCCGAGCGTGGTGATGCGGCCGTCCGGGCCCAGCCCCTGGAAACCTGCGATGACGGCGACCCGGCCGCCGGCCAGGCAGCCCGCGATGGCCTCGGCCTCGATGGCGCTTATTCGGGCGCGGCCGTGCACCGCGTCGGTGCGGATCGGCACCTGCCAGCCGAGCCAGGACCGGGCCCCGACCCCCATCGATTGCAGCGCCAGCGCCATCAGCCCGATCGTGATCTGCTCGCCGGCCGAGACCACGACATCGTACTCGCAGGCGTCGTGCAGCCGGTCCATCTGCCGCGTCCAACCGACCAGTTGATCGGTCGATCCGGCCATCGCCGAGACCACCACGGCAACTTGGTTTCCGGCATCGATCTCTGCCTTCACCAGCCGGGCCGAGGCGCGAATGCGCTCGAGATCGGCCATAGATGTCCCGCCGAATTTCTGCACGAGACGCACAGATCAGCGCTCCTCTTCCCGGAAAGCGCCCGCCCCGATGCACCGCATCGGGCATCACCGGGAACCGCGGCGGCAAGCTGCCGCTGGCAGATCGAAATCCACGTCTGGTTGGTTGTCCCGAAAGGGCGCACATACATATACTCAACATCGTATTTTAGCAAGCAGAGGCACGGTAAAGGCACGGGCGCGCGGAGGCCACGGCCGGTTGCCGTCCGGTGCGGACACCCTATCTTCAAGCGGGATAGCAATTCCGACGGATGCGCAGGAAGAATCGGAGGATCGACCGCTGCACATCGCCCACGCCGAACGGGCGCAAGGTCCATATCATGCTTGAGAAGTACGGCCCGGAATGGACCGTGCCCCCGATCGACATCATGGAGGGCGACCGGCCGATGCCGGGCAAAGCTGGTTACTTCCGCAATTGCGCCCCGCAGCGGATCGAGCGCGACGAATAGCCGGAACAAGTCCGGCCATGACGCGGCGGGCGCATCGCGCAAATGCGCAGGAACCTTTCGAACAGGACATTACCGCCTCGGAGGCTCGAAATGGGGAAAGTCCAGGAAGGGGGCCGCAACGCGCAGTTGAACCTGTTCGACCGGAGCGGACCCGCCGAGACCGCTGACTGCGCCGGGCGGCGCGACAGGCCGCGGTCCGGCGGGTATGCCACCCTGGATGCCACCCTGGATGCCACTGGGCTGAGCCGCGACGCGTTGCTGGCCGCTCTCGAACGCGGCCTTGACGGCCCGACGGACGATAGCCGCGATCTCCTGGCCCTCATCGCCGAGGTCGGACGGCGGCGCGAGGCAGCGGCGGCGCAAATCATGGTGCGTGTGTGCCGCCGCCACGCGGGCTTCGATCGCGAACGCGCCGTCCCCGAGGTCGCCGCCGCGCTGAAAGCACTCGCCGCGGCGCGCGCGGCCGATGGCGCGCCGGCAATACTGCGGCTTGTGGAGAACGGCGCCTTGGGGCATGCGTCCGTGGCTGCGGCGCTGCTCTATTTCGCCTCGGTGCGTTATCGGTCGGCGGCGAAGCTGATTCGAGCCTGTCTCCATCATGACGAAGCCGGGTTGCGCGCGGCGGCCTGCGCTCTTGCGGCCGCCCTCGCGGCGCGCAGCGAAACCGGGCGTTTGTCGGAACTCCTCCACGACACGCGGTCGGAGGTCGCCGATGCCGCGCTCCTCGCGCTGGGCGGCTTCGGCTACCGGCCGGTCAAGAAGACCCTCGAGTCCCGTCTCCAAACCGCGGCTGTCGACGACATCCCCGGAATCGTGGACGCTCTCGCCGCGGTGTCGGACGAGGAAACCGCGGTCTGCCTTGGGCGTCGGGCGGAAGGAGTCTCGGATGACGGCGTGCGGTGCGTCCTGGCGAGGGCGCTCGCGGAACTCGATGGGCGGGCGGCCGCGAAGTGGCTGTTGCGGTTGGCCAACGATCCGTCCCCGGCGGTTCGGTCCTTGGCCGCGGACGCCCTCGCCGCGCGCAAACACCCGCGAACGGCGGCGGCCGGCCGGTAACCGACTCGTGCCTCTCCGGCCCCGGCCCGTTGTTCCACATTTTGACCCAAAACAGCCTGAGTCCGACAGGCTGACAGCGGAGGCATGGCGAAAGATGTTCGGGACACCTGCGGTCGACGAGGTCGAGATTGCGCGGTTCTCTGCGCTTGCCGAGGAGTGGTGGCACCCCGATGGCAGCTTCCGCCCGCTGCACAAGATCAACCCCGTCCGGGTGCGCTATGTCCGCGACGCGCTGGTCGCGCGCCTGGGCCGTAAGGGCGCCAATGACTTCCCGCTGGCGGGTCTTGCGGTCCTCGATGTGGGGTGTGGCGGCGGTCTGCTGGCCGAACCGCTCACCCGGCTGGGCGCCAGTGTGACCGGCATCGATCCGAGCGAACGGAACATCGCGATCGCCGCCGATCACGCGCGCAGAATGGAGCTCGATATCGACTATCGCTGCGCGGCGATCGAGGATTTGGCGGCGGACGACCGGCGCTTCGATGCCGTCGTGGCGCTGGAAGTCGTCGAGCATGTCCCCGACGTGGCAGCGTTCGCGGCGGCCTGCGCGGCGGTAGCGAGGCCGGACGCGGCCCTCGTCTTCGCGACGCTCAACCGCACCGCCAAGGCGTTCGCGCTGGCGATCGTGGGCGCCGAATACATGCTCGGCTGGCTGCCGAGGGGTACCCACCGATGGAGCCGGTTCGTCAGGCCGTCGGAGCTTGCGCGCGCCGTCGAACGCGCCGGCGCGCGCCTCACCGCGCTCGACGGCATGAGCTACGATCTCCTGGCCGACGAATGGCGGCTGAGCCGGGATCTTTCGGTCAACTACCTGGCGACGGCCGCGATCGCCTGAGCGATCTCAGGCGTCCTCGCGTGGGACCCAGGGAATGCGATTGAACGCGATGCCGTCCTCGCTCAGCGTCTTGGCCTCGGCCTCAGTCGCCTCGCCATAGATGCCACGCTCCTCGGAATCGCCGCTTTGGATCTTGCGCGCTTCCTCGGCGAAGCCTGGCCCGACATAATCGCAGTTCTCCTCGACGCGCTTGCGGACCTCCCGCATCGCCGAGACGTATTGACGCCGCAGTTCGGCCGGGCCGGCCGGCGGCCCCGCGCGCTTCCTGGCCTTGCCGGACACCCGCGGCGCCATGATGGCCTTGCCGACATCGGTGTCGTCACAGACCGGGCAGGCGATTTCCCCCGAGGCCGCCTGCTCGTCATAGGTAGCGCCGTCCTTGAACCAAGCCTCGAACTCGTGTTCGGCGGCGCATCGCAGGTTGAACAGAATCATCGAAGACCCACACAACGTTTCGACGATCGACGCAATCCCGCTAGTGTGGGCAATTCGGTGCGATCGGGCAAGACTCGAACCGGCGATCACTCGGAGCGCTGCGGATGAGCGACCATAGCGAACCCGCCCCGCCCTCGCCCTGGGTTTGCCGGTACTCGGGCCTTGTCGCCGCCGGCGGGCGGGTGCTCGACGTGGCCTGCGGCGCCGGCCGGCATGTGCGGCATTTCCTCGCGCGCGGCCACCCGGTCACCGGACTCGACCGCTATAACGCCGGCGTGACCGACCTGCTGGGACACGACGGCTTCACGTTGATCGAAGCGGACCTGGAAGCGGGCGGATCGTGGCCCGCGGGCGCAGAGCGTTTCGCCGCCGTGGTCGTGACCAACTACCTCCACCGGCCGATCCTGCCCGCGATCGTCAGCGCGGTGGCCGAGGACGGGGTGCTGATCTACGAGACCTTCGCTGCCGGCAACGAGCGGTTCGGCCGGCCGAGCAATCCGGATTTTCTGTTGCGACCGGGCGAACTGCTGTCCGCGGTGGTGGGCCGGCTGGAGGTCGTCGCCTACGAGCACGGCGAGGTTTCGCTGCCCCGCGAGGCGATGATCCAGCGGATTTGCGCCGCGGGTTCGGCCTACTCCGCCGCCCGGAGGCTGGACGGGCCGGCATAGGCGCGGCGGTTCGCGAGGTTCGGCAATGCGCTGCGGGCCTCGGCGACGCGCGCAAGCTCGATGTCGGCCAGCACGATCCCCGGCGCCTCGCCGCCATCGGCCAGCACCCTGCCCCACGGATCGACCACCAGCGAATGGCCGTAGCTCTGCCGGCCGCCGCCGTGGCCGCCGCACTGCGCCGGAGCGATCACGTAGCAGCCGGTCTCGATCGCGCGCGCCCGCAGCAGCACATGCCAGTGGTCGCGGCCCGTCCGCGCAGTGAACGCCGAAGGGACGCTCAGGAAGTCCGCGGCGGAAAGGGCAAGGTCCCAATACAGACCCGGAAAGCGTACATCGTAGCAGACCGTCATGCCGAGCGCCCCCCAGGGGGTCCGGGCGAGACAGGCCTCGGTTCCGGGCTGGTAGCGCTCGGACTCGCAGAAGCGCTCGCCACCCGGCAGATCGACGTCGAAAAGATGGATCTTGTCGTAGCGGGCGACCGTGCGACCCCGGTCGTCCAGCAGGAGCGACCGGTTGGCGAGCCGGCCGCCGCCGAGCCCGACGGTGATCGAGCCGATCAGGATCCACTTGCCCAGCGCGCGCGCGAGGTCGGAGAAAGCCGCGCGGACCGGATGCCCGGCCTCGTCCGGCGACTGGGCGAACAGCGCTTCGCGGTCGGGCTCGATCAGCCCGACCACCTCGGGCAGGGTGATCAGGTCCGCGCCGGCCGCGTCGGCCTTGCGCACCAGAGCGCTTGCGGCCGCGAGGTTCGCGGCCATGTCGTTGCCGGAGCTGGTCTGGATGCAGGCGAGCGTGAACCGCCCGGCCACTACGCCAACCCGGGCCCCGCGCCGAGGATCTCGTCGAGCTTGCCCGCGCGCTCCAGGGCGGCGAGATCGTCGGAGCCGCCGACATGGGCGCCGTCGACGAAGATCTGCGGCACGGTACGCTGGCCCCCGGCGCGGCGCATCATCTCCTGGCGAAGGTTGGGGTCGGCATCGACGTCGATCTCGTGGAATTCGACGCCCTTGGCCATGAGCAGCGCTTTCGCCCGCTGGCAGAACGGGCACCAGTTGCTCGAATAGATCTCGATCTTGCTCACCTCAGAAATCCCGATTGATCGCCGGCGGGCACTATGGCCCGCTCAGATGAAAATTCACCCATCGCATCCGTCGCCCCCAGCGCGGTGACCCTGGTGAGCGTCAGCACGTCGACGGCCTCAGCCCCGCCGGCCCGCAGCGGCCGGGCACAGGCCTCGACGGTCGCACCCGTGGTCAGCACGTCGTCGATCAGCACCACCCGGCGGCCGGCGGCCGCGGCCCGGCCCGCGCCGCTCAGCGCGAAAGCGCCGCGGACATTGCGCCGGCGCTCATCGGCGCCGAGCCGTCCCTGCGAGCGCGTCCGGCGCGTCCGCACCAGCCCGTCCGCCGACCAGTCCAGCCCCGCGATTCGGGCCAGCCGAGCGGCCAGCAGCGCCGACTGGTTATAGCGCCGGGCGCGCAGCCGGGCGGGATGCAGCGGCACCGGCATCAGCAGCGGGCCGTCGTCCAGTATGTCGCCGGCAGCCCGTTGCAGCCAAGCCGCGAAGGTCGGCGCCGCATCGGTCCGGTCGGCATGCTTGAAGGCAATCACCAGCCCGCGCGAGGCTACATCGTAGCGCAGCACCGCGCGCGCCCGGTCATAGCGCGGCGGCCGGCGCTGGCATTGGCCGCACAAGGTCTCGTCGGGAAGCTCGTAGACGAAGGGAATGCCGCAGATCAGGCAGCGCGGCGCGGAGATGAAGGTCAGGCCGGCCCAGCATTGTCCACACAGTGTGCCAGTCTCGGCCACCGGCGCGCCGCAGGACAGGCAGCGGGGCGGCAGCACCATGTCGAGCGCGGCTTTCCCGAGCCCCAACACGGCGGTGTGGAGCACCGCCGCCATCAGGCCTCGAAGCCGCGGAACCGGGTCGTGCCGTCGGCTTCGATCTGGGCCACCAGGGCGAGCTCCCATTCGAGGTAGGCGTTCATTGCCTGGGTGACATCGCCGCCCCGGTCGTAAGGGCGGAGCCAGACATCGTCGCCGGCTGTGGCCATGCGCTCCTCGCCGTCGGCTGTCTCCAGCCCGGCGGCAGTCCAGGCCTCGGTGCCGCCCTCGAGCCAGGCGGCGTCCGCGCTCTCGCCCGCGGCCAAGCGGGCCAGGACGCCATCGGCCGAGGTCAAGACGACCGCGCTTTCCTCCGGCAACGCGGCGCAGGCTTGCGCCAACCGCGAACGCAGCGCGAACCAGGCGCCGGGGATATGCGCCTTGCGGTAGGCTTGGCTGCCCTCGAGATCGATCACCTCGACCCCGCCCGCCGCGCGCATCCGCGCAAGCTCCTTCACCGAGACCGCCTGCGGCCGGTCGCCGTCGAGGCCCAGGATTCCCGGCCGATAGGGCCCGGTCTCGAGACCGGCGGCGTCGGTGTCCAGGCAATGGACCGCCACGTCCGGCCAGCCCATCTGGACCAGCCAGGACGCGGTCATCGTCGCCCGCACGCCGGTGTCGTCGATCAGCACCACCCGGGAGTTCAGCGTGCCGATCATGGTATCGGTCGCCTGGATGAGCTGGCCGCCGGGGATCGGCGCCGAGCCCGCGAGATGTCCGGTCTCGTACTCGCCCGGCGCGCGCACATCGAGCAAATAGAGCGAGCGCGTGCCGACCTCGGCCCGCCATTGCTCCAGCCCGGCCTTGTCGATGGTCTCGATCCCTGCGCGGCGGGCGACGGACTCCGCGCAGGCCCGGGCACGGGTCAGACCCTGCGCGCTGACCGCCGGCGGCGGCCGCTCGTTGCCGCGCTCGAGCCGATAGCCGGCCAGCGTCCAGCCCATGGTACCGTTCCGAAGCGCCATGACCTTGTTCGGGATCCCGGCATTGATCAGCGACTGGGCGCCGATGATGCTGCGGGTGCGCCCGGCGCAGTTAACCACCACCGCGGTCTCGGGAGAGGGCGCGATGTCGTGGACCCGGTAGACCAGCTCGGCGCCGGGACAGTCGATCCCGCTCGGGATGTTCATCCGGCGAAACTCGTCCATCGGCCGGCTGTCGAGCACGACGATGTCTTCGCCGGCGTCGAGCCGGGCCTTGAGCTCTTCGGCGGTAATGTTGGGCGTGTGGCAAGTCTCCTCGACATACTCGCCGAAGGCCTTGCTCGGGACATAGATGCCGCTGAACAGGACATTGCCCGCCTTTTCCCAGCCCGCGATCCCGCCGTCCAGGATCGCGACATCGGTATAGCCCAGGCCCGCCAGCCGCGCCGCGCCGCGCTCGGCGAGCCCGTCGGCCTCGTCGCACAGCACGATGCGGGTCGACCGGCGCGGCACCAGCGCATCGATGCGGAACTCCAGCCGGCTCAGCGGCGTCGAACGGGCGAACAGCAGGTGGCTCTCGGAGAACCGGCCCTCCTCCCGGATATCGAGCAACGCCAACTCGCCGCCGTCAAGCAGCATTTTCCGCAGGGCCTGCGCGGTAACCGTCTTAGCCATGCCGTACTCCTCCGAGAGGCCGCGAGTCTAGGCAGCGTGCGCGCCGCCGACAAGCCGGCCGGCGCTTTGCGCCAGACGGCGCGAGTGCGATAAATCCGCCATGACAGAGCCTGCGGGCATCTTCGACCGGCTGGCGGTCCGGCGCCGTCGCGAGCGCGCCGGCGCGATGGACGAGCCCGCGGTGTTTCTTGCCGAGGAGATCGCCGGGCGGCTGTCCGACCGGCTGGACGATCTACGCCGGACCTTCGCCAGTGTGCTGATCATCGGCGCGCTCGGCGGCCGGCTTCGCGCGCTGCTCGGCGCCCGGGACGGCGTGCGCACACTGGTCGTCATGGACCTGTGCGAAGCGCTGGTCCGCCGTGCGGCGCCGCCCGCGGTGGTCGCCGACGAGGAGGCGCTGCCGTTCGGCCCTGAGGCTTTCGATCTGGTTCTGGGCGCGTTCAGCCTCCATGCCGTCAACGACCTTCCGGGCGCGCTGATCCAGATCCGCCGGGTGCTCAAGCCCGACGGGCTGTTCCTGGCCGCGATGGCCGGCGGCGCGACGCTGCACGAGCTGCGCCGCGCGCTGATCGAGGCCGAGGCGGAGGTCGAGGGCGGGTCGAGCCTGCGGGTCGCCCCGTTCGCCGACGTGCCCGACGCCGGCGCGCTGCTTCAACGCGCGGGCTTCGCGCTGCCGGTGGCCGACAGCGACACGATCACCGTGACCTGGGCCGATGCGCTCGCGCTGATGGCCGATTTACGGGCGATGGGCGAGGCGAACGCGCTGGCCGCGCGGCTGCGCCGGCCGACCCGACGGTCGACGCTGCTGGCCGCCGCGGCGCGCTACCGGGAACTGTTCGCCGATGCCGACGGCCGCATCCCGGCGACCTTCCAGATCCTGACGCTCACCGGATGGGCGCCCGGCCCGGACCAGCAGCAGCCCCTGCGCCCCGGCTCCGCCGCCGCGCGCCTGGCCGAGGCGCTGGGCAGCGAGGAGCGCTCCGCCGGGGACGCCGCGAATCCAGACAAAGGCTGATGCTTTACGCCCGGTATTTGCGCCGGCCGCTCCCGGCACCATGAACAGCGTTCAGCGCGTGCGCGCGACGAAGCGCTCCAGGCCGATGTCGGTCTCCCAGACCTTGCGGTGGACGGCCAGCATGTGGGGCAGCGCGGATTCGCGGGATTTGATGATTTCGTCGTAGTCGGCGATGAAACTGCGCATCAGGTCGCGCACCTCGGCGCGCAGCGCGTCCTCGTCGATGGTCTGGCAGACGCGGTCCCGGATTACGACGCGGCCGTCGATGATCACGGTGGACACGCCGCGGCCGGATTCGCTGTAGACGACCTGCCGCGCGGCGCTGTTGTAGGGCAGATACGCGGTGTCGTTGAGGTCGAGGAGCACGAGGTCGGCCTTGCGCCCGGGCGCGATCGCGCCCAGCCGATCCTGAAGCATCGCGGCGCGCGCCCCGCCGAGGGTGGCATGTTGCAGCGCCTCTCGGGCGCGCGGCGGGCCGGGCTGCGGGTCGCTCACGGCCGAAAGCAGGCAGTACATCTTCATCGCCTGGAACATGTTCTGGACGTCGCTGCCCGAGCAGTTGTCGCAGCCGAGTGCGACCCGCATACCGGCCTCGCGCATGTCGAGCACCGGCGCCATACCGGATTTGAGCTTCATGTTGGAGTTGTGGTTGAGCACTGCGCCGGCATCGGCCGCGGCCATGCGGTCCATCTCCGCCCTGCTCAGCCAGACGCTGTGGGCGATGTTGAGCCGACGGTTCAAGACCCCTGCGCTGTTCAGGTATTCGATGAACGAGCCGCCGTAGTCGCCGTAGGACTCGCGGGCCATGACGATCTGGCCGCGGGTCTCGTAGACGTGGATGTAGAGCCCGAGGTCGTGGCGCTCGGCGAGCGCGGCGCAGCCTTCGAGCATCGGCGGCGTGCAGCGCTGCGGCGCGAACGGCCCGACCGCCCAGTGCAAGACGCCGCCGCCCGGACGGCGCGCAATCTGGGCTTCGAGGAAGTCGAGCTGCGGGCCGGCCTCGAGCGCCGTGGCGCCCAGCATGTCCTGGACCTCCTGCGGCAAAAGCTCGCGGAAGCAAGCCATGCCGGCGGCCGGAATGTCGGCGACCATGGGCGAGAAGATCACCCGCTCGCCGATCTCTTCGTAGGCGCCGGCGACGACATCGATATAGTCCTCGCTCAGCGGGATCAGCCCCAGCATGTCCTGGACGGCGGTGATGCCGCAGCGCATCGATTCCAGCGCGCCGACCAGGGTGCGAATGCGAACCTCCTCCTTGCTGCGGTTGGCGCTCATGGGCAGCGTGTAGAGCAGCCACATCTCCAGCGGCAGCTCCTCGAACATCCCCCGGCACAGCGTGTCGTGGGAGTGGTAGTGGGAATTGATCAGCCCCGGGATCACCAGGTGATTCGAGGCATCGAGGATCTCCACGCCTTCCGCGCCGGCGGCATCGAGGTCGGGTCCGACGGCGATGATCTCCGCACCCTCGATCAGGATATCGGCCGTTTCCGGCTTGTGGACATCGCCGTGATGGTCGTAGACCGCCCCGCCGCGAACGAGAATCTTGCCGCTTTGTTCGGCCATCGCGAATTTCCCCCTGTATGCTTTAGAGAACCCTGGGACCGCGGCGGGCGCGGAAGCCGCGCGGGCTCGGCAGATGCGCCGCGAGCCGTTCGAGCCCGCCCCGGGCGCGTTGGATGCGCAAAATGTCGGCGATGCGCCGTGCCAGAAACTCCCGGGTGACGCGGCCATCCTCGCCGCGGTCATCGAGCCAGACGAGCGTTGTCGAGGCGAGCACGCCCGCCAGCAGCGCGCGCTTGGTGTAGTAGCTGAAATCGGCCGAGCGGTCTCCCGCCAGGCGCCAGACGCGGTCCACGGTGCGGCCGAAGCAGGCAAGCCCAAGCGCTGCGTTGTGCGGCAGGGCCGCGAATCCGACCCCGCGGCGCACCGCCTCGCGATGAGGCTCCAGCGCCTCGAACCGGGCGAGGACGGCGGCCTGAACGCGCTCGTTCAGCCGCATCTCCACCAGGGTCTGCGCATCCGCCGCCGCGGCCATCCGCTCGTCGGCCCAGTCGCTGAAGGCGCGGAACAGTTCGGTCGGCCCGCCAGGAAAGAGCCGCCGGGCCTCGATCCCGTCGAGCCCCAGATCGGATGCCCCGGCGACGAGCGCGGGCCAGGTCCAGCCGTCGAAATCGACATGGGCGATCGCGGCGGCCGTCAGGCGCTCGCGAAGAGCGGCTCGGGCGGAGTCCGCCTGGGCGCTCATTCGTCCTCGCGCGCGGCTTCGAAGGTACGGCGAAGCTCCTCGTTGAAGGCGAGCGTGGCGAGGTCCTCCATGCGCATGGTGTAGAGAATGCCGTCCAGGTGGTCGATCTCGTGCTGGACGACGCGGGCGTGGAAGCCGTGCGCCTCGCGCTCGACCGCCTGGCCTGCGGTGGTGAAGCCCCGGTAGCGGATGCCAGCATAGCGCGGCACCGCGCCGGTCAGGCCCGGGATCGACAGGCAGCCCTCCCAGCCGAGCACCTTCTCGTCGCCCAGGGGCTCGAATTCGGGGTTGACCAGCGCCGTCGTCGGCACCGCCTCGTCCTCGCCGTCGGCCATGCGCTCGCCCGGCGCCTTGAAGACGATCACCCGCCGACTGACATGGACCTGGGGCGCGGCGAGGCCGACGCCGCTCGCATCTTCCATGGTCTCGACCATGTCGGCCACCAGCCGTCGGATCTCGCGCGCGCTCGGATCGGCAACCGGCTCGGCAGGTTTCAGCAGCGCCTTGTGGCCCATTCGGGCGATCTTGAGCAGGGTCATGGGCCTTCGGTCCGTCTCCGGGCGGTTAGCGATCCGGGCGAGCGGTTGTCAATTACCATATCTCCGCCCGTTTGATTAGCGTTCGAATTCCCGAACGATCTGTGCTAGGATGAGCGATCGTGTGCCGCGATCCGCGAGGGACGGACGCGCACTCCGGTCCATACTCTGGTCCATAACGACGATGGAGACGGCATCACCGTGGAAATTCTCGTACGCGATAACGACGTCGATCAGGCGCTGCGCGCGCTCAAAAAGAAGATGCAGCGCGAAGGCATCTTTCGCGAGATGAAGATGCGCCGGTCCTACGAAAAGCCCTCCGAGAGACGGGCGCGCGAGAAGGCCGAGGCCATCCGCCGGGCCCGCAAGCTCGAACGCAAGCGGCTGGAGCGTGAAGGCTACTAAGCCGCCGTTCAGGCGCCCCCGGGGTCAAAGGCCGCCTTGCGCGGCCTTTTGCGTCGGCCGGCCCTATTATCGCGAGGTTCGCGCCTTGCGATCGGGGCCGTAGAACACCGAGAGATGATCGAGGATCAGCCGCCGTTCGTCGGGCTCGATCTCATCCATCTCCTGTTCTTCGACCATCCAGTCGATCGCCTCGTCCCAGGCCGCGCGTGAGAAGCCCTGCTGCGTAACCAGCCGCAGAGAATGACAGCCGCCGCACAGCGCGAAGACATCCTCGCGCCCCTCACCCGGTGGCAGGCCGGCCCGCTCGTCCTCCGCCGCCGCGGGGAGGAGGCCGATCCCTCCCCCAAACAGCGTCAGCGCCAGGATTGCGGCGAGACTCGCGAACCGCGACGCCACGTTCAGCCGGCGCGGACCGAGATCCTGTGCATCGCGTTGTTCAGGCAGCCCTTCGGGTTCCAGGCGATCGCGAAGGGCTGGCTGCGGCCGCCGTCGTCGGTTGCCTGCGCCCAGACCTCGTAATAACCCTCGCCCGGGAAGGCGATTTCGGCCTGCCAGCGCTGCCAGGCATAGGGGTTGCGCGGCGAGGCGAGGTCCGCGCGCACCCAGGTGCGGCCGAAATCGATCGAAACGTCAACGCGGGTCACAAAGCCGTCTCCGGCCCAGGCATGGCCGCGCACCGTCACGCGGCGCGCGGCTGGTCCCGCCGGTCACCGGGCTGGTGATCAGCGACTTGACCAGCATCGCCTGGATGATCTCGAAGTCCTTCTTCGGCGCCTTCTGTCCTGGCGCGACCGGGTAGCGCGGCACTCGGTACGACGTCCCGGTCATTTTCGGGCCGTCATGGACCTTGTCACGCAGCCACACGCGCGTGAGCCCTTTCTGGGAGCAAGACCCCGGCCAGCCCGGCACGACCAGGCGCAGCGGCGCGCCGTTCATCGGGTGGATGCCGCCGCCGTTCATCTCGAAGGCGATCAGGTTGAACGGGTTCATCGCCTTGTCGATGGGCACGCCGCGCGAGATCGGCAGCTTGTCCGGCGTGCCTGACAGGTGGGCGTCGGCGCCTTCGTGCACGTTATAGACCACGCTGGGCTTCACGCCCGCGGCCCGGAGCATGTCGGCCAGCCGCACACCGGTCCATTCGGCGTATCCCACCGCACCCAGGCTCCACTGGTTGCCCCGCGCCGGCGGATCGAAGAACGATCGGCCGTTGCCGCCGCACTCGAGGGTCAGGCGGTGGGTGACGGCCTCGAACCTGCGCCTGAGATCGTCGATCGACAGGCTCATCGGCCGGTCCACCAGCCCGTCTATGACGAGCTTCCAGCCCGCGGGGTCGGCGTCCTCGGGCGGGATGCCGTTGTTGCGAATGAGAGTGCCGGGCGGTCGGCGTCACCTCGTCGTCGAGCAGATGAGCCGGCGTCTCGGCGTTGACCGGCCGGTCATTGAGCACCGTAAGCCCGTCTTTGCCGGCGATCGTCATCTTCGTGGCCGCCAGGGCCTCGGGGATGAACCCGGCCAGCATGTTGCGGTGGAACGGGACGGCCGCGCCAAGCAGGGCGCCCATGCTCGCCAGCCCGGCACCTTTCAGGAATCCGTGGCGGTCGCGATGGGCGACCCTGCCGAAGACGATGCGATCGGCCTCTTCCGGATCGTCGCGATAGAGCGCGAAGAGATCGGCTTCGCGCCTGCCCTTACCACTCGCCATGACCCTACCTCTCAGTTTCGTCATTCGCCGGGGACGGATCGGTCCCGGGGACCGGGAGGATCCTGCCGTATCGGGGAAACGACCGGTGGGTCGGATTTTTCCCCGAAAGCCTCAGACACGGCAGGGCGCGCTCTTGGCGCGGCTCTCGGCCAGCCGGGTCCGCGCGGGGCCTTGTCGAGCGGCAGCCGCCTCCGGCTGGCCTCCATAACCTTGTTGACGATGACTCTCAGCCGCGCCTCCGCCATTCCCTGGGCGAGGATCGCGTAGCCCAGCCGGCCGGCGCGCCAGACGAAACCGGCCACATCCTGTGCCGCAATCGGCGTCAGGCCGGTTTCGGAGCCCTCGGCCCCGGGCAAGACGATCAGGCTCAGCTTGCAGCCTCTGGCGCCGCGATAGCCGACGACCAGCGCGCGGCCGTCACCGGCCATGTCGTGCCGGCCGACATGGACGATCGATAGGCATCCGGGCTGATCGACGACGCCCGCAGCGGGGCCGCCTCGATCGACCAGGAGCCGTGCGCCGCGGCGAGCCGCGGCGCATCCGAGCCGTCTTCGGAGCCGGTCATGCGCAGGTAGCCGCCGACTACCGCGGACGCCACGCGTGGCAGGCGGCGGGCCCGCGCGGGCGTCTGGAGCGTGAGCGCCGGCGCCTCGATGGATGCGGCCAGGGTCGTCTTGAGCCGGTTCAAGGCGGACAGCTCGCGGGCGATGGCGGGATCGGCCGCGGCGGCCGCCAGCACGTCGGCGGCGCGCTCGCCGTCAAGCTCGCCATCGACGCAGGCGCTCAGCGTCTCGGTATCGATGTCTGGTTTGCTCACGGACTCAACTCATTCGACCACACCGGCTCATCTCGCGCCGCGCCTTGATTTCAGCGCCACCACATTAGAGCCCTCGACCTCGATGAGCAGCCGGCGCCGGGCGCGACTCAGGCGGCTCATGATCGTGCCCACCGGGACGCCCAAGGCTTGCGCGGCCTCTTCGTAGCTCAACCCGGCGCAGTCGATCAGCGTCAGAATCTCGCGATGCGGGGCCGGCAGTCGGGCGAACCCGGCGCGGACCCGACGACGGTGATAAGACGCTCGTCGCCCCGCCAATATTCCGTCGGCTCGTCCTCGGGCGCCATGTCGTCGACGTATTTCTCGCTTCGCCGAGCGCGCCGGTAACGATCGATGAACTCGTTGTGCAGGATGCGGAAGAGCCAGGCGCGGAAAGCAGGCTCGTCCGCCGGCGCACCGCGCGCCGACAGCGCCTTGAGCGCGCAGGACTGGATCAGGTCGCAGGCCTCGTCATCGCTTCCGGCGAGGCCGAAGGCAAAGCGGTACAGGCGGGTAAGATAAGGGCTCGATCCGGCGCCTTACATCGCTCACTTGACGGCCTCCACGACCGATCGAGGAGCGATTCCGGCCGCGATCACCGCATCGGCGAGCGCCCGCACGTCGGACGTCGAGTGCCCGGCCGAGAACGTGAACCGCAGCCGCGCGGTCCCCTCGGGCACCGTCGGCGGGCGGATCGCGCTCACCAGAAAACCGCGCTCCGCGAGCCGCCGCGAAGCCTCGAGCGCAGCATCGGCGGTCCCCAGCATGAGGGGCACGATCTGGCTCTGCGGCGGGGCGAGCCCCAGAAGCTCGGCGAACGCGCGCGCATGGCGCCCGGGCGCGGCGACCCGCTCGGGCTCGACGGCGATGACCTCGAGTGCGGCGATCGCCCCGGCGACGACCGCCGGCGGCAGGCCGGTCGAGTAGACGAAGCTGCGCGCCCGCGTGCGCATCAGGGCGCACACCGGGACCGAGGCCGCGAGAAATCCGCCATAGGCGCCGGCGGCCTTCGACAACGTGCCGATGTGCAGGGGAATCCCGGCCGGCAGCGGCCCCTGGGCGCGCGCGCTGCCCGCGCCGCCGCCGAGCACGCCGAAGCCGTGGGCGTCGTCGACCAGCAGCCAGGCATCGAATTCGGCCGCGAGAGACGTCAGCGGGCCGAGCGGCGCCAAGTCGCCGTCCATCGAGAACACGCCTTCGGTCAGGATCACGCAACGGCCGTGCCCGGCGCGCAAACCTTTGAGAATGCGCCGGCAATCCTCGACATCGTTGTGCGCGAACGATTCGACCCGGGACCGCGCGAGCCGCGCGCCGGTATGCATCGAAGCGTGGCTCAGCGCGTCCAGCACAATGAGATCGCCGGACCCGGCGAGGGTGGGCGTGACGCCGAGATTGGCCAGATAGCCGCTACCGAAGACGCAGGAATCTCCGGTGCCCTTCATCTCGGCCAGGCGCCGTTCGAGCACCGCGAACAGCGGATGGTTGCCGGTAATCAGCCGCGACGCGCCGGCGCCGAGCCCGTATTCGGCGAGCGCCCGGGCGGCCGCCTCGCGCAGCCGGGCGTCGCCGGCGAGCCCGAGATAGTCATTGGAGCAGAACGAGATCAGCGCACGGCCGTCGCGGCCGGACCGGCCGCCGCCGAGCGGGAGGGTGACCGCGAGCGTGCGCCGCAGGTTTTGCGATTCGAGTTCGACGAGCTTTTCACCGGCAAACCGATCGAGCGATTTCATGGCCGCGCAGACTACTCCGCGTCGCGTCGCCGCGCATTCATCCGGACCGGCCGCCGCGCGCCCGTTCGGGCTGGCGGGCCGAACCGCGCGCCACTATAGTCCCGGCCATGTCCGAGACCCTCCCCGAGCGGGCAGGCTGGACCCGCGCACGTGCGCTCGCCCTCTTTGCTCTGCCGTTCAACGATCTCCTGTTCGAGGCCCAGTCGGTCCATCGCCGACACTTCGACCCCAACCGGGTCCAGGTCGCGACGTTGTTGAGCATCAAGACCGGCGCCTGCCCGGAGGACTGCGCCTATTGCCCGCAGAGCGCGCATTTCGACACCGGCGTCGGGGCGGAGCGCTTGATGCCCCTGGCAGACGTTCTGGACGCGGCGCGCGAGGCGAAGGCGGCCGGAGCGACCCGGTTCTGCATGGGTGCGGCTTGGCGAGGGCCGAGCGAGCGCGACCTCGAGGCGGTCGCAATCATGGTCGCCGGCGTCAAGGCGCTGGGTCTGGAAACCTGCGCCACCCTGGGATTGCTGAAACAGGGACAGGCCGAGCGGCTGCGCCACGCGGGGCTCGACTACTACAACCACAACATCGACACCTCGGAATCGTTCTATGAAGAGATCGTCACCACGCGGCGCTTCTCCGACCGGCTGGAGACCCTGGAGCGCGTGCGCGACGCCGGCATAGCAGTCTGCTGCGGCGGCGTTTTGGGCATGGGCGAGACCCGCCGCGACCGCGCGGACTTGCTGGTCACGCTGGCCAACATGGACCCGCCGCCCGAGAGCGTGCCGATCAACATGCTGGTGCGCAGCCCCGGTACGCCGCTGGCCGAGGCCGCCGATTTCGACCCGCTGGAGTTCGTGCGCACCGTCGGGGCCGCCCGGATCATGATGCCGGACTCGATGGTCCGTCTTTCGGCCGGGCGGATGGAGATGGACGAGGCGACCCAGGCGCTGTGCTTCCATGCCGGCGCCAATTCGATCTTTCACGGCGAGACGTTGCTGACCACGCCCAACCCCGATGCCGCGGCCGATGCCGGGTTATTCGAAAAGCTCGGCATCGCGCCCTATCGCGCGGCCGGTGGCTGAGACCCCGGATCATCTTTGGTTCCCCTATACGCCGATGGCCGGAACGCCGCCGCCGTTCGAGGCGGTGACGACCGAGGGCGTGCGCATCCGCCTGGCCGACGGGACGGAGCTGATCGACGGCATCGCCTCATGGTGGACGGCGTGTCACGGCTATAACCATCCGCACATCCTGGCGGCGATGGCCGCGCAGCTCGAGCGCATGCCTCATGTGATGTTCGGCGGGCTCGCCCACGAACCGGCGATGCGGCTTGCGCGTCGGCTCGCCGTCCTCCTGGGTCACGGGCTCGACAGGGTTTTCTTCAGCGACTCCGGCTCGGTCGCGGTCGAGGTCGCACTCAAGATGGCGATCCGGTACTGGCGCAACCTGGGCGTTGCCGGCCGCGACCGGTTCGTCTGCTTCCGCTGGGGCTATCACGGCGACACGCTGGGCGCGATGTCGGTCGGCGACCCCGACGACGGGATGCACCGGCTGCTTGGCGGCTATGTGCCCAGACAGATCGTCCGGGACCTGCCGGTCGGCGCCCGGGCGCTCGCCGAGTTCGACGCGATGCTCGCCCGCCGGCGGGACGAGGTCGCGGCGGTGATCCTCGAGCCGCTGGTTCAGGCCGCCGGCAACATGAAGTTCCACGGCCCGGAGACGGTGGCCGGCATCGCCCGGGCGTGCGCCCGCAACGACGTGCTGCTGATCCTCGATGAGGTGGCGACCGGCTTCGGCCGCACCGGCACCATGTTCGCCTTCGAGGCGGCGGAGACCGCGCCCGACATCATCTGTCTGTCCAAGGCATTGACCGGCGGCGCGACGGGACTCGCGGCCACCATCGCCAACGCGCGGGTATTCTCCGCGTTCGAGAGCGAGGATCCGGACAGGGCGCTTATGCACGGGCCGTCCTATATGGCCAACCCGCTGGGGTGCGCGGCGGCCAATGCGAGCCTCGATCTGTACGAGCGCGAGCCGCGTCTGGCCCAGGTCGCGGCGATCGAGGCCCAGCTCACGGACGAGCTCGCGCCGTGCCGCGGCCTGCCAAGCGTCCTCGATGTGCGCGTGCGCGGCGCGGTCGGCGTCGTCCAGCTCGAGCGCATCGACGACCTCGCCGGCCTGCGCCGTCGCTTCGTCGCCGAGGGCGTCTGGATCCGCCCGCTGGGCGATGTGGTCTACCTGATGCCGCCGCTGATCGTCGATGCGCCGGATCTGGCGCGGCTCACCGGAGCGATCCGGACCGTGCTCGGCGAGGTCACCCGCCAGGCGGGACGCCGGCCTTCTTGAGCGCGGCCTTCTGGCGGGCGCCGAGCGCCTTGGCGTCGAAGCCGGCAACCAGATCGCGGAAGATCCGGTACCAGTTGATTTCGGCCTTCAGATGCAGAAAGACCGAGCCCAGCCCGATCGCCGCGCGGTCCATCAGCACGAACTCGCGCGGCGGCGTCACCCCGCCCAGCCGCCGCAACTCGGCATGGACCTTGGCCGCGATGTTGGCGCCGTACATGCCGCCATCGGATTCCTGGATGCGCCGGGGCTTGTCCTCCAGGAGCGGGCCGTAGACGAACCCGGCCCACAGGTTCAGGGTGTCGATCATCTCCTTGGTCAGGTTGTGAAAGCCCCAGGTCTCGTAGGCGTGGACCGCGAGCGCTTCGTCGGCGGTTTCCAGCGCGCGGTGCAAATCGATCACGCCCTGGACGAAAGGCGGCTTGAACACCCGAATGCAGCCGAAATCGAGCAGATTGACCGACTGGTCGGGCCGCACCGAGTAGTTGCCCAAATGCGGGTCGCCGTGGATGACGCCGTAGTAATAGAACGGCACATACCAGGCCCGGAACATGTTGAAGGCCACCCGGTTGCGTATTTCGAGGCTGGCGTCGGTGACCTCCATCAGGCGCTGGCCTTCGAGCCAGGTCATGGTGAGCAGCCGGCGGGTCGAAAGCTCCGGGACCGGCTCCGGCACATGCACGCCCTCTTCCCTGGCATGCATCAGCCGGTAGAGCGCCATGTGCCGGGCTTCGCGCAGGTAGTCGAGCTCCTCGCGCAGCCGGGCCGAGATCTCCTGGTGAATATCGCGCGGATCGACCGCGCGGTCGTAGCGGCGATAGATCGCGAACACCACGCGGAGCTGGCGGAGATCGGCCTCCACAATCGAGGACATGTCGGGATATTGCAGCTTGCAGGCCAGCGCCCGGCCGTCATGGGCGCGGGCGCGGTGGACCTGGCCGAGCGAGGCGGCCGCGGCGGCCTCGCTCTCGAACGCGGCGAACTGCGACTGCCAGTCCGGGCCGAGCTCGGCGGCCATGCGACGGCGCACGAACAGCCAGCCCATCGGCGGTGCGTTGGACTGTAGCCCCATCAGCCGGTCGACATATTCCTTGGGCAGCATGTCGGGGACAGTCGACATGATCTGCGCGACCTTCATCAGCGGGCCCTTGAGGCCGCCCAACGCGCGCTTGAGGTCCTCGGCATTGCGCTCCCGGTCGGCCTTGATGCCGAGATAGCGCTCGCCTGCCATCCGCGCCGCGATCCCGCCCACGGCGGCGCCAACGCGGGTGTAGCGGCGCATCCGCCCGCTCAGCCGGTTCGCCTCCTCGGCCGGGCCGTCGTCGGAACCGCCGCCCGCTCGGCCGGGCCTTCGGCTCATCCCAAGTCCTCGAGCCGGTCGATCAAGCCGCCGATGACGGCGAGCCCACGCGACCAGAAGGCGGGATCGGACGCATCGAGCCCGAACGGCGCCAGCAGCTCGCGATGCCGGAGCGTCCCGCCGGCGCGCAGCATGTCGAGATATTTTTCCGCAAATCCCGGATGCGCGCCCTCGTAGACGGCATAGAGCGAGTTCACCAGGCAGTCGCCGAAGGCATAGGCATAGACGTAGAAGGGCGCATGGATGAAATGCGGGATACAGGCCCAGTAGTGGCGGTAATCCCCGCCCAGCCGCACCGACGGGCCGAGGCTCTGGGCCTGGACTTCCATCCAGATCTCGCCCAGCCGGTCGGCGGTCAGCTCGCCCTCGCGCCGGGCCCGGTGGACGCGCAGCTCGAAGGTGTAGAAGGCGATCTGGCGGACCACCGTGTTCAGCATGTCCTCGACCTTCGAGGCGAGCAGCGCCTTGCGCCGGGCCGGGTCGGTGGCGCCGCCGAGCAGCGCTTTGAAGGTCAGCATCTCGCCGAACACAGAGGCGGTCTCGGCCAGGGTCAGCGGGGTCTCGGCCATCAGCGCGCCGCGTGGGCCGGCCAGCACCTGGTGGACGCCGTGGCCGAGCTCGTGGGCGAGCGTCATCACGTCGCGCGTCTTGCCCTGGTAGTTGAGCAGCAGATAAGGATGAGCCGAGGGCGCCGTCGGATGGGCGAACGCGCCCGGCGACTTGCCGGCCCGCGCGCCGGCATCGATCCAGGCGTTGTCGAAGAACCGCCGGCCGATCTCGCCGAGCAGCGGCGAGAACGCATCGTAGGCTTCAAGCACGATGGAGGCGGCCTCTCGCCACGGGATCGTCCGCTCATCGGCGTCGGGCAACGGCGCGTTGCGGTCCCAGTAGTCCAGCGCGTCCACGCCCAGCCAGCGCGCCTTGAGCGCGTAGTAACGGTGCGACAGCCTCGGACAGGCCTCCCGCACCGATTCGGCCAACGCATCGACGACCTCGTCCTCGACCCGGTTGTCCAGATGGCGCGAGGACTGCGGGGCAGGGAATCGGCGCCAGCCGTCCTCGATCTCCTTGTCCTTGGCCAGCGTGTTGGTGATCAGCGCGAACAGCCGGATGTTCGCCCCCAGCACCGCACCGACCGATTCGGCGGCCGCGCGCCGGACCGCCCCGTCCGCATCCGACAGCAGGTGCAGCGCCTCCTGACTGGTCAGTGCGCGCCCGTCGACGGGGAAACGCAGCCCCGCCATGGTCTCGTCGAACAGCCGGTTCCAGGCCGACCGTCCGGTCAGCCGCTTCTCGTGAAGCAGCCGCTCGGCCTCCTCGTTGAGTTGGTGGGGCCGGAACAGGCGGATGTCGCGCAACCAGGAGTGGTAGCGGCCGGCCTCGGGCGCCGCCATCATGGCCTCGAGCGTGGTCTCCTCCAGCGCGTTGATCTCCAGGGCGAAGAACAACAGCTCGGCGGAGATCGCCGTCACGCGTTCCTGGATCGCCTGGTAGAACCGGCTGATCTCCGGATCGCTCAGGTCGCCGGCATGGAGCAGTTCGGCATAGCCCATCGCCCGGCCGGTGATGTCCTCCAGGGCCTCGTACGCGGCGATCGCGCGGCCGAGCCCAGCCCCGTCGAGCGCCGCCAGCCGGCCGGCCCAGTGCTCGTTGAAAGCCTTGGCGTCGGCCTCGGCCCGGCATAGATCCCGCTCCAGCGCATCGCTGTCG
The DNA here is from genome assembly GCA_965202905.1 of Alphaproteobacteria bacterium. Classification (GTDB taxonomy): domain Bacteria; phylum Pseudomonadota; class Alphaproteobacteria; order MPNO01; family MPNO01; genus CAYFYS01. The sequence goes on along the minus strand of OZ241868.1, from coordinate 394,868 downwards.
GGGCCGGGATAGAGATCCGCCAAATCCCAGCGGGGCAGGTCTCCGAGCGCGGCGGCGGTGGGCTGGTCACTCATTTTTGGCTCCAGTGTCGAAGCCAGGATATAAGGGATGCGCGGCGGCGCGCCAACGACGACCGACAGGGCGCGGCGTTTATCAAAACCTTAACGACCTTAACGGACCCGGCCATAATGGGCGGACCGGAACTCCGGTGATCGAGGGGATTTCGATGCGCTACGACACTTGGCAGAGCCTGCCGGCGATGTTCTTCGATGTCATGGGCGCGGTCGGCGACCGGCCCCTGCTGTGGGCCAAGCGCAACGGCGCTTGGATATCGGTGTCGGGCGCCGAGGCCGCGCGGCAGGTCGCGGGCCTCGCCGCCTTCCTGAACTCGATCGGTATCGGGCGCGGCGACCGGGTGATGCTGGTTGCCGAGAACCGGCCGGAATGGGCGATCGCCGATGTCGCGATCATGGCCGCGGGCGCGATCACAGTTCCGGCCTATGTCACCAACCAGGTGAGCGATCATCGCCATGTGATGTCCGACAGCGGCGCGAAAGTCCTGATCGTCTCGACGCCGGCCCTGGCCGAACGCGCGCTCCCCGCGGCGGCCGAGACCGAAAGCCTCAAGACCGTGATCATGGTCGAGCCGCCGGCCGGGCCGGCCAATTCCGGCCTCACGGTCCATTCCTGGGCGGACGCGGTCGCGCACGCTGCGGTCGCGGAGACCGCGGCCAAGGTCGCCGCGATCGGCCGGTCCGAGACCGCGTGCCTGATCTACACCTCGGGCACCGGCGGCGCGCCCAAGGGCGTCATGCTCAGCCACGGCGCAATCCTGTGCAACTGCAAGGGCGCCCACCAGCTTCTGCTGGAGCTCGGGCTGGCCGACGAGGTGTTCCTGTCCTTCCTGCCGCTGTCGCACGCCTACGAGCACACCGCGGGGCTGATGTTCCCGCTGTCGATCGGCGCGCAGATCTACTACGCCGAGGGCGTCGACAAGCTGGCCAACAACATGGGCGAGGTCCGCCCGACGATCATGACCGCCGTGCCGCGGCTCTACGAGACGATGCACGGGCGGATCACCCGCGGCGTCGCCCAGAAAGGCGGCGTCAAAGCCAGGCTGTTCGCAAAGGCGGTCGAGCTCGGCGCGCGGCAAATCCGCGGCGAGCGCGCGCTGTCGGTGACCGAGAAGATCGTCGATGCGGCGCTCGACCGGCTGGTCCGCGCCAAGGTGCGCGAGCGTTTCGGCGGCCGGCTCAAGGCGCTGGTCTCCGGCGGGGCGCCGCTGAACTACGACATCGGGATGTTCTTCAGCGCGCTCGGGCTGACGCTGCTGCAAGGCTACGGCCAGACCGAGTCCGCGCCGATCGTAAGCTGCAACCTGCCGGGCAAAATCCGCATCGGGACCGTCGGCCCGCCGCTGGTCGATGTCGAGGTCAGAATTGCGGACGACGGCGAAATCCTGGTGCGCGGCGAGCTGGTGATGAACGGCTATTGGGGCGACGAGGCCGCGACGGCGGAGACCATCCGCGACGGCTGGCTACACACCGGCGATATCGGCGAGATCGACCCGGACGGCCATATCCGGATCACCGATCGCAAGAAGGACATCATCGTCAACTCCGGCGGCGACAACGTCTCGCCGCAGCGGATCGAGGGGTTCCTGACCATCCAGCCGGAAATCGCCCAGGCGATGGTCTACGGCGACCGCAAGCCGCACCTTGTGGCCCTGGTGGTGCCCGACGCCGAGTTTGCCGGCGACTGGGCGCGCAAGGCCGGCAAGCCGGCCAGGCTCGACGCGCTGGTCGAGGACGCCGACTTCAAGGCAACGCTTGGCGAGGCGGTCGAGCGGGTCAACGCCGATCTGCCGGCGATCGAGCGGGTCCGCCGTTTCATGCTGCGCGCCGATCCGTTCACCATCGAGAATGAACAGCTCACACCGTCTCTCAAGATTCGCCGCTATAAGATCACCGATGCGCATCGCAACGGGCTGGAGTCGCTTTACGCACGATAAGTTACGCACGATAAGTTACGCACGATAAGACCGGCTCATCCGATGCGCTCGGTCAATTATCGTTGGCGCGCGGTCAAAGGCATGGTCTATACCGTCGGAGCGGCGCGCAGGCGCGAGGGGCCGGTCCGCGCGATCGAGATCGCGCGCGATACCGAAGGGGGCGGGAAGATCGTCACGCACCTCGGGCTTCATTGACCCATCCTCAGGGGCGCGCCCGACGGCATCGAAGGGAGCGTCCTATGGCTGAAAGCGAAAACGCTTTGATCGTCGGCGCGGGCGGCGGGCTGAGCGCCTCGCTTGCCCGGCTGTTCAGAAAGGAAGGTATGTCCGTCGCGCTGGCCGCGCGGAATACCGACAAACTGTCCGACCTGGTCTCGGAGACCGGCGCCAAGGCCTATGCCTGCGATGCCAGCGCCCCGGAATCGGTCGCATCGCTGTTCGCCTCGGTGAGCGCCGACATCGGCGAGCCCGACATCGTGGTCTTCAACCCGTCCTACCGGGCGCGGGGGCCGGTAATCGACCTCGATGTCGAGGAAGTGCGCAAGGCGATCCTGATCTCTTGCTATGGTGGGTTTCTGGTCGCCCAGCAGGCCGCCCGGCAGATGGTTGCGCGCGGCGGCGGCACGATCCTCCTGACCGGCGCCTCGGCGAGCGTCAAGGGCTACGCCAACTCCTCGTCGTTCGCGATGGGCAAGTTCGGGCTGCGCGGCCTGGCCCAGAGCCTTGCCCGGGAGTTGCAACCGAAGAACATTCACATCGCCCATTTCGTCATCGATGGCGGCATCGCCAGGCCCGGCAGCGAGCGCGCCGTCGCAGCCGGCGAGGACGGCGCGCTCGACCCCGATGCGATCGCCGAGACCTACCTGCACATCCACCGCCAGCACCGCAGCTCCTGGACCTGGGAGGTCGAGCTGCGGCCCTGGGTGGAGAAGTTCTGAAAACAGAAACGACCCTCACCCGCCCCGCTACGCGCGGCAATGGGAGGGTGAGGGTCCTATTCCTGCGCCGCCGCCGCCGCCATGCCCAGCGCGCGCAGGTAGGTCTCCAAGACCAGATCCTGCTCTACGCGCTCGTGGTCGTCCATCTTCCGAAGCCGAACCACCTGGCGCATGATCTTGGGATCGAAGCCCGCCCCCTTGGCCTCGGAATAGACCTCGCGAATATCCGCGGCGATGCCCGCGCGCTCCTCCTCGAGCCGTTCGATTCGCTCGACGAACGATCGCAGCCGGTCGACCGCCAGCCCCCCTTCGGCCATGGCCCGCCCCTCGTATACGTGAAACTTCTACGTGAAACTTCTCAGTGGCCGGCCTTGGCCTCGGCTTCCTTGAACGCGGCGATCTGTTCCGCGCCTGCCTCTTTCTGGTGTTTCGCCTTGAACTCCGAATACGGCATGCCGTAGACGATTTCGCGCGCACGTTCGTAGTCCATCTCGACGCCGCGCTCGGCGGCGGCTTCGTTGTACCACCTGCTCAGACAGTTGCGGCAGAAGCCCGACAGGGTCATCAGGTCGATGTTCTGGACGTCGGTCCGCTTGCGCAGATGGTCGACCAGGCTCCTGAAGGCGGCCGCTTCCAGCTCGATCCGTGTCCGATCGTCCATATTCTTCTCCCCAGGCAACGACGAATTTCTTGTACGGATATTGGACAATCCGCCGGCATTGTCCACCGCCGTGCCTCAGCTTGCTGGCCTCCTCGAACACCCCGGGCCGGCCAATCAGCCGTCCGCGAGCCCGGCCAGCACCGGCTCCAGCGCTTCTGCCAGGATGCCGGCATAGCGCTCGACACCCGCCGCATCGGCGATCTCATCGCTGCGGATCTCGATCAGCGCGTGGGGTATGTCCGCCCCGGCGCCGTGGGCCTCCATGGTGTAGCCGTACTGATCGCGCCCCGAATAGGGCACGTTGTCGCCGACCGCGAGATCGCCGCGCGCCCGGAGGGCGGCTATCAACGGCGCCGGAATGCGCGGGTCGTAAGCCCACAGGATCGCGACCTGCCAGGGCCGCGCTCGGCCGTCCATCACGGGTGTAAAGCTGTGAACCGCGATCAGCGCCGGCCTTTGGCCACGCGCGCGCACCGCATCGAGCGCCGCCGCAAGCGCATCGTGGTAGGGATCGAAGACGGCGCGCCGCCGCAGCATACGCTCGCGATCGCCGAGGCCCCGATTGCCGGGCACCGCGATTCCGTCGCTCTCCGCCGCAATCGAGGTCTCATGGTCCACCGCCCGGTTGCAGTCGATCACCAGCCGCGAATAGCCGGCCATCACGCAGACGGCATTGAGCCGGCCGGCGAGGAGCCGCGCGATTTCGGCGGCGCCCTCGTCCCAGGCGATGTGACCTCCAAGCGCATCCGGCGGCAGACCGAGACTGCCGAGCGCCTCGGGCACCGCGTTGCCGGCATGATCGCAGGCCAGCACGACCGGCCCCGCGGCATCGGCGTTCACCACCGTATAGGGCGGCGGATCGGTATCGCTCAACAAGCCTTCGCGCATTCCTCCGACATCCGGCATACGGGCGCCCTGCCCCACCGCCCCATACCGGACCCCGAGTCTGGAACTCCCGGTCGAGACGATGGGATGAGCGCCAGGGATAGTTCGTTCGGCGTCATCGGGCAATGGGCTGGGCTACGGCGCTGTGCCGGAGCGCCACATGCGGAAGCTGAGCGAGAATCTTGCCGTCCGGGACCGGCGGTTCGGCGCCCCGATCCTTACCGACCGCCGGATGGAGATCCAATTCGGCCTGAACGACGAAGCGGGCCGGCCGCTTGCCCGGCGGCCCGGGATTCGACATCTTCCGCTCCTGCTTCCGCCCCTGCCCGGTCCGATCGGTCGATAGATTTCTTGACATTACGGGCAAGGGCGCCCATGTGTCCTGCGTGTATTGTCTCGCGATTGCGCGAACCGCCGCCGAGTTGCGGCGCAAGTCCCGGGAACAATAATCAAGAATCCTGCCGTTCCGGCCGCGCCCGGATCCGGGCGAAACGCCCCGGCCTGACCGGGCGCATAAGGACACCCAAGTGACAGTTACCAGCTTCTCGGAGCTCGGCCTTGCCGATCCGATCCTGCATGCCTTGACCGCCAGAGACCATAACGTCCCGACGCCGATCCAGCGCCGCGCCATCCCCGAACTTCTCGCCGGGCGCGACGTTCTGGGCATCGCCCAGACCGGCACCGGCAAGACGGCGGCCTTCGCGCTGCCGATCCTGCACAGGCTGTCGCGGATGAACGGCGAGAACCGAGCGCGCGGCCCGCGCGCGCTGATCCTCGCGCCAACCCGGGAACTCGCGATCCAGATCGGCGAGGAATTCCGCGCTTACGGCGCCCGCCTGCCTCTGCGCCACACCGTGATCTACGGCGGCGTCAGCCAGAAGCCGCAGGTGAGCGCCCTGCATCGCGGCGCCGACATCCTGGTCGCAACCCCCGGCCGGCTGCTCGACCTGATGAACCAGCGGCAGCTCGCGCTGGGCGCGGTCGAATTCTTCGTCCTCGATGAGGCCGACCGGATGCTCGACATGGGCTTCGTGCGCGATGTCCGCAAGATCGTGGCGGCGCTGCCGGACCGCCGCCAGTCGCTTTTGTTCTCGGCCACCATGCCGGGAGAGATCGCGCATCTGTCAGGCGAGATCCTGGTCGAACCGGTCCGCATCGAGGTGACGCCGCAGGCAACGCCGGTCGAACGCATCGAGCAGAGCATCTATCACGTCGAGACTGCCGCCAAAATCGCTTTGCTCGCCCGCATCCTGGACGATCCCGCGCTGTCGCGGGTGCTGGTCTTCGCGCGCACCAAACACCGCGCCAACCGCATCGCCCAGCAGCTCGACAAGGGCGGCGTCGTTGCCGAGGCGATCCACGGCAACAAGTCCCAGGGCGCCCGCGAGCGCGCGCTGAAGCGGTTCCGCGAGGGCGATGCACGGGTCCTGGTGGCGACCGACATCGCGGCGCGCGGAATCGATGTCGACGGCATATCCCATGTCGTCAACTACGAGCTTCCCAACCAGCCGGAAAGCTATGTCCACCGCATCGGACGCACGGCGCGGGCCGGCGCCGGGGGGACGGCGGTGTCGTTCTGCGATGCGAGCGAGCGCGGCTACCTGCGCGACATCGAGCGGTTGATCCGCCGCCCGCTCACGGTGATCGGGAACGGGCCCGCGATTGTCGCACCCCAAGGCGCGCGGAACGGTCCCGGACGACCGCGCGCCAGATCCGCCCCCAAGCGCGTCCGGGCAGGCCGCCGCGAACAGGCTGCCTGATCGAAGGAGGACGATCCGGCCGGCATCCGCCGGCCACCCCCTTCAGCCGCCGCGATCCTGCGGTAGATTTTTTGCCGGGCCTCCTGTCGTTCTGCCGGTTCGGATCATGCCGTCGCGCAAGCGCCACGCCGGGATTGCCGGGGCGGGATTGCCGGATTGACCGCGGCGGCAGCGTCGGCTGGCCCAGCGAGGCTGGAGCGTACGGGTCCACGAGGCGGGCGACCGCCAGCGCCGGCGCGGGCAAGCCATAAGCCGCTCGGCTGGCCCGGATGAAATCCGTGGAACACCGGGGACGATGCGTAGTCTTCCGAAGAATTATTCGCTGGCCCCGGTTTTCATTCGGGCCGCCATCGCCTGCTGCAGCTTCTGCGCGATCGCGCGGTGGCGCTCGCGAGGCGCTTCGACCGGAAGCCCGGACAGCAGGTCGGCGGCCTTGACCGGGGGGCCGAAACGGATCGAGACGGGCCGGGGCCGCGGGAGCTTCGCGGTGCGCGGCATCGCCTCGAACGTTCCCTCGATGATCGCGGGCACGACGTCGGCGTGGGTCCTGTCCACCAGCGCGCCGACACCCGCCCGGAAGCGCTGCAGCGCGCCGTCGGGCGAGCGCCATTCCTCCGGGAACCACACCAGCGTCCGCTCGCGCTCCAGGACTTCGACCGCGAGTTCGAGGCTTGCATCGGGCGCGCGGTCGTCGACCGGGAAAATCCGGGCGATGCGCGCGAGCGCCCGGCCGGCCCGACTGCCGAACAGCCGCCCGGCATCGCCGCCCCACCAGACACCACGGAGAACCGGGTAGGGCAGCGCGGCGCCAAGGACCAGCGGGTCGAGATCGCTCAAATGGTTGGCCAGGATGATCCGCCGCCCCGTCGGCGGCGGCGGGGCGCCGTCGGCGTGCAGGCGAAAGAAGACCGCCGCCGTCAGGCGGACCGCCGGATGCAGGGTCCGCCCGATCGCACGCGCCCAGAGGCCGGGCTCGCCGAGCCAACGGGCGCTGTCCGCGCGCACCCGCGCCCGGAGCCGCGTGTGGTGGGAGGGGTCCGATTCGCCGGAGTCCTCGGCCGCCTCGACCGCATCGATCAGGTCGCGGAGATTGATCAGCCCGCCGAGCACGTCCTCGGACAGCCGGACGCCGAGCGTCCGTTCGAGATCCAGGCTCAGGTCGAGCCAGGACAGCGAATCGATCCCGAGCTCCATTTGCAAAGATGTGTCGGGGTGGAGCGCGGCCTCGGGGAACCTGCCTTCGAGCCAAGCGATCAGCGCCCGCGCCCGCGCGGTCTCCAACCGCGCCCGATCCGCGTCATCGAGCGCAGCCGGGGCCGTTCCGGCGCCCCGCTCAGCCCGGTCGAAGACTTCCGGAAGCTGGAACCGCCGGTACTTGCCGAGCTGGTTGCGCGGCAGCGGCTCGCGGGTGACCACGAAATCGGCAATCCGCATGTAACCCGGCAGACCGCGGCCGAGCTCGCCGAAGGACAGGCGGAGCCGCTGCTCCATGTCGCCGTCGCCGGCCTGGCGCAGCGCGTCCATGTTGGGCACGACGATGCCGGCCAGCCGATCGTTGCGCTCGATCACGGCGAATTCCTCGGCATAGGGGCTTTGCCGGTAGACTTCCTCGACATCGCCGGGCGCGACGTTCTTGCCGCCGGACAGCGGGATCACCTCCTTGAGCCGGCCGGAAATGAAAAGGAACCCGTCCTCGTCCTGCCAGCCGAGGTCGCCGGTGCGGAACCAGCCGTCGGTGAAGGCTTCCGCGTTGGCCGCGAGGTTGTTGGCGTAGCCTTTGAAGACGATCGGGCCGCGGAACTGGACCTCGCCGCGGTCCATCTCGTCGACCGGCGCGATCCGCATTTCGACGGCCGCCGACGGCCGTCCGGCGCTGCCGACGCGGGCCGCGCCCGGCCGGTTATAGGTCGCGATCGAGGCGGTCTCGACCAGCCCGTAGCCGGTGAGCACCGAATAGCCGAGCCCTTCGAGCCGCCATTCGACCTCGGCGTCGAGCCGCGCGCCGCCGCAGGCCAGGATCCTGAGATCGGGGCCGATCTGGGCGTGCAGCGGCCGCAGCAGGACGCGCCCGATGCGCCAGCCGAGCCGCCTGCGCGCGCCCATCGCGATGGCGAGCAGGCTTTTCAGAACCACCGGGCGCAGACCGCCGAGCGATGCGATGCGGTTGTCGAGGCCGGCAACGAACGCCTCGTAGAGCCGCGGCACGCCGACCACGACGCTCGCCTTTCCCTCTCGCACCGCCTGAACGAAATCCGGGCCCGCGATTCCGGCCGGAAAGACCACCGCCGCGCCCGCGGAAAGCGGCAGCAGAAGCCCGACGATCAACGGGTAGGAGTGATGCAGCGGCAACGGCAGGACCACCCGGTCGTCGCGCCCGACGACCTCGAGTTCCATGAGAATCCGCAGGTTGGTCAGAATGTTGCGGTGAGACAGCGGCACCGCCTTGGAGACCCCGGTGGTGCCCGCGGTGTAGAACCGCGCGACCGGCGCATCGGGGTCCACGCCGCCCCGGTCCGACACCGGATCTGCCGTCAGCGCGGCCAGCCGCGGCAGGCCTGCGGCTTCGGGCGCATCGTCGATAAGCACCATCTCCACATCCTCGCCCAGACGGCCGATCGCATCCCGGGCGACATCGAGAAAGGCGGCGCCGACGAACAGGCGCCTGGCGCCGCTGTCGGCGAGCAGGTCGTAGAGCCGGCCGGCATCGGCGTCGAAGTCGATCGGCACGGTCAGCGCATCGGCGAGGATCAGCGCGAAGCGACAAATGACCGCATCTATGCTGTTGGGCGCGAAGACGGCGACCGGCGCGCCATCCGCGATGCGCCGCTCGCACAGCCAAGCCGCGAGTTGCCTGCTGCGCTCGACCAGCGCGGCGAAGCTCGTTTCCTCGGCCCCGTCGGGCGAGAAGGCGATCAGCGCCGTCCTCTCGCCGTATCGATCCAGGCCCGAGATCAGATCCTTGAGAGTCCGCAGGTCCGAATGCTCGCCCGCGGACCGCACGGCCGGGCTCAGCTTGCCGTCGCCGCGTGCTGACGGACCATGAAGAACACCCGCACGCGGACCGTCAGCCAGAGCAGGCGCGAGAAGAACCGGCGCAGAATCGCGCTGCCGCGCGTGAACACGACCGGCTGCAGGAACATGCCGACGGCGCGCTCGAAATGATCCGGCGCGACGTAGGCGAGCGTCCCGCGGGCGTACTCCATCGCGCAGCGCGCGCGGTTGTAGGGCGCGTCATCGGGCATGTTGGCGGTGTAGTAGGCATAGGCCAGCTCGTCGTCCTCGGCCTCCACGATGCGCGAAAACGCGACCCTCAGCCGCTGCCAGTAGCCGCGGCGCTCCTTGTGCAGATAGCGTTCGAGATGACTCCGAAACAGCTCGTAATGGGCCAGCTCGTCGTTCTCGATCTCGCGGCAGATTGCGCGCAGAACCGGCTCCTGCGTGGCGTCGCCGAGCGCCTTGTAGAAGGAGCTCGTGCCGGTCTCGACCATGCAGCGCGCGATCAGTTCGCCCGCCCGAGAGCCGCGCACCGAGACGTCGGCCTCCAGCGGCAGGCGGAATCCGCCGGTGAACCTGGCGAAGGCCCGCTCGAAGTCGAACCCGGGATCGGCAAGACCGGCCCAGCGCGACAGCACCTGACCGTGGAGGGTCTCCTCGCCGACCCAACCCATGATCGCCTTCTGGATCCGCGCGTCGTCGTGGAAGACGTTGCACAGATAGACGCCATAGTCCCGCGCATTGGCCTCGACCAGACTGGCGGCTTTGATGATCGGGACGATGTTCGGGTCTACCAGCGCCCGATCGAATTCGTCCCACGCGACACTTTCCTGGTTCCACCGACCCATTTCGACACGCCCCACCAAAATATACCAAGGAACGAACCGTGATCTTGCTGGGCGCCATTCTATCGCCAGCAGGCGATTTGCCAAGCCCATCCCGCCGATTGTGTCGAGAACACGGGGTATGTCCGGTCCCTGTACCGCACGATCTGTCCGGATATGGACTCCCTCGAGGTTTTGGAGGGTTTGGATGCGTCGGACAGAGCCGGCGCAGGGGCTGAGATTGATGAAGTTGGAAGCGGTTTACGGCCGCACCCGACGGCGCGGCGGCGGACGAAACCACGGCGGCGCGGGAAAGGATTCGCCAGCGCGCATCCTCGCAAGTCGTCACTTCGCGATGAGGCGCCGCCCTGCTGAGGGTTCACCGGCCGCCGCCGAAAACCAGCGGCGCCACCGTCAGTGCGAACCCGCTCAATACGAGAATGCTGATCAGGTTGAGGAGTAGACCGGCGCGCATCATCTGCGGGATCGTCACATGGTCGGAGGCGAAGACGATCGCGTTAGGCGGGGTTGCGATCGGCAGCATGAAAGCACAGCTTGCGGCGATCGCGACCGCAATGCTCAACGGCAGCGGGTCACCGATCTGACTGAGCGAAACCGCCGCGGCAATCGGCAAAAAGGTCGCGGCCGTCGCGGTGTTGCTCGTCAATTCGGTGAGCAACACGACCACCGTAACGACGGCAAGCGTGAGAACGACCGGCGAGGTCGCGCCGATCGCGTCGACCCCGCCGGCGATCCATGCGGCGAGGCCGCTGGATTGGACGGCGGCGGCGAGGCTCAGGCCGCCGCCAAACAGCACGAGAATGCCCCATGGCAGGGTCTTGGCATGATCCCAGTCCATCAAACTGGCGCCGCGCCGTCCGGACGGCGCGAGAAACGTCAGCAAGGCACAGAACACGGCGATCCCGGCGTCGCCCAGAGCGTCGAATCCGGTTTCTCGTTCGATTGTCGGACGGGCAATCCACAACACGGCGGCAAGAACGAATATCGCGGCGGTGCGGCGCTCGGCAGACGAGAGTCCGCCCAGCTCCCGACGAGCGGCGGCAATGGCGTCACCCTGATGCCTCGCCGCCATGCGGCCGACCGCGGGAAACGCGACTTTGACCAGCACCAGCCAGATGACCGGCAGCAGGATCAGAATCAGAGGCGCGCCGAACGCCATCCATACGCCGAAGCCGATCTCGAAACCGTAGGTCTCGGAGATGAATGCCGCGAGCAACGCGTTGGCCGGCGTGCCGATCAACGTCCCGAGGCCGCCGACATTTGCGGCGTAGGCCACAGCCAGCATGAGAGCCGGAGCATATTGGCGGCGGGCGAGGTCTCCACCCGCACTGCCCGTCTCTGTGACGATCGCCACCGTCGAAGCGGCGATCGGCAGCATCAGCATCGCGGTCGCAGTGTTGCTGAGCCACATGCTGAGCACCGCGGTCGTCACCATGACGCCGGCAACGATGCGCGCCGGCTTGTCTCCGAACAGCCGCAGCAGGTTTATTGCTACGCGTCGGTGCAGGTCCCAACGCTGAACCGTGAGCGCCAGAATGAACCCGCCAAGGAACAGAAAGATCAGCGGATTGGCGAACGGTTTCGCGGCGTCGCCGATCGTGGCGATCTCCAGAACCGGGAACAGAACGAGGGGCAGGAGTGCGGTCGCCGGGATCGGGATCGCTTCGCTCGCCCACCACGCCGCCATCAGCACGGCGACCGCCGCCGTTCGCCACGCCGCGTCGGACATGCCGTCTGGCGCGGGCAGAACGAGGATGAGCGCGAACCCGGCAACGCCGGCGATCAAACCGATCCGCCGCCGCGATGGTAATCGGCTACGCCGATTCGGCAGGGCCGCCACAGAGACTCCAACCGGCGACGATATCCTTGCAAGCCATGCTCGATCCCCGCTTTGAGCCATAGGGTCGCGTCGTCCGCTGTCGGCGCGACCGGGACGCTTGGGGTCAATGCGACGCCGTTGGCGCTCGCCCCAATGCGCTGCATGTCCGCCGCGCCTGTGTAGGGGGACGAAAGTCTTTGCGAATCCGGAAGATCCCGGAAACCCAAGGGATGGCGGGGATTTTCGGGGCGTTTCAGGGGCGGTTTCGCGGGGTCGGATCGGCCGTCGGAACAAGCCGGGCGAGGCGAGGCGGCCACCGGCGGTGTACCACTCATCCCAGCCGCCACCTTCGACCGCCGCCGTCGGAAATTCCTCATGCGGCCAGCGCCTCCTCAGCGGGCGTGAAGTCGCGGTTCTGGGCCTCGGCGACGGCATCGTAGGTGAGCCGGCCGCGGTGGACGTTCAGACCGGCCCGCAAATGCGGGTCGACCGCCATCGCCTCGCGGTAGCCGCGCTGGGCGAGCCGGATGACGAAGGGCAGCGTGGCGTTGTTGAGTGCGAAGGTCGAGGTGCGCGCGACCGCGCCCGGCATGTTGGTCACGCAGTAATGGACGACATCGTCGACCAGATAGGTCGGATCCGAATGGGTGGTCGGCCGACTGGTCTCACAGCAGCCGCCCTGATCGATCGCGACATCGACGATCACCGAACCGCGCTTCATCCGCCGCACCATGTCGGCGGTGACCAGCTTGGGGGCCTCGGCGCCGGGCAGCAGCACCGCCCCGATGACGAGATCGGCGTCCACGAGTTCGCGCTCGATCGTGTCGGTGGTCGAATAGAGCGTCGTGATCCCGGACTGGAACTGGAAGTCGAGCTGAGCCAGCCGGCGCAGCGCGGTGTCGATGACCGTCACGCTGGCGCCGAACCCCTTGGCGACGAAGACCGAATTGGAGCCGACGACTCCGCCGCCGATCACCACCACCTTGCCCGGATGGACGCCCGGCACGCCGCCCAGCAGCATGCCGCGGCCGCCCTCGGCGATCTCCAGACAGTTGGCGCCGGCCTGGACGGCCATGCGGCCGGCGACCTCGCTCATCGGCGCCAGCAGCGGCAGCCCGCCATGCACGTCGGTGACGGTCTCGTAGGCGATGGCGACACAGCCCGATTCGATCAGGCCTTCGGTGAGTTCGGGGTCGGGCGCGAGGTGGAGATAGGTGAACAGCACCTGGCCCTCGCGCAGCTTCGCGACCTCGGCCGGCTGCGGCTCCTTGACCTTGACGATCATGTCGGCGGCGGCGAAGATCTCGGACTCGTCGGCGGCGATTCGGGCGCCGGCGGCGATGAAATCGGCGTCGTCGACGCCGATGCGGTGGGCGGCCCCGGTCTGGACGATGACCTCGTGGCCGCGCCGGGTGAGCTCGTTGACCGAGCCCGGCGTCATGCCGGCCCTGTGCTCCTGGGTCTTAATCTCCCTGGGTATGCCGATTAACATGGGGGTATGCCGATTAACATGGGGGTATGCCGATTAACATGGGGGTATGCCGATTAACATGGGGGTATGCCGATTAACATGGGGGTATGCCGATTAACATGGGGGTATGCCGATTAACATGGGGGTATGCCGATTAACATGGGGATACGCCGATCAACATGGCCCTCCGGTCCCGACGGCCGCCACCGGGGATCCACGGGCTGGATCCACGGGCTTCGCGCCCGCCCGGGGAGATTGGCCCGGGGAGATTGGGACGAAGGCTGCCAACAGATCGGTTTTTGCGGACTCTGTCAACCAGGAGCATTTTGATGCGCGCAATCCTCGCCAAATCGGTCGGAACGCCGGAGGACCTCGTCATCGAAGACCTGCCGGATCCGGTTCCCGGGCCCGGCGAGGTCGCGATCGACATGAAGGCGGCGGCGGTCAACTTTCCCGATCTGCTGGTCATCGAGGGCAAGTACCAGCTGATCCCGCCGCATCCGTTCTGCCCCGGAAAGGAGGGCGCCGGAATCGTCGCCGCGCTGGGCGAGGGCGTGAAGGGCCTGTCGGTGGGCGACCGGGTGATGACGCAGGCCGAATGGGGCGCCTACAGCGAGCGCATGGTCCGACCCGCTTCGCTGTGTTTCCCCATCCCCGACGGGATGGATTTCGAAGCCGCCGCGGCCGTCGGAATCGCCTTCCAGACCGCCCATTTCGCGCTGGTCGACCGGGCGGCGGTCAGGCCCGGCGAACGGGTTCTGGTGACCGCGGCCACCGGCAGCGTGGGGATCGCCGCCGTGCAGTTGGCCAAGGCTTTCGGCTGCACCGTCATTGCCGGGCTGACGACGATGTCGAAGGCCGATGTCGCGCGCGCGGCCGGAGCCGATCACCTGATCGACCTGTCCGGCGGCGATCTGAAGGAGACCGTGCGGGCGCAGATCGGGCAAGCGACCGGGGCGGTGGACGTGGTCATCGAGATCGTCGGCGGCGACGCCTTCGACGGCGCCGTCCGGGCGCTCGATTTCCGCGGCAGGCTCGTGGTCGTCGGCTTCACCGGCGGCCGGATCCCGACGCTGACGACGAACTACGTGCTGCTGAAGAACATCGCGGTGACCGGGGTCAACTGGGCGAGCTACCGCGACCGCGATCCCGGCTGGGTGCAGCGCGTACAGGCGGAGATCTTCCGGCTCTATCTCGACGGCAGGATCTCCGTGCCGGTCCAGGCCAGCTTCGCCATGGAGGACTACGTCGAGGCCTTCGACGTCATCCGCGATCGCCGGGTGCGCGGCAAGGTGGTGCTGCGGATGGGCGGTTGAAAACCGGGGAGGAACCGGGGCTCGGACCGGGACGTGGGCGGCGGATCGACCGTGGCCCGAACCCGGCCGGTCATGGCAGGATCGCGGGGAAGATGTCGGCAAACCCACCGGCAAACCCACTGGGGAAGACATCGGCAAACCCACCGGCAAACCGAGGAGCCCGGGTGTGATCGGCACAAGCTGGATACGCGAGCAAGGCATGCAGGATGCGCTGCTATGCGCTTCCCTGCGCGACCGGGGCATGGACGACGTGCCGTTGTGGCGCCGATCGTTCCCCGAGCGCGACGCCGCCATGAAACACTGGAACGACCTGGTCCCGCTGCGCGACGGCCCGGTGAATCCGGAACAGACGCCGGTGGAGGACCCGGCGGCGATGAGCGCGGACATCAAGGCCCGCGCCGCCGCGCTCGGCGCCGACGACACCGGGATCGCCGCGCTCCGGCCGGAGTTCATCGAGATCGGGGTCGATCTGCCGCACGAGAACGTCATCGCGACGATCTGCTACGAGGACTATGCGAAGTCGATCGACGGCCCGGACGCCGTCGATCTGGAGGCGATGAGCACCTACGCGCTGTGCGCCGACGTGGCGACCGAACTCGCCCGCCAGATCCGCGAGGAGCTCGGCTATCCCGCGGTGGCGCACCACAACGGCTCCTTCCAGATCCAGGCGATTCCGGCCAGATCCAGGCGATTCCGGTGTTCTACGAGGTCGGCTTCGGCGAGCCCGGACGCCACGGCAGCCTGATCCACCCGAGGCTCGGGGCCAATTTCAGGCCGGGCTTCGTGACCACCGATTTGCCGATGGCCTGCGACCGGCCCCACGCCTTCGGCGTGCAGGACTACTGCATGACCTGCAATCTCTGCCGCAACAACTGCCCGGGCGACGCCATCCCCGACGACTACATCACCACCGGCAGCGTCAGGCGCTGGCTGACCGACATCGAGAAATGCTACCCGATCTCGCGCTTCCGGGAGTCCTACTGCCACATCTGCGTCGATGTCTGTCCCTACATCTACAAGGAGAACGGCGACGCCGGAAAGCGCGACATCTTTCGCCGGTACATGAAGACCCGCAAGGAGGAAGGCTATAAGACCCCCAAAGGAGAGCGCTAGCGCACATTCCCATCGCGCGATCGACGCCGGGGGCCGGTCGAACGAGACCGCGCCGGCGCTGAAGGCGCTGGCCGAGGCCGCGCTGGCGGTGCTCGCGCGCGAGGGCGTGCGGAGCGAGGGGGTGGGGCCGGGCGAGGCGATTTGGCGGTGCGAGGCAACGATGCCCGATGGCGCGATCTGCGATATCCGCTGCACCGGACCCGACCTGCCGACGACGGCGCCGTCGCAGACCGTCTCTCCGGCCGATATCCCCAAGGACCCCAAATGGCGGGGCCTCTACCGGCTGGTCGTCGCACCGCCCAACATCGCCCTGGATCTAAGCTGGCGGCCGGACGAGCCGCTGCGCATCCTGACCTTCAGCCGCGGCGACTGGGAGGACGCGCTGAGCGCGATGGCAAGCCCCGGACGTCACGACAACGGTTGACCGCCCGCAGAGGCGGAGGCGAGCTCGAGTGCGCCTCGTCTGTCCCCGGCGCAGCGATACACCCGGCTGCGGCCGGCGCATGTCCAGCGGTCGCCGGCGGCCGCGGCGAGGTCGACGCCACCTACAAATTCTGCGTAAGTTCTTTGATGGTCATCTTGATCACGTCTTCCCGCCAGGGGGTGAACCGGGACAAAACGCTTTCCCGGTTCTCGTTGTAGAAAAAGACGAACCCTTGATCGGCAACCGGCGCCAGCGCAGTATGTGTCTGCCCTTCCTCGTCGGTATCCCTGAACTCCAGGAAGGGCGCGCAAATCAAGCTGCCATTGAACGGTTTTCCAAAGCCGTGAACTGCGAATACGAGTCGACCGCGTCGCGACCAACGCATGTTCAATGCTACCCATGAACGATACTCACTCGTGTTTGCAAAATAGCCGATATGATCCTTGGCGGTCGTGTTTGCAAAATAGCCGATACGATGCTTGGCGGTTTCGATGATCTGCGCACGAAAATAGTAGTTTGTATCGGGGGTTGAGCGAGCTACGAATGCCGTTGCGTCATCCGAAACCTGCTTGAGCGCGGCTTCCACATCGGGAGCAATTGCTCTCAACCGCTCCTCAAGATCCGATTCTACGGCCTGTGCATGTTCGAAAACGCCTTTCAGTTCCTGAAGCTTGTCGGCAGCAATCTTGTCGGCCGCCTTCAATAGCCCTCCAAGCGCCGCCTTTACATCCTCCTCCACCAACAACGCCTCGGAAATCGCGGTTGCTTTGCGGAACTGGACGATTTGCAATTTCGCGATCAGGTCGATCAGCGGCCTTAGATCGCCTTTATCCGCCGTCTCCAGAGCATCGAGATAGTCCGGTTTGCCGTCCCGAGTCACGACGAGCGGGAAAAGGCCATCCTTCACGAGCACCAGCGAGGCGATGGCGCGAGCAACGCGGCCATTGCCGTCCTGAAACGGATGAATCTGTGTAAAACGATGGTGGAGCCATGCGGCCTGCACCTCGCTCGGCACGGCGCTCGCCACGTGGTTGGCGTGCATCTCGAGCAACCGATCCATTTCGGAGCCGACCTGTTCAGGCGGACAATAG
This sequence comes from Alphaproteobacteria bacterium, assembly GCA_965202905.1. Lineage (GTDB taxonomy): Bacteria > Pseudomonadota > Alphaproteobacteria > MPNO01 > MPNO01 > CAYFYS01. The sequence continues at coordinate 377,540 of OZ241868.1, read as the reverse complement.
ATGTAGCTAACCCCGTCTCTCACCGGGTAGTTGGCTTGCGTCTTCCATTCTCCTTTGATCAGGGATATATCTACATGACGCTCCAGCGAATCGAGGCCCTCCGTCGTCTTCTGGCTGCGCAGCAAAGCTGCGTGCAGTTCCTTGATATATGAGGCGGACAGGATTCGGTCATTTTTCACAAAATCGAAGACGCCGTCGAGCGCGTCCTTCTGGTCACGGAGGAGCTGGATTACATACTGGCGCGGCTTGTTCGTAGAGCCGTGTCCGAGAAGCTCGGCCTGAAATCCGTGTTCGATCAATGTCTGGGTGACGCCGCGGTCGATCTCGTAAAGATTCTCGATGACGCCTGTTTCAATCGCCCACTCACGGCTCAGCTTCTCGGTAAAATCAGATAGTTGAGCGGTGCCCTTCAGTCGGCGGCGCTGATCCGTCCAAATCGCCTTGATCCCCGGAATTTGGGAGGCACTGAATTCCTTCGGATCCGCCTCCAGATCGGTGATTCCGGTGTCGGGGTTCCATATATATTGGGTCGATTGGTCATTCATTGAAAAACACCTGCGATCCGATGATTGAAGTCATACGGCCGCTTTCCGTTCCTCGCCCGACGTCAGCGCCTCGCGCAGCAGGGCTTCGAGGAGGCATTGGCGGGTGGTATCGGCGGCAGCCAGGGTGGTTTCCAGTTGGTCGCAAAGGGCCATCAATTCATCGACCTTCGCCACGATCCGCCGCTGTTCGGAGAGGGGTGGGATCAAAAGGGAATTATATATCTAAGTCTCATATTGCTCTTGAACCCGCCACCCTATTGCTTATATTATAGCCGCAAGGTGAGGTAGGCATGGTACAAAAGGCGCCGGGGAAGTCGCATCGCAAAGGCATCACGCTGGCGCAGTTGGTCGCCATATTCCCCGACGATGCAACGGCCGGAGCATGTTTCGCGATGGCCCGACGGGCCATACTGTCCCTACTGCGGATCGTTCAATGTCCAGTGCGGCATCAAGCAACGGAGGCGGCATAGTCCGATGCGTGCATATCATTTGGTAGAGGCGCACGAGGTAACTCGGGTGGTGGGAAAATTTTATTTGGCATTCCCTCGCTTTCACGACCTGTTTGATGATCTCACTTGGCGTCTTTGTCATGACCCTCTGCCGGACGAAGCGGTCGAGATCGCTCCGAAAAATTTTTTGATCAAGAGGGTTGATTTGCCTTATCCAGGATTTTGCGTCACGTTAGTCTACGCAGTAGACTCTCAGAGTGAGACGATAACCATCGTGGAGATGCGGATTGATGAGTCAATAGCCGTGGATCAACGGGTTGCGGAAGTCGATGATCCGGCGTAGCCGAGGAATCCGTTCGGCAAGTTCAGGGTGAGCGTTCTGCAAGCGGTTCAGCGCTTCGCCGACGATCTCGAACTTGCGTTCGACTGCGGCCTGCGTCAGCGGGGCGCCAGCGCATGCGCCGCTGTCCATGCCTTCGGCGAAGCGCTCGATATCCGCGCCCGCCCGGTCGATATCCGCCAGCAGGACGCGAGGGTCAGGTCGCATAGACGAGCTCGCGCGACCTGTCGATGGCCGCGCGCAAATAGGGGTTGTGGACCGCGCCGGACTCGACGAGATCGACAGGGCGGCCCAAGCTGCGGCGCAGAGCCTCGGCGAGGCCGAAATACTGGTCGAACGGCGCCTGACCGCTGTCGGGTTCGAATTCCACAAGGAAGTCGGCGTCGCTGGTTTGCGGGTCGAAATCCGCGCCGCGCGCCGCAGAGCCGAACACTTCGAGCCGCGCCACATCGTAGCGCCGACAAAGTTCGACCAGCTCCTCCCTCCTGTCAGCGATGGCGGCGTGCATGCGCAACCCTCCCATTCCGGCGGCAAACGACGCCCTTCCCCGACATCACCGTAACAGCGCCTCCGCCGGGATCCCTTTCAACCGGTCGCGGATCGCCGCCGCCTTCCTCGCGGCCCTTACGTTTTGCCCCACCTCACCAGGCGGCGCAATCGGCCAGATGCTCCAGCTCGACGGGCCGGGTCCTCGATACCGTGCAGCAGCATGTTGGTGACGCGGAGCAGACGCAGAGCATGTGGGGAAGCTGTTTCTTCTCCACCGCGCCCGCAGCGCCGATTGCATGGTCCGATCGTCCTCGGGCTTCTCGACATAACGCTCCCGCATGTGGCGCAGCGAACAGGTCAGAAAACCGCCGGTCCCGCAGGCGGGATCGAACAGGGTCTCGCCCGGTTTCCGGTCGGTCATCTGCACCACCAAGGCTGCGGCCGGCGCATGTCCAGCGAGTCTCCAGCGGTCGGCGGCGGCGGCGGCGGCGAGGTCGATGCCGGTCAGTGTTCGGCCGCCCCCTCGCCCGCGCTGTCGATTCCCATCCAGCACAGGAGTTCGATGTCCTCGAGCGTAATCGGCGGCAGCGGCTGCGGCGGCTCGACCGGCTCCAGGCCGGTGTCGAGGATCCGCTCGACGAGCAACTGCGACAGGGCGGCGCCCTCGTGCTCCTTCGTCTCGAACCACTCTCGCAGCATGATTTCCTCGCGTCGCGGCCAAGGCGATTCCAGGATGTCGAGCGCCCGGTTCACCCGGTCCTCGGCCATGTCGATGGGCGGATTCGCCCGGATGAACTCGGCGACGCGAAGATTGAGCCGACGAACGCGCGGCTGAAGGTTGACCGGGTCCGTTTCGCGCATCCAGTCGGATCGGATGTCGTGCTGGGCGGCTTCCCAGAAATCGTAGACCCGGTCCTGAAGCTCATCGGGACACCGCGTCGGCGTCTCGGGCTCGCACTCGATCAGCCGCAGGCATGTGCCCACTTCGCGAAGGATCGCGTCCTCAGCGGTCGAAACGGACCACGCCTCGTCGGCCGACACGAATCGCAGACAGGTACGTTTTTCGACCACCGCGCAGAAGAACACCCCCCGCCGCGCACCTTTGACCATCCCCGATCCGATTTTCCAGGGCAGGCGCACGACGCCGTCCCGGTCCCGATCCAGCGCCTTGCGCAGGGTCTGCCGATATTCCTCGCCGGTCTGAGCCGCGCCGGCCGTACCGCCCCGTTCGTAGAGGGAGACGTCCTCCTCCAGCAGCTTCTCGATCTCGTCCCGCGTCTCGGTGAAAACCTGCGCGCCGTGCGCCGCCCCTTCGATGGGCGCCGCGACGCCGACGCTCGCCGCCGCCATCGCCAGCTTGTCGAGAATACGCTGTTCGAGGTTCAGCAGCCGGTCGAGCCGGTCGACCGGGAAGATGGTCCGCATGAACACGCGGTTGTGCGGGCTGCCGATCCGGTCGATGCGGCCGTGCCTTTGAACGAGCCGCATCGGGTTCCACGGCACGTCGAAATTGACGATATGCCGGCACTGCTGGAGGTTCACGCCTTCGGCCAGCACGTCGGTGGAGACCAGCAGATCGTAAAGATCCGCCTCCCGGCCTGCCGGCGCCTCCATCGAGACCGGCGCGAAACCCTGCACCGCCTGCTGCCGCGACACTTCACCGAGTTCGTTCGATCCTCCGCTGACCGCCTCGATGCGACCGCGATAGCCGGCGAGTTCCGATCGACGGTCGAGTTCGGCCCGCAAAAAATCACGGATCCAGCGGACCGTATCCGCGAAGAAAGAGAACACCAGCACCTTGCGCTTCTGCGCCTCATCGGCGGCGTCGGTCGCCTCGGCCGCCGCCTGGCGGGCGATCGCAACCAGCTCGTCGGCCAGGGCGCGGAGTTTCGGGTCGCGATCCGGCGTGATCGCCTCTGCTTCGTTCGCCAGCGCCCGCAGCAGGTTGCGGTCGCGCTTCACCGCATCGCGCAGGCGGTCGACATCGTAGAGCGCGGCGTCCGCGCGGTGTTCCGGGCCGGCGAGCACATCCTCGAACGCCGCTTCGTCGTCCGCCGACAGCTCCCTCATGAAGCCGGTCGTGACGACATAGCCGGCGTCGAGGGCGTCGAGAAACGTCCCGTGCTCTTTCGCCATCTTTGCCACGGTCCGGCGAAAGGCGAAGGCCGAGGACTCGAACCGCTTCAGGATGCCGGAACGCAGCAGCCCGACCAACGCCCGGGCGCGGGCGTCCTCCTCCGCATCGGCTCTGGTGAGCAGATAGGCGTTCGGCATGTAGCGGTGGAAAGAAATCGCGTCGCCGCCATCCGGATCGAGCGCGGCCTCCAGCCGGTCGAAGAAGCCGGGCAGGAGATCATCGAGGTTGTAGCGAACGCTGATCGCTCCCGGTTGCGGGAAGACGATGGGCGACGGCCTGCCGTCCGGCCCGGCGATGTTGTCGCCGGCATAGTGCTTCTTGACGAACTGGCGCGTGCGCTTGACGGTCGTGGCGTCGATGATCGGATAAAGAACGTCCGGGCTCAGGTTCGACGGGTCTTCGCGCATGGCGCGCTCGAAGCGCTCGCGGATCGAGAGAATTCCCTGCTTCGCGAAATGCGCGTCCTGGCGCACGAAGAACCGCACCAGGTGATAGAGATCCCAGAGCGAGTTGTTGACCGGCGTCGCGGTCAGGAGCAGCACATCCCGCCGCTGTTGACCGGACAAAAGCCGCCGCAGCGCCGCCGCCCGCGTCGGCGCGTCGGGATTGCGGTAGTTGTGCGCCTCGTCGATGACCACCAGCTGGTATTCGGCCAGAGGCATTTGCAGCTTCCGCTGGTCGGCGTGCGGCCGCTGGGCGTCGCGAAGCTGAATGTCGTTCGCCAGCTCCTCGAAAGACAGGCATTCGACGAACAGCTCGAACCGGGCCTGGAACTTCTTCCAGGTGCTGTCGCGCAGCGCGGCCGGGCAGATCAGCAACGCCCGCTGCCGCCGCTCACGATAGATTTGCAGCACCTCGCCGGCGATGAAGGTCTTTCCCAGCCCCACCTCGTCGGCGACGATGGCGCCGCCGGTATCGCGGATCAGGCGCAGCGCGCGGGCGACGCCATGCTTCTGGAAGCTGGTCAGGGGCAGGTTCAGGTCGTCCCGCGCGTCTTCCTCGACCTCGTCGCCGTAGAGCCGCCACAATACGCGGATGAAGATCTCCCAGGGGGTGCGCAGCCGGAAGGGGTCTTCGAACACGATGGCGAGGTCGTAGGGTCCGGCCTCGTCCCAGAGGTCGTCGAACCACTGCCGCCCCTGCTCGACGACGGGCCGGTCGTAGCGCCCGAGGTTGAGTTCCAGGTTGCTGGTCAGGCCCGCCCCGGTGAGGTTGGACGAGCCGGCGATGACCCCTGCCGGCTTGCCGAAGGCGCCGTCCGCCGGGGTGAAGATATAGGCCTTGGCGTGCAGCAACGCCTTTTCGTAGCGCCGCACCTCCATGTTGCCCGCGCGCAGCGCCGCGATCAGCCTGCGCAACGCCGTACCGCTCGCCCGGGTGAAGGGCAGCCGGTCGCGCTCCCCGCGCAGCATGTCGTCCATGCGGCGCAGCCCGCACTGCATGCGCCGGCGCTCGAACCCGGCTTCCGTCTCGCCGAGGCGCCGTCTTTCGTCCGGCGCCCTGGCCGAAAGATCGACCCCCAGCATCAGCCGCACCGTGGGAACCGGCTCGAGATAGTCGGCGATCCGCGCGAAGCCGGTGGGGCTGAAATACGCCGTGGCGATTCGCACCTCGTCCGGCGGATCGTTGGACTCTCCCAGCCCGTCCGCGGCCGGGGCGGCCAGCGCCTCGCCCAACGCCTGCGCCAGGGTGTTGCCGTCACGGTTGTCGATGAAATCGGGGCGATTCGTCACGCCGACGCTCCAAGGACGAAGCGCGCCCGTTCGTCTCTCAGCATCACGAACGGCGTGACGCATTTGACGTCGAGGGCTTTGCAGACGTCAGGGATCTTGACCTTTTTCTTCACCTTTGTCTTCGGATCGGACGGGACCTCATGCGTCACGACATCGTGCCCGCCGGCAAGCGCGTGTGCGATCAGGTAATAATCGGCGGCCTTGAGGAACTCGTCGATGGCGCTAGTTTTGTAACCCTCACCGGCGACCCAGTCGCTCACCGTTCCAAGAGACGCAAGCATCTCGGGAGGCGGCCGGAGAAAGAAACCGCCGCGGCGCTCGGCCGCCCAAGCGACAAGCTCGTCCTTGCCGGCTTCGAGTTCCTTGCCGACCCTCTCGATGCTGAACACGCGCTTTTCGGCGTTCGCCGTATCAAGCCATTTCCAGAACGCGGGGCAGAAATCGAACCCGTAGTGGAGGTTCTTGGCTCCGATGAATATGTCGGCGTCGAGGAGACAGGCCATCTTATAGCGTCACTCCCAGACTTTTTCCGGCCTCCCGAAACGTCGACATCTTCTTGATCCCGAGAAGACGAAACGACTCGGAAAAGGAGGTGCGGCCGCCCAACGTGCTGGATACGAGCGCATGGCCGAACCGGCGGCCCACCCGCGCCTTGAGGGTCGGGTAGAAACTGCCGCCGCTGCTTTTGGAGATTTTGGCCTTCAGCTTCTTCAATTCGGCATCGTAAGCTTCGCGGAATTCTTCCCTCGTCAGACCGTCGGCGTCGTGAATACGGCGCAGAATGACCAGCGTGCTCACTTTGAAGCGGCGCGCCAGATGCTCGAGCGCATCGGGCAGGTTCTCGTCCTTTCGGTACGCCTCTCTCAGGACGGCGAGCGGCGCCAGCAACTCGGCCGCGACCCGGTTGCACCAGGCCTCGACATCATGCGCCGGCAGCGAATCGGGGCGGGAATCGGAGAGCGCGGACGCCCCCAGCCAAAGATGAGCCAGTTCATGGGCCAGGGTGAACATCTGCGCCGCCTTGGTGTCGGCGCCGTTGACGAAGATCAGCGGGGCGAGATCGTCCGCCAGCGCGAACCCCCGAAACTCGTTCGGGTCGAGCTTGCGACGAGTATTGCTGCCGACGATCCCGGACACCATGACCAGCACGCCGAGCGCGTCGGCCATCTCGACCAAATGGCGCAGCGCGTCGGTCCATGTGGGAAGGGAGCGGCGCTCTTCCAGGTCGAGACGGAGCGCGGCGCGGATGTCCGCCGCGGCCGCCTCGATATCGTTCGCCGGGCTCGCCGAACCGACGAAGGCGAGCGGATCCGCCCCCTCCAGGCGCGCGAAGTCCCGATACCAGTCCTGGCGCTGCTGACAGATATAGACGGTCTCGCGCAGATCGAGGCTCGGACTCCGGAGAGTCTCGCCGCCCACGGTGCGGAAGTCGGGGATCGGAAAGGGCTCCTCGGGCGGTTCGGAGAGAAAGAAATACCCGATCGATGCGTGGGCGGTCTCGGCGAACTTCTCGAGCTGCTTCAGCGTCGGTTTTGCCTCGCCGGTCTCCCACTCGGAATATCCGGGGAACCGATGGACCAGCGAGTCGACGCCGATCCCGGCGCGCTCGCGCGCCCAGCGCAAGAGTTCCGGTTTGACGTCCACGCGCATCACCGCCGCCGCCCGGCCCGGAAATGCCGCAGCACGGCGTCGAGCCGCGCCGAGTAGTCCCAACCCTCGTGGAAGGTCTCGAAAATATGGACCAGCTGCGCTTCGTTCAGGCCATAGAGGCGCGCGGCCACGGCGTCGAGCTCGTGAATCATGTCGTCCTTTTCGTCGGCCGCTAGCGGGCCGCAGCCGACGCCGACGGCTTCAGCCCAGGCGGCGAAACGATCGTCCGGGCATGCAAGGCGCCCGGCAAGCGCGACGACATGTTGCCAGCCCGCATCGTCGCGCGACGAGCGTGGAACGGGGAATGGATTGAGTGTGAAATAGGTGACGTTCACCTCGACAAAGCGCCGCGCATACCAGTCGAGCGGGATCGAGGACAACAAGCCAAGCAGAAACGCCTGATCCTGCGCGTCGCCACATGGCCAGAGAAAATAGGGTCCCTTGTGGGTGATGAACACGTCAGGTGGGACGAGGGCAACACGTATAGTCCGTGAATCTGTGGATCGCGATACATCCCGAAACGCCACCCGTGGCGCGAAACACGGCAGCGTCGAGCGGTCGCGCAGATGGTCAAGCGGAAACTCCCGATGAGCACTGTCGCCATGCCTTTGGCCCGCCCACATGCGTTTGTCTTGAATCCATTGAAGGGCGGGTTCCGGATCGGCCCAAGCGTAGTAGGTGCCGGTATCCGGGGTCCACAAATCGAAAGATGCGCCCTTGTAGACCGGCCAGTAGCCGTCGGGACACTCCTCGCTGTCGAGGTCCATCAGCGGCTTTTGCGCCGTCGCGTGAAGCTCGGTGTACGGACGCGCCCGCCAGTGACCCTCTTCGTTCAGGTCCAGCCGCGGCGCCTTGCGAATCTGCGCGAAGACTTCGGCCGAGTTCTCCGACGGCAAGAGCGGCAGCGAAGCGGAGTCGTTCCAGGCCAGCACCTGCCCATGTTCGAACGCGGCAGCGGGGCGCATAACGCCGTCCACGAAAGTGGCCTGCGAAGCGTAGGGGCCGCGCAGGCGGATCGATTTGTCTTCCGGCGCACCACGGGCGATGCAGACAAGGCCGATGGTGTATTGCGGATGCACCTCGTCAAACACCCATTTGCGATTATTCAGCAGCATCGCGATGTCGACGCGCGCCGACTCGTCGAACATGGTCCGACGGAACTCGGTCGATCCTTTGGCGGCGAGCGCGCTGCGCGGCAGGACGACGCCGATGCGCCCGCCCTCGGCCGCCGTCAGATGCCAGAAACGCCAGCAGAACGCCTTGTAGAGGTCGGGATCGCCCGTACCCATCCCCGGAAATGAGGAGCCGGATAGCGCCTTCCGCAGGTTTTGCGTGTTGGCAATTTCTCTATCCAGCTCAATCTCGAGATCCGGTCGCTCGGCGCGTTGTTGCGTTACCTTTTTGTTTCTTTCCCGCGCTGATAAGCCTCGTATGCCAGGGAAGTGTCTGCCCCAGAATGCGTGTTCCTCTACCTTCACTTTCTCCCACGGCGGGTTGCCGACGATCGCGTCGAAGCCCGGCCGCGGACGAAGGAACACCTCGGGGAAGGCGACCGGAAAATGCAGCGCGTCGAGGCCGTCGAGGTCCCGACGCGCGGCGCAAACCGTGTCGCGCGTTTCGCGATCGCCCTTGCGCCGCTCCCAGTCCTCGAACGGAAAATCGGCCACCTTCTCGTCGGCGGAGATCGGTCCGGCTGCGATCAGGTCGCACAGCGCCTCCGTGTCGCCGATGGCCGCCCGCGCATCGCGCATCGCCGCGCGGGCGGCGGCGACGTCCTTCAGCGTCGCATCGTTGATGTTGGCGAGACGACGGAGCGGCGCGGCCGCCTCGCCCAGCAGACTCTCGGCGTCGACGGCGAACAGCGTGTCGCCGGCCTCGTCGAATTTCTTGCGGATATCCTCGATGGCGCCGACGCCGACCAGGGAGTTGCCGCGCACGAGGGTATGGTCGAGCATCGACAGAGGCAGGCCGGGCACGAAGGTATGTATCCAGACCGCGAGCCTCGCGAGCTGCACCGACAGCCCGTTGAGGTCCACCCCGTAGATGCAGCGCCGCGCGATCAGCCGTCGCAACAGCTGGCCGTCCTCGACGGTCGCGCCGTCGCTAGGCTCGCCCAACCCGCGCAGCGCCGCCTCGCGCAGCCCGGCCAGATCCCGCCGCACGCCGGGCAGGTTGCGCCGGGTCAGAAAATTCGCCATGCCCTTCTCGATGCGGTCGATGGCCGCGATCAGGAAATGGCCGGAGCCCATGGCGATATCGGCGACGCGGAAATCGAAAAACGCCTCCGCAGCACCGGTATCGTCCATCGCGTCGAGCCGCTTGAAATGGCCGGCAAGCGCCGGTTCCAGCGCGCCGTCGAGCAGATGCTCCACGGCGAAATGCTTGGTGTAGTAGCTGCCCGACGACTTGCGCGCCCCGGACCGGTTGTGCAGGTAGATCTCGCCCGCCGCGACCGCGACCGGGCCGCCCTGCCGGGCTGGAACGTAAGTCCCCCGGCGGTCGAGCGCCAGATCGGCGTCGGCCAGCGCCAGCTCCGATTCCAGCAGGCCTTCATAGATCGTCCCGAACTCGCGCACGCCGAGCGAGCGGAAATCGACCGGGCCGGGCACGCCCTCCGGGGTCGGGATCACCAGGAGCGCGCGCAGCGCTTTCTCGAAGGCGGCGTTGGGTAAGTCGAGGCCGGCAAGCCCGGCCCCGGCGGGCGACACTTCGGCGTCGTCGGCGAACAGGCCGCCGTCATAGGCCGGCACGCCCCATTGGCCCTTACCGTTCGCGACGGCCTGCCAAAGAAGCGAGACTTCCTGCCAGTGGGATTTGCCGTCGGCGATCGGCGTCCCGTCGGCGATGCAGCGCGCGAGCTCCTGCGCCTTCTGCTTCAGCGACCGGCGGCGGTAGGCCTCGTTGTAGCGATAGGGCAGCAGATCGCGGTCTTCGGCGTAGGCGATGAAGAGCAATCGGAACAAGACCGTCAGCGCCATCTCGTAGGTGCGCTCCAGCTCCGCCGGCCCCGGACGCTCGATGGCGCGCGCCGCGGCGATGGCCCGGGCCAGGATCGGCGCCACCTCGTCGTAGATGCGTTCGCGCAACCCCTTGGCCAGGTCGCCGGCGAAACGCTGCGACTCGTCAAGGATCTGGCTCAGGCTGCCGCGCGGCGCCAGCGCCTCGGCGGAATAGAGCAACCAGAGATACGCCAGATGCTCGTCCGACAAGAGCGACGGCTGGCATTCGATATAGGTTTCGGTCCGCCCGCGCCGGCCAACCCCGGCATCGACGGTCGTGGAGTAGAGGCGCAGCCGGTTGCCCTGCACGAGCACCACCCAGGACAGGTTCTCGATGTCCGCTTTGGCGAGCGCGTAGCTGACGGGCGATAAACCGTTGAAGCGCGCCGCACCGGCCTCGGCGGATTCGGTCTCGCGCAGCATGACCGCCAGCGCGGTGCGGCGGTCGCCGCTGCGCAGCAGTTCGGTCAGGTTGTCCAGCGGCTCGACCTGAAACCCGAGCGCGGAGAGCAGGTCGCGATCGCGTCGGCCCAGCGCCGCGGCCGCCTTGCGACGAGCCTTCCCCCAGTCGGCGCGGTGCGGGGCGCCATGCTGCAGTTCGTGCAGGGCCACCAGCCCCTCGTTGTTGAGCCCCGGCAGGGCGGTCTCCAGGGACGGCAAGGCTTGCGTCAGGAACCGCAGCGCGGCGTGACGGTCCGGCTGATCGAGCACTTCCCGGCACAGCCGCTCGACCCGCCCGCCGTCCATCTTCGGATAGACCGGCGGCTCCTCGCCGGACGCGCCGCACAGATCGGCGCCTGCCGGGTGAATCACGACCAGCAGGACCGGGGCCGCGCGCCCCGCCCGACGCGCCTTCCAGCTATCGAACAATGCCTTCCGGTTCGGGGCCGTTCCGGCGCGCGCCACCGCGACCTCGATCGCGCTCGTCCCCTTGCCGACGAACAAGCCGGCCGCCTGGAAGCCGTATCGCGCATCGGGCGTCCACGGCCGCGCCATCAGGTCGGCGAGAAACCCCCGATCTCCGGTCACCTCACCGCGCTTCCGGCATTAACGAACCTCCGGATGCGAGGATATAGAATATCTCCTCTCGATCAAACACGCCGGCCCGGGCGACGCACGCCGTTGTTGGCCGCCGGAGGTTGGAATAGACTTGTCGCAGACGAACGGATTGCAGACGGACGGAGGGACGAGACATGAACCGGCTTGCGCCGTTCAATCTCAGGACGTGGATCGACGAGCACCGCGATCTCCTGAAGCCGCCGGTGGGCAACGCCCAGATCTGGGAAGACGCCGATTTCATGGTCACGGTCATCGGCGGGCCGAACCGGCGGACCGACTACCATGACGACCCGCTGGAGGAGTTCTTCTACCAGATCGAGGGCGACATCGCCTTGCGCATCATCGAGGACGGCAAGCCGCGCGACCTGCCGGTCAGGGAGGGCGACGTTCTGCTGCTGCCGCCGCATGTCCGCCACTCGCCGCAGCGGCCCGCCGGCTCGATCGGCCTGGTGATCGAGCGTCGGCGCCCCAAGGGCGCGCTGGACGCCTTCGAATGGTACTGCGAGAGCTGCGAGGCCCTGGTCCACCGCCACGAATTCCAGCTCGAGGACATCGTCAGGGACCTGCCGCCGGTCTTCGACGGCTATTACGGCAGCACCGAGGCGCGGACCTGCGAGGCGTGCGGCCACCGGAACCCCGGCGAACCGTCCTGACCGCCCATCCCCGGCGGGCCCGCGTTCGACCGGCTGAACGTGTTCGACCGGCTGAAAAAGCCGATCCGCGCCAAGGCTTCACGAGGCTAAGGCTTTACGAGGCTAAGGCTGCGCGAGGCTAAGGCTGCGCGAGCGCCGGGGCTCCCTTGCGCAGCGCCGCCATCGCCGCATCGAGCCCTTCCAGGGTCAGCGGGTACATGCGCGCGCTCATGAGCTGGCGGGTGATGCGCAGCGACGGGATCGACATCCAGCGATGGACCGGCGTCGGGTTGATCCACACCGCGTCGGGATAGCCGGCCAGCATCCGGCGCAGCCATAGCTCGCCCGGCTCCTCGTTCCAGTGCTCGATCGAGCCGCCGATTTCGGTGATCTCGAACGGGCTCATGGTCGCATCGCCGACGAAGATCGCCTTGTAGTCCGGACCGTAGGTGTTGAGGATCTCCCAGGTCGGGATCCATTCGTCGTAGCCCCGACGGTTCTCGCGCCACACCCGTTCGTAGAGGAAATTGTGGAAGTAGAAATACTCCAGATGCTTGAGCTCGCTGCGCGCGGCCGAGAACAGTTCTTCGGAGACCCGGACGAAGCTGTCCATCGATCCGCCGATATCGAAGAAGATCAGCACCTTGACCTTGTTCTTGCGCTCGGCCCGCATCCTGATGTCGAGCCAGCCGGCGTTGTCGGCGGTCGCCCGGATCGTGCCGTCGAGGTCGAACTCCTCCTCCGCGCCGTCGCGGACGAACTTGCGCAGGCGCCTGAGCGCGATCCTGATGTTGCGCGGGCCGATTTCCGAGGCGCCGGACAGCCCGCGAAACCGGCGTTTCTCCCAGATTTTGGTCGCGCTCTTGCCGCCGCCCTCGCCACCGATGCGCACCCCGGCCGGGTTGCGTCCGGAATTGCCGAAGGGCGAGGTCCCGCCGACGCCGATCCAGCGGTTGCCGCCCTCGTGCCGGCCCGTCTGCTCCTGTAGCCGCCTGGCAAGCTCCTCCATCAGCTCCTGAAAGCTCATCGCCTCGAGCCTGGCGAGATCCCCGGCGTCGAACACGCGCCCGGCCATCGAGCGCAGCCATTCCTCGGGCACGACGTTGGAGAAAAGCTCCTCTGTCCGGTGCATCGCGCCCCGGAAGAAGTTCTCGAACACCTTGTCGTAGACGTCGAAATACTTCTCGTCCTTGACCATCGCCGCGCGAGCCAGGTAATAGAACCCGTCGACATCGGGCTCGCTCGCGCCCTTGGACAGGGCCTCGAGCATCATCAGATATTCGCGGATCGTGACCGGAACCCGGGCCGCCCGAAGCTGGAAGAAGAAGTCGACGAACACCGTCCGCCGCCCCGCCTAAGCGTTCGGCCGCCGGGACAGGAAGGCGAGCCTTTCGAACATGTGCACGTCCTGCTCGTTCTTGAGCAGCGCGCCGTAGAGCTTGGGGATCGCCTTCGCGGAATCCTCGCGCAGATCCTCGGGCGACAGATCCTCGGCCAGCAGGAGCTTGATCCAGTCGAGCAGTTCCGAGGTCGAGGGCTTCTTCTTCAGCCCGTTGACGTCGCGGACGGTGAAGAAGGTATCGAGCGCCTCCTTCAGCAGTGCCCCCTTGATGTCGGGAAAATGCACGGCCACGATCCGCTCCATCGTCTCGGCGTCGGGGAAGCGGATGTAGTGGAAGAAGCAGCGCCGCAGGAACGCGTCGGGCAGTTCCTTCTCGTTGTTGGAGGTGATGATCACCGCCGGGCGGTGCGCGGCCCTGACGGTCTGCCGGGTCTCGTAGACGTAGAACTCCATCCGGTCGAGCTCGCGCAGCAGATCGTTGGGGAACTCGATGTCGGCCTTGTCGATCTCGTCGATCAGCAGTACCGCCGGGCTGTCCGAGGTGAAGGATTCCCACAGCATGCCGCGCTTGATGTAGTTGCGGATGTCCCTGACCCGCTCCTCGCCGAGCTGGGAATCGCGCAGGCGCGAGACGGCGTCGTATTCGTAGAGCCCGTGCTGGGCCTTGGTGGTCGACTTGACGTGCCATTCGAAGAACGGCCGGCCGAGCGCGTCGGCGACTTCCTGGGCCAGCAGCGTCTTTCCCGTCCCCGGCTCCCCCTTGACGAGCAGCGGCCGTTCGAGCGTGATGGCGGCGTTGACCGCCGTCATCAGATCCTCGGTGGCGATGTAGGTGTCGGTGCCGGTGAACTTCATGAAAGACGACCGCTCAGTCTCGTTCGGGTTGCGCCGCGCAACCTAGTGGATCGACCGGGACATTTGAACCCCCGGCCGAACCCCCGGCCGGTGACGATCCGGCGACCAGGACGCGTTCGAATGTCCCGGTCGATCCACTGATTTACGTCCTGGGGACGATCGAGCCTCGCCCGCAAACCTCGCCCGGGCCCGGGCGCCGGGAGGATATACCGCCGTGTCCAGCTTGATGATCGCACTCCACGCGCTGGCCGCCATCGTCTGGGTCGGCGGCATGGCGTTCGCGCTGACGGTGCTGCGCCCGGCCGCCGGCCCGCTCGAGCCGCCGCAGCGCCTGGCGCTGTGGCAGCGCGTCTTCGGCCGCTTCTTCGTCTGGGTGTGGGCGGCGGCGATCGTGCTGCCGGCGACCGGGCTGTGGCTGATCTTCTTCCGCCATGGCGGCTTCGCCGACCTGCCTTTCCACCTGCACCTGATGCATGGGATCGGCTGGATCATGGTGCTGATCTTCCTGCATCTGTGGTTCGTCCCCTACCGGCGGTTCAAGACGGCGCTGGCGGCGAACGATCCGCCGGCCGCGGCCGGGGCGCTCGACCGGATTCGCATCCTCGTGGCGACCAATCTGACGATCGGCCTGATCAACGCGGCGATCGGCGCCTCGGGCCGCTACTGGACAGCCTGACGACGCGGCGCGGAGATTCGGCCGCGGGCCGCCCGCCTTTGGCCCCTGTCGGCCGAAAGCATTGCTGGCCCCTGTCGGCCGAAAGCATTTTCGGCCGATAGCACTGCAAACTCCGCGCCGGACCAAATCCGCGCCGGACAAGGAGTCGCCGGGACCCCGAGGGTCCGAGGTCCGGCCCTCGACGGCGCCAACCAAAACTGTCAGGTTAGCCGGCGTCGGGTTAGCCGACGCTGGACGGGTACGGGATAAGGAGTGAGCGGTGGCGGGATTCGTCGATTCCGATGCGCTGGTGAGCGCCGAATGGCTCGCGGAGCGGCTGAGCGAGCCGGAAATTCGCGTGGTCGATTCGACCTGGTATCTGCCCAATGTCGACCGTTCGGGCCGGGCGGAGTTCGAATCCGGTCATATTCCGGGCGCGCGCTACTGGGACATCGACGCGATCGCCGATCCGAACGATCCGCGCCCGCACATGCTGCCGGGCGCGGCGGATTTCGAGGCGCACATGGCGCGGCTCGGCATCGGCGCGGCCACCCGCGTCGTGGTTTACGACCGCGTCGCCATGATGACCGCCGGCCGCGTCTGGTGGATGCTGCGCTATTTCGGCCACGATGCGGTCTCGATCCTCGATGGCGGGTTCGCGAAGTGGACCGCGGAGGACCGGCCCGTCGAGCAAGGCCCCGTCGAGCAGGGTCCCAGCGCGGAGACGGGGGCGGAGACGGGCGCGGAGAGACGGCGTTTTCCGCCAGGCCGCGGCCGGGCATGGTCCGCAGCCTGGATCAGGTTGCGGGCCTGCTCGACCGGCCCGATGCGCAAATCCTCGACGCCCGCTCGCCCGGCCGGTTCAGCGCCGCCGAGGCGGAGCCGCGCCCGGAATGTCGCCCCGGCCATATCCCGGGCAGCATGAACCTGCCCCATTCCGCGCTGGTCGACGCCGGGACCGGTACGATCCGCCCGGCCGAGGCGCTGAGCCGCCTGTACGCCGCCGCCGGGATCGATGTCGCCAGGCCGGTCGTGACGACCTGCGGCTCCGGCGTGACGGCGTGCATGCTTGCCTTCGGGCTCCATTTGCTGGGGGCCGACGGGGTCGCGGTCTATGACGGCTCGTGGTCCGAATGGGGCGCGCGCGCCGACACGCCGATCGAGCCGGCGCCATGAAGCAGGACACGATCATTGTCTCGGCGGGCCGCGATCCCGCCGCGAACCACGGCGCCGTCAACCCGCCGGTCTATCACGCCTCGACGATCACCCATGCGAGCGTCGCCGCGCTCGGCGCCGCGCGCGAGCGCCGGTTCGAGCCCGGCGTCTACACCTACGGCCGCCACGGCACGCCGACCCACACCGCGCTCGAGGAGGCCGTGGCGGCGATCGAAGGCGGCGAGCGCGCGGTCTGCATGGGCTCGGGACTTGCCGCGATCAACGCCGCGATCCTCGCCTTCGTCGAGGCCGGCGACCATGTGCTGATGGTCGATTCGGTCTACGGGCCGGCGCGGCGGTTCTGCGACGCCTTTCTGGGCCGGTTCGGGGTCGAGACGACCTATTACGAACCCGGCGTCGGCGCCGATATCGCCGCGCTGATCCGGCCCGACACCAAGGTGGTCTATGTCGAATCCCCGGGCTCGCTGACGTTCGAGGTCCAGGACATTCCCGCGATCGCCGCGGCGGCGCATGCCGCCGGCGCGGCGGTGGTGATGGACAACACCTGGGGGGCCGGGCTCTACTTCAAGCCCTTCGAGCATGGCGTCGATGTCTCCGTCCAGGCGGCGACCAAATACATCGTCGGCCATTCCGACGTCATGATGGGCGCCATCACCACCTCCCAGGCGCTGTGGCCGCAGGTGCGCCAGTCGGCGTCCGACCTCGGCGCCTCCTCGGGGCCCGATGACGTCTACCTCGCGCTCCGGGGCTTGCGCACGCTTTCGGTGCGGCTGAAGCGCCACCAGGAGACCGGGCTCGCGCTCGCCCGCTGGCTGCGGGACCGGCCGGAGGTTCGGCGGGTGATGCACCCTGCCCTGCCCGAGGATCCGGGCCATGCGCTGTGGAAGCGCGATTTCCGCGGCGCCTGCGGGCTGTTCGGCGTCGTGCTGGGCGACTATTCGCCCGATGCGGTGGCCGCGATGCTGGACGGCATGGAGCATTTCGCGATGGGCGCGAGCTGGGGCGGGTTCGAGAGCCTGATCCTGCCGACCAACCCGGGGGCGATCCGGACGGCCAGGCCCTGGACCGAGGGTCCGACGATCCGCATTCATGCGGGCCTCGAGGATCCCGACGACCTGATCGCCGATCTCGACCGCGGGCTGGGACGGCTCACGGCCGCGGGCTGAGCCCGCGGCGGCGGCGCTTCGGCGACTATGGGCTCCATTGTGTGGGCTCCATATGTGGGCTCCGTATCGGAGCGAACCGCGAGATGGGAACGAGATGGGAGCCCGATGACGACCCTGTCCGAGTCCGGGATCGCCGAGACCCTGAAGGAGATCGGCTTCGACCGGGACGGGCTGGTCCCGGCGATCGCCCAGCAGCATGACACGGGCGAGGTGCTGATGATGGCCTGGATGAACGCCGAGGCGGCGGCGGAATCCTTGCGCACCGGCCAAGTGTGCTACTTCTCGCGCTCCCGCCGGGCGTTGTGGCGCAAGGGCGAGATTTCGGGCCAGACCCAGCGGCTGATCGCCTTCCGGATCGACTGCGACGGCGATACGGTCCTGCTCGCGGTCGACCAGAAGGGCGTTGCCTGCCACACCGGAAGGCGCCGCTGTTTCTACCGGCTGGCCGGCGAGGACGGTCTCGCCGTCGTCGAGCATGTCGAGATCGAGCCCGGGGAGCTCTACCGCCCATGACCGAAGCCTGCGCCCCGCCCGAGCCCGAGGAGCCCGGGCCTGAGGAGCCCAGGCCTGAGGAGATCGTCCAGACCTCGCTCTTGACCGGTTTCCTGGGCAGCGGCAAGACGACGCTGATCAACGCGCTGCTCAAGCACCCGGATATGTCCGAGACGGCGGTCCTGGTGAACGAGTTCGGCGAGATCGGCCTCGACCATCACCTGATCGAGCAGATCGACGAGGACACGGTGCTGCTCAACGCCGGGTGCCTGTGCTGCACGGTGCGCGACGATTTGGCGCGCGCCCTGCGCGAGCTGTTCATCAAGCGGATCAAGGGCGAGGTCCCGGGTTTCTCCCGCGTGGTGATCGAGACCACCGGGCTCGCCGATCCGGCGCCGATCATCCACACCCTGATGACCGACCGGGTGATCGCCAACCGTTTCGCGCTCGACGGCGTACTTGCGACGGTCGACGGCATGAACGCCGACCTCCAGCTCGAACGCCACCGCGAGTCGGTCAAGCAGGCCGCGGTCGCCGACCGGATCGTCATCACCAAGTGCGACCTTGCCGGGGCGGACGATCTCGACCGGCTCGAGGCCAGCCTGCGGGCGCTCAACCCGGGCGCGGCGATTCTGCGGGTCCGGCACGGCGACATCCACCCCGACGCGCTGTTCGACGCCGGGCTCTACAATCCCGAGACCAAGAGCCTGGATGTCCAGCGCTGGCTGCGCGACGAGGCCTATGCCGAGGACGGCCATGACGATCGCGGCCATGACGAGGACGGCCATGACGATCACGGCCACGCCCATCGCCGCCATCACGACGTCAACCGCCACGACGAGTCGATCCGCGCCTACTGTGTGCGCTACGACGAGCCGATGGAGTGGGAGGCCCTCGTCGGCTGGATTCGCACGCTGATCGCCACCCACGGCGAGCGGCTGCTGCGGATCAAGGGCATCGTCCACGTCGCCGGCCAGGACAAGCCGATCGCCATCCACGGCGTCCAGCACCTGTTCCACGACCCGGCGCAGCTGCCGGGCTGGCCCGATGACGACCGGCGCACCCGGATCGTCTTCATCACCCAGGACCTCGAACAGGCCGTGGTCGAGGAGATGCTGGAGGAGATGCGCCGGCGCGTGACCGCGGCGCCGGGCTGATGGCGCCGGGCTGATCCGGTCGCCCTGCAGGGTCCGAGACTGCATGAGGGTCCGAGACCGCATGAGGGTCCGAGACCGAATGTCGGAATTTCCGCCTGATATATTGAAAAAAATATCCAGATTGGCAATTTTCGGGCCGATGGCGGCGTGGCTGGGGCTGGCGGGCGCGCCGGCGCGGGCCGCCGCGGCCGATGTGCTGGTCTTCTCCGCCGCAAGCCTTATCAACGGTCTGGAAGAAATTTCCGAAACCTGTTATGAGAAACATGGCATATCGATCTCTGTTTCTTATCTTTCAAGTGGAATTCTGGCGCGTCAGATCGAGCGGGGCGCCCCGGCCCAGCTGTTCGTTTCGGCCAACAGGGCATGGATCGACCACCTGCTTTCGCGCGGTCTTCTCGATTCGCGCAACGTCCGGGTCCTTGCCCTCAACAGATTGGTTCTCATCACGAATCGGGAGTCGCATCTGCCCGCCCCGCTCTCCGTCCGGGAGGCGCTGGACCGGCATCTCGGGCGCGGCCCGCTGACCATCGGCAATCCCGCGCATGTGCCCGCCGGCCAGTATGCGCGCAGCGCGCTCAGGCGCCTCGGGTTGTGGGACGGCGTTCTCGGACGGACCGCCCAGGCCAGCAACGTGCGCGAGGCCCTGGCTTATGTCGAGCGCGGCGCCGCGCCGCTGGGCATCGTCTACGCCAGCGACGCCCGGGCGAGCCGGCGCGTCAGAATCGTCGCCCCCTTTCCGGCCGGGACCCATCCGGAGATCGCCTATTGGGCGGGGCTCGTGGCCGGACCGGCGCTCACCCCTGCGGGCCGGGCTTTCTTCGCCTTCCTGTTCTCGCCGGCCACGCGATCGATCCTCGCGCGCCACGGGTTTCGCGCACCGGGCGGCTGAGCCGCGGCGATGCTGAGCCCGCTGGAATCCGAGGCCCTGTCGCTGAGCCTGCGGGTCGCCTTCTGGTCGGTGCTGTGCAGCCTGCCGCCCGGAATTGCGCTCGCCTGGCTGCTCGCGCGGCGGGAGTTCTACGGCAAGCCCCTGCTCGATGCGGTGATCCACCTGCCGCTGGTCGTCCCGCCGGTGGTGGTGGGCTATGTGCTGCTGCTGCTGTTCTCGCGCAGCGGGCCGATCGGCGGTCTGCTGGATCGCGCCTTCGGCCTCACCCTCGCGTTCACCTGGCAAGGGGCGGCGCTCGCCGCGGCGATCATGGGCTTTCCGCTGATGGTCCGCGCCATCCGCCTGTCTTACGAGGCGATCGACCCGCGCCTGGAGCAGGCCGCCCGCACGCTGGGCGCGGCGAGGCTCGACGTGTTCGCGACGGTCACGCTGCCGTTGCTCGCCAACGGGATCATCGCCGGGCTGGTGCTGGCCTTCGCCCGCAGCCTCGGCGAGTTCGGCGCGACCATCGTCTTCGTCTCCTCGATCCCCGGCGAGACCCGGACCCTGCCGCTCGCGCTCTACGGGCTCGCCCAAACGCCGGGCGGCGAGGCCGGGGCGATGCGGCTGGCGATCATCGCCGCCCTGCTCGCGCTCGCCGCGATGCTCGCCTCTTCCTGGCTCGCCAGGCGGTTTGCCGCCGGCCGGACCTGATCCGATGACCCGATGACCCCATATCCGATGACCCGATGACCCCGAGGATCGAGATCGACGTCGAAAAACGTCTGGGCGGGTTTTCGCTCGCCGCCCGGTTTTCCGCCGAGGCGACCGGCGTGATCGCGCTGCACGGCGCATCCGGCGCCGGCAAGACGAGCGTGATCGATATGATCGCCGGCCTCTTGCGGCCCGACCGCGGGCGTATCGCCATCGGCGATCGGGTCCTGTTCGATTCGGCGGCCGGGATCGACCGTCCGCCGGAGGCGCGCCGGGCGGGCTACGTCTTTCAGGACGCAAGGCTGTTTCCGCATCTCAAGGTCGCGGCCAACCTCGATTACGGCCGCCGCCGGGCGCCGCCGGGCGAGCGCGTGGTCTCCTTCGACCGGGTGATCGACACCCTCGGTCTCGGTTCCCTGCTCGAACGGCGCACCCGCTACCTTTCCGGCGGCGAGCGCCAGCGGGTCGCTATCGGCCGCGCGCTCCTGAGCAGCCCGCGGATCCTCCTCATGGACGAGCCGCTGGCCTCGCTCGACGCGGCGCGGCGGCTGGAAATTCTGCCGCTGATCGAGCATCTGCGGGAGTCCTTCGCCATCCCGATCGTCTATGTCAGCCACCGCTTCGAGGAGATCGTCCGGCTGGCCGACACGCTGGTGCTGATGCGCGAGGGCGCGGCGGCGGCCGCGGGCCCGCTGGAGGACATGATCAGCCGGCTCGACGACCGCGCGACCGAAACCTGCCAGATGGCCGGAAGCGTGGTCCACGCGCGCGTGCTCGAGCGCAGCGGGCTGCACGGCTCGGCCAGGCTCGATTTCGGCGGCGGCGCGATGGTGGTGCCCGATCCGGGTCTCGAAATCGGCGCGCCGCTCAGGGTGCATATCCGCGCGCGCGATGTCTCGATCGCGCTGTCCCGGCCGGCCGATATCAGCGTCCAGAACATCTTTGCCGGCGTGATCGCGGATATCCGCGATGGCGGCGGGCCCCATGTCGATGTCGGCGTCCGGCTTAACGGCCCGGACGGGGGCCCGGACGACGGCCCGGACGGGGGCCCGGATGGGACGGTGCTGTGGGCGCGGCTGACCCGCCATGCGGCCGTCGCCCTCGGTCTGCGCGCGGGCCGGCCCGTGCATGCGCTGGTCAAGGCGGTGGCGGTCGATCCGCTGGGCGGCGGCCATGCGTAAGCCCGCCTCGATGCGCGGGCTGGAAGAGTTCGGCCGCGTGCGCCTGTCGCGCTCGTTTTACATGCGCGACTTTCTCTACAGCGAGATCGCCGCCCATTACGGGCTGTCCAACGCGCCCGACGACCCGGACCTCGCCATCGAGGCCGGCCGCGGGTTGTGCGTGAACCTGCTCGAGCCGCTCAAGGCGACCTTCGGGGCGATCGCGATCCGCTCCGCCCTGCGCTCATGCGCGGTCAACGAATTCGGCAACGCCAACGGCCTCAACTGCGCCTCGAACGCAGCGAGCTATGCCGGGCATATCTGGGACCGCCGCGATGCGGAGGGCTGCATGGGGGCGACCGCCTGCATCGTCGTGCCGTGGTTCGCCGATGCTTACGCGCGCAGCGGGGACTGGCGGCCGATGGCCTGGTTCATCCACGACCGCCTGCCGTATTCGAGCCTGTGCTTCTTCCCCAGGCTCGCGGCCTTCAACATCCAGTGGCACGAGCGCCCGAGGCGGCGCATCGACAGCCATGCTCCGCCGAAAGGCTGTCTGACCCGTCCCGGTATGCCCGGCCACGACGCCGACCACGCCGGCGCGTATCCCGGCTTTCCCCCGCTGCGCCTGCGATAGGCCGGGACCGCCTCAGGCGGCCGCCTTCAGGCGGCCCCGATCGTCTCAGGCGGCCGCCTTCAGGCGGCCGCGGTCGTGCGGGGCGTGCAACCGGGTCTCCGGGCCGACCGGGACGATGCCGGTCGGGTTGACGTTCCTCTGGCCGCCATAGTAGCCGCGCTTGATGCCCTCGATGTCGGTCACCTCGGCGATCCCGGGAAGCTGGTACAGCTCGCGCAGATAGTTGGACAGGTTGTGGTAGTCGTCGATGCGCTTCTTGTTGCATTTGAAGTGGCCGAAATAGACCACGTCGAAGCGCACGAGCGTCGGATAGAACCGCCAATCGGCCTCGGTCAGCCGCTCGCCGCACAGATAGCGCCGGTCGGCCAGCACGTCTTCCAGGCGATCGAGGGTGTCGAACAGCGTGCGATAGGCGTCCTCGTAGGCCTCCTGCGATTTGGCGAAGCCGGCGCGGTAGACGCCGTTATTGACCGCCGCATAGATCCGCTCGTTGTACGCGTCGATCTCTTCGCGCAGGTCTTCCGGGTAGAGGTCGAGCGGGCGCGCGCCGAGCCCGTCGAACTCGGTGTTGAGCATCCGGACGATCTCCGAGGACTCGTTGTTGACGAT
The DNA here is from genome assembly GCA_965202905.1 of Alphaproteobacteria bacterium. Taxonomy (GTDB): domain Bacteria; phylum Pseudomonadota; class Alphaproteobacteria; order MPNO01; family MPNO01; genus CAYFYS01. Next base: position 354,679 of record OZ241868.1, on the reverse strand, counting down.
CCGCCACTCCTGCTTGTCGAACAGCGTCGGCACCGTCACCCGGCCGGTGTAGTTCGAGTCGGTCGAGACATAGACCTGATGCAGTTCGAAGACGCCGTCGACCGGCTCCAGGTCGCGCCCGACGCCCTGCGAATAGGCCCAGCTCCTCGTGCGCGGCAGGTCGGAGAGCGTGATCGAGATCATGTCCTCCAGCCCTTTCAGGCGGCGGACGATCTGGGTGCGGTGCGCCCACGGGCACGACGGCGCGAGGAACAGGTGATACCGGCCCGGCTGGGCCTCGAAGCCCGACGAGCCGTCCGCGGTGACCCGGTCGCGAAAGATCGATTCCGGCCGCACGAACGCCCCGCCTTCGGGGTTGCGGTACTTCGCGTCGTCGTCGACCCACTTCCCTTCGATCACCATGCCCATGGACCCGTCTCCCTCCTGCCGGCGCACCCGCCGCGTTCCAGGCGAAGTTAGGTCCGCGGCCGGGCGAAGACAAACCGTTCGGCGCCCGCCGGCTTGACCACGCGAGCGGCGGGAAGCTTACTGTCCCGGGACCGCGCGAACGGGACCGCGCGAACGGGACCGCGCGAACGGGACCGCGCGAACGGGACCGCGTGAAAAGGTGCGAAAAGGAGTTTCGGGTTGGCCGAGCGGATCATCGTGGCGGGCGCCGGACCGGTCGGGGCCGTGCTGACGCTGGCGCTCTGCAAGCGCGGTATTCCGGTCACCCTGGTCGAGCGCGAGCCGGCCCCGGTCGAGGACCAGCGCGCGGCCTCGATCCAGCCGACCTCGGTCGTCATGCTGGACGATCTGGGCGTCGCCGCCGAGGCGATCGAGAAGGGCTTCAAGGCGCCCTGTTTCCATTACCGCGACCGCGCCACCGGCGAGATCGTCGGCGCCTTCGACCACGGGCTCCTGAAGGACGACATCCGCTTTCCCTTCGTCGTCCAGTACGAGCAGTTCAAGCTGGTCGAGACCATCATCGATCACATCGGCAAGACCGACCTCGTGGATTACCGCTTCGGCCGGTCGGTCGCGGGCTTCGAGCAGACTGCCGACGGTGTGCGGGTGGCCGTCGCCGGCGCGGACGGCGAGACCGAAACGCTCGAAGGCCGCTACCTGGCCGGGTGCGACGGCGGGACGTCGCTGGTTCGCAAGGAGGCCGGAATCGAGTTCGTGGGCTTCACCTATCCCGAGCGCTTCGTGAAGATCGCAACGACCTTCGACTTCTTCGGCGCCGGCCGCGGCTATTGCATGCGCAACTTCCTGTCCGACCCCGAGGAATGGGCGAACCTGTTCCACGTCCCGGGGCCGGGGCCGCCGGGGATCTGGCGCATGGTCTTCCCGACCCGGGTGGGCGAGACCGACGAGGAGTGTTTGAGCCACGAGGGCGTCCAGGCGCGTCTGCAGAAATTCTTTCCCAAATCCGGCGACTACCCGGTCGCCTATACCGGGCTCTACTTCGTCCACCAGCGGGTCGCGGAGACCTTCAACAAGGGCCGGGTGCTCCTGGCCGGCGACGCCGCCCACGTCAACAACCCGATCGGCGGGCTCGGCATGAACGGCGGAATCCACGACGCGGTGAACCTCGCCGACAAGCTCGCCCGGGTGATCCGGGAGGGCGCGCCCGAGACCCTGTTCGACCTCTACACCCGCCAGCGCCGCAAGGCGCAGCTGGATGGCGTCCAGGCCGAGACGATCGCCAACAAGAAGCTGATGGAAGCGCGCGATCCGGCGATCCGAATGCGGCAGATCGACGATATGCGGCGGACGGCCGAGGATCCGGTTCTGGCGCGGCAGTACCTCCGCCGCTCGTCGCTGATCGAAAGCCTGGAGGCCGCAGAGGCCGTAACCTAAGTCCCGAACCGCACGGAGACCGTCATGGATTTCGAGCTGCCCGAAGAGCTCAGAATGATGAAGGAGACGCTGCGGCGCTTCATCGACGCCGAGGTCATCCCGATCGAGCGCGAGGCCTATGACGGCCACGAGATGGTGCCGGAGGTGCGCGAGCGGCTGCAGGCCAGGGCCCGGGAGCTCGGCATCTGGATGATCGACGTGCCGGAGGAGTATGGCGGCATGGGGCTCGGCCTGCTGGCCCGCGTGCTGGTGTGGGAGGAGACCGGGCGGACCATCGCCTTCCCGCGCCGCAAGCCCTGGATCTTCGGCTACGACGTCAGCCCGATCCTGTTGCAGTTCCTGCGCGAGGACCAGAAGGAGAAGTATCTCTGGCCCTGCCTGCGCGGCGAGAAATACGCCGCCTTCGCTCAGACCGAGCCCGATGCCGGCGGCGATCCGGCAAGCATGCGGACCACCGCCGAGCGCGACGGCGACCAGTATGTGATCAACGGCATGAAGCGTTTCATCACCGGCGGAGACAGCGCCGACTTCGCCCAGGTGGTCTGCGTGACCGACAAGGAGAAGGGCGCGCGCGGCGGCATCTCGTGCCTCCTGGTCGACATGGACACCCCCGGCATCGAGATCGTTCGGCGGCAGGAGACGATGATGGACGACCTGCCCTGCGAGATCGGATTCCAGGATGTCCGCGTGCCCGTCGGGAACCTGATCGGCAACGAGGGCGACGGCTTTCGCATGGCGCAGAGCTGGATCACGTTCGGCCGCATGCGCCACGGCGCGCTCGGGCTCGGCACCATGGAGCGCTGCCTCGAACTCGGCGCGCGCTACGCCAGGCAGCGCGTGACCTTCGGCCAGCCGCTCGCCGAGCGCCAGGCGGTGCAGTGGATGCTGGTCGACACCTATGCCGAGATGCACCAGCTCCGGCTGATGCTCTATGACGCCGCCGCGCGCTACGACCGGGGCGAGGACATCCGCTACCTGACCTACATGTGCAAGTATATCGGCGACCGGCTGGGCTTCACCGCGGCCGACCGCTGCATGCAGATCCACGGCGGCATCGGGCTGACCACCGATTTGCCGATCGAGAAACTGTGGCGCGACACCCGGTCGTTCATGATCACCGAAGGGCCGGAGGACATCCTCAAGATGGCGCTCGCCCGCCAGGTGCTGCGCGAATACGGGTGATCGGGCGCTCTGGGCGGCGCGTCGAGCTGGGCGGCGCATCGAGGCCGCCGCGCTCGATCCCCGGCAGGCCGGGGAGGGACAGGCGCCCGCCCCTTCCGCGGTGCGGCCGTCTCGGACGAAATCGCGCGGATCGAACGCCGCTGCGTCGCGGCGGCCGCGGCGTATGATGCCGCGGGGCTTCGCGCCGGCAAGCCCGGAAGCCGCCTCGCGCCGGGTCGCCCGGGAGCGCTTGCAGGGGGACGAAAGTCTTCGCAAAACCGGACGCAAATCCGGAAGAGGCCGGAAACCCAGGGGGTCGGGGGAATTTCGGCGGGGCGGCGGAAAGTCTTTGCGAATCCGAGCCTGGATGGGGCTTGAACCGGCCGTAAACGGGGATTTACGGGGCGTTTCAGGGGCGCTGAAACGGCGGAAAATCCGGCGCGCGGCGCGGGTCGGCCGCGTACCACCGATCCTGGCCGCCATCCTCGACCGGCGCCGTGAGGGCGAGCTCGCCGCCGTCCATTCGGCCGGGCCGCCGAGTCCCGCCGGGGCGGCCGCGGTGCTAAGCTGTGCGCCTGAGACCGCCGGAGAGGAGGCCATGGAGAACATCAGGATCGGCGACATCGAGGTCGCGAGCATCGTCGAGCGGACCGGGCCATGGCGCAATCCGATGGATATGTTCCCGGGCGCCGAGCGGACGCTGATCGACCGGCATTTGGCGGAGATGCCCGGTTTCGTCTACGACGCCGGGCAGGATCTGCTGGTGATAACCTATCAGACCTTCGTCCTGCGTTCGCCTCGCCGCACGATCCTGATCGACACCTGCGTGGGCGAAGACAAGCCCGGACGCGGCGCCAGGCTCGCCTACCCCAAGAAGCCCTGGCTCGACGGATTCGCGGCGCTCGGTCTGCGCTTCGGGGACATCGACTACGTCTTTTGCACCCACCTGCACGTCGATCACTGCGGCTGGAACACGCGCCTGGTCGACGGGCGCTGGGCGCCCACCTTCCCCAACGCCCGGTACGTCTTCAGCAGGCGGGAATACGATTTCTGGGAAGCCGAGACCGGGAAGGGCCTCGACCCGCCGGGCGAGGTCTGGCGCGACTCCTGCCTGCCGGTCGTCGAGGCCGGCCAGGCGCTGCTGGTCGAGGACGACTTCGCGCTCGACGACGGCATCTGGCTGACGCCGACGCCGGGCCATTCGCCGGGCCATGTCTGCGTCAATGTCGCATCGAACGGCGCCCGGGCCATCTTTACCGGCGATCTGATGCACCATGCGCTGCAATGCCGCGAGCCGCACTGGCGCTCTGCGTTCTGCTACGACGAGGCGGGCTCGACCGCCTCCCGGCGCATGATCCTGGATTCGGTGGCGGAGACCGACACGCTGGTCATGCCGTGCCACTTTCCGGGTCCGACGGGCGGGCATGTGCGGGCGGACGGCACGGCCTTCCGCTACGCGTTTCTCGGCGCCTGAGGCGCGCGCCGGGCGAATGACGCCGACGAATGACGCCGACGAATGACGCTGGCGAATGACGCTGGCGAATGACGCTCAGGGTCCGGTTGACGAAGGGTTGATCCACGTCAATGGCCGTTGACGCCTTCGACGGCGGCCCGGTTCCGTCGCGCCTGTTCCACATCTGCCGGCGCGAGGACTGGCGGGCGGCGACGGACGCCGGACGCTACCGCGGCGGCGCGATCGACCGGCGCGACGGTTTCATCCATCTCTCGACCGCGTCACAGCTTCCGGAAACCGCGGCGCGTCACTTCGCCGGCGTGGACGGGCTGGTCGTCCTGGAGATCCGCGGCGCGGCGCTCGCGCCCGCCCTGAAATGGGAGCCTGCGCCCGACGGGACGCCGTTCCCGCACCATTACGGCGAGATCGCCACCGGCTGGGTCGACCGCATCCACCCGCTGGAGCGCGGGCCGGACGGCCGCCATCTGTTCGGGTTTCTGGGCGAGGACCGAAGGTAAACCTTCCAAGCTCCCGAGTCGGGCTTGATCCCGAGCGCCCGGCGGATGAACACGGGCCGGCTCAACACGCTGCCGGCCAGGCGCTGCGCGGAGATCTTCGAGACCGGCAAGGAGATCGGGCGAGATCGCCGGCAGGAACGCGCTGGACATCACCGCCAAATGGGGGAAGCTGCGGGTCGGGAATGGTGGCGCCGTGAAGGCGGCCGGGCGAAACATCCCGGGCGCCGCCGCCCGTTCGGCCCGGATGTCTCCGACAGGCTTCGCCGATACCGGCCACCGCGCGCGCAGAAGGAGCCCGCTCGATGCTCGAGCTTCACCACAACGGCATGTCGACGTGCTCGCAAAAGGTGCGCCTGGCGCTCGCCGAAAAGCGCCTCGACTGGAAAAGCCGCCACCTCGACCTGCGCGCCGGCGATCAGCAGAAGCCGGCCTATGTCGCGCTCAACCCGCGCGCGGTCGTCCCCACCCTGGTCCACGACGGCCGCCCGATCCGCGAATCGAACGTGATCCTCGAATACCTCGAAGACGCCTATCCCGATCCGGGGTTGCGGCCGGCCGACGCCTACGGCAAGGCGCAGATGCGGCTGTGGACCAAGCGGCTCGACGAGGGCCACCACGACATCGCGACCTCGACGTTGAGCATGGGCATCGCCTTCCGCCACCAGTATCTCGCCAAGGGCGTCGAGGCGTATGAGGCGTTGATCGCCAAGGTCCCCGACCCGGTCCGGCGCGAGCGCCGCCGCGAGGTGATCCAACACGGGACCGATGCCGCGACCTTCCGGACCGCGGTCGGCATGTGGCTCAGGCTGCTCGACGACATGGACGCGGCGCTCGCCGCGAACGACTGGCTTGCCGGACCCGTCTACACCATCGCCGACGCGGCGTTTACCCCCTACCTCACCCGGCTGGAGCACCTGAACGTCCTGGGCTTTCTGGAGGGCCGGCCGCATGTGCGCGCCTGGTACGAACGTCTCAAGGCGCGGGCGAGCTATAAGACCGCGATCGAGGACTGGAACGATCCCAACTACCTGCCGCTGATGGCCGAGAAAGGCGCCGAGGCCTGGCCCCGGGTCGCGGCGATCATCGCCGAGGCGGCCGCCTGACCCGGCCCCGCCCGATCGCGGCAGAGCGAGGGCGATGTCGATCGGACCCTCCTCGGGGGCTGCCACCGCGCCGGACGATCGCGTAGAGTGAACGCACACGGCGTGGAGTCCGGGGCCGGCAGCGGGCGGTTCGTCGATTGGGGGCGGGATGAGCGGACCCGACGACAAGACCGTCGTCATCCTTTACGGCCGGGAAGACCTTTACGGCCGGGAAGAAACGCAGTATCGGCAGTTTCCGTTTGGCACGACCGACGAGCGGCGCAAGCCGGCGCCCGCGCGGAAAGCTGGCGCGCCCGGCAGGATTCGAACCTGCGACCTGCGGATTAGAAGTCCGCTGCTCTATCCGGCTGAGCTACGGGCGCGTGGCGGCGTCTCGGGCCGTTTCTACAACAGCGCGGGCGGGGCCGCATCCATCCTGGACGCCCGGCCAGCATGAACGCCGGCGTGAACGAAAGACTGCAAACATGACGATCGTGAGCACGACGGACGATCTCGACGCGTTCTCGCCCGACTACGCCGCGGCCCGGGAAAAATTCCGCAACGCCGCGGCCGCCGCCGGATGGGAGTTGGAGCGCTACGACAATCCGGCGCCGGGACCGGGCGGTCTGGCGCTGTCGACCGATGTCGCGAGCCTGGGCCCGGCCGATGCGGTCCGGGTGCTGCTGGTCAATGCCGGCGTCCACGGGGTCGAGGCCTTCGCCGGCTCGGCGATCGAGATCGCCTTTCTCGCCGCGCGCCGCGCAATTCCAGAGGGCGTCCGGGTGGTGCTGATCCATGCGATCAACCCGCACGGCTTCGCCTGGCTGCGCCGGGTGACCGAGGACAATGTCGATCTGAACCGCAACTTCATCGATCACGACGGCGCGCGGCCGGCCAACCCGGAATACGATTCGCTGCACCCGCTGATCTGCCCGGAGCGCTGGGACGACGACAGCCGCGCGCGGAGCACCCGCGCCACGGAGGATTACGCCGCCCGGCATGGGCTCTTCACGCTGCAGTCGGTGCTCACCCGCGGCCAGTACGATCACGCCGACGGGCTGTTCTACGGCGGGGCGGCGCCGACCTGGTCGAACCGGATCTTTCGCGCGATCGTCGGGAAACACCTCGCCGGCGCGCGGCTCCTCGCCTTCATCGACCTGCACACCGGGCTGGGCCATTACGGCGCGGCGGAGATGATCGCAGGCGCGTCGTCAGCGGACACGCCCACCGGACGCCGGCTGCGGGCCTGGTACGGCGATGCGCTGACCTCGCCCAGCGCCGGCACGTCCTCCTCGGCGCCGCTGCGCGGGGTGATCGCGGGCGCGGTGCGCGCGGCCGCCGACGGCGCCGATGTCGTCAGCGCCACGCTGGAATTCGGCACCTACCCGGTGCAGGTGGTGCTGGAGGCCTTGCAGGCCGACAACTGGGTGCACGCCCATGGCGATCCCGAGAGCGCCGGGGGCCGCGAGATCAAGGCGCGGACGCGCAAGGCGCTTTTCCCCGACGAGGACGACTGGAACGAGCTGGTGCTGGTCCGCGGCCGCCAGATTCTTTCCCGCGCGCTGGCAGGGCTCGCCGCGGACTGACGCGCCGGCCCGGAGCGGGAACCCGCGCACCGCGGCGATGAAGTCCTCGGGGTCATCTTCGAAGACCATGTGCCCGAAAGACCATGTGCCCGGAAGACCATGCGCCCGGCCCGCCCGATCTCGACCAGCCGGGCGCCGGGGCGCTCATGGCGCTCCCGTCAGGGCTCTCAGTGGGTCCAGTTCCTGGTGCGGGTGTAGCTGAAGTTCCCGGCATAGGCCTTGGGCGCGATCTTGCGCTCGCGCGGTGCCTCGATTTCGTAAGTCAGACCGCGGCGCCCGGCATAGGCGACCGCCTCCTCGCTGCTGGCGAACTCGAGCCTGACCTGACTCTTCGTGTCGCCGCGGCCGGCCCAACCCATCAGCGAATCCCGGCGCTGGGCGAGCCCGGTCGAGAACTCGAGCACCCAGGCCCTGGTCCGGGCCCGGCCGGACTGCATGGCCGTCTTCGCCGGTCGATAGATCTTCACGTCGCTCACGCGCCCCTCCGCATCGTCCCCGGCGCCGCAGGGTCGGGCGCAAAGCGCACCCGATCGCAGGGTGAACGGCGGCGACCGGTTCCGGGTCGCCGGCCGCGTCCCATGAGCGCCGAACATCCCATGAGCGCCGAATATTTCATGGCGGCCGCGCCCCGCCGCGGCGCCCGGCCCCGCCGGTGCTGGTCGGGGCGGCAGGATTCGAACCTGCGACCCCCTGCTCCCAAAGCAGGTGCGCTACCAGACTGCGCTACGCCCCGGATCGTCGTAAACGCCTGGGTTCCAACGCCCGGATTCTAGGGCGATTCCGGTTCGTGTGCAACTCGCCGGCCGCGAGACGCGCGCCTCACGCGGTGCCCTGGGCCGGGCCGCCGAGATCATCCTCGGCAATACGGAGTTCGATGTCGTCCAGCAGGCGGCCGAGCGCAGCCTCGATGTCTTCTCGCTTGAAGCCTTCCTCGAGCAGGACCCCGAGCAGCTCGGCCGCTCCGTTGAGCGCGACGGAATAGCGCGGCAGATCGTTGTTGATCTCCCAGGCCGCCGCGGCCGGCAGCAGGGCGATGTGGACCAGGTCCTGCGCGCGGCACACCGGACAGTCGTTATCGGGGTCGTGCTCGACCAGGTCGTCCAAGGTGATCTTCATGCGAACCGCTCCGCTCCCACCGAAGGCCAGGCCGGGATCATAGCAGCAAGTCGGTCGATCTTCGTAAACCATCGGCCGGGCCGGGCGGCGGCCTCGCGCCTCGGCTGCGACCGCCTCGATCCCGCATGGCGCTCGCCGGTCGGCATCCGGACCATGCTGGATTACGCTGGACTATTCTGGAGCATACTGGCAAAAGCGCTCCCGGCGTCGGGCTGCTCGACGGGGTGTTGGGATGGCTCTCACCAACGATTTGATCCCGAACGATCTTCACCGCTATCTCGTCGCCCATTCGGTGCGCGAGCCCGAGCCGCTGCGGCGGCTGCGCGAGGCCACCGCGCTCAGGTCCGATGCGGACATGCAGTCGCCGCCCGAGGTGGGCCAGTTCCTGGCGCTGCTGGTCGAGCTGACCGGAGCGCAGAAGATCCTCGAGCTCGGCACGTTCACCGGCTACGGCGCGCTGGCGATGGCGCTGGCGACGCCGACGGGGGGGCGGGTCGTCGCCTGCGACGTGAACGTCGACGCCCAGCTTCTGGCCCGCCGGTTCTGGTCCGACGCCGGCGTCGCCGGGAAGATCGAGCTCCGCGTGGGCGAATGCGCCGACGCAATCGCCGATCTGATCGCCGAGGGGCGCGGGGCGAGCTTCGACCTCGCCTTCATCGACGCCGACAAGCCGGGCTACGCCGACTATTACGACGCCTGTTTCACCCTGCTGCGGCCGGGCGGGCTGATGGTCTTCGACAACGTCTTCATGCGTGGCGCGGTGATCGAGGAGGCCCCGACCCGGCGCTACACCGCGGCGATGCAGAGCTTCAACCGCCGGCTCCACGCCGATGAGCGCGTTTCGCTGTCGATGGTTCCTCTGGGCGACGGGCTGACGCTCGCCCGTATCCGTCCCACGGCCTGAGCGGCGCGCCGTCGGCCGGTTCCGACCGCCGGCCCCGACACGGGCCGAGCCACGGGCCGAGCCGGATCGGCGCAATCAGGACGGCTTTCCGCCCAGGACCGCCGCCCTGACCCGGTCGCCGCGCGACAGCCCCAGCCGGGCCGCCACCCCGGCGTTCAGCTCCAGCACGCCAATCACCCGCCTGCCGGAGGAGATCGTCTCGGCCGACAGCGGGATCGTGCGCTCGACGATGCGGTCGATGGTCCCGTCGGCCGCGATGAAGATCATGTCCAGCGGAATGTAAGTGTTGCGCATCCACATCGTGATCACCCGCGGCGTGCGATAGACGAACAGCATGCCGGCGTCCCGGGCCATGCGGCGGCGGAACATCAGGCCCTGGCTCTGCTGGCGTTCGGTCAGCGCCAACTCGACGGTGAAGCGGTGCACCGCCCGGCCGGACTCGATCGCAAGCGGCGCCCTGGAAAACCGCAACAGCCCGCGCTGGGCCCGGGCCTCGCCGGGCGCCAACGCCCCCGGCGAGGCCGCCAGCGCGGTCAGGCCAAGCCCGGCCCGGAGAAATCCACGGCGGTCCATCGCCCGACCCTACCGGGGAGGCGGGCGCGGTCAAGGCGGCCGGCTTGCCAAGCCGGGGCCGGACGGCCATAGTCGTCCGCGCACTGGGGGGAGCCGAGGCATCGGCTGAGAGGTCCCGCACACAGGACGACCCCTCGAACCTGACCCGGGTCATGCCGGCGGAGGGATCGGTGGATCATGCAGCAGACGGCGCCGGCGCAAAGCCGGTCTTCGAACGGTCACGCGAAGAACGGTCATGCGAAGAGCGGTCACGCGAAGACGGTGCATGTCTCGGCTGAGCGCATCGCGTTCGCCGGGGAGACGCTGTTCGAAGACCTGGAGTTCGTCCTGCCGGGCGGGCAATGGACCTGCATCCTGGGACCGAGCGGGGTCGGCAAATCGACGCTGCTTCGGCTGATCGCGGGCTTGGTCCGGGTCGAGGGCCGGTGCGCGGTGCGCTGCGGCGACGGCGCGGCGCTCGACGGCCGGGCCGCCTTCATGGCTCAGCAGGATCTGCTGCTGCCCTGGCTCAGCCTGAGCGAGAACGTCCTGCTGGGGCCCCGGCTGCGGCGTGCGCGTGACGCCGAGGCGCGGGCCCGCGCGCACGATCTGCTGGAAACGGTCGGGCTGGGCGGCGACGGCGGGCTGCTGCCGGCGCAATGCTCGGGCGGCATGCGACAGCGAGCCGCACTCGCCCGCACGCTGATCGAGGACCGGCCGATCGTCCTGATGGACGAGCCGTTCTCGGCGCTGGACTCGATCACGCGGGTGCGAATCCAGGATCTCGCCGTCGCGCTGCTCGACGGCAAGACCGTGCTCCTGGTCACCCACGACCCGATGGAGGCGCTGAGGCTCGGCCATCACATCCACGTGATGGCGCACCGCCCCGCGCGCCTCGGCCCGCCGATCTCCCTGGAGGGCGAGCGGCCGCGGGAGTCCGGCGACGGCCGCCTGCAAGCCCGCTACCGCGATCTGCTGCGCCGGCTGATCGAAGCGAGCGGCGGACCGTGAAGCTGCTCGGGCGCAGTCTGATCGTCGCGGCCGGGCTGATCCTGGCCTGGGCCGCGGTCGTGCTGGCGACCGGGGCCGAGCCATACATCCTGCCCGGCCCCGAACGCGTCGCCGCGGCCTTCGTCGCGCGCGCGCCGGAGATCCTGGGCCATGCGGTGCTGACCGGGACCGAGATCCTTGCCGGGCTTGCGATCGGCTGCCTGATCGGCTCGGCCAGCGCGCTGAGCATGGCCTGCCACCGTCCCGCCCAGCGCTGGCTGATGCCGGTGCTGGTGATCTCCCAGGCCGTCCCGGTCTTCGCGCTGGCGCCGATCCTGGTGCTGTGGCTCGGCTACGGCATGGCCTCGAAGATCGCGATGGCCGTTTTGATCATCTACTTCCCGGTGACCGCGGCCTTTTTCGACGGGCTGCGCCGGACCGAGCCCGGCTGGCTGGAGCTCGCCCGGGTCATGAACGGCTCGGCGATCATGATCCTCCGCGTGGTTCGCCTGCCGGCGGCGCTGCCGGCGCTGGCCTCCGGCGTCCGGGTGGCGGCGGCGACCGCGCCGATCGGGGCGGTGGTCGGCGAATGGGTCGGGTCCAGCGGCGGGCTCGGCTACCTGATGCTGCACGCCAACGCCCGGCTGCAGGTCGATGTGATGTTCGCAGCCCTGTTCACCCTGGCGGTCATGGCGGTCGGTCTCTACTACGCCACCGACGCCGTGCTCAGGCGCTGCGTCTACTGGCAACAGGAATCCTTCGAATACGAGGCATAGGAGGCGTCGATGTCGATTCCCGTCCCGATCCGCGCCGCGGCGTTGGCCGCTGTGATGCTGAGCACGGCGCCGGCGGTTGCGGCCGAACGGCTCACGGTGCTGCTCGACTGGTTCGTCAACCCGGACCACGCGCCGCTGTTCGTCGCCAAGGAGCGCGGCCTGTTCGCGGCCAGGGGCCTCGATGTCGAGATGATCGCGCCCGCGGACCCCAACGATCCACCGAAGCTGGTCGCCGCGGGCAAGGCGGCGCTGGCGATTTCCTACCAGCCGCAGCTCCACCTGCAGGCCGAGGCCGGGCTGCCGCTGGTCCGCGTGGCGACCCTGGTGGCGACGCCGTTGAACTCGCTGGTCGTGCTCGCCGACGGGCCGATCAAGTCGATCGCCGACCTCAAGGGCCGCAAGATCGGCTTCTCGATCGGTGGGTTCGAGGACGCGCTGCTGCGCGCGATGCTCGCCCGCCACGGGCTCGGGATCCGCGACATAACGCTGATCAACGTCAATTTCTCGCTGTCGCCGTCGCTTCTGTCGGGCAAGGTCGATGCGGTGATCGGCGCCTACCGCAACTTCGAGCTCAACCAGCTCGACATCCTCGAGCGGCCCGGACGGGCGTTTTACGTCGAGGAGGAAGGCGTGCCGCCCTATGACGAACTGATCGTGATCGCCCATCGAGACCGGCTGGGCGACCGGCTGGGCAACCGCCGCATCGCGTCCTTCGTCCGGGCGCTCGAGGAGGGGGTCCAGTACCTGGTCAACCACCCCCGGGAGAGCTGGCGGCTGTTCATCGAGGGGCGCGAACAGCTCGACGACGAACTCAACCGGCGAGCCTGGCGCGACACCCTGCCCCGCTTCGCCCTGCGGCCCGCGGCGCTCGACCGCGCCCGCTACGAGCGGTTCGCGGCCTTCCTCCACGCGCAGGGGCTGATCGAGACCGTGCGGCCGCTGGACAGCTACGCGCGCGAGATCGCGCCGAATTGACGCCCGGCCGGGCCGGCGCGGACTACTCGATCGACCCGGCGGCGGCGCGGATGTCCACCGCCTGCAGGCCCTTGGGCCCCTGCGCCGCCTTGACCATGACCTTCTGTCCGGTCATCAGGTTGGTGAGTCCGGCCCGCCGCAGGGTCACCATGTGGACGAACACATCGATCTCGTTCACGTCGGGACAGACGAAGCCGTAACCCTTGTTGGGGTTGAACCACTTCACCGTAGCGATCTCGAAGGCGCCGCCTTCGGCGGCGTGCGGCTCCGGCATGGCGATCACGACGCCACTCGGATCGCGGTCGTCCTCATCGACCGCCGTGGACAGGTCGACTTCCAGAATCTGCACGACTTGAAGGCCTTTCGCCCCCTGGACCGCGAAACAATCCACCGTGCAGCCCGGGGGCAGTTTCTCGTACCCAGCCTGACGCAGCACCGTCATGTGAAGGAAAACATCGCCGTGCGCGTGCTCAGGGGTGACGAAACCGTAACCCTTGACGACATTGAACCACTTGACCCTGCCTCGCAGACGGTTGGATTCGACTGACTCGCCTACGCCGCGGGACTCCGACACGACGTAACTCTCCCCTCGACCATTTTGCGAACGTTAGCATCAATCCTCGAAGCGGCGCCACCCCTTTCGTGATTGTCGATAGAGCGGCCGCGGACCTGGCCCGCCTGCACGCGCCGGTCCCGGCGGGTCGCCGTTCCAACCAGGAACCGCGTGCGAACCAAGATTTGTCTGGAAAACCGGTCCCCGGGTGACTAGGGTTCCGCGCGCCGGTTCATCATCCCGTAATCCCGGCAAACGAAGAAGAAGCGTAATTGCAGGGCGGTAATTGCAGGGCAACGGTGGTTCACGCACTTTCATCGGGCGGCATTCTGTTCGGAACGTGGCTGGCGCTGTCCGGCCACTACAACCCGCTGCTGATCGGCCTCGGGATCGCCTCCTGCGCGGTGGTGGTTTTTATCACCCACCGGATGGACGTCATCGACCACGAAGGCCATCCGGTGCACCTGACCTGGCGCGCGGTCTGGTACATGCCATGGCTGGTCGCCGAGATCGCCAAGGCGAACTGGGACGTCGCCCGGCGGATCATGCCCGGCGGCCCGACGATCAGCCCGACGATGCTGTCGGTGCGCTCGACCCAGACCGGCGATCTCGGCCGCGTGGTCTTCGCGAACTCGATCACGCTGACGCCGGGCACCGTGTCCGTGGAGGTCCATGAAGGGCGCATCCTGGTCCACGCCCTGTCGCGCGACGGCGCCGACGGGCTGGCGGACGGCGAGATGGACCGGCGCGTCACGCGGGTGTCCGACGGGGCCGGGAACTGATGTTCACGGCGGCGACCCTGGCCCTGGTGATCTCGATGGCGCTCGCGCTTGCGCGCGCGCTGATCGGCCCGACACTCTATGACCGGATCCTCGCGGTCAATACGTTCGGCACCAAGACCGTCCTGATCATCGCGGCCATCGGTTTCCTGTTCGGCCGGCCCGAGTTCCTCGACATCGCGCTGGCCTACGCGCTGATAAACTTCATCGGCACGATCGCGGTGCTGAAGTTCTTCAAGTTCGGCGACCTCGGCGGCGCCGGGCCGATCCGCGGCGAGCACGCCCGCGACGGCGAGGGACGATGATGCTGGGCGGCGCGCTCGACATCCTGAGCTGGATCCTGTTGCTGGCCGGCGGCGCCCTCGTGGTGATCGGCGGCGTCGGCATCGTGCGCTTCCCGGACGTCTTCACCCGCAGCCACGCCGCGGGCGTGACCGATACCGGCGGCGCCGGGCTGATCCTGATCGGGCTGATGCTCCAGGTCGAGCCCGGCCTGATCACGGTCAAGCTGGCGCTGATCCTGATCTTCATCTTCTTCACCGGCCCGACAGCGACATTCTCGCTCATCCACACCGCATATATCAGCGGCGAGGCGCCGATCCTCGAACACGACCTCAGGGACCGGCCGCCGGACGGAGAGACCGGCGCGCAGGAGCGGAACCCATCGGCGACCTGATCAACTTCGTGATCCTGTTCTTCATGGCGGTGACGGTGATCGGCATCGTGCGCATCCGTAACCTGTTCGCGGTGGTGATGCTGGCCGGCATCTTCAGCCTGCTGGCCGCGGCGCTCTTCGTCGTGATGGACGCCGTCGACGTCGCCTTCACCGAGGCCGCGGTGGGCGCCGGCATCTCGACGGTGCTGTTTCTGGGTACGCTCGCGCTGACCACGCGCGAGGAAAAAACGCCGGCGCACAAGGCCTGGATCTCCGTCGCCGTGGTCGTGGTGACCGGCGCGGCGCTGATCTACGGCACGCTGGACATGCCGCGCTACGGCGATCCGGACGCGCCGGCCAACAAGCACGTCGCGCCGACCTATCTGCAGGAGGGCCCGGTCAAGACCGGCGTCCCCAACGTGGTGACCGCGGTCCTGGCGAGCTATCGCGGCTACGACACTCTGGGCGAGGTCACGGTGATCTTCATCGCCGGCATCGGCGTGGTGCTGCTGCTCGGCCGCCGGCGCGAAGAGGACGAGGCGTGAGCGATTTTCTGGTCCTGCGCGTGGCCGCCAAGCTGCTGCTGCCGTTCATCCTGCTGTTCGCGCTCTACGTCCAGTTCCACGGCGACTACGGTCCGGGCGGCGGCTTCCAGGCCGGTGCGATCTTCGGCGCAGGGTTCATCCTCTATGGCCTGATCTTCGGACTCGAAGTCCTGCGCTCGGTCGTCAGTTCGGACACCCTGCGGGTGGGCTTTGCGGCCGGGTTGCTGATCTATGCGTTGACCGGTGTGGTCGGCCTGATCAACGGCGCGAACTATCTCGACTACAACGTGCTCGCCGACGACCCGGTCCACGGCCAGCATATCGGCATCCTGGTGATCGAGTTCGGCGTCGGGCTGACCGTCGCCTCGGTGATGATTTCGATCTTCTACTACTTCGCCGGACGCGGCCGCTGAGACATGGGCGTGCTCGGCCTCTACAACTACTGGATCGTCGTCTTCCTGATGATGGCCGGGCTCTACATCGTCGTCGAGCACGGCAACCTGATCAAGAAGCTGGTCGGAATGACCATCTTTCAGGCCGCGGTGTTCGTGCTCTACATCTCGATCGGCAAGGTGCGCGGCGGCACCGCCCCGATCGTCGGCGAGGGCATCGAGGTCTATTCGAACCCTCTGCCCCACGTCCTGATCCTGACCGCGATCGTCGTCGGCATCGCCACCACGGCGCTCGGCCTGGCGCTGGTGGTGCGCATCCGCGAAGCCTACGGCACGATCGAGGAGGACGAGATCGAGGACCAGGATGGGCCGGTGATATGATCGCCCACCTGCCCGCGCTCCAGGTCGTCATCCCGCTGATCGCGGCGCCGGCCTGCATCCTGCTCCGCGCCCGCGACCTGGCGTTCGCGGTGGCGCTGCTGACCACCTGGGCGGCGTTCGCGGTGTCCTGCCTGCTGCTCGATCAAGTCATGACGAGCGGGCCGATAAGCTACGAACTCGGCGGCTGGGCCGCGCCGTGGGGGATCGAGTACCGGGTCGATTCGCTCAACGCCTTCGTGCTGCTGATCGTCAGCGGGATCGCCGCGGTCGTGCTGCCGTTCACCCGCTCGAGCCTGCTGTTCGAGACGGCGCGTGAGCGGGCCTATCTGTTCTACTGCGCATTCCTGTTGTGCCTGACCGGGCTTCTCGGGGTCGCGATCACCGGCGATGCGTTCAACCTGTTCGTCTTTCTCGAGATTTCGTCGCTGTCCTCCTGCATCCTGATCAGCCTCGGGCCGCACCGCCGGGCGCTGACCGCGGCGTATCAGTACCTTGTGTTGGGCACCATCGGCGCGACCTTCATCGTCATCGGTATCGGCCTGATCTACGGCGCGACCGGCACGCTGAACATGAACGACATCGGCGAGCGGCTGCCGGCGACCGGCTACAACCGCACGGTGATCGCGGCGTTCGCCTTCCTGGTGATCGGAGCGGCGATCAAGCTGGCGCTGTTCCCGCTCCATTTCTGGCTACCCAAGTCCTACACCTACGCGCCACCCTCGGTCAGCGCCTTCCTCGCCGCGACCGCGACCAAGGTCGCGGTCTACGTCCTGATCCGATTCCTGTTCACCGTCTTCGGGGTCGAGTTCTCCTTCGAGGTCCTGCCGACGGCCGGGCTGTTGATGGTGCTGGCGATCCTGGCGATGTTCGTCGCCTCGACGATCGCGATCTTTCAGGACAGCGTCAAACGCATGCTCGCCTACTCCTCGGTCGCCCAGATCGGCTACATGGTGCTCGGCATCAGCCTGGTGTCGATCGAAGGGCTGACGGCCTCGATCCTGCACCTGTTCAACCACGCCCTGATGAAGGGCGCCCTGTTTCTGGTAATCGGCTGCATCGCCTGCCGCCAGGACTCGTTCCGGATCGGCGATTTCGCCGGGCTGGGCCGGCGCATGCCCTGGACCATGGCCGCCTTCGTCGGCGGCGGGCTCAGCCTGATCGGCGTTCCGCTGACCGCGGGCTTCATCTCCAAGTGGTACCTGATCCTGGCCGCGCTGGAAGGCGAACTGTGGTGGCTCGCGGCGCTCATCGTGCTCAGCTCCCTGCTCGCGGTGATCTATGTCTGGCGCGTGGTGGAGTACGCCTATTTCCGCGCGCCGCCGGCCGACGCCAGCGGCCTCGCCGTCCGCGAGGCACCGGTCTCGCTGCTGATCCCGACCTGGAGTCTGGTCGTGCTGAACGTCTATTTCGGCATCGAGACCTCGCTCAGCGTGGGCGTGGCCGATCACGCGGCCCGCGCGCTGATGGGCGGTGGACCGTGAGCCCGGCGACCGCGATCGCCATCGCCCTGGCCGCGCCTCTGTTGGGCGCGGTGGCGATCCGACTGCTCGACCGCTGGCCGAACGTGCGCGAATCCGCGACGATCGCCGCCGCCGCCGCGACCTTCATCGCCGTCCTTGCGATCTTCCCCGAGGTCGATTCCGGGGGCCGGCCAAGCCTCACCCTGTTCGACTTCGTGCCCGGCCTGACGCTGCACTTCGAGGTCGAGCCGCTGGGCATGCTGTTCGCGATGGTGGCCTCGTTCCTGTGGATCGTCACCTCGTTCTATTCCATCGGCTACATGCGCGGGCACCACGAGCAGAACCAGACCCGGTTCTACGTCTGCTTTGCGATCGCCATCTCAGCCGCGCTCGGAGTCGCGATGGCCGGCAACATGATGACCCTGTTCATCGCTTACGAGGTGCTGACGCTTTCCACCTATCCGCTGGTCACTCACCATCGGTCGCCCGAGTCGATGCGGGCCGGCCGGACCTATCTCGGCATCCTGCTGGCGACCTCGATCGGGCTGCAGCTCATCGGCATCCTGTGGACATGGGTGGCCGCCGGCACGCTGGACTTCACGCCGGGGGGAATCCTGGCCGGCAAGGTCGAAGGCTTCCCGCTGGTGGTCCTGCTGTTCCTCTATATGTACGGCATCGGCAAGGCCGCGCTCCTGCCGATCCATCGCTGGCTGCCCGCGGCGATGGTCGCCCCGACCCCGGTCAGCGCGCTGCTGCATGCCGTGGCCGTCGTCAAGGCCGGCGTGTTCACCGTCCTCAAGGTCGCGATCTACATCTTCGGCATCGACCACCTGCGTGAGACCGGGGCCAGCACCTGGCTGATGTACGTCGCGGGCACGACCATCATCGTCGCCTCGGTGGTGGCGCTCACCAAGGACAATCTCAAGGCCCGGCTCGCCTACTCGACGGTGAGCCAGCTCGGCTACGTCGTCCTCGGCGCGGCGCTGGCGACCACCTGGAGCGTGGTCGGCGGCGCGATGCACATCGCCATGCACGCTTTCGGCAAGATCACGCTCTTCTTCTGCGCCGGCGCGATCCTGGTCGCCTCGCACAAGACCGAGATCAGCGACATGGGCGGGCTCGGGCGGAAGATGCCATTTACGTTCGCGGCCTTCGCGATCGGCGCGCTCAGCGTCACCGGCCTGCCGCCCTTGGGGGGCGCGTGGAGCAAGTGGTTCCTGGGCGTCGGTGCGGCGGATGCGGGCGAGTTGATCTTCATCGCCGTATTGATGGCGAGCTCGCTGCTGAACGTCGCCTATCTGATCCCCGTCGCCGCGCGCGCCTTCATCCCCGGCGGCCGGCGGGTCGCGGAGCCGGAGCCGCAAGCCGTCGGCGCCGCGCCCGACCCGCACGGGGGTGAGCACGATCATCGCCATGATCACGACCATGGCGAGGCGCCGATGTTTTGCGTGGTGCCGCTCTGCCTGACCGCGCTCGGCTGCCTGATCCTGTTCGTCGCCGCGGACGACATCGCGGCCTTCCTCGCCCCGATCGCACAACGCTGAGGCCGCCGCGCGATGAGCACCGGGAACGGACCGCCGAAGGACGAGAAGCAGTACTGGCTCGACAAACCGGCCAGCGTGACCGCGGTCTACCGCTCGGTGGTCGGCGTCTGCGCGGTGCTCCTTCTGCTCGATCTGTTCCATGAGAAGCACGTCGAGTCCGAGATCGAGCATTATTTCGGCTTCTACGGCGTCTACGGCTTCGTCTGCTGCGTCTTCCTGGCGCTCGCGGCCAAGGGGCTCCGCAAGCTCGTGATGCGCGGCGAGGACTACTATGATCGCTAGTCTCCCGCCCGGGCTTCTGCTGATCGCCGGCGCCGTCGTGATCCCGTTCATCCCCGGCGTCGCGCGGCCTGCCTGGACGGTCGTGCTGCCGATCGTCGGGCTGTGGGGCGTGATCGCGCTCGAACCCGGCAGTCATCTCGCCTTTACCTTTTTCGGGGCGGAGCTCGTTCCGGTCCGCGCCGACCGGCTGAGCCTGATCTTCGGATATATCTTCCACATCGTGGCGATCCTGAGCGCGATCTACGCGCTCCACCTCCGCGACACCGTCCAGCAGGTGGCCGGTACGATGTATGCTGGCAGCGGTATCGGCGCGGTGTTCGCCGGCGACCTGGTCACGCTGTTCGTCTACTGGGAAGCGATGGCGATCACCTCCGTCTTCCTGATCTGGGCGAGCGGCGGCGAGCGCGCCTACCGCTCCGGCATGCGCTACCTGATCGTCCAGATCGGCTCGGGCGTCCTGCTGCTGTCGGGCGCGATCATCCAGGCTCAGGCGACCGGCTCGATCGCGTTCGAGAAAATGAGTCTCGAATCCCCGGCGGCCTGGCTGATATTGCTCGCTTTCGGGATCAAGGCCGCTTTCCCGTTCCTCCACAACTGGCTGCAGGACGCCTACCCGGAAGCCACGGTCACCGGGACCGTCTTCCTCAGCGCGTTCACCACCAAGGCCGCGATCTATGCACTCGCTCGCGGCTTTCCGGGAACCGAATTGCTGATCTATATCGGCGCAGCGATGACGGCCTTCCCGATCTTCTATGCGGTGATCGAGAACGATCTCAGGCGGGTCCTGGCCTACAGCCTCAACCATCAGCTCGGCTTCATGGTCGTGGGCGTCGGCGTCGGCACGCCGCTCGCGATCAACGGCGCGGTCGGGCACGCCTTCGTCGGCACTCTCTACAAAGCCTTGCTCTTCATGTCGATGGGGGCGGTTCTCCACCGGGTGGGGACGATAAAGGGCTCGGAGCTCGGCGGGCTCTACAAATCGATGCCGCTGACCACGGTCTTTTGCATCGTCGGTGCGGCCTCGATCTCGGCGTTTCCCCTGTTTTCCGGCTTCGTCGCCAAGCCGTTGACCTTGTCCGCGATCGCCAAGGACGGCTACACGGCGGTCTGGCTGATCCTGATGTTCGCCTCGGCCGGGGTCTTCTACCATTCCGGCGTCAAGATCCCCTACTTCGCCTTCTTCGCCCACGATTCCGGCAAGCGCTGCAAGGAAGCACCGTCGAACATGCTGGCGGCGATGGGGATCACGGCGTTCCTGTGCATCGCGCTGGGCGTCTACTCGCCGCTGCTCTATTCGATCCTGCCGCACCCGGTGGACTACGCGCCCTATACCCCAACCCATGTGATCGGCCAGCTCCAGCTCCTGATGTTCTCCGCCCTCGCGTTTGCGGTCCTGATCCGCTACCGCATCCACCCGCCGGAGCTGCGCTCGACCAACCTCGATGTCGATTGGGTCTACCGCCGCGGCCTGCCGCTGTTGATCGACCGCATTTGGCGTCCGGTCTGGAGATGCTGGCTGTTCTTCATGGCCTCGCTGCGGGGCGGCATGTACAGGATCCTGAGCGCCGTGATACGCTATCACGAGCCCGAAGGCGCTCTGGCGCGGACTTGGCCGCTCGGCTCGACGACCCTGTGGGTGGCGGTGCTGCTGGGGGCCTTCCTGCTGATCTACTACCTCTGAGGCGGCAAGTGAGGCGGCGAGATCCGGCCGCGCCCGGGCCCATCGCCGACGGCGGGGCTCTGGCGCCGACGGCGGGGCTCCGCGCGTTCCGGGCGCTCGCCCGGCGCCGGGGTGACCTGGGCGCGAATTGACCGGCTGCGCCCCGCGCCCTAATGATTGCTCAACCCCCGGATGCGCGACAGGTGGTCATGAAAACGTTCTGGCGCACGCCTCTTTTCGTCCTCGGCGGCGGCGTGGCGATCATGTTGGTCGTCAGCGGCACGCGGCAGAACTTCGGTCTTTTCCTGGTTCCGCTGAGCGACGATCTCGGCTGGGGCCGGACCGAGTTCTCGATCGCGATCGCGATCCAGAACCTGATCATGGGCGCCGCGGCCCCCTTCGTCGGCGCGATTGCGGACCGGTGGGGCACAATCCGGGTGATGGCGGTCACCGGGGTGGTCTATGCCGTCGGCATGTGGCTGATCTCGCAGTCGACGACGCCGGAGGCGATGATGCTGAGCGCCGGGCTGATCGTCGGGCTCGGCCTGTCCGGGATCGGCTTTACGCTGCCGCTGGCGCTGATCGGCCGGGTGGCCACGGACGCCCGCCGCAGCCTGTGGCTCGGCATCGGGACCGCCGGTGCCTCGGCAGGCCAGTTCACCTTCGCGCCGATCAGCCAGGGGCTGATTTCCGGCTACGGCTGGTCGAACAGCATCGCGATCCTTTCGGTGATCGTCGCGGTCATGGTGCCGCTCAGCCTGGCGCTGCGCGCCGGATCCGCCGAGGCGCTCGCCCGGCCGGCGCCGCAGAGCCTGGGCGCGGCGCTCGGCGAGGCCGGCGGCCATCGCGGCTACTGGCTGCTGGTAACCGGCTTCTTCGTCTGCGGCTTCCAGGTCCAGTTCATCGGCACACATCTGCCCGGATTCCTGACGGATTCGGGCGCCGAGGCCTGGCTCGCCGCCTGGGCCATCGCGACCATCGGGCTGTTCAACATCGTCGGCACGCTGGGCGCGGGCTGGCTCGGCGGACGGTTTCGCAAGACTTACCTGCTCAGCTTGCTCTACGCGCTGCGCGCGGTCCTGATTCTGATCTTCATCCAGGTCCCGGTCAGCGAAACTTCGGTGCTGATTTTCGCCGCCGCCCTCGGGCTGTTGTGGCTGTCGACGGTGCCGCTGACCAGCGGCGTCGTGGCCCAGATCTTCGGGCCGCGCTACATGGCGACCCTGTTCTCGATCGTCATTTTCAGCCACCAGCTCGGAAGCTTCTGCGGCGTCTGGCTGGGCGGCGCGTTCTACGATCGGACGGGCAGCTACGACGCCGCCTGGTGGCTCGCGATCGCGCTGAGCGTCGCCGCGGCGCTGATCCACTGGCCGATCAACGACCGGCCGATCGAGCGGGTAGCCGCGCAGCCGACTTGAGCCCGCCGACCGATCACCGGAAATCCCTTGAAACCGGCCAACAAACCGGCCGACGGCCCCCCGCATCGGGGTTGCATTGCCGGCGCCCGACCTCCCTTGGGCGCTATCCCCAAAGACCGGACCCCGGCGACGGGGGCCCTTTCGTCGCCCCGCCCGAGGCCCTTACCGGCCCGACGCCCTTGCCGGCCCGAGGCCAAGCGCCTATTTTCGGGCCGTTTCAAACCGATAAACCGCCCATATGGACGGGCCCTGGAGGCATTCCATGGATATGACCGGCGAATACCGGATTGCCGCGCCGCGCGAGCGGGTCTGGGAGGCGCTCAACGACCCGGACATCCTCAAACGGTGCATCGCCGGCTGCGAGGAGCTGGAAAAGACCTCCGATACCGGGTTCAGCGCCAAAGTCACCGCCAGGGTCGGCCCGGTTTCGGCCAAGTTCACCGGCAAGGTCCAGCTCTCCGACATCGACCCGCCCAACGGCTACACAATCAGCGGCGAGGGCCAGGGCGGGGTCGCGGGCTTCGCCAAGGGCGGAGCGGCGGTCAGGCTCACCCAGGACGGCGGCGACACGTTGCTGGCCTACGAGGCGAATGCGACCGTCGGCGGCAAGCTCGCCCAGATCGGATCGCGGCTGATCGATTCCACCGCGCGCAAGATGGCCGACGACTTCTTCGGCAAGTTCGCGGCGACCGTCGGCGGGCCTGCGGACGCGCCGGACGCATCGGCTTCGGCCGACGCCGCCGCGCCGGAACCCGCACGGGCGGAGCCCGCCCCGGCCGAGCCTGAGCCTGCCGCGGCGAGCCCGCCGCCGGGCGCCGCCGGCGCCGATTCCGGCGGCCTCAGCCCGGCGGTCTGGATTGGCGGGCTGGTGGCGATCGTCGTGATCGTGCTGATTGTCGTACTGGCCTGAGGAATTCCCGGCGGCCACGCCCGATCCCTTGACCTGCCCGGGGCGTGGCAGGATACTGCCGCCCGGGAACGGCCGGGGGCGAGGACTTTCCTGCATACGCGCCCGTTGCGGCGGATGTTTTTCGGTATCGGTGAGGCTGGACGAGGCGCCGGCCGACTCAAGGAGGCTCAAATGACGACGACCGTGTCGATGACGGTGAACGGGAAGCCGGTTTCGGCGGAATGCGAAGGCCGCACGCTGCTCGTGCAGTACCTGCGCGAAAAGCTCGGTCTGACCGGAACCCATGTCGGCTGCGACACCAGCCAGTGCGGCGCCTGCGTCGTCCATGTCAACGGCGTCTCGGTGAAGTCCTGCACCATGCTGGCCCAGCAGGCCGAGGGCGCGGACGTGGTCTCCATCGAAGGCCTCGCCGATGGCGACAAGCTCCATCCGATGCAGGAAGCCTTCCGCGAGAACCATGCCCTGCAATGCGGGTTCTGCACCCCCGGCATGGTGATGAGCGCGATCGATATGGTGAACCGCCACGACACGCTGGACGAGAAGACCGTCCGTCGCGATCTCGAAGGAAATCTGTGCCGCTGCACGGGCTATCACAACATCGTCAAGGCGATCCTGGCCGCGGCGCCGGTTATGAAGGCGCAGGCCTGAAGCCCCTGACCTGGGAGGCAAAACGATGCCCGAGGGAGGAATCGGCGCGGCGGTCAAACGCAAGGAAGACTTTCGCTTCCTGACCGGTCGCGGCAAATACACCGACGACGCTTCGAAACCGGGCGAGCTATTCGCCCATATGCTTCGCTCGCCCCATGCGCACGCGACGATCCGCGGCGTCGACGCCGGCGCGGCGGCCAAGGCGCCGGGCGTGGTCATGGTGCTGACCGGGGCGGACGCCGACGCCGACGGGATCGGCGGCATGCCCTGCGGCTGGGGCGTCACGTCCAATGACGAGTCGCCGATGGCCGAGCCGAAATGGCCGGTCATCGCCCAGGGCGCCGCCCGCTATGTCGGCGAGATCGTCGCGGCGGTGGTCGCGGAGACCGCCGATCAGGCCGCCGATGCGGCCGCCATGATCTCGGTCGACTACGAGGCGCAGCCGGCTTGCGCCGCGACGGCCAGCGCGGCCGATGCAGCCGCGCCGCAGGTCCACGCCGACATCGCCAACAATCTCTGCTTCGACTGGGATTTCGGCGACAAGGCGGCGACGGATGCGGCCTTCGAAGGCGCGGCCACGGTCGCCACCCTGGAGTTGATCAATCAGCGCATCGCGCCCCATCCGATGGAGCCGCGCGCCGCGTCCGCCGACTACGATCCGGGCGACCAGAAGCTGACGCTTCATTGCACCGCCCAGGCGGCGCATGCGATGCGGCTGCTGCTCGGGGCCTTTGTCCTCAACCAGCCGGAGCACAAGTTCCGGGTGGTCTCGCCCGATGTCGGCGGCGGCTTCGGCACCAAGGTGCCGCCGTATTGCGAATACGCCATCGTCTGCTGGGCGGCGCGCAAGCTGGCGCGGCCGGTCCGTTGGACCGCCCAGCGCTCGGAGGCCTTCATCACCGACACCCATGGCCGCGACCACGTCACCAGGGTCGAGCTCGCGCTCGACGGCGACGCCAGGTTCACCGGGCTCCGGGTGCTGACGACGGCCAACATGGGCGCGTATCTGTCGGCCTTCGCCCCGCTGATCCCGACCTATCTCTACGCCACCCTGTTCGCCGGGCAGTACACGACCCCGGCGATCTGGACCAACGTCAAGGCGGTCTTCACCCATACCTCGCCGGTCGATGCGCTGCGCGGCGCGGGACGGCCCGAGGCGACCTATCTGCTCGAGCGGGTCATCGACGAGGCCGCGCGGATCACCGGGGTCGATCCGGTGGAGATACGCCGGCGCAACATGATCGCCGCCGATGCGTTCCCCTATCAGACCCCGGTCGCGCTGCTCTACGATTCCGGCCAGTACGAGAAGGCCATGGACATCGCCGTCGATGCGTCCGAATGGTCCGGGTTCTCCGCCCGCAAGCAGAGCTCGGCGACCGCGGGCAAGCTGCGCGGCATCGGCATCGCCACGCCGATCGAGGCGACTGGCGCGGCGCCGTCGGCGATCGCGGGCGCTCTGGGCGCGCGCGCCGGCCTCTACGAATCCGCCCAGGTCCGGTTCAACGCGACCGGGACGGTGACCGTCTTCGCCGGCACCCACAACCACGGCCAGGGCCACGAGACCACCTTCGCCCAGCTCATCACCGACAAGCTCGGCGTGCCGCTGGAGAATGTCGAGGTCGTCGAAGGCGACACCGACCGCTCGACCATGGGCATGGGCACCTACGGCTCACGCTCGCTGTCGGTCGGGGGCAGCGCGATCGACCGGGCGATGGACAAGATCGTCGAAAAGGCCAGGAAGATCGCCGCCCACCTGATGGAGGCCCCGGTCGAGGACATCGATTTCGAAGGGGGCGCTTTCACCGTCAAGGGCACCGACAAGTCGACATCGATCGGCGAGGTTGCGTTCGCGGCCTACGTGCCGCACAACTACCCGTTGGAGGAACTCGAACCCGGGCTCGACGAGCAGGCCTATTTCGATCCGGTCAACTTCAACTTCCCCTACGGGGCCTATGTCTGCGAGGTCGAGATCGATCCGGAGACCGGCGTCGTCTCGGTCGAGCGCTTCACCGCGGTCGACGATGTCGGCAACATCGTCAACCCGATGATCGTCGAGGGACAGGTCCACGGCGGGGTCGTCCATGGCATCGGACAGGCTCTGTGCGAGCACGCCATTTTCGACGAGTCCGGACAGCCTCTGACCGGCTCGCTGATGGACTACCGGCTACCGCGGGCCGATGACGTGCCGAGCCTCGACCTCGACCATACCGTCACGCCGTGTCCGATGAACCCGCTGGGCGTGAAGGGGGTCGGCGAGATCGGCGCGATCGGCGCGCCGGCCGCGGTGATGAATGCGGTCGTCAATGCGCTCGCGCCGCTGGGAATCAACCATATCGACATGCCAGCGACCTCGAACAGCGTCTGGCAGACCATCCAGAACGCCAAGGCGTCGTAGAACCGGAGCGTCGAAGAAGGAGTCTTTGGACGATGTATGATTTCAACTACCGCAAGGCTTCGTCGGTCGACGACGCGGTGGCCGCCGTGAGCGGCGCCGAGGACGGCCGATTCCTGTCCGGCGGCATGACGCTGATCCCGACCATAAAGCAGCGCCTTGCCAAGCCGTCGGATCTTGTGGATCTCGCCGGCATCGACGGCTTGGTCGGCATCGCGGTCGCCGGCGATACGGTCGCCATCGGCGGCATGACCACCCATGCCGCCGTCAACGCCTCGGCGGATGTGCAAACGGCGATCCCGGCGCTCGCCAGGCTTGCCGGCGGAATCGGCGACCCTCAGGTACGCCACCGCGGCACCGTCGGCGGCTCGATCGCCAACAACGACCCGGCTGCCGATTATCCGGCCGCGATCGTCGGTCTTGGCGCGACCGTGCATACCAACAAGCGCGAGATCGCCGGCGATGACTTCTTCACCGGCATGTTCGAGACCGCGCTCGAGCCCGGCGAGATGGTCACCAAGGTGAGCTTTCCCGTGCCGTCCAGGGCGGCCTACATGAAGTTCCCCAACCCGGCCTCACGCTACGCCATCGTCGGCGTGTTCGTCGCCCAGACCGCCGGCGGGCCGCGCGTCGCGGTGACCGGCGCGGGGGCCTGCGTGCATCGCAACGGCGAGATGGAGCAGGCGCTTGCGTCCAACTTCGCGCCCGAGGCAGTGGCCGACATCAAGGTGGCCGACCGCGACCTCAACAGCGACATCCACGCCAGCGCCGAGTACCGCGCGCACCTCGTCACCGTCATGGCCAAGCGGGCGGTCGCCGAGGCCAACGGCTGAGCCTTTACCGGTTGCTCCGGGTCCACCCCGGCGTGACAGTCGACACGGGGAGATCGGACGCCGGTCTCCCCGTCCCGTTTCCGGGACAACATTTCCGGGACGACAGAGGTATCGTTCGACCCGTCGATCACAGGATCACGAGTGTGCCCATGACCGCGTCTCTCCCCACCTCCGTCGATGACGTCGTCGACCTGCTCGCCAAGGGCCGCTACGTCGCCGACCGCTCGCTGGCGACCGCGCTTTTCCTGTCGCTCAAACTGTCGCGGCCGCTGTTCCTCGAGGGCGAGGCCGGCGTTGGCAAGACCGAGATCGGCAAGGTGCTGTCCGAGGCGCTCGGCCGGCGGCTGATCCGGCTGCAATGCTACGAAGGGCTCGATGTCTCCTCGGCGGTCTACGAGTGGAACTACAGCCTGCAGATGATCGACATCCGCATCGCCGAGGCGACCGGCGACCGCGACCGCGACCGTATCGAGGAGGGCATCTTCTCCGAGCGGTTCATGATCAAGCGGCCGCTGCTGCAAGCGCTCGAACCCGATTTTTCCGGCCTGCCCCCGGTGCTGCTGATCGACGAGCTCGACCGCACCGACGAGCCGTTCGAGGCCTTCCTCCTTGAGGTGCTGTCGGACTTCCAGGTCACCATTCCGGAGATCGGCACCATCCAGGCGCCGCAGCCGCCGGTCGTGGTCGTCACTTCGAACCGCACGCGCGAGATCCACGATGCGATCAAGCGGCGCTGCTTCTATTTCTGGGTCGACTACCCGGACGCCGCGCGCGAGCTGGAGATTCTCAACGTCAAGGTCCCCGGCGTCGCCCAGGAGCTGTCGCGCCAAGTCGTGGCCTTCGTCCAGGAGCTGCGCAGCAAGGACCTGTTCAAGCTGCCGGGGGTGGCCGAGACCATCGACTGGACTAACGCGCTGGTCCAACTCGACAAGATCGACCTCGACCCGGAAACGGTGAACTCGACGCTGGGCGTCCTTCTCAAGTACCAGGACGACATCGAGAAGGTCCGTGGCTCCGAAGCCGCGGCGATCCTCAACGAGGTCAAGACCCAGATCGCCCAGGCCCGGAGATGACCACCAACGGCGGTGCGCCGCCGGCCGGTGCGTTCGACCTGCTGGGCGGGCTGGAAGGAAGCCGGCTGGTCGCCAACGTAATGCATTTCGGCCGCATCCTGCGCGCGGCCGGGCTGCCGGTCGGCACCGGAAAGGTGCTCGATGCGGTGGGCGCGGTGCGCGAGGTCGGGCTGAAGAACCGCACCGACTTCTACTGGGCGCTGCATGCCGTCTTCGTCAACCGGCGCGACCAGCATGGGTTGTTCGACCAGGCCTTCCACATCTTCTGGCGTGATCCCAAGATCCTGGAGCGTATGATGGGGATCGTCCTGCCCGCGGGCGAGGCCCCTCCCCCGCCCGAGGCCGCCCCGCCGAGCCGGCGGCTGCTCGATGCGCTGACGCCCAAGAACGATGACGCCAAGGCCGACGAGGAGCGCGAGCGCGAGGAGGAGATCGAGCTCGACGCGGCGATGACCGCCTCGGCCAACGAGCTGCTTAAGCAGATGGACTTCGAAGAGATGACCGCCGACGAAATCGCCCGGGCCAAGGCGGCGATCGCCGGCATGCGCCTGCCGATCGCCGCGGCGCCGATCCGCCGCTTCCAGCCGACCGCGCGGCGCGGCCGGGTCGACATGCGCGCGACCTTGCGGGTCGCGCTGCGCTCGGGCGGCGCCGGCATCCCGCTCCGGTGGCGCCGGCGCCGGCGCCGTCCGCCGCCGCTGGTTATCCTGTGCGACATCTCCGGATCGATGAGCCGCTATACGCGCATGTTCCTGCATTTCATGCACACGCTGACCAACGACCGCGACCGGGTGCATACATTCCTGTTCGGCACCCGGCTCACCAACGTCACCCGCTTCCTGCGTCACCGCGATGTCGACATCGCGGTCGCCAAGATCACCGGCGCAGTCGAGGACTGGTCCGGCGGCACCCGCATCGGCGAGAGCCTGAAGGCGTTCAACCGCTTCTGGTCGCGCCGGATGCTCGGCCAGGGCGCAGTGGTGATCCTGATCAGCGACGGGCTGGACCGCGACGCCGGGCGCGGGCTCAACGAGGAGATCGAGCGGCTGCACAAATCCTGCCGCCGGCTGATCTGGCTGAACCCGCTGCTGCGATTCGAGGGCTTTGAACCGCGCTCCCAGGGCATCCGCTCGCTGCTGCCCCATGTTGACGAGTTCCGGCCGGTGCACAATCTTCAGAGTTTGGACGAGTTGATCGGCGCGCTCAGCCGCCCCGCCGGCCGGCGCAGACAGGGAATGGAAGAATGGCTGCAGATGCTCCCGGCATGAACGCGATCGCCAGGGATGACGACGTGCTGAACGAGGCGCGCGCTTGGCGCGAGCAAGGCCGCGCGGTGGCGCTGGCCACTGTGGTCAAGACCTGGGGCTCCTCGCCGCGCCCCGTGGGAAGCCATCTCGCGATCGATGCGGACCGCAACTTCGTCGGCTCGGTCTCCGGCGGCTGCATCGAGGGCGCGGTGATCCATGAGGCGCTGGAGGTGATGTCCGACGGCAAGCCGAAGATCCTCGATTACGGCGTGACCAACGAGCTTGCCTGGGAAGTCGGGCTCGCCTGCGGCGGCCAAGTCCAGGTCTATGTCGAGAAGCTCGACTAGATGAAGACGGTGATCCTCGATCAGGTCCTGCAGAACCGCGCGGCCAAGCGGCAGTTCGCGCTGGTCACGCATCTGGAGACCGGCCGGCAGACGCTCGCCTATCCCGACCACGCCGAGGGCGAGGTCAGGATCGACGACGGCCTGCGCACGGCCGTCGTCGATGCGATCCGCAACGACAAGTCGACCACCGTGGAGACCGCCGACGGCGCGGCGTTCGTCCAGGTCTTCAACCCGCCGCTCCGCATGCTGATCGTGGGCGCAGTCCACATCGCCCAGCCGCTCGCCCGCATGGCCGCGATCTCGGGCTATGATGTGAGCGTGATCGACCCACGCGGCTCGTTCGCCACCGACGACCGGTTCCCCGGCGTCAGCCTGATCAACGAATGGCCGGACGAGGCGCTTCCGCCGCTCGACGCCGACCGCCGCACCGCAGTCGTCACGCTGACCCACGATCCCAAGATCGACGATCCCGCACTGGCCGCGGTGCTGCGCTCGGACGCCTTCTACATCGGCGCGCTCGGCAGCCGGCGGACCCATGCCGCCCGGATCGAACGCCTGACCGGAGCGGGCTTCACCGAAGCGGAGATCGCACGCATCCACGGCCCCGTCGGGCTGTCGCTCGGCGCGGTCTCGCCGGCCGAGATCGCGATCTCCATCCTCGGCCAAGTCACCCAGGCGCTGCGCGCCAGGGAGAGCGCCGCCGCGTGAAATTCGGCCCGACCCGGCTCGCCGACGCCGAGGGCGCGCTGCTGGCGCATGCGATGCGGCTCGCCGGAAGAAGCCTCAAGAAGGGCCATGTGCTCGATGGCGCGGACATCGCCGGGTTACGGCGCGAGGGCCATGAAGAGGTCATCGCCGCGCGGCTCGAGCCCGGCGATGTCGGCGAGAACGAGGCGGCCGCCCGGCTGGCCGAATCGGTTATGGGGCCCGGCCTCAAGCTCGATACGGCCTTTACCGGGCGGGCGAATCTGCGGGCCGACGCCCCGGGCCT
Organism: Alphaproteobacteria bacterium; assembly: GCA_965202905.1. Classification (GTDB taxonomy): domain Bacteria; phylum Pseudomonadota; class Alphaproteobacteria; order MPNO01; family MPNO01; genus CAYFYS01. Next base: position 323,614 of record OZ241868.1, on the reverse strand, counting down.
TGCAGTCCTGGACGAGCCGGCAATCGATGCGATCAATGCGGTCGACGAGCGGCTGACCGTCGCGACCGTCGCGCCCTTCCATCCGGTTGCCGCGCGCGGGATCGCCGCGACCGTCAAGGTCATCCCGTTCGCCGCGCCGGGCGCAGTGCTGGACACGGCGATGGCGATCGCGCGCGAAAAGGCTCCGGTCGTCCGGATCGCGGCCTTTGCGCCGCGCCGCGTCGGTCTCATCCAGACCGTGTTGCCGAACCTCAAGCCGGGATTGCTGCAAAAGACCGTCGAGGCCACGCGCGCGCGCCTGGCCGGCATGGGCGCGCAGCTCGCCCGCTCCGGGCAGACCGCTCACGCGGAAGCCGAGGTGGCGGCAATGCTCGAAGCCTATCGCAAGGACGGCATCGCGATCGCCCTGGTGCTCGGCGCCTCGGCCATCGTCGACCGGCGGGACGTGATCCCGACGGCGCTGGCGCAGGCCGGCGGGTCGATCGACCGGCTGGGCATGCCGATCGATCCGGGCAATCTGACCATGCTCGGCAGGCTGGGCGCCATGCACATCCTGGGCCTTCCCGGCTCGGCGCGCTCGACCCGGCTGCACGGCTTCGACTGGGTGCTTCAGCGTCTGGTCGCGGGCGTCCCGATCACGGGCTCCGACATTGCCGCGATGGGCGTGGGCGGCTTGCTGAAGGAGATCGCAAGCCGACCCCAGCCGCGCGAAGGAAGGGCTTCGACGGAGCCGGCCAAGGCCCGGGTCGCGGCCGTCGTGCTCGCCGCCGGCCAGTCGCGCCGGATGGGCCGGATCAACAAGCTGCTCGCCGAAATCGACGGGGCGCCGATGATCGTGCGCACGGTCGAGACCGTCATGGCCTCCGGCGCCAATCCCATCGTGGTGGCGACCGGCCACCAGGCCGACCGCGTTCGCGCGGCGATCGGCGAGCGCCCGGTGCGGTTCGTCCACAACCCGGACTACGCCAAGGGGCTCGCCAGCTCGCTCCAGGCCGCGCTCGCGGGAATCCCGGACGATGTCGACGGCGCGGTCTTTTGCCTGGGCGACATGCCGCGGGTGACGCCGGCGCATCTCGACCGGCTGATCGAGGCGTTCGCCGGCCACGACCGGCCGGCGATCTGCGTGCCGACCCACAACGGCAAGCGCGGCAATCCGGTACTCTGGCACCGGCGCTTCTTCGAGGAGATGGCCCAGGTCGCCGGCGATACCGGCGCACGCCACCTGATCGGCGAGCACGCCGAATCGGTCATCGAGGTCGCGATAGACAACGACGGCGTGCTGCTCGACATCGATACGCCCGAGGCGCTGTCGGCCGCCCAAGGCGAGACGGGTCAAGGCCCGGCCGCGGACGCTATTTCGTCGCTTCCTTGAGATAGACCAGAAGGTTCTCGCGGTCCTTCTTCTTCTTCAGACCGGCGAACGCCATGCGGGTCCTAGCCTTCTTCTTGCCGATATAGGAGCCGATATACCGTTTCGGATCGGCCATGTAGGCGACGAATGTCTCCTCGGTCCAGACCAGCCCTTTCGCGCCGGCGGCCGCCATGTCCTTCGAATACTTGAAGCCTTCGAGCGTACCCGCCTTGCGGCCGAACATGGCGTGCAGGGTGGGGCCGACGGCCCTTTTGCCGGCGACGAGCTTGTGGCAGGCGCGGCACTTGTTGAAGACTTTCTTGCCTTTCGCGGCGTCGCCGGCCGCGAACGCCGGGACGCTCACGGTCATGCTACCCAGGCCCAGCGCGAACGCGGCGAGGACCATGCACAGAATTCTGGTCACGGAATCGAATCCCTTTCGGTAGGAAGCGGGCGCATTATCATCGAGGCCCGCCCGGATGACAAGAACGCACACTGCGATCAGGCGCATTATAAGACGAGGCTGGGCCGATCCGGGTGGAGCAATTTGCCGCAGTCCGGGGCCCGGCCGCAGTCCGGGGCCCGGCCGGAGTCTGGGGCCCGGCCGGCGACGGCCGAAACCCGGCCCAGCGTATCGCGTATCGCGCCCGACCGACGACGTACAGGGCCTGGCGCTCACGCTCGAGACCACAGGACAACGATCCGAATGCCGCGGGCTCGGGCCGGGTCTTGTCCGGGCGATGGATAAAGCTTCGCTGGGTGAAATAGAGGGCGCCGACAAACCCGCCATGGGCGAACGCCGCGACCGCCAGCAGCGTGAGCATGCGCCGCGTCATCCGGCGCGACGGACGCGACTCAGGCGATCGCCTGGGCGCCCTCGCCCACCCGGCTTTTCAGATACGCATCGGGCAGCGCGCGGTGCTCGCTCATCAGCGAGCCGAACCCCTCGACGACATCGTCGTAGCCGTTGGCCCGCATCGCGTACCAGTAGGTCGCGGTGTTGATGGCGATGACCGGTTTGTCGAGCCACTTCTCCGCCTCGCCGGCGAGCCGCGCCATGGCGAGGTTGGTGCCGCACTGGATCAGCGCGTCCACGCCGTGCTCGTTGAGTTCGACCAGCCCCTCGCGCAGCTCGTCCTCGGTAACCTGGGCGATCATCGCCGGGCTCTCGCATTTGAGGCCCTTGAGTGCGACGACCTCGAAGCCGCAGTCCTCGAAGAACTTCCGGACGTTCCTGTCGCCGACCGGCCAGTAGGGCGTGAGCACCCCGATGCGCTTGATGTCGCCGTAGCATCTGAGCGCGGCCTGGCAGGCGTCGGAGCCCATCGCCACGCCGAGCCCGGACAGCTCCCTGACCCGCTCGCGCAGTTCGATCGACTTGGCGAGCCCGTCCCAGAAGGTCTCCGCCGACATCCCCATCACGATATAATCGGGGTTGCAGGTCAGGACGCGCAGGATGGCGTTGTCGAACTCGCGGCGGATATTGTCCATCAGCCGGTCGAAATCCTCGTCCGAATGGACCGGCTCGTCGGGGATCCAGATGCGCACGTGATGGTTGGTCACCCCGCGCGGACGCATGTCGTCAAACTCGGGCTGGACCGAGGTGTTGGTCGAGGGCGCGATCACTCCCCAGTTGGCCCGCCATCCGATCGAATCGGTCATGATCTGCGCTCCGCTCCCGCCTGCTCAACCGCCGGCCGCGAGGCTGGCCTGGCCCGGGGTCAGCGCATCCAGCGCGTCCTTGACCTCGGACAGCGGCATCACGTCGGCGTATTTCTGATCCATGTCAAAAAGATTGGCCTCGTGCGGACCTTCGGCGCGGTCGCCCGAGCACTCGCGCGGCACGATGGGCCGGAAGCCGTAGCCCATCGCATCGACCACGGTCGCCCGCACGCAGCCGCTGGTGGTGCAGCCGGTGACGATCGCCGTATCGACCCCCCGCATCGCGAGCCAGTTGGCGAGATCGGTGGAGAAGAACCCCGACGGGTAGAATTTGCCGATCACCCGTTCGCCCGGCCGCGGCGTGAGCTGATCGACGATTGCGGTGGCGTGGGTGTTGGGCGCCAGCTTGCGCATTCCCGGCGACTTCAGATTGAAGATTCCGTCATCGCTGCCGTCGGCGGCGTAGGCGTGTGCGGTGAAGGCGACGGGCAGTTCGTGGTGGCGGGCGACCGCCAGCAGATCCTCGGTATGGTCGATCGCCGACTGGATGCTGCCGCCGCCGAACATCTCCGGGTCGTTGAAGGCGTTGATGAAGTCGATGACGATCAACGCCGGCTTCTTGCCGAACCCGACCCGGCGACCGAATCCCTGCTTCTCGTAGACCACAAGATCGTCAGACATATCGCGCTCCCGCCACGCCGGGGAACTGCCGGCCGGGGAGCTTACCGCGGCAATCCGGGGCCGGCAAGCAGCGCTCGGTTCTGTGCCGCCGGGGCGCCGGGTCCCCGCCGCAGGCCAGGTCGCCGGCGTGGCGACCGTTCCCGCTGGTTTGTCGATTACGCACGTCAGCGCAGCGCTCGCGATTTGTCAGGTCAACGCATGGCCAGCGGTCGCAGCCCGGTTGACGGCGCCGTAAAGCAGCCCGAGCGTCGCGCCGCGCAGAACCATGAAGGCAGTCAGCGAGAACCATAGCCCGTGATTGCCCCAGGCGGGAATCAGCACCCAGCACGATCCGAGATAGACCGCGAGAGAGGCGATCATGGCGTTGCGCATCTGGCGGCCGAGGGTGGCGCCGAGAAAGATTCCGTCGAGCTGATAGGCTGCGACCGAGACCAGCGGCATGGCGACCGACCACCAAAGATAAGCCTCGGCGGCCTGCCTGACATCCGCGATGCCGGTCAGGAGCGCGATGACCGCCTTGCCCGCCACACCGTAGACCAGGGCAAAGGCGGCGGCGCTGGCCAACGCCCAGATCGAGGAGACCCGGACCGAGTCCCGGACCGCGGCAGGGTCGCGCGCGCCGACCGCGCGGCCGACCAGCGCCTGGGCCGCGTGGGCAAAGCCGTCCAGCGCATGCGCCATGAAGACCTGGAAGTTGAACAGGACCGCGTTGGCCGCCAGCACCACGTCGCCCAGCCGGGCGCCCTGGGCGGTGAAAAAGGCAAACGCGAAGACCAGGCAGACGGTCCTGAGGAAGATGTCGAAGTTGAGCCCCAGGGTCTGGCGTAGCCGGCCCGGGGCCAGCAACAAAGCCCGGCTGAACCGCCCGCCGATGCCCGGCAGCGCCTTCAGCGCCAGCACGACAGCGAGGCCGAAACCCGCGTATTCGGCGATCACGGTGGCCAACGCGACACCCGCAACGCCCCAGTCGAGGCCGACGACAAAGACCACGTCGAGGACGATATTGAGCCCGTTCATCCAGATCAGGACGTAAAGCGTCGCCCGGGTGTTCTGGAGTCCGAGAAACCAGCCGAGGATGACGAACGCCGCCAGCGCCGCAGGCGCGCCCAAGATCCGCGTCAGCACATAGGTCCGGGCAAGGTCCTCGACCTCGGCGCTCGCCTCCAGCAGGTCGAAGGCCACGGTCACGATTACGCCCTGGCCGGCGAGCAGGACCGCGGCCACCAGCCCCGCAATCAGCAACGCCCGGACGCCGGCGGCCAGCACCTCGTCCGCATCGCGCGCGCCATGGGCCTGGGCGGTCAGCCCGGCCGTGCCCATCCGCAGGAACCCGAACCCCCAATAGAGGAAGCTGAAGACCATCGCGCCCAGCGCGACCGCGCCCAGATGGCGCGGCTCCGGCAGGTGGCCGACGACCGCGGTGTCGACCGCGCCGAGCAGCGGCACCGAGATATTGGACAGGATGATCGGGAAGGATAGCCGCCAGACCGCGCCGTGGTCGACGGCCGGTGCGACGGTCATGGCCGGGACGGGCCGGCGCGCATTCCAAAGACCGTCATGACGGCGCACAGCGAGATGGCCGCCAGCGCCAGAAGGCCGGGATCGGGCCGGCTGAGGTCCTTCAGCCAGCCGATGGCGGGCGGGCCGGCGGCGAAGCCGCGCGGACCAGGAGGTCGCGCGAGGGGCTGGCGACGCCCATCAAAATCCGCTAAGCCCGATCGTGCCCAGGCCGATGAGATAGCCGCCCCAGCCCGGAGCGATGACGGCCAGAGACAGCGCGCCGCCGGCGTGCTCAACCGCCTTGCTCGACGTCCTTGGCGACCCGCATACGGATGATCTTGTCCGGGTTGGTCACGACGCCGCCGCGGCGTTCGTCGCCGCGCTCGAGTTGATCGACGAACTCCATGCCCGAGGTCACCTTGCCCCAGACGGTATACTGCCGGTCGAGATGCGGCGCGGCGGCGAACATGATGAAGAACTGGCTGTCGGCGCTGTCGGGATTCTGGGTCCGCGCCATCGAGGTCACGCCGCGCATATGGGGCTCATCGGAGAACTCGGCCGGGAGCTTGTCGCCCGACCCGCCGGAGCCGGTCCCGGTGGGATCGCCGCCCTGGGCCATGAACCCCTCGATCACCCGGTGGAAGACGATACCGTCGTAGAACCCGTCGCGCGTGAGCCGCTTGATCTGCTCGACATGCCTGGGAGCGAGATCCGGCCGCATCTCGATCACCACACGCCCGTGTTCGAGGTCCATGTAAAGCGTGTTCTCGAGATCGGCGGCGGCGCTGTCTGCGGTCATGATCATCAGTCCTGTCAACAAGCCGACGATCGCAGCCGGGTAAAGGCGTCTCATGGCACCTCGCATCGCTTGGGCGGGCTGTGCGGACCTTAGCGGAGCAGACCGCGGCGTCAAACGCGAAAGACGCTCTGGACCTCCCTGAGATAGAGATCCTCGGGCGCGAGCTTCCTGTGGCAAAGGCCCTGCTCGAAACAGTACTGCAGAAAGGCCTCGATGGTGGTCCGGTTGGCCTCGACGCCGTAGGGCCAGTAGTCGCCGCCGGGAAAGATTTCCTCGCCCAAACCCGCCACCGCGTCATAGATCCACGGCACCGGGATCTGCGAATGGGTGACGCTCCTCAGCCGCTCGATGCTGCGGCGCTTGGAGGCCTCGAAGCCGTTCAGGAGGTTCATCGCGATCCAGGGGTAGCGCTCATAGGTCTGCCGCTTGATCGCGACCGTGTGCATGATCGGATAGATCCCGGTGCGCCTGAAATAGTCCTCCTCGGCGCTGCGGTAGTCGGCGATCAGCCGCTTGATCGCCGGGTCGCCGTCGAGGAAGCGGCGCGGCGGGCGGGCGGAAACCAGGGCGTCGATGTCGCCGGCGAGCAGCATCTCGCTCAGCGAGCGGTCGGGCGCCTGGCGATAGCGGATAGTGTCGGGCAGCTTCAGGTGGGCGAGTTCGACCCGCCCCGGTTCGTTGACGCCGGCCTGCACCCATTCCACCGCATCGAGCGGGACGCCGACATCGTGCGCGAGCCAGCCGCGCGCGTAGACGGTCGCGGTCTGCGACCATTCAGGGATGCCGATCCGCTTGTCGGCGAGATCTTGTGGCGTCTGAACCGGCCCGTCGGCCCGAACGTACCAGGCCGAGTGGCGAAAGACGCGGCTGACCATGACCGGAATGCCGACGATCGGCGGATCGGGCTGGGACATCAGCGAGCAGTACTTGGCAAACGACAGCTCCGAGACGTCCCACTCGAAGAAGCTTGCGAAGCGATAGAAAATCTCCTCGACATCCATGTTGAGCCAAGTGAGCTCGATCCCTTCGGCCTTGACCTTGCCCTGCAGCAGATCGCGGGTGTGGTCGTACTCGTCCATTGCAAGGGTGAGGTGTATGTCGGCCATCGCTGTCCCGCCTCCCGGTTCCGTCCCGGCGCCGAGAGTGCCCGCTCGCCGTCGCGCTGGCAATGGGTGCAAGGAAGCGGGTGCGAGCGCAGCCCGTGCGCGTTATGATGATCTCTGCGAGACGGAGGATCCGCGGGGACGGACGAGGATGACAAAGCGACCCGACATCGACCCGGAAAAGGCGAAGGAGGAGATCTTCGCCTATTGCAAACGCAAGGGAGCGCTCGCCGTCGGCGTCGCCGACGTGGCCGCGCTGGAGCGGATCGCCCCGCCGGGCCACCGGCCGTCCGACCTCATGCCCAAGGTGAAATCGGTGATCGCGCTCGGCGTCGGCGGTCAGACCCAGGGCGCCTGGGCGCTGCCAGCCAAGGCCCTGGGCTATTTCGGCAGCACCGAGACCAGGGCGTACTCGATCTCCTACGGATGCGCGTTCTACATCGAGAACAAGTACGGCAAGCGCGCGGTGTACTGCCCGCCCGACATGGACACCGAGTCCGGGCCGCGGGTGCCGCTGCAGAGTCTCAAGCTCCATGCCGAAGTCGCCGGGATCGGCGCCCGATCGTTCGCCGGCGATATCCTGCTCCATCCGGAGTTCGGCTACATGTATTTCGCCTCGGTCTTCACCGAGCTCGAGCTGCCGCCCGACTCGCCGATGGCGGAGAACCCCTGCCCCGCGCCGTCCTGCGTCAGCCTCTACCGCAGGACCGGGCAGACGCCGTGCATGAAGTTCTGCCCGGTTCAGTGCCTGTCGGGAGAGGTCGACGAGCACGGCAACCAAGCCGTGATGCGCTACGACATGGCGGCCTGCGCGGAGATGACCCAGCAGTTCGAGGCCGTGCCCTCCATGATCGCCGATGCGGTGACCGCAGAGGACGCCCAGGCGCGCGAGGACGCGCTGTTCGATGCTGACAACAAGATCCTCTGGTACAAGATGTCGGTCGGCTCGGGCGGTCTCCTGGGCCAGTGCTTCGAATGCATGCGCGTCTGCCCCATTGCCAACCAGGCGCCGATGGCCGATCCGATCCGGCGCTTCGAGACGGCGCTCGAAACCGGAGACTAAGCGATGACTCGCGGTCTCGACCGCCGCCAGATGGGCCTGACCGAGGCGATGATCGAGGCCTATGGCGACACTGTCTGGGATCTCAGCCACAACATCCAGCTCCGCCACGGCGATCCGGTCCGCGCGCTCGACTGGGAGCAGATCGAGCGGCAGCGGCCCGGCGCCGGCATGTCCGACGGACAGATCGCCGAAAAGATCGGGCTGACCCGCGACCAGGTCACCCACATCCGGCTGCTGCTGGAGCACCGCCGGTTTCGGCGCGAGCATTACCACCGGCTCTACAAGCTCGGCGGCGGCAAGAGGTATCGCCCGGGACGCCGGGACGGCCCCGAAGACCGGCAGCCGCTCAGCGAGGCCGCGATGGAGCTGCGCGAAGCGCTCGACTTCGACCCGCGCGACGCCGACAGGTACCTGCGGACCGGGCTGTGGGGCGCCTCGACTCCGGCGAGTCGTTTGCGGGCGCTGGCCGTCGAGGCGGGCGACGGGCCCGCGCTGATCACTCCCGCTGAGACCCTCGACTATGCGGCGCTGCTCGCCCGCGCCGCGGGCGCCGCGCAGGCGTTGACTCAGCGGGGTCTCGGGCGGGGGGATGTCGTCGCGGCGGACGCCCATCCGCTGGCGCGGCTCCTGGTGGCCTATTGCGCGTGTTCCGTCGCGGGCGCTGTGCTGTGCGTGCTGCCCCCGGATTTCGACAACAAGACGCGGCGGAAACTCCTGACCAGGGTCTCCGCGGCCGGCCTGTTCGATGAGATCGCCGGCGACCCGGCCGGGCGCGCCGCGCCGACGGAGATCGAAATCCCCGCGGTCGCCAGCGACCCGCTGGCGGTGCTGTTCACCGGGCCGGGCGCGCCGCGCGCGGTCGTCCACAATTCCCACACCCTGCTCGCCGGGATCGACGCTCTCACGTCCGGCTATGGGCTATCCGGCAAGGACCGACTCGCTTTGGGCGAGGACGCCGACGGCACGGCGATGCTAGCCGGGATCAACCTCGCTTTCGCCGCCGGCGCGGCGCTCGATGTCGCCGGGAACGGTGGGACGGTGGCCTTCGGTGCGGATGCCGACACGGTTTATCCGTCCGCGGATCTGAGGCTGGTCGTCGCAACGGGCGGAAATGCCGCCGCCCTCGAGGCACGCCTGAACGGCGTCCCGGTCTGCCGCGCGCGCACGACCGCCGAAGCCCAGCTCGCATTCGCGTCCATGCCCGACGAGGAGGCGAATATTCGTCACGGGACGCTGGGTGCGCCGAACCCGGCGATGTCGGCCCGCATTGTCTCCGATGACGGCGATGTCCTGGATCCGGGCAGCGCGGGCGTTCTTGAGGTCCGCGGGGCGAATCTCGCACCATCGTATCTCGGCGACGACAAAGCGAACCGGACCGCATTCAGCGGCGACCGGTGGCTGCGCACCGGGCTTCGCTGTGTGATCCATCCCGGCGGCGCGGTCGAGATGCTGTAGTCCCGGCTCGCGCTCTCCGGACTGGCGAACCGGAGGAACGCTCGATACGGGGCGCGGCCGCCGGATGGGTATAAGGCTTTTCAATCTCGCCGTCCGCGCGAACAGAGAGGGGTTCAGCAATGGAATTTGCGGTCGTGGCGCCGCCGATCGCGACGGTGGCGGTCGCCGGTCAGCCGGCCCGGTTTCCGGTCCGCCGGATCTACACCATCGGGCGCAACTACACCGCCCACGCCAGCGAGACCGGGCTCGGCGGGGCGGGCGGCTCGAAACCCGGCGTCTCGCTCAAACCGGCCGACTCGATCGCGGCGGCGGGGCCCATCGCCTATCCGCCGGGCACCGAACGGCTCGAGCCGGAGGTCGAGATGGTCGTCGCAATCGGCGTGGGCGGGACCGATATTGCGCGGCGCGACGCCTTGCGACATGTCTTCGGCTACGCGGTCGGGTTCGACCTGATCCGCCGCGACGTGATGCACGCGTGCATCGCCGACCAGCATTCCTGGGACCTGTGCAAATGCTTCGACGGCGCTTCGCCGATTGGCGCGATCGCCCCGGCGGCGAGCGTCGGTCATCCCAAAAGCGGTACGATCACGCTGAAAATCAACGATGCCGAGCGCCAACGCGGCGATATTTCGGACATGATCTGGGATGTGCCGGAGATCCTCGTCCGCCTGTCCGGGCTCAGCCGGCTGGAGCCCGGGGACCTCGTGTACACCGGCACGCCCAAGGGTCCCGGACCGGTGGTCCGCGGCGACCGCCTGGACGGCGGGGTCGAAGGGATCGGCGCGTTGTCGGTCACAATCGCTTGAATCGCCCGACCCGGACTTGCCGGTTTTTTCGGTTTGGGGGCGATCGGTCGCCCGGTCACGGCTTAACAACCCCTTGGCGCCGCGTTACCATCGCTCCATGGATGGGGATGAACGAGCGGACCCTGGAATACCCGATCGCAAGAAATCGGCTGCGGTTTGGTTGAAATCGGGTTACGCGCCAATCCTTCGCGGGCCCGGACCCTGGGTCGCTGCACTCGGTCTGGCCGGTATCGCAAGCTTGTTCGCACTCCTGTTTCCGGGGCCGGACGCCGCCTTTGCCGCCGGTACGATCGCCGGCGCCGGGACGCTGGCCTTCTCACTCAAATCACGACCCTTCGGGCAGGACTCGGTGCTGCTGATAACGATGGCCGTGCTCATCGTGGTCTGGGTTGCGTGCCTGAAGTCGATCCCGGCCTTCGATGGAACGCTGCACCGCATTGCCGCGATCGGCGCGGCCGCCATGATCGTCGGTCTGACCCGCTTCGTTGCCTTGCGCCGCCATGCGCTGCGATCGATCGCCCGGGGAAGCGCGGACTGGACGATCGGCGACATGGTCGCCTATGCCGAGTTCCTGCTCGACCGGCGGCCCTGCCCGGGCGCCGGCGAGGCGGCGCGGGCGCTCTATCGGCGGGCGGCCGAGATGGTGCTGAAAAAGCCCTGGCGCGAACGGCGGGATATCAAGGTGATCGAACGGTTCGCGGGCCTCCTGACGGAGCATGCGCCGAGCGCGGCGGACAAGGACGTGGCCCGGATCTGGCGAGATCGGGCGCGCGCTCTGGGCGAATTCGCCATCGACACGGACGAGCCGGCCACCGGGACGCCGCTCAATTTCTACGATGCCGAAGACCGGACCGCACAGACCGGCTTCGACGATCTCGGTTTCCGCCGCGGACTCCCGGTTTGGCGGATCAAGGTGGCGGACCCGGAGTCCCTGCTCGACGGCGAAGCGGTCTTCCGCGCATTCCTGCTGCCGGAAGGCGCCCTCCTCGCATGTCTCGTCCGGTTCGAGAGCGTGGTTGACCGCACGGTCCTGGTCCATCGGATCTTCGACGTCTCCGATCCGTCGGTAGAGACATATATGGCCGGATCGGAGCACCATCTGCGCTGGCGCATCGAGATGTATGACGCCAGGCAGGTCGGCAACACCGAGCTGGCGCCTGCGCGCGCGCCCGACGCGGTGCGCGAGGTCGACCTGAAGGACAGTGGGCTGATGACCGCCTTCGAGCAGGTTTTGGCCTATAACGCCGCGCTTGGCGCGCATGCCGACATCGGCTCGGCCTACGCATTCCTCACAGCGACATTCCGGGACTACGCCGCAAGCTACGGTATCGAGGCCACGTGGTCGGCGCTGGAAGCCGCCTGCACACGGGTGTCCGACTAAGAGCCCAACCGAAAACCAAGTTGAGTGATTTTAGCCAGTTATGCTTCTCTGCGGTTGCAACACTTGGAGAATGCGATGTCCTGGACAGAAATCACTTGCCCCGACTATGACCGGCGCGGTCAGCGCTATGCAGGCGACGGCACAGATGAAGAATGGGCCCTTGCCGCGCCATTCATGCCGCCCGCGTCGAAAGTCGGGCGCCTGCGCCGAACCGATATGCGCACCGTGTAGGACGCGATCCAGTACGTGGCTTCTACCGGATGCCGGTGGGCGATGCTGCCCAAGAACTTCCCGCCGTTCACGACGGTGCAGTGCTGCTTTTATCTGCTGCGAAACAGCGGCCTGCTGGACGTTCTGAACGAGGCGTCGGTCGGCGCATCCCGCGTGCTGTCCGGCCGGGACGCGGTCTCGACTGCCGGGATCATGGATAGCCAATCGATGAAGACAACCGAAAGCGGTGGGCCGCGTGGATACGATGCGGGCAAGAAAACCAAGGGGCGCAAGCGGCACATCGTGACGGACACAGATGGAAATCTGTTGGGCTGGTCACGCACTCAGCCGGCGTTTAAGACCGTGACGGCGCGCCCGCTGTCATCGCACAGGCTTGCGGGAGCTTTCCCACGCTGACCCGTCTCTTCGCCGATGGGGGTTATTCCGGCGACCCGCTTCGCGACGCTGTGAGAGAGGCCGGCGGGCCTGACCGGTTTCGTTGTCATTGCTCGCCGTTGGGTGGTCGAACGCACCTTCGCTTGGCTCGGCCGGCGCCGACGGTTGGCAAAGGACTGGGAAGCTTCTATTGCCTCGGCAGAGGCCTGGACTCTCATCGCCGCAATCCGAAGATCGGCACGCTACATCGCAAGAAAGACGGCTCCGGAGTTTTGAATCAGACTCAAATATTCGTTATGATACCTCATCAAACGCTTGGTCAACAAGCTTTCTTTTTTACAATATTATAAATATGAAAGACCGTATTTTCCGTGCATATAGATCGCCTTTTTAAGATGTGGATGCATATATTCTGGCGTGACCCCTATTATCGTTGTGCGCTTTATAGACCATGACGAAGGCTTTCTCGCCGTTCACCCTAAACTGGCGTATCGCCATGGTCTTCAGCTTCGCCACACCTTCATCTTTCCAAGAGGTACCCTGCCGTGCCCTGGAGAGCCGTTCTTCTGTCGATTCTTTTACGGACTCCGCTGAGACATACCTCATTCGATGGACGGAAAATCCCCTCGAACGAAGATCCTTCAGCGATATTGCAGCCGGAACGAGTTTTCTGTCCTTGACATGCTGGGGATTGAACGTCTCACGAAGAAGAAATTCGCCATCCTCGACAATTCCCGGTGAGATATCCGGCGCGGCGCCAGGCCTTGTTGACAAAGAGGATTCCCAAACAGCTTGAACTGTGATTCAAGGCGCCCTCTGCAGGAGGGCCTCTTGATCCGTGGATTGATGAGCGACGGGGAGTGGGCGTTTTCGCGCCCTTCGTGATCGAAAGTGGACCGAAGCGTGGCCGTCCGCCGAGGGATCGCCGGCTTGTCCTGGACGGTGTTTTCCGGATCGCGTGGACCGGGGCTCAATGGCGCGACCTGCCGGAGTTATTCGGCGTGTGGTCATCGGTCTGTCGCCACTCCGCCGGTAGACGCAGTCGGGCCTCTGGGCCCTGCTGGCGGCGATGCACGCCGTGGCGCAGCCGCAGAATGGATCGAGCACCATATCGCCATCGTTCGAGGACGCCTTGATGATCCGGTCGAGCAGCGCAAGCGGCTTTTGAGTCGGATAGCCCGTGCGTTCTTTCTTGAGTCGCCCTACGGTCGAGAACTCGGGCCACCAAGTTTCTGGAATTTTTCTTTTCTCAAGATATGCATCGCGCTCTTCTGGCGTTAACGGATTGGCGATCATTGCGCCGGCACGATTCGTGTTCAGGCGTTTATGAGGGATGCGCACTGCGTCTCGGTTAAAGATCCACGTCCTCCCCCGTGAATACCAGAGCAGAACATCGTGCTCCCGATTGAACTGGCGCATTCCAGGTGAGCCCGGCCCTCTGTAGCACTACGCGATTTCATTTCGGAAGCATTGCTTTCCGAAAATGCTGTCTATCACGAGCTTGAGATAGTAACTCATTGTTGGGTCGCAGTGGAGGTAGATCAAGGCGGTGGGTTTCAGCAACCGCTTCATTTCGAGCAGTCGCGCAGCCATGTAGACCAGATAAGACTTATCGCTCGGTGTCATGGCGGCGAGCAGGACGCGGTAGAGGGTGGGATGCCTGGCCTCGATCAGGTTGATCCACTCAACGTCAACGTCGGTCAGCGTCCAGGTGTCTTTGAAGGCCGCGCCGGCAGCCTTAGAGCCGATGGGCGCGGCGTAGTTGGCTTTGGAGTCGAACGGCGGATCGAGATAGATCAGGTCTACGCTGGCGGAGTTCATGCCCCGCATGATGTCGAGGCAGTCGCCGGCCCATATCGTCTGATTGGCCCAGTTATCGGCTCGGCTTAATTCGGGCTGGCGGGCTGGCCTTTCTTCAACTTAGCCGGAGCATCGGAGCCGGTCACCCTTTCTTGGCCCAGCGCACTGTTGCGGCTTGAGCGGCAATCCATGTCGGCTGGCCGCTTCTCGCACCTCGGACCACGTGGCATGATCCCGCTCCCTGCCCACATTCGCGCCAATAATGGTGCCGTCACACACGACACACGAGCGCAACGTGAACAGGCCAGGAAACTCTCGGGTTTCAAACTGAGACACTACCACATAGGAGCTTGACGCGGCGAGTTGGCATCCTTATGGTAAGCTATCTTATAGGAGGCTGTTAGGAGGCTGTCATGAACTTGATTCCCATAGCGATGGCGGTGGGAGCCGTTTACGCCGTCACCGCGACCGCCGTCGTCGCCGCAGAAGTCACTCTCAAGGCCGGCTACTTCATCAGCAACAAGAAATCATTGACCCGGCAGGCCTTCGATCATTTCGTCGACAAGGTCAACGCCGACGGCAAGGACTTGGTGCAGATACCCCAGGTCGTCGGACGCGAGGCGATTCCCTCCCGTCAGCTCGGCAATGCGGTGAAAAGCGGTCTTCTTGACCTCGCAGGCACGCCGCCCGCCTACATGGCCAACCTGGTCAAGCTCGCCACGGGCTTCACGCCGACCACCAAGACCGCGCGGGTGATGCGCGAGAACGGCGCCTGGGACATCTTCAGGGACCTGTTCGCCAAACAGGCCAACATGCACCTGCTGTCGATGTACGGCGGCGATATCGAGTTCCACATCTACAGCAACAAGGAAATCAAGTCGCTGGCCGACTTCAAGGGCCTCAAGATGCGTACCTCGAACACCTACAAGGCGTTCTTCGATGCGCTCGGCGCCCGGACATTGAACATGCCGAGGCGCGAGATTTTCACGGCAATGGAGCGCGGCGCGGTCGATGCCTATGCCAATCTCGATTCCGAGGTCATGTCGCAGGGCTGGTTCGAGGTCTCGAAATACAAGCTGGTGCCAGGCTTCTATCACCCGATCATCATCGTCGGGGTGAACTTGAAAAAATGGAACGCCCTGACCGGCGCACAGCAGGGCGTGCTGACCAAGGCCGGCCTCTATCTGGAGAACGAGCTGTCCGCGGACTTGGGCAGGAAGGACCGTGAAATCGGCAATCAGCTTGTGAGCGAGAAGGGCATGACGCTTCTCAAGCTGTCTGATGCGGACTCCGAGAAATTCCTCGACCTTGCCTACACCGCCCAATGGGATGTCGTCGAGAAGCGTGATCCCATGGTCGGCAAGAAGCTGCGCGCCCTGATCGGCAAGTAGCCAACGCTCACGCCGTACTGACCGCGCGCCCCGGGTTTTGCCCGGGGCGCGCGGTTCCTTGCATGGGGACGGGGCGATCTGATGTGGAAACCGGGTGGGCCGTTTGACCGGTTGCTCGTCCTCACCGGTGTCGTGCCGGGGGTGGTTGTGGCGCTGCTGGCGATCGGCGTGGCTGCGGAGGTGTTCGCGCGCAATCTCGGGCTGACTGGCTTCTACTGGATGCTGGAGGCGGTCGAGTACGGACTGCTGACCCTGACGATGGTCGGCGCGGCCTATATCCTCAGCATCGGTCGCCACGTCACCGTCGACCTCGTCCTGTCCGCCCTGCCGGCACGCGCCCGCCGGTGTTTCCACATTGCCATCAACGCGGCGATCGTCGTGGTTGCAGCAATCGTCGTCTATTACGGGGTCCTTACGACCCATCTCGCCTATGTCGAGGATTCTACGCTCTACAAGTCTTTCGACATCAAGGAGTGGATCCCGATGGCGGTGGTGCCCGGCGGCATGGCCCTGTTCCTGATCGAGGGTGTGCGTCAGCTCGTCCGGTCACTGGCTGGCGATTCCGCGGACTCTACCGTGCGCGGTGAGCGGCCGGAAGCGTTCTGAGCCATGGAGTGGTACTGGGCGTTCGTCTTTTTGCTCGGCATGGTCATGGCGCCGATGTTCCTCGGCGTTCCGGTGGCGATCGCTTTCTTCGGCGCCAATGTCATCGGCGCCCTTACCTTCCTCGGCGGCGAAGCCGGGCTGATCCAGCTCGAGCGCAACATCGTCGACGGGCTGGTGCGCTTCGCCCTCGCCCCGGTGGCGATGTTCATCCTGATGGGCGAGATCCTGTTCCATACCGGCGTTGCGATCCGCGCGATCGATGCGATCGACAAGTTAATTGCCCGCGTGCCGGGCCGGCTGTCGCTGGTCGCCGTGGCCGGCGGGACGGTGTTCTCGACCTTGTCGGGCTCCAGTATGGCAAATACGGCTTTGCTCGGCACCACTCTGATGCCCGAGATGCAGCGCCGCGGCTACCACCGCTCCATGGCCATGGGCCCGATCCTGGGGACCGGCGGCATCGCCATGCTGATCCCGCCGTCGAGCCTCGCGGTGCTGCTGGGCAGCCTGTCGGGCATCTCGATCGCCGGCATCCTGATCGCCGGCGCCATTCCCGGCCTGATCATGGCGGCGGTCCATTTCTCCTATGTGATGGGCCGGTGCACCCTCAACCCCGCGCTCGCACCAAGCTACGAGATGCCGCCGATGACCCGTTGGGAAAGGCTGCGGCCGGTGCTGATTTATGTGGTGCCGCTATTGAGTCTGTTTTGCGTCGTCGTCGGCAGCATCCTGGTGGGTTTCGCGACTCCGACCGAATCCGCCTCGCTGGGCGCCATCGGCGCGGCGCTCGCTGCCGCCTGCTACCGCTCGCTGAGCTGGCAGGGGCTGTGGAAGGCGATCGTCGAGACCGGGAAGCTTACGGTGATGATCTATTTCATCATCGCCGCCTCGCTCACCTTCTCGCAGATCCTGTCCTTCTCGGGCGCGACCACCGGGCTGCTTTCGCTGATGCAGGAGATCGACCCGACGCCGCTGTCGCTGCTGGTCGCGATGATGATGCTGATGCTGATCATGGGCTGCTTCATGGACCCGGTCAGCATCATGCTGATCACGCTGCCGTTCTTCATCCCGCTGGCCGAGCTGATCCGGATCGACCTGATCTGGTTTGGCGTCCTGATGCTCCTGGCGCTCGAGATCGGCCAGACTACGCCGCCCTTCGGAATGCTCCTGTTCGTCATGCGCGGCGTGGCGCCGGCGGAGACCACCATGCGGCACATCTACGCCGCGGTCGCCCCGTTCGTGCTCCTGGAGATCGGCATCCTCGCGTTTCTGATCGCCGTTCCCGGCGCGGTCACCTGGCTACCCGCGCTGATGGCCGGGTGAATACGATGCGGACGACATCCGCGACGATATGGCGCCGCGCGGCGGGACCGCCCATCTCCACCCGTAAGAACCCGCCGTCCGGATCCCGGTCGCAGGTCGCGCGCCGTTTCAACCGTCCGAAGACACCGAGCGACTCGCCGCGCGATACGACAAAACACGCACGGACTCCCGCGGGGCTTCGTCCTGGTCGTCTCAATCGGACCCTGGCCGATTCTGGCAGACCCCGGATCAAACGCTTTGTCAACAGGGCCTCAGGTTCCGGTCCTCAGCGCCGGTTCGAGACCGCCGTTGAGATACTCCATGGCATCGTCGTTGATGCCGTCGAGGCAGGCGTTCAACGACGTGCCGAGACTGTTCGATACCTTGGACTTGCACAGATTGTAGGTGAACTGCGCGTGGCCGACCGCGGCATCGGAGACATTGCGCGCTTTCGCATCGGCGAGAATCCCGCGCCAGGTTCGATCCGCCTGCGCGCCGGCCGCAAGCCGGTTGACCAGCCGGTTGGTCATCCGCACCGCCGGCATACGCTCGCGATCCCGATCGATCAGCCTGCTTGCGATCGCCCGGCGCTCGCCGACCGCAAGCGCGATCTCGGCCGTGCCGAGCGCCCGCCTGTCGTCGGCGCGCGGCGCCGGGATCGCGCTGAGGTCCGCGCCGACCTCGATCGCTGGGTCGGCCAGCCCGGCGACCATCGCGTGCGGGATGCGGAGTTCGATCGCGACGTGGCTGCGCACGGCGACCAGCCGGACATTCTGCGAGATCTTCCGCGACCGCCCGCCGTCGACAAGGCTCAGCGACTGCCGTTCGGCGAGGCGATAGTCCCGGCCAGGCTGCGGGGCGCGGCGTTCAGGCTGAAGGCAAAGCGTCGGCAGGCTCGCGGTGCAGGTCGCACCTTCGCAATGCAGGGCGACAGGCCGGTCCGTGGCGATCAGGGCCAGGATTTGCGGCGCGGCGGCGGCCGGCGGCGCCAGAACGGCGAGCCCGGCCAGAACGGCCAAGCCGATGCCGGTATCGAGCGCTGGACGGGGCATCTTCGATCTCCCGTTATCGTTCCGATCGGGCGCCATCGTGACCCGGAGACGGCTCCCGATCCAGCCTAAAGCCCGCCCACGATTTCGCGCGGGAAGTCGAGCGAAATGGCCGCCGCACCCAGCACATTGGAGCGTGATCGCCGAATCGCCGGGTCTTCGACATGTTCGAGGATGAAGGCATCGAGCGGTCGGCCGGGCGAGAGCCGGTCGCGCACCGCGGCAAGGGCCTCATGCTGGCTCAACGCAGGGAATCGCCGGCCTTCGGCGGGGATCTCGGCAAGGCTCCCACAGCCGTGGCCGAAGTCGATACAGCCGACCTTGGAGGAATAGCTGAACGCCGCGTCGAGTCCACTGCCATCGTCGAAGGCGATGGAGATGCCGCTCAGGCGGTCGAAGGTGTAGTTCGGTTCGGTCGCGTGCATGTGTGCAAGCTGCGCCTCGTCGAGCCACAGGACGAAGACGGTGACCGCGGCGCCGGGCGAGGATTGAAAAGTCGCCGGCACCGAGCCGTAGCGCGTCAGGTGCGCGGCATAGACCACGTCGAATTCCGCCAGCGTGCCGCGCTGGGCCGGAATGCGGCTCGCCGGGCCGCCGTCGAACGAGGCGAACTTGCGCGCAAGTTGTTCCGGGGACTGGTTCGAGCCGGCGGCCAGCACCGGCGTTCGCCGGTCACGGTCGAAACCGTCCACGAAAAGCGGCAGGAACCGGCCGGCCTCGAACAGGTAGGAACGATCGGGGATTCCGAATGGGTAGGCCTGCGCGTGCCGGACCCGTTCGTTCAATTCACGGCCACCTTCGCGCCGGGGCAGGCGAACCCGGCCCTGGTAGCCGAGGCGGCGCGCCAAGCGCGAGATAGCCGGGCACAGCGCCGCACCACTGCCGGCAGGCTTCCCGGAAGACATCGAAGTCCGATATCTGCAGCGCGTTCGCTACCCGGGCTACAGAACGCACATCCAAAGGTGCCGTTTGGTCGAAAACATTCCTGTTGCGCAACATAAGCATGTTGGACCTGTTGGGAAACATGGGAGCGTTTTTCGAAAGGCCCACTGAAAAGGGTTGCGCGACTCCTCCCTTCCTGACAAGAGCGCGGTCAGGGAACGTTGCTTGAGAGTCGGCGGACCGGGCGCGAATGACCTACGCTAGCCTGCGCGATTTCATCGACCGGCTGGAATCCTCCGACCGACTGGTCCGGGTGGCGGCCCCAGTGGCGACCGCGCTGGAAATGACCGAGATCCAGACCCGGCTCCTGGCCGAAGGCGGACCGGCGGTGCTGTTCGAGGCACCGGTGCGGCCCGACGGCTCGGTCTGCAAGATTCCGGTGCTCGCCAACCTCTTCGGCACCGTCGAGCGCGTCGCCTGGGGGATGGGCCGCGAGCCGGAGGAGCTGCCGGCGCTGGGCGAGCAGCTTGCGTTCCTGCGCCATCCGGAGCCGCCGGGAGGCTGGCGCGAGGCGCTGGAGATGCTGCCGCTGCTCAAGGCCGCGATGGCGATGACGCCGCGCACCGTCGGCCGCGCGCCCTGCCAGGAGGTCGTGCTCACCGGCCCGGATATTGACTTGGCGCGCCTGCCGGTCCAGGGCTGCTGGCCCGACGAGCCGGCGCCGCTGATCACTTGGCCGCTGGTGGTCACCGCCGATGCCGCCGGGCGGCTCAACCTCGGCATCTACCGTATGCAGGTCACCGGCGCGAACACCACGCTGATGCGCTGGCTGCGCCACCGCGGAGGCGCCCAGCACCATGCCGAGCGCGCCGCCGGCCAGGCCGGGGCGAGCGCACTGCCGGCGGCCGTAGTCATCGGCGCCGATCCCGCGACCATCGTCGCCGGCGTGGCGCCCGTGCCCGACACGCTGTCCGAATACCAGTTCGCCGGGCTCCTGCGCGGCCGCCGGCTCGATCTGGTCGACTGCAAGACCGTGCCGCTCCGGGTGCCGGCCGAGGCCGAGATCGTGCTGGAAGGAAACGTCTCGCTCACCGAATACGGCACCGAGGGGCCGTATGGCGATCACACCGGCTACTACAACGCTGCCGACAGCTTTCCGGTCTTCACCGTCAGCGCGATCACCATGCGGCGCGACCCGATCTACCTGACCACCTTCACCGGGCGGCCGCCGGACGAGCCGTCGGTGCTGGGCGAGGCGCTGAACGACGTATTCGTCCCGCTCCTGATCCAGCAGTTCCCCGACATCGCTGATCTCTATTTGCCGCCCGAGGCGTGCAGCTACCGCGTCGCGGTGGTGGCGCTGAAGAAGGCCTATCCGGGCCATGCACGGCGGGCCATGATGGCGGTGTGGTCGTATCTGCGGCAGTTCATGTACACCAAGATCGTCATCGTGGTGGATGCCGACATCGATATCCGGAGCTGGACCGACGTGGTCTGGGCGGTCTCGACGAACGTCGATCCCGGCCGCGATCTGACGGTGGTCGAAGGCACGCCGATCGATTCGCTGGACTTCGCCTCGCCCGAGCCCGGTCTCGGCGCCAAGCTCGGCATCGACGCCACGACCAAGATCCCGCCGGAGACCACGCGAGAATGGGGCCGCCGCATCCGCATGGCCGAGGACGTGATCGCGACCGTAACCGGCAAGTGGGTGGATTACGGCCTGCCGGGCACGGGCAAGCCGATCTGGCGATAAGTCCTCGTCCGGCGTAGCCCCGCCGGTATGCTCTCTCGGCGTCTTGCGGCCGGACGGCGTGCAGACGAATCGGTTGGCAGGCATAGAGGGCGCCGCCGGGACAGATCGGCCTCCATTGCGCCGGGGACGGCACGAAACGGTCCATCCGTCGCGGCGCAGCAGGACGGCGATCCTGGCCTTTCCCCACATGGGGAGCTCGGAGCGGCGACCGGCGCGCACCGACCCCGCCGCAGCGATGCGCGCGGCTGAAGGGGCCTGGTGGCGGAGGGAGAGGGATTCGAACCCTCGATAGAGGTATTACCCCTATAACGGTTTAGCAAACCGCCGCCTTCAGCCGCTCGGCCATCCCTCCGATTCGGGGCGTGTGGTGCACCGGCGGCCCTTCTAGACGGCCGAATCGGGTGCTGTCAATCGCCCCGGCGTGGGCTACCCGGCGGCGGTTACTCTGCGGCGGCGCCCTGTTGCGTCTGGCTCTTGCCGTAGAGCAGTTCCCAGGCTTTGTCGGAATAGCCGGGACCCGAGCGCCTGCGCTCGGCCAATGTCTCGACGGCCTTGGCGACCGCCGGCCGCGCGGCGATCTTGTCGCGCCAAGCTTTCACCCACGGATAGGAGTCGATCTCCACGCCCTGGTTCTCGGGGAAGCGCAGCCACGGAAAGATCGCCATGTCGGCGATCGTGTACTCGCCGGCCGCCACCCAGTCGCGCCCGTCCAGCCGCTTCTCCAGAACGCCGTAGAGCCGGTTGGCCTCGTTGACGTAGCGGTCGATGCCGTATTGAAGCTTCTCGCGCTCGAAGCGCTGCGGGGCGTAGTTGTTGAAATGGTGCGCCTGGCCCAGCATCGGCCCGATCCCGCCCATCTGCCACATCAGCCACTGCAGGGTGTCGTAGCGCAGCGCCGGCTCAGTCGGCAAGAAGCGGCCGGTCTTGTCGCCGAGATAGATCAGGATCGCGCCGGTCTCGAAGACCGCGATCTCCTTGCCGCCCGGCCCGTCGCGGTCGATGATCGCCGGCATCTTGTTGTTCGGGCTGATCTTCAGGAACTCGGGGTCGAACTGGTCGCCCTCCATGATGTTGATCGGGTGAACGGTCCAGTCCAGCCCGCACTCCTCAAGCATGATGTGAGCCTTGTGCCCGTTCGGCGTGGGCCATGTGTAGCAGTCGATCATCGGTTTTTCCTCTTGAGCCGGATGGCGCGTTTCGGGATTCGGTTTCGGTGTCTACTCGGTGTCTACAAAGCTAGGGCGGCGCCCGCGGGCAGGCAAATCCGCACCGGCCGTTCGGACGGCGTCGCCCGGGCATCCAGGCCGGTTTCAACCCATCGGGTCAATTCCGGCGCCATCGTATCGCACTCGCGATTGTCGTCAGGGCGCGTCGAGCCTGGCGCGGAGGATGTCGTTGACCGCCCTGGGGTTGGCCTTGCCCTGTGTCGCCTTCATGACCTGGCCGACGAAGAAGCCAAAGAGCTTGTCCCTGCCGGAGCGGTATTCGGCGACCTTGTCGGCTTGGCCGGAGAGGATCTCATCGACCACGGCCTCGATCGCGCCCGTATCGGTGACCTGCTTCAGGCCGCGCGCCTCGACGATCGCGGCCGCCTCCTCGCCGGTCTCGACCATGACCTGGAAGACATCTCTGGCGATCCGGTCCGAGAGGGTGCCGTCGGCGATCAGGTCGAGCAGCCCGCCAAGCGATGCGGCGCTGACCGGGGTCTCGGCGATCGCGATCCCGGATTTGTTGAGCGCCCCGAACAGGTTGTGGATGACCCAGTTGGCCGCGAGCTTCGGCTCCCGGCCCCGGGCGACCGCCTCGAAGTATTCGGCGTTCTCGCGCTCGGCGACCAGGACGCCGGCATCCTCGGCGGCGAGCCCGAGCGCATCGATGAAGCGGGCACGCCTGGCATCGGGTAGTTCCGGCATATCGGCGCGGATGCGCTCGATCTGCGCCTCGCTCAACTCGACGGGCAGCAGGTCGGGATCGGGGAAATAGCGGTAGTCGTGCTCTTCCTCTTTGGCGCGCATCGGCCGGGTGATCCCGCGCGCCTCGTCGAACAGCCGGGTCTCCTGGGCGATCGTCCCGCCGTCCTCGATCACTTCGATCTGGCGCCTGGCTTCGTAGTCGGCGGCCTGGCGGATGAAGCGGATGGAATTGAGGTTCTTGATCTCGCAGCGCGTGCCGAGATCCTCGCCGGGCCGGCGGACGGAGACGTTGACGTCGGCTCTGAGCGAGCCCTCCTGCATGTTGCCGTCGCAGGTCCCGAGATAGCGCAGGATCGAGCGCAGCCTGGCGATACAGGCGGCGGCCTCCCCGGCCGAGCGCAGGTCCGGCTCGGAGACGATCTCCATCAGCGCGACGCCGGCGCGGTTGAGATCGACCAACGTCCGTCGCGGGTCCTGGTCGTGCAGGCTTTTGCCGGCGTCTTGCTCCAGATGCAGCCGCGTGATGCCGATCCGGCGCGCGCTGCCGTCCTCGAGCGGGATATCGATATGTCCGCGGCCGACAATCGGCTTGGAGTATTGAGAGATCTGATAGCCCTGCGGCAGGTCGGGGTAGAAGTAGTTCTTGCGGTCGAACACCGAGACCCGGTTGATCTCGGCATCGAGCCCGAGTCCCGTGCGCACAGCCTGCTCCAGGCAGTGCTCGTTGACCACCGGCAACATGCCCGGCATCGCGGCATCGACCAGCGAGACTTGGCTATTGGGCTCGGCGCCGAAGTCGGTCGCGGCGCCGGAGAAGAGCTTCGAGCGCGCGACGACCTGGGCATGGACCTCGATGCCGATCACCGCCTCCCACGGACCCGTCCGACCCTCGATCAAGCTCATCTCAGCCACCCGCGCCGCGCGCCATCGAGGCGATCAGCAGGCTCAGAATGCTGAACGCCGAGACCCGGAAGATAAAGATGCGCGCGAGCCGGTTCCGGTATCCGCCCCTTGCGGTCTTGACCTCCCGGGCGCTCGCCCCGGGATCGAGGCCGGCCTCGAAGCGCGGCCGGGCGATGCGATGGATCTCCCAGACCGCGTAACCCTGGACGACCGCGCCGGCAAGCGCGCAGTAAAGCGCGCCGAGATTCGTGAAGGTGAAGTAATCCTTGCCGATCAGCCCGAGGCTGACATGGATCAGAACATACCAGACGACGGTCATCGCGCATCGCTCCGCCGCGCCTCACCCCCGCGCATCCGGCTTGGCGTCGAACCGGGCCGCCTTCTCGAGCGCCCGCCCGGCTCTGAACATGGCGTCCTCGGCGAACGCGGGTGCGATCACCTGCAGGCCAAGCGGCAACCCGGCAGCGGACAGCCGCGCCGGGACCGAGATGCCCGGCAGCCCGGCCAAGCTTGCCGGCACGGTGAACACGTCATTGTAGTACATCGTGATCGGGTCATCGATCTTCTCACCGATGGCGAAGGCGTCGAACGGACAGGTCGGCGTCAGCAACAGGTCGCAGGCCTCGAAGGCTTCGGTGAAGTCGCGCGCGATCAGGCTCCGCACCTGCTGAGCCTTGATGTAGTAGGCATCGTAATAACCGGCCGAGAGCACATAGGTGCCGACCAGCACCCGCCGGCGGACCTCGGCGCCGAAGCCGGCGCCGCGGGTCGCGGCGTACATGTCCATCAAGTCCTCGTTTTCGACGCGCAGCCCGTATCGGACGCCGTCATAGCGCGCGAGGTTGGACGAGGCCTCGGCCGGAGCGATGATGTAATACGCCGGCAGGGCGTAGCGCGTATGGGGCAAGCTCACGTCGACCGGCTCCGCGCCGGCGTCGCGCAGCCAGGCGATTCCCTCCCGCCACAGGTCGTTGACCCCCGCCGGCGCCGCATCGAAGGCGTATTCCGCGGGCACGCCCACCCTCAGCCCGGCGATGCCGTCATCCAGACTCGCCTCGAAATCCGGCACCGCGATGTCGGCCGAGGTCGAATCCTTGGGATCGAAACCGGCCATCGCGGCCAGCATGATCGCGGCATCGCGCACGGTCCGTGTCAACGGGCCCGCCTGATCGAGCGAGGAGGCGAACGCCACCATGCCCCAGCGCGAACAGCGGCCGTAGGTCGGCTTGACGCCGACGATGCCGCAAAACGCCGCGGGCTGGCGGATCGACCCGCCGGTATCGGTCCCGGTCGCCCCGAGACAGGTCCGGGCGGCGACCGCCGCGGCCGAGCCGCCCGACGAGCCGCCGGGCACGAGGTCCGCCGCCTCGTCAATCCGGCGCCACGGGTTGACGACCGGGCCGAAATAGCTGGTCTCGTTCGAGGAGCCCATCGCGAACTCGTCGAGATTGGTCTTGCCCAGCATCACGGCGCCGGCGTCGCGCAGCTTCGCGGTCACCGCGGATTCGTAGGTCGGCGTGAAGCCGTCAAGGATGTGCGAGGCCGCGGTGGTGGCAACGCCTTCGGTGCAGAACAGGTCCTTGACAGCGATCGGGATGCCGTCCATCGCGCGGGCCTCGCCCGAGGCGCGCCTGGCGTCCGAGGCCTCGGCATCGGCGATCGCGCGCTCGGGAGTCTCAGTGATGAAAGCGTTGAGCCTGCGCAAAGCCGCGACCGCCTCGATATGGGCCTCGGCCAGCTCGCGCGCGGAAAAATCTCCCGCCGACAGGCCGTCGCGCGCCTCCGCGATGGTGAGATCGGTCAGCGCCATCACTCGACCACCTTGGGGACGGCGAAGAATGCGGCCCGCGGTTCGGGCGCGTTGGCCAGGATGTCACCGGCCGTCCCGCCGTCGGTCACCACGTCTGCGCGACGCCGCGGCGCTATGCGGGTGACCGCGGCCATCGGCGCGATGCCCCCGGTGTCGACCTCGTCGAGCTGCTCGACCCAGGTCAGGATGCTATTGAGCTCACCCGACAACGCGTCGAGATGCTCCTCGAGCACGCTGAGCCTGGCGAGCATGGCGATACGGCGGACCGTATCCCTGTCGACGGACATGGCCGATCTCCGGGTCGCGGGAATGCGCGAACCTACTCTTGGCCGCGCCGGGCGGCAAGCTGGTGGACCTATGTGCCGGGCGTATAAGAATGGCCGCCGCACCGCAAGGAGCCGCCCGAACCTTGGCCGTCTCGTTTCTTGATGAATTCGATTCCCGCTGGCGCCTTCTCGGCCTGGATGTCGGCGCCAGGACGATCGGCCTTGCCCTCGGCGAGCCCGCGGCCGGCCTGGCCACTCCGCTCCAGACCATCCGCCGGACCAGGTTCTCAGCCGATGCTACGCGCCTGTTCGCCCTGGTCGACGAGTACGGCGTCGATGCGCTGGTGATCGGGCTGCCGGTCAACATGGACGGCAGCGAGGGACCACGTTGCCAGTCGGTCCGCCAGTTCGCGGCCAACATCCTGGACCGGCGCGATATCCCGGTCGCGTTCTGGGACGAGCGGCTCTCGACGGCCGCGGTCACCCGCGCGATGATCGAGGCCAATGTCTCGCGGCGAAGGCGGGCGGCCGCGGTCGACAAGCTCGCTTCGTCCTACATTCTACAGGGGGCGATGGACTTCTTGCGCCGCTGAACGCACTCGCCCTATGGTCGCGCCGCATCAACCGGAAAGGCAGAGGACATGGGGCGGGATATCAGGCGCATCGTCACGGGCCACGACGAAGCGGGTAAGGCTGTGACGATCTTCGACGGACCGAGCCCCAACATATTCCGGCCGGAGCATCGCCCGGGCGTGCAGATCAACAACCTCTGGGTCACCGGCGAGGCGCCCGCCTGCCTCGCCGGCAATGCCGAGACCATGGACCGCAAGGTCTCGCTCGAGCCGCCGGCCAACGGCGCGGTCTTCCGGGTTATCGAGTTCCCGCCGGAGAAGGGCTGGATCGACAACCTCGACCGCGAGGCCGCACATGCGAGCTTCACCCAGTTCGGGGCCGCGCATGCCGCGGACACCTCCGAGGCCCCGCCGCATCCGCTGATGCACAGGACGGAGACGATCGACTATGCGATCTGCCTGGAGGGCGAGATCTGGCTGGTGCTCGACGACTCCGAGGTGCTGATGAAGGCCGGCGACACCTGCGTCCAGCGCGGCACCAACCACGCCTGGTCCAACCGCACTGACAAGCCATGCTTCATGGCCTTCGTCCTGATCGACGGCGCGTTCGAGGGATGACCCGCCCGGTCTGCGCCGCGACCGCGGCCGATGAACTGCCGCGCGAGCGCGCAGGAGGCCTGCGGGTTCATTGTGGACAAGCAACTCGTGCCTAGCTCCCTGCCGGTCGCGGCAGCGGCGCGTTCGCACATAACGGCGCTGCACCACTGCTTGGGTATGTGGGTGAATTTTGGACCCTGAAGAACTGTAACGGCCGTTTGCAGTTTGCGCACAGTCCTTGCTAATCTGGGGTCCAGATCTAGTTATAGATAACAAGGGCCTGTGGCGCGCGGCGCGTTCTTCTGGCCCTGCCCGCGCGTGTCCTCACACGGCCTTGCGGGACGTCGGCAGCGACTTGATTTTCGGCTTCGACGGCGGCGCTGCCGGCCCGGGATGCGCCTTGTTTCTGACCGCTTGGTTTTCATGGTGACGGCCTCGCCGTTTCGACGACCCGTCGCAGTCCGTAGTTACCTGCGTAGTGCGGTCACCGGATCGAGCCTCGCCCCCTGACAGGCCGGATAGTAGCCGAAGAAAATTCCGGCGATGCTGGCAGCGCCGAAGCCAAGGCCCATGGCGGCGGCGGAAACATGGAACGGCCAGCCCGCGAACTGGAAGATCACGCAGGTCGCCACCGAACCGAGCGTGATTCCAAACACGCCGCCGCCGACCGACAGGATGAACGACTCGATCAGAAACTGCCACTGAATATCGCCGCAACGCGCGCCGGATGCTGATCTCCAGGCGGCGCTCGATCACCAGGACAAGCATCACGTTCATCACTCCGATTCCACCGACGAGAAGCGAGATGCCGCCCACGGCGCCGAGCAGAGGCATGAACAGGCGCGACTGCTTCTGCAGATTCTCGATCAGTTCCTTGGGGCTTTCCACGGCGACGGTTATGTCTTTCGAGACGCGGCGGAAATATGCGTGCACCTGCCCCGTCGCCGCCATGTGGTCAACACCCGGGGCGACACATGCCATGATCGAGAGAATGCCCGTTGGGGCGAACACCCGCTGCGCCGTGTTGACGGGAATGAGGACGGCGTTTTCTACGCTGACGCCGCGCAGACTCGAATGTCCGACCGACAACTCGCCGATGACCGTATAGATCGCGTCATCGATCCGGATCGAGGCGACCGAGGCAATACCGGTCAGCGCGAGCAGGCTGCGCTGGATGGAGGCGGACAGGCTGCTGACCGCCTCCTTGAGGTTGTTCTTGAGATAGAGGGCCACAGGCGCGCCCAGGCCGCCGCGCGGGCCACATATCCGGCGGCTTCTCTTCCTGTGCAGACACCGTCGGCGATGTGCGTGAGCCTGGTGCATTGCCGCGCGATTTCTCGGTCATGGGTGATAATGACGATGGTGCGCTGCTCCTCGGTGTTGAGGTCGACAAACATCTGCATGATTTCCTTATTTCCTTGCCCGTGGCCGGATCGGGGGTGCCGGTGGGCTCGTCGGCAAGCACGCTTGCCGGCTCGCCGACGAGCGCGCGGGCGATGGCCACGCGCTGCTGCTCGCCACCCGAGAGCGCGTTCGGCCTGTAGCCCGCGCGCTCACCCATATCCACTCTTTCGAGCATGTCGATTGCCCGACGTCTGACCGCCGGACCGCTCATCCCGCGATAGATCAGCGGAACGGCGACATTCTCCCACGCCGTCAACCGCGGCAGCAGGTAGAATGACTGAAAGACGAAACCGATGCTGGCATTGCGGATAACCGACAGTTCATTATCTCTCATCGCAGAGATTTCGCGCCCGTCCAGGAAATAGGAACCGCCGGTCGGTTGGTCCAGCAGGCCGATGATGTTCATCAGGGCGGACTCGCCGCAGCCGGAGGGCCCCATGATCGACAGCAGATCGTCGCGCTTGACCTCCAGCCGGACACCCCGGAGGATCTCAGCGGTGACTGGGCCGGTGACGTAGCTCTTGCGGATATCTACAAGACTGAGCATGGTCAGCGCGGCCCGCGGCCGCTGTCTCCGCCGTACCGGAAGGTCACGGCGTCATCGCTCCGCGACCACGATTTCGCCGCCGGGGGCTATATTTTCGAGGATTTCCACAGCGTTCAGGGTGGTAATGCCGGTGACCACGTCCACAAGACGAACCGCGCCCGAGTCCTTGCCCTTGACGCGAACCTGGGGCCGGCCGTTCCCGAACTCCACGGCGGCGATGGGTACGAGAAGCGCGTCGGCTTTCACTGTCGAAGCGAGCCCTGCTGACCGGGATTCGCCGCGCAACCGCGAACGCATCCAGCCAAGGGTCAGGCCGACGGTGATGCGCGGTTTGAATGCGTTCTCCGCCACCCTGAGCGAAAACCTTTCCGCCGCCCGCGAGAATTGCGAACGGATCAGCGTGCGATTGTTCCGGAGGGCGAGAAGAATGCTGTCTTCAAGGGTAAGGTCGATGCTCGGGGGCGCGCCGTTCCCGTGTTGATCGGCGAAGACCGGCCAAGCGCCCCACGGGGAGGCGAGAGCCGTGAGGAAGACACAAGGTATCCCGCGGCGCGCAGGCTGCCGCACGGCATCCGTACGCCCCGCCAGACCGGACCTCGCAACGCCCGGTCAATACCAAGATTGCGGCACGCCAGCGCCATATATCGCGTCACCGACATCTCCGAGGCCCGTCAGAAAGCAGACGCCAGTATAGTTTTGCCCCGACGCAATTGCGATTCCGATACAGCATGCTGTGGATAGCAGACTATCTGTCCGGTTGAGGATCTCCATCCAAGGCGCTGTCATGAACCGGGCCGTATGGACATCTCGGAAAACGAGCTCTATCCTAGATTTGATAAGATAAATCAGGTTTTTGGATGTGGTGAACTGGATGTTTTGTGTCTTTTTCACGGTGGTTTTGGTGGATCGTGCCTTTGCTTTCGGACTTTCGTCGTTATGCTGGCGCAGGTCTCTCTTCGAGCCAGACGAAGCGGCGCATAAGCGAACCTTGGAGCGAACCGCGTTTGCCTTCACCCCGCTTCAGAGTCCAGTGGGCGTCCCGGTCCCTCTGTGCCAGCTTGTCCACAGGCCGGCAACATCTACCGAAGCGGACAGAGATGTGCCGGCGACCGCGGGCAAGCAGGGTCCTTTCCAAGACGCGCCCGAGCCCCGATAATCGGCGAGACTTCCGGCAATCTGAGAGGCGGCATGTTTTACCAACCGGCGAACAACGACCACGGCCTTCCCTACAACCCGCTGAAGTCGTGCGTCGTGCCGCGACCGATCGGCTGGATCACCACGGTCAACGCCGAAGGCGCGGTCAACCTCGCCCCGTTCAGCTTCTTCAACCTGCTGAGCTACAACCCGCCCTTCGTGGTGTTCTCCGCCGGGATCCATTCGGAAGATTCCGCCCACAAGGACACCGTGCGCAACATCGAGGACAACGGCGAGTTCGTCTACAACATGGCCACCTGGGCGCAGCGCGACCAGATGAACCAGACCGCCCTGATCGTCGAGCGCGGCGTCGACGAGCTGGCCGCGGCCGGTCTGGAGCCGGCAGCCTCCCGCCTGATCAAGCCGCCGCGCGTGGTCGGCGCGCCGGTTCATTTCGAGTGCAAGCACCACCGCACGATCGAACTGCCGGGCGCTACGCCCAAGCACACCCACCAAGTCGTGTTCGGCGAGGTGGTCGGCGTTCACATCGCCGATGACGCGCTGACCGCCGACGGGCTGCTCGACATGGTCAAGATCCGGCCGATCGCCCGGCTCGGCTACAAGGACTATGTCAGCGTCGAGCGCACCTTCACAATGGAAAAGCGTGCGCCGGAGGACGACATCCAGACCCGCCAGGCCGCGGAGTAGCGATCCCGAGGGGAGCCAGGCCGGGCGGTCGGTGTCGGGGCGGTGATCTATCCGATCAACTGGGCGCATGCGTTGCCCTATCTCGCCGCCGCGCTGGCGCTGGGCTACCTGGCGGGCTCGATCCCGTTCGGAGTGCTGCTCACCCGGCTCGCCGGACTCGGCGACATCCGGAACATCGGCTCCGGCAATATCGGCGCCACCAACGTGCTCCGGACCGGCAGCAGGCCGCTTGCCGCCGCGACCCTGCTGCTCGATGGCGCCAAGGGGGCGGTCGCCGTCGTGGCGGCCTCCCGCTGGGGACCCGACATCACGGTCGTCGCCGCGCTCGGCGCCGTTCTGGGACATCTGTTCCCGGTCTGGGTCGGGTTTCGCGGCGGCAAGGGGGTTGCGACCGCGCTCGGCATCCTGCTGGCGCTCGCTTGGCCGGCGGGGCTGCTGACCTGCGCCACTTGGCTCGCGGTCGCCGCATTGCTGCGCTATTCCTCGCTGTCCGCGCTGGTCGCGCTCGGGCTCGCGCCGGTGTTCATGTGGCAGCTTGCCGATGCGCAGCGCATGGAGTTCACGGTCCTGATGGCGACGCTGGTGTGGCTGCGCCATGCCGCCAATATCAGGCGCCTGCTCGCCGGGACCGAGCCCAGGATCGGCGCCGGATGAACCCGGCCGAGCGCATCGCGCGGCTCCGCCTCGCCCGCAGCGAGGGCGTCGGACCCAGGACGTTCGAGCGCCTGCTGGCCTATTGCGGCACCGCCGCGGACGCGCTGGAGGCGCTGCCCGGGCTGTCGGCCAAGGGCGGCCGCCGGAAGCCCTTGCGCCCCTGCCCGGCCGAGGACGCGACCGGGGAGATCGCGGCGATCAAGGCCCTGGGAGGCCGCCTGATCGTGCGCGGCGAGGCCGACTACCCCGAAGCCCTGGCGTCGATCGCCGATCCGCCGCCGGCTCTCGCGGTGCTGGGCGATGCGGACATGCTCGGCCGGACCGTCGTCGCGGTGGTGGGCGCGCGCAACGCCTCGGCCGCCGGGCGCAAGCTCGCCCGCGCCCTGGCGGGCGATCTCGGCGCCGCCGGGGTGGTCGTCGGCTCGGGCCTGGCGCGCGGGATCGACGGCGCGGCCCACGAGGGCGCACTGCCGACCGGAACGGTCGCAGTACTCGCCGGCGGGGTCGACCGGCCCTATCCGAACGAGCATGTCGATCTTTGTCGGCGCATCGCCGAGACCGGCGCGGTGATCTCGGAACACAGGCCCGGCACGGTGCCGACGTCGCGTCACTTCCCGGCGCGGAACCGGCTGATCTCCGGCCTCGCGCTCGGCGTCGTGGTCGTCGAGGCCACGTTGCGGTCAGGCTCGCTGATCACCGCCCGGATGGCAAACGAGCAGGGCCGCCTGGTCTTCGCCGTGCCGGGCTCGCCGCTCGACCCGCGCGCGAAGGGAACCAACGACCTGCTGCGCCAGGGTGCGATCCTGGCCGAAGGCGCGGACGACGTCATCGCCGGCATCCAGGGCATGACGCCGCCCCGCCCGGCGCCGGTCGAGGCCGCCGAAGAGGTCGCTCCGGACGGCGCGGACGCGGGCGACGACGCGCGCGCGACGCTCGCCGCCCAGCTCAGCCAGACGCCGCTGACGGTTGACGAACTGGTGCGCGAGTGCCAATTGTCTGCCGCTGCGGTGCAGACGATCCTGCTCGAGTTGGAGTTGGCCGGCCGGGTCGCGCGCCAGCCGGGAAACCGGTATTCCCTGCTGACGTAGAGGAACCGAATAGAAGTTCAGTCTTTGGTTCGAGGTCCCGGCGGACCCGAAAGTGAGTGGGCGCCCCGTTTCATGGATGTCGTCGTCGTCGAATCGCCGGCCAAGGCGAAAACCATAAACAAGTATGTCGGCAGCGGTTACGCCGTCCTGGCGAGCTATGGCCATGTGCGCGATTTGCCGCCCAAGGACGGCTCGGTCCGTCCCGAAGACGGCTTCGACATGAGCTGGCAGGTCGACGAAAAAGCCGAGAAACACCTGTCGGCGATCGCCAAGGCGCTGGGCGGCGCGCAGCACCTGTATCTCGCCACCGACCCGGACCGCGAGGGCGAGGCGATCTCCTGGCATGTCTGCCAGGTGCTTGGCCAGCGGGCGGCGCTCGACGGAATCGACGTCAAGCGCGTCGTGTTCCACGAGGTCACCAAGGACGCCGTCAACGAGGCGCTGGCAAACCCGCGCGAACTCGACCACCGTCTGGTCGATGCCTATCTCGCCCGCCGGGCGCTCGACTATCTGGTCGGGTTCACCCTGTCGCCGGTCTTGTGGCGCAAGCTGCCCGGCGCACGCTCGGCCGGGCGGGTCCAATCGGTTGCGCTGCGCCTGATCTGCGAGCGCGAGGCCGAGATCGAGATCTTCGTGCCGCAGGAGTACTGGTCGGTCGAGGCCGATTTCCGGACACCCCGGGGCGATCTCCTCACCGCGCGGCTGACCCATCTCAACGGCGAGAAGCTCGACCGTTTCGATCTTACCGACGAGGCGGTCGCGACCGCCGCGGTCGCGGCGATCGACGCCCGGATCTACCGGGTCGCCGCGATCGAGCGCAAAACCGTCCGTCGCAACCCGCAGCCGCCGTTCACCACCTCGACCCTGCAGCAGGAGGCCTCACGCAAGCTCGGCTTCGGCGCCAGCCAGACCATGCGGGCGGCGCAGAGGCTCTATGAGGGGATCGACATCGGCGGCGAAACCGTCGGCCTGATCACCTACATGCGGACGGACAGCGTCAACGTCGCGGCCGAGGCGCTGCGATCCATGCGCGCGATGGTCGCCGCCCGGTATGGCCCGCAATATGTTCCGGAACGCCCGCATACGTTCCGGTCCCGGGCCAAGAACGCCCAGGAGGCCCATGAAGCGATCCGACCGACCGACGTCAACCGGACGCCCGAATCGGTCGGCAGGGCCCTGGGCGAGGTCGAGCGCCGGCTTTACGAGCTGATCTGGAAGCGCGCCGTCGCCTCGGCCATGGAACGTGCGACCCTGGAGCAGGTCGGCGTCGACGTCGCGGCGCCGGACGGCCGCGTGGTCTTGCGAGCGACCGGATCGGTCGTCCTGTTCGACGGCTTCCTCAAGCTCTACCGGGAAGGCCGCGACGCGGGCGAGGACGAGGACGGCAAGGACAAGATCCTGCCGCCGGTACACGAGAACGAGCCGCTGGACCGCACCGGGACGCGGCCCGAGCAGCATTTCACCATACCGCCGCCGCGGTTTACCGAGGCAAGCCTGGTGCGCAGGCTGGAGGAGCTCGGCATCGGCCGGCCGTCGACCTACGCCTCGATCCTGAGCGTGCTGCAGGAGCGCAACTACGTCCGGCTGGAAAAGCGCGCCTTCATCCCCGAGGACCGCGGCCGGATCGTGACCGCCTTCCTGTCCGGGTTCTTCGGACGTTATGTCCAGTACAACTTCACCGCCGAGCTGGAGGACCGGCTCGATGAGGTGGCCAAGGGCGAGGTCGACTGGCGCGCGGTGATGAGCGAGTTCTGGCGCGGCTTCTCGGCCGCGGTCGAGGAGACCTCGGGCCTGACGATCTCCGACGTGATCGATGCGCTGGACGAAGACCTCGGCCCCCATTTCTTCCCGACCGATGGGGCCGATGGGACCCGTGACGTTAATCCACGCGCCTGTCCGGCCTGCGCCGACGGGCGGCTCGGTCTCAAGCTCGGCCGGCACGGCGCGTTCATCGGCTGCTCCAACTACCCCGGATGCGCCTACACCCGGCCGCTTTCGGTCGAGCCCGGCGAGGCCGAAGCGCCGACCGGGCCGAAGGCGCTGGGCGCCGACCCGCAGACCGGCGAGACGGTCTTGCTCCGCAAGGGACCCTACGGCTTCTACGTCCAGCTCGGCGAGCCGGTCGCGAAGCAGAAGCCCAAGCGCGCCTCGTTGCTCAAGTCGATGAGCCCGGCCGAGGTGAGCCTGGAACAGGCGCTTGGGCTGCTGTCCCTGCCGCGCGAAATCGGCGCCCACCCGAGCACCGGCAAGATGATCTTTGCCGGGCTCGGCCGGTTCGGGCCCTATTTGCGCCATGACGGCGGCTATACCTCGCTCGACCCGGATGAGGATGTGCTCACGATCGGGCTCAACCGGGCCGTCACCTTGATCGACCAGGCGCCCAAGCGCGCCCGGGCCGAGCCGCTGCGCACGCTCGGCGACCACCCCGGGGACGGCAAGCCTGTCGAGGTCCGCGACGGCCGCTACGGCCCCTATGTCAAGCATGGGCGGACCAACGCCTCGGTGCCGAAGGGCGAAGAGGTCGCCGATCTGACCCTGGATCGCGCGATCGAACTCTTGACTGCCCGTGCGGCGAAGACCGGAAAACCGCGGCGGACCCCGGCGAAATCCAAGGCGAAGACCGGATCCAAGACGGCCAAATCCGGCGCGAAGTCCCGCACGAAGACAGACTTGGCGCCGAACGAGGCGTGAGCAGGCGCAGGACCGGACGAAGCGGCCACAGTCCCAAGACCGGGGCTCTGCCGCCGGTCGGCGTCATCGAGATCCTTGATATCGACTCGGACGGTTTCGCCCGCGCGCGCCCGGCGGGCTGGCCCGAAGGTGCGCCGGTGCCGGAAATCCGCTTGGCGCCGGACCGCAGGCCCGGCCATGCGCCGGGCGTCGGCGAGCGCGTTCTCGCCAAGCTGAGCCGGGGCCGATCGGGCGTCTACCGGGCCACGGCCATTCGCCGGCTGCCCGCGGAGCGGCCGCGCACGGTGCTTGGCATCTACCGGATCGTCGACGGAATGGGCCGGCTGCGGCCGACCAACCGACGGGTCAAGTCGGAGTTCCGGATCGCCCGGCGCAACGACAAGGGCGCCCGCCCCGGAGAGCTTGTGCGCGCCGAGATCGGGCCGTCCCGCCGTGCCGGCCTGCCCGAGGCCCGCGTCCTCGAGCGGCTTGGCGATGGCGAACCTTGGCGGACGGCGAGCCTCATCGCGGTCGAAGATCGGGGCATCCCCGACCGATTCTCCCAGGCCGCTCTCGACGAGGCCGCATCGGCCCGGGCGGCCCCGCTGGGATCACGCGAGGATCTTCGCGCGGTCCCGCTGATGACCATCGACGACGAGACCGCGCGGGATTTCGACGATGCGGTCTGGGCCGGTCCCGATCCCGACCCGGCAAACCGCGGCGGCTTTCACCTGATCGTGGCGATCGCTGATGTGGCCTGGTACGTCCGCCCGCGCTCGGCTCTGGATGCCGAAGCGCGCGAGCGGGGCAACTCGGTCTATTTTCCCGACCGCGTGGTGCCGATGTTGCCGGCCGCGCTGTCCAGCGGCTGGTGCTCGCTCAAGCCCGACGCGGACCGGCCCTGCCTCGCCGTCCACATCTGCATCGACGCCGACGGCGACAAGCGCGGCCACCGCTTCGTGCGGGCGACGATGCGCTCGGCCGCGCGCCAGACCTATGAGGCGGTGCAAGCGGCCATCGACGGCGACCGGTCGATCCCCCTGAGCGGCGAGATCGGCGCCCTGTCCGCCGCCCATGCGGCGCTGTCGAAGGCAAGGGCGCGGCGCGGCGCGCTCGAGATCGAGATCCCCGAGCGGCGGGTGCGCATGGGGCCGGACGGGCGCATCGCCGGGATCGATACCCGTCGGACCCTGACCGCACACCGCCTGATCGAGGAGTTCATGATCGCCGCGAACGTGGCCGCGGCCGAGACGCTGGAGGCGCGGGGCGCCTCTTGCGTCTACCGCGTGCACGAGGCGCCGGATGCGGCCCGGGTCGAGGCATTGCGCGAGCTGTTGGGCACTTTCGGCCTGCGACTGCCGCGCGGCCAGCGGCTTCAGCCGCGCCACTTCAACACCCTGCTTGAACGGGCGGCCGCGACGGAGTCTCCGGAACTGCTGCACGAGGCGATCCTGAGAACCCAGGCCCAGGCCGCCTACGATGTCGACAATCTCGGCCATTTCGGTTTGGCGCTGGCACGGTATTGCCACTTCACCTCGCCGATCCGGCGCTACGCCGACTTGCTGGTCCACCGCTCGCTGATCTCCGCGCTGACGCTCGGCGAAGGCGGGTTGGGACCGGGCGAAGACCGCAAGCTGGACGAGGCGGCGCGCCACGTCTCGGAGACCGAGCGACGCGCGACGGCGGCCGAGCGCGAGGCCGTCGATCGGTTGTGCGCGTGCTATCTCGCAGACCGGACCGGCACCGCCATGCCGGCGCGGATCAGCGGGATCACCCGGGCCGGCCTGTTCGTCCGGCTGGACGAAACCGGCGCCGATGGGCTGATCCCGCTGTCGAAACTACCGGTCGGCCCCGTGCGGGTCGATCCGAATGGATTCGGGCTGACCGACCGGCGCGGCCGCAAGATCTTTCAGCTCGGCCAGGCGCTGGAAGTGCGGCTGCTTGACGTCGACACCACGACAGGCTCCGTCCTGTGCGAAACGGCGTTCGATCGAACGTCAATGGGCAGCCGGCATCCTTGATGTTTATGGTAAGTCTTGCGGTTATGGTAAGTCTCGCGGTCGGCAGAATTGCCGTACGTGGATGAGGACCGATCGGATCGTCCGTTCCGGTCGTGTGGGCGCAAGACCGAGGTGCGCCGAGTGACCCCAGGCCCGACCCGATCGATCTGCGCGTTGGGTCTCGCTTTCGCGGCGTTCGGCTACGCCGCCGCCTCGGAGGGGCCGTACTCGAACACCTCCCCACATGAGGTGATCGAGACGAGCTACCGGAACCTTTCGTTGCGCTATATCGATCCGGTCGACCTCAAGGCGATCAGCCTGGACGGCCTGAACCGGCTGCATCGGATCGATTCGAAGCTCGATTTCGTGCACCGGCGCGGCGCGATCTCTCTCCAGGCGAACGCGACGCCGGCCGGAAGCTGGACCGCGCCGGGCATCGACGATCCGGGCGGCTGGGCCGATCTGGTGGCCGATGCGATGCGCGCCGCGCGGGTCGCCTCGCCCGCGGTCGCCGCCCGCTCCGACGCCACCCTGTCCGATACGATCCTTCGCGGGGTGATGTCCTCCTTCGACCGCTACAGCCTCTATGCCGGTCCGGACGCCGCCCGGCGCCAGAGAGCCGCGCGCGAGGGCCATGGCGGCCTCGGCATTTCGATCGGCCATGACGAGGGGATCATTTCGGTCCAGCAGGTTCACGCGGACACGCCGGCCAGCCGCGCCGGCCTGCGCATCGCGGATCGGATCATCCATGTCGATGGAAAACCGATCGCAGGCTTGGGGCGGGCCGATGTGATCGGCCTGCTGCGGGGGCCCGTCGGCTCGACGGTGAAGCTGAGGATCGCCCGGAAGACCGGGCCGCGGACCCTGACGATCGATGTCGAGCGCGCGCTGATCGTCGTCCCGACGGTGACCTCGCGCCGCCGGAACGAACTTCTGGTCGTCAAGGTCACGGGGTTCAACCAGGGTACCGCCGGAGCGATCGGCGAGGCG
The DNA here is from genome assembly GCA_965202905.1 of Alphaproteobacteria bacterium. Lineage (GTDB taxonomy): Bacteria > Pseudomonadota > Alphaproteobacteria > MPNO01 > MPNO01 > CAYFYS01. The sequence goes on along the minus strand of OZ241868.1, from coordinate 285,171 downwards.
CTGTCGCGCGCCGGGCGGGACATGGGAAAGAAGCCGGCCGGCATCGTACTCGACCTCCGGGGCAATCCCGGCGGGCTGCTCGACCAGGCGGTCGCAGTCGCCGATTTGTTCCTGGACGACGGCCGGGTGATCTCCACCGTCGGCCGGCATCCCGAGAGCTTTCAGGTCTTCGATGCGACCCGGGGCGAGCCCGTCGTCGAGGCGCCGCTCGCCCTGCTGATCAACGGCAAGTCGGCCTCAGCCTCGGAGATCGTCGCGGCGGCGCTGCGCGACCGCGGCCGCGCGGTGCTCATCGGCTCATCCTCCTATGGCAAGGGATCGGTGCAGACCATCGTCCGCCTGCCCAATGACGGCGAGATCACGCTGACCTGGGCGCGGCTGGTGGCGCCCTCGGGCTTCGCCATCCAGGACCACGGTATCGTCCCGGCGATCTGTACCAGCGGACAGGGCGTGAAGAAGCTGCTGCGCGCGCTGCGCCGGGGCGACGGCGCGCCGGTGGCGACGATCGACCCGCAGCTTCGTGCGGGGCTGTCGCGTCGGCGCAACCCCGACCTCGCCCGGGCGGCGTGTCCACCGCGGGTCGAGCAGCCCGATGCTGACATGGAGATCGCCCAATTCGTGCTGCGCGACCGCAAGCTCTACACCCACACGCTGGCGGCCGGACGGCCGCCCGTCGCGCGCCGCCAGGATCCAAGCACCGCCAGCCGCCCTTGACCCAGCCGCCCTTGACAGGGGCGCCCCGACCCCTATCTTCTGGGCTAACCGGAGCATGATGGTAGACCCATGGCCAAGCCGACCACGACCCTGATCAAGCTCGTCAGCAGCGCCGACACCGGCTACTTCTACGTCGCCAAGAAGAACACCCGGACCTCGACCGACAAGCTCGAATTCCGCAAATACGACCCGATCGCGCGCAAGCATGTGGTCTTCAAGGAATCGAAGATCAAATAGCGGGCCGCGCCGTCAGGCTGCGCGGCGGCATGTCGGTAAACGGACGCCACATGGCGCTGGGCCGCGACCCGGGTCGCGTTGTCCCTGATCCGTCTTGCCGCCGGCCTGACCCGCACCATCGCGCCCGATGGCGGTTGCCACCGACCGGATGAGTGGCCCGGTATGCTTAACGCCCTGCCGCGCGGGCCGGCGGCAGGTCGATACGGATCGACAGCTCGCGCAGGCGGTCCCCGGCCACGGGCGCCGGCGCCTGCATCATCAGATCCTGGGCCTGCTGGTTCAGGGGGAACAGCGTGACCTCGCGGATATTGGGCTCATCGGCCAGCAGCATCACCATGCGGTCGATGCCCGGCGCCGAGCCGCCATGCGGCGGGGCGCCGAACTTCAGCGCGTTCAGCATCCCGCCGAACCGCCGTTCTACCTCCTCGCGGCCGTATCCGGCGATCTCGAAGGCCTTGTACATGATGTCCGGGCGATGGTTGCGGATCGCCCCGCTGGACAGCTCCACCCCGTTGCAGACGATGTCGTACTGATAGGCCATCACGTCCAGCGGATCCCGGGTATCGAGCGCCTCGAGCCCGCCCTGGGGCATCGAGAACGGGTTGTGGCTGAACTCGATTCGGCCGGTGGCCTCGTCGCGCTCGTACATCGGATAATCGGTGATCCAGCAGAACTCGAACCGGTTCCCGGCGATCAGACCGAGCTCCTCGCCGATCCGGGTGCGCGCGAGTCCGGCCAGCCGCGCAGCGCCTGCCGGCTTGTCGCAGGCGAAGAACACCGCATCGCCGTCGCCCACGCCCGCCGCCTCGCGCAGCGCCGCCATCCGGCCCTCGTCCAGGAACCGGGCGATCGGCCCCTTGGCCTGGCCGTCATCGAAAATGACGTAGCCGAGCCCGCCGGCGCCCTGCTCGCGCGCCCACTCGTTGAGCTTGTCGAAGAAACTGCGCGGCTGGGCGGCGGCGCCCGGCGCGGGGATCGCCCGAACCACCGCGCCGGTCGCGATCGGGCGGGCGAAGATCTTGAATTCGGTACCATCCCAGATTTCGGTCGCATCGGCGATTTCCAGCGGGTTGCGCAAATCGGGCTTGTCGGTGCCATAGCGCAGCATGGCGTCGGCAAATGTGAGGCGCCGGAACGGCGCGGGCGAGACCGCGCGCCCCTCGGCGAACTCCTCGAACAGCCCGGCCAGCACCGGCTCGATCGCGGCAAACACATCGTCCTGGGTGACGAAGGACATCTCGAAGTCGAGCTGGTAGAACTCGCCCGGCGAACGGTCCGCGCGCGCATCCTCGTCGCGGAAGCATGGCGCGATCTGGAAGTAGCGGTCGAAGCCCGCGACCATGATGAGCTGCTTGAACTGCTGTGGCGCCTGAGGCAGCGCATAGAACTCGCCGGGGTGAAGCCGGCTCGGAACCAGGAAGTCGCGAGCGCCCTCGGGGCTGGTCGCCGTCAGGATCGGCGTCTGGAACTCCGCGAAGCCGGCGGCGACCATCCGGCGGCGGATCGATTGGATGACCGCGCCGCGCAGCATGATGTTGCGCTGCATCTTCTCCCGCCGCAGGTCGAGGAACCGGTATTTGAGCCGCACCTCCTCGCCGTAGTCGCGCTCGCTGTTGACCTCCAGCGGCAGCGTCTCGGCCGGGGCCTGCAGGGTGAAGGCCTCGATCGACAGCTCGACCTCGCCGGTCGGCAGGTCGGGGTTGACGGTGTCCGCGCTGCGCGACGCGACGGGGCCGGTCACCGTGACGACCGCCTCCAGCCGGGCCGCCTCGACCGCCTCGAAGCTCGGGCTATCGGATTCGATGACGCATTGGGTGATGCCGAACTGGTCCCTGAGATCGATGAACAGGAGGTTGCCGTGGTCCCGCTTGCGGTGGATCCAGCCCGACAGCCGTGCGGTCTGGCCCTGGTGCTCGCGCCTCAACTCACCGCAGGTTTGCGTGCGATAGGCATGCATCGGTCTGCCTCTGTCGATCGGTCTTGGGACGGCCTCGCGACGGCGTGGGGGCGGCGCCGCGAGGCGGGCGCAAGAGCGCATGGGCGACCGGTCTTGTCAAGCAAACCGAGGGTCCGAAACGGCCCGGCTTTGCCGGTTCGGGGAAACGGTGTATAGACCACGCCATGGATCTCATCGTCGATACCGACGCCCTCAGCGCGTTCTGCGGTCGGGTCGGTCAATCGAACTACATAACCGTCGATACCGAGTTTATCCGCGACAAGACGTACTGGTCGCGCCTGTGCCTGGTCCAGGTCGCCGGCGCCGGGGAGGCGGTGGCGATCGACGCGTTGTCGGAGACCATCGATCTGGCGCCGCTGTTTGCGCTGATGAACGACGCCGGCGTGCTCAAGGTCTTCCACGCCGCGCGCCAGGATGTGGAAATCTTTTATCACCTCGACGGGCGCGTGCCGGCGCCACTGTTCGACACCCAGGTGGCCGCGATGGTCTGCGGCTTCGGCGAATCGGCAGGCTACGACCGGCTGGTCTCGAAGCTCGCCCGGGCGACGATCGACAAGTCGCAGCGCTTCACCGACTGGTCGCGCCGGCCGCTGAGCAAGAAGCTGATCGACTACGCGATTTCCGATGTGACCCATCTTCGGGTGGTCTACGACAAGCTGTCCGCCCAGCTTGCGGAGAACCGCCGGGCCGAATGGCTGTCCGAGGAGATGGCGACGCTCACCGACCCGGCGACTTACCGCCAGACGCCGGAAGACGGCTGGAAGCGGGTCAAGAACCGGCTGCGCAAGCCTCGCCACATCGCGATCTTCCGCAAGCTCGCCGCCTGGCGCGAGGCGGAGGCGCAACGCCGCGACGTGCCGCGCAACCGGATCCTGCGCGACGAGACGCTGAGCGAGATCGCCGCGCAGGAGCCCCAGTCCCCCGAGGATCTGTCCCGGTTGCGCGCGCTGGGCCGCGGCCGGATCAGCCAACAGACGGCGCAGGCCATCATCGACGTTGTAGCCGAGGTTCGGGCGGCCCTGCCTTCGACCTATCCCGACCCCAGGCCGTTTCCGCCGCCGGTCGACCACATCGGGCCGACTGCCGATCTGCTCAAGGTCCTGCTCAAGATGCGCTGCGAGGAGAACCGCGTCGCCCAGAAGCTGATCGCCACGGTCGACGACATCGAGGCGATCGCGGCCAGCGACGAGGCCGATGTCGCGGCGCTGCGCGGCTGGCGCCGCGAGATCTTCGGCAAGGATGCGCTGGCGCTCAAGCACGGCCGGATCGCGCTGACCGTCGACGATGGCGATCTGCGGATCGTCCGCCGTGAGCGCTGAACCCGGCGCGCCCGGCGGGATCCGCACCGCAACCGTCATTTCCCATGTCGGGTTCGAGGATCTCGGCCTGCTGGCGCCGCTGCTGGTCGAGCGCGGCGTCGCGGTGGGCCACGTCGATGGTCCGCGCGAAGACCTCGCCGCGATCGATCCGGCCGAGCCGGACCTGCTGGTGGTCCTCGGCGGGCCCATCGGCGCCTACGAGACCGAGTCCTATCCCTTCCTGCGGCCGGAGACGGCCCTGATCGAGGCGCGGCTGGCCGCCGACCGGCCGACGCTCGGCATCTGCCTCGGCGCGCAGCTCATGGCCAGGGCCCTGGGGTCACGGGTCTACCCTTCGGGCGTCAGGGAAATCGGCTGGTCGCCGGTGAGCCTGAGCGCGGCCGGACGAGAGTCCTGCCTGGCCCCGATCGGCGTGCCGGGGCTGTCGGTGCTGCACTGGCACGGCGATACGTTCGACATGCCCGACGGCGCGGTCCACCTGGCGTCGAGCGCGGCGTGCGCGAATCAGGCCTTCACCTGGGGCGCCAGCGGGCTCGGCCTCCAGTTCCATCTGGAGACCGGCCCGGCGGCGCTGGAGTCCTGGTTCGTCGGCCACGCGGTGGAGATCGCCGCGGCCGGGCTCTCGGTCGAGACCCTGCGCGCCGACAGCGCGCGCCTCGCGCCGGCCTGTAACGCCGCCGGGCGGGCGGTGCTGGCGGCCTGGCTCGACGGGCTGGCTATCGATCGAGGATCCGCCGGATCAGCGGGACAGTGATCGGCCGCTGTTCGGCGAGCGCGAGCGCATCTGTCTCATCGATCGTGCGCCGGGCCGCCTCCAGGCTGCGCTCCATACGCCGGACGAGATAAGTGATCACGTCGGCGCCGACATCGAGTTGACGATCGCATAGCAGCTTCGCCAGCACGGCGGCGATCAGGTCGTCGTCCGGCCGGCCGATGGTGGCGGTCGGTGCCGAGCGCAATCGCGAGGCGAGATCCGCGAGCCGGCCGCGCCACAGCCCCGGCGCGACCCGCGTGGTGACGAGGATGTCGACGGCGGCGTCCCTGGCCCGGTTCAGCGCGTGGAACAGGCCGATGTCGTCGACCGCCTCATCGACCCCTTCGATCGCCAGATGGGTTTCGCCCACCGCGTCCGGCTCGATGCGGCCGGCATCGACCATCCCGGCGCCCGCGACCGCGCGCCAGACATGGGCAAGGTGGGTCTTGCCGCTGCCTTCGGGACCGCACAGCACCAGAACGCGCCCGGGCCAGTCGGGCCAGGAATCGATCCAGCTCATCGCGTCGCGGTTGCTGTCGGCGACCAGAAAATCCTCGCGCCCATAGGCCGTGCGTCGCTCCAGCGCCAGCGGGAGCTGGGTTTCAGCAGCCATCGTCACGCGGGCCGTCGCGCACATAGAGCGGGCTCGCCTGGTAGCGGGCGATGGCGAACCGGGCCAGCACGCCGATCGTCGCCGCGGCCGGGACCGCGAGCATGACGCCCAGGACGCCGAACAGCGCGCCGCCGGCCAGCAGCGCGAAGACCATCCAGACCGGGTGCAGCCCGACCCGGTCGCCGATCAGCTTGGGGGTGACGAAATTGCCCTCGGCGATCTGACCGATGGCGAAGACCGCGGCGGTCATCGCGACCGGCTGCCACGTATCGAACTGGGCGAAGGCGAGTCCGAGGCCGAGCGCCAGCCCGGTGAGCATGCCGAAATAGGGCACGAACGAGATCAGCCCGGTGACCAGCCCGACGATGATGCCGAATTCGAGCCCGACCAGCGACAGGCCGATCGCATAGAAGATCCCCAGCCCCAGACAGACGATCGCCTGGCCGCGCGCGAAGCCCGCCAGCGTGCGGTCGATCTCGCGGACCTGCTCGCGGATGGTCTCCGCCCTGTCGCGCGGCAGCCAGCCATCGACGCTGGCGACGATCACATCCCAGTCCCGCAGCAGGTAGAAAGTCACGATCGGGGTGATCACGATCAGCGACAGCAGGTTGACCAGCGCCAGCCCGCCGCTCCAGATGCCCGATGCGAGCCGGCCGAGCCAGCCGACGATGGTGGCCGCCGTGCCGCCGGCCGCTTCGCGCAGGCGTGCGATGTCCTCCTCCGACATGTTCGCCTGGACGATGCTCAGCACCTCCTCCGCGCCCGTGCGCAGCATTTCCCCATAGACCGGCGCCCGGCCGATGAAGCCCATCGCCTGAGATTGCAGCAACGGCGCCAGGAGGACGAAAAAGACCGCGATGGCGATCAGGAAGACGATCGTCAAGGCGGTCGCCGCAAGCGTGCGCGACAATCCCCACCGCTCCAGCCGATCGGCGACCGGGTCGAGGAAATAGGCAACCGCCATGCCCAGCACGAAGGGCAGCAGGATCGAGCGCAGCAGGTAAACGACGATCAGGAAAGCCAGCAGGCCGAGAAGCCAGAGCGCGAGCCCGCGGTCGCGACTCATTGCGCACGTTCCAGCCGCAACAGCCGGCGCCAGCACCAGATCAGGTACCAGCATCCCGAGGCGACGGTGGAGGCGATCACCAAATATCCCAGCGCCTCGATCACGCCGGGAAGATCGAGCGAGATTGCCAGATCGGCCAGCACGACGGTCACGAAGAAAACCTGGACGGCGGTGTTGATCCGGCTGAGATCGGCCGCACGGTCGGGGAACGGCGCATGAAGCAGTACCATCAGCCCGGCGCCGCAAACGATCAGGAAATCGCGCAGCACGACGATGGCCACCACCGGCACGGTGATCTCGCCCAGCAGGCCGAGCGCGACGTAGACGCTGACGATCAGGGTCTTGTCGGCGAGCGGATCGAGGACGCGTCCGGCGCGCGAGCGCTGGTGGAGCAGCTTGGCGATCGTCCCGTCGACGGCATCTGATGCGCCGGCGAGCACGAAGGCGACGAACGCCCAGCCATATGTGCCCTCGACGATCAGATACACGATCAGCGGGACGGCCAGAAGCCGCGCCAGCGTGATCGTGATGGGGATGTTCATTCCGGCCCGGTCTCTTCGGAGTCCTCGATGGTCACCGTGGCGCTTTCCGGCAGCGCCTGGGCGTTTTCCCGGTCCGCCTCCCGGCTGGCCAGGCGAAGCACCCAGTCCTCGTCCTCCTGGGACAGCCGCAGGCCCTCGCGGACCAGCGCGCTGGCGAGCCGATGCCGGTCGCCGTAATAGCGCAGCCGGATGCGCGCCTGGCTGCGGGAAAGCGACAGGATCTGGCTTTGCTCGATCGAGGGGATCTCGGTCAGGCTGCGGGATATCCGCACCCATTGCGCGAGCCCGGCAATGGGAACGACCGCCTCGAGATAGCTTTCCTGATCGAAGCGTAGCAGGTGGCGCGCCTTCCATGCGTCCTGGAGTCCATGCGCGGTGCGGCGCGCCGCGGACTGAATGAGCCGGTCCAGCATCTCGGTCGCCGTCGCCTGGTGGCTTTCGATGATCGTCTGGTCGGCGGCGGCGCGGCCGTAGCGGCTCAGGCTCACCTCAACCACCGGGCGCCTGTCGATGCCGCGCGACAGCGCCGCGATGGCGACCACGACCTCCGCGGCGTTGTAGCGCGCGGCGATCGCCTGCAGCCGGGTCGGGTTTCCGCTCGCGGCCTGCGCGGCGCTGATGTCCTGGACATCCCGAAGATCGCCCGGGGGGATGACCACCGGAACCAGCTCGCCCGTCTCCGGGAGGTTGGACCAGGCCTCGCGCCACGGATTGGGTTCGTCCCACAGCAAGTAGGCGCCGGCACTGCGAAAGACCGGCAGGACCAGCGTCTGCGGACCCCTGGTTTCGGCGAACGGGATGCCGATCGCGCGCAGGAACCGGCGCACCGACTTGCGGTCGAACTGGAAGGTCAGCCGGGCGAGATACCGGACCCGGGAGGTCTTTTCGTTCGCTACCTCGAAGCTGCGGACCATCGGAGCCAACTCGGCATGGCCCAGGCGCGGGACGTTGGCCGAATCGGTGGCCTGGACGATGCGGCCGATCAGACGCTGGAAAGCGAGTGCGTGGCCCTCGGCGATGGCGAGTTCGCGCGCCGCATTCGCGTTCTCGGCGGTCGCATCCACCGAGATCCCGGCGACCCGAAATACCGAATCGTCGGCGGCCGGGGACTCCGCTCCTCCCGCGGCGGCAACGAAGATCACCGCAGCGAGCCCGCCGATCCGCGCGGCGCCGAGGAGGAATGTCATCGTTGTCGCTCTCCGAGACGCCAACCGAACATGGAAATCCGACGATTGAAATCCGCCGCCGTTCAACTATCCTCGAAAGCTCCGGAGGAGCGCCGACGCCGGCCCGTCCCGCCTATAGTAGCATTACCGACATTGCGGAGCAGTTATTAACCGTTCCCGATACAAGCAGGCCGGGGTCGATGTGGACGCCGCCGCGGACTTGGTGGATGCGATCCGGCCGATGGCGCGATCGACCGCCCGGGCCGGCGCAATGGGCGAGATCGGCGGGTTCGGCGGCCTTTTCGACCTCAAGGCGGCGGGTTTTGACGATCCGGTCCTGGTAGCTGCGACCGACGGCGTGGGCACCAAGCTCAAGATCGCCATCGACAGCGGAACGCACCGCACCATCGGCATCGATCTGGTGGCGATGTGCGCGAACGATATCGTCGTTCAGGGCGCTGAACCGTTGTTTTTCCTCGACTATTTCGCGACCGGCCGGCTCGAACGCGCCGTCGCCGAGGATGTGCTTGCGGGCATCGTCGAGGGCTGCAAGGCAGCCGGGTGCGCATTGATCGGCGGCGAGACGGCCGAGATGCCGGGCTTCTACGGCGCCGGAGACTACGATCTGGCCGGTTTCGCGGTAGGCGCGGCCGAGCGCGGGAACCTGCTGAGCGGGGCAACGGTCAGGGAAGGCTGTACCGTTCTCGGCCTTGCCTCGCGCGGTGTCCATGCCAACGGATACTCGCTGGTTCGCCGCATCGTCGCGGATGCGAAGCTCGCCTACGACGACCGGGCGCCGTTCTCCATGGCAAGCCTCGCCGAAGAGCTGCTGAGGCCAACCCGGATTTATGTCCGTTCCACACTCGCCGCTCACCGGGCCGGCCTGGTGCGCGCGCTTGCCCATATCACCGGCGGCGGGCTGATCGACAACATCGCGCGCGTCTTGCCCGACGGGCTTGCGGTCGAGATCGACCCGGCGGCCTGGCCCTTGCCGGACATGTTCGCCTGGCTCGCCGAGGCCGGCCCGGTGCCGCCCGTCGAGCTCGCCCGGACGTTCAATTGCGGGATCGGCATGGCGGCGATCGTCGATCCGGGCGACTCCGACGAAGTGCGGCGCATCCTGGTGTCGGCAGGCGAGCAGGTGTGGCCGATCGGTGCGGTGGTGCCGCGCACGCCCGATCTGCCGGCGGTGCATCTGTCCGACAACGGCGCGGCATGGCGCGGCTGAAGCTCGCCATCCTGATCTCCGGACGCGGTTCGAACCTGCACTCTCTGATCGATGCCTGCGCGGAGCCCGATTATCCGGCCGAGATCGGCCTGGTGGTCTCCAACCGCGCCGATGCGGCCGGGCTCGGCCGCGCCGAGCGCACGGGGATCCCAACCCGCGTGATCGACCATCGCGGGTTCGAGAGCCGCGAGACCTTTGAGCGCGCGCTCGACCGGGCGATTGCCGGATCGGGCTGCGCGCTGGTCTGCCTGGCCGGTTTCATGCGGCTCCTGACCGACTGGTTCGTCGGGCGCTGGCGCGACCGGCTGATTAACGTCCATCCGTCCCTGCTGCCCGCCTACAGGGGCCTGGATACCCATACGCGCGTCCTGGCCGATGGAGTCCGCATCACGGGATGCACGATCCACTTCGTGCGTGCGGCGATGGATGCGGGTCCGATCATCGTCCAGGCCGCGGTCGCGGTCCTGCCCGATGACGATGCCGAACGGCTCGCCGCCCGGGTGCTGGAGGCCGAGCACCGGATCTATCCGCTGGCCGTGCGCCTGATCGCCGAAGGGCGCGTCGCGGTGCGCGGGGAGCGTGTGGAGATCGAAGGGTCCGTCGCGGCGGGCGAAGCTCTTTTCGTGCCCGCGCCGCCTCGCTGAATCTTTGTTTTCGGTAAACCGACCGGATATGGGCGCGCCCGGAATTGCCAAGCCTGGAGAGCCGGCAACGGCTTTCGACATCCACGCCGAAGGGAGCGCCGCCCGGCCGGTTGGCGCGGCTTCCCGATCTTCGCGGCCCTCAGCGCCGCCGCGTGATAATCGCGCCAGCGTCGATGGCGTACTTTCCGCTCCGATCCGGGACGTCTCAGCCCACGATGTCGACATCGGCGAAGAAGAACCCGATCTCGATGGCGGCGTTGTCCGTGGAATCGGAGCCGTGCACCGAATTCGCCTCGACCGATTCGCCGAATTCGTCGCGGATCGTTCCCTTCGCCGCATTGGCCGGGTTGGTCGCCCCCATTACCGCGCGGTTCCTGGCAACCGCGTCCTCGCCTTCCAGCACCTGGACCACGACCGGGCCGGAGGACATGAACGCGCAAAGATCGTTGAAGAAGGCCCGCTCGGCGTGGACGGCATAGAACCGTTCGGCCTGTTCCGGGCCCAGTCGCAGGCGGCGCTGAGCGACGATCCGAAGGCCCGCTGACTCCAGACGCGCGTTGATCAGACCCGTGAGGTTGCGGCGGGTCGCGTCGGGCTTGATGATCGAGAGGGTTCGTTCAACGGCCATTGGTTGTTTACCGTCCCTGTGCCAAATGAGCGCGGCCTTATATCCGCATCCCCGACAGGCTTCAACCGGCTTGTCGAACCCGGGACGACCGCAAGCGCGGAGCGATGCTGCAGATCCTCGATGTGACGTACCGGATCGGCGGGCATACAGTGCTCAGCCAGGCGAGCGCGACGGTGCCGCTGAACGCCAAGGTGGCTCTGGTCGGGCGTAACGGCGCGGGGAAGTCGACATTGCTCGGGCTGATCGCCGGCCGCCTCGATGCCGACGGCGGATCGATCGAGCGGCCGTGCGCGACCCGGGTCTCCACGGTCGCCCAGCACGCGCCGGGCGGACCGGAAAGCCTGCTCGAAACCGTCCTTGCCGCCGACCACAGGCGGGCCGAGGCGCTCAGCGCGCTGGAAGCGGCCGAGGCCCGGGGCGATGCCGAGGCGATCGGCCTGGGCCACGCCAGGCTCGACGAGATCGAGGCCTACAGCGCGCCGGCGCGGGCGGCTGAGATTCTCGCCGGGCTCGGCTTCTCCCAGGACGAGATGGCCCGGCCGTGCATGTCGTTCTCGGGCGGCTGGCGGATGCGGGTTGCGCTGGCCGCGGCGCTCTTCCAGCGCCCCGATCTGCTGCTGTTGGACGAGCCGTCGAACCACCTGGATTTCGAGGCCGCGGCGTGGCTCGATTCCCATCTGCTCCGGTTTCCCGGCACCTTGATTCTGGTCAGCCACGACCGCCAGATGCTGGATCGGATCGCCCAGCGAGTCCTCCACCTGGAGGACGGGCGGCTTACCGACTACCGCGGCAACTACACCGACTTCGAGCGCACGCTGGCCCAGCGCCGGCTCGCGCGGGAGCGCGAGAGCCAGGCGACCGCCGCCCGGCGCAAGCACATGCAGGATTTCGTCGACCGGTTCCGCGCCAAGGCGACCAAAGCGCGCCAGGCGCAAAGCCGCCTGAAGGCGCTGGAGAAACTCGCGCCCGCCGAGCCGATGGTAGCGGGCCGGACGGTCAGGCTCGATTTTCCCGATGCCGAGCCCCTGCCGCCGCCGCTGATCGTCGTCGAGCGCGGCGCCGTCGGCTACGACGGCGCGGCCGTTCTGCGCCGGCTCGACCTCAGGATCGATATGGACGACCGGATCGCGCTGCTCGGCCCGAACGGCAACGGCAAATCGACCCTGATCCGGCTGCTCGCCGGCAGGCTCGCGCCGATGGCCGGCGCCGTCCGGCGCGCGGCCAGGCTGCGGGTCGGCTATTTCGCCCAGCATCAGGCGGACGAACTCGACACCGAAGCCAGCGCCTGCGAGCACCTGCGCCGGGCCGAGCCCGATGCGGAGGAGCCTCGCCTGCGCGCCCATCTCGGCCGCTTCGGGCTGGAGCGGCAAAAAGCCGACATCGCCGCCGGCGCGCTTTCCGGCGGCGAGAAGGCGCGGCTTCTGCTCGCCCTGATGAGCCGCGAGGCGCCGCACCTGCTGCTGTTGGACGAGCCGACCAACCACCTCGACGTCGAAGCGCGCGCGGCGCTGGTGGAGACGCTCATCGGCTTTCCCGGCGCGGTCGTCCTGGTCAGCCACGACCCGTTCCTGATCGCCCATGTCGCCGACCGGCTGTGGCGGCTGGTCGAGGGGACCTGCCAGCCCTTCGACGGCGACCTCGACGACTACCGAAGCCTGGTTCTGGAACAGACCCGGACCGGCAGGCGCGCCGCGGACGCGCCGGCAGGAAGAGATGGCGGACGCCGCGTCGGGCGCCGCCAGGCGGCCGGGATCCGCAAAGCCCAGGCGCCTTTGCGGCGCGCGGTCGGCGAGGCCGAGGCCGAGGCCGAGCGCCTTGGCCGGGAGCTGGCCCGGGTCGAGCGCGCGCTTGCCCGACCGGAAACCTATGACGGCCCGACCGAAGCATTGCGTGAGCTGCTCGAACGCCGGGGCGCACTGCAAAAGGATGTCGAGGCGGCGGAGCGGCGGTGGATGGAAGCGATGGAAATCCTGGATGCCGCGCGGTCTGCGGGCCGATGACCGGTGGGCGGCTCCCACCACGGCGCGACATAGCCGGTCGGCCGGCGGCCGCACAGCCGCTCGATGCCGCTCGATCAGCGCGATACACTTATCCATGACCGCCTCTTCCTGCTCCGGCGTCATGGCGATCGGGTTCTCGTGGCTGTAGCCGTGCATGCCGATCTCGTGGCCGGCATCGACCACCATGCGGCACTGATCGGGGAAGGTCTCGATCGAATGGCCGGGGATGAACCAGGTGGTGCGCAGGCCGGGCCGGTTGAACAGCCTGACCAGCCGCGGCGCGCCGACCTCGCCGGAAAACATCCCGCGCGAGATGTCGCAGGGCGAGTTCTCGCCGCCGTAGGAGCCGAGCCAGCCGGCCACCGCGTCGACATCGATGCCGATCGCGCACAGGATGTCCTTGCGTCCGCTCGCGGCCGCGCCGCCCGTTGGCGCGAGAAGCGGACGCGGCCGGTAACGCGGCCCGATCGGCGGCCGGCCCGGCGCCGGAAGACGGGGCCACCGGCCCGCGCGGTCCCTCGTTCATCCTCTCGCCTCCGTTTCGGATCCTGCTTCGGTGATAGCGCCGGTGTCGGTTGATGGCGATCCCGGCGCCGGCTATCGTGAGCGCAGGAGAGTTGCGATGGCGGAATGGCAAGACTCGACGCGGGCGGACTACAGACGTAAGGGCTTCGCCACGCGGACCGGCTATGGCGATAAGCCGGCGCTTCTGGTCATTGATTTCATCAACGGATTCACCGACCCGGCAACCCCGCTGGACGGAGATTTCTCGGCCGAGATCGCCGTCACCCGGCGCCTGCCCGGGGCCTTCCGCACCGTCGGGCTGCCGGTCATCTATACCGTCATCGCCTGCGAGCGCGATTGCGCGACGGCGGCATGTGGATGCGCAAGGTCCCCTCGCTCGCGATCCTCAGGAAGAGCGCGGCCATGGTCGCCGTCGACGACCGGATCCGCCCGCGCGAATACGTGCTGGAAAAGAAAATGGCGAGCGCCTTCTTCGGTACCGCGCTCGATGCCTGTCTCGCCGGGATCGGCATCGACACGCTGGTGATGACCGGATGCACGACCAGCGGCTGCATCCGCGCCTCGGCGATCGATTCGATCCAGTACGGCTTTCGCACCGTGGTCGTGGGCGATGCCGTCGGCGACCGGGCGGACGGCCCGCACGAGGCGAACCTGTTCGATATCGAGGCCAGGTGCGGCGATGTCGCGACCGGCGCCGAAGTCATCGACTATCCCGGCAGGCTGACGACCGATGGCGGCATGGCCGCGCAGGCCACCGAGAAATTCAATCGTTGGTTGTCGGCGCCGGCCGGCGCCGGGGGCTGAGCCGGCCATGGCCGAGGATCACACCCGCCAGCGGCCGTCGCTGCCCTTCGATCGAATGCTGGACGAGGGCCACAAGGGCCTGGATGCGCTCTACGGCGAAGTATTGCCGGACGGCGCGGGGATGCCGCCGCACCCGGCCGGCCACCGGTCGCACACGGTGATCACGCGGCTGCGCGAGGGCGATGACGCTGTCGTCCGCTGCCGGGTCGCGGTCGAAGGCTCGGGCGCCGGGATCACCCGCCACGGACGTGCGCGGATCGCGCGCCCCCGAGACACGGTCGAGCTGGCCGGCAGCGCGGCGGGCGTTCCCTTCACGGTGCGCGTCGATACGAGACCGGGTCCCGAGGACGCGGCGCTCGCCGAGGCTTACGGGCGCGCCGAGGCGGCGGCGCTCGACGCCTGCATCGCAGCGCTCTGAGCCTCGCGTGCTGCGCCTTTCGGTCCTCGACCAGTCGATCGCCGCCACCGGACGGCCCCATGACCGGGCGATCCGCGACACGCTGGCGCTGGCGGCGCATTGCGAGGCGCTGGGCTATCACCGCTTCTGGGTCTCCGAGCACCACAACCATCCGACCATCCTCGGCACCGCGCCGGAGATCCTGATCGCCGCCATGGCCGCGACGACCGAGCGGATCCGGATCGGCAGCGCCGGCGTGATGCTGCCGCACTACTCGGCCTTCAAGGTCGCCGAGCAGTTCCGCGTGCTGGATGCGCTGGCGCCCGGGCGGATCGACCTCGGGCTCGGCCGCGCGCCGGGCTCGGACGGGCTGACCGCGTTCGCGCTGCATCCGATGGCCAACGAGCGGCCGAACCAGTTCCCGGCCGATGTCCGCGACCTGTTGGCGTGGATCGCCGGCGCGCCGCTGGTCGAGGACCATCCCTTCGCGCGGGTGCGCGCCTATCCGCAGACCGAAACCGTGCCGGAGGTCTGGGTGCTCGGCAGCTCCGACTACGGCGCCCAGGTCGCCGCGCATTTCGGCTTGCCGTATTGCTTCGCCTGGTTCTTCACCGAGGGGCGCGGCGGGCGGCAGGCGCTGGAGATCTATCGCGAGACCTACCGGCCGAGCGAGCGCCACCCGACGCCCCGCAGCGGGCTCTGCGTCTGGGCGCTGGCGGCGGAGAGCGACGAGGCGGCCCGGCACCACTACTGGCCGCGGGCGAAGTGGCAGCTCTATCGCAACCAGGGGATTTACGGGCCGCTGGATCCGCCCGAAATTGCGGCGTCCCATCCCTACAGTGCGCAGGAGGCCGCGCGCCTGGACGAGCTGCGCCGGCGCGCCTTCGTCGGCACGCCGGAGCATGTCGCGGCGCAGATCCGCGAGCTTGCCGAAAGGCTCGACATCCAGGAGATAGCGGTGGTGACCTGGACCCATGACGAAGAGGTCCGGCGCCGGAGCTACGCGCTGCTGGCCCGCGAGTTCGCCATGGCCGGGGCCGCCGCCGTCCCTGCCTGACCGGCGCGGAGCGAAATGCCGGGCTGCGCGCGCACTTAGCCGGGGAACCGCACAATGGCCGTTATCTATGCCGCCCGCTCGAAGACGCTGTCGAAATGGGGCGCCGATGTCGGGATCAGCAAGCACCTGTTCAAGATCGGCGTGACCCCGGACAGCGCCAGGGAGGCGGTCGCGGCGCTGAACGAGGAGGAGTGCGGCCGCGCAAGCGACTGGACGCTGGTGAAAGCCGAAACCGGGGAGTCCTTGAGCGAGGCCGAGATTCTCGAACGCCTCGCGGCGAAGGAAACGGCGGTCGATCCGCACTACTATCCGCGCATCCGGGGGGCGACCGGGGTGTTTCGCGTCAAGCCGGAGAACGTCGAGAACAGCATCCTGGTCGAACGGGCGCTGGCCGGCGAGGAGCGCCTCGATTTCAAGCTCAAGCCGGCCGATTTCGCGGCCTACCTGTTCAAGAACGCACGCGGTTAGACCGTAGCCGGCCGCGAGGCGTCCATGAAGCTCGTTCTGTATCAGACCGCCGCGGGAGCCGATGCGCGGCCCGGCCTGCTGACGCCGCGCGGCGTGGTCGATATTGTCGGGGCGGTCGGCCCGCTTCCCGCCGGCCAGCCGACGATCGACGCCATCATCGACGGCTTCGATGCGCTGCGCCCGGGCTTCGAACGCCTCGAGGCCCGGGCGATACGGTCATGTTGCCGGAGATGACCGAGCCCTGGGCGTTCCACCACAAGGCCGAGCTCGCGATCGTCATCAAGGGTCCGGCCAGAAAAATGCGGGCCGGGAACTGGCGCGAAGCGGTGTTCGGCTTCACCTGCCTGATCGACGTCTCGGCACGCGGCGAGGGGCGCTCGACCTGGCGGTCGCGGAGCTGGATGGGCAAGTCCTTCGATACCTTCGCGCCGCTCGGCCCATGCATCCTGACCGCCGACCATCCTGACCGCCGACGAAGTCGCCGACCCGAACGACCTGGATGTCCGGTTCCGGGACTCCGGCCAACTCCGTCACGACTACAACACCGCCGATATGGAGCACCCGGCGCCCGAACTCATCGCCTGGGCGAGCGAAATCATGACCTTGATGTCGGGCGACATGATCGGCTGCGGCGCCAATCACGAGGGGCTCGGCCCGCTGCAGGACAGCGATCTCGCGAAGATCGAGATCGAGGGCGTCGGCCGCAGCGGAGATGGGATCGTGGCGTCTACATAGGCCGGGACTCCACCCACCCGGACGAGCCGTCGTTCCGGTAGGCCTCCATTCGTCATACGCGCGAAAGCGGCTGTCCGTCCATCACGCGGCAGGAACCGGTCAGCCATTGTCGCAGTGCCGTGAGGGTCGGTGCGCATGTCATCGCGCAGCATCGATCGCAGTTGAAGGGCGATGTCCATTTACGGATACCGTAATGCCGGGTATGGTCTCGCTGCATGATTCGAAGCTTCCGGGATCGGGAGACGCGACGTTTCTTCGAGGGACGGCGTGTCGCGGCGTTTCACGGCTTCGCCGATCAGGCGGCGCGCCGCCTGACTTCGTTGGACAGCGCGGAGTCGCTTGGCGATCTCGCGGCCTTGCCGAGCAACCGGCTGGAGAGGTTGCGGGGCGACCGCGCCGGCCAATATAGCATCCGGATCAATGCGCAATGGTGCATCTGCTTCCGTTGGACCGACGACGGGCCGTGCGATGTGGAGATCCTGGACTATCATTGAGAGGTCGGGAGCATGAGCGCGAGGAACGGAATGAGGCCGGTGCATCCGGGTGAGATACTACGCGAGGAGCTCGATACGCTGGAACTGTCGGCGAACCTTCTGTCGAAGGCGCTGGGGGTGCCGGTGAACCGGATCACGATGATCCTGAACGGCCAGCGGGGCGTGAGCGCGGACACGGCGCTGCGGCTGGCGCGGTATTTCGGGACGACGCCGCAACTCTGGCTGAACCTGCAAAAGACCTGGGAGCTTCGCCGCGCGGAGATCGAGGCGGGACGCGAGATTGCCGAACGGGTGACGCCCCGACAGTCGGCGGCGTAGGGAGCTGTAGCCGATGCCGATCCCGGATCTTCAGTCGCTGATGCTTCCGGCCCTCAAGGCGCTATCCGATGGCGCGGAGACGTCCCTTGCCGAAATTCGTGCGCGTACGGCCGTCACCGAAGGGCTGACGCCCGAGGATTTGCGGGAAATGCTCCCGAGTGGGCGCCAGCCGGCGTTCGCGAACGAGGTAAGGTGGGCATTATTCCATATGGAGAAGGCCGGTCTTGTGACGCGGGTTCGGCGCGGCGTCTATCTGCTGACGGCGGAAGGCGAACACTTGCTGGCGCGGGCGCCCGCGCGGATCGACAAGAGCGTCCTCGGTAAATACCCCGCTTATGCCGCATGGTTGAAGAGGGTGAAGAGGACGAGCGCGCCGTCGGCAAGAAGGGATGCCCTGCCGAAGCAGCCGGACAGTCCGACGGATATGCCTGCTACGCCCGAGGAGACGCTGAGCCGCGTTGCCGACGAACTGCGCGCGATGCTGGAGGCGGAAATACTGGACCGGGTTCGCAACGCGGAGCCGGAGTTTTTCGAACGGACGATCGTCGATTTGCTGATCGCGATGGGCTATGGCGGCGGCGACGCCGCGATGGGCCGCGTTACCGGACGTTCGGGCGATGGCGGGATCGACGGCACGATCCGGGAGGACACGCTCGGTCTGGACGAGGTCTATGTGCAGGCGAAGAAGTACGGCGAGGGCAACAAGGTGAGCGCAAGCGACCTGCGCAACTTCGCCGGCGCGATCGACGCTGCTGGCACGACCAAGGGCGTGTTCGTCACCACGGCCGGCTTCACGCGCAGCGCGAAGGATTTCGTGGAGAAGAGTCCGAAGCGAATCGTCCTGATCGACGGCGAGGATCTGGCCCGCCTCATGTTCCAACATGGCATTGGCGTGCGGACCCGGGTCCGTCACGAGATCAAGCGGATCGACGAAGACTACTTCGATCAGGAAGCCCTGTAGGCCATGCGGCAATCGTGCAGGCGCGGCGGACGGGCGATCCGCGCGGGCGCTTGCGCACCGGGCCACGCCCGCCCACAACGGGGATGCTGACGGGAACGGGCGTGAAACTGACGGCGGCAATCGAGGCGTATTTCGCCGATCTCGGCCGTGCGCGCGCGTCGGGCGGCGCGACCGGGGAACGGTCGAGCTACGGGCCGCTCGTGAGCCTGCCGAACGCCGTCGGCGCGCGGCGAGGGGCGGCTCGACCTGGCGGTCGCGGAGCTGGATGAGCAGGTCCTTCGATACCTTCGCGCCGTTCGGCCCATGCATCCTGACCGCCGAAGAAGTCGCCGACCCGAACGACCTGGATGTCCGGTTCCGGGACCCCGGCCAACTCCGTCACGACTACAACACCGCCGATATGGAGCACCCGGCGCCCGAACTCGTCGCCTGGGCGAGCGAAATCATGACCTTGAGGTCGGGCGACGTGATCGGCTGCGGCGCCAATCACGAGGGGTTCGGCCCGCTGCAGGACGGCGATCTCACGAAGATCGAGATCGAGGGCATCGGCCGCATGGCGGTCAGCGTCGAAGACCCGCTGAAGCGGAGTTGGGATCGCAGCGTCTACATGGGCCGGGACTCCACCCACCCGGACAACGCGGACCCGGACGAGCCGTCGTTCCGGTAGGCCGTCATTCGTCGTACTTGCGCGCGAAAACAGAACCCGCTGCGTTGAAGTTGATTTGTTGCTACGATTGAGGCATTGGCCATGGATGCTCAGCATATCGAATTCCTGCAACTGCTCAACAGCGATCTCCAGTACGTCGTGCCGCGCTGGCAACGACGGTACTGTTGGAAAAGACCTGAAATTGAACGGCTTGTCGATGACCTGCTGGCAATCGCCGAGGCAGAAGACCCTAAGTCCATTCATTATGGCGGCACCCTCCTCACCTTCCAGGAGCCAGGGGCAGGGACAGCGAGCGTGCTGCCCACCTTTCGCGTCGTCGATGGCCAGCAGAGGCTCACGACGGTGAGCATCCTGCTGGCGTGCATCGCGGCCAAGCTCGAACGTGACGGCCCATGCCGCGGGTGGACCGCGCAAATCATTCGTGAGCGTCGGCTGACCAACCCTCATATGATCCTGGAGGAGAAGCGGCTCAAGCTGCGACTACAGGCTGGAGACGAGGACGAGTATCGCTGCGGTCTCGACGGCAATCCCAAAGGAGACGGCGCCGTCGCTCAGGCTTGGGAAATTGCGCGCCGCTTGGTCGATAAGAACCCCACGGACCAACTGCTCGGGGGGCTTGAGCGGCTCCGAGTGGTCCGCATCGGTCTCAGCAACACGGACGACCCGCAGCAGATTTTTGAAAGCCTGAACGCCACCGGCCGCCCGCTCACGGAGAGCGAGAAGGTCAAGAACTGGCTCTTGATCGGGCAGCCGGAAGAAGATCAGCGGGAACTCCACGACAGATATTGGCTCGGCATCGAACGAGCGCTCGGCGCCGAACATACGACCGAGCTCATTGACGATTTCCTTCGGGACGTCATGCGTTGGCGTACCGGCGAGGCCCACGGCATCGATAAAGTCTATGAGCAGCTTCGACGCTGGGCGATAACGGAGGGGCACGACAGGGATCGTCCAGCTCTTTGCCGCAAGCTGGCGCAGCTTGCAGGGCTGTATGGAATCCTGACCGGCACAGCAGGACCCCACCGCCATGCCGGGGCGGAACGGGAACTCAGGCATCTGCGCGCGATGGGGAGCGATGTCCACCGGCCGCTGACGTTGCGGCTGCTGAACGACGCCGCCGAAAGCGACTGCGCGGGAAGCGGCGATGCGGCGCTCGCGGAGACGCTTGCGGCGATCGGCGCATGGACAACGCGCATCTGGCTGGCGGATCGGCGGGCAAACGCGATGAACAAGGCCTTCGCGGAACTCGCCTATGGAGCCGGACCGAGCGCGGAAGAGAATTATGCGGAGCACTGGCTCGTCCGGATACGCAAATTCCGAAACACACGCGTCGGGGTTCCGAAGGACGAAGAGGTTCGGGAGGGTATTCGTAAGCGGAAGGCTTACGGGGGGATCGCCTCCGACGCCACACGTGCCGTTCTGTGCGAATTGATGGAGACCGAACAGCCCGATGAAGCGCCGGCCCGCGACCGCCTGGAGATCGAACATGTGATGCCGCAGACGCTCACGGACGAATGGAAGCGTTACCTGGGTGACGACGCGGAAGAAAAGCATGGGCGGTATTGCGATCAGCTCGCGAACCTGACCCTGAGCGGAGACGCCACCAACTCGAGTATGGGCGCGAATACGTTCGCCGCGAAGCGGGAGGTCTACCGCAACAGCTCGATCCGCATGACAAGATCCCTCTCCGAGGAAAGCGAATGGGACGAGGCAGCGCTCGAGCGGCGAGCGGAAGACCTCGCCCGCAGGGCCCTCGACCGCTGGCCGTGGCTGGACTGGCCGACGCAAGCGGAAGAACGACCCAAGTCTCGCCGGGTTGTGGCGGGTTATCAGATCATCACGCGGCAGTTTCTGAATGGTACGACGCACGGGCAGGTGAAGGCGATGACGATGACAGATCGCGAGTCGCGGGCTTTGACGGAGGATTTCCGTCGGGCGTTCGACCGGCGTGATGTCAAGATCGACAGCACGTTCACGCCGGCGGATCGTGTGAAGCTGGTGGGTCTTCTGGAGAAATACGGGGTTTCGACGGCCGGGATCCCCGAGGCGAAGTAGCCGGGTGCGGAAGGTGGGCCGGGGCGGTTGGTGTCGCC
Organism: Alphaproteobacteria bacterium; assembly: GCA_965202905.1. Taxonomy (GTDB): domain Bacteria; phylum Pseudomonadota; class Alphaproteobacteria; order MPNO01; family MPNO01; genus CAYFYS01. The sequence goes on along the minus strand of OZ241868.1, from coordinate 263,784 downwards.
CCGGCCATCTTTCGTTCGTGGTGGTCGGGTCCAGCCCGTCCAGCGAGGCCAGCCCGGTGGAAGGCCAGCCCGAAGGCCGGGCCAGCGCCCGTGCCTGTCGAGCTCTGGCGTGGCCGTGTCTCGGCCCACGCCGGGAAAAGGATCGTCATCGAGGTCAGGGAGAACCCGCGTCGCGAGGGGACACATGGCCACAGGTCCTTTCAGCCTTTGCTCGACGCGCTCCCCGAGCAGTTCACCTGTGAGCAGTATTGCGAGGCGGGTGGGCGCCCGAAAGACCTGAAGTGGGATCTCAGTAAAGGGTATGTCATCGTGGAGTAATCATCGATCTGGCCTGATTCAGAGGGGCTAATGAAAATAATCATTCTCGACAAAAGCCGGCAGTCCTGAATACCCTGCCCGATACGGGTAGCTTGGCCGTCACACGCCGTCTGGAGGGCCGGAAGAGATGGCTCAGTGCGAGTGGACTAACCCTTGAGCCCACCCGCTACAATCTCGATACGCTGTCCACTGCGATCCCTGGTCTGGAGATCACAGGATCGCCAGGAACAATGCGTGATCACCGACGGCACGCTCGACGGCATCGGCGTATGGTTCATCGAGGCGGGAGAGTAGTTGCATGGCCCGCTGGCTTGGCAGCCTGTACCGCTTAGAACCATGCGTGTTGTCTACTGCTTGCATCGTCCGTCGCCGAGACGGCACCACCGGGGCGGCGCGCGCGGACAGCCGTATCGGCTGCTCTTCGCCGTAGCGGCGCCTGTCCGGGCCGGCCGTGCGAGGGGCAGTGAGCCCCATCACATCGATCGGCGCCTGGACCTTGCGCCGCTCGACGAAACGGGTGTGGATGTCGATCTTCGTCGCGCTCACAGGCCGAGAATGTCTTCGGCGTTTCTGTGGAAAACCTTCTCCATGATTTCCGGGGTGTAGCCGAGCTCGTCCCACTCCCGAAATATCCGCTCGTAAGGCAGGCTCGGATAGTCGCTGCCGAACATGATCTTGTCCTGGAGGCGGCCGCGCACGTCGCGCTTGAGCGATTCGGGAAAGTACCGGGGCGCCCAGCCCGACAGCTCCCAGTAGACGTTGCCCTTGTGCAGCGCGACGGCGGTCATCTCTTCGCCCCACGGCCAGCCCGGGTGGGCGGCGACGATCCTGAGCTGCGGGAAGTCGCTCGCCAGGTCGTCGAGGGTCAGCGGATGGGCGTGGCGGATCCTGGCGCCCATGCCTCCGGGCATTCCCGCGCCCATGCCGGTTGTGCCCACATCGATCATCACCGGCGCGCCGAGCGCCGCGATGGTCTCCCACAGCGGATAAAGCCGGTCGTCATTGACCGCGAAATGGCCCATGATCGGGTGGAAGTGGAAGCCGAGCATACCAAGGTCTTCGACCGCGCGCCTGGCCTCGCGAATCGCGAGCTCCCCCTTGAACGGATCGACCGCGGCCCAGGCCTGGACGATGCGCTCGGGGTGGCGCTTCCACATCCCGGCGACATAGTCGTTGGAGCATGGAGGGGTGGCGACCGTCGTCTCCAGATCGAGCGCGACCAGGACGGCCTCCACCCCCGCCTCGGCAAACTCGGCGACGACGTCGTCCTCCTCCTTCGCATTCCAGGACCGCTTCCAATAGGTCGCCAGGGCCTCGACATAGGGGCCCTGGCAGTCGATCCACGGCTGCGTGTTGGGATAGCAGTGGAGATCGATGATCCGCATCTCCTCGCCTAACCCGCTTCCTGCCGGAGCTTCTCGCTGACCATCTCGACCAGGGTCTTCTTGGACACCTTGCCGAAATTCGACAGCGGGAAGTCGTTCATCAGCTCCAGCCGTTCGGGCAGCTTGTGCTTGGCGAACTCCTTCCCGGCCAGGAAGGCGAGCAAACCGTCGAAGTCGACCTCCATTCCCGCCCGCGGGATCACGCAGGCGCACATGCGCTCGCCCAGAACCGGATCGGGCATCGCGACGCAGGCGACGTTCTGGACGCCCGGATGCTGGAGAATCAGGTTCTCGATCTCTTCGGCCGAGATCTTTTCGCCGCCGCGGTTGATGACGTCCTTCTTGCGGCCTTCGACCATGTAGTTGCCGGAGCCGTGCTGGCGCATCAGATCGCCCGAACAGTAGAACCCGTCCGGGGTGAAGACCATCGCGTTGTGCTCCGGCGCGCCGTAGTAGCCGCGCAGGGTGTAGGGTCCGCGCACGCAGAGCTCGCCCACCTCGCCGAACGGCGCCTCGTTGCCGTCGTCGTCGATCAGCCGCACCTCGTCGTCGGGACAGACCGGTCGGCCGACGGTTTCGAGCTGGACGTCCGGGGGATCGCCGACGCGCACGAACATGATCGTGCCCTCGGACATGCCGAAATTCTCCTGGACGAAGACGCTGGGGATCAGCTCCCGGGTGCGCAGCCGGACCTCGGGCTGGAGCCGCTGTCCGCCCGACTGGATCATGCGCAGCGAGGACAGGTCATAATCGCCGATGCCCGGATCGTTGATCCAGCGGATCAGGAGCGCCGGCACGCAGTGGATGTGGCTCACCCTGTGCCGATCGACCAGCCGGAAGACATCCGGCGCGCGCGGCGAGGTGGACAGGACCACACGCCCGCCCTGGATCAGAAAGCCCTGCAGCCCGGGACAGGCGAGCGGCAGGTTGTGGCCGATCGGCAACAGCAGCAGCAGGCAGCTATCCGGTCCTACTTCGGTCACCGAGACGGCGAGCCGCGAGTTGCAGAAATAGTCGTTATGGGTGCGCGGGATGAGCTTCGGCACGCCGGTCGTCCCGCCGGAAAGCTGGAAGACCGCCGGGTCGGTCGGGTCGATCGCGATCGCATCGAGATCGGCCACAGTGCCCGACGGCGTGCGCTCCAGGAGATCGCGCAGCGAACGGCGCCCCTCGGGCGCCTCGCCCAGGATGATGCGGTGGGCGAGGCAGGGGTTCGCGGCGGCCACGCGCTCGATCATCGGTGCGAATTCGAAATCGCCCAGCCGGTCCGGCGCCACGCAAGCCGTGGCCTGAGCGATCGCAACGAACTGATTGACTTCGAGGAACCGGTGCGCGGCGAGCGCGCAGATCGGGATCGCGCCGATCTTTTGCAGGGCGAAGTAGAGGTAGACGAACTCGATCACGTTGGGCAGCAGCACGACCACCCGGTCGAGCGGCCGGATGCCGAGATCGAGCAGGTTGAGCGCCAAGCGCCCGGACCGCGTATCGAGGTCGCGATAGGTCGCGATCTCGTCGCCGTCGATCACCGCGACGCGCCCGGCGTGGCGGGCGAAGACCTCGGCGAACTGGTCGCGCAGCGTCCGGTCGTCCCAATAGCCCTTCTCGCGGTAACGGGCCGCGAATTCCGGCGGAAACGGGACAACGCCTTCGAGCATTCCATTTCTCCTTCGGGCCGGCCCGTTCAGGCTGGCCGGCCCGTTCAGGTCGAGGCGGCGAACCCGCCGTCGACCACGACGACCTCGCCGGTCACGAAGCGGTTCGCCCGGACCAGCGAGAGCATGGTGTCCGCGACGTCTTCGGCGGTCACGCAGCGCTTGAGCGGGGTCATCCGGGCGCGGCGCTCCATCAGCCGGTGGTAGTTCTCGCCCAGCATGCGCTCCATCCAATCGCCTTCCATCCAGCCCGGCGCCACGGCATTGACCCGAATCTCGGGGCCAAGCGCCAGCGCCAGGGTCCTGGTCAAGGAGACCACGGCCGCCTTGGACGCCGAGTAAGCGAGCGGCTGCGGCCCGGGCCGGAGGCCCACGATGCTGGCAGTGTTGACGATCGCGCCCTTGGCCGCTCGCAGCAGCGGCGCGCAGGCGCGGCTGACCTGGACCAGGCCGCGCACGTTGACCGAGAACACGCGGTCCCAGTCGGCCCAATCCATGCCGTCGAAATCCGCAAACGCGGTCCCGGAGGTGATGCCGGCGTTGTTGCACAGGACATCGAGCCGGCCAAAGGCCTTCTCCGCCTCGCCCACCATCGCCTCGACGGCGGCGTTGTCGGCGACGTCGCAGCCGATGACCAGGGTCCGGACGCCTGCGGTCTCGCACGCCGTCGCGGTCGCGCGCGCGGCCGCTTCGCTGCGGCTGTAGTTGACCACGATGTCGTAGCCGGCCTCGGCCAAAGCTGTCGCCTCCGCCCGTCCGATCCCGGTCGCCGAGCCCGTCACCAGCGCCGCGGGTCTTTCCGATGCCATTCCGTTCACCGCCCGATACGACACATACCTGTCGCGTCCTTGTAGCCAAGCCGGCGGGACGGCTCAATGGACGGGGGTCCCGGCGGACGGGGGTCTCGGCGCTCGCGATGGCGTAAGGCGACGCGGCCGCGCTACGTCGGGGTGCGCGAGGGGGTGCTCGGGACGGAATCCGCTTGCACCGGGGCGGATGGTTGCGGAGGATCGACCGTCCGAACGGGGAGACGATCCATGTACCGCGCCACCGCCGATACCGTCCTGCCGACCGCGCTGATCGGCTCGCTGCCGCGGCCGGGCTGGTATACCGAGAACCTCGGGGCCCGATCGTTTCTCCAGGCGATGGTCGATGCGCGGTTTCGCGAGCAGTACACCGATGCCGTCGCGGTCTACATCAACGACCAGGAGGCGGCCGGGCTCGACATCCTCACCGATGGCGACGCCCATTACGACGACGAGGTCGGCGGGCAGAGCTGGACCAGCTATCCGCCCTACCACATGGCGGGCTTCGACAAGGGCGTGCCGGAAGCTGCGGTCTACCGCATGGGCGGGGTCGGATTCCCGCGCGGCCACATCCTGCACGACTACCTCGAAGCCCGCGTCATGCCGGCGATCGTCGGGCCTGTGGGCCCGGGCGACCTGCAATATACCGCCATGTGGAAAACCGCCCAGCGGATGACGGCCAGGCCGGTCAAATTCGGCACCATCGTGCCCGAGATCCTGGCCGCCGCGGTCGAGGACAGGTTCTACAAGGACCCGGTCGAGCGGGTGATGGCGCTGAGCGACGCGCTCAATGCCGAGCTTAGCGGGCTGGCCGACGCCGGCTGCCCGGTCGTCCAGCTCGAGGAGCCGCAGATCCACATGACGCCGGTGCGGGGGCCCGCCTTCGGCAAGCTCGACGCCCAGGCGCTGGTCGGCGTCTTCGACAACACCGTCAAGGGGTTGCGGGAGAAGACGGAGGTCTGGTGCCACACCTGCTGGGGCAACCCCTCGCAGCAGCGCATGTTCGTCGAGGTGCAGAGCTACGCGCCCACGCTCGAATACCTCAACCGGGTCGATGCCGACGTGATCACCTTCGAGTCCTGCAGTTCGGGCCATATCGATCTCGCGGCGATCGGCGAGGCGATCACCGACAAGAAGGTGGCCATCGGCATGATCGACCATCACACGCTGCAGGTCGAGCGGCCGGAGGAGATCGCCCAGAGCGTTCGCGAGGCGCTGAAACACATCCCCGCGGAGCGGTTGATCCTGTGCTCGGACTGCGGCATGGGGCGCGAGGGCATGAGCCGTCGGCACGCCCGCTACAAGATGGTCTCGCTGGTGCTGGGTGCCAACATCGTACGCAAGGAGCTCGGCCTCCCCGAGGTCGAATGCCTGGCCGCGGACGAGCGCTACTCGCTGCTGCGGACCGGATAGCCCGCGCGTCGCGAATGAGGATACATCGAGCGACATGATGAGGACCACGCCGCCGTTCCGCGCCGATCACGTCGGCAGCCTGTTGCGTTCCGAGACGATCAAGGATGCGCGCGCCCGGCGCGAGGCCGGCGCGATCGACGACGCCGCGCTGCGCGCCGTCGAAGACCAGGAGATCGCCCGCGTCATCGGGAAGCAGGAAGAGATCGGGCTGAAGCTCGCCACCGACGGCGAGTATCGCCGCTCGTGGTGGCATTTCGATTTCCTGGGCGGCCTGGACGGGGTCGCGCTGGTGGAGTCCGACCAGGGCATCCAGTTCCAGGGCCGCCAGACCAAGGCCCAGACGGTCGAGGTCACCGGAAAGCTCGGCTTTTCCAATCATCCGATGATCGGTCATTTCCGCTACCTCAAAGACCACGCCTCGGTCCTGCCCAAGATGACGGCGCCGAGCCCGAGCGTCCTGCATTTCCGCCACGAGGACGGGACCCGGCGCAGGATCTATCCGGACATCGACGGGTTCTTCGCCGACCTCGCCGATGCCTACGGCGATGCGATCCGGGCGTTCTACGACGCCGGCTGCCGCTATCTTCAGCTCGACGACACGGTCTGGGCCCATCTGTGCTCGGCGGTCGAAGTCGAGAAGGCGCGCGGGCGCGGCCTGGACACCGACGGGCTCGACCGGCGCTACGCCGCGGCCATCAACGGCGCGCTCGCCGCCAGGCCCGCGGACATGACGGTCACGATGCATGTCTGCCGCGGCAACTTCCGCTCGACCTGGATTTCCGAGGGCGGCTACGAGCCGGTCGCCGAGATGGTGCTGGGCGGGCTCGATCTCGACGGCTACTTCCTCGAATACGACAGCGAGCGGGCCGGCGGTTTCGAGCCGCTGCGGTTCCTGCCCAAGGGCGGCAAGATCGTCGTGCTCGGCTTGGTGAGCACGAAATCGGGCATTCTGGAGGGCAAGGACGAGATCAAGCGCCGGATCGAGGAGGCCGCGAAGTTCGCCGATCTCGACCAGCTCTGCCTCAGCCCGCAATGCGGTTTCGCCTCGACCGAGGAAGGCAATCTGCTGAGCGAGGACGAGCAGTGGGCGAAGCTTCGCCAGATCGTCGAGGTCGCCGGGGAGGTCTGGGGCTGAACCCTGCCCGGCGCGCCGGGCGAGTCCATGAACCGGACCGCGGTGCTGATCGTCGGGGGCGGCCCGGTGGGTCTGGCGCTCGCCGGCGATCTCGGCTGGCGCGGCCGCGAGTGTATCCTGATCGAGCAGTCCGACGGCACGATCCACCAGCCGCGGCAGGACCTGGTCGGCATCCGGACCATGGAGTTCTGCCGCCGCTGGGGGCTGGTCGAGGCGGTCGAGGCCGCGCCCTACGACCGCGACTATCCGCAGGACAACGTCTATGTCGCCGGCAGCCCGGCGGACGGCTGGGAGATCGGCCGCTACGAGGTCCCCAGCATGAACGCGGCCGCGCCGCCGCCGGAGAGCCCGCAGAAGCGCGAACGCTGCCCGCAGAACATGTTCGACCGGTCCTGCGCGACTTCGCCGCCGCGCACGAGACGGTGAGGCTCCGCTACTGCACCCGGTTCGAGGGCCTGCGCCCGTCGGCCGACGGCGTAATCGCCGAAATTCTCGACACGCGCACCGGCCGCCGCGAGCATATCGCGGCGCAGTTCGCGGTCGGTTGCGACGGCGCATCGAGCGCGGTGCGCGCGGCGGCTGGGACGAGGATGATCGGAAACCCGACTCTTACCTTCACCACCAACATCATCTTTCGCTGCCGCTGGTTCGAGGCGCTGCACGACAAGCGGCCCGGGTACCGCTTCATCTTCGTCGGACCGGAGGGGACCTGGGCGACGATCGTTGCGATCAACGGCCGCGACGAGTGGAGGATGTCGATCATCCGCTCGAGCGCGGACGGCCGCGGCCTCGACGAACACGAGATCCGCGCCGCCATCGAGAGGGCCGTCGGCTGCGCCTTCGACTACGAGATCCTTTCGGTCATGCCCTGGCGGCGGCGCGAGCTGGTGGCCGAGGGCTTCGACGACGGACCGGCGTTCATCGCCGGCGACGCGGCGCATGCGATGTCGCCGACCGGCGGGTTCGGGATGAACACCGGGGTCGGCGATGCGGTCGAGCTGTCCTGGAAGATCGACGCCGTGCTGTCGGGCTGGGGCGGCGCAAGGCTGCTTGCCTCCTACACGCCCGAGCGCCGCCCGGTCGCGGAGCGCAACGTGCGCGAGGCGAGCGGCAACCTCGCGCGCATGCTCCCCCCGCCGGCCGAGCCGCGGCTGTTGGACAGGACCGGCGAGGGCGCCCGCCTGCGTGCGCGGATCGGCGACGATCTCGCACGGGCGATGACGCGGGAATGGCGCACCCCGGGGATCCACCTGGGCTATGTCTACGAGGATTCGCCGATCTGCGTCCCCGACGGTGCATCGGCCATCGTTTTCGATCCCTCGGTCTACGAGCCGGCCGCCCGGCCCGGATCCCGCGCGCCGCACGCCTTCGTCGCGCCGGGGCGCTCGACGCTCGATCTGTTCGGTCGGGGTTTCGTGCTGTTGACGTTCGGGTCCGTGCCGCCCGATGCGCGCGGGCTCGCGGCCGCGGCCGCACGCCGCGCGGCGCCGCTTGAGATCGTCCACATCGGCGATGCGGATATCGCCGAACTCTACGAACGCGCGTTCGTCCTGATTCGGCCGGACGGGCATGTCGCCTGGCGGGACGATGCGCCCCCGGCCGATCCGACAGCGGTGATCGACCGGGTGCGCGGCGCACCGTCGCGGTTTGGGATCGCCGGCGAACGGTTGAGAGACGGACCATGACCGCACATGCCGGGCTTGCGGTATCGGACAGTCTGGACACGCTCTGTGCCGGGCTCGCGCCCCTTGGCATCAACCCGGGCTGGGCCAAGCCGACACCGTCGTTCTGGCCGGCGCCGCGGGCGAACCTCCTGCCCTTCCGCTGGTCCTGGCAGGCGGGCCGGGCGGCGCTCGACGCGGCCGGCAGGCTGGTCGACGCCGAGTCCGCCGAACGTCGCAACCTGATCCTGTTCAACCCGGTCGAGGGCAACACCTACGCCACGGTCCGGACCATGATCGCCGCATATCAGGCAATCCTGCCCGGCGAGACCGCGCGTTCCCACCGGCACACGCCGAACGCCCTGCGCTTCGTCCTGGAGGGCGAGGGCTCCTATACCGTGGTCAACGGCGAGCGCCTGGAGATGCGGCCCAACGATGTCCTCCTTACCCCCAACTGATCCTGGCACGGCCACGGCAGCGAAGCCGAGGGGATGTGCTGTTGGCTCGACTGCCTGGACGCGCCGCTGGTCCATCTGCTGGAGCCGATGTTCTTCGAGCCCCACCCCGAGATCCGCGAACCGGTCCGTTCGACGCCGGCGGGCTCGCCCTTCATCCTCCGCTGGCAGGACGTCCGGGCGGATCTGGAGCGGGTTGAGCCCGATCCCGACGGGCGCTTCGGCCGCAGGGTCGAGCTCGGCGGCCCGGCGCTTTCCTCGATCGCTCTGTACATGCAGCGCCACGCGGCCGGCGAGACCACGCGCGCCCATCGGACGACGGCCAATCAGATCGTCTGCGTCGCCGAGGGCCGCGGCAGTTCGACGATCGACGGCGAACGCTTCGGCTGGTCGCGCGGCGATGTGCTCGCGGTCCCCGCCTGGCGGCCGGTCGCCCACCGCGCCGACGAGGATGCGGTGCTGTTCGTCATCACCGACGAGCCGGTACTGAACGCCCTCGGCTGGCTGCGCATCGCCGATGGCTGAACCGAAACGGATGGCTGAACCGAAACGACGGACTCACGGCCTCGTTTCGGTCCCCATGCGCCCCCGCGCCCGTCCCCGGGTACAGGGAATTTCGCCGGGCCGCCGGCCGACCCGGTTTGCGCCGACGCGGCAACCGGCTATACCAACAGACGCAATCGAGTAAGGGAGGCTTGCGTTGATGCGATACGAGGCCCCGGAGACGCTGGAGGCGGCGACCGCGTTGCTGGCCGCGGCGGATGGCGAGGCGCGGGTGCTGGCGGGCGGCACGGATCTTCTGATCCAAATGCGCGGCGACGTCGTCGAGCCGCATCTGGTGGTCGACATCAAGAACATTGCCGAGATGCGCACGCTGGCCGAAACCGGCGGGCGCTACCGGCTGGGGGCGGCGGTCACCGGGATGGAGGTGATGGAGCATGAAGGCTTCAACGCCGCCTGGCCCGGCGTGGTCGACGGGGTGAAGCTGATCGGCTCGATCCAGATTCGCGGCCGGGCGACGGTGGGCGGCAATCTGTGCAATGCCTCGCCGGCCGCGGACGCCGTGCCGGCCCTGATCGCCGCCGGCGCGGTCGCTTCGATCGCCGGTCCCGGCGGGCGCCGCGAGCTGCCGGTCCAGGACGTTGCCACAGGACCCGGCAAGACCTCGCTCGCCAAGGGCGAGATCGTGGTCTCGTTCCTTTTCCCCGAACGCCCGCCGCGCTCGGGCGACTGCTATCTGCGCTTCACGCCGCGCACCGAGATGGACATCGCCGTCGTCGGCGCAGGCGTGAACCTCGCCCTCGACGATACCGGCACCTGCACGGCGGCGCGGGTTTCGCTCGGCGCGGTCGCCGAGCGCGCGCTCCTGGTCGAGGAGGCGGCCCAGGCGCTGATCGGCGCCAAGGGCGACGAGGCCTCGCTCGGAAAGCTTTCGGCGGCGGCAAGCGCGGCCTGCCGGCCGATCGACGACAAGCGGGGTACGATCGAATTCAGGACACAGGTCGCGGGCGTGCTCGCCGAGCGCGCCGCGCGGAAGGCACTCGAACGGGCGGGACGGAACTGATGGCGCGAGCTCACGTCACCACGACGATCAACGGAGACGAGGTCGACTTCCTCTGCGAGACCGACCAGACGCTGCTCTCGGTGTTGCGCGACGAGTTGCAGATGACCGGCACCAAGGAAGGCTGCGGCACCGGCGATTGCGGGGCCTGCTCGGTGACCGTCGACGGTCGGTTGATGTGCTCCTGCCTGATGCTCGGGGTCGAGGTCGAAGGCAAGTCGGTCGAGACCGTAGAGGGCATGGCCAATGGCGAGACCCTGCACCCGTTGCAGCGAAAATTCCTCGAACACGCCGCGCTTCAGTGCGGCATCTGCACCCCGGGGCTGTTGATCGCCGCCCGTTCGCTTTTGCGGATCAACCCCGATCCGAGCGAAACGGAAATCCGCTACTGGCTCGCCGGCAATCTCTGCCGGTGCACCGGCTATCACAAGATCGTCGAGGCGGTCCAGGACGCCGCCGCGGAAATGAGAGGACGCTGATCGTGGCCACCATGCTCAAATACGAGGACAAGGATCTCAAGGTCGTCGGCACCAGGCCGATCCGGCCCGACGGCGTCGACAAAGTGACCGGCCGCGCCCGCTACGGCGCCGACGTCAACCTGCCGGGCCAGCTCTACGGCCGGGTGCTGCGGAGCCCGCACGCCCATGCGCGGCTGCTGTCGATCGACACCGCCGCCGCCGAGGCGCTGGCTGGCGTCAAGGCGGTGGTCACACGCGACGACTTCCCGGAGATGCCGGTCGAATACGCCGCGGCCGGAGAGCTGATCGTCAATTTCCGCGATGTGACCCGCAACATGATGGCGCGCGAGAAGGTGCTCTATGACGGCCATCCGGTGGCCGCGGTCGCCGCGATTTCGGACGCCGTCGCCCGCAAGGCGCTGAAACTGATAAGAGTCGACTACGAGGTGTTGCCGCACGTCATCAATGTCGTCGATGCGATGAAGGACGATGCGCCGCTGCTGCACGAGGAGCAGATCACCGCGGGCGTCGAGCCGCCGCCCGAAAAGCCGTCCAACATCGCCAAACGCGTCCAGTTCCAGACCGGCGACATCGAGGCGGGCTTCAAGCAGGCCAACCTTGTTATCGAGCGCGAGTTCGACACCAAGCCGGTGCATCAGGGCTATATCGAGCCGCAGGCCTCGATCGCCAACTACAGCGAGGACGGCCAGGTCGAGCTGTGGACCGCCACGCAAGGCCACTTCGTCATCCGCGCGCAATGCGCGAAACTGCTTCAAATGGACATCTCCAAGATACGGGTGATCCCGACGGAGCTCGGCGGCGGGTTCGGCGGCAAGAACAACGTCTATCTCGAGCCGCCGGCCATAATGCTGTCGAAGAAATCCAACCGGCCGGTCAAGATGGTGATGAGCCGCGAGGACGTGTTCCGCTCGACCGGGCCGACCTCGGGCGCGCACACGCGGATCAAGATGGGCTGCACGAAGGACGGCCGGATCGTCGCGGCCGAGGCCCAGCTCGACTTCCAGGCCGGCGCGTTTCCGGGCTCCTCGGTGCCGATGGCCTCGATGTGCGCGTTCACCCGCTACGACCTGGAAAACGTCAGGGTAATCGGCAACGACGTGACGGTGAACCGGCCCAAGGTCGCGGCCTACCGCGCGCCGGGCGCGCCGATCGCGGTCTTCGGCGTCGAGAGCATCCTGGACGAGATGGCGCGCGAACTCGGCATCGATCCGATCGACATCCGGCTCAGGAACGCCGCCAAGGAAGGCACCAAGGCTTATTACGGCCCGACACTCGGCCCGATCGGCTATATCGCGACCCTGGAGAAGGCCAAGGAGCATCCGCAGCTCAAGGTCCCGCTCGGCCCCAACCAGGGCCGCGGCATCGCCACCGGGTTCTGGTTCAACATCGGCAACGAGACCACCTCCACGCTGAACGTCAACGAGGACGGCACGGTCGCGCTGATGATGGGCACCATCGACGTTGCGGGCGGAAGCCGGGCGGCGATGGCGATGATGGTGGCCGAGGAGCTCGGCATCGACGTCGACAAGGTCCGCGTCAGCATCGGCGATACCTCGGCGCTCGGCTTCAACTTCGTGACCGCCGGCAGCCGCGGGACCTTCGCGTCGGGGATGGCCGCGGTGATCGCCGCCCGTCAGGCGATCGACACCTTGCGCGCGCGCGCCGCCCGGATCTGGGAGGTGCCGGTCGACGGCGTCGTCTGGGAGGACGGCCACGCCCGGCCGGCAAGCTCCAATGTCGGTGAGTTCGAGCCCATGTCGATCGGCGACATCGCCAGGGTCGCCGGCAAGACCGGCGGACCGATTGCCGGCCATGCCGAGATCAACGCGCAAGGCGCCGGCCCCGGCTTCGGCGCCCACATTGTCGATGTCGAGGTCGACACCAGGACCGGGCTGGTCAAGATCCTGCGCTATGTCGTCATCCAGGACACCGGCAAGGCGATCCACCCGGCCTATGTCGAGGGTCAGTTCCAGGGCGGCGCGGTCCAGGGCATCGGCTGGGCGCTCAACGAGGAATACATCTACGACGAAAAGGGCCGGCTGGAGAATCCGGGATTCCTCGACTATCGCGTGCCGGTGGCCTCGGACGTCCCGTTCATCGACACCGAGATCGTCGAGGTGCCGAACCCCAACCACCCCTATGGCGTGCGTGGCATCGGCGAGGTGCCGATCATCCCGCCTTTGGCCGCGATCTCCAACGCGATCTATGACGCGATCGGCATACGCCTGCGCGAACAACCGATGTCCCCGCCCAAGGTCCTCAAAGCGATCGGCGCCAACGGCGCCGGGTAGAAAGGTCTGATCTTCCGGGACAACTCGGAGACGCCGCTCAGACCGCCAGCGGAACCGGCTCCAGACCGCGGCGGGTGTCGTCGGTGGCTCCGGTCTCGGGGTAAGCGGTTCCAGGTTTTAGCCACCGGTGCGGTCGCTGCGCACGGTGACGGCGACCGGGCGGTGCGAGGCGCCCCACTCGAAATGCGGCGCCCAGGGGCTGACGATGTCGACATGGCCGGTCGGCGCATCGTGGCGGTCGATCGGCTTGAGCGTCGCCTGCCCGGTGACCGTCTTCGGAAAGGCCCCTTGATGCAATGGACGCACAGGTCGTCAATGAACCAGGAAAAGGCGGGGAGCGAATAGCTGGCCATCTTGGGCCTCCTATCGGACCCGGGCGCGTCGATCCTGGCATGGCGGTCTCCCGCACGCTCGCCGTCTTCCACGGACTGCGATGCTTGGTGCGCTGTCGCTCCGATGGCAGGACCGCCGAACCCACCGCAAAACCGGCCGCGCGATCCGCTGCGACGCGACCGGCCTGTGGACAAATGGACAGCCGTTCCGCGTCTGACCACTTCCTCACAGGCCCAACACCCTCAACCGAAGCGGTCAACTCGTTTGGTACTTAAACCGGTCAATTCAGAACCTGCTTATCCGTGACAGCCCGCCTGAGAAGGCGTGTGTTCTCATTATGTTCGAGATCCGAGAGTCGCTTATGTACCATTCAAGGTTGCATCGTGGGTACGTGGGTTGAGCGACGCGGGGTTGCGTGAAGCCTTTGACACCGGGGAGCAGTGCCGCTGGCGCAGGCTCGACGCGGTCGCCGACAGTCATCGGGCGACCCCGACCGGCTCGGGCCGAAAGGCCGCCCAAATGGCGCCATTCAAATGGGCGAATACGATGCCGGGCAACATCAAGAGCCCGATCGCCGGAACCTGCCGTAAGCCCGGCCCCGATCACGCCGAGCGTTATCTCGCCAGTATCGCTTGGCGCTACAGCCGGAGCTATTAACTCCAGACCATGACCCCCTGCTTCATGCATAGCGCCGCACGCACCCAGCCCATATCTTTACTGCCTGCTCATTGCAGGATGACTTTCAGGAATAAGCAGGATTCAGAATGTTCTCGACACCGGACCCCAGCTGTCGGACCCCAGCTGTACGGTTATCAATATTCGTTGATGTCCGGCGTGGCGCGACGGTGCCGCTGAAACGCCCATCGGATCAGAAAGATCGACGCCACGGAAAGAACCGCGAACCAAGTGCCGACGGATCGCCATGTCTCGAACAGGACGAAATCGCCAAGCCATGCGTCGCGCTGAACGAACAGAAACGCGGCGATAACGGCCGCTGCGACGCCGACCGACAGCACGAAGAAGTGGAAGCCGATCACGAGATCTGCACAGACCAGGACGATGGCGACGATCACCCAGACCTCCGGCAGCAGCAGCCAGCCGGTCAACGTGTCAGGCAGCGCCATCGCCGGTCCTCCGAATGTTATCCGCGATCAACTGCAGCGAACCGATCACGCCGGTAACGTCGGTCGGCACGACCACCGTCTTGGCGTTGGTTGACGCGGCGAGCCGGCCGAGCGCATCGACTTGGCGCTTCAATACCTCGAAATCGATCGCCGGCTGCCCCCGGTCGGCGATGGCTGCGGCGACGACCCGGGTCTGCTCCGCATCGGCCTCGGCCTTAACGCGCACCGCATAGGCTTCAGCATCGGCGGTCAGACGCAATGCCTCGGCTTCCTTCTGTGCTTCGAACAGCTTGGCCTCCGCGGCAAGCTCCACCGCGCGCTTCTCTCCTTCAGCGCGGGCAATCGCGGCGCGACGTTCGCGCTCGGCATTCAGTTGCTGGCGCTGCGCCGTCTTCGTCTGCTCGTCTACGATGACATCCGTGATTGCCGTCGAGGTGATGTTGAGCCCCCACTCGTCCGATTTGGCTTGAAGGTTCTGCCCGATCTCCTGATTCATGGACTCCCGTGACGATTGCAGTTCGTCGAGTTCGAGCCTCCCGGCGGCCGAGCGCACGATCGCCGTTGCCTCGGTGTGAAGTGCCGCGTCGACATTGCGAATGCGGTAGACTGATCGTGGGCCGTCGACGATACGATAGAACACGGTCGTCTCGAGATTGACCTCGACATTGTCCCGGG
The DNA here is from genome assembly GCA_965202905.1 of Alphaproteobacteria bacterium. Lineage (GTDB taxonomy): Bacteria > Pseudomonadota > Alphaproteobacteria > MPNO01 > MPNO01 > CAYFYS01. The sequence continues at coordinate 248,496 of OZ241868.1, read as the reverse complement.
TGATAACACTGATCTGAAACTCTGGAAGTTGCCTCTCGAGGATCGAAATCCGGTGTGAGACACCATCGAGGAACGGCACGATCAAGTTGAGGCCCGGCGACAGGGTGCGCATATACCTTCCGAATCTCTCTACGATATAGACCTCCGACTGAGGAACGACCTTCACGCCTCGCCATATAATGACCAGCGCGAAGACAAACAGCAGAACGACGATGATACTTCCAAGTGACACGCTCAGTGAAGCGCCGAAGCCCATTTCTTGATCCTCTTATCGATTATTCTACCCCATTATATCCTGGAACTTCCATACGATCAAGGATCGGGTTAGTATCTCGGTTTGGATCGAATCGCTTCGGCTTCGTCGCCTGCGCGTCGATCGAGCAGAGGATCCATTCCCCGGTGATCCATTCCCCGGTGATCCATTCCATGTCCCGCAGCGTGTCCGATACGCCCGCCGCCATCGCCGGGGGGCCTTTCAGCGCCTTGTGGATGCGCACGAAGTTGTCGTGCGTGAAGTAGAGCGTCGGAAAGCGGGCTACATGGTCGCCGGGCTTGGGACGAACGGCCGCCTGAAGGCTCCGGCGGCGGTGCGCCCGGGCTTGGTCTACCGCTTCTGATCGATCTCCGGTTCGCGGCCCCGGCTCAACAAGCTGGGGCCGCTGCTTTTCAAATTGAGACACTACCAAGGATCGGGGAATATTGTATTTCAGGAAGGCTCAATTCGTGATTCGCAGGCATTGCCTGGTCATCGCCGCCTCGAGACAGGCTCTCGGCGATGGCGGCTCTCCGGGCTTGATGAGATGGAACCACCTGAGAGAGCTGTCGAGATACTTGGTGGCGATGCCGCGAAAGCCTCGCAGGAGAAGCCCTTGATCCGGCTGTGGTGGCTATTGACCGTCTGGATGTGCAAGGCGCCGCGGACTCGCTCGCCGACATCGTCGTCGATACTCTCGTGGGAGATGTCTCGAGCGCCGCTGCGACAGGCCGATAGCGGCGGCTGGCGTCGGAGACGAGCAAGGCGTCCCGCGCGACGACCGGCTCCAGCACCTCCTTCACGCTCTCTGCGTTGAGAGCGGGCAGGGTATGGTCGAGGGTCGCGCCGGCGCGACCGGGAGCGACGAGAACCGGCGCCTGCGCGCGAAAGGCCGCGTTTGCGAGCCTTGCCGCCGCGCCGGCGCGGCTTGCGGTCCAGCTTCCGCTCCCCCTTTCGGCTCTCGAGAACGAACGTCTCGTCGGCCTCGACGATCCCGACAAGCCGATCCGGCGCCTGCCGAACCGCCTCCAGAAAGCAGCGGCACCAACGAAACGCCGCGCTGGGCGCAATCCCGCAGCGCTCGGCAGCCTCACGGATCGTCCCGCCTTCGCCAGGCGGCGCGCCGAAGGCCAGCCTAGCGCTCCTTGCGACGCAGACCCGACAGCGCCGCGCCAGTGAGGGCGCCGAATGTCTTCCCGCAGGCATTGCGCCGATAGCGGCGCAGACCACGCGCTTTGCCCCGCGGCGCTGCACCGCCGCTGCCGCAATGCGGACAGCGCCGCTCGTCATCCACACCCAGTTCGATCGCCGCCAGGTTCGATCGCCGCCAGAGAGGCCGCCCCCTCCGGCCGGCCCAACGGCGCCTCGGTAACCTTCTTGCGCTGCGCCGCCGTCAACTCATCAAGATGCGAGAACCGGTCCCGAAACCGCTCGTAATCCGTCCTCCTCACCTCCAAAGCAAACTGGGAAGCATTCTGCCACGACCACCTAAGAATTTCGAACTGAGCCTTCAGGAATCATCCATATTCTCTGTCCAATAAAATTTCTTTTGGGACAACGGAATAATCTACTTATTTATTTTGGACCAGATTACTGCGAAGCGTTTATCTATCCACGAATCTCATATAACCTCGCTTTTCGACGATCAACCCTTGAGCCTGTTTCCGGGGACGCAGCTCTTCGCCGGCCGAACGGGCGATCGATGTTCAACAGCCCACGCTGGGCCGACTCAGGGCCAGCCGCTACCGGAGCGCCGCGGCGATGTTGCCGCCGTCGACGGTCAACACCGCGCCGGTGGACTTGTCCGACAAGGCGAGGTCGACGAAGGCGCGGGCGACATCGGCGGCCGTGACCTCGCGTTGCAGGAGATTGCCCGACATGTAGTCCTGTTCGCTGAGCCCGCGTGCCTTGGCGCGGGCGGCGATCATGGCGTCGCTCAACAGGCCAGAACGGATCCGGTCGGCGTTGACGGCATTCGCCCGGATGCCCTCCGCGCCGTGATCGAGCGCGTATTGGCGCATCAGGAAAAACGTCGCCGCCTTGGGCAGGCCGTAGGGTCCGAAGTCGGGTCCCGGGTTGACCGCCTGCTTGGACGTATTGAACAGCAGCGAGCCACCGAGCCCCTGGGCGCGCATGAGTCCGACCGCGGCCTGGGCGGCGCGCTGATGGCCATAGAAGTTGAGCTCGAAGCTCTCGCGCAGCACCGATTCCGCGACCTCGCCGATCTTGCCCTGCCAGGCCGCGCCGGCGTTCGAGACCAGGATGTCGAGCCCGCCGAAAGCCTGGGCGAGGTCGGCGAAGGCGGTCTGGACCGAGGCGGGGTCGGTGACGTCGCAGCCGAAGGCGCGGCCGCCGATCGCCGCGGCGGCGGTTTCAGCCGCCTCGAGATCGCGGTCCAGCACGGCGACCGCCGCGCCCTGGCCGGCGAATGCCTCCGCTGTCGCCTTGCCGATGCCCGAACCGCCGCCGGTCACCGCCACGATATGGCGCGCGAGCGGCTTCCCGGCGCCTTTGCCGAGCTTCGCCTGCTCGAGCGACCAGTACTCGATATCGAAGATCTCGGGCTCGGAGATGCCCTCGAACCGGCCCAGGGATTCGGCGGCCGGGATCACCCGGGCGGCGGTCTCGGCAAGATCGGCCGCGACCGTCGCCGCCTTGGGTGACTCGCCCAGCCCGAACAGCCCGACGCCAGGAACGAGAATCACCCGCGGATAGGGATCGAGCGGCCGTTTCGGGCTCGCCTGCGTTGCGTTGTTGCGCGCGAAATAGGCCTCGTAGTCGCTGGTGAACGCCTCCAGCGCGGCCTTGGCACGGTCACGGAAATGCCGTTCGTCCGCGCCCGGATCGATCAGCAGCGGGCGCGGCTTGGTGCGGATCACATGATCCGGCGTGACCGGCCCGGACGCCGCAAGCCGGGCCAGAGCGGGATGGTTCAAATAGTCCATCACGTCCGCGCCGTTGCGGAAATCGAGCACCAGCCGGCGCGGCGCATCGGTCCCTGCGCCACTTGCCAGACCGCGCAGGATCGGTGCGATGGCCGCAGCGGGCGGCGGCGGCGCACGGCGCGGCGCGGCGCGGGAGACCAGCACACGGCCAAGCCGCGCCTCGGCCCTGCTCACCGCGTCGATCATCCGCTCATAAGCCTCGCGCGCCGTCGCGCCGAAGGTGAACACGCCGTGCTTGAGGAGGATCAGCCCCTCGACCGACGGATCGGCAGCGTGGACTTCCGCACATTTCCTGGCCAGCGCGAAGCCCGGCATGATGTAGGGCACGAGCCCCATGCGGGCGCCGTAGAGATCCTCGCAGATCGCCGCGCCGTCAGGCTGATCGCTCAGCGCCAGCACCGCATCGGCATGGGTGTGATCGACGAACTTTTGCGGGATGAAGGCGTGTAGCAGCGTCTCGACCGAAGGGTTGGGCGCGGCCGAGTCCAGAAGGTTGCCGCGCTGGAAATTCACCATGTCCTCGTCGCTCAGCGCATCCAGGGCGAGCAGGCGGCGCAGCGGATGCAGGCGGACGGACGGCAGGCCGGGCGGCTCGATGTCGCCCATGTCCCAGCCGCTGCCCTTGACGCACAGCACGTCGACGGTCTCGCCCAGCAGATCCTCCACGGTGGTCTTCACCGAGGTATTGCCGCCGCCGTGCAGCACCAGGCGACGGTCGCCGCCGAGCAGGCGCGTGGTGTAGACCCTGAGCGCAAGATCGCGGCCGACGGCCTGGCCGGCATAGTGCTCGACCATCGCTTCGGCGTCGCCGTCCGACCACCGGCTCTCCATGGCGTCCTCCTCTCAGCCGGCCGCGCGGCGCTCGGGGTAGAGCCTCAACAGCCCCTCGACGGAGGCCTCGGTCACCCCGCGCTCGGTAATCAGCGCGGTCACCAGGCGCGCCGGCGTGACGTCGAAGGCCGGGTTGAGCGCGGGGCTCGCCTCCGGCGTCAACCGCACCGTGGCCAGCGCGCCGGCCGCGGTGCGGCCGGTGATCGTGGCGATTTCGTCGGCGTCGCGCTCCTCGATCGGCACGTCGCGGCCGCTCGACAAGGTCCAGTCGATGGTCGGCCCCGGCAGGGCGACATAGAACGGGATACCGTTGTCGCGGGCCGCGAGCGCCTTCAGGTAGGTGCCGATCTTGTTGCACACATCGCCGTTGGCCGTCGTCCGGTCGGTCCCGGTGATACACAGATCGACGCGGCCTTCGGCCATCAGATGCCCGCCGGCATTGTCCGCGATCACGGTGTGCGGCACGCCGTGCCCGGCAAGCTCCCAGGCGGTGAGCGCGGCGCCCTGGTTGCGCGGGCGGGTCTCGTCGACCCAGACATGGACATCGATCCCGGCATCATGCGCCCGGTAGACCGGCGCAAGCGCGGTGCCCCAGTCCACCGTCGCAAGCCAGCCTGCGTTGCAGTGGGTCAGCACGTTGACCGCGCCGCCGCCGGGCCTGGCGATCAGTTCGCGTCCGTGCTCGCCGATCGCGCGGTTGATTGCGACATCATCCTCGCAGATCTCGGCCGCCCGGCGGTAGGCGACCGCCTTGCGCTCGGCCGCCGGGGCCGCCGAGACGACCACGCGCATGTCATCCAGCGCCCAGCGCAGGTTGACCGCGGTCGGACGGGTCGCGAGCAGCCCGGCGCAGGCGGCCTCCAGCGCGGCGTCGGAGGGATCCGCGCGCATCGCAAGGCATATGCCGTAAGCCGCCGTCGCGCCGATCAGCGGCGCGCCGCGGACCTGCATCGTGGCGATCGCCCGGGCCGCATCCGCGCAGCTTGCCAGCCGGGCGAGCGCGAAGTCATGCGGCAGGCGGGTCTGGTCGATGATCTCGACCGTCTCGCCGTCATCGGCAAGCCGGATGGTCCGGCAGGCGACGCCGTCGACGTTCACCGGCCGAGTACGCGGCCGGCAACCGCGGACAGCCGGGCGGCGATGTCAGGGTCGCGCGCCTCGGGCGGCGTGATCACCGCATTGTCGAGCGCCACGTGACAGCCGGCCGCGCACGTCCCGTCGCGGGCGGCCAGCGCCGGCGCGACCGCCGCGACCAGGGCGCGGGCATGCACGGCGTTCTGCTGCAGGACGGCGACGATCGACTCGACCGTGACGTCGTCATGGTGGGGGTGCCAGCAATCGTAGTCGGTGACCATGGCAACGGTCGCGTAGCACATCTCCGCCTCGCGGGCGAGCTTGGCCTCAGGCATGTTGGTCATGCCGACGACCGTGGCGCCCCAGCTTCGATAGAGCTCGGACTCCGCCCGGGTCGAGAACTGCGGGCCCTCCATCACGAGATACGTCCCGCCGCGCACGCAGGCCAGGTCGAGCGCGCGCGCCGCGGCCTCCAGCGCATGACCCAGACGGGCGCAGACGGGATCGGCCATCGAAACGTGGGCGACCAGCCCGGTCTCGAAAAAGCTCTTGCGGCGGGCAAAGGTGCGGTCGATGAACTGATCGACGATCACGAACGTTCCCGGCGGCAGGTCGCCGTCGAGGCTGCCGACGGCGCTGAGCGAGATCACCTCGGTTGCGCCGGCGCGCTTGAGCACATCGATATTGGCGCGGAAATTGAGCTCGGACGGCGGAACGCGGTGGCCGCGGCCGTGGCGCGGCAGAAAGACGAGCTGCTGCCCGTCGAGCGTGCCGAACAGCACCGAGTCCGAAGGCATACCGAATGGCGAGGCCGCGGCCTCCCAGCGCCGCTCGGTCAGCCCGTCGATGTCGTAGATGCCGCTGCCGCCGATGACGCCGATCACCGGCGGCGTCCCGGGCTCAACCACGGGTCTCGCCGCGTACGTTCCTCATGGGGAAGTCATGGGTCATGAGCCGCGTCCGATCAAGCCGGCGTCGCAGGGGCGATCAATGCACGCCGGTCCAGTACTTTCGCTTGACCGCGTACAGCATGCCGGTGAGCAGGATCAGGAACAGGACGATCTGCACCCCCATGCGCTTGCGCTCCTCCAGCTCGGGCTCCGCCGCCCAGGCGAGGAAGATGGTCACGTCCTTGGCCATCTGGGCGACCGTCGCCTTGGTCCCGTCGGCGTACTCGACCGTGTCGTCGTCGAGCGGCGCCGGCATGGCGATCTGGTGGCCCGGGAAGTAGGTGTTGTAGGTCATGCCTTCCTGCATCTCCACGCCGTCCGGCGGATCGACGTAGCCGATCAGCAGCGCGTGCAGGTAGTCCGCGCCGCCCAGCCGGGCCTTGGTCATCAGCGACAGGTCGGGCGGGTAGGCGCCGTTATTGGCCGCGCGGGCCGCGTTCTCGTTGGGGAACGGGGCGACGAACCGGTCGCTCGCCCGGCCCGGCCGCTCGAACATCTCGCCCTCGGCATCGGGTCCGTCGGCGACCTCGACCTCGGCGACGATCTCCTTGATCCGCGCCTCGCTGAATCCGATGTCCGCCAGGTTCCGGTAATGCAACAGGCTCAGCGAATGGCAGCTCGCACAGACCTCCACGAAGACCTGGAAACCGCGTTGCTGGGCGGCGCGGTCGAAGGCGCCGAACAGCCCGTTGAACGACCATTCGACCGATGGCGGCGGCTCGGCCTTGCCGGCTGCGAGCGCAGCCTGGCCCGCCAGAAAGCCGAGCGCGAGCGCGGCGGCGCCGAAAACGATCCTCATCACGCTTTCTCCATCGGGCCGGCTGTCGCGGACATGGCCGCGCCCCCGCCGTCGTGCAGCACCGGCTCGCCGATACTCTTCGGCAGCGGGCGCGTCTTCTCGAAGCTCGGCACTAGCGGCATCAGGATCAGGAAGTGCGCGAAGTAATAGGCCGTCGCGATCTGTCCGATGACCACGAAGATGCCCTCGGGCGGATTGCCGCCGACCCAGCCCAGGACGATGCAATCGGCCAGCAGGATCCAGAACAACTGGCGGTAGATCGGCCGGTAGCGCGCGCTGCGCACCCGCGAGCGGTCGAGCCAGGGCACTATGAACAGGATCAGGACCGAGCCGAACATCAGGATCACCCCGATCAGCTTCGCCGACAGGAACCAGATGTCGAAGGTGATCGAGCGCAGGATCGCGTAGTACGGCAGGAAGTACCACTCGGGCACGATGTGCGTCGGCGTCTGCAGCGGGTTCGCCGGGATGTAGTTCTCGGGCTCGCCGAAGAAGTTGGGCGCGAAGAAGACGAAGGCCGCGAAGATCGTCAGAAACGCCGACAGCCCGAACAAATCCTTGATGGTGTAGTAGGGATGGAACGGGATCTTGTCCTGCGGACCCTTGGAGTCGATGCCGAGCGGATTGTTCGACCCGTGCTGGTGCAGCGCCACCAGGTGCAGCATGACCAACCCGACGATCACGAAAGGCATCAGATAGTGCAGGCTGAAGAAGCGGTTGAGCGTCGGGTTGTCGACCGTGAAGCCGCCCCACAGCCAAGCGACGATGGCGTCGCCGATCCAGGGGATGGCGGAGAACAGGTTGGTGATGACCGTGGCGGCCCAGAAGCTCATCTGGCCCCAGGGCAGCACATAGCCCATGAAGGCGGTGGCCATCATCGACAACAGGATCGCCACGCCCAGAATCCACAGCAGTTCACGCGGCGCCTTGTAGGAGCCGTAATAGAGTCCGCGGAAGATGTGGATATAGACGATGGCGAAGAACGCGGAGCCGCCGTTGGCATGGATATAGCGCAGCAGCCAGCCGTAGTTCACGTCGCGCATGATGCGCTCGACGCTGCCGAAGGCATGATCGACGTGCGGGGTGTAGTGCATCGCCAGGACGATGCCTGTCACTATCATGACGACCAGCACGATCCCGGCCAGCGAGCCGAAGTTCCACCAGTAACTGAGGTTCCTGGGCGTCGGATAGTCCAGGAGTTCCTTTTCCATGAAGGTGAACACAGGCAGCCGGTAGTCGATCCACTTGACCAGCCGGTACTGCATCCAGGGCTGAGGCATACCGTTTCGCTCCCGCTAGCCGATCAGGACGACATCGTCCGAGGTGAACTTGTAGGGCGGCACCGGCAAATTGGCCGGCGCCGGTCCCTTCCTGATGCGGCCGGACGTATCATAGTGCGAGCCGTGGCACGGACAGAACCAGCCGCCGTATTCGCCCTTGGCATCGCCCGTGCTCTGTCCTTTCGGGATGCAGCCGAGATGGGTGCAGATGCCAACGACGATCAGCCAATCCGGTCTCTGCGTCCGTTGTTCGTCGGTCTGCGGATCGGGAAGCGTGCTCTGGTCGACCGATCCGGCCGCTGCGATCTCCTGCGCCGTGCGCCGGCGGATGAAGACCGGCTTGCCCTGCCAGACCACGGTGATCGCCTGCCCGGGCTCCAGCGGCGACAGGTCGACCTCCGTCGTCGCCAGAGCGAGCGTGTCCGCGGCCGGATTCATCTGTTGAATCAACGGCCAGATCGCAACGGCGCCACCGACGGTCGCGAACACCCCGGTCGCGATGGTCAGGAAATCGCGCCGGGTTTCGCCGTCGCCCGTCGGAGGGCTCGCGGCTTCGGAGTTCGCCATTGATCAATCTCCCGGCGCAGTGGAACAACGCGCATCACGAGCGGGCCGGGCGCTGACGGCCGCGCGGACATCGCAAACCCGGTTCATGCGCGCGACCGGACGACCGCGCGCATGAACCGTGTCTCGTGCAGGGGTATAGTCGAATTCGAGCGGTAGTCAACGCGACCCGGGACACCACTGCGATGCGGCTGGCCCTGTATCGACCCGATACCCCGCAGAACGCCGGCGAGGCCCTGCGGCAGACCGGCGGCTATCCGGCGGCGCGCCGGGTGGAGCCGGTGTCGTGAGCGCGCTCGAGACCCGGAAGGACAGGGCGCGGACTTGGTTCGGCGCCCTGCGCGAATCCTTCTGCGCGGCCTTCGAGGCGATCGAAGTCGCGCTCGAGGATGGCGCGGGGCCACCGGGCCGGTTCGAGCGCAGGACCTGGCAGCGGCCGACCGGGAACGGCTCGGACGGCGGCGGCGGTGAGATGTCGATCATGAAGGGCCGCGTCTTCGAGAAAGTGGGCGTCAACGTCTCGACCGTCCACGGCGCGTTCTCTCCCGAATTCCGCAAGCAGATCCCCGGCGCCGAAGACGACCCGCGGTTCTGGGCCAGCGGCGTCTCGCTGGTGGCCCACATGCGCTCGCCGCTGGTGCCGGCGATGCACATGAACACCCGGTTCATCGTCACCTCCCGGGCGTGGTTCGGCGGCGGCGGCGATCTGACGCCGATCTGCCCCGACGAAGACGCCGCGGCCGCCTTCCACGCCGCGCTGAAGACCGCCTGCGACGGCCACGACCCGGGCTACTACCCCCGGTTCAAGAAGGCGTGCGATGAATATTTCTACCTGCCCCATCGCGAGGAGGCGCGCGGCGTCGGCGGCATCTTCTACGATTATCTGGCCAGCGATGACTGGGAGGACGATTTCGCCTTCACCCGGGATGTCGGCCGGGCGGTCCTTTCGGTCTACGACACGATCGTGCGCGCGCGCATGAACCGGCCCTGGACCGAGGAGCAGCGCGCCCACCAGCTCGTCCGGCGCGGCCGGTATGTCGAGTTCAATCTGCTCTATGACCGCGGCACCCAGTTCGGCCTCAAGACCGGCGGCAACGCCGAGGCCATCCTGATGTCGCTGCCGCCGGCGGTGAGCTGGCCTTGACAGTATCGCCGCCGGCGCGTCCCATTCCGCGCATCGTGATCGGGGAGACGCCATGAAGATCATGTCCTTGCCGGGCTTGGCGCTGCTTGTCTGCGCCGCGCAGGCCCACGCCGCGGACCTGTCGATCCAGGCGTTTTACGGCGCCTTCTCGGGCGGTGCCGTCGCCGAGAACGCCGACAGCGTCTATTTCGCGACCACCGCGCGCGATGCCGACGTGGTGATCCGACCGGATAACAGCGGCTTCTCGGTCACCTGGACCAGCGTCATCCGCGGCGGCGGGGTGCCCGGAAATCCGAACGTCCGGCGTAAATCGACCACCAGGCGCTTCGTGCCGGCAAAGCGGCCGGGGATGTGGCGCACCGCCGGAAGCGGCGACCCGGTCGATGGCGGCGAGCTCGGCTGGGCGCGCATCAAGGACAACGCCCTGATCGTCTACCTGATGGTGATCGACGACAAGGGGCTCTATCAGATCCAACGTTACGAGCGCGCGCTTTCCGGGCTGGGCATGGCGCTGACGTTCACCCGGCTGCGCGATGGCGAGCAGATCCGCACCGCCACGGGCCGGCTGGTCAAGACGGCGAACTGAGGCGCGGCTCAGCCGGGATCGATCTCGGAATCCCAGTACAGGAAGTCGCGCCAGCTATCGTGCAGGAAGTTTGGCGGAAAGGCGCGGCCGTTGGCCTGAAGCTGGTGGCTGGTCGGTTCGATCGGCTCGCGCCGGGGATGCAGCCCGCATTCGCGCGGCAGCCGGTCCGACTTGCGCAGGTTGCACGCGGTGCACGCGCTGACCACGTTGAGCCAAGTCGTGCGCCCGCCGCGCGAGCGCGGCAAGACATGATCGAAGGTCAGCTCCGGCGTCCCCGGCCTGGCGCCGCAATACTGACATTCGAACCGGTCGCGCAAAAAGACGTTGAACCGGGTGAACGCCGGCCGCCGCGCCGTCGGGATATAGGCCTTCAGCGCGATCACCGAGGGCAGCCGCATCGCGAACCCGGGCGAGCGGACGATCTGATCGTATTCCGAGACGATGTTGACCCGCTTGAGGAACACGGCCTTTACGGCGTCCTGCCACGACCAGAGCGAGAGCGGAAAATAGCTGAGCGGTCGAAAATCCGCGTTCAAAGCCAGGGCCGGGCAATCGTTGAAGGCAACCACCGAAACGATCCCGACTACTGAGCGGCGATCACACGCACATCAAACATATCAACACTTTACATGTCCGTGCGGCGCTCGGCAACCGATCTGTCGCCAACAAGCGGTACGTCCGGTCTGTGTACCGGACAATTTGTCCGGTTTTGCCGGTCCCGGGACCGGCCGGGCGGCGTTGCCGGCGCCCCGGAGCGACGGCATAATCCACGCTCACGCCCGGCGCGAGGGGCCCCGGAGCGCCGCTCGCGCTGTAAGCTACGGGAGCGTTGCCATGACCATTGAGATCGCGCCGACCGGGGCGGCCCTGGGCGCGGAGATCAAAGGCGTCGATCTTGCCCGCCCGCTCGATGCCGAAACGCTGGCGCGGATTCATCGCGCATGGCTCGACCATCTGGTGATCGTCTTGCGCGGCCAGGAAATCGACCAGCACCAGCAGCTCGCCTTCACGCGGCATTTCGGGGTCCCGGGCGGGGTGCGCTCGCCGCGCCCGCAGCTCGGCCTCGACGGCAAGCTGCTCGAACCCGGCATCATGATCGTCTCCAACATCCGCCGCGACGGCAAGCCGCTCGGCCTGCCGCATGACGGCGAGATGTGGTTCCACTCCGACATGTGCTACGACAAGAACCCGCACAAGGCGACCTTGCTCTACGGCATCGAGATTCCCTCGTCCGGCGGCAACACGCTGTTCGCCAACATGTACAGCGCCTACGAGAGCCTGCCGCAAACGATCAGGGAGAAGATCCGCGGCCGCACCGCGCTTCAGATGCACGAATACCTGCGGACCGACCGTCCGCGCTTGCGCGAGGACATGTCCGATATCGCGCATTTCTCCCACCCGGTAGCCATCGCCCATGCCGAGACCGGCCGCCGGGCGCTTTACGTCAACCGGCTGATGACCGCGCGGATCAACGGGCTGGACGAGGCGGAAAGCGATGCCCTGATGGAGGAGCTGCTGCGCTGTTCGGAGGACCCCTGTATTGTCTACGAGCATGTCTGGCAGCCGGGGGATCTCGTGATATGGGACAACCGCTGCGTCACACATGCGCGGACCGATTTCCCCGAGACCGGGCGCCGGCTGCTGCGGCGCACCACGACGGAAGGCAGCCAGCCTTTCGAGACCTTTGCGGAGTACGTTAATGCCTGATGATGCCAGCGCGGTCCTGGCGCCGATTTTCACGCCGTTTTCCCTGCGCGGGATGGAGCTGCGGAACCGTGTGGTGATGTCGCCGATGTGCATGTACTCGGCCGATGACGGCACGGTCGGCGATTTTCATCTGGTCCATCTGGGCAGCCGGGCGATGGGCGGGGCGGGGCTGGTGCTGACCGAGATGACCGACGTCTCGCGCGAGGGGCGGATCTCCCCCGGCTGCGCGGGGATGTACAAGCCCGAGCATGTTCCAGCCTGGCGCCGTATCGTCGACTTCGTCCATGACAACACGGAGACCAAGATCGGCATCCAGCTCGCCCATGCCGGGCGCAAGGCCGCGACAAAGGTCGCCTGGGAGGGCGGCGGCCCGCTGGAGGCGGCCGAGACCTGGCAGATCCTTGCGCCCTCGGCCATCCCCTTCGGCGAGGGCCACCAGACGCCGAAGGCGATGGACCGGGCGGACATGGACAAGGTGCGCGACGATTTCGCGCGCGGCGCCCGGATGGCCAACGAGGCGGGGTTCGATGCGATCGAGCTCCATTTCGCCCACGGCTATCTGATCTCGACATTCATTTCGCCGATCGGCAACGCGCGGAATGACGAATACGGCGGGCCACTGGAGAACCGGATGCGATTCCCTTTCGAGGTCTTCCGGGCGGTGCGCGAGAACTGGCCGGAGGACAAGCCGATCTCGGCCAGGATCTCCGCGGTCGACTGGATCGAGGGCGGCACGACGGCCGAAGACGCGGTCGAGATCGGCCGCATGGCCAAGGCGGCGGGAGTCGACATCCTGACGGTCTCCACCGGCAATGTGGTCGCCGGCGCGCGGCCCACCGTGGGCGGGCTGTTTCAGACCCCGTTCAGCGAAAGGGTGCGCAAGGAGGCCGGCATCCCGACGATGACCGTCGGTAACATCTCCGGGCCGGACGAGATCAACGAGATCGTCGCCGAGGGCAAGGCGGACCTCTGCGTCCTCGCCAAGGGCCACCTCTACGATCCTTACTTCACCCGCCACGCCGCCCGCGCGCTGGGCGCGGAGGGTCCGGCCTGGCCCAAGCAGTATGTGGCCGCGCGGATCTTCGATCCGGGCTACTGACCTCCTCCCGGCTCACGCGGCGATAGCGGGCGGCGACGACGATCGGGGCGGCCATCGCGCCCGGCGGCGCGGCGATGCCGGGGAAGACGAACCCGGTCGCCACGATCGACGTGTTACGAAGAACGGTCGGCTCTACTTGCCGGCAACACGGCCCCGCCGGAGCAACGCGGTGGCCCCGACATCGACGCTCCTGCCGTCGGCAGTGGGCGCCACGCCATAGACATCGCGCATCGTCGCCTCGGAGATGATCCCGTCGCGCAGGTCGCGCAGGACACGCTCAGGGTCGCGCTCCATCGGGTCGCCCCAGCCGCCGCCGCCGGGCGACTGGGTGACGAAGCGGACCGGGCCCGTCGATTCGAGGCCGAACTTCGGCGCCGGCTCTTCCGTTCCCTCCCGGAACCGCAGATGCATTCGCCCCGGCGCGCCGCCGCCGCCGCCGTTCACGCCGTATCCGGTCTCGTAGTTCAGCCCCTCGCCCCGGAAGGAATGGGTGGCGTCGGTCAGGATCTCGACCTCGTAGTCGGCCCCGCTGCCGCCCCGCCAAGCGCCGGGTCCGGCGGCATCGATGCGAAACTCCTGGCGGTGGAACCGGACGGGGTAGAGCTGCTCGTACACCTCGATATTGGGCATCGTCAGCCCGCCCAGCGTGCAGACATGGCCGATCTGGTTGAACCCGTCGCGGCCGTCGACCGCGCCGCTGCCGGCCGCCGCGGCGCCGTGATAGAACACATACGGATCGCCGTTCGCCTCCCTGCCGACCGAAATCCCGAAGACGTTCTTCGCCCAGCCGGCGCAGCCGCGCGCCGGGTCGGCCTGGGCCAGCGCCTTCCACACCGCGTGGATGATCTCATGGGCGAAGAAGACCGTGCACATGGTGATCGGCGCGCCTTCGCGCGCGTTGACCACGGTGCCCTCGGGCGCGATCAGCTCGACGCAGCGGAACGCGCCCTCGTTATGCGGCAGCGCCGGATCGAGGAAGGAGGCGAGCGCGGTATAGACCGCCGAATGGGTGTTGCCGAGCGACGAGTTCTTGAAGCCGGCGATCTGCGGGTCGCTGCCGGTGAAATCGACCTTGAGGCTGTCGCCGTCGATGGTCACCGCGACCCGGACGACGACGTCGCGGATCTCGAAACAGTCGTTGTCCGAGCGGTCCTCCGCCCGGTAGATCCCGTCGGGCAGGGAGGCGATCTCGGCGCGGAAGCAGCGGTCGGCGTGACCGAGGACGCCGTCGAAATAGGACAGCGCGGCTTCCGGGCCGAGCTCTTCGGCCAGCGCGGCCACGCGCTCCATGCCGATCCGGGTCGAGCCGAGCATCGCGCGCAAATCGCCGTCGAGGAGGTGCGGCGTTCGCGTGTTGATCATCAGGAGCCGCCACAGATCCTCGCGCATGGCGCCGCCCTCGACCAGCCGCAGCACCGGCAGGCGGATGCCTTCGTGATAGATCTCGGTGGCGGCGGGATTGTAGGCCCCGGCCGCGCCGCCGCCGATGTCGGACTGATGCGCGCGGTTGCAGGTCAGCCCGACGAACGCGCCGTCCACGAAGATCGGGCGGGCGATCACCCAGTCGGGCAGATGGTTGCCGCCGGCGGCCCAGGGATCGTTGAGCAGGTAGACATCGCCTTCGGCCATCACGTCGCCGAAGTCGCGCAGGATCGCGCGCGCGCCGAAACCGCCGCTGCCGGTATGGATGGGGATGCCGTCGGCCTGGCTGACCACCTCGCCGGTCGGCCCGGCGATGAAGCAGGAAAAATCGTGCGCCTGGCTGAAGATCGGACTGCGCGCGGTGCGCACCATCACCCAACCCATCTGGTGGGAGATGTGGTCGAGCCGGTTCTGGGTCAGCGCGAGGATGATCGGGTCGTGGTCCATGGGCTTGCCTTCGATCTTCGGACGCCGGCCATCCTATCATCCCCCGGCGGTTCGAGGCACCCGACCGCCGGACGGCGCGACCGCCCGGATTGCGCGGATCGACGCGGCGCTGTTGCCGCGAGCGGCGCGCTGGACCAGAGTGCGCGATGATGGACGACCCGATCAATGTCCTTTTTCTTATGCCGGTCTCGCCCGCCGACAAGGCGCGGATGGAGGCGATCGACCCGCGGCTCCGCGTTATCGAAGCCGGTGGATGGTTCGACGGCGAGATCCGGAAGACTTGGCCCGAAGCGACCTGCGCGCGGTTCCTGAAACCGGGATCGTTGGGCCGGGGGATGCGGGCCGAGCGGGACGCGCTGCTGGCGAACGCCGAGATCGCCGTGATGACGTTTCCGTTTCCGCTCGACCTCGGCGCGCGGGCGCCGCGTCTTAGATGGGCGCACCAGCAGGCGGCAGGGGCGAGCAACCAGAAAGCCGGCGATCTCTGGGGAAGCGACATCGTGGTCACGACGGCGCGCGGCTACGCCGCCAATCTCGCGATTGCGGAATACGCCATCGCGTGCTTTCTGCACTTCGCGCGCGGGCTGCACCGCGCGGCCGCGGACCGGTCGGCGCGCGCGTTCGATGCGCCGGCGTACCGCCCGATGCTGCTCGCCGGCAAGACGGCCTGCATCGTCGGCGCCGGCGGGATCGGTCGCGAGGTCGGGCGGCTTGCCGCCGCACTTGGGATGCGGGTGGTGGGAACGCGCCGCAGCGCGGGCGCGCATCGACCGGCCGGGTTCGAGGAAATCCGCGGGCCGGACGGACTCCACGATCTGCTCGGCCGTGCGGAGTTCGTCGCGGTTTGCTGCCAGTGGACGCCCGAGACCGAACGGCTGATCGGGCCGGAGGCGTTCGCCGCGATGCGCCCGGGTACGGTGCTGGTCAATGTCGCGCGTGGGGAGATCGTCGACGAGGCCGCGCTGATCGCCGCGCTCGCCGACGGCAGGCTACGCGGCGTCGGCCTTGACGTCTATGATGGCGAGTTCGAAGGCCCGCCCGACGAGCGCCTGTGGCGCGACCCGCAGGTCCTGATCACGCCCCATGTCTCCAGCGCCGCGGACGTTGCCACCAGAGCCCGGGCGATGGACCTGTTCCGCCGCAACCTCGAAGCCTACCTCGCCGGCCGGCCGCTCGAAAACGTCATCGACTGGACTCGCGGCTACTGACCGTCCCCGCTACCGATCGTCCTCGAAGGTGATCAGGTAATTGTCGAGACGGTCGACGGCGACGCGGTCGCCTTGACCGACAACGACGGTCGTCGTCGCCTCCTCGATGATCGCGGGTCCGGCGAGGCTCTGGCCCGGGCGCAGCGCGGCGCCGGAATAGACCGGGGTGTCGACGAAGCCGGCGGCGGTCCCGGTATGCACCGGGCGGTGGCCGGTAGCCTCGGGCGGCTCGGCGGTGGCCTCCAGCACCACGTCGCGCAGCGGCGGCAGGGCGCCGATACCCACCACCCGCAGCTTGGCCACGAGGATGCGTCCGCCGGGGTTGGTGTGGCCGAACTGGCGGTCGTATTCGGCCTCGAAAGCGGCGCGGATCTCGTCCTGGTCGGCGTCGGACCTTGCCAGCGGCACGCGGACGTCCCATTGCTGGCCTTCGTAGTGCAGGTCGATTTCGTGCTCGAAGCGGGTATCGCCGGGCTCGAAGCCCTCGCGTCGCAGGGCCTCGGTCGTCTGGCGCTCGAGCGCGGCGAACCCGCCGGCGATCGCCGGGCCAACCTCGCCGTCGAGCCGGCGCATCAGCACCTGCACGAAGTCGCGGCGCACATCGGCGTGCTGCATACCGATGGCGCAGAAGGCGCCCGCCTGGCGCGGCACGTAGACCGCGCGCGCGCCCAGCCTGCGGCCGACGCTCGCGCCGTGCATCGGTCCGGCCCCGCCGCAGGCGATCAGCATGAACCGGCCCGGGTTGTAGCCGCGCTGGATCGAGATACGCTCTACGGCGTGCAACAGGTTCTGCTCGACGATGCGGATGATGCCGACCGCCGCCTCGGCCCGGCCGATGCCGAGCGGCCCGGCGACAGTCTCCTCGATCGCCCGCTCGGCCGCGGCGAGGTCCAGCGACACCGAGCCGCCGGCATAGGGTCCGGGCCGCAGCCGGCCGAGCACCAGATGGGCATCGGTCACCGTGGGCGCGTTCCCGCCGAGCCCATAGGCGGCCGGGCCCGGCGCCGCGCCGGCGCCCTGGGGTCCTGCGAACATCATGCCCGCCTGGTCGATCCCGGCGATGGTGCCGCCGCCGGCGCCGACCGTGTGGATGTCGACCGACGGCGTGACGAGGTCGTAGTCGGCGACGGAGAGCGTATCGGTGATCGCCACCCTGCCCTCGGACATCAGCATCACGTCGCAGCTCGTCCCGCCGATCTCCATCGAGACCAAATTCCCCTCGCCCAGCCCGCGGGCGAGATGGGCCATCGCGCCGACCCCGGCCGACGGGCCGGACAGGAGCAGGTTCGCCGGCTGCTCGATGAGCTGGTCGAGCGAGGCCGCGCCGCCATTGCTCTGCAGCATCAGCAGCCGTGTCTTCAGCCCCATCCCGCTCAGCCGGTCCGACAGGGCGTGCAGGTAGGACGCCACCCGCGGCATCACATAGGCGTTGACCACCGTGGTCGAGCTGCGCTCGTACTCGCCCATGATCGGCACGATGTCGGACGAGACCGAAATCCACGGGCAGACGCCATCCTCGCGCAGGATTTCGGCGGCCGCGCGTTCGTGCGCCGGATTGATGAAGCTGTTGATCAGGCAGATCGCCACGGACTCGACGCCCTCGGCGCGAAACGCCTCCCCGGCCGCGCGCACGTCATCGACGGAAAGGGGCTCGCTCTCCGCGCCGGCGGGATCGATCCTCCCGCGCGCCGGCAGACGCAGATAGCGCGGCGCCAGCACCGGCGGATAGGGCGTGCGATGGTCCCAGGGGTCCTTGCGCAGGCCCCTTCGCGCCTCCAGGCTGTCGCGGAATCCGGCGGTCGTCAGCAGCCCGACGCGGGCGCCTTTGCCTTCGAGCAGCGTGTTGGTCGCGACCGTCGAGCCGTGCAGAAAGAACGCGCAGCCCCCCAGGAATGCCGCGGCCGACAGGCCCAGCGCTTCGCAGGCGCGTTCCAGCGCCGCAATCACGCCGCGGCCCGGGTCCTCGGTGGAGGACGGAACCTTGAAGACCTCGGTATGGCCCGCCGCATCGGCGACCACGAGATCGGTGAACGTGCCGCCGACATCGACGCCGACGCGCCAGGGCGGGCTTTCCAGGCTAAGATCGGCGCTCATCGTCGCGCGACGCACCCTCGCGGTGTCGTTCCAGGTGCGGCGAGACTAAACGAACAGGCCGCACCATGCCAGCCGGACCGCCGACATGAGGATCCAGGCTGACGGACTCAATCTTCGTCTGCGGCAGTCTGCGGCGTCGAGAATCCGGGCGATTTTCCGGATCGCGCCCAGCTCGAGCCCGCCGCCGCCAGCGCCGGGACGGCAACCGCATCGTCCCTCCGCTGCTCCACCGCGCCATTCCAGGTCCATTCGAGGTGCGATCTACCCGTGCCCGCCTTGCCCGGCGGGCGCCTCGCGCTGTAGGGTCGGTCGGTGACCAGCCCCGCCGCAAACCCGCTTGCCTGGATCGTCGAGAGCTTCCGCTCCACCCCGATCACCACCCTGCTCGGCGCGACGCTGCTGTCCTGGGATGCCGAGGCCGGGACGATCGTTACCGAATACGACGGCAAGCCCGAATTCTGCAATCTGATCGGCACCATCCAGGGCGGGATGCTGACCGCCATGCTGGACAACGCGATGTCGTTCGCGGCCCTTGCGAAATTGGGTATGGCCTTTCGGGCGCCCTCGCTCGAAGTCAAGACGAGCTATATCGCCGCCGCTCGGCCGGGCCGGCTGATCGGCGAGGGCAAGCTTGTGCGCGCCGGCCGCTCGATCGCATTTCTGGAAGGCCGCTTGTTCGATGCCGAGAGCACGCTGATTGCCACCGGCAGTTCCACCGCGGTAATCCGCGAGCTCGCGCCGTCCTGACCGGCGCCCGGCAATGGGTTAGTCTTGCGGCCAACCGCATACACGACCGGGGAGAGCCGCTATGCTTTATGCGCTGCACATGATCGACAAGCCGGGGGTTCTGGAAAAGCGCATGTCCGTCCTGCCCGCCCACCAGAACTATCTCAAGAACTCGCCGATCGAGGTCGTGATGTCCGGGCCCCTGCTCTCTCAGGACGGCGAGACGATCGTCGGCAGCCTCTACCTTGTCGAGGTCGAGGACCGCGCCGATATCGACACCTTCCTTGCGCAGGACCCGCTCGCCAACGCCGAGGTATGGGATCGGATCGACATCAACCGCTTCCACCGCCGGGTCGGTTGAGCCCCGCGCCTCACGCCTCCAAGAACGGGTAGTCGGTGTAGCCTTCCGCCCCGCCGCCGTAAAAGGTCTTCTTCACCGGCTCGTTCAGCGCGGCGCCGGCGATCAGGCGCCTGGGCAGGTCGGGATTGGCCAGGAACAGCTTGGCATAGGCCACGAGATCCGCCTCGCCCGCGGCCAGCACCGCCTCGCCTCGCGCCCGGTCGTAGGCGGCGTTGACGATCAGGATCCGGGAAAACGCCCGGCGCAGCGCCTCGAACAGCGGCGCGCGGGCGGCCAGGAACGCGGCCGCATCCGCGTCCGGACCGGCCGCGCCCGGCGCATCGGTCTCGACGATGTGGAGGTAGGCCAGACCCATGCCGTCGAGCGCCTCAGCAAGAGCAACGAACGTCGTATCGGGGGCGCCGTCGGCCATGTCGTTGAAGATCTGAAACGGCGAGATCCGGTAGCCCACCCGGTCCGCGCCCCAGACATCGACCACGGCCTGGGCGGCTTCCAGCGGCAACCGCAGCCGGTTCTCGACGGTCCCGCCGTAGCGGTCGGTCCTGCGGTTGGCGCCGTCGCGGGTGAACTGGTCGAGCAGGTAGCCGTTGCCGCCATGCAGTTCGACCGCATCGAAACCGGCCGCCCGGGCGCATTCCGCGCCATGGCGGTACTGGGCGAGGATGTCGGCCATCTCCGCGGTCTCGAGCGCGCGCGGGGTCTCGAAGGGCTTCATGCCCTGGTCGGTGAACGCATCGCCGGCCGCCGCAATCGCGGAAGGCGCGACCGGCAGCGCGCCGCGCGGCTGCATCGCCGAGTGCGAGATTCGCCCGACATGCCAGAGCTGGAGGACAATGCGGCCGCCGGCGCCGTGGACGGCGTCGGTGACGCGGCGCCAGCCGGCGACCTGATCCGGCGAATGGATGCCGGGCGTCGCCGGGAACCCAACGCCCTGCGGGCTGACCTGGGCCGCCTCGGTGACCACCAGCGCCGCGCTCGCGCGCTGCATGTAGTACTCGACCGCGAGCGCCGACGGGACGTTGCCGGGACCCGCCCGGTTACGCGTCATCGGGGCCATGACGACCCGGTTGGGCGCCTCCAAGGGTCCGATGCGGATCGGGCTTGCCAGCGTCACCGGCTCGGCCATGGCGCGTCTCCCGCGGTGCGAACAGGCTATACTGCCCAGGATTTTATCGGTAGCGCGGCAGGGAGCCAAAGAATGATCAACGCGGCACTGGTGGGGCTCGGCTGGTGGGGCCGCCAGCATTTGGTCTCGGTCCAGGACAAGAGCGACCGGCTGCGCTACGTCCGCGCGGTCACCCTGGAGCCCGATGAAGCGGCCGGCCTCGTCTCGGCCCACGGTATTTCCCTGTCGACCGATTTTGCCGATGCGCTCGCCGACCCGCAGGTCGACGCGGTCGTGCTGGCAACCCCCCATTCGCTGCA
Source organism: Alphaproteobacteria bacterium (assembly GCA_965202905.1). Taxonomy (GTDB): domain Bacteria; phylum Pseudomonadota; class Alphaproteobacteria; order MPNO01; family MPNO01; genus CAYFYS01. The sequence continues at coordinate 227,581 of OZ241868.1, read as the reverse complement.
CGCCGAACAGGTGGCGCAGGCGGCCGCGGCCGGCAAGCACGTCTTCTGCGAGAAGCCGTTCACGCTCGCCAAGGCCGAGGCCGAGGCAGCGATTTCGTCCTGCGAGCGCGCCGGGGTGACGCTCGGCATCGGGCAGAACCGGCGGTTCTGGCCGTCGATGGTCGAGATCAAGCGAATCATCGGCGCGGGCGAGATCGGCGCCGTCATGCATGTCGAGGCCAACTACAGCCACGACATCCTGGCCGAGGCGCCGCAGACCGGCTGGCGCGCCTCGCCCGAAGAGGCGCCGGCCGCCGGCATGACCGGCATGGGGGTGCATATCACCGATGCCTATATCGACATGATCGGACCGATCGCCGATGTGCACGCGCTCTGCGTCGACCGGGTGCTGGGCCGCGCAGCCGGCGATACGGTCTCGGTCCTGCTGCGCTTCGCCGACGGCCCGACCGGCTACCTCGCCTGCACCTTCAAGACCGCCTTCATCTGGCACTTCCGGGTGCTCGGCTCCGAGGGAATCGTCGAATCGCGCGGTGAGCGGGACGTCAGCGTCCTGCCGCGCAAAGGCGCGGCGCGGCGCGACACGCTCGATCCCGTCGATTCGGTGCGCGCCGAGATCGAGGCCTTCGCCGATGCGGTCGAGGGCAAGGCTCCCTACCCGATCCCGGCCGATCAGATCGTCCACAACATGGCCGTGCTCGAAGCCGTCTTCGAGTCCGCAGCGACCGGACGGACAGTGGGGGTGCGCTGATCCGGCTCAGAGCCCAGCCCACGATGAATCTTTTGATTTCAATCTCTTGCCGATCTTCGGGTCAAGAGTTTTGGTGCTTGTGACCATGATCCTTGGCCGAGCAGCCACCCGCCAGTGTCGATGACGATTTGACGCTGCCGGCCCTCGGCCCGCTCGGCCGCCTCAGGCCCACGCGGACCGTCCGCTGAATCACAACCGGCGGAAATCACCCGATTCATTTCGGGCCGGACGCTCAGACCAGCTCGAAGAACCGCTTGAGCGCGGCATTGTACTCTTCGGGCTTTTCCATCGACGAGATATGACCGGCGGGCGACAGCTCGACCGTCTCGGCGCCGGGGATCATCGCGGCGATGCGGCGCATGTTGTCGGCCGGCGTGCCGATGTCGTCGGCCCCGGCGATAAACAGTGTCCGGGTTGCGATCTCGCCTAGCCGCGGCTCGTAGGCCAGCGCCTGCAGCGCCCGGGCGCAGCCGACATAGCCGGTCACCGAAGTGCCGGCAACCATGGCGCGCAGCTTGTCGAGCGCCGGCGATCCGGAATCGAAGAACGGTCTGGAGCACCAGCGCTCGACCGTCACCCCGGCGAGCTTGCCCATGCCCTCCTCCTCGGCCAGAGCGATGCGGCCGTTCCAGGCCTCGGCATCGGCCGGCGGCATGTCGGCGCGCGAGTTGGAGATCACCAGGCTCGACAGCCGGCCCGGGTGATCGAGCGCCAGGCCCATCGCCGTCATGCCGCCGATCGACAGCCCGACGAAATGGCTCTTCTCGATCCCGAGCGCATCCCACAGCCCGATTACGTCGCCGACCAGCATGTCGAAGGTGTAAGGACCTTCCGGCGCGTCGCTGCCGCCGTGGCCCCGCTTGTCGTAGCGCAGGATGCGAAAGTCCGACTTCAGCGCCTCCGCCTGCGCATCCCACATGTGCAGGTTTGTCGCCAGCGAGTTGGAGAAGGTCAGCCAGGGCTTTCCCTCCCGCCCGTCGATCTCGCAGTTCAAGCCGATGCCGTTCGCGGTGACTTTCATGGCCTTCCCGTCCCGTTGTTCATTTTGCCGGCTGCAGGATCGCGGCCGGCCGGCCCGGAGCCGCAGAGCCCAAGCGGCGCCGGGCGAGAATACGGTCCCCCTCATGGGGTGTCACGGTATCGCCGTTGCCGCCGTCGGCGACCGCGGGCTCGCCCGCAACCGCCCGATGCCCGAATCGCCCGATGCGCGGCAAGACAGCAGGCGAGCCCGCGGTCGCCGCCTGACGGGCCTTGGCTCAGCCGGGGATGACCCGGTCGGTCCCCTTGATCTGGATGCGGTAGCCCGACCGCACATGAGGGTAGTAGTCCCACAGCGCCCGGTGATGGGTGCACCGGTTGTCCCAGAATGCGATCGAGTGGGGCATCCAGTTGAAACGAACCTGGAAATTCGGGTGCTCGCAGTGACGGTAGAGATAGGACAGGATCGCCTCGCTCTCCTCGCGCGGGATGCCGCACAGCCGGGTGGTGAAGGTCGGATTGACATAGAGCAGCTTGCGGCCCGTCACTGGGTGTTTGGCGACGACGGGCTGCTCGGCATTCGGCAGGTCGTTGTTCCCCGTCGCCGTGAAGCCGGCAGCACCGTCGTGCAGCGCGGTCATCCCTTCGAGATAGCGCTTCATGGCGGGCGACAGGGCCGCGTAGGCCGCGTACATGCTGGCGAATATCGTGTCCCCTCCGCCGTCGGGCGGCACGGTGTGGATGTAGAGGATCGTGCCCATCGGCGGGGTTTCCATGCACGACTGGTCGGTGTGCCACATCTCGTTGCCGGACACCGACTTCGAGTTCTCGTCGAAATGCAGTGAACGGACCTCCGGATGGTCGCTCAACGGCTTGGAGTTGGTGCCATCGCCGCCGACACTGATGTGCAGCGCACCGAAATGCTCGCCCAGCGCCTTCTGGCTCTCGTGGGTGAGCTTCTGGTCGCGGAAAAACAGCACCTGGTGTTCCATCAGGGCATCGCGAAGCTCCCGGACCGCAGCGGGGTCGAGCGGCCGGCTCAGGTCGATATCGCTGACCAAGCCGCCGATACTGGGCGTTACAGCGGTTACGCTGATCATCTCGTATGCCATGACCCTTCCCTCCGGCGCGGCCGAAGACGCCCTTGTCCCGGCCTCGGCCGGGCCGAAGATCGCTCCAATTCGTCCGACGGGCAAGACGCCTGCGGCGCCTCCCGGCTAGATCCTTGCGGTCCAGAGCCGAAGCGCGTTGCCGACGACCGAGACCGAGCTCAGGCTCATCGCCGCGGCCGCGACGATGGGATCGAGCAGAATGCCCGTGAACGGGTAGAGCACGCCCGCGGCGACGGGCACGCCGAGTGCGTTGTAGACGAAGGCGAGAAACAGGTTCTGGCGGATGTTGGCCATGGTCGCGCGGCTGAGCCGCCGGGCGCGGGCAATCGCGGCGAGATCGCCCTTGACCAGGACGATGCCCGCACTTTCCATCGCGACATCGGCGCCGGTTCCCATGGCGATGCCGACATCTGCCTCGGCCAGCGCCGGGGCGTCGTTCACCCCGTCGCCCGCCATGGCGACCACCCTGCCCTCGGCTTTCAGGCGGCGCACCACCTCGCTTTTGCGTTCCGGCAGCACCCCGGCCTCGATGTCGGCGATGCCGAGGCGCGCGGCGACCGCGCGCGCCGTCGTCTCGTTATCGCCGGTCAGCATCACGATCGCCACGCCGTCGCCGCACAGTGAGTCCAGCGCCGCTTGCGTGGTCTCCTTGACCGGGTCGGCGACCGCGATCACGCCGCTGGCCACATTGTCGATCGAGACGAAGACGACCGTCGCGCCGTCCTGCCGCAATGTCTCGGCGCGGTCACTTAAGGCGCCCACGTCGATGCCGAGGTCAGACAGCATGGCCGCGTTCCCGAGCGATACCGCCCGCCCGGCAACGGTGCCGCCGATGCCTTTTCCGGTGGTCGAGACAAAGTCGGTGGCGCTTTCGAGAACCAGCCCCCGGTCGTTGGCCGCAGCGACGACGGCATCGGCGAGCGGGTGTTCGCTGTTGCGCTCCAGACTCGCGGCGAACCCCAGGAGGTCGCGTTCGGAAACGGCACCGGCCGCCTCCACGGCGACAACGGCGGGCCGGCCTTCGGTGAGCGTGCCGGTCTTATCGACGACCAGCGTGTCGCTGCTTCCCAACCGCTCCAGCGCCTCGGCCTTGCGGATCAGGACTCCGGCGTGGGCGCCGCGGCCGGTACCCACCATGATCGACATCGGCGTCGCAAGGCCCAGCGCGCAAGGGCACGCGATGATCAGCACCGAGACCGCGGCCAACAGCGCGAATGCCAAGGCCGGCGGCGGGCCGAAAATCGCCCAGGCGACGAAGGCGATCGCCGCGACCGCGATCACCGCCGGCACGAAGTAGCCCGCCACGACATCGGCCAGGCGCTGGATCGGCGCGCGCGAGCGCTGCGCCTCGGCCACGAGCTGAACGATCCGCGCGAGCATGGTGTCCGCGCCGACCCGCCGGGCCTCCATCACAAAGCCTCCGGTCCCGTTCAGCGTCCCGCCCGTCACCAACGCGCCAGGGCCCTTCTCGATCGGAATCGCCTCTCCTGTGACCATCGATTCGTCGACTGCACCGCCACCCTCGAGCACGGCGCCGTCGACGGGGATCTTGTCTCCGGGACGGACCCGCAGCCGATCGCCGCGCCGCACGTCATCGAGCGCGATCTCCTCGTCCGGCCCCTCCCCGGTTACGCGCAGCGCGGTCTTGGGCGCCAGGTCCAGAAGGGACCGCAGGGCGCGCCCGGTCTTCTCACGCGCCCTGAGCTCCAGCACCTGGCCCAGCAGCACCAGCACGACGATCGTCGAGGCGGCCTCGAAGTAGACCGGGACGGTGCCGTCCGGGCCGACGAACCCGGCCGGGAAAACCGATGGCGCGGCCGTGGCGAGGATACTGTAGGTATAGGCCACCCCGGCGCCCATCCCGATCAGGGTGAACATATTGAGGTTGCCCGTCGCGACCGACGCCCAACCGCGCCGGAAGAACACTGACCCGCCCCACACGGTGACCGGCGTGGCCAGCAGGAACTGGATCCAGACCGAAACGGCCGGCGCGACGATCCGCTCAAAGCCGAGATGGGGAGCCATCTCCAGCACCAGGATCGGCACGGTCAGCGCGGCGCCGATCCAGAACCGGCGCGTCATGTCGATCAACTCGGGGTTGGGGCCGGTCTCGGCGGTCACGTCCATCGGCTCGAGCGCCATGCCGCAGATCGGGCATGACTCGGGCCCGTCGGTCACCACGTCGGGATGCATCGGGCAGGTGTATCGGGGTCCGGTAATGGGCGCTACTCCGGGCGGAGCCTGGCGGTGAAGTCCCGGCGCCAGCCGGACAACGGCCTGAAGCCGGGTGTTTCGTTCGTATCTCAGGAGGCCGAAATTAGAGCGGTTTCCCGCTCATTGGTAGGATAAAAGGCCTTCCCGGCAGGGCGACAAGCCGCCCATATGAGCGGACGAACGACCCGGGCCGGTCTCACCTACTCGGCCGCGGCCGGGCTCTTCGCCAACGCCTCGTTCAGCCGCGGCATGACCTCCTCGGCCATCAACTCCATGGAGCGCCGCGAGAGCGCCGCATCGACCCAATCGTGGCCGGCGTAGATCAGCGTGCCGAAATCGCCGGTTCGCGCGCGGAAGGCGAGGATCTGCTCGACCACGGACTCCACCGTGCCGGCGATCACCAGCCGGTCGACGACGTAGTCGAGCGTCACCTGCTCGTCGGTCATCGACTGGTCGTGCTTGAAGAGGTTCGAGCGACCGGCGGCGATCAGCTTGCGCATCAACTGCTTGTAGTAGAACCGATAGGGGCTGTTCCCGGCCTCCAGGCCGTAGGCCTTCGCGGTCGCCTCGTCATCGGCGACAAAGATCGACTTGGCGACGCGCCAGTTGGCGGGATTGGCCGGACGGCCCATCCGCTCGCAGCCTTCGACGTATTTGGGCCAGTGGCTGGCCACCCACTCGGGCATCAGGAAGTTGGCCGAGATGGGCTCCCAGCCGCGCGCCGCCGCCTCAGTCACGCCCCTGGAGAACGGCGCCACCACGGTGACCACGATGGGCGGATGCGGCTTCTGGTAGGGGGTGACGATTACGCCCTGGCCGATCTCCTCGATCAGCGTCTCCTCGGTTGTGACGTTCCAGTACTTGCCCTTCAGCCGATAGGGCGGATCGGTCGACCAGATGGCGAGCACGTGATTGATCGATTCCAGGAACATCGCGTTCCTGTCCTCGTTCAGGATGCCCAGCGCCTCGGCGTCGGACTTGAGCGCCCCGGGGCTGATCCCGAACAGGAACCGGCCCTCGAGCAGGTTGTCGATCATCGCCACCTGGCCGGCAATGATCGTCGGGTGGTTGAGCGACATGTTGACCGTGCCGCTGCCCAAGACGATGTCCTTGGTGTGGTGAGCAAGACTCGCCAGAAACATCAGGCACGAAGTCACGGTCTCGGCCCGGTCGGTGACGTGCTCGCCGACGAAGGCCTCGGCGAATCCGAGTTCGTCGGCCAAAAGGATCGCCTCGCGGTCCTCTTTCAGGGTCTCGGCGTAGTTCCGCTCCGGTGGGTGGAGCGGCATTGTGAAATAGCTGAGCTTCATCTGCGTGATCCGCTTCTACAGTGCTTTCCGGTCGGCGCACCGGCCCCCGACCCGGCCACGAGCGGCGCCGACGGCCCTGGCCGCGCCTTCGACCGCTCCCAATCCTGAATTGCCGGGTATGCCCAGCCGGGACGATATTAGGGCCAAGTTGCCGAGATCCCAAGGATCAACCGGTCGGCTTATGTCCGGTCCCTGTACTGGATGATCTGTCCGGTTATGTGTAACAGGGATGAGGCGGTCCCAGCAAATCGGACAGGTTGCCCGGGTGTATTCCCCCGATTGACGGAGGGATACGGGATGACGAGACGACGACGATCTACGGCGGACTTCAAGGCCCGGGTGGCGCTTGAGGAGCGACAGGACGATCCAGGAGAGTGCGTCCCGGCACAAGGTTCATCCGAACCAGGTCAGCACGTGGAAGCGTCAGGCAATGGATGGGCTGGGCGAAGCATTCTCGAATGGCGCTGAGCATGTCCGCCAGGACCATGAGACCAAGGTTCGCGATCTGCACGCCAAGATCGGCGAGCTGACGGCGGAACGGGATTTTTTGGCTAAAAGGCTCAAGCGATGAGCCGGGGGATCGCAAGGCGATGACCCGGCGCGACCACCCTGTCCTCAGCTTGAGCCGGCAATGCGAGATTTTGTCGGTCAGCCGCTCGTCGTCCTATTACCTATTACGGGCCAAAGGGAGAGAGTTCCGGGAACCTGGCGCTGATGCGTCGCATCGACGAACTGTTCCTGAAGTATCCGTTTTACGGTTCCCGTCAGATGGCGCGCCAGCTGCGCCCCGCCGCCGTCCGCATCGGCCGTCACCGGGTCCGTCGTCTGATGCGCCCGACAGGGCTGGAGGCTATCTGTCAGGCGCCGAGAACCAGTGCTCCCCACCCGGAGCAATGGATCTATCCCTATCTTCTCAAAGGGCTCGCGATCGACCGGCCCAATCAGGTGTGGTGTGCCGACATCACCTGCATTCCGGTTCAGCACGGCTTCCTGTACCTCGTGGCGATCATGGACTGGGCGACGCGTCATGTGCTCGCCTGGCGGCTGTCGAACACTATGGACGCCCGGTTTTATGTCGAGGCGCTCACCGAGGCGCTGGCTCAATACGGAAAGCCGGAGATATTCAACACTGACCAGGAAGGCTAACGCCTGCCCACATATCCACCGGCTCAACAGCAACAGGATGTGACAAACAGGATTTTGGCGGCATGATCAGGCAACCAAATACACCTTAACTTCGCCGCCAAGCTGTCCAACAATGTGGGACCACCTCAGTCGTGATGGCGCAGCCGTGTAGAACCTGTCCCATAGCGCTTCCTTTCACTCGAGGGAAAAGATTACACTATCAAAACACGGGAGTAAAAACCTAGGCGCGCTGGATCAGTTCGATACGGTAGCCGTCCGGGTCTTCGATGAAGGCCATGTGGGTCTGGCTGCCGCCGAACTTCATCGGGCCCGGCTTGCGCGGCACGCTGACCCCCTCTTTCTCCAGCGCCTCGCAGATGCCGTAGACATTGGGCACGCCGATCGCGAGGTGGCCGAACGCGGAACCCGGATCGTAGGGATCTTTCTGGTCCCAGTTGTGAGTCAGCTCGATCGCCGTCGTCGCGCTCTCATCGCCGTATCCCAGAAAAGCCAGCGTGAAGCGGCCGTCCGGGAACTCCCGCCGCCGCAGCACCTGCATGCCCAGATGGCGCGTGTAGAAGTCGATTGATTTCTCGAGATCCAGCACCCGCAGCATCGTGTGGAGAAACCGGTAACTCGTGCCGACATCGCTCATCGCTCGTCTCCTTCCCCGGCACACGCGGCCGGTAATCCAACGGCCAATCCACGGCCGCGAAGCAATAACGGGAGAGGCCGGACAGATCGGGGCGGCGTCCCTCGACGCTTCGCTGGACATCAGACCCTATTATGGCGATCGGATTATGACGATCGGACATCCACCGAACAAGGCGTGACAAACGCGGCGCGTTTTGACCTAATTGCCCGACCGCGACGCTGGAAATCGCATACCATCGCATACCAGCGTGTCGAACGCGCGCAAACAGGGAGACTTTCGTATGAAAAAGACGCTGTTCTCGGGGCTCGTCGGCTTCGCGGCCGTTGCGGCGATGGCCGGAACCGTCCCGGCCAATGCGGCGGAGATGAGCCTCAAGCTCGTTTCGATGCTGGCGAAGAAGACGCCGATCGGCCAGACCTTCGACGGGTTCATCGCCCGCCTCAACAAGGAGCTCGCCGGCGAGTTTCGTATCGACTGGCGCGGCGGTCCGGAAGTCGTGCCTCAGTTCAAGCAGCCGAACGCGGTCCGCCTGGGCTCGGTCGATGCGACATTGACCAGCCCGAGCTACGCCAACGGCATCCTGAACGTGTCCGGTTCGGCCAACTATTCCAACAAGCAGTACGCCGAGATCAAGGCCACGGGCTATCTCGACTACATGGCCGAGCTCCACGCGACAAAGGGCTTGGTCTATGTCGGCGAGCTTCCGGTCTCGCAGCTACGGTTCCACCTTTTCCTGCGCAAGCCGATCCGGAAACTCGCGGACTTCGGGAACATGAAGATCCGCGTCTTCCCGGCGATCGCGCCGGCGGTCAAGGCGCTCGGCGCCTCGCCTCTGGTGCTGCCCATGACCGAGATCTATACCGCCATGGAGCGCGGCATCGTCGACGGCTTCGCCACCGGCGTTTCGGGCACCGCAAGGCAGTATAAAGGGCTGCTCGGCGGCTATATCGAGCCCGGCTTTTACCGCGCGACCTTTCATTTCCTGGTTAACCCCAGGGCCTGGAACAAGGTTCCCGCCGCGACGCGGGCCAAGGTGGTCGCGTTCGTGCGCGACACCGACCCGCCGACCTTCGAAGCAAGCTGGAACAAGAACCTCGAGGCCGGCTATCGGGATCTCGAGGCGACCGGTGTCAAGGCCGTCAGGTTCTCGCCTGCCGAGGAGACCAGATACAAGAAGCTGGTGCTCGAGGCCGCCTGGGCCGCCGTCCGCAAGAAGGCCCCGGAGGAAGGCAGGCGCCTGCAGTCGATGCTGATGAAATAGCGCGCCCGGCCATCATCAGCGAATGCCGCATCGCCGGACCCGGCCGGGTCCGACGATGCGGATGAGCCGATGCCCGACATGCTGACATGGGCGGCCCGGTGGTTCGACCGGCTGAACCGGGCGCTTGCCGCGCTGGCATGCGCCCTGCTGGTCCTGATCACGCTGGCCATCTGCACAGAGATCGTCACGCGGGCGACGCTCGGCGTCTCCAACCAGTGGCTGGTCGAACTCAGCGAGATCACGCTGCTTTACATCACCTTCCTGGGCGCGGCCTGGGTCCTGGGCAACGACAAGCACGTCGCGCTCGACCTCCTGCTCGACCATCTCGGTCCGCGCGGCGCCCGGTCGCTGCACTGCGTGCTGTCGGCTCTGGCCGCGGTGGCGTGCTTCACTGTCACATGGTTCGGCATCCTCACGGTGATCGATCAGTACCGGAACGAGATCCGCGAGCCGACGATCATGGCGCCCCTGGCGTTCTGGATCACCGCGATCGTCCCGGTCGGGTTCGCGCTGCTGGGCGTTCAGTTCCTGCGCCGCGCCGTGCGGGCCGCGACGGGCCTCCCGCTCGCGGTCGGCGAGCCCTGACCGGGCGGGACGGAGCGTCGGACGATGGAATGGTGGGAGGCCTTTGCGGTCATCATGGGCGCGCTGTTCGTCCTGATGTTCATCGGCCTTCCGGTCGCCTTCACCTTCCTGATCGTCAACCTGATCGGCGCGTTCGTGTTCTTCGGCGGCTTCCCGGGGATGCTGCAGCTCATCCTCCAGATCTCGGAATCGCTGACGTCCTTCACCCTGGTGCCGGTCGCCCTGTTTCTGCTGATGGGCGAGATCATGTTCCATTCCGGCATCGGCTTCGACCTGCTGGAGACGCTGGACAAGTGGTTCGGCAGCCTGAAAGGCCGCCTGGCGCTGATGGCGGTCGGCGGCGGCGTCCTGTTCTCGGCGTTGACCGGCAACAGCATGGGCAGCATCGCGCTCCTGGGCTCGACCCTGGTCCCGGAGATGGAAAAGCGCGGCTACGGCAAGCCCATGTCGCTCGGGCCGATCCTCGGCAGCGGGGGGCTGGCGATCATGATTCCGCCCAGCGGGCTCGCCGTCCTGCTCGGGGTCATCGCCGAGCTGTCGATCGGCAAGATTCTGATCGCCATCATCCTGCCCGGCGTCATCATGGCGGCGCTCTATGCGCTCTACATCGTCGGGCGCTGCGTGATCGATCCGGCGGTGGCCCCGGCCTTCACGGTCGAGCCCATCCCGTGGTCGGTGAAGCTGCGCGCCGGCGCGATGCACATCTTCCCGGTCGGCTTCATCATCTTCATGGTCGTCGGGGTGATCTTCGTCGGTCTCGCCACCCCCAGCGAGTCGGCCGCATCCGGCGCGCTGGCGACCTTCCTTCTCGCCTTGGCGCGCCGCCGGATGAGCTGGCAAGTCTTCCGCAACGCGGTCGTCGGCAGCCTGGAGATCTCGGTGATGCTGCTGCTGATCATCTCCGGCGCGCTGGCCTTCACCCAGATGCTCGCCTTCACCGGCGCGACCGAGGGGCTGGTGAACACGGTGCTCAGCATCGAGACCAGCCCCATTTTCCTGATCGGGCTGATGATTCTGACCGTCGTCGCGCTGGGCATGGTGATGGGTCCGGTGCCGATCATGCTGGTCACGCTGCCGATCTTCGTCCCTGTCGTGCAGCAGCTCGGCTTCGATGCGATCTGGTTCGCCGTCCTCTATCTGATCGCGATCGAGACCGGCTCGACCTCGCCGCCCTTCGGCGCCGGATTGTTCGTCATGAAGGGGGTAGCGCCCGCCGGCACGACGATGAACGAGATCTACCGCGCGGCGATTCCATTCCTGATATGCGACGCCATCGCCATCCTGATCATTCTGGCGTTCCCGGCGATCGTCGCCTGGCCCATCGCGCAGATGTTCTGAGCGGCTGCAACCGCGCCCGGCGGACAGCCGCGGTCCCGGCTTGACGCCGCGGGCGGGGCGGCGTTCAGATACCGCTTTCGAAGCCTGCTGAGGCAAGGAGGCGACACCATGGCCGGCAGGACGCGGCTTTATGTCGGGACCGCTCGGGGTGTCTTTCTCATCGAGACGAACGCCGCCGCGGGCGAGGCCCGCCCGCTCGGGCTGGAGGACAAGGGCGGGATCCGCTGGATCCTGGCCGACCGGGACGATCCGGCGCGCGTCTGGGTTGCGAGCGAGCGCGGCGGGGTCTGGCGCACCGACGACGGCGGGCGCAGATGGGCGGAAAAGAACGAGGGGCTGGTCTACAAGCACGCCTACTCGCTCGCCCAGCACCCGATGACCGGCGAGCTCTATGTCGGGACCGAGCCCGCCTGCATCTTCAAATCGGGCGATGCCGGCGAGACCTGGACCGAGCTCGAGACGCTGCGCCGGCTGCCGAGCCGCAAGGACTGGTCATTCCCCGGCCCGCCCTATGTGCCCCATGTGCGCGGCCTCGGGCTCTGCCGATCCGACCCCGACATCGTCTTCGGCGCCGTCGAGGAGGGCTGGCTCGTGCGCTCGACCGACGGCGGGCAGAGCTGGGACAACCTCAAGGACGGCGCCGATTTCGATTCCCATACCGTCACCGTCCTGCCCGACGATCCCAGGGCGGTGGTCACGACATCGGGCGACGGGCTGTTCCGCAGCGAGGACGGCGGCGAGACCTTCGCCGACGTCAACGCCGGCATCGCCAACCGGTACCTCACCCATATCGCGGTCCACCCCGACCGGCCGACGGTGCTCTATACCGCGGGCGCCGAAATCCCGCCGCCCGGTTGGGGCCGCCCCGGCGGGCCCGGCGCGGAGTTCTACCGCAGCGAGGACGCCGGCCGGTCGTGGCGCCAGCTGACCGGCGGACTGCCCGAGCGTCTCGAGGCGGCGCCGCGCGCCGTCGCCGGGAATCGCAACGACCCCGACGCGCTCTATATCGGGCTGCACGACGGCGACATCTGGGCGAGCGCGGACGGCGGCGAAGGCTTTTCCCGCGTCGCATCCGGGCTGCCCCCGGTCCTGGGGATCGCCGCCGCGCCGCTGTGATACCGCGCGATACCGCACGGCGCCGGAAGGGCGATATCACGCAAGACGCGGCCGTCTGAGAGCCTCGAGGAGATCGCAGTCTTTGTGCGGGTCGGTCGGAGCGCGAGCTTCACCAAGGCGGCGTAGCATCTGGGGCTATCGGCGTCGGGTGTCAGCCGCGCCGTAAGCCGGCTCGCGCTCACCGCCGGGGCAGCGCCTGTTACGAGCGCTGCCGGCGGATCCGCGAGGATCCGCCGGACGCCGAAGCGGCCGTGGCGCAGAGCCGCAGCGAGCCACGCGGGTTCGGGCGCACCGTGGTCATGCCTTCGCTCGCCGGATTTCTGGCGCGCTATCCCGAAGTCACCATCGACGTGACGGTCAATGACGGCGCGATAGACCCGGCCGGCGACGGGCTCGATGCCGCGCTGGTGCTGGGCGAACCCGTCGCCGGCCGGTTCGTCGCGCACAAGCTGTGCACCCTCGGCTACGCGGTCTGCGCCTCCCCGGACTATCTGCACGCCAACGGCGAGCCGAAGGCGCCGGCCGATCTCGCGGCCCACCGGCGCCTCGACTACGTCTGCCCGCGCACCGGGCGCTATCGCGACCGGACGCTGGCCGAGAACGGCGGGGAAATCGCGCTGCCGGTCTCCGCCGTGTTGAACGTCAACGACATTCACGCGATTCTCCAGGCCGCGGTCTCAGGCGCCGACCTCGCCTACCTGCGGGGCTTTCTGATCGCGGCGGACGTGAAGGCTGGGCGGCTGCGCATCGTCATGCCGGACCATGTCCGCCGCGCCGCGCCGGTCTGTCTCTGCTACCCGCAGAACCGCGCCCGGTCGCTGCGGCCTCAAGCGTTCATCGAGCATCTGGGCAACGTCCTTGAACCCGAGACCGACTGGTCGGTCGATCGGCTGCTGCAAGCCAATTGGTGCGCAGATGTCAAAGCTGTTTTCCTTATTGACCCGTTTGCTGCATCAATGAGCGGGTCTACCATCGTCGCCGCAGGAGGATGGCGATGGCGGCCGGGTTCAAGCGCGAGGCGATCGACCTGCCGGAGGGGCGGGTCGACTACTATGTGGCCGGTTCGGGTCACGATGTCGTCTACCTCCACCCTGCCGCGGGTATGCGGGTCTCCGCGCCGCTCAGCCGGCTGGCCGGCCGTTTCAGGGTCTGGGCACCGATCGTGCCGGGCTTCGACGGCACGCCGCTGCTGGAGGACATCGAGTCCATGCCGGCGCTGGCCGATCTCATCGCGCGCCTCGTCGAGGCGTTGCCGGGACGCGGCTGTGACGTGGTCGGCAGCTCGCTGGGCGGCTGGCTCGGCGCCTGGCTGGCGGTGCGCCATCCGGACCTGGTCGAGCACCTGATCCTGTCGGCGCCGGCCGGTTTTCGTCCCGCCGACGCGCCGCCACTCAGCTTCGCGCCCGAGGCCATGCGGGAACAGCTTTTCGCCCATCCCGAACGTGCGCCGACCGAGGAAAAGCCGCCGCAGATCGTGGAAGGAAACCGCCGGGCGATAGCCCACTACAAGCTGGGCAAGTCCTTCGATTCGCCACTGCAGGCCCGCGTCGGCGAGATCGCGTCCCAGACCCTCATCCTGCACGGCACGCTCGATGTCCGGGCGCCGGTCTCGGCCGTTCGGATGCTGAAGCAACGGATTCCCAACGCGCAGCTCGTTTATGTCTACGACGCCGCTCACAGTCTGGAGACAGATCAGCCCGACCGGGTCGGCGCTTTGATGGAGGACTTTCTGGTGCGCGGAGAATCGTTCATCGTCAACCAGAGCCTGCTTGAGACCGGGTCCCGGGAAGCGGCGACGGGACTCGCGTCATGAGGTTTTCGCAGACCCATCACATGCCCTACACCGGCGTCACCGAGGCCGGGCTCGGCTGGCCGATCTCCAACAGCCGCTTCGATCCGGCACGCGGGATCGAGCTTTTCCGCACCTATATCGACGCCAAGGTTTACGCCGAAGAATGCGGGTTCGACGCCATCGGCTGCAACGAGCACCACATGAGCCCGTTCGGCATGATGCCAAACCCCAACCTCATCGCCGCCGCGGTGACCGAGCGAACGAAGAGCGCGGAGATCCAGCTCAGCGGCAACATCGTGCCGCTGACCAATCCGATCCGCATCGCCGAGGAATACGCGATGATCGACGTCATGAGCGGCGGCCGCCTGATGGCCGGGTTCATGCGCGGCATCCCGCACGAATACGTCGCTTACAACATCGCGCCCGACGAGTCCTGGTCCCGTATGCGCGAGGCGGTGCAGCTCATCCTCAAGGCCTGGACCGAGCCCGAGCCGTTCGGCTGGGAGGGCGAGCACTATCGGTTCCGCGCAGTCTCGATCTGGCCCAAGCCGGTCCAGCAGCCCTATCCGCCGATCCTGCTGTCCGGCGGCAGCCCGACATCGGCGCGCTTCGCCGCCGGGCACAAGGCGGTGATGGGTATCCTCAGGGTGCTGAACTTCGATCAGGCGCTGGAGCTCATATCCATCTACAAGGACAAGGCGCGCGAGGACGGCTGGGAGCCGGGCCCGGATCGCTTCATGGTCGGCGTGCCCACCGCGGTCGCCGAGACCTTCAAGGAGGCCAGGCGAGAGCTGCACGACGGCACGCAATACTTCTTCGATGTCCTGCAGGGCGGCATCAACCGGGCCCTGCAGCTCGTGGTTCAGAAGACCCGGTTCAACGCCGACGACACGCCGATCCGGCCTTTGAACAAGGACCAGCAGATGAAGGCCACCCCGGTCGAGCAGCGCATCGAGCTTGGCCAAGTGCTGTGCGGCACGCCGGACATGGTGGTCGACCAGATCAAGCGGATGTATGCCGCGCTCGACCACGGGCACATGAATCTTATCGTCAAGGTCGGTAACATGCCCGACGATTTCGTGCTCCGGAGCATGAAGCTCCTGGGCGAACATGTTTTCCCGGAGGTCAAGAACCTGGGGAAGAAAACCGAGGATGTGGCCGCCGAATAGCGCAATGCGGCCGCGCCGTGGCGGAGGATCCGGACATACCGCGCGTGAAGGTGCTCAACCGCGACACCCAGCCCTTCGAGGTCAAGGACGGGCGAACGCTGCTGACCGGCGCGCGCGGGGCGGGCCTGCCGTGGCGCTGGTATTGCGGCGGCGAGGCGCTGTGCGGAACCTGCTGCGTGCTGGTGGTCGAGGGCGCCCTCGGCGAGCCCGGCGAGCTTGAGCGTTATTTCATCGAAGGCTGGGGCTATCACCCCTCCTTCCGCCTGGCCTGCTAGGCGCGTGTGGTCGAGCCGGTTTCGGTGACATCATGCGCAGAGGAAGGCTATGACAAGGATGCCGTGCTCGCCGCCTACGAAGCGGCCGCCGCGGCGATCGGGAACCGGTCATGACCGGCGGCAACGGCGTGTCTTCGACGCTCACCCCTGATTCTTTCAACCTGATGAAAGACTTGGTCGGCCGGAAGGCGGCCTTGCTGACCATGGATCTGACGAGCGAGGAATCGAAGCTGCGCTACCGCAGCTTCTATCCCTGCGGGGACATGCTGATCGGGCTGCGCTATGCTGGGCCGCGGCCCGACGGCAAGGGTTTCAAGCCGGGCCGTTCGCTCAAGATCATCAACGGCCAGATCGTCTCCGAGCCGCGCCGGGACATCCAGTTCACCCCGCCGCTGGTCCCGCATCATGCCGCGCACGTCTACGGCTTCTGGCACATCAACGACCAGCAGGAGATGGTCATGAACCTCAAGCTCGGCGACGACCGCCGGCTGACCGTCCTGATCGAGGGGTTCCCCGAGCGCGGGCGCATCGACCGCTTCGCCTGGTTCTGCCTGGAATGCGTCACGCCGCTCTACATGGTCGAGGTCGAGACCGCAAAGGTCGGCCTCGGCGGATATTACGCCGTCCAGGAGGACGGCTTCGAGGTCTTCAACGGCGACGAGACGGTGCGCACCTGCTCGAATTGCGGTGCGGTGCATCCGGTCGCCTATTCGATCTTCCCGTGGAACGACACCGAAGAAGAGCGCGCCGCACGGGAGCTGTGGTAGCGCGCCGGACCAGCGCAAACCGATAACGGCGACAGGGAGAATTCAATGAAATCGGCGATACCGTGGCGCTGGACCGCCGGGCTGCTCACGGCGGGCGCGATCCTGGCGGTGGCGGGCGGGCCGGCGTACGCCCAGAAGTCCTTGTCGATATCCAGGATCAAGGCGGCGATGCCCTTCACCGTCCTGGTCCAGCGTGCCGCGCTCGAAGGCGCGCTCCGGGCCGGCGATTTCAAGCGCGAAGGGCTCGATGTCGAGATCGTCCGCTTCCGGTCGTGGACGGAACCGGTGCAGGCGATCGCGGCGGGCGCGGCGGATTTCGCGCTCGGTGGCGCCAGCTTCATCCGCGCCTCGGTCGGCGGCAAGGCGCCGGTGCGCGCGATCGCCCTGGTCTCCAGCCGGCTGCCCTATCAGCTCTGGGTGAAGAAGGGCGGCGGCATCACGTCGCTCGCCGATGTGCGCGGCAAGACCATCCAGACCGTGCGCACGGGCGAGACGCTCGACAACGTCTGGAAGCAGATGCTGGGTGGGGCCGGCGTCAAGATGTCCGAAGTCAAGCGGTTCGAGAGCTTCAACGGGTTCGGCGCGCTCAAGAGCGGTAACGCCGACATCGCCAACATCTCCAGCGCCTGGCTCGGCAAGGCCCGCAAAGTCGGCTTCGTCCAGTTGCTCGACTACAACCAGTGGCGGGCCGATCAGGGCCTGCCCACCCGGCAGGGCAACAACCTGGGCTGGGGCACTTCGCTCAAGATGCTGAAGGACCACCCCGATACGGTGCGGGCCTACCTCCGTGCCCTGGCTCGGGCGACCGTCCGGCTGCGCAACGACCGGGCTTTTGCGGTCTCGGTCCTCACCGCCAATCCCTATTCGATGACCGAGGCGACGGCCAACGAAGTCTACGAGCTGCACCGAAACGCCTGGATATTGCGGCTCGATCCGGCCAAAGGAGACTACGCCTTCGATGTCGAGATGTCGGAGATCGTGCTCAAACGCCCCAAGGGATCGATCGACATGCGCATGGCCAGCGCACTCGAGCCGATCAAGGATGTGCTCGCCGAGTTGAAGATCTCGTTCTGATCGGAAACGGCCTGCGCTGAGATGGCCGCGCGCAGCCTGGAGCTGATCGGAGTCTCGAAGTCGTTCGCGACTGCGCAGGGCGCGCTGCAGGTGCTCGACGGCATCAGCTTCGGCCAGGACAGCGGCGAGGTGGTCTCCATCGTCGGCGCCAGCGGGTCGGGCAAGACGACGCTGCTCAGGATCGTCGCCGGACTCGAACGGCCCGACCGCGGTGCGGTCAAACTCGACGGGCGGGACATCGACGGGCCGGGGCCGGAGCGCGCGCTGATTTTCCAGCAGTTCGGGCTGATGCCCTGGCTCAACGTGCTCGACAACGTCCTGTTCGGGCTTGCCACCAGCGGGCTGACCAAGAGCCGGCAAATCGATCGCGCGCGGGATGCAATCGACCGGGTCGGGCTGGAAGGCTTCGAGGATTTCCACCCCAAGGCGCTGTCCGGCGGCATGCAACAACGGGTCGGCATCGCCCGGGCGATTGCCGTTCGCCCGGCGCTGCTGCTGTGCGACGAGCCGTTCGCTTCGGTCGATGCGATGACCCGCCAGACCATGCAGACCGATCTGTTGAATATCGTCACGCGGGAGGGCGCGACGGTCCTGCTGGTGACCCACGACATCGAGGAGGCGCTGTTCCTCGGCGACCGGGTGGTGATGTTCTCCTCGCGCCCGGCGCGGGTGATCCGGGAGATCGCCATCGCCATCCCCAAGCCGCGCGAGCATGCGGTCCGGACATCGGCCGCCTTCCAGGAACAAAGGGCAATGCTGTGGGAGCTTCTCCAGGAAGCGGGGTAAAAACCGAGGCGGCGGCCGAGACCGGCGCGAAGGAGCGCCCGGGCGCCCGGCCGGTTCGCGCGGGCGCCGTTTCCTTTCTGATCCTGATCGTGATCGTCGCCGCCTGGGAAGCCGGCGGGCGGACCGGCGTGCTCGATACCTTCTTCTTCAGCACGCCGGCGGCGATCTCGATCGAGGCCTGGACGATCCTGATCAACGGCGAGCTGCTGTTCCATCTCATGCGCACCGGTTATGCCTATGTCCTGGGGGTGGTGGCCGCGATCGCGCTCGGGGCGACGATCGGGCTCGCCATGGGCTGGTGGCGGCGCTTCGGCGACGTGATCGATCCCTATGTCGTCTTCTTTTCGGCCATGCCGCGGATCGCGCTGTTCCCGATCATCCTGCTGATCTTCGGCATCGGCGATCTGTCGCGCACTATCATCGTGTTCCTCGGCGTCGTCTTCCCGGTGCTGTTCAACGCCTATATCGGCGCCAAGCAGACGCCGCGGTTGCTGATCGATGTCGGGCGGGTGTTCGGTTATTCCCACAACCTGCTGTTCACCGCCGTCGTCCTGCCGGCGGCCCTGCCCTATCTGATCGCCGGGTTCCGGATCGGCGTGACGCTGGGGATCATCATGATCGTGGTGGCCGAGTTTCTCGCCGCATCCAGCGGGCTCGGCCAGCAGATCGCGGTCACGGCCCAGAGCTATCAGATCGCGGCTATGTGGGCGTGGGTGCTCTACACCTCGCTCGTCGCGCTCCTGATCGTGCGCGGAATGGACTATTTCGAGCGCTGGGCGATGCGCTGGGCGTAAGGCGGGAGCCATCGAATGAACGAGTCGAGCGCGCGGCGCGACGTTTGCGCGGAGATCTTCTGCAGCCCGCGCCGTGCGCCGGGGACTGCGGCTCCGTTCCACCCCGGCGTCGGTGAGGGAGACCGGCCATGAGTGAGCACATCGTCGCGATCGAGGTCCGGCCGGCCGAGCTCGGCGACAAGAGCCCGCGCGCCGGGGTCCAGGACATCGTCCGTCCGCGGATCTACGGCCGGCTGGCCGAGCACGGCTGCGGCAAGGACGTGGCCTGTCTCGTCCTGCACCCGGCCGTCAACTTCATGCACCACTACCTGATCGGCCCCATGGAGGCGCGCGGCCGGGCGATCCTCGGACTCAACACCCGGTATGTGAACAACGACAGCACGCTCCTGGTCGAGCGCGTGATCCAGGACATCGGGGCCGGCGTGAAGTTCCTGCGCGAGCGCGGGTATAAGCGCATCGTCTATATCGGCAACTCGGGCGGCGGCTCGGTCGGCACGCTCTACCAAGCCCAGGCAGAGAAGCTGACTATCGAGACCACGCCCGACGGAATGCCCATCGACCTTCTGCCGGACGACCTGCCGCCGGTCGATGCGATCGCGATCGCGTCCTGCCATATCGGCCGCGGGCGCCATTTCGGCATGTCGCTCGATCCCTCGGTGATCGACGAGCACGACCCGTTGAGCGCAGATCCAGCGCTCGACATGTTCAACCCGGCGAACGGCCCGCCCTACGACAAGGACTGGCTCGCCGGATACGCCGCGGCGCAGGCCGCCCGCCACCGGCGCATCACCGACCGGGTGCTCGGCCGGCTGCGCGAGATCGACGCCATGCCGGAGGAAGCCGGCATCGTCGACGAAGCCTTCCTGATTCACCGGACCTACGCCCGCCCGCAGATTCTCGACGCCACGATCGATCCCAACGACCGGCCTATCGCGTCCTCGATCTGGGGCGGCCCCAAGGCGACGAACTACTCCGCCAGCATCCTCGGCCGCTTCACCACCCTGCGCTCCTATCTCAGCCAGTGGAGCCTGTTGGGGCGCGCGTCCGACGGCCCGGCGCGGCTCGCCGAGACCTCCGTACCGGTGATCAACATCCAGTTCTCCGCCGATGAAGGCACCTATCCCAGCCTGACGCGGGAATACTCCGACGCCGCCGCCGGCCGCTGCCAGGACTACGTCCTCAAGGGCGCCCGCCATTTCCCCTACAAGCAGGAAAACGGCCCGACGCTGATCGCCGAGCTCGCCGACGTGATCGCCGAGTGGGGCGTGGGCGGCCGTTAGTCACCCTCGCCCGCACCACTCCGCCAGCATTTCGGCAAGCTGGGCGATCAGGGCATCGCCATCGGGCTGGTTGAAGGGGAAGTGGGTGGCGCCTTTCAGCAGGCAGGTCTCGCAGCGATCTCCGAGCGCTGCGGTGTACCGGCCGGTCTCGGTGGGGAGCAGCCCTCGTCGGCCGAATACTCGACGTTGAGGACCGGCGGCGACGTTCCGGCGAGCCGCGCCGGGCCGTCGGCAATGCTGAGCGGGCTCCACTGGCTGAGATAGGGGCGCAGGGTGGTGAAGCGGCCGAACACGCCGGCCGAATAGTTGACCGCCATCGCCTTGCCGAAGATGGTCCGGTCGCCCGCCAGCCGATCGGTTATCCGCCGGTGTCGGGTGCCCTGAGCCTCGGCGTATTCCGCCAGCCAGTCCTTGTCATAGGGCGGGCCGTTCCCCGGGTTGAACATGTCGAGCGCCGGATCCGCGCTCAACGGATCGTGCTCGTCGATCACCGAGGGATCGAGCGCCACGCGGAACTGCTGGTGACGGCCGGGATGAGCGCTCAAGAGCACCACCGCATCGGCCGGCGGCAGATCTTCCGGGATTATGTCGAACGGCCGACCGTCGGGCGTGGTCTCGATGGTCAGCTTCTCGGCCTGGGATTGGTAGAGCGACATCACCGGCCCGCCGCCCGAGTTGCCGACCAGGACGACCCGCCGGTAGCCCCGGTCGCGCAGCCAGCGCACGCCGGCCCCAACGTCTTGGATCAACCGCTCCATCAAAAGCGCGCTGTCGTTGTAGAGGCGCCGGCTGGTCAGCGTCAGCACCACCCGGCCGCGGGCGCAGATCGGCGCCTGGGCGTAATGGTGCAGGAAGCTCACCGCCGGGTGCATGAAGACGCCGGGTGCATGAAGACAAGAGCCACGTCCCTGTGGCAGTCTTCGTCGGCGATCTTGCCCAGAATGCGCGGGCGCACCCGGTCGGCGATTCCCTGGCCGACATCAGGCGTGTTACTCGGCCTGACATCGATCGAGACAATGCGTCCGACTTCCGGCGGCGGCGTCATCCCGGCGGCTCCTGTCGCGGCTTTGCCGTGTCTTCCCTCACCTCGGCCGCGACCGTCTCCCAGCGATAGGGGGCAAGGTCGATCTCCGCGTGGACATGGCCGCACGCGCCGCAGGTGCGCCTGGCCGCATCGGCGTTGTAGCCGCGGCAAGCGCGCAGATAGCCCTCCTGCGGGATCTCGACGGCGGTGTCCCAGACCTCGCGCCCGATCTCGGCGCCACAGCCGGCACAGTACCACGCGACCCCTTCAAGGCCCGGGTGCTCGGCCTTGTATCGAAGCTGGATGCATTCGCCATCCGGCACGATCCGATGGGGCGTGCCCGAGGGCACATAGACGAAATCGCCCGGAACGACTGGCTGATAACGCACCGGACCGTCGGGAAACTCGACCCGGCCCTGGCCGGACATGTTGACCAGCACCGTGTCGTGCTCGCAGATCAGGAAGAAGGGCTGCGACCGGTCGTTGCGGCTGAGGTGGATCTGCGGATCGACGCCCGGCGGCAGCATCGGATACTCGTCATACGGACCGCGCCTTGCGGCCTCGTCGAACACGACGAAGCGGGGTTTGCGAGCCATATCCCTAATCCGCCGACCCGGCTGTCTCGCTGAGGCTCCGATGCGCCTCGCGGATGATGTTGGTCATGTCGCGATAGCGGTTCCACCCCCACCGGTCGAGCGGGAAAGGGGCGTTTACCTTGCCGCATTCGGGACAGGTCCGGTTCTTCTCATCAGCGTTGTAGCCGAGGGCGGCCCGGGCGCTGCCGTAGATGGTGTGCAGGTGCCCGACCGGCCCGATCTCGGCCGCTTGCGCGCCGCGCCTGGGCGGTGTGGCATCGTACTCCTCGCGATAGATTTCGGCTGAGCATTCCGCGCAGGTGAACGCCACTGCCTCCTTCTGGGGCACGCCCGTCGACTGGCGCTGGGTGACCGAGACCAACGAAAAGCTTTCCGGGCTTTCGGGCTCGCTTAACAGATTGCCGACGCCGTGGCTGCGCGCGCTGGCCCTGACCAGCCCCGCCTTGCCGCGCCCGGTGGCGCCGCCGGAGCCGAAGACGATCGCGATCTCGTCGACCGTATTCTCGTGCTCGAAATAACCGTAATCGCCGCCCGGCTGGCCGTAGAACAGCGCAATCGTCGGCACGATCGCGCCCTCGTCGACATAGGGGAACATCGGCGTCAGCGTGCTGACCAGGTTGCGGGCGTACTCGTAGACGTTGCACTTCAACGGCTGCTTGTCCGCCGCCGCCGGCGGCATCACCAGAGGCTTCCCCGCCATTTCGTTCACCTTTTCTCTCTTCTCCTCACGCGGCTCTGGGCCGAATTATAGGACGAGCTGCGCCGGAATGGGCGAAGAACCCGTCCAACGCCGTCTTGCCGCAATCCCGGCAACCGACAGTGCGGGGTGTTCGCGACCTGCGCGACCGCCGGGCGCTTGACCCCGGGGCGGTCAGCCCGGCAAGCTTGCGGACCGGTCCGCCGCCCGGCGCGGGTCTGAAGCGATCGGAGCATGGGGGACGGCTTGCGGTTTCATCTGCCTGAGACGCTCGCCGAGGCCCATGCGCTCCTGGCCGAGGACGGCGCACGGTGCCTTGCCGGCGGGCAGACGCTGGTTGCGATGATGAACGCCGGGCTGATCGAGCCGGTGGCGCTGGTCAGCCTCAAGAAGATTCCCGGACTGGACCGAATCGAGGCGCAAGACGACGGCACGCTGGTGATCGGGGCGATGGCGACGCACGGCGCCGTCGCGGCGTTCCCCGACATGCGGCCGGCGCAGACCGTCCTCGCCAAGGCGGCCTCGGCGATCGCCCACCCCGCGATCCGCAACATGGGCACGATCGGCGGCGCGGCCTCCCATGCCGATCCGGCCGCGGATTATCCGGCCGCCCTGGTGGCCGCGGACGCCGTGATCGAGGTCGTCGGCCCGTCCGGGTCACGGCGGATCGAAAGCGACGCCTTCTTCGTCGACTACTTGGATTCGGCGCTCATGCCGGGCGAGATCGTCGCGGCGGTGCATGCCCCGCCGGGCGATGAGGACGCCGTCGCGGTCTATGACAAGGTGACGCGGGTCGATGGCGACTATGCGGTGCTGTCGCTCGCTTTGGTCGCCGCGCTAGATGGCGAAATGTGCCGATCGGTGCGGCTCGCGCTCGGCAGCGCCGGGCCGGCGCCGGTGCGGGTTCCCGAGGCCGAGGAAGCGCTGATCGGAACCCGGCTCGAGCCGGCGGACGCGCAAGCGGCGGGCGAGGCGCTGGCCGCGGCCTGCGATCCGCTCGACGATACGCGGGCGAGCGCCGCCTACCGGCTCAGGCTGGTCCCGCGCCTGCTGGGCCGGGCGCTGGCGTCGCTGCGCGAAAGGCGGGACTGAGATGAACGACGAGACACTTGCGCTGCGGCTTCGGATCAATGGCGAGGATCGCGCGGCGCTCACCCGGCCCGGCGATACGCTGCTGACCATCTTGCGCGAGGAGCTCGGGCTCACCGGCGCCAAGCGCGGCTGCGATCAGGGGGTGTGCGGGGCCTGCGCCGTGCTGGCCAACGGCAAGCCCATCCGCGCGTGTCTCGCGATCGGGGCGAACTCCACCGATTTCGAGATCACCACCGTCGAGGGGCTGGCCGGCGACGGCCCGATGACGCCGCTGCAACAGGCCTTCGTCGACGGCGCGGCGCTGCAGTGCGGGTTCTGCACGCCGGGCATGATCGTTGCCCTCGCCCCGCTGTTCGCATCGAACGCGCGGCCGGGCCGCCAGGAAATCCGGGATGCGATTTCGGGCAATCTTTGCCGCTGCACGGGCTACGCCAAGATCGTCGAGGCGGTCTCGGCCATCGCCGCTGGAGACGCTCCATGAACGACGCCTTCCGGTCGGTCGGCCGCAATGTCCCGCGCGCCGACGGCGAGGAGAAGGCCCGCGGCGAAGCCCGGTTCGTGGACGATCTCAAGCGGCCCGGAGCGCTCCACGGCGCGATCCTGGCGAGCCCCCACGCGCATGCGCGGATCCTCTCCTGCGACACGTCCGCGGCGCTGGCGCTGCCCGGGGTCAAGGCGGTGCTGACCGGCGAGGACTATCCGCTCAAGCGGACCGGCTCGTTCGTCAAGGACGAGGTGATGCTCGCCAGCGACACGGTGCGCTATGTCGGCGAGGCGGTCGCCGCCGTCGCCGCGCGCGACATCGAGACCGCGCGCCTGGCGACCCGCCTGATCGAGGTGGAATACGAGGAGTTGCCGGCGGTTTTCGATATCGACCAGGCGCTGGCCGATGGCGCGCCGGCCCTGCACGAGGATTTCGCCGCGTACTTCAAGACGGTCGAGAGCCCGGCCGAGGGCAACCGCTTCTGGCGCGCCGACATCGCCGAGGGCAACGCCGATGCCGCCTGGGCAGAGTGCGACGTGATCGTCGAGGGCGTATACGAGACTCAGGCGCAGCACCACACGTACCTGGAGCCCTGCGGCGCGCTGGCCGAGCCGGACCGCAGCGGCCGGGTGACGGTGTGGTCGGCCTGCCAGTCGGTCCACCTTACCCAGCAGCGGGTCGCGGAATGGATCGGCGTGCCGATGGCCAAGGTCCGCGCCGTGGTGCCGCGCATCGGCGGCGGTTTCGGCGGCAAGGGCAGCCCGTCGGTCCAGCCGATCGCCGCCGCACTCGCGCTCAAGACCGGCAAGCCGGTCAAGCTGGTGCTGACCCGCACCGAGGACTTCGAATACATGCGCTCGCGCCACCCCGCGCGCATCCGCATGAAGACCGGCGCGAAGACGGACGGCACGCTGATCGCGCGCGAATACGAGGCGGTACTCGATTGCGGCGCCTATGCCGACGACAGCCCGGCCGTGGTCTCGATCGCCGCGTTGTTCGGCCGCGGGCCCTACCGGATTCCCAATCTCAAGGGCCGCGCCGACGGGGTCTATACCAACAAGCTGCGCGCTGGCGCCTTCCGCGGCTTCGGCAACCCGCAGATCAGCTTCGCCGGCGAAAGCCAGATCGACGAGCTCGCAGCCAGGCTCGGCATGGACCCGCTCGCGCTGCGGCTGAAGAACGCGATGCAGCCGGGCGATACCTTCGCCGGCGGCCAGACCGTTCCGTCCTGCGCCATGGTCGAGTGCCTGGAAAGGCTGGGCGAGGCGGTCGCCGAAGCCGCGCCCGCGCCGGGCAAGCGCCGCGGCGTCGGCTTTGCCGCCTTCTCCCATCCCTGCGGCCTGCTCGCGACCGGCGCCAACGTCGAACTCCGGACCGACGGCTCGGTCGCGCTCAACACCGGGGTGGTCGATATCGGTCAGGGCTCGGATACCGCGCTGGCCCAAATCTGCGCCGAGTCGCTGAAGCTGCCGATCGAGCAGGTCTCGTTCGCCAGCCCCGACACCGACTCATCGCCCTATAACTGGAAGACCGCGGCGAGCCGGGTGACCTACATGGCCGGCCGGGCGGTGCTGTCGGCAAGCAACCAAGTCAGGGACAAGATCATCGACGCGGCGGCCGAGATGCTGGAATGCGCCGCCGTCGACCTGGAGCTCGCGCCGGGCGGCGTGGTCCGCCTAAAGGGCGTGCCTGGTCGGGAGCTGCCGTTTGCCGCCATCGCCGGGCGCAGCCACTACGTCGCCGGGGGGCCGATCGCCGGCGCCGGGTCGTTGATGTTCGACGGCGAGCGCATGGACCCCAAACGCGCCCTGGTGGAAGGCTTCGCGTTTTCCAATCTCGGCGTCTACACCTTCGGCGCCCAGGCCGCCGAGGTCGAGATCGACGAGGTCACCGGGCAGGTCCAGGTCGTTCGCGCCTGGTCGGCCCATGACGTCGGCCGGGCGATCAACCCCGCGATGATCGAAGGACAGGTCGAAGGCGGGTTCGTTCAGGGCATGGGCTATGCGCTCAGCGAAGAGATGGTCTGGGACGACGGCCGGCTCGCGAACCCGAGCCTGATGGACTACAAGATCCCCGGCGTCCACGAGGCGCCGGAAGAAATCCACACCATCATCGTCGAGGACCCCGAGCCGACCGGTCCATTCGGCGCCAAGGGCGTTGGCGAGCCGCCGCTGATCGGCGCGGCGCCGGCGATCGCCAACGCGATTGCGAACGCCGCCGGTATCAGGCTACGCGCGCTGCCGATGACCCCCGAACGCGTGCTCGATGCGCTGATCGAGATCGAAGACCGAAGCTGAGCGGGCGACGACGCCGCGGATTGCGGCCGGGCGGCGTAACGTCATGCAGCATGTTCATCGTTCTTGCCCCCCCAAGAGCGGGATCAATCGGCGACCAGCCGGCAGAACCGGGCGTTGTGCTCGATCCGGGTCCAGTGGCCGCACTGTCCGAAAACGTGGAGCCCGGCCCGCGGGATCAGACGGGCGAGCCTCAGGCTCGCATCGAGCGGGATAATCCGATCCTCGCGGCCATGCACCACCAATGTCCGGCGATCGATCGCCCGCAACTCATCCTCGCTCCGCGCCATCGCGTCGATGTGACGCTGGCGCGGCGCCGGGAACATGCTGGCGTAGGAGGCCTGGTAGCCCGGCCCGATGCTCGCCTCGTAGCGCAGGCGGATCAGGTCTTCGGTAACGATCGCCTGGTTCCAGGCGAACATCCCGACGAGTTCGGCTATCGCCTCGAGCGAGGGCTCATAGCCCCAGACCGCGTCGAGCCCCGGGGTGAGCCCGAAGCGAACGCCGGCCGCACCCATCAGCACCGCGCCGGACGCGGTCGGGATGATCGACCGCAAACGAGAGCGCGAGCGCGCCGCCGAAGGAATTGCCGAGGAGATCGCAGGTCTCAAGGTCCAGCGCATCGAGAACGCCGATAGCGTGGCGCGTCCAGGACGCCATGTCGTAGACCGCATCCGCCGGGCGGTTGGTATAGCCGAAGCCGACGATATCCGGCGCGACCACCCGGAACGACGGCGAAAGCCTGGGCGGCACCAGCCGCCAGTTCGCCCAGGCGGTCACGCCCGGACCCGATCCGTGCAGCGGCATGGCCGGCGGGCCGCTGCCGACATCGTGGCGGTTGGTCCGTATCCCCGCGGCCTGGATGCAAGCGCCGATCCCGGGATCGTCTTTGTTGGACATGCCTTGTGTCGTCTCCTTCGGGCAGGCGGGGCTCTCCGGACCCGACCGGGTCGAAGCCGCCGGTTTTCGCCGTCGGGAAAAGGCACGGAAAGATCATCCCTTGGCTCCGAACATAATTTACCGCCGATGTTGGTTCAGGACCCCGCACCGCGCCATCCGGGACATCGCGCCTGCTTTCGCGAGGGCGGCAAATCGCTAGAGTCGTCGCCGGGAGAGGCGAATGTCGGGCGGGTCGATCCATGAGCAACGGCGAAACCTTCGATTACGTCATCGTCGGCGGCGGCTCTGCGGGGTGCGTGCTGGCCAGCCGGTTGAGCGAGGACCCGGCAACCACCGTCTGCCTTGTCGAGGCCGGACCGCCGGACCGGAGCCCGCTGATCCACATTCCGGCGGCCGTGTTCACCCTGATGCGCCACAAGCGCGTCAACTGGCGCTTCGTGACCGAGCCGCAGACGCGGATGAACGGCGCCCGGGTCTACATCCCGCGCGGCCGGACGCTCGGCGGCTCCAGCTCGATCAACGGCATGGTCTATATCCGCGGCCATCGCGGCGACTACGACGAATGGGCGGAAACCGGGCTGTCCGGCTGGGGCTGGGACGAGGTACTGCCCTATTTCCTGAAGTCCGAGCATAACGAGACCTATGGCGGCGGCGCGCTGCACGGCCAGGGGGGCCCGCTCAACATCACCCATGTCGACCGGCCGAACCCGCTGGGCGATACGCTGGTCGAAGCCGCCCAGAGCCTGCAACACCGCCGCAACGAGGATTTCAACGGTCCCAAGCAGGAAGGCTTCGGCGTCTTCCAGGTCACCCAGCGGAACAGCAAGCGGTTTTCGGCCGCGGCCGCGTTCCTGACGCCCGCGAAGGGCCGGCCGAACCTCGAAATCAAAACCGGCCGCCGGGTCGCCCGGATCGCGCTGGAGGGCCGCCGCGCGGTCGGAATCTCGCTCGCCGACGGCGCGGACGGCCAGACCATCGGCGCGCGGCGGGAAGTGATCCTGTCCGGCGGCGCCATCGCCTCGCCGCAGATCCTGATGCTGTCGGGCATCGGCGACGGCGCGGCGCTGTCCGAGCACGGCATCGACGTCGCCCATGCGCTTCCCGCCGTGGGAAAAAACCTGCAGGACCACATCTCGGCGCGGGTCGAGTTCGAGAGCCCGAGCCGCGCGCCCTACGGCCTGTCCGTCGCCACGATGCCGTCGATGGCCTGGAGCGTCTTTCAGTATGTGTTCGCCCGGCGCGGCTTCTGGGCCTCCAACCTGATCGAGAGCGGCGGGTTCATGCGGACCGACCCCGCCGCCGCCCGGCCCGACATCCAGATCAGCTTCGTGCCCGGGCAGCGCGGCAAGGACGGCCGGCTGTTCGGCTGGGGCCACGGCTTTTCGGTCAGCGCGACCCTGCTGCGCCCCGGGAGCCGGGGCGAGATCGCACTCAGATCGGCCGATCCCGCGGACCGGCCGCGCATCGATCCGCAATTCTTCTCCGAGCCCGAGGATCTCGACATTCTGCTGCGCGGCTTCAAGGAGGCGCGCCGGCTGATGTACGCGCCGGCTTTCGATCCCTATCGCGGCGCCGAGACGATGCCGGGGCCCGGGATCGGCGACGGCGAAGAGCTGTCGGGCTGGGTGCGCGATAACGCGCACACGATCTTTCACCCGGTCGGCACCTGCCGGATGGGCGCGGACGCGGACGCGGTGGTCGATGCGGAGTTGCGGGTGCGCGGCATCGAGGACCTGCGCGTCGTCGATGCTTCGGTGATGCCGACGATCACCGGCGGCAACACCAACGCGCCGACCATCATGATCGCCGAAAAAGCCGCCGACATCATCAAGGCAGCCTGAGGTCGGGCGGGCAAAGACGGCCATGTCCGGCCGTTCCGCGGCGCGCCGGGACGCCGGGACACAAAGCCGCTGCCGGAGACCGCCGATTGTGCGAGGCTGGCGCGCGAGAAACCGGGAGGCCCGTGATGGACGATATCGGGGGCGAGCAGATGATGCTCACCGTCTTCCTGCGCCATGACCAATCGCAGCACCTGGAGGAATTTCAGCCCAAGCTCGGCCAGCGCGACTGGTGGGGCCGGTTCCCGCCGGAGGGTGTGGAGATCGTCTCCTGGAACGTGGTCATGGGGATCGGCCAGATCGTTACCCTGCGACTGCCGCCGTCGAGGCTGCAGGCGGTCAATGTCGAGCTGGAGCGCTCGGCCTGGGGCGTCTTCCGCACCGAGACATATCCGAGCTACGACTTTATGGGCGTGCGCGAGCGCCTGGCCCGCGAATCCAAGGCGCGCCTGGCCAACCGCCCCGACCCGGACGGGCCGGACGAGGACGAGAACCGACTGGGCGATGCGCCCGAAGAGCCGTTTCGGCGCGGCGTGCACGATTTCGGCGAGATCGCGGCCGAGCTGAACGAACTCGGCATCGCGGCGCCGGGCGGCAAGCCGTGGACCGAGGCGAGCTTCGGCTCGGAAATGCGTCGTCGGCTCGGAGGCGGCGATCTCTAGTCCGTTACACCGGGTCTCCGTTACACCGGGTCGGCGCGGAGGCCGGGTGGCTGCTCGCGACCGGACTCAGGAACCGCTGGGACGGCATCTGCCCCTCCGCTCATGCAGGCGCGCGGCCGGAGGCGCTCAGCCGCTGGGGCCGCAAGCCGGCGCCGCGGCGCGGCTCCGAGGGATTTAACGCCAGGCGTCGACCGAGACGGTGGCGCCCGGGCCATAACGGCCGGCGATCATCTTCCAGGCGCCCTGGGTCTCCCCGCCGGCGACCACGACATGGATGTCGGACGGCTCGAAAATGCGGACGATCTCCTCGGGCGGCGCGGCCAGTCGGGCCGCGAACGGCTCGATTCCGGCGACCGCCAGAGGGCGGGTCAGGGTCTGGACCCACTGGTTGTCCCAGTACTCGCGGGCCGGCAGCCGGGCGTTGTCGGACAGCCACTCGATCAGCTTCTCCTTGGTGTCGAAGCCGAGCTCGACCAGCCCCCGCGCGCAGATCGGATCGATGACGAACAGCGGCGGGAAATGGTGCTCGCAGCCGGCCAGAGAGCGCCGGAAGTTTTCCCGCCAAGTCTCGCGCGGCCCGTAGCCGGCATGGGTGTACCAGCCACCGAAGAAGACGCTGGCGGTGCTGTCCCGGGCCGCGAATCCCTTCTGGACGTGCAACGGCGCCCAGGGGCTGCGCTCCTCGGCCTCGGCGAAGGTGGCCGAATAGTTGTACCAGTTGCCGACCGAGCCCATGTAGGTGTCGCCCGGCGCCGAGCCGCCCTGGAGGTTGATCGAGGCCAGATTGTAGGCCCGCCCGATGGTCGCGTTGGCGTGGTTGTAGGGACCCATCGCGCCGATCCCGTCGTTCATACCGAGCTCGCCGCGGATCGGGCCGTTGACCACCGAGACGACCGCGAACGAGTTGGTACTGGAGGACCGCGCCGTCTGGCCGGTGGCCAGGAGCGCCAGGATCACCGGCAGGTATTCCGGCTTGGCGCCCGCCATGACCGCATTGACCGCGACCTTCTCGACGGTGAATTCCCAGGCTTCGCGATAGGCGGTCGGGCGCAGGGTGCCAACGACCTCATCCGGCGCGCGGCCGGTGCCTTCGAGCATACCCGCGACGCGGGCCTCGGTCGGCAGGATGATGGGAAGGTGATCGGTCCAGTCGCTGTCTTCGAACAGCGCGTGCAGGTCGTCTTCGGTATCGGGCGCCATCAGCCGCGGCGTCGAGCGCTCGAACGAGACGCCCCTGAGGTCGGCCTCGTCCAGCGGCCGGGTCAGCCCTTCGATCAGCTCGCGCACGAACGGGCGGTCCGAGACCGGGTCGTTCCCCTCGATATAGGCGCGGAGCCTGGCCGGGCTCCTGTCGACCACCGGCTGAGGCACGAAGGCCTGGCGCGCGCCCGGCATGCCCTGGGCCAGCGCGACCGACCTCGCAAGCCGATCGAAGACATGGGTATGCACCGGGACCGTCGGGATGCCCGCCCGCTCGAGATCGAGCGCCAGCCCGACGACCGTCGGGCTACAGGTGCTTCACAACCCGACGCCGAGAATCGCGCCGTCACCGTCATTCTCGATCCGCCTGCGCATGTCGGGATCGTCGACCCAGCTCTCGCGCGGCTTGATGATCCGGGTCTCCACGGCCGGCAAATGGCTGCCGAACCAGTCCTTGATCTCGCGCATGAAGGCTTCGGAATTGTCGAACAGGCAGTCGACGAGATAGATCACCTTGCCGTCCAGGCTCTCCAGCCGGGGCGCGAGCCTCGCGCCGGCGACCTTGGGCGGGCTGCCGCGCGGGTCGTGAACCGTAAGCCGTTCGCTCATGTGAGGCCCTCCCAGACGCCGGTTTTCAAGTACTGCGCGGCCTCGATCGCCGCGGTCGCGCCCTCGCCCGCCGCGGCCACCGCCCGGCCTGCGGCGCCTGCCCGCACCGTGCCCGCCGCAAAGACACCCTTCAGACCGGTGGCCATCGAGGCGCCTGTCTGGATACGCCCCGACTCGTCCAGCGGGACGAGGCCGCGGACGGGCCCGGTATTCGGCACCAAGCCAATGTACAAGAACACCCCGGCCACCTCCAGATCGCCGTCGCTGAACGCGACTGCGCTGACCGCGACGTCGCCCCGGATTTCCTCCAGCCGCGTACCCAGCCGGACTTCGATCCTGGGGTGAGCCTCGATGCGGGCGCGGTAGGCCGCCTGACCGCCGAGGGCGGCGCCGCGGTGAACGAGCACCACGCGCTCAGCGCATTCGGCCAGGGTCAGCGCCTCCTGGAGCGCGGAGTCGCCGCCGCCGACGACGGCGACCGCGCGATCTCGCAGCAGCGGTGCATCGCAGCTCGCACAGTGGCTGACGCCCTTGCCGCGAAAACGGTCCTCGCCCGGGACCCTGAGCGTCTGGAAACTCGTCCCGGTCGCAAGGATCACCGCGCGCCCGGTATGCCGGGCTTTGTCGGTGGCGATGGCGATTGCGTGTTCGCCGACGTCAAGTGTCTCCAGCGAGGCCGCGGCGAACGTCGCGCCGCAGTCCGCCGCTTCGAGCTGGAGCCCCGGGCACAGGTCGTAGCCAGCAACGCCCTCCGCAAAACCGGGATAGCCGTCGATCCGGTTGATGCTCAGCAGGTGGCCGCCCGGGATGTCGCCGGTCAGCACCAGGCAGGACAGGCCGAGCCGCGCGGCCTGAAGCCCCGCGGTCAGCCCCGCGATGCCGCCCCCGGCGATGACAATGTCGTGGTCCGTGTCCAAGTCCGCCCGTCCGCTGTCGAGAACATTTTGAACCGACCGGTTCATGCACCTTTATGCACCAAATATGCACCAACTGAATTGACCGCATCCGTTGTTGTAGCAGGCCCTGTAGCCAAGCGATCAGACTCGGAGCAACTGTCCGTTTGGCCACAGGGCACCGGTGGGCATACCCGCCCCGCTGACTGGCGCCCGCCCGGGCGCGGCCCCGGGCGCGGATAGCCCTCGCGCCTGCGCAGCCGCTCGGAAAACGCCCGGGACCACCCGTGGAAGTGTGGACCGACGGTACCGCGGTCCGGCTCACTTCCTGGGCTTGAGCTTCACCATTTCGCGAAACTTGGCGAGGATCGGCTCGGGCGTCGCCATCGCGGTGTCGATCACCTGCTGGATCTTCCCGGCCTTGAGCGGGTCGACCACAATGCCGCGTTTCTTCGCCTCGGCGCGGAACGCCGGATCTTGCACCGCCGCCCAGAAAGACTCGCGGAGCGCCGCGACACGATCGCCCGGAACCCCCTTCGGGGCGAAGAAGCCGTGCCCGACATAGGCCGGAGCCTCCATGAAATCGACCATGCGACGCTGCTCGTCGGTGGTCACGATGTCGCGCATATTCGGCACGCCCTTGAGCTCGGGAAGGTTCGGGCCGACCTGGACGATCTGGATGATCTTCTTTTCGCGCAGCCAATCGCCCTTGGTGGTGACGTAGGAGTTGTAGAAGCTGCCGCGGCCATGGACTTCGCCCGTCTCCATCGCCTTGTTCATCGGACCGGCGCCGCGATAGCCGGGCACGATCCTGAACCTGGTGCCGGCGACGGCGTTCATGAAGGCCGGAATCAGATAGGCCGAGGACAGCTTTGACGAGGTCGCCATGATGACCTCGACCGTCTTCGCTTCCTCGATCGATGTGGCGGGCGCGGTGTGCCAGACGGTCGAGACCTCGGTCATCGGCGTCACCGAGCCGAGCCACTGGAATTCCGCCGCGTTGAACTTGACCTTCCTGAGAAGCGGCGCGTTAACCGCGATGGGAAGCGCCGCGCCGAGCTCGGTGCCGTCGCGCTTCGCGGCGTTGGCCATGTAGCTCATCATCTTGGCGCCGCCCGCGCCGGCCTTCGCCTCGACGATGATCGTCGGGTTGCCCGGGATATGCGTCTCCCAGGTCTGCCCGAGAACCCGCGCCACGGTCGAGAAGCCGCCGCCCGCGCTGCCGCCCGAGATCAGCTTGATCGTCTTGCCCCGGTAGAAATCGGCGACGGACGCCGCGGACGCCGCCGCGAGGGGCATCGCCGCCGCGAGCGCGGCGGCGATAAGAAATTGCCTCATTTTCATCCCTTTCACTCGACAGTCGGGGTTGACCCGCCAGCCTGCCCCGGTCGAAGGTGCGCTTTCTCCGACCGGCAGGCAACCCCCGGAATAGCCGGCGCGCCCCCGCGGCCCGGGGACTGGCCGGATCCGCGCCTCAGCTCACCAGCTTGCCGCCGTCGACGACGATCGTGGCACCGGTCATGAACGAGGCCTCGTCGGAGGCGAGCCAGAGGATCGGGTAAGCGATCTCCTCGAGCCCGGCCCAGCGGCCCATCAGGCTTGCGTCCTTCTGCATCTCCCGCAGCATCTGCAGATCGACGCCCTGGGCTGCATAGCGGTCGATGTGGTAGGAGGTCAGCACGCCGCCGGGGCAGACCGCGTTCACCCGGATACCGTGCTCGGCTTCCTCGAAGGCGAGCGTCCGGGTCATCGAGACGATTGCGGCCTTCGTGGCGTCGTACTGGCCCATGCCGCGGCGCGGGACGATCGCGTGCGCCGAGGACACGTTGACGATCGCCGCCCCCTCGCCCGCCCTCAGCGCGGGCAGTGCGGCCTTGGTGCAGCAGGCCGTGCCCGTCAGGTTGACGCCGATGATGCGTTGCCAGGATGCCGGACTCGCTTCGGCCAGCGGGCCGTATTCGCGCACGCCGGCATTGTTGACCAGGATGTCGAGACCGCCCATGCCCGACACCGCCTCGGCGACCGCGCGTGCAGCCTCGTCCTCCATCGAGATGTCCGCCGCGATTTTCAGCACCTCGCCGCCGATCTCGTCCGCTGCGCGGGTCAGCGCCGCCGGGTCGAGGTCGAGGATCGCGACTCGCGCGCCCTCTTCGCGCAGCAGCCGGGCGGTCGCCGATCCGATTCCGCCGGCGCCGCCGGTCACCAAGGCCGCCTTGCCCGCCATTCGTCCCGCCATGATCCCGCCTGTCCCTCGTTGACTTCGCGTGCCTCGGCACGGCCGAATGTTCGGCGAGGTTAGCCACAAACGACCGGGCGAAGAAGGGAGGCGGACATCCGGTCGGCCGCACACGACTGGCCGCCGGCGCGGCGGGTCGGCCAGATATCCGGGCTGTTGGGCGGCGGCTGGCGGCTCGATGTGGCGCTCGGCCTGTCCTGCCCGTTCGGCGCCGTCGCGGCGGGCGGCGCGACCATCTGGATCGGCCCCGGAAATCCGCTGGCGCTGGTCCCCGCAGTCGCCGCGCCTGGCGCGGGCGCGGCCCTCAGAGCCCGAAGAATTCGCTCGCGGTGGACGAGCGGCAGCGCCTCGCTGTCCTTGAGCCGGCGCGGGCTGCCGCCGTCCTCGCAGTCGAAATGCGGCGGGTCGGACGACCACATCACGCCGCGCCCGTCCAGGAGGTCGAGCGTAGCGCCGATCCTGCCCTCTTCGATTTCGGCGGTCGCCGCGCAGTGCGCGCGGAACGCCTCGATCGGGGCGTGGTGAAGCTCGGGCAGCGTCCAGCCGAGATGCTCGTACTTCTCCTCCAGCCGGTCGAGCCAGAACGGCATCCAGCCGGCGCCGGCCTCGAAGAAGCCGACCCTGAGCGTCGGCCACTTACGATTGCGTGGTCGCCGAGAGAAAGATCGCAAAGGCGGAGCGCAAGGCCGAACTCGCCCGGCAAAACGGTGCAGACAGCGTCGACGAACTGCTGTAGGATGCACCTGGGGAAGGCTAATGCCCTCTCCCTTTTTCGGAGGGGAAAAGCTTATGCTACATATACTATGCCAACTTACATGGGGGCTGGGTCTTGGTGCGCTCATAGGCAGCGCAATGCTGATAGTGTTTGTTTGTGCTGGCAAGTATTGCTCATTTCTACCTACGCCCATCGCATGGGCTCTTAGTTCAATTGGTTAGAACGCGCCGCTCATATGATAGGGCGCATACTGGCCCGGGAGGCGCTCGGCGGCCAGCCCGCCGCGCACCGCACCGCCGCCGTGGGTGCAGAACGGCGCGCCGAGGCCGGCCACGATCTCGAAGAACGGATCCCAGTAGGGGTGATGGAACCGCTCGGGCCCATGCACGCCGGACAGGCCGAACGATGCCTTGGCGCCGAGCTCCTCGACGGCATAGCGCGCTTCCTGAACCGCCACGTCGCGGCCGGCGAGCGGAATGTTCGCCGCCGGCCACAGCCGGCCGGTATCCGCCGCGCAGTACTCCGCGACATAGCGGTCGACCCCGCGGCACACCCCGGCGGCGATCTCGGGGATCTGGATCGCGCCGACGCCGATCCCGGCCAATGGGAGGACGTCAATGGGAAGACGCCAATGGGAAGATGATCGAGCCGTCTACGCCGATCTCGTCCATCAGCGCGAGCTTGGCGACGGGATCGAAGCCGACCTCCCCGGCCTCGCTCCACTTGCGCATCTGGCGCTCGTCGCCGTCGAGACCGCGGCGCGAGTTGGCGTCGCCCCGGGTCATGCCCGGCGCCTGGGCTTGGTAGACCCCACCGATCCGAACCATCCCGGACGGGCCGTGCGGCGCCAGATGCGGCGCACAGGAGTGGTAGCGCGCGTCGGTCAGCGCATGGAGCTTGTCGAAATCCTCGACCAAGTGACTGTCGGCATCGACGATTCTCGCGCCCGAATCTCGCGCCGAATGGTGTTCGGAGCCGGCTTCGCGGTCAAGCCGGCGGGTCGAGGCCGCGGAGTTGCGGCGCCACATGCCCGGCGATCAGCCGCAGCGAGCGCTCCCGCCGGTCGCGGTCGGCCCAGTCCTTGCCGGTAACGAACAGCAGGGTCCCGAACCCGCCAGCCGACTCGTAAAAGTCCTTCAACTGCGCCGCGACCTGATCGCAGTCTCCCAGCACATAGATCCCGGCCTCGATCAGCGCATCGATGGCGTTGCGATCGTTCGGCACATCGATGCCGAAGAGTCCCTTGAGCATCTTCAGGAAGCCGCGCTCGGCCTGGACGCCGACCTCGTGGGCGACGGCGGGCCTGAGATCCTCCACCGCCCGGCGCCTGGAATCGGCGACGTAGACGATTCGCGAGGCCGCGATGTTCGCCAGCGGCGCGGTCCAGCCGGCCGCGCGCGCGGCTTCGGCATAGATCTCCCCCTTGCGGCGCAGCATCGCCGTCGGCTCGAGGAACGCGGACAGCAGCGTGTAGCCGCGCTCCCCGGCAATCCGGATCGTCGGCTCGGACTCCGTTGCGGTAGCGATCGGCATGTGCGGGCTGGTCAGCGGCTTGGGCAGGGCAACCACGCCGGTCGCCTTCCAATGCTCGCGATCCCAGTCGAACGGCTCGTCGCTGGTCCAGCACTTGAAGATGAAGTCGAGCGATTCGGCCAGCCGCGCGTGTCGGTCGTCGTAGCTCAGCCCGCGCTCCTCGGAGAACAACGGCCGGGGGAACCCCGAGCCGAAGCCGAAGATGAAGCGCCCGTCGCCGATGACGTGATCGGTCACCGCGGCCTGGACCGCCACGTCCAGCGGGTGGTGCAGGTGGATCAGCTTGACCGCGGCGCCCATGTGGATCCGCTCGGTCAACGCCGCAGCCTTGCACATCATCAGCTCGGGCACCGGGATGGTGTCGACCCGATTGATGTAGGGCGGCTCGCCGTGGTGCTCGCTGATATAAGCGACCGTGAATCCCAGCCGCTCGGCCAGCACGATCTCGCGGATGTCTTCCTCGTAGGTGCGGGCGGCGCTGGTGTGCTGGCGAAACCCGTTGGAAAAGATACCGAATTCCATACTCTTACCCTGCACCCCCCATGTCGTGCCCTGCACCCCCATGTCGTGCGCCATCGCGCGACCGGAGTGTATGGCCGGACGGCCAGGGTGTCCATTGCGTGCCCGGCGCGTGCCCGGCGCGACGCCGCGACGGATCGCCGCCTCGCCCGGCGTGTAGGGTTCAGACCAGCGACAGAACCCGGAGAGCTCCGATATGAGAACCGCAAGACCGGTCGGCGCGGCCTGCCTCGCCGCCCTCACACTGATCCTCGCAGGCGCAGCACTTGCCCAGTCCGGTCCGCCTGCCGGCGAGACCCGGGGCGAAGGCGCCAACCGGCCGTCCCGCCACGCGATGCATTTCGTGCGGATCTACGATACCGACGGCAACGGGACCGTCTCGATGGACGAGATCCGGGCCGAGCAGAAGCGCGTCGTCGGGATGGCGGATGTCGACGGCGACGGCGCGCTCTCGGTCGAGGAGTTCCGTCGCCGCGGTCGGTTGATCCAAAGCCTCGGCACCACGACATTGTTCGACATGCTGGACGCCGACGGCGACCGCAAGATCACAGCCACCGAGCTTGCCGCCCCCTCGGCGCGCTGGTTCGCGCGCTATGACGGGAACGGCGATGGCGCGATGGCGGCCGGGGAGCTGCCCCGGCGCGGTTGGCGCCGCCGCGGCGGCCGTCACGGTCACCGCCGCTGAAACGCGGTGCGGGCGCTGCCGGCGGAGGTGGGCGAGGACGGCGAGCGGGCCGACGAGGACGCGCTGGTGCGCGCGCTGGCGCGCGGCGAGGACGGCGTGATGGAGGCGCTGGCGGCCCGTCATCTCGATAGCGTTGTCGCCCTCGCCTGGCGCAACCTCGGCAACCGCGCCGACGCCGAGGATGTCGCCCAGGAGACCTTCGTGCGCCTGCTCGCCAAGGCGCGGGCTTGGCGAGCAGGCGGGCCCGGCCTGCGCGCGTGGCTGTTCAGGGTCGCGACCAATCTGTGCATCGACCGCCATCGCGCCCGCGCCCGCGCGCCGCAGGGCGCCGGGGAGGCCGAGGCCGTCGCGCATACTGGCCCGCCGCTCGAAGACTCGATCGCAATCACGCGGGCTGTACGCGGCGCGCTGTCGGCCCTGCCCGCGCGCCAGCGCGCCGCGCTGGTCCTGGTGCATTTTCACGGCATGACCGGGCGCGAGGCGGGCGAGGCGCTCGGCGTCGGCGAGGAAGCCGTGGAATCCCTGCTCGCGCGCGGCCGCAGGCGCATGCGCCAAGCCCTGGCGGCCGATGCCCACGATCTCCTGGATACCCGCCCATGACCGATGAGCGACCCCACGACCCGGCCCGGCCGATGACGATGACGCGGTTCGGCGCTCTTGCCGAGGCCTATGGCGGCGATCTCGACCGCTGGCCCGAGGCCGAGCGCGGCGCGGCGCGGGCGCTGCTCGCCGCCTCGGATGCGGCGCGAACCGCGTTGGCGGCCGCGCAGCATTTCGACGCCGCCTTGGCCTGCCTGCCCGCCCCGCCGCCCGCCCCGGCGCGGCTGAGAGCGGCCGTTGCCGCCCTGAAACCGGCCGCCGCGCCGCCGCGCCGCGCGGTCATCCTCCGCGTCCCGCCGCAGATGGCGTTGCTGGGCCGCGGCGTGGCGATGGCCGCGGCCACCGCGGCCGGGATCTGGACGGGCATCGCCCTGGCGCCGGCGATGAGGCCCGATCCGGGAGATCTGGCGCTCGTCGAGGCCGCGCTGATCGTGGGCGAGGCCCCGACCGCGGTCGTCGCCGACCTGATGGAGGATTTCTGACATGGCGCTGATTTCACGCCTTTCGCGTCAGGGCGCTGCGCTGAGCCTTTCGATCGCCTTGAACCTCTTCCTCGCCGGCGCGCTTGCCGGCCTCTGGATCGGCGGCGACGGCGGCCCGCCGCGTGCCGGCAACGGGGTGGACTACAGCTTCGCCGAGTTCGTTCGAGATCTGCCGGGCCAGTCCCGCCAGCGCATCGCCGAAGCGCTGGATGCCGACGGCGCCGAGATATCGCGGCGGATCGGCGCCCTGACCCGCGCGCGCGCCCGCGTCGCCCGCTCGCTTGGCGCCGAACCATACGACCCTGCATCGGTGCGGCGCGCGTTCACGACGCTCAGGCAGAGCACCCGGGACGTCCAAGCCTCGATGCACACGATTGTCAGCCAAGTGACCGACGGGCTCAACGCGCAGGACCGTGCGAGGCTGGCCCAATCGATGTTCGCCGCGGCGCCCGGAAGCGGCGACGAGGCGGTGAGCCTGAGCGAGGTCCCGCTGCTCTGATTCGCCGCCGCCGCGGGCCGGATTTCCGCCCTTGCATCCCTTCGCGAGTGCGCGTATACGGCCGTTTGTACACCGTGTTTCTCACGCCTTCGCCGTTTGTCGACGCGCACGGCCCGATCCGGCCGATCCCTCTCGCCAGTCCTGCGGAAGTGACGCCCATGAAAAAGGTCGAAGCCATCATCAAGCCGTTCAAATTAGACGAGGTGAAGGAAGCGCTTCACGAAGTCGGCGTCAAAGGCCTGACAGTCACCGAGGCCAAGGGCTTCGGCCGCCAGAAGGGCCACACCGAGCTTTATCGCGGCGCCGAGTACGTCGTCGATTTCCTGCCCAAGGTGAAGATCGAAATCGTGCTGGAGGACAATATGGTCGAACGCGCCGTGGAGGCGATCCAGCAGGCGGCCAAGACCGACCGGATCGGCGACGGCAAGATCTTCGTCTTCGGCGTGGAAGAAGCGGTCCGTATCCGGACCGGCGAGACCGGTGCGGAAGCGCTGTGAGCGGTTCGATCCCCATCATCACCTGCCCACAACCGTAACCGTCATCGCGTGAGGAACGCCCGCAATGTCCGACGCCTCGAAGATCTTCCAGATGATCAAGGAGCACGACGTCAAATACGTCGATTTCCGCTTCACCGACCCGCGCGGCAAGTGGCAGCACACCGCCCAAGCCGTCCGCACGGTCGACGAGGACATGATCACCTCGGGCATCATGTTCGACGGCTCCTCGATCGCCGGATGGAAGGACATCTCGGAGTCCGACATGTGCCTGATGCCGGATCCGGATACCGCCGTGCTCGATCCGTTTTCGGCCCAGACCTCACTGATCCTGTTCTGCGACGTGCTCGAGCCGACCACCGGCCAGCCTTATTCGCGCGACCCGCGCTCGACGGCCAAGCTCGCCCAGACCTATCTCGAACAGACCGGGGTGGGCGATACGGCGATGTTCGGCCCCGAGCTCGAGTTCTTCGTCTTCGACGACGTGCGCTTCGACGTTTCGATGAACAACACCTTTTACACCATTGACGAAGAAGAAGGTCCCTACAACACCGGACGCGGCTTCGACGGCGGCAACGTCGGCCACAGGCCGGCCATCAAGGGCGGCTACTTCCCGGTCCCGCCGGTCGATTCGCTGGCCGATCTGCGCGCCGAGATGCTCACCGTGATGGGCGAGATGGGCATCGACATCGAAAAGCACCATCACGAGGTCGCGCCCAGCCAGAACGAGCTCGGCATCCGTGGCGGGGATCTGCTGCAGATCGCCGACCAGGTGCAGATCTACAAATACGTCGTCCAGTCGGTCGCCCACTCCTACGGCAAGACCGCGACCTTCATGCCCAAGCCGGTGATCGACGACAACGGTTCGGGCATGCACGTCCACCAGTCGATCTGGAAGGACGGCAGGCCGACTTTCGCGGGCTCGGGCTATGCCGATCTGTCGGAGACGGCGCTGCATTATATCGGCGGGATCATCAAGCACGCCAAGGCGATCAACGCCTTCGCCAACCCGACGACCAACAGCTACAAGCGCTTGGTGCCGGGCTTCGAAGCGCCGGTGCTGTTGGCCTACTCCGCGCGCAACCGCTCGGCGGCCTGCCGCATTCCGTTCGCTTCCAGCCCCAACGGCAAGCGCGTGGAGGTCCGCTTCCCCGACCCCTCGGCAAATCCTTATCTCTCGTTTGCCGCCATGCTGATGGCCGGGCTCGACGGGGTGGAGAACAAGATCCACCCGGGCGATCCGATGGACAAGAACCTCTACGACCTGCCCGCCGAGGAGCTCAAGGACATCCCGACGGTCTGCCACTCGCTGCGCGAGGCGGTCGATTCGCTGGATGCCGACCGCGCCTTCCTGAAGCGCGGCGACGTCTTCTCCGACGACCTGATCGACGGCTATCTGGATCTCCGGCGCGAGGAAATCCACGCCTTCGAGTACACGCCCCACCCGATCGAATTCGCGATGTACTACAGCGTCTGATCGCGCTCCTGTCCGCCGGCCCGGTCCACGATAGGGATCTGGCGGCGGACAGGGCAGATGCGGGCAGGGCCGATGCG
Organism: Alphaproteobacteria bacterium; assembly: GCA_965202905.1. Taxonomy (GTDB): domain Bacteria; phylum Pseudomonadota; class Alphaproteobacteria; order MPNO01; family MPNO01; genus CAYFYS01. Next base: position 185,596 of record OZ241868.1, on the reverse strand, counting down.
GACATGGGGGAACGCCCGCCGGTCACCCTGACCGGCGGGCGCGCGGCCGACGCTTAACCTCGGACTCAGCGCCGCTTTTCGTACCGCGCTTGCCACCTCCATAGCATCTTGATATCCCCTGATGCTAATACACCATATCCTGTAGTCGCACGGCAAAATGCCCCGATCCGCCGCCAAGAAAACCTCGTCAAGCGAGCGCTACTCCGCCGAGGACATCGAGGTGCTCGAGGGCCTGGAGCCGGTCCGGCGCCGACCCGGCATGTATATAGGCGGCACCGACGAGGCGGCGCTGCACCACCTTGCCGCCGAGGCGCTGGACAACGCGATGGACGAGGTCGTGGCCGGCCATGCGAGCTGGATCGACCTCGAGATCGAAGACGACGGCTCGGTCACGGTGCGGGACAACGGCCGCGGCATCCCGATCGAGCCGCATCCGCGGTTTCCCGACATTTCTGCGCTGGAAGTGGTGATGACCACGCTGCACGCCGGCGGCAAGTTCGGCGGCGATGCCTACCGCACCGCCGGTGGGCTGCACGGCGTCGGCATCTCGGTGGTCAACGCGCTGAGCGACCGCATGGCGGTCGAGGTGGTGCGCGACCAGACATTGTGGGCGCAGACCTACGCCCGCGGTAAGCCGGGCACCGCGCTGCAGAACAAGGGCAAGGTCCGCAACCGGCGCGGAACGGCCGTGAGCTTCCACCCCGACCCGGAGATCTTCGGGCCGGAGGCGGGTTTCCGGGCCGAGCGGCTCTATACGATGGCGCGCTCGAAGGCCTATTTGTACAAGGGCGTCGAGATCCGCTGGCGGTGTGCGAAAACCCGGCTGCGCGGGCGTGAGGACGTGCCGGCGCGCGAGAGCCTGCATTTCCCGGGCGGGCTCGCCGATTATCTCGGCGGCGCGCTGGCGGAGCGCGGCACCGTCAGCCCGGCCGCGTTCGTCGGCGAGGCGGCGCTGAACGGCGACGACGACGCGCGGGTCGAATGGGCGCTCGCCTGGGTCGACGGCGGCGAGACCTTCCTGCGCTCATACTGCAACACCGTGCCCACGCCGATGGGCGGCACCCACGAGACCGGGCTCAGGGCCGCGCTCACCCGCGGGCTCAAGGCCTATGGCGAGATGACCGGCAACCGCCGCGCGGTCCAGGTCACGGCCGAGGACGTGCTGGGCAATGTTTGCGGACTGTTGTCCGTGTTCATCGGCAACCCGGAATTTCAGGGCCAGACCAAGGAGAGGCTCTCCACCGTCTCGATCGCCCGCCACGTCGACACCGCGATCAAGGACCATTTCGATCATTTTCTGACAGGAGATCCGGACAGCGCGAACCTGCTGCTCGATCACGTCATCGAACGCGCCGAGGACCGGGTCCGGCGCAAGCAGGATCGGGAGTTCGCCCGCAAGACGCCGACCCGCCGGGTTCGCCTGCCCGGTAAGCTGATCGATTGCAGCCGCGGCTCGGCCGAAGACACGGAGATCTTCCTGGTCGAGGGCGATTCGGCCGGCGGCTCGGCCAAACAGGCGCGCAACCGCGAGACCCAGGCGATCCTGCCGTTGCGCGGCAAGATCCTCAACGTCGCCAGCGCCAGCGCGGAGAAGCTGCGCCAGAACCAGGATCTCGCCGATCTGGTCCAGGCGCTGGGCTGCGGCAGCGGGCCGTCCTACGAGGAGACCAGGCTGCGCTACGACCGGGTAATCATCATGACCGATGCTGATGTTGACGGCGCGCATATCGCGTCGCTGCTGATGACCTTCTTCTACCGGGAGCTGCCCGGGTTGATCGAGAACGGCCACCTCTATCTCGCCGCCCCGCCGCTCTACCGGCTGAATCAGGGCGGCAAGACGCTTTACGCCCGCGACGACGACGAGAAGGACCGGCTGATCGAGCGCGAGTTCGACAGGCGCGGGCGAATCGAGGCGAGTCGCTTCAAGGGCTTGGGCGAGATGCCGCCGGCCCAGCTTCGCGAGACCACGATGGACCCCGCCAAGCGCACCCTGCTGCGGGTCGGCGTCGCCGATCCCGACGACGGCGAGGCGGAGTCGAGCAAACGGACCGCCACCCTGGTCGAGCATCTGATGGGCCGCAAGCCCGAACTGCGGCTCGCCTTCATCCAGGCGCACGCTTCGGACATTGAAGACATCGACATCTGAGCGCGAAGCCCGGTTGTCCCGTTCACGCCCCCGGGCCCCGGCGCCGGGGGCCCGGGAAATAAATCGCCGGACGGGCGCAGCGAACATTTGACTTCGGCCGGCGAAGAGCCCACATAGGGTTCAGGCTGGCTTGACCGGCATTTCACCACCGTCGATACGAGTGCATGGGGTTTCATGAAGCGGGGCTCGGGCCGGAAGTGCTTCGGGCCATCAGCGATGCCGGCTACCAGACGCCGACACCCATCCAAGAGCAAGCGATCCCGTTCGCGCTGACTGGACGCGACATCTTGGGCTGCGCCCAGACCGGGACCGGCAAGACCGCCTCGTTCGTCCTGCCGATGATCGAAATCCTGTCGCACGGCCGCGCCCGGGCGCGCATGCCCCGCTCGCTGATCCTTACCCCGACGCGCGAACTGGCGATGCAGACCTCGGAATACTTCGAGATCTACGGCAAGTACCACAAGCTGAACCAAGCCTTGCTGATCGGCGGCGTCTCGATGGACGAGCAGATCCGCAAGCTCGGCCGCGGCGTCGATGTCCTGATCGCCACCCCCGGCCGACTTCTCGATCACTTCGGCAACGGGCGGGTGATCCTGAGCGACATCAAGATCCTGGTGATCGACGAGGCCGACCGAATGCTCGACATGGGCTTCATCGCCGACATCGAGAAGATCGTCGGCCGGCTCCCGCAGATCCGCCAGACGCTGTTCTTCTCGGCGACCATGCCCAAGGAGATCCGGCGGCTTGCCGACGCCTTCCTGACGAACCCCAAAGAGATCGCGGTCGCACCGCCGGCGAGCCCGGCCGAGACGGTGCAGCAGACGCTGGTCGTAGTCCCCCAGGCCGAGAAGCGCGAGGCGCTCAGGGCAATCATCCGCAGCGAGGAGGTGCAGAACGCGCTGATCTTCTGCAATCGCAAGCGTGACGTCGACATTCTGCACAAGTCGCTGAAAAAGCATGGGTTTTCTGTCGCAGCTATGCACGGGGACATGCCCCAGTCGTCGCGCATGGAGATCCTGGAATCCTTCCGCAACAACGAGATCCGGTTGTTGGTGGCCTCCGATGTGGCCGCGCGCGGACTCGACATCGAAGACCTGTCGCACGTCTTCAACTTCGACGTGCCCTACCACGCCGAGGACTATGTCCACCGCATCGGGCGCACCGGCCGGGCCGGCAAGACCGGCCGGGCGTTTTCGATCGCCTCGCCCGAAGACACCGATCCGGTCGCGGCGATCGAGCAGCTGATCGGCAAGGAGATTCCCCGCGCCGAGGTCGACGGCATGGAAGCGGCCGCGTTCGAGGCCGCGGACGACAAGCGCGGACGCCGGCGGCGCGGCGCCAGGAAGCGGGAGGCGGCCCCGGCCAAGCCCGCGAGGGCGGCGAAAACCACGAAAGCCGGCGAGGCCGCGAACGGCAAGGCGAAGTCCAAGACCGCCGAAGCCAAACCGAAACCGGCGGACAAGAAGCCGAAGGACAGGGACCGCGCGGAGGCCACAGAGCCCGTCCTCGGCATGGGCGCGCATGTGCCGGCATTCATGCTGCGGCCAGCCCGCCAGCAGTAAGACGACGATGCAAACGATTTTCGTAATGGTCAAATGCGAGCTCGGCCAAGCCTACAATGTCGCCGCCGACGCCATTGAGCAAATTGAGCAGGCCTCCGAGGCCCACTCGATCTCCGGTCAGTTCGACCTTCTGATGAAGTTCTACCTCGCCGACGACCAGGACATCGGCCACTTTGTCACCGAAAAGGTCCAGCTCCTGCCGGGCGTCAAGGACACCTTCACCCTGATCACCTTTAAGGCGTTCAGCTAGGGTATCTTCCTGCTTATCCGTGACGGTCCGTCCGGGACGACGCACGTTCTCACTATGTTCAGGATGCGGAGGTCACGGATATGGCCCCCAAGATGGCATCGCGCGAGCGTGGCGCGGACGACAAAACGCCGTTCGTTGCGGCGGTCTCGAACGCTACCGAGGGGCAACCGCGCGAAGCCGGGCAATGCCTGTCAGCTGTCGAGCTTGGGCAATTCAACGTGATTGGACAAGAAATGCCGGTCTGTCGAAGGCCGATGAAATCATGAGGAAAGCTACCGCATGAGCAATGGTCGGTCGATATCGGAACAGCTTCGGCCTCTCGCGCAACGGCGTGAGAGGCCGTTTCGACGACAGTTCCAGATCGCGCAAGTTATTGCGGACTTGGCAGGCGAGGACATCGACGTGTCAATGGTGGAAGCTCGCCGGCAGGCCCTCGCTTGGCTTCAAAGCGATCGGGTAAACTACCAAAAGAAGCCTGGAACCACCTTTCCTTTGAAAACCCGATGCCGGGTACGCCAGCGACCGCCATCCGTTTGCAGACTGATGAGGTCGACTATTGGTGCGCGCGCCTTGACGACCACGACAAGAATGTTGCTGGGCGCGTATGGTCTACCGAAATCAGCATCGCGCACCATTGCGCGTCGACGCGCGCCTTGTTTGGCCTTCGGCAGATCATGGCGACCTCGGAGGAAAACCCGGTTTTCGTGGCGGCACTGCCGGGCGTCATTCGTCAGATCGCAAAGAAACCAGGGCTGTCACGCAACGGTCGGCCCATAACCGAACATCCGACGGTCATTTCTTCGGAAGCCAATGTCCAAAAACTGATCGAACTGATTGAAGACCCGGAGCGTATTCGGCCAGTCTACCTTCTCTCTCTCGGAGAGGGCGAAACCGACATTACGACGGCGAAGCCAGATCCCGGACGATTTGCTGTACGGTGCATAGGGATCGCGCATGTGGTGGTGATCACCGGTCCCGCCACCTACCACCTTACGGATCGCATCGGGAAACCTCTATCGGTTTTTCACGGGGCTGTCAGAACCTACCGCCCCCACTTCGATTATGGAGACAATCCGTTCGATCACCCGCTCGCGTTGCCGAACGCAATTGCGAATTGGAGCGATACAGGCCCGGAAGCTTTCGCGAACTTTCTGGTTGAACGGGCGGCAGCGGGAAGCTTTAGGCACACCAGGGGAGACGTCGAGTTTCCAGGATATTCGGCCGTCAAGAAGGCCGAGTTGCAACTGGCCAGACAGGTTACCGAGCAGACTGAAGAGCAAGCCCTTTCCATTGCTACCGATGAGATAGACGCACTCAAGGATGAAAACGAGAGTTGATTGTCTCTCCTGGAGAGCGAGGAGGACAAGGCATCCGACCTCGAAGAACAGGTGCGTGAACTGGAAGGACAGAATGCATTCCTGCGGTCGCGCATCAACGAGTTGGAGGCGCGGTTTAGAGACGAGAGCGACGATTCGATCGACCAAGAAGTCGCGCTGCCCGCTACGCTGAAAAAATTGCAACCATGGGTCCAGCAAAACTTTTTGGGCCGCATCCTGCTTACAGGAAGGGCTGCCCGCGCGGCGAAGGAATCACCATTCCAAAACGTCGAGCTCGCGTGCAACGCGATCCGTTTTCTCGGCAACGAATACCGGAACATGCGCCTGAAAGGGGACGATGCGTCCCGCGCAGCATACGAGGCAAGGCTTCAGGAACTGGGCCTGGAGAACAGCCGGTCGGGCAACGAAACTCGGCTTCAGAAGCAGGGTGACGAGTTTTACGTCAAGCACCGTAACCGGAAACGGTTTCTGAAGAACCACCTCAAGGACGGAAATTCCCGCGAATCTCGATACTGTTTCCGCTGTTACTATTTCTGGGACGACGAGACCGAACAAGTAGTGATCGGTTCGCTTCCAGGACATTTACAGACAGGGATCAGTTGATATGACAACACTAAGAACCCGACCCGAAAAGAGTTGTGTGATTCCAGCCAGTTGTGATTCTGTTTTCCTGCTTAGCCGTGACAGTCGGCCTGGGAAGGCACATGTTTTCTCGATGTTCGAGATGCGGAAGTCGTGGACATCGCATCCAAGCGGATATGGCATCGCGGGTGCGCGGGTTGAGCGAAGCGGCGTTTCGTGAGGAATTCGGCGCCGAGGGACAGTGCCACGCGGCGCCAGTATGGCTGCTCTGGCCGGACGGCTTCGTTTGCCCCGCTTGCGACCAGGGCAGGGATTGCGTGCCGGCGGGCCGCGGGCTCTATCGATGCAGCTGCTGCAAGAAGCGGAGATCGCCCGCAGCGGGAACGGTCTTACGCGCGACCGAACCTCTGCTGACGATCCGGTTTATGGCAGCGATGGCCCGGCGCACGGGCGAAAAGCCGTTGCCCGGCCGGATCGAAATGGACGATGCCTGTCTCGGCGGCGGCCGCTCCGACGGGGTAGGCGGGCGCGGCGGCGGATGCGGCCTCAATGCTGGACAGGCCGAGGCCCGAGATCGCGTCCTTGAGGGATGCGAACGCGCCGTCCAGCCGCGCGGTCATTTCGACGATGCTGCCGTCCCCGACCACGCCGAAACTTTCGTTTCCCGATGGCGATAGCTGATCAGCTTCATCGGCGTTCTCCGTCGGCGATCAGGGTGCGGCACAGCCGGCGCCGGATCGGGCCTGCGGCATCCATCAGCATCGCGCCGATCCAGGTCTGGAGCCGGTTGTAACGGCCGAAGACCGCAAGCCGCCGCGCGCGGTCGCCGTAGCTGACCGGAAAGACCTCGTGCGCCGCCTTGGCAATCGCCGGGTGGACCACGATCCTGGCTATCAACCGGGCGCCCGCGGCAAGGCGGACAAGATCGCGCTCGTCTGAGCACATGTTGAAGTCGACCGCCGGTTCGGCGCGCCAATCGGCCGAGGATAGCCGAACTTCGCCGGTCGAATAGGACTTGTTGACCCACAACATGATCAGCGCCAGCCGGTCACCGATCGCATGCCAGGCCGACTTGTTCATCGGGATGAGATACATGTCGCCGTCCGGGCAGCCCTCCAGCCCGGAGGAATAGCGCAGGCCCGCATAGAACGGTCGGCGCGAATCGGGGCGCAGCCGCGCTCCGGGCTTCATGGCGGCTCCGAAATTGACGCCGGGATCTCCATCAGGTGCTTGCCGACGCCGGGCAGGTCGTGGACCGCCGCGACGCCGAGCGCGTGCAGTTCGGCCGCCGGGCCGATGCCCGAGCGCAGCAGCAGCGGCGGCGAGTGGAGCGCGCCTGCGCATACCACCACCTCGCCGGCATGGCTATCCTCCGCCCGGCCGTTGGTATGCACCTTGACGCCTGTCACCTTGCGGCCGTCGAACAGCAGGCGCTCAACCGCCGTCAGCGGCCGGATGGTTAGGTTCGGCCGAGCACGGATGTCCGGTGTCAGACAGGCCGTCGCCGCCGAGATCCGCCGATCCCGATCGGTGCATGCCACGATCGGGAAATAGCCGTCCTCGAAGGCGGCGTTCTGGTCCTGGAGATTGCGATAGCCTTCGGACCCGGCGGCGGCGAAGGCGCCGGAGAAGCCGGGCCATCGAGCTTCGTGGATCCGGCCGATCCGCAGCGGCCCGTCGGCGCCATGCAGCGGCCCGTCGCGGTCGATGTCGGTTTCGAGCTTCCTGAAGTAGGGCAGCACCTCGTCCCACACCCAGCCCGCGGTTCGACACCGTGCCGTTGACCGAGGAACCGCCGCCCATCACCCGGCCCTGGATGTAGCGCCGGCGGGGGCGCTCGTCGGGCGCGTTGCCCGGCCATGGCGCGAAGGCGGCGGTCAGCCCCTCAGCCCCGACCAGATGAAGCGGGCGTTACCGTGCGCCGCGCCGGCGAAAGTATCGCGCAGTTCGACGGGCTCGCTGCCGGGCGGGTAGTCCTCGCCCGCCTCGATCAGCAACACCTGCATGGACGGGATCTCGCTCAGCCGGGCCGCCAGCACGCAGCCTGCCGAGCCGCCGCCGGAGATGACGGTATCGAAACGCGCGTCCCGGTTCTCGGACACATCCGGCCTCCCCGTTACCGCGGTATCCTGTATCGCGGCATCTTAACGGAGGCGCGCAAGCAGCGCATCGACGGCACGGTCGGCGATGCCGAGCCTGGCGAGTTGGGCGGCGGTCTCTTGCAGGTAGTCGATGTTCGCGCCGCGCTCGCCGCGGCAACCGGCGATCCGCGCAGCCTGCTCATCGAGGCCGAGCCCCTTGGCGTAGAACGGGCCGCTGCGGTCGACCACGAAGGCGTAGCCGCGCACCCGGCGGGCGCCGATTGCGAGCGTCGCCGGGCGACAGAAATAGATGTCCTCGGCCAGTTCGCGCCGGGCGAGGCAGGCGGCCGCGGCCTCTCGGTCGGGCGCGGCGATGCGGTAGGCGATGCCGGTGCACGAGCCGCCGCGGTCCAGCCCCAGGACAAGGCCCGGCGCCTCGGGCGTGCCGCGATAGACCAGCGAGTCGACGCAGAACGCGCGGTGATAGCCCCACAGCCGCGCCTTGGCCGCCTCGGCGAAGGCGAACTCAGGGGCCCACATCAGGGAGCCATAGGCGAACACCCAGATGTCGCCGCGTCCCTCGAAGCGGATCTTCATCGCGAGGCCAGCGCGAAGCCCAGGACGGCGACCGCCATGCCGATCAGCGCCGGCCCGCCCATGATCTCGCCGAACATGAAGTAGCCCATGACTGCGGTCACCGGAGGGGTAAGATAGAAGAGGCTCGCGACGCGCGAGGCCTGACCGAACCGCAGCAGGTAGTAGAGCAGATTATAGGCGCCGACCGTGAGCACGATCACCAGCCAGGCAATCGACAGCGCAAGCTCGCCCGTCCATTCGATCGTTCTGGTTTCCAGCAGCAGGACCAGGCCCAGGGTTGCCATCGCGTTCGTCCCCTGTTGCAGCGCCGTGCCGGTCCTAAGATCCACGTTCGCGCAGAACCGCTTCTGGTAGATCGCACCCGCGGTCAGCGAGATCATCCCGGTCATGCCGAGCACCATGCCGAGATCGGTGCCCTCGGCGATCTCGACCTTGCGCCAGACCACCATGGCGACCCCCACCAAGCCCAGCGCCAGCCCGGCCCATTGGCGGACCCCGACCCTCTCGCCCAGCGCCCGGCCGGCCATCAGCGCGGTCAGCAGCGGCTGCAGCCCGGCCATCAGCGCCAGCGTGCCGGTCGCCACGCCCTCGTCGATGGCAACGAAGACCGACCAGAGATAGCCGGCGTGGAAGAGAAAGCCCGCCGCAACGATATGGCCCGCCTCCCCCAGGCTCCGGGGCCACGGGGCGCGGGCGATCCAGGCGACGGCGACCAGGATGAGGGTGGCGAACGAGAAGCGCAGCGCGAGAAAGGTCAGAGGCTCGACATAGGGAATGCCGAGTTTGGTAAAAATGTTCCCGGTGCTCCAGGTGAGCGCAAAGATCAGCGGGGAAGCGGCAAGGAACAGGCGATGGCCCTTCATGGGGTCCCGGCGCCCGTCCGCACGACCAGCGCGACCCCGAGCGCGGCCACCACGAAACCCGCCAGCGCGATCGGCCCGAAGATCTCGCCGTAGGTGAGATAGCCCAGGACGACCGCGGCCGGCGGCGTCAGGTAGAAGAGGCTCGAGACCCGGCCCGCCTCGCCGCGGCGCAGCATCACATAGTAGAGGTTGTTGGCCGTCACCGACAGAAACAGCACCAGCCACAGCAGCGCGAACGCGAGTTCCAGGGAGACCACGACCGCGCCGGTCTCGAGCAACAGCCCGAGCACGCCGTTGGTCACGAACACCGTTGCGTGCTGGATGATCATCCCGCTGCGCAGGTCCATGCCGGAGCAGAACCGCTTCTGGTAGAGCGAGGCCGCGGTGATCAGCACCGGCGTCGCCGCGGCCGCGCAATAGCCGAGCGCGGTGCCGGCGCCGAACTGAATTCGCTCTATCATCACGCAGGCAAGCCCGCCAAAGCCGAGCAGGAAGCCGATCCATTGCAGTCGCACGATCCGCTCGCCCAGCAGGCGGCCGACCAGGATGGCGGTCAGGATCGGCTGCATGCCGGCGATCAGCGCGACCGCGCCCTGCGAGACCCCCTGGCCCAGGCTGACGAAGATGCAGCCGAGATAGGCCGATTGCAGCAGGAAGCCGGAGACCGCGATGTGCCCTGCCTCGCGCCAGCTCGACGGCCAGCGAACAGAGACGAACGGCAACAGCGCCAGCACGAACAGGACGTTCAGCGCCGAGCGTATGGTCAGCAGGGTGAACGGCTCCGCATAGGCAAGCCCCAATCGGGTGATCGGGAAGCCGGAGGCCCAGAACAGCACGAACAGCCCCGGCGCCGCGGTGACCCACAACGGCGTCGGCCCGCCGGCGCTCATCTGCATGCCCTCATCGCGCCACAATACAGATGCCGGACGGACGGGAAACGCCGCCTGCGCCTCGACCGACCCGGCCGGCCGGCCTATAACGCCGCCACCGAAGGAACCCGGCGATGCTGAAGAACCGGCCGGCGATCGCGCTTGTGTGCCTGTTGGCCGCGGCGTTCTGCTATGGCGGCTATTGGTGGTTCGCCGCCCAGGCGCTGCGCCGGGGCTTCGATGCCTGGACGGCGGAGCGGCGCGCCCAGGGCTGGATTGTGGACCACGGCGCCGTCTCCGTGGGCGGGTTTCCCGGGCGGCTCGCAATGAGGATCGAAACGCCGTCGATCGGGCTTCCCCAAAACCGCGGCGGCTGGCGGTGGCGGGGACCGCGGCTGACCGCCTCCGCCAGGCCGTGGAACCCGACGCGGCTTGTCCTGAGCGCCCCGGGCCGGCATCGGCTCGGCGCCGCCGATCCGGTCGAGATCCGCGCCGGGACCGCCGAGGGCATCCTGGCCCCGTTGCCGTCCGGCGCGGGACTCGGGCTCGATTGGCGTCTCGGCACGGTGGTCGTATCGCCGATCGGAGGCGGACCCGCGCGCAGCATCGAACTGGTTGCGGCGAGGGTGGTCCTGCCGGCCGGGCAGGAACCGCGCATCGATCTGCGGCTTGCCGGGATCGATCTGGGCGAGGCGCCGGCCGCGGCGCTCGGCGCGCGCATCGACGAAGTGCGGCTGGAGGCCGCCTTGACCGGCCCGATCGCCCGCGGACGGCGGCGTCGGATTCTGGAGATCTGGCGCGACGGCGGCGGAACGGTCGAGATCGAACGTCTGGGCTTGCGCTGGCGGGCTCTGGCAATCGACGGCGAGGGAACCGCGGCGCTCGACGCCGCACTCCAGCCGATCGCCGCCCTGCACCTGAAGATCGCCGGCTACCGGCTGCTGATCGACGCGCTGGCCGACGCCGGGGCAGTCGACCCGCGCAACGCGCCCGGGCTCAAGAGCGCGCTCGACCTGCTGGCATTCGCCACGCCCGGCGGCGCGGGGCGCATCGGCCTGCCAGTCACGATCCAGGACCAGCGGCTCTCGCTCGGCCCCGTCCCCGTGCTCGAACTGCCGCGGCTGGTCTGGCGCTAAGCTACATCCCGTGCGCCGCCACCGGTAGCCATAGAGGCCGCAGACCGCCCGCGCCGTCCCGCCCGGGGCCACCTGCGCTCATCGGCATGCCTTCATCGTGCCAGCATACAGATCGACGCCGACGGAAAAACGCCCGTCACCGGCCGCACACAAGGGAAAAGCGCGTTCTGCAGGTGGGGCAACATGCCCATGCATGCACTTTGCGAAACTGTGAAACGAAACTTTGATAAAACTGGTTGTTTTCGTCAGGATCGACGCAGAGGTTCGGTCCATGGGCGGTCCCCAGGGCAATCGCCCTGATGGATGGTGGAATGGTGCGTCACCTTTTCCCGAATACCTCGCGGAGTACTGAACCGACCCGTCTGGAAGGAATCAGCAGATGGACCCGAAAGCATTTCTTGTCGCTTGTTGTACCATGCCTGTATTGGTTGGCTGTGCGTCATTTGATAAACAAAATACTTCAATCGGTCCTTTTCCGAATGATTATAAAACAACGATTAAGAATCATGTGTTGCGTAACTTCTATGACCCTCCTTCAATTCGGAATGCTTCGGTATCTCACCCTGTAGAAACTCGTTTAGGAGAGCCTAAAGGGTGGCTTGTTTGCCTTGAGGCAAATGCCAAAAATAGAATGGGCGGTTACACTGGACTATCCCGCACTGCTTACTATGTCCGATACGGGGGGCGGGTGCTCAAATTGGAAGATGACTACGGGAGTATATTTGTTCCGGAAAAACTCTCGGGAAACCAAGAACATTGACCTTCTCACCATGGCCGGAGCTTGAACAAATTAACTAGACCATTCGTTCCAATTCAATGTCCGAGTTTTCCCTCAGTTTTTGATCCGTCTATCACTCGACCCCCACTTGACAAAACGTATCTCTGGGTTCGTTCTTTCCTTTATTTGGAGAACCTGTATCGGATTGTTAGAGAGGCCCCTTTACCATTCTTTGGCTGATGAATGATTTCAGCATTACTTCTTCGATACTCCTCCCACATAACATTGCTGCATGAGGGCATCGCAGCAGCGAGCTCACCAGCCTGGGGCGGGTAGCCACCAAGAGTTCGGTGAAGTTCGCCGGCATTTATCTCCACATGCGGACGACCTTGCTGCCGAGCGCGTCTGATCTGCGCTCGTAGTTCCACTCGAAATTGTTCTGTATTTGGCGGCATGACGAAATTTCCTTTCTTTAGGACAAAGGGAAAGATCACAGAGACTGGGGCGAAATCCGTGCTCTATTTCATTTCGGAGCCCCATCGCCCTTCACCAGCTTGCCGATCTTAATCATTGGTGCACCCTGCTTCTCGGAGGCAATGCCCGCAGAACGTGAACCAGATATCTTCGCCTCGTACTCGGTCTTGGGCTTTGCACATGGCATCGTGAGGCGACCCGAAGTGTCCGAGGCAGTGCCATCGATCGTTGGAACCAGCGGCGGCTGGCCTGTTTCTCCACTGACCCTGCCCGTTGTTGCAGTAGCGACAATCATGACGATGCACTTTGACTCTATGGCCGTTGCCATCAGTCCAATTTTCGTATGCATAGTACGGCAACGTAAATTTCCCATGACGCACGATGTGGTCTCCGCAGACGACCGTGTAACACGACCACAACTCTACCTCACCCGATGCGATGCTGTCTTCCCTTTGAGCTGGTAAGGCGCTTCGCGTCACCAGGAACGACGGAGCACCTTCCAATGCGATGCCGCCTGGAGCAGAATTGTCATGTGTCTCGGTTCCGGATCGCCGCGCACCTCGAAGAGCATGTTGGCGTGGTCATGCCCGCTCTCGTCCATGAACGAGAGCCACGCCATTGCCAGCCCACAGGGCTACGTCCGGTCCGGCGCGGGCGGGATGTGCTGCTGGGCGGCGACGACGCCGCGGCGGATCTCGCGCGTCCGGGTGAACAGCGCTTCCAGCGTCGCGCCGTCGCCGACGCGGACCGCGCGCTGCAGGGCAGTGAGGTCCTCGGTGAACCGGCCCAGCATCTCCAGCACCGCCTCGCGGTTGTTGAGGAAAACGTCGCGCCACATCACCGGGTCCGAACCCGCGATCCGGGTGAAGTCCCGGAACCCGGCGGCGGAGAACTTGATCACCTCGGACCTGAGATCGTCCTCGAGATCGGTCGCGGTGCCGACGATGGTATAGGCAATCAAATGCGGGATGTGCGAGGTGATCGCCAGCACATGGTCGTGGTGGCCGGCATCCATCACCGCGATCAGGCTGCCGGTGCGGCGCCACAGCGCGGCCACCCGCTCGACGGCGTCGGGATCGGCGCCCTCGGGTGGGGTGATCAGGAACCAGCGGCCCTCGAACAGAGTCTCGAATCCCGCCTCCGGACCCGAGTTCTCGGTACCGGCGATCGGATGGCCGGGCACCAGATGGACGCCCGCCGGCAGATGCGGGGCGAGCGCCTCGATGACCGCGCTCTTGACCGAGCCCACGTCGGAAACGATCGCCCCCGGCACGAGCACCGGCGCAATCGCCTTAGCGATCGCGCCATAGCTGCCGATCGGCGTGCAGATGATGACCAGATCCGCATTGCGGGCGGCCTCGGCCGGATCGTGCGTGGTCGAATCGGCAATGCCGAGCCGGGCCGCGGCCTCCAGCGTCGCCGCGGTGCGGGCGCACGCGACGATGTGGCCGGCAAGGCCGTCGCGCTTGACCACCCGGGCGAGCGAGGAACCGATCAGCCCGAAGCCGATCAGCGCGATCCGCGTGAAGAGAACCTTCCCGCTCATCGCTCAGGCCACGAACCCATCGATCGCATCGGCCAGCGCGCGCATCTCGGCCTCGGTCCCGACGGTGATCCTGAGATGGTCGGGCAGCCCGTTGCCGGCCACAAGGCGCGGGATGATGCCGCGCCCGGCGAGGAACGCGCGCGCCGCCTCGGCATCGCGGCCCGGCGTCCGGGGGAACTCGACCAGGATGAAGTTGCCGACGCTGGGCGTGGTCTTCAGGCCCGCGGCGTGGACCCGCCCGGTGATCCAGGGCAGCCAGGCGGCGTTGTGATCGCGCGACCGCGCGATGAAGGCCGTGTCCTGGATCGCCGCCACGCCGGCGGCCTGGGCCGGGCTTCCGACGTTGAACGGCGGGCGCAGCCGGTTCAGGACATCGGCGATCGCGGGCGGGCAGTAGGCCCAGCCGAGCCGCACCCCGCCGAGCGCATGGATCTTCGAGAACGTCCGGGTCATGACCACGTTCTCGCCGGCATCGACCAGCCCTTCGCCGGCGCTGTAGTCGTTGCGCGTGACGTACTCGGCATAGGCCGAATCGACCACCAGCAGAGCGCCCGCCGGCAGGCCTTGCCGCAGCCGGTCGAGGCCGTCGGCATCGATGAAAGTGCCCGTCGGGTTGTTGGGGTTGGCGAGGTAGACGATGCGCGTCTGCGGCCCGGCATGGGCGAGCAGCGACTCGACATCGGCAGTCAGCGCGGTCTCCGGCGCCTCGACGATCTCCGCGCCGACCGAAAGCGCGATCAGGCGGTACATTACGAAAGCATGGGCGTGCGTCAGGATCTGGTCGCCCGGCCCGGCATAGGCCCTGGCCAGAAGACAGAGCAGCTCATCGGAGCCCGCGCCGCAGACGATCCGGTCCGGATCGAGCCCGTGGCGCGCCCCGATCGCCGCACGCAGGGCGGTGGCGCCGCCGTCGGGATAGCGGCGGATGTCCCGGACGGCCTCGTGGTAGGCCGCGGCCGCGGCCGGGCTCGGCCCCAGCGCGCCCTCGTTCGAGGACAGCTTGATGACCTCGTTCCGGCCCAGGATGGAGGACTCTCCTGGGACGTAGGGCGCGATGTCGAGAATGCCGGGGCGGAGCGTGGGCCCGCTCACGACCGGGCCGCCGCGCGGGCGCCCTGACCCCCACCGAGCTCCGCCCGGGTGAACGGCCGGGCATAGCCGCCGAGCACCCAGATCGCCGGCGCCGGTCCGTCGAGATCGGCGAGCAGGGAGGCAATGCGCGGGTCGTCGGGCTCGATGAAGGCCTCGATCTCGACCAGGAAAAGCGAGACCTCGGCGTCGGCGGAATCGTCCTGGGACAGCATCATCGTGGGCTCGAGCGAGCGCGTCTTGAAGGCATCGCCGATGCGCGCCCGACTGCTCGCCGCGCCGCTCCTGAGCGCGACGAAGCTGCGGTCGTCGTCGGACGTCTCAGGGCGCGTCATCGCGATGACCAGCGCTTCGTCGGTCTCGGCGGACTGCGCCGGCAGGGGCGCGAACGGAAGCCTGGCAACGATCGAGGGACTGCCGGCATGCAGCAGGCGCGGCCACCAAGACTCCTCCCGGCCGTCGCTGGGCAACGGCAGGATCCCGGCGGCGGCGCTGCCCTCGGTGACCGCGTTGACCACCCCGGCATGGGTCTGGTGCGGCATGATCGGCGTGGCCGCGCCGAAGTGATCGCGCGCCACATCGCGCCGGTCACCGGCGCCCTCGCCCGCGTACACCGCCACCGCGAACCCGCCCTGGAGGCCGAGCGAGGCGGGTATGATCTGGCGCCAGACATGGATCAGCGGGAGCAGCGGAAACGGGCCGTGATGGCGGCCGGCCAGCCGGCGGAGGACCCGGGCCTCCCGCCCCGGCCGGTAGGGCGGCCGGCCGTCGTCCGCCTTGGCCCGGATGACCGACTGGACCAGCGCCGCGCGCTCCATGATCAGATCGTGGATCCGGTCGTCGAGCGCATCGATGTGCTCCCGCGCCTGCCCAAGCGACTGCGTAGCCTCGACCATCGCGGCCCCGATGCTCCCCTGCCCGTGTGACACTGCCCCCGTGAGACCGCGCAGCGTCGTTTCCGCGCGGGAAACGCCGTGCCGTCCTCGCGACTTATAACCAGCCGCGGCTTTGGTTACAATCGAGCCCGACGACGAACCGGGAAGCGTTTGTCAGAACGGGAAAGAGCGCGTCCTTGTACAATCCAAGTGTGTCCGTTGCGGGATCCGAACTGCCCGGCACGCGCGTTCGGCTTGCGACCGAAGCCCCGCTGCGCCTCGACTGCGGCGTCGATTTCGGGCCGTTCACCGTCGCCTATCAGACCTATGGCAGGCTGAACGCCGAGCGTTCCAATGCGGTCCTGGTCTGCCACGCCCTGAGCGGCGATCAGTTCGTCGCCGATCCGCACCCCGTCACCGGCAAGCCCGGCTGGTGGGACGTCATGGTCGGGCCGGGCAAGGTGCTCGATACCGGGCGCTACTTCGTGGTCTGCGCCAACGTACTCGGCGGCTGCATGGGCACCACCGGCCCGATGGACATCAACCCGGAAACGGCAACGCCCTACGGCGCCGACTTCCCGATGATCACCATCTCCGACATGGTCCGCGCCCAGGCGCGGCTGCTCGACCGCCTGGGCATCGAGACGCTGTTCTGCGTCATCGGCGGCTCGATGGGCGGGATGCAGGTGCTGGAGTGGGCCGCACGCTACCCCCAGCGCGTCTTCGCCGCCGTGCCGATCGCCTGCGCGGCGCGCCATTCGGCGCAGAACATCGCGCTGCACGAGGTCGGCCGCCAGGCGATCATCGCCGATCCGGACTGGTGCGACGGCGCCTATCTGAAACACCGCAAGATGCCGACCAGGGGGCTGGCGGTGGCCCGTATGGCCGCGCATATCACATACCTGTCCGAGGCGGCGCTGCACCGCAAGTTCGGCCGCCGGCTACAGGAACGCGACGCGCTGAGCTTCGGCTTCGGCGCCGACTTCCAGGTCGAAAGCTACCTGCGCCACCAGGGATCGAGCTTCGTCGAGCGCTTCGACGCCAACTCCTATCTCTACATCACCCGGGCGATGGACTATTTCGACCTCGCGCGCGAGCACGGCGGGGTGCTGACCAAGGCGTTCGCGGACTCGCCCGTCCGGTTCTGCGTGATCTCGTTCGCCAGCGACTGGCTGTTCCCGACCAGCGAGAGCCGCGACGTGGTGCGCGCGCTCAACGCGGCCGCGGCCAATGTCAGCTTCGTGGAGGTCGAGAGCGACAAGGGTCACGACGCCTTCCTGCTCGACGAGCCGGAATTCCAGGCGACGCTTTCGGGCTTCCTCGACGGCGCGGCGGAGCGGCGGGGTCTCGCCGGGCGGTGATGCGCCGCGACCTCCAGGTCATCGCGGAAATGATTGCGCCGGATTCGCGGGTGCTCGACATCGGCTGCGGCGACGGCGCGCTGCTCGACCATCTGGTCCACGTCAAGGGGATCGACGCGCGCGGCATCGAGCTCAGCCAGGCAGGCGTGAACGCCTGCGTCAGCCACGGGCTGTCGGTTGTCCAAGGCGATGCGGACACCGACTTGGCGGACTACCCCGATGGGGCGTTCGACTACGCCGTGCTGAGCCAGACGCTGCAGGCCACCCGCGCGCCGCGCGAGCTCCTGCTCCAGCTCGTCCGGATCGCCGGCCGGGCGATCGTCTCGTTCACCAATTTCGGGCATCTGGGGATCCGCTGGCGGCTCCTGGTCAACGGGCGGATGCCGGCGATCGGCGAAAACAGCGATCGCTGGTACGACACGCCCAACATCCACCTGTGCACGATCCTGGACTTTCTGGAGCTGTGCGCGGGGCTCGATCTGGAGGTCGAGCGCGCGGTCTCGCTGAGCCACGCCGGCCGGGCGAGCGAGCTCGCCAGGATCGGCCCGTTCGCCAACCTCCGCAGCGAGCAGGGCATCTTCCTGCTTCGGCCCAAGACCGGCCAGGTGTTTGATCCCGGGTCTTGATTTTGAGAAATGCGGGCTAGAGATCCGCGTCTTCGCTCCGGTCGGCGGACGGGAACAGGAACACCTGTGCGTCGTCCAGGCGGATGCCGACCTCGTCATCGGGGCTCGG
This sequence comes from Alphaproteobacteria bacterium, assembly GCA_965202905.1. Classification (GTDB taxonomy): domain Bacteria; phylum Pseudomonadota; class Alphaproteobacteria; order MPNO01; family MPNO01; genus CAYFYS01. Next base: position 167,375 of record OZ241868.1, on the reverse strand, counting down.
GCGGATCGGACCCATCGTGCGGGCATGCAGATGCAGCGACGAGCCGTCGCCTGCCGATACGGATAAATGGACGACATTGGTGTGCCCGACCATTCGCGACATTTCAACGCGGGCCACGGTGTTCCATCCCTCGCTCCGGCCCGGCGGGCCCAGCGTCAGGGATTCCGGGCGTAACAGCACGTCGACCTCGGCGCCTTCGGCAAATCCCAGCGCGCAGATCCGGCCGAGCACGGTATGCACATGGCCGTCGCGCACCGGCCCGGTGATCCGGTTCACGTCGCCGAAGAGCCCGGCGACGAACGGCGTCGCCGGGACGTTGTAGAGCTCTTGCGGCGTGCCGGTCTGGACGATACGGCCGTCCAGCATCACCGCGATCCGATCGCCCATGAACATCGCCTCCTCCGGGTCGTGGGTGACGATGACGGTCGCCGCGGTGGTTCGCTTGAGGACATGCAGCACCAGGTCGCGCAGCCTGTTGCGCAGCCGCACGTCGAGATTCGAGAACGGCTCGTCCAGCAGCATCACCCTGGGCCTCGGCGCGCGCGCTCGGGCGAGAGCCACGCGCTGCTGTTCCCCGCCCGAGAGCGTGTGCGGGAACTGATCGGCATAGTCGAGCATACCGACTTGGCGCAGCACCTCATGCGCGCGCTCCAGGCGCTTTTCCGGTCTCAGGTGACGCAATCCGAAGGTCACGTTGTCGATCACGCTGAGATGCGGAAAAAGCGCGAAATCCTGAAACAGCAGAGTGACCGAGCGGTCCTCGGGCGGGACATGGCGGTTCGGATCGGCAACCATTTGCCCCTCGATGGCGATCCGGCCGGCCTGCAGCCGCTCGAGCCCGGCGATGACGCGCAACAGGGTCGACTTGCCGCAACCCGAAGGACCGAACAGACAGAAGATCTCGCCGGGGCTGACCGCCAGGCTCGCCTCGCGCACCACGGTGCGCGCGCCGAAGGCGTGGCTGACGCCGGCGACCTCGAGCCCGGCACCGGTCTGCAGCCGATCGATCACGCCCGCACCTCGCGGGCATCGTGCAGGTAGCGGATCGAACGACTGAGAAGGAAGACCGGCAGGAGTCCCACCGCGACGATCCCGAGCGCCGGCCCGGCGGCCAGCGCGAGCTGCTCGTCGGAGGCAAGTTGGTGTGCCCGGATCGCCAGGGTATCGAAATTGAACGGCCGCAGGATCAGCGTCGCTGGCAGTTCCTTCATCACGTCGACGAAGACCAGCAGACATGCAGTCGCGAGGCTGCCCCACATCAGCGGGAGGTGCACCCGGGTGAGCACGTCGAGCGGCTTGTGTCCCAGGCTGCGCGCCGCGGCATCCATGTTGGGCGTGATCCGCGCGAGCGAACTTTCCACGGTACCGATCGAGATCGCCATGAACCGGACGAGATATGCGAAAACGACGCCGGCCACCGTGCCGGTAAAGATCAGCCCGGTCGAGACCCCAAAGGTCTCGCGGGTCCACAGGTCGATCGCGTTGTCGAAACGCGCGGAGAACAGCAGGATGCCGACGGCGATGACCGAGCCCGGCACCGCGTATCCCAGCCCCGCGAGCCGGCCGGAGATCGTGATCTCCGGCCGGCCGGTGAGCCGAATGCTATAGGCGAGGATCATGGCGGCGCAAACCGCGATCACCGCGGTGACCGCCGCCAGGAAGAAGCTGTTGAACGCAAACTGCGCATAGCGCCAGTTGAACACCTCGGCCGCGTTGTCGGCCGCCCAGATCGCCAGCGCGACCGAGGGCAGCAGGAATCCGAACAGGATCGGCAGCGCGCAGACGGTCGAGGCGCCAAGTCCGCGCGCCCGTCCAAGCCGGCGGGTCGGAAGCTGGTGCATCCGCCTTGTGGTCTGGTGAACCCGCCCGCCGCCGCGCGAGACCCGCTCGACGATCAGGATCACGCAGACGAACAGCATCAGGATCGAAGAAAGCTGGGCGGCGGCGGCCGGCTCGCCCAGCCCGAACCAAGTGCGGTAGATGCCGGTCGTGAAGGTATCCACGGCGAAGAAATCGACCGTTCCGTAGTCGTTGAGCGTCTCCATCAGCACCAGCGACAGGCCGGCAGCGATACCGGGCCGAGCCATCGGCAGGGAGACCGCCGCGAAGGTCCGCCACGGCCCGCGCCCCAGCGTGCGGCTCACCTCGACAAGGCCGGCCGTCTGCTCCAGGAAGGCGGCGCGTGCGAGCATGTAGACATAGGGGTAGAGCGTCAGCGTCAGCATCGCCACCGCCCCGGCGAGCGAGCGGATTTCCGGGAACCAGACGGCGAGTCCGGACAGGCCGGGATCGGCCCGCAGCCATTCCCGGATCGGCCCGCCGACATCCAGCAGCCCGGTATAGGTGTAGGCGAGCACATAGGCGGGCAGCGCGAACGGCAGCAGCAGGGCCCATTCGTAGACCCCGCGCAGGGGGAACTGCGCCATCGTGACCAGCCAAGCCGTGCCGACGCCGATCACGAACGTCGCGATCCCGACACCGAAGATCAGCACGAGGGTATTGCCCACATAGCGCGGCAAGACGGTGCCGGCCAGATGCGCCCAGACATCCCCGGCAGGGACGAACGCGTAGGCCAGGATGACCAGCACCGGGGTCGCGATCACGCAAGCGAAGACGACCGGGAGGACCGACCAAGCGATCGGCGCCCGCCGCCTGGCCCGTACCGCAGCGGCAAGGCGCGTGAACGCTGGTCCGAGGCTGGCCATGTCTCTCCTCGCAAGACCGGCAGGCCGGCGCCCGCTGCATGGCCTCTGGTCGTCGGCTCCGTACGCCCGCCCCCGCGGTCGGGAATCGTGGCCGATGATATTGAAATCCATTCTCAATTGCAAGACGGAGCCGGCCGCACCCCGCCCCGCGTAGCGGCGCCGGTCAGGAGTGTTGCGGCAGCAGCGTCTCGGGCTCGGAAAGCCCCAAAGGCGGCGAAAGCGCGCGCCCCGCGTCCGGTTCGGCCACGCCGTTGCCAAGGCCGGCCGCGCCCGGCTCGCCGTCCCCGGCCTCCTTCCCGATGCCGGCCGCGACGCTCGCCGGCCGGGTGTCGATCAATCCGGCGGCCTTGAGTTCGTCGAGGCCCGGTAGATCGGCGAGGCTCGCCAAGCCGAAATGCTCCAGGAACGCCGTCGTCGTCCCCCAGGTGATCGGGCGGCCGGGACCGCTGCGCCGGCCGACCGGACGGATCCAGCCGGCTTCGAGCAGGATGTCGAACGTCCCGCGGCTGGCCGCGACGCCACGGATTTCCTCGACCTCGCTGCGGGTTACCGGCTGGTGATAGGCAACGACGGCGAGCGTCTCGACGGCGGCGCGCGAGGGCTTGCGCATGACGCGCTTTTCGAGCCGAAGATGGCTTGCCAGGTCCTCGGCCGTGCGGAACGTCCAGCCGCCCGCGACGCAGGCGAGTTGGATGCCCCGGTCACGGTAATGGTCGGCCAGCTCGGCCAACAGCGCCGGTATGTCGCAGCCCTCGGACAAGCGTTCGGCCAAGTTCCGCTCCGGCACCGGCTCGGCCGAGGCAAACAGGATGGCTTCGATCAGGCGAAGGTCATGGCCCATGTTTGGCCCCCCGAACATCCGCAGGCGCGGCCTCGCGCCCGCGGATGTAAAGCGGACCGAGATGGCTCGACTGGCGCAGCTCGACGCGCCCGGCGCGCGCGAGCTCCAGACTCGCCGCGAATGTCGAGGCCACCGCCGAGCGGAAGATCAGCCCGCCGGCGGCGTCCCGCGGCAAGTAGGTAAGCAGGCTCCGCCACGCGGTCATTCCGCCCAGCATCGCGGTCAAGCGGCCCATCGCCTCGGCCGTTGAATGGAACTCGCTGGGCTCGATGGTGAAGACCGCATCGTTCCGCCGGCGCCGGTTCTCGCCATAAGCCGACAACAGATCGAACAGCGAGACATCAAAGGCCGGTTGGCGAACGACCTCGAAGCCTTCCGGATCGCCGCGCGAGAACACGTCCCGGCCGAGCCGAGGGCGCGCCATCAGCCGGTTGCCGGAGTCCTGCATCCCCTCCAGCCGACGAAGCTGGAAGGTCAGTACTTCGGCAAGCTCCGGCCCGCTCGGCTCCTCGTCGTCCTCGTCATCGACCGGCAGCAGCAGCCGGGACTTCAGATAGACCAGCCAAGCCGCCATGACGAGGTACTCGGCGGCGACCTCGAGATTGACCCGGCGCGCCTCGACGATGAACGCCAGATACTGCTCGGCCAACCGCAGGATCGAAATCCGGGTCAAATCGACTTTCTGCTGGCGCGCCAGCATCAGAAGGATGTCGATCGGGCCCTCATAGCCTTCGAGGTCGAGCACGAAGGCACCCTGCCCGGCCCCGTCGGCCGGCGCGCGCACGGACTCTTCCCATTCGGCGTCGGTCTCGATAACCGTCACTTCAGACCCGTCATTCCGGCAACCACATCGACCAGAAAGGTAACCGGGGCGCCGATCAGCCACGGGAACACATTGAGGTCGACGGACAGCCCCCGGCCCGCCCATGGCACGATGAACAGGACGCCGATTATAACCGGCAAGCCGAATCGCTCCATCCCGGACAGCGGCCCGGCTAAACGCCGCGGAAGCAGGCCGACGGCGATCCGGCCGCCGTCCAGCGGCGGTAACGGGATCATGTTGAACACCACCAGCACCAGATTGATCAGGATCGAGTGCCGCAGGTTGTCGATCGCCCAGCCTTGCAGGCTGCCGGGCAGGAGCAGCGCCAGATGAATCAGAGCGGCCGAGAGCAGCGCCAGAACGATGTTGATCCCGGGCCCCGCGGCGGCGACCCAGACCATGTCGCGCCTGGATTCTCGAGCCGGTTGAAGTTGACCGGGACCGGCTTGGCCCAGCCGAAGACGAACCCCGACGTCGCAAGCAGGAGTCCCGGGATCAGGACGGTGCCCAGCGGATCGATGTGGCGCAGCGGGTTGAAGGTCACCCGGCCCATGCGCCTGGCAGTCTCATCGCCGAGGCGCCAAGCGACGTAGCCGTGGGCTGCCTCGTGCAGGGTGATCGCGATCAGAACCGGGAACAGCCAGATCGAGACGGAATAGGCAAGATCCATCAGCGCGGTCTAAAAGCCGGCCAGCGCTTTGTCCACAGCCGCGGCAAGGGCGCGCGTATCCGCAGCGCCGGCTACAGCCGCGCCCAGCCGCGCCGCGCCCGCGGCGAGCCGTTCGAGCGCCTTCGCGGTCATCGGCCCGACGCCGTCCATGGTCCGGCGCATCTCGTCCAGCTCCCCATTGCAGTGAAGTGCTACGTCGCACCCCGCATGCAAGGCCGCGCGGGCCCGCTCGGCCGGCGTGCCCGAGAGCGCCGCCATGCACAAATCGTCGGAGATCAGCACGCCGTCGAAGCCGATCGCGCCGCGAATCACCGTCTCGATCACCCTGGGCGAGACAGTCGCCGGCCGCGCGGCGTCGAAGGCGCGGTAGAGCACGTGTGCGGTCATCGCCCACGGGGCGTCGGAGAGTGCGCGGAACGGCGCGAAATCGACGGCCGCCAGACTGTCTGTCGAAGCCTCGACCACCGGCAAGCCGACATGGCTGTCCGCCGTCGCCCGGCCGTGACCCGGCAGATGCTTGATGACCGGCAAAACCCCGCCGGCCAGTAAGCCCTCGCAGACTGCCCGTCCGAGCGCCGCGACCATCGCCGGGTCGGCGCCGAAGGCGCGGTCGCCGACGATGCCGTGCGCGCCCGCCGCGGGCACGTCGAGCAGGGGAAGGCAATCGACGGTGACGCCGAGATCCCGAAGCTCGCCGGCGATCGAGCGTGCGTTCATGCGAGCGGCCTCGGCTGCGCGGTCGAGGCCGTCGCGCCCAGCCAGTAGCCCGAAGGCCCTGGCCGGCGGGCGGACGATCCAGTGCGGCGGGCCGAGACGGGCGACGCGGCCACCTTCCTGATCGATCAGGACCGGCGCGTCGGGCCGGCCGATGGCGCCGCGCAAGCCTCCGATCAGGTCGCGGACCTGGCGCGGCTCGTCGCAGTTCCGCTTGAAAAGTATGAAGCCGAGCGGATCGGCCTCGGCGAAGAAGTCCAGCTCGGCGATGCCCGCAATCGGACCGGCGCAGCCGAAGATGACGGCGGCGGGCCTCCGACCGTCAGCGCCGGACGACAAGACAGCCGGCTTTCCGGCCGGTCAGCTTCGAGCACAGTCTGCGCGCGCTGGCCCGATCTCCGAAAGGACCGGCCTGCATACGAAAGTAGATTCCTTTGGCGGGTCCCAAATCGGCGCGCTGAACCGACATGTCGAGCCGCGATAACAGGTCCGGACGCTTGCGCACCAGCTCTTTCCAAGCCTTGTTGACGGCTGGGCGCGACCGCAGCGAGGCAAGCTGCACCCAATAGACGGCGCCGCCGGCGGGCGCCTTCCCGGCCTCCTTCTGCGGTGCGGCGGGCGCGGGGGACGGCGGCAGCGGCTTGCCGGGGCTGGGCGCGGCGGCCGGGCGATTGGCGGCCGTGACCGGTTTGCCGCTGTCGGCTTCGGGGACGGCCATCGCAAGCGCTTTTTCGGACGGGGCCGCCGGAGCGCCCGTCGGCGGCGCGACCCGGAAGACCGCCTCCTGCTTCGGCGGCGCGAGCGGCTCCTCGCGGCCCGGCATCAATCGCTCGACCGTCGGCTTCGCCGGAGCCGCGGCAATGATCTCATAGACTTCCTTATCGCGGTCGGGCACCGTCATGCCGCCCGCCACCTCCGGACGCACCTTGTAGGCGCTAAGCTTCGGCTTGAGGACCACCGGAGCGGCATCCGCGGCGCTCTCCTGGCCCTTGTTGTAGGTATAGACCAGAAAGGCCCCGAAGGCGGACAGGGCGACGACCGCCACACCGCCCGCCAGGGCGCGCCGGATCAAACGGCGCCCGGGTCGCAGCGGATCGCCGATCCCGGCTTCGCTCGGGGCCGCGTCAGCGTTCCTGGCCATCAGCGCATCTCCTCGACCGGGGTGATACCCATGATCTCCAGTCCGGACCCGATGACGATCGCCGTCGCGCGCACCAGCGCCAGCCTCGCCTGGCTGGTCTTGCGGTTGCCCGCGATCAGGAACCGGCGTTCCTCCGCCACGTTGCCCTTGTTCCACAGCCCGTGGAAGGATGCCGCGATATCTGACAGGCAGTAGGCGATCCGATGGGGCTCGAAGGCCTCGGCGGCGGTCTCGACCACCCGCGGCCAGCCCGCCAGGGCCCGGACCAGCGCCATCTCGTCCTCTTCTTCCAGGGCGTCCAGCCCGGCCTCGGCCAGCGCCGCGTCGGAGAAATCCGCCTCGGGAAACGCCTCGGCCGCGTTGCGCAGCACCGAGCACGCGCGGGCGTGCGCATACTGGACGTAGAAGACCGGGTTGTCCTTCGACTGCTCGACCGCCTGCGCCAGATCGAAGTCCAGCGGGGCCTCGTTGCTTCTCGTCAACATGATGAACCGGACCACATCCTTGCCGACACGCTCGACCACCTCGCGAAGGGTGACGAACGTTCCGGCGCGTTTGGACATTTTGACCGGCTGGCCGGCCTCGGAAAGGTTGACGAGATTGCAGATCATCACCTCGAGATGCGCAGCGCCTCCGCTGAGCGCCTCCACCGCGGCCTTCATGCGCTTGACGTAGCCCTTGTGATCGGCCCCCCAGACGTCGATGAGCACGGGAAACCCGCGCGCGACCTTGTCCTTGTGACAGGCGATGTCGCCGGCGAAATAGGTCCAGGAGCCGTCGGATTTACGGATCGCGCGGTCGACATCATCGCCGAAGGCGGTCGACCGGAACAGGGTCTGCGGCCGCGGCTCCCAGTCCTCCGGCGTCCTGCCCTTGGGAGGATCGAGGACACCGACATAGATCAGATCGCGGGTCTCGAGATCGCCCAGCGCGTCGTCCACAGCGCCGGCTTCGGCCAGCTTCCGCTCCGAGGTGAAGACGTCATGGACAATGCCCATCGCGGCCAGATCGTCCTTGATCAGCGCCATCATCCGATCGACCGCGAACTGCCGCAGCGCGGGCAGCCACTCGTCCTCCGGCGCCGCAAGCCAGCGCTTGCCATCGCGCGCGCGCAGCACCTGCGCGGTCTCGATCAGGTAATCTCCGGGGTAGAGTCCCTCGGGCGGCGGCCCCTCGGTCTCGCCAGCGGCCTCGCGATAGCGGTGGTGGAGCGAGCGCGCCAGGGCATCGATCTGCGCGCCGGCATCGTTGATGTAGTACTCCCGCGTAACCGCGAAGCCGACCTTCGCCATCAGGGCGGCCAAGGCATCGCCGACGACCGCCCCGCGGCCGTGGCCGACATGCATCGGCCCCGTCGGATTGGCGGAGACATACTCGATGTTGACCCGCCTTCCCCGCCCGACAGCGGATTCGCCGTAGCGTGTTCCACAACGCAGAACATCGGCCAGGCTGTCGCGCCAGAATCCGGCCCGCAGCCACAAATTGACGAACCCGGGGCCGGCGACGCTCGCCTCAAGGACCTCCGGATGACGCGACAGCGCGGCGCTCAGGGACTCGGAGACCTCGCGTGGCTTTCGACCCAGCTCCTTGGCGTGAACCAGCGCGGCGTTGGTCGAGATCTCGCCGTGGGCGGGATCCCGCGGCGGCTCAACCGAGAAGCGGACAGCGTCCTGTGGGATGCCCAGATTTTCGATCTCTGTGTTAATAACCTCTCTGAAAATGTTGAAAACGTTCATCTGTCAATCATCGTACACATCGAATAACCGACGGTGCTCATGCTTGGCGAACCGATCGGTCATGCCGCCGATATAGTCGGCGACGACCCGGGCCAGCTCGTCCCCGCCGGCGGCCGCCCCCGCCCGTCGCCGCCATTCCGGCGGCAGACAGTCCGGTTCCTCGTGCAGGATGGAGAAAAGATCGCCGACCACGCGTCGCGCCTTGCTCGTCATCCGGTTGACTTTCGGGTGGCGATACATGCGTTCGTGCAAGAACGATTTCAAGTGAACGTTGGCCTCGGTCATCGCCGGGGCGAAGGCGATGACCGGACCGCCCAGCGAGCGGACCTCATCGGCGGAGTCCGGGCCGTGCCGGGCCAGGCGACGGCGCGATTCGGCGATCACGTCGCCGATCATGCGGTCGATCAGCCGGCGGACGGTCTCGTGCACAAGGCGCTGGCGCTCGATCCCGGGATGGCTGTCGCCGACCTCGGCGACGATCTGCCCGACCAGCGGCACGGCGCGCAGGTCGTCGGGTCCGAACAGCCCGGCACGCAGCCCATCGTCGATATCGTGGGCGTGATAGGCGATGTCGTCGGCAAGGGAAGCGGCCTGCGCCTCGACGCCGGGCCATCTGGCGAGATCAAGGTCGTGGATGCGGTTGTACCCGGCGACCGCCCAGGGCAGGTCCGCCTCGCCGCGGCCGTCGCCGAGCAGCGGGCCGTTGTGCTTGGCGACCCCCTCCAGGGTCTCCCAGGTCAGGTTCAGCCCGTCGAAGGCGGCATAGCGCGCCTCCAGCGACGTGAGCACGCGCAGGGTCTGCCCGTTGTGGTCGAACCCGCCATAGGGCGCCATGGCCTTGCGCAGCGCCTGCTCGCCGGCATGGCCGAATGGCGGGTGGCCGAGGTCATGGGCGAGCGCCAACGCCTCGCTCAAATCCTCGTCGAGCCCGAGGACGCGGGCCAGCGAGCGGGCGATCTGGGCAACCTCCAGGCTGTGGGTCAGCCGGGTCCGGTAATGGTCGCCCTCATGATAGACGAAAACCTGGGTCTTGTGCTTCAGCCTGCGGAAAGCGGTCGAGTGGATGATCCGGTCGCGGTCGCGCTGATAGACCGTTCGCGACTCGCTCTCGTCCTCGCGGCGCCGGCGGCCCCTGGTCTCGTCGGGATCACAGGCGTAACGGGCCAGCGTCCTCGACGCCGCGAAACCGGGCTCGGCGATCATGCGGCGGACCCTACTCCGGCCGGCGGGCCCAGGCAATCGAATCGGCGCTGCCCCGGGCGCACCGCGCACTCACGGTCAACCACGCCGTTCAGCCATTATCGGGCAAATCGTCGGCGGCTGAGGCCGGCTTGACCAGCCACCGCCCACCGCCTAGATAGACTCAATGGAAGGCGTCCAGGCACCCCAGGCGATCACGATCAGCGCCCCCGCCATCCGGCGGGTCCGCGTGCTTGCCGAGGCTGAGGGCGGTGACGGGTTGATGCTCCGCGTCGCGGTCGGCGGCGGGGGCTGCTCCGGTTTCCAGTACAGCTTTTCCTTCGACGATGCGGCAAACGGTGAGGACTCGGTCTTCGAACGCGACGGCGTGCGCGTGGTGATCGACGAGATCTCGCTCGAGTTCCTCGCCGGCGCCGAGATCGACTATGTCGAGGAGCTGGTCGGCGCCTATTTCACCGTCCGCAATCCCAATGCGGCATCCACCTGCGGCTGCGGCGTCTCTTTCGCGGTCGGATGACCAAAATCGCCACCTGGAACGTCAACTCCGTGCGGGCGCGGCTGCCGCGGGTGCTGGAGTGGCTGGAGGAATTCAAGCCGGACATCGTTCTGGCCCAGGAGCTCAAGGCGACCGAGGCAACCTTTCCCCGCGAGGCGATCGAGGACGCCGGCTACAACGCCGCGATCTGGGGCCAGAAGAACTTCAACGGCGTCGGCATCTTCGCCAAGCAGCCGATCGAGGATGTGCGCACCGGCCTGACGGGCGAGGAGACCGACGAGCAGGCGCGGTATATCGAGGCCTTCGTCGGCGATCTGAGAGTCGCCTCGATCTACCTGCCCAACGGCAATCCGGCGCCCGGCGAGAAGTTCGACTACAAGATCCGCTGGCTCGACCGGCTGATCGCTCATACCAGGGCGCTGCTGGATAATGAGGAAGCCCTTGTCCTTGGCGGCGACTACAATGTCGTGCCGCAGGACGAGGACTGCTACGATCCCGCCGGCTGGGCCGATAACGCGCTGTGCCGGCCGGAAAGCCGTGGCCGGTACCGCGCGATGGTCTATCTCGGGCTTACCGACGCCTATCGCGCCTTCAACTCTGCGCCCAACACATACAGCTTCTGGGACTATCAGGGCGGTGCCTGGCAGAAGGATTTCGGGCTTAGAATCGACCACCTGCTGCTGTCGCCCCAGGCCGCCGACCGTTTGGTCGCCTCGGGCATCGACCGCACCCCGCGCGGCAAAGAGAAGGCCTCCGACCACACCCCGGTGTGGTGCGAAATCGCTCCCGGCCGAGATGGGGGCTGAGACGGCTTCGGGACGAACTTTCTGTCGCTTCTCGCCTACTCTCCGCGCGGCAGCTTGAGATCCTCCAGCGGCGGCAGACCGTAGCTCCGCCAGTCTGCGGCCACGCAGCGCAGCGTCTCCAGCGGCGGCAGGGAGATGCCGGGGTACCGCCACTTGCGGGTGGCGTCGATAATCACCTTTGCACCCGGCGACGGGCCGCCCTCGGGCGCGTCGGGTCCGAAGGACGACGGATCGAGCTCGACCGCGGCGGTGTCGTGGATCACCCTGAGGTCGGACTCCGGCCGCACCCGCCAAGCCAGGATCCAATCGCGCATGAACGGGTCTTCAATGTCGACGTCATCGTCGGTCACCACGATCCATTTGAAATAGCTCATCCCCATATGGCCCATGGCGCCGAAGACCGCCTGATCGACGTGGCCGGAATACATCTTGCTGAGCGCGATCCACAGCGTGGCCGTGCAGCCGCCGGCCTCGAGCGCGTGGACGGCGGCGATGCCGGGAATCCTGAGATCCTCGCTCAGGTGCTTCTTGAGTCCCGCCTCGAGCAGCGAACGCTTGATCATGCTGCTTTCCGAGGGCGGGAACTGGCTGACGATGCCCATCAGGATCGGGCCCTTCCGGTGCGTGATGGCGGTGACCCGGAAGATGGGCGCCGCGCGCCCGCCGGCCATGTAGCCGGTGAACTCGCCGAACGGGCCTTCGGGTTCGAGCCCGTCGGTCAGCACTTCGCCCTCGATGACGATCTCGGCGTGCGCCGGCACTTCGAGGTCGACGGTCTGGCACCTGACCATCGGGATCGCCTCGCCGCGGATGCCGCCCGCCACGGCCAGTTCGTCGGCGCCGTAGCGCGCCGGCGCGACGACATACTGGACCGGATCGCCACCCATGAAGATCGCCGCGGGCATGTGGCTGCCGCGGCGCTTCCATTTCTCCCAGTGGATCGCCCCGCCGCGGTCGGGCGCACCGAACAGGATGCCGGTGGTGTTCCTGGATTTGATCTGACAGCGCCGGATGCCGATATTGCGCCTTCCGTCATCGGGGTCCTTGGTCACCCAAAGCGGGGTCAGGTATGGGCCGGCATCCTTCTCCGGCGTCCAGATCGGGATCGGCAGCGCGTTGAGATCGACGTCATCGCCGGTGATGACGACCTCGTTGCACGGCCCTTCGTCGACGATCACCGGCTCGATCGGGTTGGAGATCCCGGCGATCACGCGCTCGTGGATCGCCGCCGCGGTCGGCGCGCAGCCGAGCGCGGCGGCGATCATCTCGCGCGAGCTTGCCACGACGCCCGCGACCACCCGGCCCCCGGGATGGCCCTTGATATTGCGGAAGCCGATGCCGTAGCGGTTCTCCTCCGACATGGCGCGGAAGATCATGCGCACGACCGCGGAAATCTCCCAGTCCTTGTCAACCTCCTTGTCGACCCAGCGCATCATCCCGCGCTGCTCCAGCACCTGCAAATAGGGACGCAACCCGTCGTAGCTCATCGCACTCTCCGCCCAGCCGCCGCTCTTGGGACAGGCCCCGGATCAAGCGTCGGTGAACGCGAGTCGCACACATTCGCCCCGTTTTGTCCAGACGCGCCGAAAGATTGATCGTCCCTTCGCGCTCGGCTATGACGGCGCGGTCGAGTAGCGGAAATTCAGGGGACAGGAGATGAGCGACGCGACGACTCGGATCGGCAAGGAAGCCGCGGACGCTGTGGTCGGTCTCAGAGAGACGTGGCATACCAAGAATCATCCCTTCTACGTCGAGTTCCATCAGGGCAAGATCGGTTTGGCGCCAATGGCCGCGCTGATGGCCCAGCACTATCAGCACGTCACCCGCGCACTGCCCAGCTTCGGCCTGATCTACGCCAAGGCGCCTGCCGACGGCCGGCGCTACATTCTGGAGAACCTCGCCGAGGAAGAGGGCCTGATCGCCGGCCCCGGCGAAGACCGCGAGCCGCACGACCACGCCGAGTTGATCTTCCGGTTCTGCCGCTACGCCGGCATGAGCGACGAGGAGGTGCGCGCCGCCGAGCAACTCCCGGCTTGGCGCGCGCGCTCATACTTTTATCTCAACACCGTGCGGGACGAGCCGTTCCCGGTGATCGTCGCCATGCAGGCAACCCAGGAGGGTCAGCAGCCGGCGACCAACGGCGAGCGCACTTTGCCGGCCTTCGAGACGCATCACGGGCTGGCGCAGGACCATCCCGCGATCGGGTTCTTCGCCGAGCATTTCATCGCCGACGCCGAGCATTCCAGCCGTCAGATCGAGCTGGTCGCCCGGCTGGTCGTCAACGAGGCGCTGGCCGCCCGGGCGGTCGCGGTCGCCGAGATCGCGGTGAAAACGCGCTGGGCCTGCATGAACGACATCTACAGGACGGCGGTGCTGGGCCAAGCCGACCCGCTGCCGCAGGGGGTGGCGGCGTAGAGCGGCCGCGCGCGTCGCCGTTCAGGCGCCAGCGCGAGCCTCAGTCGCCCTCGGCAGTCCTCGGCGCTGCATCCGGGTTCCACTGGCCCTTGCGCATGTGGTTGATCTCGACCCGGTCGAACAGGCCGGCGGCTCGAAAGGGTTCGTTCTCGGAGAACGCTTCGGCTTCGGCGCGCGAGCCCGCGTTGATGATCAGCACGCTGCCGATGCGCGTCTTGCCGTCCTCGGCCAACAGCGCCCCGCCGAGCACGAGCCTGTCTGCATGAGCGTCGAGATAAGCGAAATGGGTATCGCGGGTCGCTGCCCGGATTGCCCCGCCCCCCGGCTTGTCGTGCTGGTAGATGATGTAGAGCATCGCCCGCGCCTCCCTGTTCGCCCAGCCCGGCAGAATCACAGGTCGCTTCGGATCCATCAAGCGTTGACCCGCCGGCCGGCCGATCGAAGATGAAGGCGCGGAGACGACCGGAGAGGACGCAGCAGCGATGACCGCAGAGATCGGCGTGGTGTTGGACGGCCTCGACGATACCCGCGAGATGATGCGCCTTGCCGCCGAGGCCGAGGCTGCCGGCGCCGCGAGCGTGTGGATCGCCGAGCACTTGGGCTATCGCGAGGCGATCACCGCCTGCGCGGCGGTCGCGGCGACGACCCGGCGCATCCGTCTGGTCCCGACGGCCGTCAGCCCGTATCTGTGGCACCCGACGCCGACCGCGATGGCGCTCTCGACCCTCGCCGAAATCGCGCCCGGCCGATGCGCCGTCGCGGTCTCCGTCGGCAACGTGATGAACCTTGCCGAGTCCGGCCGCGAGCCTGTCCGGCCGATTTCCGCCATCGGCGGTTTCGTCAGGGATCTGAGAGCGCTGTGGACCGGCGATGCGGTCACGAGCGAAGCGCCGACCTACCGCTTAGACGGCGCCCGGATGGATTTCGCGACACCGGAGAAAATGCCCATCTACGTCGCCTCGACCGGCCCGCAGGTGCTGCGCCGGGCGGGCCGGATCGCCGACGGGGTGCTGCTGTCGGGCGGGCTGACGCTGGCCTCGACCCGGGCCTGCCTCGCCGAGGCCCGGGCCGGGCTGGACGCGGCCGGGCGCGATCCAGCCGCGCTGCGCCGGGCGGGCTTCATCTATTACTCGGTTTCGCTGGACGGCAAGGAAGCGATCCAGAACCTCAAGACCAAGCTGGCCTTCCTGTTCCGCAGCCCCCGGCATGCGGCGAACATCGCCAGCGCCGGGCTGCCGGTCGATCACGAGGCGATCATGGCGGCCGTCTCCCGGCGCGACCTCGAAGGCGCGGCGGCGTTGATCCCCGACGAGGCGATCGAGGCGTTTTGCGTCGGCGGGACGCCGAAGGCCTGCCGCGCCCGGCTTGCGCGCTACATCGAGGCCGGGCTCGACGAGGCGCTGCTCCAGATCAGCGGAACGGCAGCGAACAAGGCGCTGGCGCTGAGGCTGGTCGGCGAGTTTACCGATGCGTTCGCCTGAAGTTCAGCCGGCGATCAGGCCGCAACGGCGATAGGCCTCGACCGCCCCGGGGTGCAATGGAACGCCGTCGATGGCAAGACCTGCCGCGCCGTCGCTCTTCAGCGGCGCAAACAGCTCGCCGAGCCCGACGAACAGCGGGTTGAGGACCGCAAGCTTCTCATGGTGGGTCGCCATCAGCCCGGCCAGCGCGCCCACGGTCTCAGCCGGCGTATCAGCATGGGTTGCGATCACGTTCAGCACCCCGATCTGCGGGCTGTCGCGGTCGTGGCCCCGCAGCGCGCCGCGTCGCACCATCGCCGGGCGGTAGAAAGAGACCTCCGCAAGCAGCCGCTCGAGCTGGCCAGGGCCATAGTCGAGGACCCGGATGTCGGTGGTATCGGCAAGGTCGGTCATCACCGCATTGGGAATCGGGCACTGGAACTGGACGTCGATCTCGCCCGCGGCAAGTGCGGCGGCCCCGTCGGCGAAGTTCAGATGGACGGCCTCGAACGTGTCGAACCCGATGCCGAGGATTGCGAACATCGTGGCCACATGCTGGGCCATGCCGCCGATCTCCAGCCCGATCGAGACCCGCTTGCCGCGAACGTCCGCAACCGAGACGAGGCCGGACCCGGCTCTGGCGATGAAGAACATCGGCCCCGAATTGGCCGGTGAGGCCATGCGGACCCCGAGCGGGCGCGCGAACGGCGCCTCGCCCCGGGCGGCGCGGCCGATCCAATTGGCGGCGAGGAAACCGAACTCGAACTCGCCGGACTCGAGCCGCTCGGCGTTGCCGACGCTCGCCGTCGGCGTGGCGAAGACCGTGACGTCATCGAAGACGCCCTCGCGCCTGGCGATCGCGCCGATCGCCTGCGCTTCGGTGTAAAAGGTGCTGCCCGCCTCCGACGTCCCGATGGTGACCGCCATGCCGTCTCTCCCTGTCTGCGGCCTGTCTGCGGCGCCATTCTACCCGCCCGCGCGGGCGCCGGGCAGCAGGCGCGCGGCGATCAGCCCCAGCGCGCCGCCCGGGATCGACAGCGCCGCCGACAGGGCCGCGCGCGCGGCGCAAAGCCGGTCATGAACGGGCCGGCGCCGATCCCGATCGCCCACAGCGGCGGCGCGACCGTCATCATCGGAACCGGCCCGAGACCGAAGAACCCACTGGCGAAGACCGCTGCACGCTGTATCGATAACGCCATATCGATAACGCCATTGCGCGGAGTATGATCGGCCGCAGCGAGCGGGAGTGCGCCGATGCTCATCACCGTGGAGCCGCTGTCCGACGCGATCGGCGCCGAGGCGGGCGGGATCGGCCCGTCACGGCCGGTCGCGCGGCAAACGCGCCGGGCCATCCATCGCGCCTTCCTCGACCATTCGGCGCTGCTGTTCCGCGGCCAGAGGCTGTCGGAAGCCAATCAGGAGGATTTCTGCCGCCTCTTCGGCGCGCTGGCGCTGGTGAAGTCGTCCAGATCCAAGAACGCCGGGCAGCCGCACATCATGTTCGTCTCCAACGTCCGCAACGAAGGCTTCCAAACGACGCTGGAAGACGGCGAAATGTGGTTCCATTCCGACCAGTGCTATTACGAGTCCCCGGCGATGGCGACGACTCTCTACGCCATCGAGGCCTACGCCATCGAGGCGCCGCCCATCGGCGGCGACACGCTGTTCGCCAGCGCGTATGCAGCCTATGACGCCCTGCCCGGGACGCTCCGGGCGCGATCCGAGGGCTGGCGGGCGGGCGATCTTTCGTTGTGGGACAACTGCTGCGCGCTGCATGCGCGGACCGACTTCGATCCCAGGCGCCGGCGCGACATTCCGGGTCGACGACCGCACGGGCGCGTAGGGGACGAAAGTCTCTGCGAATCCGGAAGATGCCGGGAAGATGCCGGAAACCCAGGGACGGCCGAAAGTCTTTACGAGTCCGGGCTTGGACGGGCCGTGAACCGGCCGTGAACGGGGATTTTCGGGGCGTTTCAGGGGTGCTGAAACGGCGGTGAATCCAGGCGTTTTCGTGGGGTCGGATCGGGGCTGGCGGCGGCGCCGGAAGCGATCCGCAATACTCTCATGCCTTCGGGCGAGCGCGGGGGTTGTGCCTGGAAACGCCGCCGCGCTGCGCGGAAGTCGTAGCGTTGCGCCTTGTGGTGCGTCGCAAGGCAGGTCTTGCTCCCATCCTGCGTGGCCTTTACGACGACGCGCCAGAAGCGGCGTGTTCGACGGGCGCGACGTGACCGACTACGTCGCCTGCTACGCCTATGGGCCGGGCGTCTTGCAGGACATCGTCGCCGGCTTCCTCGACCTCACGGCGTGAGCGCCATGACGAGACCGGACGATGGACCGGGGACGGCGTCGCCGGTTTTGGCGTCAGCGGGAGGACATGACCACCGAAAGCAGGTTGCCGGCGTAGTCGGCGGCGTTACCCGTCTCCATCAGGCGGGCGCGGGCGAGGTATTGCTTGCACGTCACCAGCGCGTCGCGGCCGCGCTTGCCGAGCGATGCGAGGAGGGTCTCGGTCTCGTCTTCGAGCGCCCCCGGCGCGGCGACATGGCTGACGAAGCCCAGGCTGCGCGCGGTCTCGGCGTCGATTTCGCCGGTCGAATAGACCATCCAGGCGATCGCCTTGGGCATGGTGCGATCGATATGGGCGGATATGGCGAGGGTCGGCGGCAAATCATGCAGCATCTCGGGCAGGCTGAAGCGGGAGTCGTGGGCGGCGATGGTGATATCGCAAACCGCCGAGGCCGCGCAGCCGAAGCCGCGCGCCCGGCCCTGGACCGACGCCACGACCGGCGCCTCGGCCTCACGCACGGCGGCGTAGAAGGCGAGGATCGGCGCGGTGAGCCGGGCGCGCATTTCGAGCGCGGTCTCGGGCGCGGCTTCCGGCGCGCCGGCCGGATCGCGACCGCGGCAGAAATCCTCGCCCGCGGCCGAAAGCGCGATCGCCTTGACGGCGGGATCGCGCCCGGCCGCGGCGATCATCGCGGTCAGCTCGTCCACCATGCCGACCGTGAGCATGTTGCCGGCCTCGGCCCGATCGAGCCGGATGCGCTCGATCGCGCCCTCGCGCGTGCGCAGGACGGTCCGCTCGCTCATTGCGCCTTCTCCCCTGGTCCGTGAACGACGCCGGCCTCGATCGCCGGCCCCGGACGCCGGCAAGCGGGCCCGGCGTCGGTCATCCCGCGCGCGCCCTGGCCGCCTCGATCAGCGTGACCAGCCGCGCCGGCATGATCGGCGCCTCGTCGATCTTCACGCCGAGCGGACGAAGCGCATCCTCGATGGCGGCCACGATCGCGGCCAGCGCCGGGATCGTCCCGCCCTCGCCCGCGCCCTTGACCCCGAGCGGGTTGTTCGGGGTCGGCGATTCGACATGGACGACATCGACGCGCGGGATTTCGGCGGCGCCGGGGAGCAGATAGTCGGCGAACGTGGTCGTGACCGGCTGGGCCTCGGAGTCGTAGCCCATCCACTCATAGAGCGCGTTGCCGACGCCGTGGGCACACGCGCCCTGGACCTGGCCGTCGACGATGAACGGGTTGATCAGCCGGCCCGAATCGTGCGCCATCGCGTAGTTCAGGATCTCGACATTGCCCGTCCCGGCGTCGACTTCGACCTCGACCACCGCGGCGCCGTTGCAATAGGCCGATTGCGGCGGCGAGAAGTACTGGGTGGATTCCAGCCCCGGCTCGACTCCGCCGGGCAGCGAGAAGCCCGGCATGCCCTGTACCGCGCGGGCGACCTCCCGCAAGCTCAGCGACATCCCGGGCACGCCCTGGACGAAGATCCTGCCATCCTCGATGTCGAGATCCTCCTCGGCCGCCTCCAGCATATGGGAGGCGACCTTGAGCGCCTTTTCGCGCACCGCCGTCGCGGCCAGATGGACCGAGTTGCCGGCGTTGACCGCGATGCGGCTTGCGAAAGTACCCACCCCGTTGGCGATCTTGGCCGTGTCCCCGACCTCGACGGTGATCCGATCGGGCGCGACGCCGAGCGGCCCGGCGCAAAGCTGGGCGAGCGTCGTCCAGTGGCCCTGTCCGGAATCCCCGCCGCCGGTATAGACGGTGATCCGGCCGTTCGGATGAACCCGCACGGTCGCGCCTTCGAACGGGCCGAGGCCGGTGCCCTCGACATAGTTCGCGACGCCGATGCCGACATGCCGGCCAGCCAAGCGCGCGGCTTCCCGGCGGGCGGCGAAGCCGGCATAATCGGCCCTTTCCAGAGCCTCCCGCTGGCAACGTGGGTAGTCGCCGCTGTCATAGGTCATCGGCTTGCCGTCGCGGAAGATCAGCCCGAGGCTGTAGGGCATCTCCTCGGCCGGGATGAGGTTGCGCCGCCGGATCTCCGCCCGGTCGACGCCGACGCCATCGGCCGCGCGGTCCATCAGCCGTTCCATCGCGAAGACCGCCTGGGGCCGGCCGGCGCCGCGCACCGGCGTCACCGCGACCTTGTTGGTCAGCGCCACCCGCACGGTGAGTTCGTAGGCCGGCACCACATAGGGGCCCGGCACCGTGGTGGCGGAGATGTAGGGGCTGATGATTCCCCAGGGCATGTAGGCGCCGGTGTCGTGGATCATCTCGCCGCGCAGCCCGAGGATTTTGCCCTCGCCGTCGCAGGCGATCTCCATCTCCCAGTACTGATCGCGCTCCTGGTTGGTGGCGACGAAGTTCTCGCGCCGGTCCTCGATCCATTTGATCGGCCGGCCGAACGCCCGCGCGCAGTACGGGATCAGCGCCTCCTCGACATAGTAGATCGTCTTCGGCCCGAAGCCGCCGCCGACCTCCGGCGCGATCACCCGCAGCCGGTCGTTGGGCCAGTCGAGCATGTCGACGACGTTCATCTTGACCAGGAAGGGCGATTGGGTGGCCGACCACAGCGTGACGACATCGTGCAGATCGTCGTACCCGGCGACCACGGCGCGGTTTTCGATCGCATGCCCGCCGCCGCGGTGGCTGCGGACGGAGACCTCGAAACGATGGTTCGCGGACGCGAACGCGCGCTCGACGTCGCCGTAGCCGAGCTTAAACCCGGCGCCCTCGTTGCCCTCGCCGCCGGAATGGCAGAGGGGAGCGCCGTCGGCCAACGCATCGCGGCAATCCGCGGCCGCGGCCAATATCTCGTAATCGACGGCCACCGCGGCGGCGGCGTCCTCGGCGGCATAGCGGGTCTCGGCCAGCACCATCGCGATCGGCTCGCCGACGAAGCAGACCTCCTCATCCTCGAGCAGCCGCTGCTGGAACGGCTGGGAGATCGCCGGGTTGGGCACCTGGAAGGGAACCCGCACGGTCCTCAACTCTTCCGGCAGGCCGGCGCTGGTGACGACTTCGAATACCCCCGGCATGGACGCCGCGGCCGTCGCGTCGATGCCGCGGATGCGCGCATGGGCGTGCGGGCTGCGCACGAAAGCCGCCTCCAGCAGATTCGGCAAATGGATGTCGTCGGTGTACCGGCCGCGCCCGGTGAGCAGCGCAGGGTCCTCCATCCGCTTGACCCGGGCGCCCATCATGCGCGCGCTCACGGGCGCGGCTCCGGGCGCAGCGAGTCGGGCGAGGGTCGTCTCGATCCGGGAACCGAATTCGACATCGGGCTCAAGCTGCGGACGGCGCGGACGGCGCTTCCCCGCGCAACCGGCCGGCCGCGTCGAGCGCGGCGTCGACGATCCCCTGATAACCGGTGCAGCGGCACAAATTGCCGGAGATCGCGATCCGGACCTCCCGTTCGGTCGGGTTCGGGTTGTCGCGCAGGAACTCCAGAAGCGTCGTCAACATGCCCGGCGTGCAGAACCCGCATTGCAGACCGTGATTGTCCATGAACGCCTGCTGCAGCGGGTGGAGCTCTTCCTCGTTGGGGGCGATGCCCTCGATGGTGAGGATCTCGTGGCCGTCGGCCTGGACGGCGAGCGTCAGGCACGATCGCGCGCTGACGCCGTCGAGCAGGATCGTGCAGGCGCCGCACACGCCGTGCTCGCAGCCGACATGGGTGCCGGTGAGCTCGACTTCGTGGCGGATGAAATCCGACAGCAGCAGCCGGGTCTCGACCTCGCGCTCATAGGTCTGGCCGTTGATGGCGACGCTGATCTTGCGGTTGTCAGGCATCGGACCCTCCCAGGCGTGTCTGCGCCTTCTCCAGCGCGCGCCGGGTCAGCACGGCGGCCAGATGCTGGCGATAGGACGACGGCGCATGCACGTCCTCCATCGCATCGATCGCCCGGCAGGTCTCAGCCGCCTCGGTGAACAGCTCGAGCGAGGGCGCCTCGCCCCGGATCATCGCTTCGGCCTCGGCGCAGCGGACCGGCGACGGCCCGACGCCGCTGACCGTAAGCGACACGCTCCCGACCTTGCCGGCGGCCGAAATCGTCAGCAGCGCCGCCGCCGAGACGATGGCGAAATCGCCGTGCCGACGGGCAAACTCGATGAAGGCGTAGCCGTGACCGTCGTCCCACAGCGGGAAGGTTACGCCGGTGACGAGCTCGTCGAGCTCGATGGAAGGCGTCATGTAGCCGGCCGGGAAATCGGCCATAGCGATGTCGCGCGCGCCCTCCTTCTTGCCGACATGGACGGTAGCGTCGAGCGCCATGGCGACCGCCGGCAGTTCCGCCGAGGGGTCGAGATGGGACATGCTGCCGCCCAGCGTGCCGCGGTTGCGCGTCTGGCGGTGGCCCACCTGCATGATCGCCTCGTGCATGATCGGGCACCGCTTCGCGACCACGTCGGAGAACTCGATGTCGCGCTGGCGGGTCATGCCGCCGATCGTGAGCGCGCCGTCGGGCGCCTCGATCCCGGTCAGCCCCTCGACCCGATTGAGGTCGATGATGTGGTCCGGCAGCACATAGCGCATGTTGAGCATCGGCATCAGGGACTGCCCGCCGGCCAGCACCTTTGCGTTGTCGAGCCCGGCCAGCAGCCCCAGCACGTCGGGGACGGTATGCGGGTCGTGATAGGTAAACGGCGGTGGTTTCATCGCACGGCCTCGACCTCAGTTGGCGAAGATGTGAATCGAGCAGGCCCCGCCATCTCGCAAGCTTCCGCCGCGCCGCGCACGGTGATCTCGGGCGTGGTCGTGTCGCGGTAGCCGGTGTAGCCGGTCATGTACCCGCCCGATCCGGGTTCGGATGCGAGCACGCGCACCGGCCGGTGAAGCGCCCGGCGGCCTCTCCCGCCGCGACGACCAGCGCCGCCGCGCGACGGGCGGCGGTGGAGCAAACTGTTGCGTGGGCCGGGCTGGACACCCCTGGACGTCTCCCTGCGACGATTGGCTTGCGAAGCAATCTATTCGGATCGCCACGCGGGGCAAGCGCTATCCCGCCGCACCGTCCGGCGGCGGCGTCCGGCGGCGGCGCCGGCGATGCGTCATTCTGGCGTCATCCCGACCCTGCGCGGAAAGCTTCGGGGCGGCGTCCAGGCTAAGGTGGGCGAGATCTGGGAAAGCGTCATGACCCGGTCGCCGATCTCGCCGCCGGACCGTTGGCGTTCCCGCAACCGGGCGGCCCGGTTTCAAGGCGGTCGAGTTTCAAGGCCGTCAAGGAGTCGCGCCGCCGCGCCGCCCCGGACGATACGGCATACCGAAAAAGGACGACATGGGTCCGTCCGGTCGTCCATTCCTGCGGTCAGCCGCCATCGGCCCGGCGCGGGCGGGCGCGCGCATCCTGAGCTTCAAACCGACGATCTCGTAGATGTCCAGCCCCGTGAGCGTGACGATCTCGCTCAACGGCAGGCTGGTCTCGCTCAGCAGCACCCGGGCGAAGCTTTGCGAATCCCGTTTGCGGCGGCGGTTGGAGCGCTGGCCGATGTGGTAATCCGCGCGCCCTCCCCCGCCCGGCGCCGCGGCGGCGCCATCGAGTCCGCCGAGTCCGCGCGAGATCGCATCCCGCAGGGCGCGCTCGTAGCGCTCCTTGTCCGCCCTCAACCGCGCCTCGGACAGATTGACCTCGGACAGATTGACGATGTCGGCCATCTCGCGGGCGGCGTACTCGCGCGCGCTTTCACGCGGCGGCGGCGGATCGGGCGCCGGCTCCGGCGCGCGCGCGGCCTCCTGGAGCGTCAATCCGTGCCGCCCGGCAAGGCGTTTGGCGGCATCCAGCGCGTTCGCGCGCTCGCCGGGGAACGGGCTGTCCGCGGCGATCTTGAGAAACCTGTGGAACCTGTCGCGATCGGCCTCGCCCAGCGCGCGTCGGGGCTCCGGGGTCTTCCCGCCTTGCCTGCTCCGTTCCATCGTGTTCAGCATAACACACTTCGCGCGGCGCTTACCCGCGCAAGGCGACGGGCCGCGGCAAATATTCGCCGGAACCGCCCTGCCGGGCGCTCAACCACCGCGTAACCGCCGCGACCCGGTTGAAACCGGCCCGCGCTTCATCCATTTGTCATTCCTGGGCGGCCTCCTCCGGCCGCGCCTTCCGTTGAATTTCTCACGCGGAGCATCGAATGACCGCCATGTCAGGCAGCCGGAGACGATCGGTCAAGACCATGAGCGACTACGGTCCGGTCCTGGTGTTTTTCGTCGCCTACATGCTCGGCGATCTGTTCGTTGCGACCGCCGCCCTGATGGCCGCCACCGCGGTCGCCCTGGTCGTCTCCTATGCGGTCGACAAGCGGGTCCCGATGATGCCGCTGATCACCGCGGCCATCGTCGGCGTGTTCGGCGGTCTGACCCTGTGGCTCAATGACGAGACCTTCATCAAGCTCAAGCCGACGATCGTCCAGGGTCTGATCGCGCTGGTCCTGTTCGGCGGCCTGGTGATCGGGAAGCCGCTGCTCAAGCCGCTGCTCGGCGCGGCCTGGCCGATGAACGAAGAGGGCTGGCGCAGGCTGACGCTGCGGTTTGCGCTGTTTTTCGCAGCGATGGCGGTGCTGAACGAACTGGTCTGGCGCACCCAGACCACCGACGTCTGGGTCTCCTTCAAGGTCTTCGGTCTGATGGGGCTGACCTTCATCTTTGGGCTTGCCCAATTGCCGCTGCTCAACCGCCATCACATCCCCGACCGGGCCTCGAACGCCGGCGACAACCGGGCCCGGCATTGATCGGCGGCGGTTTCGCCCTATCTTCCTGTCAGCCCTCTTCCTGTCGGCCCTGCCGGCGAGACCTCACACACGGGGATGCCATGTTCATCCAGACCGAGCCCACCCCCAACCCGGCGACGATGAAGTTCCTGCCCGGCCGGACGATCATGGCCGGGGGGACCGCGCATTTCCCGAGCGCCGGGGCCGCCGAGGCGCGCTCGCCGCTGGCGGGCCGGCTGTTCGCGATCGAGGGGGTCGCGGGCGTGTTCCTGGGTGCGGACTTCGTCAGCATCACCAAGGACGACGGGCTGGAGTGGCATGTGCTCAAGCCCTCGATCCTGGGCGCGCTGATGGAGCACCTGAGCGCCGGCCTGCCCATCCTGCACCCGGGGGACGGCGCGGACCCGGCCGAGGAAACGGTCGACGACGAGGTCGTCGCCCAGATCAAGGAACTGCTCGATACCCGCGTGCGCCCGGCCGTTGCCATGGACGGCGGCGACATCGTCTTCCACGGCTTCGAGGACGGCGTGGTCTACCTGCACATGCAGGGCGCCTGCTCAGGCTGCCCAAGCTCGACCGCGACCCTCAAGATGGGCGTCGAGAACCTCTTGAAGCACTATGTCCCGGAAGTCGCCCGGGTCGAGCCGATCCTCTAGTGGATCGACCGGGACTTTCGAATCCCCCCGGCCGATGACGATCCGGCGACCAGAACGCATTCGAATGTCTCGATAAGTCGATCCATCGACATGAAACCAGGGGTTCGAGGCGAAAGATTCGAACCCCTGGCGGGGCCTCAATAGGGATCGAGCGCCTCAATAGGGATCGAGCGAAGTGTCGATCCGCTCGGCCCAGGCGTTGATCCCGCCGGCCACGTTCGTCGCCTTCCCGTAGCCGTTCGCGCGCAGCCACTGCGTGACCTTCAGGCTGCGGCCGCCGCTGCGGCAGAGCACTGCGATCGTCCTGTCGTCGGGCAGTTCGCCCACCCGGTCCGGCACCGCGCCCATCGGGATGTCGATGCTGCCCGACAGCGCGATGACCTCCAGCTCGCGCGGCTCGCGCACATCGAGCAGGGCGTGCTCCTCGCCCATGCGGCGCATGCGGTCGAGATCCTCGACCGTGATCTCCAGCGGCAAATCGCTCATCTTGCGGGCTCCATCCCTAGATCTTCGAAATTTCGAAGGTCGAAGGCGCGAAAAGATCCCCGGCGCCCAGCCGGCGCTCCGACAGGCCCTGGTCGTAGGAATACCGCGCCAGCGCCTCGATCTCATGGGCACATTCCTTGACGCCGTAGCGCCAGTAATCCTCCCCCATCAGGGCGCGCGTCTCCAGCGCCTCGGCCTCGACCCAGGGAAGCGTGACGTTGAGCGCCGCGATCTCGCGCACCTCGTCGAGCGCGATCTGCTTGGCCTTCAGGAAGGCCTTGTAGAGGCTTCCCGGAAGCCACGGATACTTCTCCGCCAGCTCCCTCTTGACGCCTACCAAGTGCATGATCGGGAACAGCCCGGTTTTCTTCCAGTAGGCGCGCTCGACGGCGCGATAGTCGGCGAAAAGGCGGGCGATGTCGGGCTTGCCTTCGACGAAGCTCGACGGCGCGCGTGCGGTCAAGAGCGCGTCGAGCTCGCCGGCCTCGAACAGTTCGACCAGGGTCTTGTCGTCGGGAATCGGCTGCAGGTCGACCCCGTTGGTCAGCGCCAGCGGCGTGCGCTCGTCGCGGCCGGGCTCCTCCTGGCCGCCCGAGCGCCAGTGGATGTCGATCGGCTTGACGCCGTACTCGTCCTCCAGCATTCCGCGCATCCATACCGGGGCGGTCATCTGATATTCCGGCACGCCGACCGTCTTTCCCTTGAGATCTTCCGGCTTGTCGATCCCGCGATCGGTCCGGATATAGATCCCGGAGTGGCGGAACACCCGGCTGACGAAGGCGGGGATGCCGATGAACGGGCTGGCGCCGCGCGAGGTGACGATCATGTAGCTGGAGAACGACAGCTCGCAGGCGTCGAACTCCCGATAGCGAAAGGCGCGGAAAAAGACCTCTTCGGGCTCCATCGGAATGAAGGTGACCTCGCAGCCCTCGACTTCGACCCGCCCGTCCTTGATCGCGGCGACCCGATCGTAGTCGCCGCATGCGATGGTGAGCGGCACCTTGCTCGTCATCGAAGCCTCCCTGCCCGGTTCGCGCCGGCCGAAGCTACAGGCCCGCTGCGGCGCTGGCAAACCGGCGACGGCCCGCGAAAAGCGAATCTATCGACCTCGATCATGTCGAGGAAACCAGAGCGAAGGGGCGGCCCGGCCGCCTCAGGGCTGGGCGCGGACCTGCGGTCCGAGATGGGCGAGATCGGCGTCGGTCTTGAACCCGGCGGCGCGAATGCCGAAGGCCACGAGCTCTTCGTCCTCATCCTCCGTCGCGCCGGTGACGCCGACGGCGCCGAGCACGTTGCCGTCATCGTCGCGGATCAGCTCGCCGCCGCCGACCATGAACATCTTGTGCTCGCCGACGAAATTCTGGACCTGGGCGACGAACTCCGGTCCCTGCTTCTGGCGCTCGCGCACCAAAGCGGACGAGCGTCCCAGCGCCAGCGAGGCGACGGCCTTGCCGAGCGCCATCTCGATCCGCGCCTGGGAGCAACCGTCCTCGCGCTGGGCCGCCTTGATCCTGGCGCCGATGTCGGCGACCACCACGCATAGCGGCCGCAGGTTCATTGCCCGCCCCTTCTCGAGAATGGCCGCGATGAGGGCGTTGGATCGTTCGAGTGTGAGCATCCGTCAGGCCAGCACCGCAATCGCGTTGATCTCGATCAGGTAGTCGGGCGAGACCATCTTGGTCACCTCGACCATGGTCGAGGCCGGGGCCGGCGCCTCGAAGTACTCCCGGCGCACCTTGTGGATCAGGTCGAAGTGCTCGATGTTGCGCACGAACACATCGACCCGGCAGATGTCGTCGAGCGTGCCGCCGGCCGCCTCGACGGCGGATTTCAGGTTCTCGCAGACTTGGCGCGTCTGGACCTCGACATCGCCGACGCCCGCTATCGAGCCGTCGGGCATCCGCGCGGTCATGCCGGAAATGAAGACGAACCGGCCGGCGCCCTCGACCGCGATCGCCTGGGAGAAGTGACCGATCGGAGCGCCGACCTCGCCGGTGGCGATCTGTTTCCTGGGCATCGCTTTACCTTTCTTTACGGAGCTAAACCCTTTGCGGATCTAAACCTTGAAGCTGCTCTGGACCTCGGGCGGGAAGAGCTCCTCGACCGCGAGGCGGCGGTGGCACACGCCCTGCTCGAAGCCGTACTGCAGGAAGGCCTCCAGCGTGGCGCGGTTGGCCTCCATGCCGTAGGGAAAGAAGTCCTCGCCGAACAGGTCCCTCGCGCGCTCGACCGCCTCGTAGCACCAGGCGAATGGCAGCCGCGTCGCGGTGATCTCGCGCGCCCGCTCGATGGCGTTGGTCTTGGACTGCTCGAAGGCGCGCAGCAGGTTCATCGCGATCCAGCGGTTGGCCTCGAACACGTCCGCGCGCAGGGCGATGACGTGCATGATCGGAAAGATGCCGGTCTCGCGGAAATAGGCTTCCTCGATCTCCCGGTAGTTGGGGTAGAGCTGGACGATCTCCCCCGTACCGTTCTCGAACGGACCGGGCGGATGGGCCGACATCGCGACATCGATGTCGCCATCCAGCAGCATCCCGGTCAGGCTGCGTTCGGGCTCGTTGCGATAGCGCACGCCCTCGGGCAGGCGCAATTCGACCTTTTCCACCCGGCCCGGCTGGTTGACCCCGGCCTGGACCCACTCGATCTCCTGCAGTGGGATACCGAGCTGGTGGACCAGCCATCCCCGGGTGTAGATCGAGGCCGTCTGCGCCCATTCCGGGATCCCGATCCGCTTGCCGGCCAGCTCCGATGCGTCCCCGATCGGGCTGCCGGCGCGGACGAACAGGGAGGACTGGCGGAACACCCGGGAGGGAAAGACCGGGATTGCGGTGATCGAGGCGTCGTCCTGGGATTTGAGCGAGATGTACTTGCCCATCGACATCTCCGAGACATGCCATTCCCGGAACCTGGTGAAGCGGTAGAAGATCTCCTCGATGCTCAGGCGAAAGAAGTTGAGGTCGACGCCCTCGATCGGCACGCGTCCGCTGGTCAGGTCAGCGAAGTGCGCGTAGTCGCTCGCGGCGACGGTGAGCGGCAGCCGGCTCATCGGCGGACCAGCGCATCGCCGGCGTCGCAGATGCCGTTCCAGTAATTCTCCCAGACCAGCAGGTTGACCCGGCAGGCTTCGACCACGGCGTCCTCCATGCCGAGATCGGTAGCAAAGTTGGCCACCGCGTTCCAGCCGATGTCGGAATGCTCCAGGTCGGCCTCGTGGTGCAGTTTGAAGAAATTGAGCTGCTCGTCGCTGAGCCCGAAGGCCTCGCGCCAGCGCCGGCGCTCGACGCCGAGCCATCCAAATTCGCGAACCTCTCCGCTGCCGTAGCCCGGCAGGGCGGAGCGCTCGGCGCAGGTATTTGCGATCAGCCCTTCCAGCCAGTGCCGGTTGCTCATCAGCGCCTCCCAGGCGAGCCAGCTCAGCCGGGTGCTCGGCAGCAGCGGCGCGTTGCGGATCTCCTCGCGGTCCAGGCCGAGCGACACGCCCAGGTCTTCGACGATCTCCCAGTGCGGCTGGCCGCCGCCGTACTCGTTGTCGGCGATGATCTCCTGGGTGCAGGCGTGGATGATGTCGAGCTTGATGTCCCATTCCGGGCAGTTGGTCGCGACCCTGAGCTTGAGCACGGAGTTGCGGTGCCGGGTGTTCTGGCGATGCTGCATGATGAACATCTTCGCCCGGCCGATATTGGTCTCCTCGTTGTAGATCCGATTGCGCCGGGTGAAGTCGTCGACTACCCGGTCGAGTCGTTCGATGACGTCCGTTCTGCTCATTTGCTTCGGGTTCCCTTCGTTGTGTCCGGCTCACGTTATGTCCGGCTCAGGGCGCGCGCCAGTAGCCGCGGCCGGAGCGGATTCGCTCGTCTGCGACCTGTCGGATGATCCCGCCGACGGCCTGGGCGGCGTTCGATTGGGCGCCGCGGTTCGCGCGCGCGATGTGCAGCGTGCGCGAGATCCTCGGCCGGTCGATGCGCACCGCCCGCAACCGGCCGCCGCGCACGAGGTCCTGGACCGCGCCGTAGGGCAGCACGGTCGCGCCGAGCCCAGCCTCGACAAGCTCGCGCACGGTCGCAACCGAGTCGACCTCGCAGGAAATACGGAGCTCCACCCCGCGCTCCTCCGCGGCCTGCTCGAGCAGCATGCGTGTGCCGTGCGGCTTGCTGGGCAGGATCATCTGATGCTTGTCGAGCCGGCTGAACGCAACCCGCTCCTCGCCGCGCAGCCCATTTTCGACCGGAACGACCAGGAACAGATCCTCGATCAGCAGCGCATGGGTTTCTATTCCCCTCACCGCTTCCGGGTTGTAGGAGAAGCCGAGATCGATGCGCCCTTCGTCGAGCCAACGCATGATGTCTTCGCTGAGACCCTCGACCAGGGTCAGCGCGATGCCGGGATAGGCGGCGCTGCAATCCTGGACGATCCGGGTCGCCATCAGCGCGCTCGCGGTGGGCGTGACCCCTAACGACAGGCTTCCGCGCGGCGGCCCGGCCAAGTCGATGACCTCCTGACGGGCGCGTTCGACCTGGCGCAGGATCACGCCGGCGTGCTTGAGCAGCGCCAGACCGGCCTCGGTCGGCTCGACGCCGCGCGAATGCCGCACCAGCAACGGCGAGCCCAGCTCGTCCTCGAGTTTCCTGACCTGAAACCCCAGGGCAGGCTGGGCGACGCGGACCCGTTCGGCTGCCTTGGTAAAGCTCTTCGCCTCGACGACCTCCATGAAATAACGCAGCTGACGCACGTCCACTACGCGGTCCTTTCGTCCGCGACTCCCCGAGGAAGAATATACGGCTTTGCCGGCGGCCATACAATTTTTCGATTGCCGCGCGGCGAAACCGCTCCGGCGCTGTGATCCGACGCTGTGAACAAAACCGAAACGCCCGCGGGGCGTCATCCGCGCGGGCCCTGGGCGCGGTCTCGATCGCCCTCGATCGCCGGTGCGTAAATTCGCCCGAAGCCCGCGGCGCCGACCCGCCCGGCGGTTCCATTCGGCCGGCCGGGCACCGTATAGTTCCCGCCATGCGCTATGTCCTGATCGGTCTGGCCTTCGGCGCGGCGTGGGCCGCTGTGCAATTGCTGCGGGGAGACATGACCGGGGGACCAGTCCAGCTCGCCGTCCTGGTCGTTCTGTGCGGCGCCTTCGGCGGGCTGCTGTGGGCGATCCGCGTCGTGATCCTGCGTCTTGCCCGGCGCTCCCGATCCGCGCGGCGACCTTGATCTCGACCTTCATCTCCGGCAGCGCGAGCGTGGCGATCACCGTGGCGTCGGCCGTGCGAATCCCGGCGAACGCCTTGTATTGCTTAATCTGACTCGCCTAACAGACAACTGCGATATTCGTATTATCATTTTTTTTGATCGTCGTGCCCAGTACAAGCATAGCGCAATCCGTCGACTGTCGTCCTAGTGTCACGAACGTTGATTTTAGCGAGATCGATCTTAGCCTCGCAGGCCTGTTCCGAACCACAGCAACTCTGAGCATAGAGTGCAGACTGGGCCAGCCTAACGAAACGGTTTACGCGTGTCTGCATCTCAGAGCTGGAAGTGGCGGGGGAAACGGGGGCGCGCGCCTGATGACTGGGCCTGACCGCAACAGGCCGCTGCTATTCAATGTGTACGAATATCCGAGGTATAGAGGTCGTGGCAGCGTCTGGGGCTCGGCCTTCTGGGACTCTGAGCCAAGACCGCCACTGATCGAGATCGATCTCAATCGCCGGGGCCGCGGCGAGACCACCAAGGAATTGTTTTTTGAAATCTGGATGCCCCGGAACCAAATCTCCTTGCCCCCTGGCGGCTACATATCAAGGTTCAACAACGTTCACTCCGAACTTCATTATGGATACGAAACGGGGAATAATTGCAATGAAGCCCAAGCATTTGATGTGCGGACTTCCTTCATGGTGGAGGCCACCGTTGTCGAACCGACGGAAGTGATGGACTTTGCCAAGGCCTTCTCCCCGGCCACGGTCGCTCCGGGCGGGATCTCAAGGCTGACGTTCACCCTCGACAATACGATCAACCGTCCGGTCGCAGCAGCCTCGCTGGCCTTCGTGGATGATTTGCCGGACGGCATGGTCGTGGCCCCCGTGCCCAATGCGTCGAACACCTGCGGCAGCGTGCTGACGGCGGCGGCGGCGGCGGCACGATCGAACTCACGGACGGGGAGCTCGCCGCCAACGCCAGTTGCAGGATCGCCGTCTCGGTGACCTCCGCGACCACCGGAAGCTACCCGAACGCCACGGAGACCGCGACCTCGTCGCTGGGCGCCAGCATGCGCGCCGAAGCCACGCTGACGGTCGATGCGGCGGCGGCGCCGGGCTTTGCCAAGGCCTTCTCCGAGGCCAGGGTCGTTCCGGGCGAGGTCTCGACGCTGACGTTCACCATCGACAATGCGGTCAACCAGATCCAGGTGGGCGCGCTGGCCTTCGTGGATACGTTTCCGGGCGGCATGGTCGTGGCCGCCCAGCCCAATGCGTCGAACGCCTGCGGCGGGGGCACGCTGACGGCGGCGGCGGGCGGAACCTCCGTCGAGTATTCCGGCAGCGTCGCGGCCGGGCAAACCTGCACGATTGCCGTTGACGTTCAGGCGCTGCGGGCCAGCGACCTGGATAACACATCGGGCGCTCTGACCTCGGATCTGCCCGTCGACGCGCCGGGCGCCACGGCGACGCTGACGGTCAATGAGGCCCCGCTGTCGGTCTCGATGGCGTTCTCGCCAACGCCGATCGCTCCGGGCGGGGTCTCGACGCTGCGCTATGAGATGACCAACACAGCCGTAATCGGGGCGACAGAGGTGTCGCTGTCCGACACGCTGCCCGCCGATGTGGCGGTGGCTCCCGAACCCAATGCACAGACGACCTGCGGCGGGGCGCCGTGTCGGCAACGGCGGGCGGCGGCGCGATCGCCGGAAGCTACACGAACGCCATCGCCACAGAGACAGAGCCCGCGATCTCGTCGCTGGGCGACAGCGCGACCGCCGAAGCCACGCTGACGGTCGAGGCGGCGGCGGGGACGGTCACCTTTAACGTGGCGTCGGACACCGACGGCGTCTTCAGCTTCTCATCCGCCGAACCGGTTTTGACGACCTCTCTCGAAGTCAATGGCGGGACCGGGTCCACAGGCACACTCCCGGTTGCAGCGGGCAGCTATTCGGTAGCGGTGGCGACGCCCACGGGCGTCGCGCTGACAGCAATCGCTTGCGATGATACGGATAGTACCGCCAATACATATCCGGCGACGATCTCTGTGACGGTCGATTCCTTTGAAGACGTCACCTGTACGCTCACGGAGCAATCCTCGCTTCAGCGGACAGTAGAGACGATCAACAGCTTCCTGACTCGCCGGGCGGATCTGATCCTCTCGAGCGAACCCGATCCAAGCCGCAGATTCGAGCGCCTGAAACAAGGTTCAGGCCATGGCAGCCCGCTGCACTTCTCAAACGAGGATTTTCAGACGCCCTTGTCGTTCGAAGTGAAAGGCAAAAATTACTCGTTCACGGCGCAAGGCAAAAATTACTCGTTCGCGGCGCAAGACGGAGATTACAAATTTTCAGGCAGCCTGCCGCCAGCGCGCAAGACGGCTGCGAGCGGCGACCCGTCCTTCGAATCGGCGGGGGGAGGGGACGTTGTCCATCTCCAGAATGATCGCTTCGATGCCTGGTTCGAAGCGCAATACAAGAAATTCGGAGACGGTGCGGATGAGCGTGGCGATTTTGCCATCGCATATGCTGGGTTGGATTACCTGCCGACGCCCAGCATCCTCGTCGGCGCGCTCGTATCCTTCGATACGATGGAAGAACTGACCAGCGCCAGCACAGTCAGTGGCTCCGGTTACATGATCGGGCCCTACATGACGGCGCGGCTGAACCCGAATCTGTATTTCGATAGTCGTCTCGCAACTGGCGGATCAAATAACCGGATAAGCCCATTCAATACTTATACCAACAAATTTTCGACCAACCGCTGGCTTGCCATGGCCGGCCTGGCCGGTGAATTCCAACGCGGCAAATGGACGATCCGGCCGCATGCGAGCCTGTCCTACTTCGAGGAAACACAACAGAGTTACATCGACAGCGTCGGGGCGACGATCCCCAGCCAGACCGTGCGGCTCGGTCAGCTCAAGACCGGCCCCACATTCATCGGAAGGTTCGAAAGTCCGGAAGGACAGATCTATTCGCCCTACCTGTCGGTCGACGCCATATACAATGTCAGCGATACGACGGGCGTGACGCTGCCCAATACGAACGGGTCCGAAGCCGAGGGGTGGCGCGCGCGTCTGAAGGCCGGTTTCAACATGACAACCGACAGTGGAACGAGGCTCTCGTTTGGGGCGAACTATGACGGGATCGGGCGGTCGGAGTCCGGAAACTGGGGGCTGACCTTCGAACTCGGCATACCCCTTGGCGGGGCGGCGGCGCGTTAGAGGAGAGCGCCGCAAAGTGTAAGGCGGATCACGCGGCCATGGCGATTTCGGATGTTTGGTTCCTGCCCGGAGACCACTCATCGAATTTCTTTCTCGGCGTTCCGTCGAGGGCGCGGGTTCGGGTTTGCAGCATCTGGTGGGCGCCGCATTTGGACCATCGCATTGCTTGCTATGCTGGCTCGGCCCGGCAGGCCGAACGGGATGCGGCCGTAATTCGCGCCCTGGGCGTCCCAGGCCAGCGCGATGCGGGAGGCCAGCGTGTGGATGTCGCGCCAATGGCGTTACAGCGGCGTTGCCGCGGCGTTGCAATGGCATTGCAGCGGCGTTGCAGCGGCGAGCCTTCGGCGTTCCCGGTCGCCCCGCTCAGCGCCATCGGCCGGTCGACGGCCTGGATCAGAAGCTTGCCGGCATAGCCGTCGTTACGGCGCCAGCGGTGGCGCTCCTCCAGGCTGGGAACCTCGCCCGCCTCGGCCCGGGCATGGATTTCCTCGCAATCCCGGCGCAGCAGCCTCCATAAACCCGGCCCGGGTCGCATCGGGCAGGCGCCCGATCCGGTCGGCGCCTCCGCCGCCCGGGCCGCGATACCGGGCCGCGGCGTGCGCGCGCGGCCGATCAGATCCTCTCGGGTGACCGCATCGGGGCCGCCATCCATCGCCACCGCGCTCAAATGTCGGCGTAGGTATGGGACTCGGCCGCGCCGCCGGGATGGACCACGGCGCCGGCGGCCGCCGGGCCCACGGTCTGGGCATACCGCCACAGCGCGCCGGACTGAAAGTCGGTCTTGCGCGGTTTCCAGGCCTTCTTTCGCCTGGCGAACTCGGCCTTGGTGAGCGCCACGTCGAGCCGGCCCTCGACCGCATCGATCGAGATCTCATCGCCGTCGCGGATCAGCCCGATCGGCCCGCCGACCGCGGCTTCGGGACCGACATGGCCGATGCAGAACCCGCGGGTCCCGCCGGAGAACCGCCCGTCGGTGATCAGCGCCACGGTCTCGCCCATGCCGAGCCCGTAGAGCGCGGCGGTCGTGGATAGCATCTCGCGCATGCCGGGGCCGCCCTTCGGTCCCTCGTAGCGGATCACCACGACCTCGCCGGTCTCGATCTTGCGGGCGACGACCGCCTCGAACGCGTCCTCCTCGCAGTCGAAGACCCGGGCCGGGCCGGTGAAAGTGAGCGTCTCGAGCCCCGCGACCTTCACGATCGCGCCTTGGGGCGCGAGGCTGCCCTTGAGCCCGACCACCCCACCGGTCGGCGACAGCGGCCGGGCGACGCGGTGGAAGACGTCCTGGTTCGTGGGGAATTTCACCGACTCGTAGTTCTCGGCGAGCGTCTTGCCGGTCACCGTGAGGCGCCCGCCTTCGAGCAGCCCGGCATCGAGCAACTCCTTGATGACCACGGGCACGCCGCCGGCCTCGTACATCGCCAGAGCGGTGTACTTTCCGCCCGGCATCAGATCGGCGATATAGGGCGTCGCCTTGAAGATCCTGGCGACGTCGTCGAGCGTGTAGCGGATGCCCGCCTCGTTGGCGATCGCCGGCAGGTGGAGCGCGGCGTTGGTCGACCCCCCGGTGGCCGCGACGACCTTGGCCGCGTCGTCCAATGCGCTCCGCGTCACGATATCCCGCGGGCGTATGCCGCTGCGCAGCAACTCCATGACCGCACCGCCCGAGGCCTCGACCATCGCATCGCGCGACTCGTAGGCCGCCGGCGCGCCGGCGGATGTCGGCAATGCCAAGCCGATCGCCTCGGCAACGCACGCCATCGTGTTTGCGGTGAACTGACCGCCGCAGGATCCGGCGCAGGGGCACGCCGCGGCTTCCAGCTCGTCGAGATCGTCGCGCGACATGTTGCCGGCCGCGTGCTGGCCGACGCCCTCGAAGACATCGACGATGGTCACGTCGCGGCCCTGGAACTTGCCGGGCAGGATCGTTCCGCCATAGACGAAGACCGCCGGCACGTTCAGCCGGACCATCGCCATCATCATGCCGGGCAGCGACTTGTCGCAGCCGGCGAGCCCGACCAGCGCGTCGTAACAATGCCCGCGCATCGTGAGCTCGACCGAATCGGCGATCAGATCGCGGCTGACCAGCGAGGACTTCATGCCGGCGTGGCCCATCGCAATGCCGTCGGTGACGGTGATCGTCGCGAACTCGCGCGGCGTGCCGCCAGCCTCGGCGACGCCGCGCTTGGCCGCCTGGGCCTGGCGCGACAGCGAGATATTGCACGGTGCGGCCTCGTTCCAGCAGGTCGCCACGCCAACCAGCGGCTGATGGATTTCCTTTCCGGTCAGCCCCATCGCGTAGAGGAAGGCCCTGTGCGGCGCCCGCTCCGGGCCTTCGGTCACATGCCGGCTGGGCAGTTTCGCCTTGTCGAAGCGCGCGCGCGATCGCCGCCTGACCGTCTTCCTGGGCTTCCGGGTCGTCCCGTCGGGCATCTGATCCTCGATCGTGCGCTGCGCGTCGTTCCGCCGACCATAGCCGGCGGCCGATCCTCTGGCTAGACGGTGTGACGCCGGTTTGCCGGCTGTGGACCCGGCCGCGGCCCGAGCGCGCCGGCACGCTCAGGCCGCGGCCAGGCGGTCCAGCGCCTCGGACAGCCTGGTCTCGGACTGCCGCAGCTCGACCAGGCGCTCGCGCTGCGTCTCGACGACCTCCTCGGGCGCGCGCGCGATGAAGTTCCGGTTGGCGAGCCTGGCGTCGATTTTGCCGATCTCGCCGGACACCTTCCGCAGCTCGCGCTCCAGCCGCGCGCGCTCCCGCCCGATGTCGATCACCTCGCCCACCGGCAGCGCGTAAGCCGCCTCGTCGACGATCGCCTGGACCACGCCCTTGGGCAGCGTGGGCGGCGCGGCCTCGTCGATCAGCCTGGTCTCCCTCAGCCGGGCCAGGCGATGGATCAGCTCGCGATGGCAGGCGAGCCGCTCCCGCGTGGTCTCGTCGGCGCCGCGCACCAGCATCGACAGCCGGGCGCCGGGCGGCACGTTGAGCTGCGAGCGCACGGCGCGGATTTCGGAGACCAGGCGGACGACCCAGTCCATCTCCGCCTTCACCCCGGCATCGATCAGGGTGTCGGGAAGGCTCGGCCAGCGCCCGTCGATCAACAGATGGCCGCGCGGCGCGCCCGGCGGTGCGAGGCGCGCCCAGAGCTCTTCGGTCACAAAGGGCATGATCGGATGCAGCAGGCGCAGCAAGCTGTCGAGCGCCCAGGCCGTGGTTGCGCGCACCTCGCGGCGGTCCTCGTCCGCGCCGCCGGCCAGGATCGGCTTGGTGAACTCCAGATACCAGTCGCAGAACGTGTGCCAGGCGAACCGGTAGAGCGCCTGGGCGGCGTCGTTGAAACGGTAGGACTCGATGCCGCGCGCGGCCGCCGCGGCCGCGCCGGACAGTTCGCCCGCGATCCAGCGGTTCACGGCAAGCCGGCAGGCCGCCGGATCGAACCCGGGATCGGCCACGCACGCGTTCATCTGCACATAGCGCGCGGCGTTCCAGATCTTGGTGACGAAATTGCGGTAGCCGGCTACCCGCTCCGCGGACAGCTTGATGTCGCGGCCCTGGGCGGCCAGCGCGGTCAGCGTGAAGCGCAGCGCATCCGCGCCGTACCGGTCGATCAGGTCCAGCGGATCGAGCACGTTGCCCTTGGACTTGGACATCTTCTGGCCGCGCTCGTCGCGGACGAGCGCGTGGATATAGACCGTTCGGAACGGCGCGTCCCGGCGGAAATGGAGCCCCATCATCACCATCCGGGCGACCCAGAAGAAGATGATGTCGAAACCGGTGACCAGAACGTCGGTCGGGTAGTAGCGCTCGAGCGCCCGGTTTTCCTCGGGCCAGCCCAGCGTGGAGAACGGCCACAGCGCGGACGAAAACCAAGTGTCGAGCACGTCGGTCTCGCGCTCGAGCGCGACCGCCTCGCCGTAGTGGGCGCGCGCGGCCCCGGCTGCCTCCGCCTCGCTCATCTCGACGAAGATCGCACCGTCCGGACCGTACCAAGCCGGGATCCGATGGCCCCACCAGATCTGGCGCGAGACGCACCAGGGCTGGATGTTACGCATCCACTCGAAATAGGTCCGTTCCCAGTGGCTGGGCACGAACCGAATCTTTCCGGTCCGGACCGCCTCGACCGCCGGCTTCGCCAGAGTCTCGGCATCGACGAACCACTGATCGGTCAGCATCGGCTCGATGATCACCCCCGAGCGGTCGCCATAGGGGATGGTCATCGGGTTGTCTTCGATCTCGCCCAGCGCGCCTTCGGCGTCGAGCAGCGCCAGCACATCCTCGCGCGCCCTCTCGCGGCTCAGCCCCCGAAGCTTTTCGGGAACCCGATCGTTGAGATTCGCATCGCGGTCGAAGATGCCGATCATCTCCAGCCGGTGGCGCCGGCCGACCTCGAAGTCGTTGAAGTCGTGCGCCGGGGTTATCTTGACCGCGCCCGATCCCTTCTCCGGATCGCTGTAATCGTCGGCGACGATGGGGATGCGGCGCCCGGTGATCGGCAGGATCGCATACCTGCCGACGAGATGGCGGTAGCGGTCGTCGTCGGGATGCACCGCGACGGCGGCGTCGCCCAGCATGGTCTCCGGCCGGGTCGTCGCCACGCTCAGGCTCTCGCCGCCGCCGTTCTCGACCGGATAGCGGATGTACCACAGCTTGCCGGCCACCTCGCGCTGCTCGACCTCGAGATCGGAGATCGCCGTATGCAGCTTGGGATCCCAGTTGACCAGCCGCTTGTCGCGGTAGATCAGCCCTTCCTTGTATAGGGATACGAAGACGCGCCGAACGGCTTCGGAAAGGCCGTCGTCCATGGTGAATCGCTCGCGCGACCAGTCGCAGGACGCGCCGAGCCGCCGAAGCTGGCCGGTGATCGTCCCGCCGGAGGCCGCTTTCCACTCCCAGACGCGCTCGATGAACGCCTCCCGGCCGAGATCGTGACGGGTCCTGCCTTCTTCTTCGAGCTGGCGCTCGACGACCATCTGGGTCGCGATTCCGGCATGGTCCGTCCCCGGCTGCCACAGCGCGTCGCGCCCGGCCATGCGCGCGAAGCGGATCAGGATGTCCTGCAGCGTGTTGTTGAGCGCATGGCCCATATGCAGGCTGCCGGTGACGTTGGGCGGCGGAATGACGATCGAATAGGGCGCGCCGTCGCGACCGCAGGCGAATGCGCCGGCGGCTTCCCAGCGATCATAGATGCGAGGCTCGACATCCTCGGGACGGTAGGTCTTGTCCAACTCGGCCATGGAAGACGTTCTAGCGGTCCTGGCGGTGGTCCTGGCGGTCTGCGGCGTCCTCGACCCTGCGGGTCATGCGGGCGATCTCGCGGCCGATCAGCCGCTCGACCATCTCGGGAAGGTTCTCGTCGAGCCATTCCTTGACGATCGGCCGGACGACTTCCTTGACGACATCCTCGACCGTCCGCCCGCCGACGCCCCGGTCGAACCGCTTCTCGGCAAGCGCATGGGTGAGGTTCTCGAACGCCGCGGTCAAGGCGGCGCTCGCCGACGGCCCGACGAGGCCGCCGTCCCCGAACGGCGTCCCGGCGGCCTCGATTTGGACCGGTTCCGGGATTTCACGGTCGTGGATCGTCTCGCCGGCCGCGATGTCGACCACGGCGCCGTCGTCGCGGATCTCCTGGGTCAGTTCAAAGACATCATCCCCGATCGCCATGGATGCTTTCTCCCCGGCCGGTTGGGCCTCATCGGTCTCGTCTGCGGAGATGATCCGGCGAATCGACGCCAGGATCTCTTCCATCGAGGGCTCCTGATCCGACCTTGTATCGCTCATGCAGCGGTCTTTCATCTCGGCCGGGCAGCAACCGCCACGCCCCCGGGGCGCGCCGATTCACGCGATCGGCCCGATCATTCCTCGATGCCGGTCCCATACCACCGACGACGGAAGGCGCGGTAGTTCTCAGCGGGATCGTAGAACTCGACTTCCAGGCTCAGGCCGCGCGCCGTGAGCTGGCCGACGGCCGCGCGCAGGGTGTAGGTCGCAACCACGAGGTCCCGCCGCGCGCGGACCAGATTGACCCGGCCATCCAGCAGCTCCTGCTCGGCGTCGAGCACATCGAGCACGGTGCGCGAGCCCACCAGGGCCTCCTGCTCGACGCCTTCCAGCGCGATGGTGGCCGCCCGGACCTCCTCGCTGAACGCGCGGATCTGCGCTCGCGCGGTGGCGTAGTCCTCCCAAGACGATGTCGCGTTGTCGATCGCATCGCGCAACGCCTGGTTGCGGTCATTGCGCAGCCGGCCGACATCGTGTTTGGCCGCGCGGATTCGCGACGAGACGTCGCCGGACTGATAGAGCGGGACCGACACCCGCGCGGTGACCGCGACAGTGGCCGATTCGCTTTGCCGCGAGCCGCCGCCATAGTCCCGGGCTGCGCTCGCCCGCAGCGTGACCTCGGGCAGCAGCTCGCCGGAGACTTGCCTGACGAACGCCCGCGCCGCCCGCTCGGTGAAGTCGGCGAACCGGAGGTCGAAATTGCGCACCTTGGCCAGATCGATCGCCTCGGCCTCGCTGGCCGGCAGCTCCTTCAGCGGCTGGACGTTCTCGAGCTCGTCCGGCGCGACACCGATGACGTTGAGGAAATCGGCCCGGGAGTCGACCAACGCACCGCGCGCGGTCGCCAGATCCGCAGTCGCGCGCGACACTCGCGATTCCGCCTGGGCCACGTCGGTTCTGGTCACTTCGCCGACCCGGAACCGGTCGCGCGTCGCCTCGAGCTGCCGCTCGAGCACGCGCTCGTTGTTCTCGTTGAGCTCGATCACCGCCCGGTCGCGCACCACGTTCATGTAGGCGGTCACCGCATCGAGCAGCACCGACTGCTCGGTCGAGGACAGCCGCGCCCGATTGGCGCGGACCTGGTTGTTGCGCCGCTGCGTCTCCGCCGCAATCCGCCCGCCGCGGTAGACGTTCTGGTCGAGCCCGATCTCGGCCGCCCGGGGATAGGTGGTGACGACCCTCTTCGGCCCGCCGTCGGCCGTCGAATCGCGGTGGCTGACGCCGGCCCTCCCGTCGACGACCAGACGGGGCCGCCAGTTGGCCAGGGCCTGGTTGACCAGCTCGTCCGTCGAGCGCACGCGGGCGCGCTCGGACGCGATCCTGGGGTTCTTCTCGTAAGCCAGGATCAGCGCATCGCGCAGCCGCTGCGCCGAGGCCGGATCGGGCACCGTGCCCAGCGCGCCGATCGCGGCGGCGGCCGCGGCCAGCAGCGTCGACCGGGCGCGGATCAAAGCACGAATCCCTGCGCGACTTCGAAGCCGGGCAGCATCGGCGTGTTGGCGTCGAACACGGCGCGGCGCGAGACGACCTCGCCGATGCGGGTCGCGAGCACCGCGCGGCCCACGCCGCCGGACGACCGGACGACCGCGCCCAGCCTGCCGCCATCCGCAAGCTGGTCGGTCAGCGCAAGCGGAATCTCCGGGACCGCGCCGCCCAGCAGAATCGCGTTATACGGCGCCTGGTCGGGGTAGCCGGCATCGAGCGGGGCCTCGACCACCACCGCGTTGTCCAGGCCGAGCCGGGCAAGATTGGCCTGTGCGGCCTGGGCGAGCGCGGCGTCGGCCTCGACCGCCACCACCGTCGAGGCCAGCCTGGCGAGGATCGCCGAGGAATACCCGCTGCCGCAGCCGAGATCGAGGACGATATCGTCCGGCGCGACATCGAGCATTTCGACCAGACGGGCGAACACCATCGGCTCCATCAGATGGCGACGGTTGCCGCAATCGATGTCCTCGTCGACATAGGCGACCGCGCGCATCGGCTCGGGAACGAAGATCTCGCGCGGCGTCTCCGAGAGCGCGGCGACCAGCACGCTCCCGAACACCTTGTTGGTGCGGATCTGGCTGTCGACCATGTGCTGCCGCGCGGCGGCGAAGTCGGCCATCGGCTCCTCTTCGATCGGGCGCGGTC
Organism: Alphaproteobacteria bacterium; assembly: GCA_965202905.1. Taxonomy (GTDB): domain Bacteria; phylum Pseudomonadota; class Alphaproteobacteria; order MPNO01; family MPNO01; genus CAYFYS01. Next base: position 125,927 of record OZ241868.1, on the reverse strand, counting down.
GTACCGATGGCCCGAGGCGCTCGATTGCCTGAGGCGCGGCGCGGCGCAACCCGACCCGGACATTGGGTTCGCCACGGAGCTTTACAAGTTCCGCCGCGACTTTACAACGGCGCACCCGATAACGGCGCACCACAGCGTCGCGCCTGCGAGCGCTTTGGCGCGCGCCGTTTGGATCGGGTTTTGTCAACCGCTCGGTAAGGACGTTCCGCCGCCTGCGATTATGGCGTAAAAGACCGCTCCCCGGCAGTGTTTTGCCGAGGCCCGGTGGGAGAGTGGCTATCCAGCGGACTGCAAATCCGTGTACGCCGGTTCGAATCCGGCCCGGGCCTCCAAATTCCCGCGCCACGCTGGCCACGCCGGCCCGAGGAGGGCGCCCACACGGACCGGGGAGGGGGCTGCCCACACGGACCGGGCGGGCATATAATGTTGCGCAGCGTCTGCAAACCTGGGGAGGATGGATCCATGCCCGATATGGCGCAGATCGACCAAATCGGCTCTCTCGAAGACCTCTATGCGGTGCTGGGCGGCATGGAGATGACGCCCGGCTGGATCGACCGGGACAAGCCTATTCTTTGGCGCGAGCCCGAGAGCGCCTTCGAGCCGGCGCACTGGCGCTATGCCGAATGCCGGGCCGCGCTCGACGCCGCCGGCCGGCTGATCAACACCGAACTCGCCGAGCGCCGCAACCTCGTCATGCGCGCGCCGGTCGACGGCAACGACATCGCCACCACCCGCAGCCTGGTCTCGGCCTATCAGATGATCCTGCCGGGCGAGACCGCGCGCTCGCACCGGCATGCGCCCCACGCGCTGCGGGTGATCATCGAGGCCGAGGGAGCCTACTCCACCGTCAACGGCGTCAAGACGCCGATGGAAACCGGCGATGTCGTGCTCACGCCGGGCTGGCAGTGGCACGGCCACGGCCATGACGGGGACATGCCGGCCTATTGGTTCGACGGGCTGGACGTGCCGTTGGTCCATCTCCTGGAGCCGATGTTCGTGGAGGACCATCCCGACGGGTTCGAGCACGTCGATACGGTCACCGAAGATTCGCCGCTGCGCTTTTCCTGGGAGGCGATCTGCCGCGCGCTCGATGAGGCGAGGCCCGATCCCGACGAGATCCACGGCGCGGCGGTCACCCTGGCGGCGCCCGACATGCCGACGATGGGCCTTTCCGTCCATCGCTTCGAGTCCGGCAGCCCGACCCGCCGCGCGCGCTCGACCACCAACGCGGTCTTCTGCGTCATGCAGGGCAGCGGCGCGACCACCGTCGGGGGCGAGCCGATCGAATGGTCGCGCGGCGACAGCTTCTCGGCGCCGATGTGGCAGTGGATCGAGCACGCGGCCCACGAGGACTCCGTGGTCTTCCGGATGACCGACGAGCCGCTGATGCGGTTCGCCAGATACTACCGACAGGAAATCGAATAGCGCGCGCCGGGCCGCGGCTCAGCCCGGCGTTCCCCGCCGGTCGATGAAGCGGTTCTGCTTGATCTGCCCGGCGAGCTCGCGCTCCAGGGTTCCGGACTCGATGACCCTGACCTCGGGAGTCAGCTCGAAAATGCGCTTGATCGCATCCGACAGGGCGGCGCGCGCAGGCTCGGCGTCCCGGCCCGCGGCGAGCTCGATCGAGACGACGAGCGAGTCCAGCGTCCCGGTCTCGACCGCCTCGACCTTGAAGTCGCTTACGCCGTCCTGCCGATAGAGGAAATCCTCCATGTCGGCCTGGTTGATATTGATCCCGCGCACCTTGAAGAAACCAGCGGTGCGCGCGGCGTGCCGGATCATCGGGAAGACCGAGAACCGGCCTTCGGTCCGGCCGCGATCGACGTAGCGGACGTAATCGCCGGACTCCCAACGCAGGAACGGCGTGACGGTGTTGTTCCACAGCGGGGTGAAGACCAGCAGGCCCATTTCGCCTTCGGACACCGGCTGGTGGGTGATCTCGTCGACCACCTCGATCTCGCACATGTCGGTCCAGATATGCAGCCCGTCGTGGCATTCGGATTCGCTCGCCATGGCGGTGCCCTCGGTGCAACCGAACTGGTCGAACATCTTTGCGCCCCAGCTCCGCTCCAGCCGCGCCCGCTTGTCGGGCGAGACCGGCTCGGCCGCGGTCAGGAGCCTGGTGACCGTGCTCGCGGCGAGATCGATCCCCGCCCGCTCGGCGTGCTGGCCGAGTTGCAGCAGGTAGCTCGCCATGCCGGCCACCACGCTGGGCCTGAGCGTCTGGATCAACTCGATCTGCAAAGCGGAGGGCGTGTTGCTGCCCGCGCCGCAGGTGACCGCACCGATGCCGAGGTCGTTTGCCGCCCGCGCATAGAGCATGCCGACGGGATGAATTCCCAGCGGGAAGGAAACGTGCATCAAGTCGTCCGGGCCGAGCCCGGCGGCAAGAAGCAACCGCCGGAAGCCCTCAAGCGCGTAATGCATGTCCTCGACCGAGCGAGGATAGAACAACGGCCGGCCGGTCGCGCCGCCCGAGCGCCAATACTCGATCGCGGCGGAGCGCGGGCCGATGCAGAAATCCTGGTGGAAACGCGCCGGCTCGAGCGCCCGCAGCTCGTCCTTGGTCATCAGCGGGATCTTGCGCCACTCCTCGGGCCGGTCGATGCGGTCGAGATCGATGTGATCGAGCCGCCCCTTGAAGAAGGCCGATCGCCGCGCGCGCTCGACCGCAAGCCGCTTGCGTTCGCCGTTGCGGCGGACGGCTTCCGCGCGCGTGGTCGGAAACGGCAGGCCGCTCAGCGCCATCAGGCCGGATCCAGCGAACGCGCCCGCTCGCGCAGGATGAATTTCTGGACCTTGCCGGTCGAGGTCTTGGGCAGCGCGCCGAAGACGACCGTCTTGGGCGCCTTGAAATGGGCCATATTGTCCCGGCAGAAAGCGATGACGCCGGCCTCGTCGGCCTCGGCGCCCTCGCGCAGGGCGACGAACGCGCACGGCGTCTCGCCCCACTTCTCGTCCGGCCGCGCGGTGACCGCGGCCTCCAGCACGGCGGGATGGCGGTAGAGCACGCTCTCGATCTCGATCGAGGAGATGTTCTCCCCGCCGGAGATGATGATGTCCTTGGAGCGGTCTTTCAGTTCGATATAGCCGTCGGGATGCCAAACGCCCAGATCGCCGGAATGGAACCATCCGCCGGCGAAGGCCTCGCGGGTAGCCTCGGGGTTCTTCAGATAGCCCTTCATGACGATGTTGCCCCGGTGGAAGACCTCGCCCATCGTCTCGCCGTCGCGCGGCGCGGGCTCCAGGGTCTGCGGGTCGGCCACCATGACCGCCTCCTGCACCGGGTACGCGACGCCTTGGCGCGATTTGAGGCCCGCGCGGTCGGCGACCGGCCGCGCGTCCCAGTCCGTACGCCAGGCGCAGACGACATCGGGGCCATAGGTCTCGGTCAGCCCGTAGACATGGGTGACGTGGAAGCCGGCCGCTTCCACGGCCTCGATCACCGCGGGCGGGGGCGGCGCGCCGGCCGTCATGACCTCGACCTTCCGGGCGAGCGGACGCCGCTCGGCCTCGGCGGCGTTGGCCAGCATGTTGAGCACGATCGGGGCGCCGCAGAAATGGGTCGCGCCGTGATCCGCGATCGCCTCGTAGATCGCGCCCGGCTCGACCCGGCGCAGGCAGACATGGACGCCGGCGAGCGCGGTGATCGTCCAGGGAAAGCACCAGCCGTTGCAGTGAAACATCGGCAGCGTCCACAGATAGACCGGGTGCGGCGGAATCGCCTGGGCAAGCTGGTTCCCCAGCGCGTTCAGATAGGCGCCGCGGTGATGGTAGACCACGCCCTTGGGATTGCCGGTCGTCCCCGAGGTGTAGTTGAGCGCGATCGCGTCCCATTCATCGGCCGGCGGACGCCACGCGAAGTCGGGATCGCCGCCCTCCACGAAGGCCTCGTAGTCGATGTCGCCGATCGGCTCCCCGCTTTCGGCCAGGGGATCGTCGATGTCGATGACGAATGGCCGCGTCCGGACCCGCTCCAGCGCGGCGCCGACCACCGCGGAGAACTCGCGGTCGGCGATCAGGACCTTGGCCTCGCCGTGGTCGAGAATGAAGCCCGCGGTCTCGGCGTCGAGCCGGATGTTGATGGCGTTCAGCACCGCGCCGGTCATCGGCACGCCGAAATGGGACTCGAAGATCGCAGGAACGTTGGGCGCGAAGACCGCCACGGTGTCGCCCTTGCCGATACCGCGCCGCGCCAGCGCGCCGGCCAGCGCGCGGCAGCGCCGCTCGGTCTCGCGCCAGGTCCTGCGGACCTCGCCGTGGATGACCGCAATCCGGTCGGGAAAGACCGATGCGGTGCGCGCGAGGAAGCTGAGCGGCGTCAGGACCGCGTAGTTGGCGGAATTCCGATCCAGCCCGACCGCGTAGGGGTCGGTCCGTCCGCCATCGGATCCAGCCATCGCCCGTCTCCTTGATCGGCCACTCCGGGCCAAGGATAAGGCGGCTTGGAAGCGACGCAAGACATTGATGCGAGATCCGCGGCGACGGGGCTCCGTCAGTATCAGTGGCGCAGTCCGGGAGGGGCCGGCTTGACCGGCTTCGGCTTGGCGGCCGGTGCTGGCGTCTTCTTGTCCGGGCTCTGTTCGCCGCTCGGGTTTTCGCCTTGCCGCGCCGCGCGTTTCAACAGTGTGCCCAGGGCGTCGGCGGTCGAGGACAAGGTGGCGCCGACGCCAACGACGGCGGAGCCGGCGCATCCCGACAGCATCGCCGGGCCGCAGACCACGCCGAGCATGAAGATCGCAGCCGGCCCCCCGGATCGCATCGCGCCGTCCATCCTCGATGGTGCCGGCACCCAGTATAGGACGAATCGGGTATGCCGATCGACGCAAGCCGATTATCCTGTCGCTCGATGGGTCCATACACGGAAGAGAATCGCGGCCCGGTGGCCCGCCCGGTCTTCAAAACCGGTGAGGGGCGTCAGACGTCCCTGGTGGGTTCGACTCCCACTCTTTTCCGCCATCGTGGCCGGCGTCGCCGCCCTTGGTCTCCCTCCGCGCCGGTAGACCGGGAACAGGTTTCGCGGCGCGGAACCGGCGGCGCATCTGCCTCGGCCGCGACCTGAACGGCCGGCGCCGACTATCGCTAATGCGCGAATCGTGGTTCAAATGACGGATGAATATCCAGGAAGGGCCACGCCGGCACATTCCGAACTCTGCCCGAACTCTGCATCGAGATCGAGTCCGTCGTCGGCATCCTGTCCGAGAGCTGAGAAAGGCGCACACATGGATACGATCGAGCCCGGCCGGGAGCCGCACACGCTGGAGGAGCTCGTGCGGACATCCGGCACCCGCGACATCCTGGCCCGTGCGGTCCGCCAAGCCCAGGCGCGCAACTTCGACGACTACCTGATCGTCGACGTCGACGCCCATCATTTTGAGACCCAGTCCTGGCCGGAGATCGTCCAGTACATCCCCGACCCGGTCATCCGCGACCTCGCGTCAAACTTCCGCACCGCCCAGGGCGAGGTCGAGCCGGGGATCATGCAGGCCATCAACTGGCCGTCGCACCAGTCCGTCGGCGGCCGCATCCCGCACGAGCCGGGCGTGCTGGAGCCGGGCGAGCCGGGGGTGCATCGCGACGTCAGCCTGATCCGCCGGGCGATCGAGAGCTTCGGCATCGACTACCAGGTGACCTTCCCGACGCCGATGCTGGCGCTCGGCCTGCATCCCGAGCTCGATGTCGAGATCGCGCTCGCGCGCGGCTACAACCGTTGGGTTGCCGAGCGGGTGCTCTCGGCCGACGACCGGATCAAGTCGCTGCTCTATCTGCCGTTCAACGACCCGCCGGCCTGCGAGGAGATGGTCGAACGCTTCGGCGAGTCCAAGGGCGTCGTCGGGTTCATGGTCACCTCGGTCCGCTACCGGCCGGTCCACCACAACTCCTACATGCGGCTCTACCGGATGATCGAGGAGCGCGGGCTCGCGCTCGGCTTCCACGCCGGGCCCAACTGGGGCGGTGACGGCTATGTCCGCCAACTCAACCGGTTCCTGACCATGCACGCGATCTCGTTCTCGCTGTGCAACATGGTGCATCTGGCGAACTGGGTGATGAACGGGCTGAACGAGCGCTTCCCCGACCTGCCAGTGGTCTGGATCGAGAGCGGCATCGCCTGGCTCGCCTTCATAATGCCCCGGCTCGACAACGAGTATCTGATGCGCTCCTCCGAAGCGCCGGCGCTGAAGCGCCTGCCGAGCGAGTATATCGGGGATATGTACTACACCTCCCAACCGCTGGAGCGCACCAACATGAAGCTGCTGGAGGCGACGTTCGATGCGTTTAATGCGTCGAGCCAGTTGATGTACGCCTCGGACTGGCCGCACTGGGATTTCGATGCGCCGAGCGTGATCTACGACCTGCCCTTCCTCGACGAGCAGGCCAAGCGCAACATCCTGGGGCTCAACGCCAGGCGGGTCTTCGGAATCTGAAGCCTGAAATGACCGCCGCCCACGCGCTTGCCCGCGACTTCGACCTGGGCAGGCTCGCGCCGGGGTTCCTCGACGATCCGTACCCGACCTACCGCGCGCTGCGCGATCACGATCCGGTGCATCGGATGGCCGACGGCTCGGTGTTTCTCACGCGCTATGCCGATGCGGTCGAAATCTATCGCGACGCCGGAAAATTTTCGTCCGACAAGCGGATCGACTTCAAACCGACCATGGGCGACACCGCGCTCTACGAGCACCACACGACCAGCCTGGTGTTCAACGACGCGCCCGGCCACACCCGCGTGCGAAAGCGGCTGTCGCCGGCCTTCACCCCGCGCGCGCTCCATGCGCTGCGCCCTCGGGTCGAGTCTTTGGTCGATGCGATGCTCGACCGGGCCGAGGACGCCGGCTCGTTCGACCTGATCGAGGATTTCGCCTCGGCGCTTCCGGTCGAGTTGATCGGCGACATGCTGGGAGCGCCAAGGGCGGAGCGCGGGCCGCTGCGCGGCTGGTCGGTCGCGATCCTCGGCGGGCTGGAGCCTGTCCTGAGCGATGAGCAGCGCGACCGCGGCGCGGACGCGGTCGAGGAGTTCAAGGACTATCTCCGCGCTCTCATCGCCCGGCGCGCGCGCGGCGCCCTGCCGGGCGATGACGCCGAGGCGCTGACCAGGCTGATCGGCCCGGACGAGGACGGCGCGGAGTTGTCGGAACTCGAACTGCTGCACAACTGCATCTTCCTGCTCAATGCCGGGCACGAGACCACCGCCAATCTGATCGGCAACGGGGTCGAAGCCTTGTTCCGCTTCCCGGACGAGCATCGGCGGCTCCGCGCGGAGCCCGATCTCATCGTCTCCGCCGTCGAGGAGTTTCTGCGCTACGAAAGCTCGAACCAGATCGGCAACCGACGGCTCACGGTCGCGGCGGCGGTCGGCGGGGCGGCGCTCGAGGCCGGGACCTATATCCATATCGGGATCGGCGCCGCCAACCGCGACCCGGCCGAGTTCGCCGATCCCGACCGGCTCGATATCGGCCGCGCGCCCAACCGGCATCTCGCCTTCGGCGCCGGCGTGCACGCCTGCGCCGGCATGTCGCTGGCGCGCATGGAAGGCCGGATCGCGATCGGCAAGCTGGTCGCGCGCTTCCCCGGCCTGCGGCTTGACGGCGCGCCGGCGCGCGGCGGACGCGCGCGATTTCGCGGCTTCGACACCCTGCCTGTTGCGGTACGATAGGCGGCAAACCAACGGGAGACGTCTCATGCCGGACGGCAGCAGCGGGAGCTTCGGGGTCAGCCATTGGGGCGCGTTCACCGCCGAGGTGCGCGACGGTCGGGTGGTCGGCGTCACGCCGTTCGAGCGCGACCCCCATCCGCCGCCACTGCTCCGGACCCTGCCGAGCGCGGTCCACGCCGAGTGCCGGATCGACCGGCCGATGGTCCGCAAGGGCTGGCTCGATGACGGGCCGGGCGGCAATGGCGCCGCGCGCGGCGCGGAGCCGTTCGTTCCGGTGAGCTGGGACGAAGCGCTGGATCTCGTCGCCCGGGAACTGACCCGGGTGAAAGAGGCTCACGGCAACGACGCGATCTACGCCAGCTCCGGCTGGGCCAGCGCCGGCGACTTTCACGACGCGCGCTGCCAGCTTTCGCGGTTCCTGAACGGTTTCGGCGGGTTCGTCGATCAGGTCACCAATTACAGCTTCGGCGCGGCGACGGTGATCGTCCCGCGAATCGTCGGCTCCCTGTCGCCGGTGGTCGGGCCGGTCAACACTTGGCCGACCATCGTTGCGAACACCGAACTGATGGTGCTGTTCGGCGGCATGGCGGCGAAGAACGTTCAGGTCAACCAGGACGGGGTCGGCATCCACGACGTCGCCGACTGGCACGCCAAGGCATATGCGGCCGGCGCCCGGTTCGTCTGCATCTCGCCCATGCGCGATGACACTGCAACGGCGCTCGGTGCGGAATGGATTCCGATCCGCCCCAACACCGACGCTGCGCTGATGCTGGGGCTCGCCCACACGCTGCTCGACGAGGGCCTGCACGACCGGGATTTCCTCGCGCGCCACTGCGCCGGTTTCGACCGCTTCGAGGCCTATCTGACCGGCGCGGCGGACGGTCGGCCCAAGGACGCGGACTGGGCCGCCGCGATCACCGAAATCCCACCCGGGACCGTCCGAAGCCTCGCCCGACGCATGGCGGCTGCGCGCACGCTCATTGGGGTGAGTTGGTCGATCCAGCGCGCCGATCACGGCGAGCAGCCCTATTGGATGACCGTCGCGCTGGCCTCGATGCTGGGCCAGATCGGCCTTCCCGGCGGCGGGTTCGGATTCGGCTACGGCGCGATCAACGGCATCGGCGGCGCGCGCCGGCCGATCGCCGCGCCCGGCCTGCCCAAGGGCGAGAACGAGGTTCGGAACTCGATCCCGGTGGCCCGGCTGAGCGACATGCTGCTCAACCCCGGCGGATCCTACAGCTTCGACGGCGAGGACCGGACCTATCCGGATATCCGGCTGATCTACTGGTGCGGCGGCAACCCGTTCCACAAGCAGCAGGACCTCAACCGGCTGCTGCGCGGCTGGGCAAAGCCGGAGACGGTCATCATCCACGAGCCGTGGTGGACGCCGGCGGCGCGCCGGGCCGACATCGTGCTGCCCTGCACCACGACCCTGGAGCGCAACGACCTTTCGGCGTCCAATTTCGACCGGTTCCTGCTGGCCAACCACCGTGCGATCGCGCCCGTCGGCGAGGCGCGCAACGAATACGACATCTATTCCGATCTGGCCGGACGGCTCGGCTTCCGCGAAGCGTTCACCGAGGGCCGGACGGAGATGGACTGGTTGCGTCACCTCTACGATGTCTTCCGCCAGCGCGCCGCCGGCAAGGGCGTCGAGATGCCGGGCTTCGAGGCGTTCTGGGAGACCGGCCATATCGAACTGCCCGCCCCCGACGACCCGCCGGTCCCCTTCGCCGAATTCCGCGCGGACCCCGACGGAGAGCCGCTCAAGACCCCCTCGGGCAAGATCGAAATCTATTCGGAGACCATCGCGGGCTTCGGCTACGAGGATTGCCCCGGCCATCCGGTCTGGCTCGAGCCGGCCGAGTGGCTGGGCGGCGCGGCGGCCGGGCGCCATCCGCTGCACATGATCTCCAATCAGCCCCGCGCGCGCCTGCACAGCCAGCTCGATTGCGGCGAGATCAGCCGCGCGGCCAAAATCGCCGGCCGCGAGGCGATGCGCATCGGCCCGGAGGATGCCGCAGCCCGCGGCATCGGCGACGGCGATGTCGTCCGCGTCTTCAACGACCGCGGCCAGGTCCTTGCCGGCGCGGTGGTCACCGATGCGCTGCGCCCCGGCGTGATCGAACTCGCGACGGGCGCATGGTACGACCCGCTCGACCCGTCCGATCCCGGCAGCCTGGACAAGCACGGCAATCCGAACGTGCTCACGCTCGACAAGCCGACATCCCGGCTCGCCCAGTGCTGCGCCGCCCAGACCGCGCTGGTCGAGGTCGAGCGCTATGACGGCCCGGCGCCGGAGATCACCGCCTACGACCCGCCGGAGATCGTCGAACGCTGAGCCGGTTCGGGCGCCCCGGCGCCGGTCGCCGGAGGGCTCCAAACGTCGGACTCAATCCACTAGTGGATCAATCGAGACATTTGAATCCCCCGGCCGACGATGATCTGGCGACCATAACGCATTCAAATGTCTTGATAAGTTGATCCATTGACATAAAACCAGTGGTTCGAAGCGAAAGATTCGAACCACGATTCGAACCGCTGGGAGATGACCATCCACTAGGAGATGACCAGAACGTCGTCGTCGGGGGGCTCGGTATAGAGTCGTGCGACCTCGCCGGCGCGGCGCGACAGGGCGGCGCGCTGGTTGACGTAGCCCTTGTCGGTGATCTCCCCGGCGTCGATCTGCGGCGGCTCAGCCTGGAGCAGCGCGCGAGTGATCCGGGTGCTGCTTCCCGGGTTCTCCGCGTTGTGGGCGGCGAGGCCCTTTGCCAGCCGCGCCCGGATTCCGGGATGGCCGACGATCGCCGCGACCGGGGCGTCCCCGGCGATGTCGGGACAGACGCTTCGGCAGCCGGCGGGGCTCGGGATGCCGAGGATGCCGAGCGCATGGCGGTCGTGGCCGGCGATCACCGCATCCTGCAGAATCGGCGCGGCGGCGCTGAGGACGGCGAGCCGCAGCGTGCCGGCGGCGACCCAGGTCCCGCTCGAGAGCTTGAAGTTCTCGGCGACCCGGCCGTCGAACAGCACGCCCTTGGACGGGTCCGCCGGATCGAGGAACTTGCCCGCGTCGCCGATCGAGAAATAGCCCTCCTCGTCGAACGCCTGCGCGGTCCGGTCCGGGTCCTTGTGGTAGCCGGGGCTGACATGCGGCCCCTTGAAGCGGACTTCGAGCTTGTCGCCGTTGGGCGCCAGCTTCATCGACGTGCCGGGCAGCGGCACGCCGATATTGCCCCAGACGTCGGAATCCCAGGTCATGTAGGTCGAGGCCGGCGCGGTCTCCGTCGAGCCGAGCGAGGTGACGATCGGCACCCGCTCGCCGCGGGCGGCGACCGAAAGCGCCTGCAATCCGAAGCGCAGCGCCTGCGGCAAGGCAGCGCCGGCGAAAAACAGAATGTCGAGATCGGCGAACAGCTTGTCGCGCAGCGCCGGCTCGGCCTCGAGCGCCGGCACCAGCAGGTCGTAGCCGCGCGGGACGTTCAGATAGAGCGTCGGGCCGATCTCCCGCAGGTTCCTCAGCGTCTCCTCGAACCGTCCCGGCATCGGCCGGCCGGCGTCGAGATAACAGGTCCCGCCGTGGAAGAGAATCATGTTGAAGTTGAAGTTGCCCGCAAACGTGTGGTTCCACGGCAGCCAGTCGACGATCACCGGCGGGCGGCGCAGCAGAAACGGATAGGCGAAGATGGCCATCATCTGGTTGGAGACCATCATCCGCTGGGTGTTGATCACCCCCTTCGGCGCGCCGGTCGAGCCGGATGTCAGAAGGATCTTGGCCACCGTGTCCGGGCCGACCGCGGCCAGCCGTTCGGCAAGCGCCGGACCCGGCTCGGTCTCGGCCCAGGCGGCCAGGCTGCCGGTCCCGTTCTCCCCGGTCGAGGTCAGCAGCGTGCGCCCGTCGAGGTCGATCGCGGCCAGCGCGGCGGCGAACGGACCCGGGCGATCGACGAAGATCAGCGACGGGTCGTGGTGCGCGATGACGTATTTGAGCTTGGCGTGGTCCTTCGACATCAGCGCATAGGCCGAGGAGACCGGCATCGCCGGGATGCCCGCCCGCATGGCGCCAAGCTGGAGGAGCCCGAAATCGATGCTGTTGTCGGACAGGATCGCGACGGGCCGTTCCGGCCGATGACCGCGCTCGACGAGCGCCTGGCCGACGCCGGCGCTCTTCCGGGCGGCGGCGGCGTAGCTCAGCCGGCACCATTGGCCGTCCGCGTCGCGCTCCGCCAGGAATGTCCGGTCGGGAGTCTTATCCGCCCATTCGTCCAGCCTGGCGAGGACATGATCGGGGCCGGGCTCCAGCCGCACGGGCGAGCGCAGCACCCAGCTTCCGTCCTCGCGCGCCTCGGTCTCGACCGAGGGCCCGGCGAGCGGGGTTGCGGCGAACGGCGCCTTCCGCCCAGCCTCGCATGCTGTCATGAACACCCCCTGTAGCGCCGACTGTAGCGCCGACGGCGACCGCGGCAGATTGAGCGGTCGCGCCCTTCGCCGCAACAGGATTTGGACCAAGCCCAGACGACAAAGCCCGGACAACGCGCCGCCTTCGTCGCCCGCTTGACAAGCGGGGGATAAGCTGCCGAACTGCCGGCTGTGCGAATGCGGGAGCGGCCTCGTCATGGAAAGCGCGTCCGGATTTCTCGATCCTGCCGGCTTCGCCTTCGTGGCCGCTCTCGAACGGGCCGCGCCGGCGATCAGGGCCGAGCTCGACCTGCTGCTCATCGACGATCCGTTCCAGCCCTGGCCGGAAAAGGGCCTTTACGACAAGGGGTGGGATGTGTTCGGGCTCTACTTCTTCGGCAGCGAGATCGCCGCGAACTGCGCCAAATGCCCGCGCACGGCCGCGGCCGTCCAAGCGGTGCCCGATCTTACCACGGCCGGCTTCTCGCGCTTGGCGCCGAATACCCGCATCAAGCCCCATGTCGGCTATACCGACCGGGTGTTGCGCTGCCATCTGGGGCTGATCGCGCCCGCGGGCTGCGCCATCAGGGTCGGCGGCGAGACGCAAATCTGGCGGGAGGGGCGCTGCATGGTGTTCGACGACACCGTCGAACACGAGGCGTGGAACGACTCCGCGGAGGATCGGGTCGTTCTGTTGCTCGATTTCGAGAAAAAATCTCCGTCCCGCGCCGGCGCTTAACGGCCGCCGCCACCCCAGAGCGGCAGCCAGGCGCCACGCGCGGTCTCGCGGGCTTCGCCGGCAAGGTCCGGAACGTCGTCGATGCCGAGTCGGCGCGCGGTGAGCGCGCCGACCGCATCGAGCAGCCGATAGGCCTCGACGACGCTGTCGCGCCGCGCCGTCAACTCCCGGACCCGTTGTCCGATCAGGACGCGCTCGGCATCCAGTATTTCCCGGACCGTGCGCTCACCGATCTGGGACTCGCGGCGGATTCCGTCGAGCGCGGTTTGCGACGCCTCGACGGCGACCGCGAGCGCCGCCCGCCGCTGTCTCGCGGCTTCCAGCCGGCGCCATGCGGCGGTCGTGCGTTGCGCCGCCTCGCGCCTGGCCGCAGTCAACTCCTCCCAGCTCTGGGCGAGCCGGCGCTGCGCCTGCCGCAGCCGCGCCTTGGCGCCGCCCGCCTGATAGAGCGGCATCCGCAGGCTGAGCAAGACCGCCGCCTGATTGGTCACGGTCCTGCTCGAACCGAGCGAACTGCCCATCCAATCCCGCCCGATCCCAGCCTGGGCGCGCAGATCGACGCTCGGTCCGAAAGCGGACCGCGCCAGCTCCACCGCGTGTCGGGCCGCGCCCGCCGCATGTTGGGCCGCCCGAACCGTCGGCCTGTCGGCCTCGGCCCGCTCACGCGCCGCGTCCAGCGACTCCGGAAGGTTCGACGGCTCGCCGACCGCGAGCAGATCGCGCGGCGCAACGCCGACCCGCGACAGGAACAGCGATCTCTGAACTTCCAAATCGGCGCGCGCCGCCGCCACGTCGGCGACCGCCGCCTCGCGCTCGGCGCGCGCCTGCGCGACATCCGCCTCGGTGCGGTCCTGGACCCGGAACAGCGCCTCGGTCTCGCTCACGCGCTGCTCGAAGAACGCGAGCGACTCCCGGCGCAGCGCCACCACCCGCATCGCCCGGACCACATCGAGATAAACGGTCGCGACGCTCAGAAAGACCGACTGCTCGATATCCTCGACTCGCGCGTGGCTGCCCCGCACCGCGCGAGTCGCCTGGCGAAGCCGCGCCGTGCTGCCGCCGCTCCGATACAAATTATGGCTGTAGGTCAGGTCGAGCGACTGTCGGTTCGACCGCGTGGTCGTGGTCTCGGGTAAATCGGGGAAAAAGGCCCGCGCTGAATCGAGGATAAAGGATGCCAGGTTCCGACTTTCCTCGGAGAGATTATCGGGGAAATCGGCCTGCGCGCTCGAGGAAGAAGATCTGGTGCGCTCCACCCTGTTGGCGCGCTCCACCCCGCCCGAACCCACGGCCTCGGCCGAGATCGTCGGGAACCATTCCGAAAGCGCGGTGCTTATGCCTTCATGGCCAGCGCGCGCGGCTTCGCGTGCGGCCTGCAACGTGGGGTTGGAGCGCGCCGCTTCGGCCATCGCCTCTCGAAGCGTGAACGCGGAGGCGGGGGGAGCTGCGAGCGCGGCTGAAATCAGCAGCGCCGCAGCAACCCGGCCCGGCAACGGCCGCGCCCGTCCTCCGCTACTCCTTGGGCGGCGCGGGTAGGACGATATGGAGCAGCGTGTCGGTGTTGAACAACAGCTTGACTTCGGCGCCGTCCGGCACTTCCAGCCCCTCGGCCTTGATCGTGGCGGTCGGATCCGCATCGACCGCTGCCTTGAAGTCGGGATCACCGTAATATTTGGCGACGACATCAGCATAGATCTGCTGATTACGTTCGATTGTCTCCGGCGTCAGAGCCTGAAGCCGCTCGTCGAAAGTACTCATGTTACCCTGTCCTCGCTACCCTCAGCTGGCCGACGCGGCCGAGCTTGCGGTCGAGGCGCTGCCGGCGCTGCTCGCGCAGCTCGGCAAACAGCCGGCCGTGGACGCGCTCCCGGCGCTCCCGCCGCTGCTTGCCGACTTGCCGCCCGCCACCGCGCTCAAGGCTTCATCCGAAAGATCGACATTCGGGTCCGGCGGGAACACGAACCAGAACGTATCGTCGGTGTTGGTGTGAACCTGAAACTCGAGGTCCGACGCCACATGCACGCCCCTGTCGACGAAGGCTTGACGCGTGTCAGTCTCGAGCTGTGCCCGGAACTTGTCGTCGTCGACGACATCCATCACCATCCGGTTGACCAGATTATCCATGATCGAGCTGGTTTCGATTGACGTATGCATTTCGAAGGCTCCCTGGTTGATCCGTAGCCGCCTAGGCGGCGGTGCCGGCGCTGCCGGCGGTGCCGGCGGAACTCGCCGATGAGGGGATGGTCGAGCACGCCACCGACCCCGCCGTGCCGACGGTGCCCGCCGAGCCCGCCGTCTTGCCGCCGCCGGCGACCGCGGAGAGCATCTCGTCCGACAGGTTGGTATTGGGATCGGGGGGCAGGACGATATGCATCCTGTCGGACGTGTCGGCGACGATCCGGGCCTCGATGTCGGGGGGCAGGACGAGGCCGAGCTCGGTCAGCGCGTCCGATACGTCGCCGCCGTCGAGCCGGTCGCGCAACGCCGAATCGGCGCGGTACCGCTCACCGAGCGCCTCGAAGGCCTCCCAGTTGCCGCGGTATTTCTCGACGTTCTCAGGCGTCAGATGGTCCTGGATGTTCATCGTCGTTCTCCTTAGGGTTAACAGTTGGCTAACAAGCCTGCCAGTTAGCGACTTGCAGATTTACGCTACCACCCTGCGGACGGCAAGCTATGCCAGCACTCGCCGCACCGCGACGATCGCCCGACATACTTGCCGCCGCCGGGAGGCTCGTCCGTCACGGATTTGGTGTAGTAATTCCTGGGTGATCAGGCCAGATCGAGCACGAATCCCCCGCCGTCTTGCCGCCGACGCCGTAACTGCAGCCACCGGCGACCGAGGAGAGCACCTCGTCCGACAGGTCGACATTGGGGTTGGGAGGCATGACGAAATGCACCGTATCGGGCGTGTCGGCGACGATCCGGGCTCCGATGCCAGGGGGCAGGACGATGCCGAGCTCGGTCAGCGCATCCGACACGTCGCCGTCGTCGAGCCGGTCGCGCAGCGACGAATCGGTGCGACACCGCTCGCTGAGCGCCTCGGCGGCCTCCCACTTGCCGCGGGATTTCTCGATGTTCTCGGGCGTCAGATGCTCCTGGATGTTCACCATCATCGTTGTTCTCCTTCCTTGGTTAAAATGCAGATTTACGCTACCACCCTCGGACGGCCAGCTATGCCGGCAGCGCCCGCCGAGCCGACGATCGCCCGACATACTTGCCGCCGCCGGGAGGCTCGTCCGTCACGGGTTTGGTGTAGTAACTCCTGGGTGAGCAAGGCAGCACGAATCCCCCGCCGTCTTGCCGCCGAGGCTGGTGAAGAGGGGGGACGCACTGCAGCCGCCGGCGACCGAGGAGAGCGCCTCGTCCGACAGGTCGATATTGGGATTGGGAGGCATGATGAAATGCACCGTATCGGGCGTGTCGGCGACGATCCGGGCCTTGATGCCGGGGGGCAGGACGAGGCCGAGCTCGGTCAGCGCATCCGACACGTCGCCGCCGTCGAGCCGGTCGCGCAGCGACGAATCGGTGCGACACCGCTCGCTGAGCGCCTCGGCGGCCTCCCACTTGCCGCGGTATTCCTCGATGTTCTCGGGCGTCAGCTGGTCCTGGATGTTCATCATCGACGTTCTCCTCGATCCGCCCGGCGCACCTAATCTACAGAGCCGGCGCTGCCGGCGCTGCTGGCGGAGGATGCGGAACCGAAGGTCGAAGGTATGCTGCTCGCGGTGCCGGCCGAACCGGCCGAACCGGCGCTGCTTGCCGACTTGCCTCCGGCCACCGCCGAAAGCGCTTCGTCGTCGAGTTCGATATTGGGATCGGGCGGCAGAATGAAATGGAACGTGTCGTCATCGTTCGCCACGATCCGGACATCGACGGCGGACGGCACATTGAAGCCGCGCTCGATCAACACATCGCGCGCGCCGGTATCGATCCGGGCGCGAAAAGCCGCATCCTCCCTGTATTCTCGCGAGAAAGCCATCACCTTGTCGATCTGTTGTAACGGCGAGGTGTCGTCCGGTCCCATGAAGATGGTTTCCATGCTCATCTCTCCTCGTTCGGTGTTAAGTGGATAGGATGGGGTTGTTTCGGCGGCGAGTCAAGAGGAATTTCGGTAGCGCCTCACTTTTTGTAGGGACCGCGCGGGCCGGGCTTCGGCGCCGCCGCGTCGATCAGCCCGCCGCGCGCCTCGAAGGCCTCCCACTTGCCGCGGTATTTCTCGACATTCCCGGGCTTCAGACGGTCCTTGATGTTCATCGTCGTCCTCCTCGATCCGCCCAGCGCGCCTAATCTACAGAGCCGGCGCTGCCGGCGCTGCTGGCGGAGGACGCAGAACTCGCGGTCGAAGGCACGCTGCTCGCGGTGGCAGCCGTACCGGCCGAACCGGCGCTGCTTGCCGACTTGCCTCCGGCCACCGCCGAAAGCGCTTCGTCGTCGAGATCGATATTGGGATCGGGCGGCAGAACGAAATGGAACGTGTCGTCATCGTTCGCCACGACCCGGACATCGACGGCGGACGGCACATCGAAGCCGCGCCCGATCAACACATCGCGCGCGCCGGTATCGATCCGGGCGCGAAAAGCCGCATCCTCCCTGTACTCTCGCGAGAAGGCCATCACCTTGTCGATCTGTAACGGCAAGGTGTCGTTCGGTCCCATGAAGATGGTTTCCATGCTCATCTCTCTTCGTTCGACGTTAGATGGAGAAGAAGGTGGGGTTGTTCCGGCGGCGGGTCAAGAGGAATTTCGGTAACGCCTCACTTTTTGTAGGGACCGCGCGGGCCGGGCTTCGGCGCCGCCGCGTCGATCAGCCCGACAATGCAGGAAACTTCCCGGGAAGCACGGGAGCAACATCCATAGCGACCTTATATGCGGCGCAGCGTTGCCGGTGACGACACCGCCTCCGCCGAATTTGCCGCCAAGGTCGGTCAGATTTCAAAGTGAGGCGCTACCGGAATTTCGCGCGCCGGCGGCCATGCTCACGCGCGCCGCGCCAGCCGCGCGAACGCGACCGCCAGCGCCGGCAGGCCGTCGATGCCCGACAGGTTGTGCCGGTCGTCCAGCCACCCGGCGGCGAACCAACTGCCGTGGCGGTCGCGGTCTTCACGCAGCCGGGCCGCCGCGCGGGCGCCGGCGCAGAGCGGGACGGCGGCGTCCGGGTCCAGCCAGCGGGCGAGACGCGGCAGGGCGGAGGGGGCATAGGCGCGCGCGCGCCCGTGATCGCGCCCGTTACCGTCCGGCGCCGGCTCGCCTAGCGCGGCGGCCGCAGCGGTCCAGCCGGCCAGGCCCGAGACGAAATCGCCGCCCGAATACATCCACACCTCCGCCGCCGCCGCCGCCCGCCAGATTTCGGCCGCGAGCGGGCGCAAATCGGCGATCCCGGCCAAAGTCGCGACCAGCCCGCCGGCGCCGACCGCGTGGCCGGCCCCGGCCGACAGGTTCGCGGCCAGCCGGTCGAGATAGGCGCGCCCCGCGCCGGCCGCAGCCTCGCGGGCAATCGCGGCGAGGTCGCCGCGGTCCAGCAACCCGGCCAGATCCAGCAGCGCCCGCGCGAGCCCGGCCTGGCCGGAGAGAACATCGAACCCGAGCGGACCGACGATGCGCCAGCCGGTGAAGACATCGTGATAGAGTCCGAGCCAGGTCGGCAGGCCATGCGCGTCCGCGACCGCAAGGCGCAAAACGTCCGAGGCGATCTCGTCGGCCCAGGCGAGCAGATCGCCGGCAGCGGCGGTCCCGCCGGCAGGCGGCGGCCGCCCCGGCGGCGCCGGGCGGCGGCGCGGCGGGTTGTCGGGGCGCAGGCTGAAGCCCGAGCGCAGCCAGGCGCGCCGCTCGTCGTCGTCCAGCCGGGCGAGCGCGCGCAGCCGCCCCCGCACCGCCGCGGCCGGCGCGCGGTCGAAGAAATCGCGCCGCCGCTCGCCGTCGACGCCGAGCAGGTCGCGGGAATCGACCGGCATCTGGAAGAGCGGGATGTCGACGCGTCGCAAATCGCGCGCCGCGGCCTCGCGCAGCGCGCCGGTCATGTCGTCCTTTCGCGGGAGCACGGCGTGCAGCGCGATCTCGCGCCACGCGCCGTCGGAGAGATGCCGGGGGGCGAAGGACTGCCGGATCAGCCGGTAGCAGGTCCAGGTGTCGATTCGGATGATGCGGACCGGCGCGCCAGCGATCCGCCCGAGCGCGTCCGAAACGCGCCGCCAGGACGCCGGCGCGGCGAGCGCGCGGGCGATGCGCAGATAGCCCTCCTCGAAGGCGTCGAAATGATCGGCGGCATCCGCCGCCTCGCCGCCGGCGTAACGGGGCGCGAAACGGTCCTCATGCCAGGTGACGGCGCCGCCGCCGTCGAGGCGGTCGAGCGGCGTGCGGTGCTCGCCGGGCCGGGCCAGGCAGCCGATGTCGATCGCGTCCCCGCCGTCGCG
The DNA here is from genome assembly GCA_965202905.1 of Alphaproteobacteria bacterium. Classification (GTDB taxonomy): domain Bacteria; phylum Pseudomonadota; class Alphaproteobacteria; order MPNO01; family MPNO01; genus CAYFYS01. The sequence continues at coordinate 106,730 of OZ241868.1, read as the reverse complement.
CGCCGGCATCAGCATCGGCAGGATGCCGACCCCGAGGGGACTCGTCCCCGCCCGTTCGGCCGCCTCGTCGCCGGCCGAACGGCCGAACGGCGGCTGAAGCGCGGTCTCGAAGTCGATGAAGCGCGGCGCGGCGCCTTCGGCGATCAGGTTGTCGAACCAGAAATCCGTCGCGCCAAGCGCCTGAAGCAGCGCCAGCCAGCCGCCGAGCGCGGCGAAGAAGGCGTCGGCCTCGCGCCGGTCCGCGACCGGGCGAGGCTCGTATACCGGCTCCCAGGCATAGCCCTCCCGGACGATCAATTGCGGCGGCGCGAGTCCGGCCCCGGCGAACGGGGCGGCAATCTCGCCGACCGCGGCGGCGATCCGCAGATCCTTCGGCTTATAGACGACGCGGCCGCCCTCGAAGCGGAGGATCGCGACAGAACGGCCGCCGTTATGCGGGTCGCCGAGACCGGGTTCGATGGCGGTCAGCGCGCCGGGCTCGGCGCCGCCGAAGACCGCACGCGACAGGAGCGACAGATCCGCGGCGGCGGCGGCGGCGATCCGCTCCAGATCGGCGAGCCAGTCCGCGGCGATGCGGCCCAGCGCGTAGCCTAGGGCGGGATGCCGCCGGAACCGCTCGCGCCAGGACGGGCGATGGCCGAGCTTGCCGTCGACATGCAGGACCGGCTCGAGGGCGGCGCCGAAGCGCTGGGCGAGGTAGTCGAGCGGCCCGTCGAGCGCGTCCGGTCCGCGCCGCAGTCCGGCGGGCCAGCGCGCCGCAGCCTGCGCCCCGGCCCAGCGCCGGAACTCGGCGAACGGGCGCTCCGAATCCTGAATCCGCTCGAAGAGGGCCTCGAAGGCGCGCGCCCAGTCGGGCAACGGACCGGCGAGACGCGCGTCGCGGAAGCGCGCGCGCCAGGCATCCGGGGCCAGACCGAGCGCTTCGGCGTGCGCGTCCAGCGCCGCGGCGGAGCCGAAGGCGTCCGTCAACGCCCGCTGCCGCCGCGCCAGGACCCCGGCATCGGTCGCGACCGGCTCGAACGCGCCCGAACCGGCGCGCTCCGGCGGCGGCGCCGCGCGGGCGACAAGGCGCGCGAAGCTCACGACGGGAAGCTCACACGGGGACGCTGACGAGGAGAGCTCACGAGGGCTGGGGCCGGCCGCCGAGAATGAAATCGCCGACCGTGCCCTCGACCGTGGGATCGAGGCCGGTAGCGGCGGCGAACAGCGCCGCGTCGCCGCAGCCGATGCCGCAGGGGGAGAGGCCGAGCTCGGTCGCCGCCAGATAGAGGGTCTGGTAGAGCGCGCCGGCGTTGCGCAGGATGACGGCGTAGGAGATCGAGCGGTATTTCCACATCACGCGGGCGAAGCGCGCGGCGATGGCGAGCACGATCTGCGGGTCGGCCTGGCCGGCGGTCGCCCCCCCGGCATCGGCGAGCATCCGCTCGACCGCGGGCGTGCGGCCCGACAGGCGCACCAGCTCGTGAGTCCCTGCGTCGTAGTGGTAGAAACCGGATTCGAGGCCGTCGCAGCGATCGACGACGGGATAGATCTCGAATTCGTAGCTCGCGCCGCCATTGGGATAAGGACGGCGCGAGATTTCGAACCCGCCGGTGCGGCCCTGGAAGTTGCCGACCTGGACCTCGCCGGTCCAGCGCACCCGCGCGGCGCGGTCGAGCAGCGCGCCGAGATCGCGCAGCGAGATCGGGCGGGACTCGTCGTAGAAGCGCTCCGAGCGCCGGCGCTCCAGCACTTCGGCGAACGCCTCCGCGCCGGTGTCGTTCGGCGCGCGGGCCAGCGCGATGCGCTCGCCGGGCCAGGGCGGACGGGCCGCCGGCGGCGGGTCGATCTCGCCGATGAACGGGAACATCGCGCCGAGCGCGTCGCGGTGCCAGCCCATGCGGCTGTGGCCGTGAAACAGCAGGTCGTGGAACTCCCACTGGGCGAGCGCCTCGCCGCGCGCGCGCGCTTCCCCCGCCTCCCCGGTTTCGAGGAACCCCGCCGCCGCGAGGGCGCGGCGGACCAGCGGCGCATCGAGCGCCGCCAGGTCGGCGAAGGCGAAGCGGCCGCCGCAGAGCGGCGATTCCAGCAGCCAGGCGCCGCCGTCGCGCCGCAGGCAGGCGAAGCGGTCGAGCTGGCGGCCCGCGGGGGGAATTTCCGGGGCCAGGGCGGGCGTGAAAGCGTCCCGCTGCGGCAGCGCCACCGCGCGCTCGCCCTCCGCGTCGACGAGAGGAAACTCGATCAGGCCGAATCGGACGAGACGCTGCAACAGCAGCATATAGGCGGCGGCGCGCTGCGCACCCGCATCCCGGATGATCGCGTCGCGCAACGCGGTAAGCGGCGCGCCGACGGCGAGGCCCGGGTTCCCGGCCTCGAACTCCGGCGCGTAGGCCCCCAGCGGCAAGGTCTCGCCGAACGTCCCCTTGACGACGCAGGACGCGCCGTCACCGGACTTGCCGATCGTCTCCCAGCCGGGGCGGAAACGGACCCGGATCGCCGGCTCGTTAACCAGATCGAGGAAGCTCATCCGGCCGTCTCCCCGGCCGTCTCCAGGGTGGCGGGCGCCCCCTCCCCGGCATCCGCGAAGGAGAAGGCCGGCTCGACCAGTACGCCCTGACGCCAGAGATCGACCGCGTCGCGGCGCATGAGGTGGGGCGCGACGCCGAACGCGGCGGCGACGCGCCGCACCGCGTCGTCCAGCCGGGCGCCGCCGCGAAACGCCTCGGCAAGTGCCGGCAGGCCGGCGAGGTCGCGGCGCCGGGAGTGGAACGTCACAAGGTGGCCGCGGCCTTCGGCCTCGACCGCAGTCCGCGTCTTCGCCCTCACCGTCACGCCGCGCTGGAGCGCCAGCCGCTCCGGCGGATCCGGCGTCATGTTGCGGCGGACCATCCGGTCGAGCGCCCGGGCGAACTCCTCCGCATCGCCGAAGCGCGCCTCGTCGAAGACCACATAGCCGTCGGGCCAGCGCTCGGACGAGGGTTCGGGCGAGATCAGGCGGAGGCGGCCCGGAACCGGCTCGATCAGGAAGCCGGAGACGCAGGCGATGGTGCGGTGGGTGAAAATCTCCTCGTCGCCACGCCCGTCGTCGTGTATGGCGAGCTTGCGCCGGTCGAGCGCCACGCGCTCCGGCAAGCGCTCGGCCTTGCGGCGGTGATGGCCGGTCTCGGCGAGCGCGAGCACGGACTCGCGGTTGACCATGACAAGGTCGATGTCGGCCAGCTCCTCGGCCGGGAACGCGGCGTGGATTTCGTCGAGCTGGCGACGCGAAACCACCGAGAAGCGCAGCCCCGGACAGTCCCCCTCCCGCGCCCGCGCCATCAGCGCGCGGGTGCGGGAAAGATCGGCCAGCGGCGCCGCCGTCGTGGTCGCCGGAAAGCGCCCGAGGACGCGGCGAAACACCTCGCCATAGGCCTCGTAGTCGGGATGGTCGAGCGGGTCGGTCGCCCAGTAGAGAAAGCCGCGCGCCGCGCTCTCGCCGAAGACCGCGCGCAGCGCCTCCAGCATCCGTTGCCAAGCATCGAGATCGGTCGGCAGCACAGCCTTCAGGGGGGCGGCGGAGAGGCCGCAGAACCAGCAGCCGAGCGAGCAGCCCTGGGTGAGTTCCACGGCGAAGGGCAGGTGCAGCGAGATCGGCGAGATGACCCTGCCCTGCGCGAAGGCGGCGCGGGCGCGCTGGCGGGTCCGCCACGCGCGATAGGGTTCCGCGGCGCCGGTATCATCGGCGCAAAAATCGAGATAGGTCTGCCCCAGCGCGTGAATGCGCCGGTCGGCGCGGCCTTCGGGACTGTCGGCGGAGGCGGCCGGCGCCGAAGGATCCCAGAGCGCGGCGAGCGGCCGCGGGTCGATGCCCAGCCCCGCCCCGGCGGCGGCCGCCGCCGGATCGGCGCGGACGGCGCGGCGGAACCGGTCGTCGCCGACCCAGGTGTCGCGGAAACGCTTGACCTGCGCGAAGATCCGCCGTTCGCCGTCCGCCATGTCGGCCCCGCCCCTCAGATGAATACCGGGACCGGGTTGAGGTCGGCCTCGGCGGTGGGCGCGTCGAGCCACCCCAGCGCGACCGGCACGTCGTAAAGCCGCCCGGCGTCGAAACGGGCCCAGAAATGGCGCAGCCCGGGCACGATCACCCGCGCGACCGGCATTCCGACATCGGGCCGGGTCTGGTCGAGGACGAGGAACTCCATGCCCTTGGCCTCGACCAGGGCGCGGCAGAACTCCACATCGTCGCGAATGTCGGCGGTCTGCGGCGGCGGGTAGTCCGCCCGACCCCGCCGCGCCGAGCCGCGCGGCAGCATATAGGGGTGGTCGGCGATCTTCGCGTTACGCCACCACCACAGCGACTCCGGATCGTCGTAGAGATAGCCGCTGCCGTCCGCCTTGGCGTCCCGGATGCCGCAGAAATACTGGTTCAGCTCGCAGACCGCCCGCAGGGCCGCGATGTGCGGATCGAGATGGGCGCCGGCGGAGTACAGGATGTCCTCGGCTTCCTTGTCGGTGCGGCGCGAGACGGCGACGAAGACCGGGATGCCGAGATCGACGGTCGCGTCCAGCACCCACATCTCGCGGTTGTGGGTCCGGTAATAGTCGCGCGCGGCGGAGAGATAGGCGTCGTCGAAACTGTCGAGATCGAGTTCGGGCAGCGAGACGCGGTTGTACCACCAGCAGGCGAAGGCGTCGCGCTCCACCAGTTCGAAGAAGCCTTGGAGAATGGCTTCCTCGAGGGTGTTGCCGGCGGCGCAGCCGTTCGAGTCCGGCGGGCAGTGGACGACCTGGCCGCCCGGCTTGGCGAAGTAGAGCATCTCGGTGGGCAGCCATCGGTGCCGGCCGGCGGTCAGCGACCAGACCGGCGTCCAGTCCTTTTCGACGGTCGGGTCGAAGCGCTGCGGGACGTAGTAGAAGCGGAAGTTGCGGGCGTTGATGGCCGCGGCGTTCTCATACTGCCGGTCGCTGAAATGTTGGATTTCTTTCGGGTGGATCGCCTCGCCGTCGGCGAAATCGACAAAGCGCCCGCGGCGGGCGATCTCGTCGCCGTGGAAGGAGCCGGAATAGCGCTCGACCGCCTCGCAGAGCGCGCTCGCTTCCGACTGTTCGGGGGTCGCGCCCTTGCCGGAACTCTTGGTGCGCAGACTGCTGCGCAGCGAGATCAGGCTGTCGGTGCGCACCGCCAGGTTGCTGCCGGCCCAGTGGACGGTGAGCCAGGGGTCGGCCTCGTCGGTGATCCGCGTGAGCTGCGTCACCACCCCGCTGAGCGGGCTGATAAGATGCCGGTAGCGCCGCACCGTCTCCTCCGGCGGCACGGAGCGCAGGCCGCCGCTGTTGTGGACCGGCTTCGGGCTCGGTTGCAGGCGCACCGGCGCCGGGGGGCGGTCGGGCCGGTGCAGCCCCTCGTCGCCGCAGGCGGCGCATTGCGGCCGCCGCGCGACGCGGTGGTGCTCGCTGTTGAGGCCGAAGAGGTCGAGCGAGATCGCGTGCTCGTGCAGCAGGGAGATATCCTCCAGCACGATCCACTTGGCGATCTCGGTGGCGGCAAGGCCGCGCAGCGCCGCCGCGAAGGCGGGCGATTCGGCCCGGGGCAGGATCGCGGCGGCGTCGCCCGAGACCGCGCGCAGGAAGTTCTCGACCTCGCGGTTGCCGCTGATGCGGTGGGACAGACAAGCCCAGCACGGCCGGGCGGCGGCGCCCCCCTCGCCGGGGCGGAGGACCGGGTCGAAGACGGGGCCGAACAGCGGCCAGACGCCGCCGGGCTTCACCAGCATCCAGGGTGTCCCGGAGGCGAGGTGACGCCGGTTGCGCTCGGCATGGACCTTGTTCAGATAGTCCTCGGTGACGACGACGGCGAGGGTCGGGTCGTCTTCGACCGTGGCGACGCCCATGCTCGTCAGCGCGGCGGCAAGACCGCCATCGTCTCCGGCGACGCTCACCCGCGCGGCGGCGAGCCGCTCTTCCGCCCGGCGGGGCGAGACGCCGAACGAACTCCAGAAGGCCGCAGCCCGGCGGTCCATGTCGAACTCCGCCGACACGAGATGCCCTTTCGAGGCGAGCGAAACCAGCGCGGTCTGGACCTCGATCGTCGAGTGCCGGCCCGCCAGCGTGGCGGCGATCTCGTGGCGGGAGCGGGCGCCGTCGACCAGCGGCAGCAGGTCGAGATAGCGCTGCCCGTAGAGCAGCGTGTTGAAGGTCTCCGAGACCAGCATCGCCACCTCGCCGGAAATCGGACGGAACTCGAGATGCGGCGCGAGCATCGGCCGTTCGACGATGCCCCGGTCGCCCGGCGTGGTTTTCCACAGCGCCCGGTTCTCGCTGAACAGGTCGAGCTTCGGCGCGCGCGTCGGTTCGGAGGTTTTCATGGGCAAGACCATAGCACAGTCCGGCCGCGCGGTATAGCCTGCAGCGCGCAACCCGCACCCGTTCCCGGATTTGCGGTCCGAGGTTCTTTGCGGTCCGATGTTCGAGGTCCGAAACCGGGCCGTTCATCGAGACGGAAAGCATTCGATCCTTCATGTACACTCGACCAGACCATCCGGGTATAATCGAGCGTCCGGAGACCGGACGCTCCGGTTGCCGGGGCGCCCGGCGACACCGCGCAACTCCTTGCTTTCGAGGTCCGACGGTCCGATGTTCGACGACTTGCACGAGGCCATGCTGGCCCACGCCCGGGAGATGTATCCGCGCGCGGCGTGCGGCGCAGTGTTCCAGGGCGAGACCGCGCCCGTCTATCGTCCGGTGACCGAGGTCGCCGACGCCAACCGCGCGACCTTCCGAATCGATGCGGCGGCGCTGCAGCGGATGGCGGCGAGGCACGGCGCTTTGCTCGCGGTCGTGCTGGCCCACCCCTCGCCCGAGGGCGAGGAGGCGCCCCTGCTGCTGTTCACCCCGAGTGCCGCCGAGATGCGCGCGCAGGCGTCGCTCGCGGCGCCGTTCGGCGTCGTGGTCTGCGACTCGATCCGGTCCTATCCGCCATTCTGGTTCGGCGATCAGTGCCCCAGACCGGCCTTGCTGAATCGGCCCTTCCGGCACGGTGTGACCGACTGCTATTCGCTCGTCCGCGACTGGTATCGGATGCAATGGGACATTTCGCTGCCCGAATTTCCGCGCGACTGGAACTGGTGGGTGGAGGGGATGGACATGTATCGGGAAGGGTTCCGGCAGGCCGGGTTCGAGCCGATCGACGAAGGCGATGTGCGCGCCGGCGACAGCGTCATGTTCCGGATGCGCTCCGACGTGCCCAATCATGCCGCCGTCGTGCTGGACGACGAATGGATGCTGCATCACCCGGCGGCGGTGATACCCTTCGACCTCATGCGGGTGAGCCATCGTCAGCGGATCGAGCGCTGGCGGCGCCACGCGGTCCTCTGGGTGCGCCACGCGAAGCTGGCTTCCGGGCAGGATCCGGACCCCGGCGGCGGCCCGGGGGGCGGATGACTTCGAGCGCGTAGCGATGCCATTCCGGGGAATAGACGGCGTCGTGAAGGGTGAGCCGCGGGGCACCGGGCCGATACATGCCGCAATGCAGCATGTTGCTGCGGTAGATGACCAGATCGCCGGGGCGCGCCGCGATGTTGACCGCGCCGCAGGCCGTCAGCCCGGCGATCAGCGCGTCCTGCCGCGCCCGCGCCCGTTCCGGAGTTTCCGCCCGGTCGGGACGGTAGCGGAGGCGCTCGCGCACCATCTCCGCCTCGTCGCCGCGGTCGTCGCGCCGGTGCGAGCCGGGCACGACCCAGAAGCTCGCATCGGGCAGCAGCGGAATGTTGACCTGGTTGAAGAACCTCGGGTCCTCGCCCTTCGCCCGCCACGCCTCGACGTCCAGGCCGGGCAGGAAGTCCCGGTAATCGCGATGCAGCCCGGTGGACCACCACCGGTCGCGCGGATCGATCAACAGCCCGGTCACCCGGTGATCGCGCGACATCTTCGGGGCCGGCGCGATGCTGGCGGCGAAGATCTCGCCGACGATCCGGTCGAGTTCCCGATTGTCGTAGAACGCCGCAAGCCAGCCCGCGTCCGCCAGCGCGGCGCAGGACTGCAACGGCTGGACGCGCTGGATGTCGGGATCGCCGGTCGTCGCCCGGATCCAGGCGGGCAGCGCCTCGACCGCGCGGATCGCCGCGGCGGTCCGGTCGGCGCCGAACACGCCGGAGACATGGACATAGCCCTGATCGAAATAGCGCTCCGCCAGTCGAGAGGTCATCGCTCGCTTCCTCCTGCGCCGGCGCGAACGGGCCCGCGGCGAATCGGGTCGGAGGGAATATGCCGGACGGCGCGCGAGCGTAGCCCCGTCCGGCCGGGACCGCAACGGTGGAGGCGATGGTCGCGCATCTCGCTCTGCTGACGCCCGAGGAATGCGGCCGCGCGGTCGAGGGGATCGAAGCACGGAAAGAGCTCTGGGAGCCACGCTATCCGGGGCTGCCGTTCTACACGCTGGGAGCGGCGAGCTATCTCGACACCGGCCGCGGCGAATATGGCACCAGGGCGGCGCGGTTCAACCCCGTGCTCGAGCAGGAGTTCGGCTGGCTGTACGAGCGCCTGCTAGGGGCGCTTCGCGGCCATCTCGGGGCGGAGGTCGCGTTCGAGCCGCGCGCCGCGCGGCCGGGCTTCCACATCTTCCTCGCGCATGAGGCGTTCAAGCGCCCGCTCGGCAGGATTCATTTCGACCTCCAGTATTCCGGGATCGAGTGGGAGGCGGAAAACGAACCCGACTTCTCGCGGCCGCTCTCCTATACGCTCGCCATACGCCTGCCGCGTTCCGGCGCGGGGCTGCATCTCTGGGACTTTACCAAGGCGGAATACGACGCGTCGGGCATGACCGACCTGGAGGCGGTCGGCCGGGAACGGGCGCCCGACTATATCCCGTATCGGGAAGGCGAGATGGTGTGCCATTCCGGGCTGCTGCTGCACCGTATCGCGCCGGCGCGGGGCGGCGTCCGCCTCGACGACATGCGCGTCACCCTCCAGGGGCACGCGCTGCCGGGACGGGACGGCTACCGGCTCTACTGGTGAACGGGGATCCCGACCCCGGCGATGCGCCGGATTTCGGCGGCCAGCTCTGCCGGGATCCCGGGCTGCTGCCAGCGCGGCCAGCCGCCGCCGGGATTGATGAGCGCAAGCACGGCGAGCCAGACCCGAAAGAAGTCCAGCCTGCGGTCGTCCAACGGTTCGTGCTTGCGATAGGCTGCGAGATAGGCGTCCGCGGCGCCCTCCGGATCCCGGAGCGGGACGATCCGCCGCCCAAAGAAGACGACGAACATGGCCGAGCGCGCCACGTCCATCTCGGCCGGCGCCACGGCGACATCCGACCAGTCGAGCACGCCGGCGACCTCGCCGCCCCGGATCAAGACGTTGAACGGATGGAAATCTCCGTGACAGATCACCGGGCGCGGCGGGTCCGGCGGCCGATTCGCCGCCAGCCACGCGACGGCCGGGCGGAACAGGGGCCGGTCCCGCGACCAGTCCGCGAGCGCGCGCAGTTCGTCGTCGAGATCGAGGCGGAACCGCGGCGCGTCCGGTCCCATGCCGGGAAACAGCCGCATGGCGGGCTCGGGATCGACGCGGTGCAGGGCGGCGTGCGCCGCGCCCAGCAGATCGGGCAAGTCTTCGACCGGCGCCGACATCATGCTGTCGCCCGCGAGGAATTGCAGGATCAGGAAAGGGCCGCCGAGAATCGTAATGTCCGCGCCGGCGAGATGGACGCGGGGAACCGGATAGCCCGCGCCGGCGAGAGTATCCAGGAAGACCCGTTCGCGCAGGACCCGGTCGCGCTCGCGCCGGATCTGGCCCGCGTCGCCGGCGCTCGAGCCGAGACGGCGCACACACGGGTAGAGGCGCAGCACCAACGCGCCATCCAGCCCGGACGGTGCGCCGCGCAGCCGAAAACGATAGACACGGGCGAGGTTGCCGCCGGGCATCCGAAACGGCGGCTCGACATAGCCGACCCGGGTGTCGCCCAGCCGCTCCCGCAAGAACGTCAGCAGCCGGCGCGAAAGCTCGTCCGGGGGCGCCCGGTCGTCGTCTGCGCCGACACTCCCGGCGAGCGTGTTGCGTTCCGAGTCGTGCATCGGCGGCTCGCGAAGCGGATCAAGCGAAGCGCAAGGTAACGCCCTCCCCCCGCAGTGTCCAGCCACCGCACCCGTTCGCGTTCCTGTCCACACGACGAACCTGCGCCGCCGGGTCGCTCGACGAAGCGTTCGACGCGCGCTGACGTAGTCGGCCTGTTCCGCTCGAAGATCCGGTCCCGCGTCGATCCGAATCGAGCCTGATCGGGTCGGCAGACGTTCTGGCGCGCGTGTTACGGTGCGCGGCAGGCGTCCGGCCGCGCACCGGATTGCCTTTCAGCCGCTGTCGAAACGGTGTATCAAACGTTCGCTCGATCCAGCTTCGGACATTCTAGGGACTGCGATGGAATCGTCACAACTGTTCCGCAAAGCTGCGCTGCAACGCCTCTCAAATCCTGAGCAACTCGACCGCGTGCTATTCGTGACCACGTTCAAGGGGTGGCTGGCGGTCGCCGCGCTGGCGCTGATCGCCGCGGCGGTGGTCGCCTGGTCGATAACGGGCGAGGTCTCGACCTATGTCAACGCGCAGGGAATCCTGCTGCATCGCGGCGGCAACATCGTCGATGCCCGGGCGTCCGGCGGCGGCACGCTGACCGAGATCCGCTTCGCCGTCGGCGATGCGGTGGAACTGGACACGGTCGTGGCGCTCGCCGTCGATCGCGAGGCGGCCGAGCGCCATCGCAGCGCGCTGGATCTGGTGGAAGAACGGACCCGCGCGGTTGCCGATCTCGAGGCAGCGCTCGGGACCGAAGACGCGCAGTTCAGCAGCAACTTCGCCAGCCAGCGCAAACGCCTGGACGAACTCGAACGCAACGGCCGTAACGTGGTCGCGTCGGCCCGCGAACGCCTTGAGAGCCACGAGCAATTGCTGCGGGAGAATGTCGTCACCCGGGTCACCGTGGACCGCAGCCAGCAGGCCTTCGACCGGGCGCAGCGCGACCTGTTCGCCACCCTCCAGCGGATCGAGGAGATCAAGGCGAGGGAGCTCCAGCGCCGCAACCAGCGCGAGGTGCGGCTCTCGGAGGAGCGGGCGCGCCTCCAGGCGGCCACACGCCAAGCGAACGAGATCCGCACCCGGCTGGAAACCCAGCGCATCCTCGCCCCCGTCGCCGGCATCATCACCGAGATCAAGACGACGGTCGGCACCGTGCTCCGCCCCGGCCAGCCGGTGGTCAGCCTCGAGACCGGCACGGCCGGCCTCGAGGCGCTGATCTACATCCCGCCAGCCGACGGCAAGCGCGTGCGGCCCGGGATGGACGTGCTGGTGACGCCCTCGACCGTGCGCCGCCAGGAGCACGGTTCGCTCAAGGGCGCGGTCAGGCAGGTCTCGGCCTTCCCGATTACCGTCGACGGCATGGTCGCGGTGCTCCAGAACCGCGATCTCGCCCGGGCCACTTCGGAGAACGGCTCGCCCTTCGCAAGCCGGGTCGAGCTGATGCCGGATCCCTCGACGGCGAGCGGTTTCGCCTGGACATCTCCCAGCGCGTCCGAAGAGACCCTGACCTCCGGCACGCTCGTCGATGCTGAGGTCAAGGTCGAGAGCCAGCCGCCGATCACCATGGTGGTGCCGCTAATCAAGGAGACACTCGGCCTGTGAGCCCCGCCGCGGGCCTCGCCCCCAATCTCGACCGGCGGCGCGGCGGCCGACACGCGACGCCGGTCGTGCTCCAGATGGAGACGACCGAATGCGGCGCCGCCTGCGTCGCGATGATTCTCGCCCATCACGGCCTCTGGGCGTCGCTCGAGGAACTGCGGCTCCGCTGCGGCGTCTCGCGCGACGGCAGCAAGGCGGCGAACATGCTGCGGGCGGCGCGCGAGTACGGCCTCCTGGCGCAGGGGTACAAGCGCGAACCGGGCCGCCTGTTCGACCTGCCGTTCCCGATGATCGTGTTCTGGAACTTCAACCACTTCATCGTGGTCGAAGGGATCCGGGGCAAGACCGTCTATATCGTCGATCCGGCCGAGGGGCCGCGCAGACTCACCCTCGACGAGTTCGACGTCGGCTTCACCGGGGTCTGCCTGGCCTTCGCGCCCGGGCCGGCGTTCCAGCGGGGCGGCAGCCGGCCCAGCGTCTATCACGGCCTGCTCTCCCGGCTCGGCAAGGCCGGGGTCGCGCTTTCGCTGCTGGTGCTGACGACGCTGATGCTGGTGGTTCCCGGTCTCGCCGTCCCGACCCTGCTCAAGGTTTTCGTGGACGACGTGCTGATCCCGAGAAGCGACAGCCTGGTGTCCGCGCTGCTGATCGCCCTCGGGCTGGCGGCCGTACTTCAGGGCGCGCTGACCTGGCTGCAACAGATCTGCATCGCCCGCCTGGAGACCAAGCTCGCCCTCGTCTCGTCGATGCGCTTTCTCTGGCATTTGATGACGCTGCCGGCGACGTTCTTCGGCCAGCGCTTCGCGGGCGACATCGCAGACCGGGTCGCATCGAACGACAAGATCGCTCAGTTACTCTCCGGCGAACTCGCGACCAACGCGATCAACATGCTTACCATGGTGGTGTACGCTGCGGTCATGCTGTCCTACGATCTGGTGCTGACCCTGGTCGCTTTCGCCTTGGTCGCCATCAACCTGGTCGCGCTGCGACTGGTCTCGAAGGCGCGCGAGAACGGCAATCGCCGTCTGCTCAAGGAGCAGGGCCGGGTGGCCGGAACCTCGGTCAACGGCATCCAGATGATCGAGACGCTCAAGGCCAACGGCAGCGAAGGTGAGTTCTTTTCGCGCTGGGCCGGCATTCACGCCAACTATCTCTCCGCCCAGCAGCAACTGGCGCTGCTGACCAATCTGCTCTCGGTCGTTCCGCCGTTGCTCACCTCGCTGGCGGCGATCGCCATTCTCGGCGTCGGCGGGCTGCGCATTCTGGAGGGCGCGCTCACCATCGGCGGGCTGCTCGCCTTTCAGAGCCTGGCCAGGAGCTTCGCCCAACCGATCGACGGGCTGGTCCGGTTCGGCGCCAACCTCCAGACCATCAGGGGCGAAATCGCGCGGCTGGACGATGTGCTGAACCATGTGCAGGACGACCGCGCGGCGCACGGCATGGACGGGCAGAACATCGAGATGCTGCCGACGGTCCGCGGCTTCGTTACGCTGGACAACGTGTCCTTCGGATACAACCGGCAGGAGCCGCCGCTGATCGAGAATTTCAGCCTCTCGATCCGGCCCGGCCAGCGCGTGGCGCTGGTCGGCGGCTCGGGGAGCGGCAAATCGACCGTCGGCAAGCTGATCTGCGGCCTGCTGGAGCCGTGGTCCGGGACGGTGCGGCTCGACGACCGCCCGATGCGGGACATTCCGCCGAGCCATCTCGCCCGCTTTCTCGCCTATGTCGATCAGGATGTCTTCCTGTTCCAAGGCAGCGTGCGCGACAATGTCGCCCTTTGGAATCCGGTCATCGAGGATCGCGCCGTCATCCAGGCCCTGCGCGACGCGGCCCTCCATGACGACATCGCCTCCCGGCCCGGCCGATACGACGCTGCGGTCGATGAGAACGGCCGCAACTTCAGCGGCGGCCAGCGTCAGCGCCTGGAGATCGCACGGGCGCTGGCGGGCGATCCGGCGATCCTGTTGTTCGACGAGGCAACGGCGGCGCTCGACCCGGTGACCGAGATGGAGATCGATGACAATCTGCGCCGGCGCGGCTGTACCTGCGTGATCGTCGCCCACCGGCTCAGCACGATCCGGGACGCGGACGAGATCATCGTGCTGGAGCGCGGCCGCATCATCCAGCGCGGCGCGCATAGCGATCTGGTCGAGGCGGACGGCCCCTACCGCAATCTGATCCTCGCGGGTTGAGGCGATGGGCGACGGATCTTCCTCAGCGGCGATTCGCGGCGAACCGATCGCCACCGGCGCGAACGAGCTGTTCTTTCTCAACGACCCTGAAGCGATCTTCCTGGTGGAGGAAGGCTTCCTGGACATCTTCTGCGTCGAGACGGAACACCCCATGATGCGCGGACGGCGAAACTTCATCGCGCGTCTGCCGCAAGGAGCGATGGCCTTCGGCGCCCCCGGAGGGACGGAGGCCACGGAGGGAGTCGGCGCCTTCTGTCTCATCGCCGTGCCCTCGCGGAGCGCGGTGATCGCCAAGGGCGAACGCGAGGCCCTCTCGGCGGCGGGCGATCTCGCTCTCGATGCGACGATCTGGGTCGATGACTGGGTCTCCAATCTCTCGGAGTTTCTCGGGCGGACGCTGGGCCAGCCGCCGCTGGATGCGCAGCTGCTCGAGGCCGAGCCCGGCGTGCCCTACCCGGCGGACGCGACGGTCAGCGCGCAGCACCTGGATGTGATCTGGGTCTCCACCGACCGGCCGGTCCGGCTCGGCGGCCGCGACGACGCGGTTATCCCGCCCGACGGCCCGCCGCTGCCGATGACCGAACGGACCTGGCTCGGGCTCGACGGGGAGACCGGGGTTTCCGCCGTCTACACGCCCGGCGTCTTCGTCACCGGCCGAATCTGGCCGGCGCTCGATGCGTTCAACGCGCTTGTCCAGCGGCTGGCCGTCGCCGACTGGTCCGAGCACCAGCACAGGCTCGAGGCGCGCCACCGCAGGGCGGTCGAGACCCGCCGGTCCACGGCGTCGCGGATGTTCCATCACATCGGCGATGTGCTGGGCGGTTTTCGGGACCAGGATCTTGCTGACACCGCCGAGCATACCCCGTTGCAGGCGGCGACGAAGCTGGTCGCCGAGGCCATCGGGGTCAGGCTCGCGATACCGCGCCGCGCCAAAGCGCGGGGCACGCCGCTCGAGGAAGCGGTCACGCTGGCGCGCGGATCGCGGATCTTCGCCCGCAGGATCTCGCTCGATCCGGGCTGGTGGCGGCGGGACGGGCCGCCCTTCCTCGCCATCGCAGCCGATGACGGGCACCCGCTGGCGGTGCTGCGCGAGGCCGGCAGCGGGTATCGCGCCGTCGATCCGACCGCCAACACGACGGCGGCGGTGGACGAGCCGGTAGCGTCCGCGATCGCGCCGCACGGGCTGAAACTGTATCCGCCGCTCCCCGACCGGATCGCGACCGGTACGGCGGCGATGCTCCATGCGCTGCGGGGGTTCGGCAGGGAGTTCGGCATGGTGCTCGCCATGGCCGTGCTCGGCGGCCTGCTGGCTCTGGTCACCCCGGTACTGACCGGGCAGCTTCTGGCCGAGGTGATTCCGCGCGTCGATGTGCCGGTGTGGGGCGCTTTTCTCGGGGCGATCTTCCTTGCTGCGCTCGGCACGGCGACCTTCGAGGTGGTCCGCGCCTTCGCGGTGCTGCGGATCGAGAGCCGGGTCGACGAACGCTTGCAGGCGGCGGTATGGGGCCGGCTGCTGTCGCTGCCGGCGCGGTTCTTCCGGGACTTCACTGTCGGCGACCTCGCGGATCGGGCCAACGGCATTTCCCGGATCCGCCAACTGGTCACCGGCGTCGCGACCAGCGCGATCATCAGCGGGGTGTTCTCGATCTTCAGCTTCGCGCTGCTGTTCTACTACAACGCCACCCTCGCGCTCAGCGCGGGCGGCCTGGTCCTGGTGCTGATCGGCGCGACATGGGTCTTCGCGCGCGGGCAAATGAGCCATTTTCGCGCGGCGTTCGACATTCAGGGCGCCCTCGACGGTCTCGTGTTCCAGTTGATCTCCGGGCTGCCCAAACTGCGGATCGCGAACGCCGAGAACCATGCGCTGGCGCAATGGGCGGAGCGGTTCGCCGAGCAGAAGCGGGAAACGCTCGCCGCCCGGCGCTGGCTCGCCGGCCAGATGGTCTTCAACGGCATGTTCACGCCGCTGTCGATGATCGCCATCTTCGCCGTCATCCTGTTCGTGTTGTTCGAGGGCGACAATCCGGCCTCGTTCGATCTCGCGGACTTCCTGTCCTTCAACTCCGCCTTCGGCCAGTTCGCCGGCGCGATGACCGGGCTGGCCGGCGCCTGGACGACGGTGGTGGCGGCGATCCCGCTATTCGAGCGGGTGCAGCCGATCCTCGCCGCCCCGCCGGAGACGGTCGCCGGTGGCGCCGATCCCGGTGACATGGTGGGGGACATCGAGTTCACGAACGTCTCGTTCCGCTACGCGCCGGAGGTTCCGAACGCAGTCGATGAGATCTCGTTCCGCATTCGCGCCGGCGAATATGTGGCCTTCGTCGGCGCGTCCGGTTCCGGCAAATCGACGCTCTACCGTCTCCTGCTCGGTTTCGAGCAACCGGATTCGGGTTCGGTGTTCATCGACGGCCAGGATCTCGCGACCCTGGACATGTCCGCAGTTCGCAGCCGCATGGGCGTGGTGCTCCAGAGCGGCCGGCTGCAGGCCGCCAGCATTTTCAAGAACATCGTCGGCTCTTCCGCGCTGACCATCGACGATGCGTGGCAGGCGGCGGACGGCGCGGGCCTTGCCGACGACATCCGCGCGATGCCGATGGGCATGCACACGGTGCTGCCGGAAGGCGGCGTCGGCCTCTCCGGCGGTCAGAAACAGCGCCTGCTGATCGCCCGCGCCCTGGTCCGCAATCCGCGCGTCCTCCTGCTCGACGAGGCCACCAGCGCGCTCGACAACCGCACCCAGGAGGTCGTTCAGAAGTCGCTGAAGGGCCTCAACACGACCCGCCTGGTGATCGCTCACCGGCTTTCGACCGTGCAGGACACCGACCGGATCTATGTCATGCAGGCGGGCAGGATCGTCGAGACGGGACGCTACCAGGATCTCATCGACCAGGACGGCGTCTTCGCCGCATTGGCGCGCCGCCAGATGATATAGCGAACCGCGTCGGAAATCGCCCGACGACGCAACCGTCGGTCCGGTCCTCGTTCAAGGAGTCCGGCCGCAGCGACAGACCAAGGCGGCGCCGGCCGATGCGGCTTGAGCGGACGAAGGGTCAGCCCGATCCCGGCATTCCGAGGACGCGGCGGGCGATGATGTTACGCATGATTTCGGACGAGCCGCCGTAGATCGTTGCGCGCCGGCATTGCAGCATCAGGGCCGCGACGCCGACGGGTCCTTCGGGGGTGTCGATGCGCCCGGCCGCAGCCGCTTCGCCGCCCGCCGTCTCGAAGACGAGATCGACGACCCGCTGCAGCGTCTCGGTCGAGACGATCTTCATCACCGCAGCGTCGGGGCCGAAGTCGCGGCCGGCCCGGACCAGGCCCACCGCGTGGCTGTAGGTCGCGGCCAGGCCCGCCACGTCGAGCTCGGCCGCGGCCAGCCGGTCGCGAAAGGCCGGGTCTTCGATCAGGCGGTTCGCACGAGCGAGCTTGCGCACCCGTTCCAGAGCGTCATAGCACATCGTCGGGCTCGCGGCGCCCAGACGCTCATGGGCCAAGAGCGAGTTGGCGATCCGCCAACCGTCGTTGATCTCGCCCACGAGATTGGCGCGCGGCGCCCGCACGTCGTCGAAAAACACCTCGGCGAACTCGTCATCGCCGGCGATGGTCCTGATCGGGCGAATGGTGATACCCGGGGTTGCGAGATCGACCAGGAGGAAGCTGATCCCGGCCTGCTTGCGCGGCGCATCCGGGTCGGTGCGCACCAGGACGAAGATCCACTGGGAGTGGTGCGCCCAGGTGGTCCAGATTTTCTGGCCGTTTACGACGAAGTCCTCACCGTCGGACGCGGCCCTGGTCGACAGGCTCGCGAGATCCGAGCCGGAGTTCGGCTCCGAATAGCCCTGGCACCAGTTGACCTCGCCGGAGACGATCTTCGGCAGGTGCCGGCGCTTCTGCTCCTCGGTGCCGTAGCGCATCAGGATCGGGCCGATATGGTTCAGCCCCTGCCCCGACAGCTCCGGCGCGCCGGCGCGCGCCAGCTCTTCGCGCAGAATGATCTGCTGGGTAAGGCTCGCCTCCATGCCGCCCCATTCGGCGGGCCAGTGCGGCGCGATCCAGCCGCGCTGCGCGAGCTTCCCGAACCATTGCCGCGCGTCCTCGAAGCTCGGCCGGGTCGACAGCCCGCGCAGCCGCTCGGGCAGCGCCTCGGCCAGCCAGTTCCGGACCTCGAGCCGGAACGCCCGATCTTCCTCGGTGTCGGTGGTAAAGCTGATCGGCATCGCCGCCTCCGCACGCAGTGTAGCGCGTCATCGACTGAAGTCGAATGGGCCGGGCGCACCCTGCGGCGGGTCAGCCCGCGCCGGCAAACGAAACCGGGCGGAAAAGAAACGGGGCGGAATTTTCCGCCCCGTTCGCATTGGAGTCCGGACCCGGTCAGTTGATGCGGATCTCTTCGGGCAGGAACATCATCGAGTCCTGATCCTCGGCAACCGCGATGTGGCATTCGTGGCAGAACTTCACATTGGCGTGGCCCTTGCCTTTGGTGGCGCCGATCACGGCGCCGTCGGGCATGATCAGGGTGTAGCGCCAGTCGCCGCTCGCCTTGTGGAAGCCGGGCTTCATCTTCTCCATCAGGAAGAACGGACCGGCCGCGGCGCGGCCCTGCGGCGTGACCGCGAAGCTGTCCTTGGCCAGAACGCCGCCGACGGGCATCTTGTCCGCCTTCTCGTACTGGCGGTAGGTCGAGCGCGCGATGGAGTTCGCATAGTTGTTGACGAACCGGCCGCCATGAGTGCCGGACGTATAGGGCCGGTCGTTGTAGACCCGCCAGTTCACGAACTGGCTTGCGAACCGGTTGCCCGCCTTGGCGTAGCCCGCCTGCATCTCGGCGAACAGGCAGTTGTAAACCGCGACTGCCTCCGCCTTGGTCAACTCGACCGGCGCCGCCGCCCCGCATGGACCGCACGGGTTCCCGGCGGCGCAGGGGTTGCACGGGGGTTCTTGGCAGCGCAGGGGTTGCACGGGTTCTTGGCAGCGCAGCAGGGTTCTTGGCAGCGCAGGGGTTGCACGGGTTCTTGGCCGCGCAAGGGTTACACGGGGCAGCGCAAGGATTCACGGGTTCTTGGCCGCGCAAGGATTTCTTGGCACGCAGGTTTCTTGGCCGCAAGGCATGGGTTCTTGGCAGCGCAAGGATTGCAGGGTTCGCCGCGGCGAGTTGCAGCCGCGGCACGACGCACCGCGAGCTCGCCGCGCTCCGCGCGGCGCACGGGTTGCACGGGTTCGCCGCGCCGCACGGATTACATGGGTTCTTGGCGGCGCAAGGGTTCTTGGCGGCGCAGGGGTTGCGCGCGGCGCATGGATTCTTCGCCGCGCAGGGGTTGGCGGCAATCTGCTTGAGGGTGTCGACGGTCGATCCGGCGGATGCGCCTGCGGTCAAAACGCCGGCCGCCAGAAACACCGGGACGACCGTGCTGGACAACAAACTTGATTTGAGCGGTTTCATCGGTCTTCCCCCGAGGCTGGTCTGATCTGCGAAAACCTGCGCAACGATCGCTGTTTCGCCGGGGCGCAGCGTATCGTTGCGGAATGCGTCCTGCGCGTAATAAGTATTTCACGTTTGCGTTACCTGCGGGGCTCAGCGGACAAGCCGGTATCCCCCCGGCTCCGAAACCGGGATCGCGGGCCGCGAGGGGCTCTCCCGTCCTCGGGCGGAAAACGCGGCCGGTCGGGAAATGGCGAGCTGTGGCGAAACGGCGGTCTCTGAACCGTGCGAGGCTTCACGGATCGTTGACCCGCCTCAGGAACGCCAAGGCGGCCCGATTGAACTCCTCGGCCTTCTCGATATTGGGGCAATGTCCGCAGGCGTCGTAGACCACCACCTCGGAATTGGGGATCCGCTCGGCCAGCGCCGGCGCGTAGCCCGGCTCGCGCAGCGGATCGTTGGCCCCGGCGACGATCAGGACCGGCACCGCGATGTCCTCGTAAGGCGTGGCGTCGGCCGCGCCGAACCCCGAGCCGCCGGCCTGTTCGGCCGCCGGCGAGCGGAACCGCGGCGCCGACTGGCATTCCCAGGCGCCCTTCATGGTCGCGAACTCCTGGCGCCGGGCGATATAGGTCTCGTCATCGCCCCATTTCGGATCGTGCAGCATCGCCTTGACCAGGGTCCGCATCGCCTCGGTCGTGCCGTCATAGGCGAGCAGCGCCCTGCGCTCCTCGGTCTCCGGCGTGAAGCCGCCGCCGCTGCACAAAACGGCCGAGCGGACCGGGAAGATCACCGGATGGTGGGCGATGATCCGGACGAGGTTGCTGCCGCCCATCGAGTTGCCGATGAAGTCGGCCTCGGCGATGCCCATGACCTCGAGGAACCGCCGCATATGGCCGAAGACCCGCGCCCTGGCGTCGCCGAAATCGAACAGCTTGTCGGTGCGCCCGAAGCCCAGCCAATCGGGAGCCACGACCCGGAACTCCGGCGCGAGCGCGGGGATGGTGTATTCCCAGCTTATCTCCGCGCAGCCGCCGTATTCGCCCGAATGCAGCAGGACGACCGTCGGGCCGGCGCCGGCCTCCAGGTAATGGGTGCGGATACCGTCGACGTCGACGAAGTTGCCGGTGATCGCGGCGGTCGCGCTCACCGGACGAACTCGACGCCGAACGCGCCGAGATCGACCGCGTCATGCACCGGGACCGCCTTGGACCGCTCCCACATCTCGGCCGGATCGGCGGTCGCGGTCAACTCGCGCAGGCGCGGATAGACCTCCCTGGTGTAGAGCCGCATGGACTTCAGCGCGTCCGAGTCGGACAGGAACCCGGCCTGGCCCATGATCAGCATGTGGCCGAAGCCGCCGGAATATTCCCAGAAGGCCTTGATCTGCTCGTAGACCTGATCGGGGGTGCCGGCGAAGACGTTGCCGCGCGCCATCTGCTGGTCGAGTTCCGGGTTGAGCGGCACGCCCGAGCCGCCGGCGCCGCGCATGACCATGGCCGAGACCTGCGGCGGGTGGTAGCCGGGCGGGTTGCTCCATTCCGGCGGCACCTTGTTCGATTCCATGTACCACAGGAGCTTGCGCGCGCCCTCCTCGGCCTCGCGCTCGTTCTCGCCGACATAGCACAGCCCGAGATAGGCCAGCCGGTCGAGCGGCGGAACCTCGCCGTGGGTCTCCAGATAGGCCTGACGATAGCCGTCATAGACGCCGCGGATCCTGGGGTAGCCGGCCAGGAACACCGCGCCGACATATTTGTGCCGGGCGACCGGCGCGGCTGTGCCCGGGCTGCCCATGGTCACCCAGACCGGCGGGTGAGGCTGCTGGTAGGGGCGCGGCCAGATGTTGACCTGACGATGGTGGTGCCACTTGCCCTCGAAGTTGAACGGCCCGTCATGGGTGGTCCAGGCCTTGACGATCAGGTCGTGGGCTTCCCACAGCCGTTCGGTGCCCTTGTAGGGCAGGATGTTGGCCGCCGCAGACTCATAGGGAACGGCGCGGACGAAGCCGCATTCGACGCGGCCCTTGGAGATCACGTCGACGAGCGCCATCTCCTCGGCCACGCGGACCGGCTGGTTGCGGTTGGGCAGCGGGTTGCCGAGGATCAGCAGCCGCGCCGTCTTGGTCTGGCGGGCGAGAATCCCCATCATGATCGGCGCCGCCGGCACCATGCAGGTCGCGGTCTGGTGATGCTCGTTGAGCATGATCTCCAGCCCGATGTCCTCGCACGCGCACCACAGATCGAGATAGCGGTTGTAGAGGACGTGCGCCGTCTCGGGATCGCAGTGGATGTTGGGCAGATCGACGCGGATCGAACGGTAGGTGCTCGCGTCCGGCAGGTGGGGATAGCAGTCCTCGGTGAACCACCAGCTTTTCATCGCCGATCTCCTGTCCCAGCGGTTCGAATCTTTCGCTTCGAACCGCTGGTTTTATGTTGATGGATCAACTCATCGAGACGTTTGAATGCGTTATGGTCGCCAGATCGTCATCGGCCGGGGGGATTCAAATGTCTCGGTCGATCCGCTGGTTCGAGAGTTCGAGCACGGCGTCGACGAATGCGTCGGGCTGCTCCATCTGCGGCGCGTGGCCGGCCTTTTCGATCACGGTCATCGTCGCGTCCCGGATCATCGCACAGAACTTGCGGCCGTAGTCCACGGTGACGATCCCGTCCGAGGCGCCCCAGATGAAATGCGTCGGGACTCCGATCCGGTGCAGCCGGTGCGGCAGCTTCGGATTGTGCATGTAGGGCTCCCAGGTATAGACCCCGAGCGCGATGCGGTTGTTGGCGATGACCTGAAGCTGCTCGTCGGGGATGTCGGTGGGGTGCGGCGCCATCGACGGGTCGTGGAAGGCAAGCGCCGCGAACTTCTCGTGGGGCAGCGCGAACACGTCCGCGATATCGCGGTCCTCGCGCCCCCCGACCTTCACGCCTACCGAATCCACCAGGATCAGCCGCGACAACCGGGTATCGTTCATCGTCGCCATCTCGACCGCGGTCCACCCGCCCATCGAGAACCCCATGAGCACCGCGTCCTCGAGGTCCAGCGCGTCCATCAGATCGAGGTAAAGGAAGACCAGATCGTCGATCCGGTCGAAATGGTCGGGGATCCCGGTGCCGGCGAAGCCCGGATGGACGGGCGCGATGAGGTCGAAGGTCTCGGCCAGCCGGTCGGCGAACGGCATCGCGGCCACCGGACCGCTCCCGCCGTGCAGCATCAGCATCGGCGCGCCGGCGCCCTTGCGGACATAGGGCACCTCGGTCCCTTGCAGGGTGATGGTGTTCATTTCGCCGTCCGGCACGCCATCTCCTCGTTCTGCGCGGCGCCTCGGGCGCTTCCCTCTTCGGCGCCGCCCGCTTCCGGCGCCGGATTTTGGTTGGGTGCCTGACTGATTCTACCGCGCCGCGGCGGCGATTGGCAACACGGCGATTGGCGACACGGCGATTGGCGACACGGGGCGCTGCGGCGTTCAGCCGCCGTCGCCGGCGAGATAGGCCTCGCGCAGCCTGGGCTTCTGGACCTTACCGGTCGGCGTCTTGGGGATCTCCGCCGTCAGGCGGATTTCGCGCGGGCGCTTGAACCTGGCCAGCCGCTCGCCGCAATAGGCGGCGAGCGCCGCGTCGTCGGGCGCCCGGCCGGCGGCGGGTACGATATAGGCGACGAGCGCCTCGCCCCATTTCTCGTCCGGCACGCCGATCACCGTGCATTCGCCGACCGCTTCGTGGCCTTCCAGCACGACCTCGAGCTCGCGCGGATAGACGTTGACGCCGCCGGTAACGATCATGTCCTTGGACCGGCCGGCGAGCGAGACGTAGCCGTCCTCGTCCAGCACGCCGAGATCGCCGGTCCAGCCCGCCCGGTCGCCGCCGCGGAAATAAAGTGCGGTCTCCTCGGGGTTCTCGAAATAGCCCTCGAACAGGAAGTCGCCGCGGACCACGATCTCGCCGATCTCGCCGGAGGCGACCGCGTTGCCGTCCGGATCGAGGATTCGCATATCCACTCCGATGGCCGGCCGGCCGACCGTCATGTACTTCTCGGGCGGGTCCCACGGCTTGAGGAACGCGATCGGCCCGGTCTCGGACTGGCCGTAATGATCGACGACGCGCACGCCGGGCAGCGCCGCCTTGCAGCGCGCGATCAACCCGGCGGAGACATCCGCCCCGCCCGCGCCGATCTTGTGGAGGCTCGCGAGCTTTGCGGCGTCGAACGCGGCGTGCTCGAGCACGCCGCGGAGCTGGACCGGCACCGTCATCACCGCGCTCACCCGGTGGCGGGCGACCGCCTCGACGAACGCCCCGGCGTCCCAGCGCCGCAGCAGGACGGTGGTGCAGCCGGCAAGCATCGCAGCCTGAAACCAGATATAGAGCCCTACTGCATGGTAGAGCGGGGTGACCGCGGCGACCACGTCTTCGGCCGTCAACTCGTGCTCGATGACCGTGGTATAGGCCGAGATGTGGCGCGCGCGGTGACTGACCAGCGCGCCCTTCGGCTGGCCGGTGGTGCCGCCGGTGAACGTCATGCCCACCGGCTCGGTCTCGACCAGCCGCGCCGCCGGCGCCGTCGCGGCGCCGCGCGCCAAAAAATCCTCGAACGGGATTGCGTCCAGACCGCCGGGCTCGCCGATCGCGATCACCGTCTCCAGGGCAAGCAGGCGCCCGCGCACGGCGCCGATCTTGCCGCAGCTTTCGCTGTCCACCACCAGCACCGGCGCCCGCGTCCGGTCGATGATGTGCACCACCTCCTCCGGCGCATACATGATCGACAGGTTGACCAGCACGCAGCCCAGCCGCGCGGCGGCGAAATGGACGATCGCGTATTCGGCGATGTTGGGACACATCACCGCCACCCGGTCGCCCTTGGCCAGCCCGAGCCCGGCGAGGGCGTTGGCGAACCGGTTGGCCTGCGCATCGAGGCAGCCGTAGGACAGCGCCCGTCCGCCGCAGATCAGCGCGGTCTTGGCCGGGTGGCGCCGGGCGGACAGACGCAGGATGTCGCCAGTGAGCATTCGCACGGTCCATCTTCGGATCGACGGTCCCGATTCAACCGCAGCCGGCCTGGCGAAGCAACGCTTCGCGCTTGCGCGGCGCTTTGCCACGGCGCACGGTTCGTCGTATAGGTTCGTCGTCGTATGGGTTCGTCATATTATGGGTTCGTCATATAGTGTCATGAACCGGATGGGATGCGGCAGGGAGTGGATTCATGACGATCACCGGTATCGACCGCGTGACCTACGGCGTGGCCGATCTGGCCAGGGTCGGGGCCTTCTTCACCGACTGGGGCCTCGCTGAGCGCTCCCGGGACGGCGAGCGAGCGGTGTTCGAGACCGCCGACGGCGCGGAGATCGTGCTCGCCCCGCGGGGCGACAAGACGTTGCCGCGGGCGATCCAGCGCGGCTCGACGGTGCGCGAGATGACCTGGGGCGTGGACGGCGAAGACGCGCTGGCGGCGATCGGCGCGGAGCTCGCGCGCGACCGCGAGGTGAGCGCCGATGCGGACGGGACCCTGCACGCGGCCGATCCCATGGGGCTCGGCATCGCCTTCCGCCTCGCCCGCCGTCGGGCGTCCACCGATCCGGGCATGGCTACGAACACCCCGGCCAAGGCAGCGCGCATCGACCGGCGCTCGACCTATTACGACGACGCCCGGCCGCGCACCATCGGGCACTGCGTGTTCATGGCCCCCGATATCGGGGAGATGGAGCGCTTCTATACCGATCGGCTGGGCTTCCGGGTCTCGGACTACTACACCGGCCGCGGGGTGTTCCTGCGCTGTGCGCCGCGCGGCGGGCATCACAACCTGTTCTTCCTGGAGAGCGCGGACGGCAAGCCCGCGATCAACCATGTCGCCTTCGGCGTGCGCGACATCCACGAGTTGTTCGCCGGCGGCAACGCGATGGCCGGCAAGGGCTGGAAGACCCAGATCGGGCCGGGGCGGCATCGCATCTCGTCGTGCTATTTCTGGTACTTCGACTGCCCGGCCGGCGGCGCGGTCGAGTACTTCCACGACGAGGACTACCTGACGGAGTCCTGGCGGCCGGGCCATTGGGATCCGGCGCCGGAGACTTTCGCCGAGTGGGTGTTGGCCAAGGGCCTGTCACGGTCGCGCGCGCTGCCACCAACTCGGGAGACGCGGGACGCGCAGTGACCGAACAGAGACGGCAACCGGGACAGCAGAGGTGCCCGCCATGACGATGTCGCGCGTCCCGCTGATCGACATCGCGCCCTATTTCGGCGGCGACCCGCAAACCCGGCGGCGAATCGGCAAGGCGGTCGGGGCCGCCTGCGCCGATATCGGCTTCTTCTCCATCGAAGGCCACGGGGTCGACCGGGCGGCGATCGAGGCGCTGCGCCGGGTCTCGCGCGAGTATTTCGCGCTGCCCGAGGCCGAGAAGCGCAAATGCGTTCACCCGGTCCCCGCTACGCCGCGTGGGCTCAGGGTGCTCGAAGGCGAGGCGCTGGGCCGCGCGGCGGGGCGCGAGGCGCCACCCGATTTGAAAGAGTTCTACCATTACGGCCGCGATGCGTGGCCGGACGAGCCCTATTTCAACGGCGAGGAGGGGCGGTCCTATTTCATCGCGAACATCTGGCCCGAGCGCCCGGCGGATTTCCGCGCCGTCGCGATGGACTACTACGCCGCCATGGAGCGGCTGGTCGGGGCGCTCATGTCGCTGGCCGCGCTCGCGCTCGACCTGCCGGAGGACTACTTTGCCGACAAGATCGACCGGCACGTCACCGCGATGCGCATCAACCACTACCCGCCGCAGAAGACCGCCCCGCCGCCCGGCCAGATCCGCGCCGGGGCGCATACCGATTTCGGCGCCTTCACCATCCTGATGGGCGAGGACGAGCCCGGCGGGCTGCAGGTCCAGGACGCCGACGGCCGCTGGTACGATGTCGCGACCACGCCCGATGCGTTCGTGGTCAATGTCGGCGACCTGCTGCAGCGCTGGACCAACGACGTCTGGACGTCGAACTTTCACCGCGTCGTGAACCCGCCGGCGGAGATCGGCGCGACGGCGCGGCGCATCTCCATCGGCTTCTTCCATCAGCCCAACTACGATGCGGTGGTCGAATGCCTGCCGACATGCCGCAATGCGGACCGGCCGGCGCTCTACAGGCCGGTCACCTCGGGCGCGTTCCGCGACATCCGCTACGAGGAAACCGACATCCCCGGCGCCCAGACCGCGGGCTGAGGCGGCCCGGACAACAGGAGACAGATATGACGAGCATGAAATCCCTGACCGTTGGCGGCGACAGCATGGACGTCTATGTCCGGGCGCCGGCCGAACCCGGCCCGAATCCCGGCGTGGTGGTCGCCCACCACCGCGGCGCGCTGGACGCGTTCACCCGCAAATACGTCGAGAACCTGGCCGTGGCCGGCTATGTCGCCGCGGCGCCGGCGTTCTACCACCGCCGGCCGGACGGCGAGGACTCCGCGGAGTCGATGGCCGCGCTCGATGACGCGGAGATGATCGAGGACATGCGCGCAGTCGTCGAATACCTGAAGGGCCGGGCCGACGTGCGCGGCGAGGCGCTGGCGATCGTCGGGCACTGCATGGGCGGGCGGGCCTCGTTCCTGGGCGCCTCCAGCATTCCCGATTTCCGCGCCTGCGCGATCTTCTACGGCGGCAACATCTTCAAGCCCTGGGGCGAGGGCAACCCGGCCCCGATCGCCAGGGCGGCGAACATTTCCTGCCCGGTGATCGGCTTCTTCGGCAACGACGACGAGAACCCCTCGCCCGAGGATGTGGCCAGGATCGGCGCCGAACTCGACCGTCACGGCATCCTGCGCACCTTCCACGACTACGACGGCGCGGGCCACGCGTTCCAGAACTTTCTCGGCCAGGCCTTTCGCGAGGCCCAGAGCCAGGACGCCCAGGCGAAGCTGCTCGATTTCTTCAAGGCGGAGCTTCAGCCCGTCGCCGCCTGACGTTCGGTCCGGGCATTGAGCGCGAATCCTGTGAAAATCCGGCTGCCGCGCGTGTTGCAGGGCCTTGGCGCGCGGCCTTGGGTGCGGGGCCTCAGCTCGTCACGCGGTTGCGCATGCCTCGCCGGGCCAACAGCAGCAGGCCGGCCGAGACGACCAGGATATAGGCTGCGTCCCATACCGCAAGCCAGGTGTATTCGCCCTGAAACGCCGCGCGGCCGAGACGCACCGGGTGCAGCAACGGCAACGCCTCGGCGAGGTAGAGCCAGGCGCCCGGCAACCGCTCGCGGATCGGAAAAAAGACGTCGGAGAACAGGAACATCGGCGTCAGGAACAGGGTGAAATAGAAGCTGAACAGGTCGATGTTGGGAATCCGGATGGTGAACGCCATTCCGATCGAGGCGAACAGCACTCCGGCGAGCGGGATAACCAGGACCGCCGCCAGGGCGTCGGGGAAAGGCGCCAGCCCGAACAGCGCGGCGACGATGAAAAACCCGCCGCCATAGATCAGAGAGCGGGTCATCGCCCAGAGCAGTTCGCCCACCACGATGTCGTCCGGGCCGACCGGCGTTGTCAGGATCCCGTCATAGGCCTTCTCGAAGTGGATCCGCACATAGATGTTGTAGGTGACCTCGAAGCTCGCCCCGTGCATCGCCGACACGCACAGCAGGCCGGGGGTGAGAAAGGCGATGTAGCTCATCCCGCCCATCTCGGTGATGTAGGCGCCGACCCCGATCCCGATCGCGGTCAGGTAGAAGACCGGCTCGAAGAAGTTGGGCAGAACGGTGAACTTCCAGGTGCGTCGGTAGAGACTCGCGTTGCGCCGCCAGACTGAGCACGCATGCGGCCATGAGACGCCCATCGACCTCACCCCTCCTCGTCCAGCCGGGCGCCGGTGACCGACAGGAAGACATCCTCCAGATTGGCCGGCCGGACGATTACCGCCCGGCGCGCGCTGCCGTCGAGTTCATGGACCGCGGCGGCGAGCGCGGTCGCGTCGTCTGCGAACATCATCAGCCGATCGCCCGCGCGCAGGCGCTTGACGCCTGCGCCCAGGCGCGCCAGCAGCCTGGCCTCCTCGTCGGCGGTACAGTCGAACTCGACCGCCTCGCGGTGCAGGCGCTCATCGATCAGCGCACGCGGCGCGCCCCGGCAGATCGCCCTGCCCTCGGACATGATCACCACCGGATCGCATAGCCGCTCGGCCTCGTCCATGTAGTGGGTGGTGACCAGCACCGTCTTGCCGGCCCCGGCCAGCGCGCGCACCCGCGACCACAACGCCTGGCGCACCGCCGGGTCGAGCCCGGTTGTCGGCTCATCGAGGATCAGGAGCTCGGGATCGTTTATCAGCGACATCGCGACCGCCAGGCGGCGCTTGAACCCGCCGGACAGCCGGCGGACCGGTACGTCGGCATGGGAGCGCAGCTCCAGGAAGTCGAGCAGCTCCTCGATCCGCGCGGCGATCGCCGCCTCTCCCATCAGATAGAAACGGCCGAAGATCGCGAGGTTCTCGCGCGGCGTCGCCGTATCGATCAGGATGTTGTCCTGGAGCGTCACGCCCAGCCGCGCACGCACCGCCCGCGGCTGCCGGGTCACATCGAGCCCGAATACGCCGACGGTCCCGCCGGACGGGCTCGTCGCGCCGTAGATCATTCTGAGCGTCGTCGTCTTGCCCGCGCCGTTGGGCCCGAGCAGCCCGAAGCAGACGCCCGCCGGCACGGCAAGGTCGAGGCCGTCGATGGCCTTGCGCGCGCCGAACATCTTGGAGACGCCTTCCAACGCGATGACCGGAGGGGCGTCGCCTCGCGCGGCCGCGGCGCCTCGGGTCATGCGATCCCGTAGAGCGCGCGCGCGTCGTGGTAGAGAATCCTGGCCTTCACCGCGTCGTCGTAGTCCGGATCGTCGAGGAAGTCGGGCGCGTCGGTCATCAGATCTTCCTCGGTCGGCTCGTGCGGGAAGTCCGAGGCATAGATATCCGGTCGGTGCCCATCATGTCGATGGCGTATTTGAGCGCCCGCTCGCCCATCTCGCAGGAGACCCGGAAATCGTCGGTCCCGGTCATGCACCAGGACGGCTTGTGGCGAAGCCGCTTGCGCAGCGCAGCGCCCTGACGGCGTCGTACTCGTAGTCCAGCCTGTCGGCCATGAACGGGACCCGGGACGAGCCGCCTTCGAGGAAGACGACCTTGGGCTTGAGCTTTGGGCTTGGGCTTGGGGAAGCCCTCGAAGACGCCGGAGAACATCATGTCGGTAAGCTGGATGAACAGCGGCGCCGGGTGTTCCAGCGTATGCACCTTGGCGAACGGGCGGAGGCGAACGGGCGGAGGCGAACGGGCGGAAATGGTCGAAGCCGAAGCCGACGGAGGGCGCGCCGTGCAGCGCCAGCGGCATGTTCTGGCGCTCGGCCTCCTGGCAGACCGGCCAGAATGAGGGATCGCCGCAGATCTTACCCGATGCGGTCACCGAGGGCGGCGGCATGGCGACGAAGTTCCTGCGCGAAGTTCCTGCGCTCGGTGCGGCGGCGCTTGAGCCCGGCCACCGCGCCCTCGGGGTTCTCCACCGGCGTCATGCCGACGCCGAACAGCCGGTCGTCCTTCCGGGTGTACCCGGCCTCCAGCCAGTTATTGCAGGCGGTCGCGGTCGCGGTCGCGAAGTCGATCTCGCGCATCAGGCCGCAGGCAAGCCCGATCGTGGGGCAGAGCACGCTGCCCTCCAGCCCCGTGCGGTCCAGGATGCCGCCCCAGACCTTCGCATCGGTGCGCCAGTAGCGCCGGTTGGCGTCCTCCTCGGAGATCTGGACACTGCGCGACCAGCCGTCGAGGCTCGGGAAGATCGTCAGCCCCGCCAGCCGCCTGGCCCAGCCGCCCTCGTAGTAGCGATCGCGCTCCCCGTCGGTCTCGAGCACATGGCCATCCACATGGCCGTCGCCGTCGAATACAGGCATGCGACGCCGCATCGCTCTCTCCCCTCCCGGTGGTCGTCGCGGTGGAAAACGGCAAGCGGCGCCTCGCCGGGCCGGTCGAAAGACTCTATCTTCGCAGGGCCATGAACGGGCTGGATCGCAACAGGCTGAGCCTCGGGTTGTTCGGGGCGAACTGCTCGGGCGGCCTCGCGACCTCGACCTTCCCGGACCGCTGGGAGGCGAGCTGGGAGAACAACCTGGCGTTCGCCCGGATGGCCGATGAGGCCGGCATGGACTTCATGCTGCCGCTCGGCCGCTGGATCGGCTATGGTGGGGAGACCAACCACAACGGCTCGAACTTCGAGACCCTGACCTGGGCGGCGGGGATCCTCGCCGCGACGCGGCGGATCATGGCCTTCGGGACGCTGCACGCGACCCTGATCAACCCGGTCTTCGCCGCCAAGCAGATGGTGACCTGCCATCACATCGGCGGCGGGCGGTTCGGGCTCAACCTCGTCTGCGGCTGGTACCAGAAGGAGTTCGACATGCTGGGCGTCGACCTCGGCGCCCACGACCGCCGCTACGAGCTGGGACAGGAGTGGCTCGATATCGTCACCCGGGTGTGGACCGAGGACGAGCCGTTCGATTTCGAAGGCGCCTTCTACACACTCAAGCAGACCGTGCTCGAGCCCAAGCCCCATGACGGCGTGCGGCCGATGCTGGTCAGCGCCGCCCTGTCGCAGACCGGCCGGACATTTGCGTTGAAGAACGCCGACATGCTGTTCACCGTGGTCTGGGACATCGCCGACCTGCCGGCCCAGGCCGCAGCGATCCGCGAAGGCGCGGCCGGGTTGGGCCGCGAGGTCGGCATCTTCACCAACGCCTATGTCGTGTGCCGCCCGACCATGAAGGAGGCCGAGGACTACCATCACCACTACGCCGTCGAGCACCGCGACACCGAGGCGGTCGAGACCATGGTGGTCGAGCGCGGCTGGGACAGCCCCGGCATCCCCGAGGACCGCCGCCAACTCTTCCGCCTGCGGGCGGCCGGCGGTAATTCCGGCTTTCCCATCATCGGCGACCCGGACACCGTCGCCGCGACCGTGGCGCGGCTGAGTGAAGGCGGGGCGACCGCGCTCGCGCTCGGCTTCCCCAACTACCTCAAGCATTTCCCGTATTTCCGCGACGAGGTCCTGCCGCGGCTCGAGCGGATGGGACTCAGGGCACCGGCGAACGCCTGAACCCGGCCGTCCGGGGCCGTTGTTTTCACGCCATCGACCGTCGCGCGCCGGCTGGAAAATCTTGGCCCCGGCCGATACGCGGCCGTTCCGCCGAATATGCGATCGACCGCTATGCAAATCCGCGCAAATCCGCCTTCGCTGTTGCCTTTACCGGTAAATCGGCCCGCCCTTAGCGGCCTACGGGCGGGGAAGCCACGCGATGGCGATCGAAGTCGAACCCCTTGCCGCCGCGCTCGGCGCCAGGGTCTCGCCAGAGTCTCGCCAGAGTCTCGCCAGGGTCTCGCCAGGATCTGTGGCATCGACCTGTCGTGCGAGATCGATGCGGAGACGTTCGCCGCGATACACCGCGCCAGTCCTTGAGCGAAGCCGATCAAATCCGCTTCGCGCGGATACCCGGCGAGCCGCCGCGCCGCGCGGCCCACGCCCGGACGGCCGGCGACTTCGTGATCCGGGACAATCGCTGCATCAACCACGCGCGCACCGATTTTCCCGCGAGCGAGAAGCGCAGGCTGCGGCGGACCACCGTCCAAGGCGTCCGTCCGCGGTCCACAGAGATAGCGGCCCGCAGAGATAGATGCGATGTGGACGGCCAATGGCGGTTTTTTTATCCGCCGCGTCGCGAGCGCGGCCGCGACGCGGGAGCAGACGGCGAGCCTGTTCCGCTCGCTCGCGTCCTCGATACGCTCGTCCGCGCCGGGCACGGAGGCGGATACCGCGAGCTCTGCGAGACCTTGACGTGGCGGCAGATCGAGATGTTCTGGCGCGAGGCGGAGCGGCGGCGGGCCGCCGGGATGTCCGATCTGGCGCACGCGCTCGGCGCCGCGCCGCTCGGCGGATGATCCGGGATCAGACGAGCGCGACCAGCGCGACGATGAGGACGCCGAGCCAGACCGCGGTCATGGCGTCGCGGATCAGGCGGCCCAACTCCTCGAACAGCTTCATGTCGCGGATATAGGCACGGCCATGGCCGATCGCAATCTCGATCTTGCGCTCCGGATCCGCGCCGATCTGGGTCAGGCGATCCAGAGCATGAAGCGGCTCGAGGGCGGTATCGAGGGGGCTGGCCGCAAGTCCGGCCGCGCGGCTGCGCGGCTGCGGGCGCTGGGTGTCGCCGCAGAGGCTGCGCGCCGGCGTGTCGGCGGCCTGCAGAGCGCCTTACTGGCCTTCGGCGCGGTGCGCGCCATCCAGGCGACGATCCGGGCGACGGTGCGCCAGGAGCAGGCGATCGCGCAGGTCGAAGCGCGCATCCGCGCCACCGGCGGGGCCGCAGGGCTGACCTCGCGCGAGATCCAGGACATGGCCTCGGCGCTTCAGGACGTCACGACCCGGGGTGGCCTGAATGACTTCCGACCGACTGCCCGTGCTGAGCCTGCGCCATTCCGCCTGTCGCTGCCGCGATGCCGAGGCGACCCGCGCGTTCTACGAGGACCGCGTTCTATGAGAACACGGTGGGCTTCCTTCTGGTCATGGCGCTCGAGCTCGACCAGCAGGCAACCACCGGGCTCGACCTGCGCTACATGCATATCTTCTTCGATATCGGCAGCCACGATGCGGACCAGCCCGGCTACCCGGCCTTCTTCGAAGCGCCCGACCACGCCGAGGACGACCCGGACGAGCCGTTCAAGCGCCGCTGGGGCATGGGTTGGCGCTTCCGAGGACGGGGCCGGGAAGGCGGAAATGGACGAGCACGGGCGCACGGCCCACGAGAACCTGCGCGCCCGGGGCCGCTGGAAAGTCGGCCGCGCAAACCGAAAAACGGCTCAACGCCGGGTGTTCGGACAAATCCCGGCGCGCGCTGCCCGTCTTGGTGCGCCGCCGCTGCCGGTATGCCCCTGAGCGACGGGTTGGCCCTCGATACGCGCAGCCGGGATGCGCCGCGAGACCCGGAAAACCATGCGGAACCACGGCAAAATCGCCGCCCGAGCCAATCATCGAGGCCACGGGACGGGTCGGGCCCGGTCGTCCCGACCCGATCCGGCCGAATGTTGACGTCACGCGCCCCGATGGATATCGTCCCGGTTGGAATCGGAGGCTGTCTGGGAAATGGACGATGTGCAACGCTTTCGAGGTGCCCCAGCGCCAGCACAACGAGGACCGCATCCGCCGCGCCGAGAGCTGGCGTAAGGGGAGCGAGGGCGCCGCCCCGGACTCCGAGGAGAAGTTCATCTTCCTCTGGATCGCCTTCAACGCCGCCTACGGCGCCGAGAACGTATCCCTGGACGCCGAAGCCGACAAGTTCAGGGATTTCCTGGAAAGGATTCTGCACCGCGACGAAAACGGACGGATCGAAGAAATTCTCTGGACGACGTTCAGCGGGCCGATCCGCGTTCTTCTGACAAACAAATATGTATTTCTCCCTTTCTGGAAGGCCGTTCAGGGCTTGCCGGCGGGCGCCGATTGGCAGGAACGGTTCGATAGATCGAACGGAAGGATCGAAAGGTATATCAGCCGGGGAAACACGCGGAAGAACACGCATCGCGTCCTGTTCGAGTTGTTTCTGCGTCTGTACACGCTGCGAAACCAGATCCTCCACGGCGGCGTCACCTTCAAGACCGGATGGGGCCGGGATCAGATCAGAGACTGCAGCCGGATCATGGCCTCTCTCGTGCCTGCTATCCTCGAGATCATGCGGGCGGATATCGACCGGAACCCGGACACCGAGGATTGGGGACGGGTCGCCTATCCGCGCACCAACAACGAACCGGCGTGAGCCGCGGCAAATTTCGTCATCTCCGCTCTCCGGAGGGCGACGCACCGGCCATGAGCGGCGACCCGCCGATCTTGAGAGGCGAGAACGGCGTTCAGTCCTCCCCCTCCAGGCGCTTCATCCAGATCGACACCAGCGCCGGCTTGCCGTTGCGGACCCGTTCGAGGCCGCGGGCGAGCGCGGCTTCGAGCCCGGCCGGATCGCGCACCGTCTCGCCATGAGCGCCGGCGGCTTCGGCTTCCTTCGCGAAATCGATCGGCGGATCGAAATAGCCGCCGGGGAAGCCGGCCTGGGCGGCGTGGCTTTCCGAGCCGTAGTTGGCGACGATCCTCGAGGTTCCGGTGGTGTAGCTGCGGTTGTTGTAGACGATCTGCAGGAAGGGCGCATCGTGGTGAGCGGCGGCCCAGAGCGCCGGCGCCGGGGTACCGAACATGTAGAAGCCGTCGCCGCTGACCGCGATGACATCGCGGTCGGGCGCGGCAAGCTTCGCGCCCAGCGCCGCCCCGGTCGCCCAGCCGCCGCTCGATCCCGGGTTGGCGAAGTAGGAGCCCGGAACGCTGCTGTCGAAATAGTCCCGGCTGCGATTGCCCGGCAGCGTCTCGTCGAGCACGATACAGTTGTCATCGGCCAGCCGCCCGATGCAGTAGCTTGCCCATAGCGGATCGATGGGCGCGGCGCCCGACCGGTCTTTCGCGGCCTGTTCGGCCGCCGCGATCCATGCCCGCGAGCCTTCCGCCAGCCGCTCGTTGCGCGCTGCGATCCGCGCGCGATCACCTTCGCTCAGCAGCGCCCGGGCGGCCTCGGCGATCGCCCGGATGGTCTCCAGCGCATCGCTGGCGAGGCGCAAGTCGGCGGTGAACTCGAAGGTCGGAATGCTCGCCTTGATCGGATCGCGGTCGACCGAGATGACGAACGCCCGCGGTCCGGGCGCGTTGCGACCGGGGACCCAGGGCACCTCGGCCTGGAGCGCCAGGACCACATCGGCGTCTTCGAGGCTTTCCTGCGCCTGGAAATTCGGGTGGCGAAGCGGGAAGCTCAGATAGCTGCGCTGGACCGAATCGACCACGGCGAGCCCCAGCAGCTCGCACAGCTCGACCAGCGCAGGCACCGTCGCCGGATCGCGGCCCGAGGACGAGACCACGACGACCGGATGGGCGGCCCCGATCAACCGGCGGGCGATTTCCCCGGCATCGGCGGCCGCCGGCGCGGCGGGCCGCGGGATGCCGAGCTGGTCGGCGCTGGGGAAGCGGGCGCCATCGACCGGCAGCAACGTCAGCTCCTTCGGGAAGCTCAGATAGACCGGCCCGCAGGGCTCGCTCCTCGTCACCTGGATCGCCCGGCTGACGATCATGCCGGGATTGTCCTGATAGGTCAGCCGGTGATCCCATTTGACGTAGTTACGCACGATGCCGTTCTGGTCGAACGTCTCCTGCATCCATAAATGGCCGCCCTCGTCGCGGCCGCCCTTCATGGTCCCGGCGTAGGCCGTCGGCGGGAAGCCCGCGGTAATCACCACCGGAAGCCCGCTGCGCAAGGCGGTATGGACCGCCCCGCCATAGTGCATGGTGCCGCAATCGACATGGGCCGCGGTCGCCGCGGGCCGGCCGCTGACCGCGGCGAAGCCGAGCGCGGCATTGAGACTCGCGTGCTCGTGCGGCACGGTGATCAGCCGGATCGGGTTGTTGCGGCCCCGCGCACGCGCCTTGGCGATCGCCTCCTGATAGAAGCCGATCTCCGAGCCCGAGGTGAAGAACAGATGGTCGATCCCGCCGGCGGCGAACCCCGCCACCAGCGCATCACCCACATCCTCGACCTGCGCCTCGATCCAACCCGTAACCGCCGCGCCGTCCATCCGCCGTCTCCGTCATGTTCGCGTTCGGCCCATCTTGACGCAAACACGCCGCCCGGCAAAGGCAATCCGCCTGGATCACCCTGGGCCGCCTGGATCGCCCTGGGCGTGGCGTTTCTGCGCCCGCCGCCCCATATCGACATCGCAGCGCCCGAAGCGATGGTCGCCAAGGTCGATTTCGGTCCGTAGCTCCAGGTCGCGGCCGTCATCGACATCGGACGACTCCATTCGGCTACCGATAGTCATGAACATAACACCCGGGTCAATTGTTCGCCGCACCCTATAAATCGGACGGTCTCCGGGCGTCCGTGAAACCGGATTTTGGCGGTCTCATCCTTCAACTTTTTCCATTCGGCCTTGCGGGTCCCGCCGCCAGATACCGCGACGGGGCGGAAGTTCACCGGCTCGTCTTCGGGAACGATCTCTTCGGCGGCAACGGCGCCCGCTCGAAGCTGTCGGATGATCTCGCCGGCGCTCAAGCTGCCTCGTTTCAACTCCAGGACGACAACCCATCCAGGACCTTCGTTGCCGTCAGCAAAGAACAGGTAATCGCAGCGCTTGTCTTGCGGGCCCAACGGTGCGCCCGGTTTGTCCAAGTCGACGATCAAATTCGGTCGGGGAGCGCCTTTCAGAGACACCGCGCAACCCTCTCTGCGCATCCGCTTCACGAAACATGTCTCGGAAAGCCGGCCGCGAACCGCTTTCACCAACTCCGTCACCCGGCATCCTCGATCCGGCTTGAAATCTCGGCCCAGTCATTGTGAAGCGCGGCCGCGACCTCATCGAAGCCGGATGGGTACAGGCCGGAACCGGTCAAGCCAATTTCGGTCACGACCGATCCCCTGGGGCGGCTCTTCGGCTGGAACAGCCATGCCCCCACCTGGTCTGGGCGAAGAGCTATACGGTTGTCGGGAACATCTCCCTTGAGAAGCTCCGACCGCCGAACGATGTTGGCGAGTTCTTCCAGCAACCACTCGCTATGCGTCGTGACGATCACCCTGATTCCCGCATCGACGAACGTGGCAAGTTGGCGGGTAAATTCGACCTGCATGGCCGGGTGCAGATGCGATTCGGGTTCTTCGACGATCAGGACGCTGTCGGGAGCGACCATGTGTTTCAGATACAGCACCACCGGCGCGAGCTCGGAGACCATGGACGAGGCATTCATCAAGGGAAGATCGCTCTTCCAGCCCTCCGGTCGGTAGGTGAAGCGCGGATAGTCGATCGTCAGCGACCGGTCGATGCGCACCTTCCCGTGAAGAATGGCGCCTTCGATCCCTGCGCCCAGATCGTTCCGGGCGGCGCGTCGTCGATGATGCGGATAGGGGGGTCGGTCGATTTCGATGAGTTGCTCGAGGAAATCCGCCAGTACGCCCGAAAGCATTGGCGTACGCGCAGACGGGCGCAACCCCGCCGTCGGCGCGCTCTCGATCAAGGCGCTGACCACCACGCTGTGCGCGTGCATCACACCGGTCCGGTCGGCGGGGAGGTAATAGGCGGGAAGATGCAGAGGGCCGACGGAGGAAGGGAGAACGAGACGATCCAGGATCCTCATCAACCTCCAAGCTGCATAACCCCGTTCTTCCGATTCCATAATATCCACAAGCTCAACCAACTCCTGGGCGTCCTCGGTCTCGATCCGCACGGGTATTTCCTCGGGAACCGTCGCCCTGAATGTCTTTGTCCCCGCCGCCAGCGTCAGTCGATGCTCGAAACACGCCGGACCTTCCGAAACACGCCGTCGCAGCGCGATACGTGCGCCGTCCCTCCGTCCTTTACGGACCAGCGCGCCAGCGCCGTCGATACCGAAACAGCGGCTAATTTCGTGGGCAAGGGCGTCGGCTTCCTCGTCGGCGCCGGAACGAATCAGGTCAGCGACCGGGGGTGGCAGGATGACGCCCTTTTTTGCCGTATGTTCCTGGCTGTCCAGAAACGATCGAGCCATTTCGCGGAAAGCGTTGATGGCTTCGGTGGGTGGCGCCCCCTGTCTGCGGTATCGGCGATAGTATCCAGCAACAGGCGACGCCCCGCCACTGAAATAGCGATGCAGCGCGTAGATAAGGATCGCCAGATAGGATTTGCCCGTGTTGCTTGGCCCGATGAACACCGTCAATGGGCGCAAATCGATCTTGGCTTCGACGATTGGCCCGAAATCGGTCACTTCGATTTCGAGAGTATTCAATCCGGGAGCTTTAACTCCGGGAGCTTTAACCATGTGGCCGCTCCTCCGTTCGAACATCCGGGACCTGCGGCGCCTCCGTCCTGCTCATGACGGCGTCCTGCCCTGCGCGAGTAGCCCGGCGAGTCCGCAAGCCACGCCTGCCGCCCCGCCCGAAACATGAAAAGGATGTTCACGTTGCGGTTCTCTCGAGTCGTCAGCCAGATTCCGTGTCCTCGTGATGGACGACCGGAACCACGCTCGTCTCGCTCCACGACCCGTCCATATTCGATCTTTAAAAACCCGGTCCAAAAGAGTCGAGTGATTCCAGGCCATTATGATTCTTTGTGATTCAGTGACTTGCGGTGAGCAATGACCGGGATCGCAACATGTGGACCGAGACCGCTCGCCGGCAGTATGAGCGATCGGGCTTGACGGTATACAAGCGACCCGACCGACGCAAAACGGGATCTGATCAAGCCCTGCTTGCCATTGGGCCGCGCAAATCGTCAAACGATCCGCCACAAACGATCCGCCACCGGCTTCCAGGCGGCGCTGGGTCGTCGAGCGCAGCTTCGCCTGATTCAACCGCGACCGACGCCTCGCCAAGGACTTCGAGACCGCCATCGCCACCGCCGAAACGTGGCTCTGTCTCGCCAGGGCGCAGCTCATCGTCAGACGCTTCGCAAGGCTTTGATCATGCATGACTCTTTATGGATCGGACTCTAATGAATGTCAAGAGCCTGTCCAACCAGATCAGGCGCGCGGACACTTAGCGGACACTTAGCGGACACTTAAAAGATCCGGAAATACTCCCGTTGTTCCCAGTCGGTGACGTCGGACAGGAAGCGGGCGATCTCGGCCTGTTTGATCATGCAGATATAGTCGATGAACTCCGCGCCGAAGCGCCCGGCGAAGATGTCGTCGGCGCGCAGGGCCGCAATCGCCTCGATCAGGCTGGCCGGCATCGACGGCGCGGCGGACTCGTAGGGCGCTTCGCTCGGCGGGGGCGGCTCCAGCGCGCGCTCGATGCCGTCGAGGCCCGCATGGATCTGGCTCGCGATATAGAGATAGGGATTCGCGGCCGGCTCGCCGGCGCGGTTCTCGATGCGCGAGGCCGGCTCGCCCGCGCCCGAAATGACCCGCAGCATCGCCGCGCGGTTGTCGCGGGCCCAGGTCGCGCGGTCGGGCGCCAGCGTGAACGGCCTGTAGCGCTTGTAGCCGTTGATCGTCGGCGTGGTGAAGACCGACGCGGCGCGGGCATGCTCCAGGAGACCGGCCGCGTAGCGCCGTCCGGTCCCGGACAGCAGCGCGCCGTCATCGGCCGCGCCCGGCATGAAGGCGTTCAGCCCGCTTGCGCGGTCCACCAGGGATTGGTGCAGATGCCAGCCGCTCGAAAAGACGTTCTCGATGGCCGGCCGGCACATGAAGGTCGCGTGATAGCCGCGCCGCGCGCAGATCTGCTTGGCGGCGTTCCTGAACAACATCATGGTGTCGGCCGCATCGAGCGCGCCCGACGGCTGGAGGGTGAACTCGACCTGGCTCGGGCCGAACTCGACCTCGAGCGAGCGTAGCGGGATGCCGAGCGCGACCAGATCGCGCCGCAGGATCGACAGAATCGGGTCGAGCTCGTCCAGCCGGATTTCGGTCAGGTACTGATAGCCGTGGGTCAGCAGCCCGATTTCCGGCGGGGCGGCGGGCTGTCCGGCACCCTCTGCCTCCAAGCGGGCATCGAGCAGCCGGAAGATATGGAACTCGACCTCGATGCCGGCGACGAAGTCGAAGCCGCGCGCCTCCAGCGCGGCGACCGCGGCGCGGCAGACGTCGCGGGTCGAATACGCCACCGTGCGGCCGTCCGGCCAGCGGATGTCGCACAGCACCCAGCCGGCGCCGGGCGCCCAGGGCAGGATGCGGAAGGTCCGCGGATCGGCCACCATCAGGAAGTCCGCGGCGCCGGCGAGATCTCCCCGGCCGATCGACAGGGACTCGGAGAAGACCGGCGGGACCGTCCTGTGCGAGGTGTCCTTGACCAGGAGCGTCGAGGTCATCGAGACGCCGTTCCGCAGAGCGGCTTCGGCCTCGCCCGCCATGATCGCCTTGCCGCGCAGGATGCCGTGCTGGTCGGGGAAGGAGAAGCGAACGACCTCGAGCCCGTGCCCGGCGATCTGCCGGCCGATTTCAGCCGCGGCCGCCTCCTGGTCGGCGTCCCACAGCCCGTGGCGGTCGACGAAGCTGGTCCGCCCGGTCGAGCCGTTCACGACCCCGCCCAGGCCGAACCGGCGCGGCGGGCGGTTTCGACGGCCCGCCAGGCTTTCTCCCAACCCTCGCGCGCGACGACGGTATCGATCGCGAGCGGAGGCCCGCCGCCTGCGCGGTTGGCGGTCTTGGGCGCCGGCTCGCCCTTGCCGACCGCCTCGATCGCGCGAATCAGAAACCGGCGGTAGGTCGCGATCGCGATGTCGGACACGCCGAGGTTCTCGCTCGTCCGGTCGTGGATGTCGCCCTGGGATTCGACCGCCCATTGGTCGTGAACGTTGATGTCCGCGCCCATGCCGGTATAGGTCAGCGTCTTCTGCTGGTGCGGATCGAAGCCGTAGTCGTTGGTCTTGTTGATCCGGGGCCGGTAGTCCGGCAGCGAGTAGAGCTTGAGCCTCTGGGCGCGCATCTCCTCCTTGTCGAGCGGCGCGGCATAGCTGGTGAACATCGCATACCACCAGCAATGGGCGTCGTCGATCGGAACGTGCCACTGGCTGATGATCATGTCGTTGCCGAGCGAGATGACGATCGCGTTCGGGAACAGCAGGTTGGTGACCCGGACGTGGCGCGTCGCCTCGTCGAGGTCGCGCAGCGCCAGCAGCCTCATGCCGTAGCCGGTATCCTCGATTTTGATCTCCGGCGCCGGGAACTCGCGCATGATCCGGGTGAGCGGAACGTCGCCGCCGCCGACAAGATCGCGGAACTGGAGGCCGTAGCCCTCCTCCGGGTCCTCGTCGTCGAAGAACCGGTGCAGGTAGGAGCCGTGCGCCGGATCGATTCCGACCTCCAGCGCCTGCAGCCAGTTGCACTCCAGATACCCCTTGAAGGCGAAGGTATGGAGATCCGGCGCGGCGAAGCAGTCCGCATCGGGCAACGGCGGCGGCGCGCCCGGGCCGAGATAGGCGAAGACCACGCCGTTCGCCTCGCGGCAGGGATAGCCCGGCATTCGGATCCTGGTATGAAAGTCGCTCCCGGCGGGCTCGGCCGGCTGCTCCAGGCAGTTGCCCTCGCCGTCGAACAGCCAGCCGTGGAAGGCGCACCGTATGCCGCCGTCCTCCAGCCGTGCGAAGCGCAAATCGGCGCCGCGGTGGGGACAGCGCGCGCCGGTCAGCCGGTATTCGCCGTTCCCGGCGCGGAAGGCGATCAGGTCCTCGCCCATCAGCCGGACCGGCACGACCGGGCGGGTTTCGGAAAACTCCTCGGTCAACGCCGCCGGCTGCCAGTAGCGGCGCATCAGGGCGCCGGCGGGCGCACCGGCGCCGGTCAGGGTAACGAGCCCGTTCTGTTCGGCGCTCAGCATCGCTCGATCTTACCACGTCGCGTCGCGTCGGTCAGGGCCGGGCGCGGCTTTTCTCGACCCGCAAGCCGCGCTATACCCGGCGCAACGAGCATCGGACAGAACGAGCATCGGACAGAAGGAGCGGGTCACATGCGCGCCGTGGTGATCAACGAGATCGGGAACCGCGACACCGTCCGCATCGAAGATGTCGCCGACCCGGTTCCGGGCGCCGGCGAGGTCGTGGTCGACACGCGCGCCTGCGGCGTCAACTTCACCGATCTGCTCTCGCTCGACGGCAAGTACCAGAACAACCCGCCGCCGCCGTTCACCCCGGGCAAGGATGCCGCAGGGGTGGTCGCGGCGGTCGGTCCCGGGGTCAGCGGCCTCGCTGTGGGTCAGCGGGTGATCGCCCATGTCATCCACGGCGCGCTCGCCGGCAAGGTCGCCTGCCCGGAGGCGCTGTGCTTCCCGCTGCCCGACGGCGTCGCCTTCGACGCGGCCGCCGCGATGGGGCTCGCCTACCAGACCGCCTATTTCGCGCTCACCGTGCGCGGCAAGCTGGAGCCCGGCGAGATCGTTCTGGTCAACGGCGCGTCGGGCGGCGTCGGGCTGGCTGCGATCAACCTCGCCAAGCCGCTGGGCGCCGGGATTACGCTGGCCGGGCTCACGACGCCGTCCAAGGCCGCGCCGGTCATTGCGGCCGGGGCGGACGCGGTAATCGACCTGACCCGGGACAACCTCAAGGACTCGCTCCGTGCGCAGGTGATGGAGGCGACCGGCAAGCGCGGGGTCGATCTCGCCTTCGATCTGGTCGGCGGCGAAGTGTTCGACGCCGCGCTGCGCGCGATCGCCGATGAGGGCCGGGCGGTGGTCTCGGGCTTCACCTCCGGCGCGATCCCGTCGGTCCGGACCAACTACCTGTTGCTCAAGAACATCGGCGTGCTCGGCATGACCATCAACAGCTACGTCAAGCAGCGCTCGCCCAGGCTGCGCGAAGCCCAGGCCGCGCTGTTCGATCTGTTGCTCGCCGGCAAGATCGACCCCAACATCATGAACCGCTTTCCCTTCGAGCGGTTCATGGACGCGATCATGATGCTCGAGGACCGCAAGATCGTGGGAAAATCCGTCCTCGTCATGGATGCAGCCTGAGGAGAGCGCGATGACCCGGATCACCATTCTCGAACGCGAGGACATGAACGCCGAACAGGGCGAGGTCTTCGACGACATCGAGGCGTCGGGCAACCCGACCGGCGGACCGTTCTGGGCCTATATCCGCCACCCCGGGCTGATGCGCCTGACGTCGGATCTCGGCGGCTACTTGCGCGACTCGGACCTCGCCGCGCGGGAACGCCAGATCGCGGTGCTGACGGTGATCCGCTACTGGGACGGCAACTATCCCTGGGCGGTCCAGGTGCGCAATTCCCTCGCCGCGGGCCTCGACCAGGCGGTCGTCGACGCGATCAACGCCCGGAAAGAACCGCCGGTCAGCGACCCGCGCGAGCGGCTCGCCTGGCAGGCGGCGACCGAGCTCGTCACGGCCCACCGGCTGAGCGACCGGACCTACGCCGAAGCCGAAGCCGCCTTCGGCGTCGAGCAGCTCGTCAACCTGGTGGCCGTCATCGGTCACTTCTCGATGGTCTGCTGCACCGCCAACGCCTTCGACATCACCCCGCCCGACAGCGCGCCGGCGCGGCTTGCGGACTAGGCGCCGCCGCTAAAGCGGCTGTTAAAGAGGCTGTTAAGGCCTCTAAAAGGCCGCTGAAGAGGCTGTTAAGGGGGCTTTCATCCGGCCTCGATGACGCTCGCCTGGACGCTCGCTGAGAAAACCCCGGCGCATCCGTCGGCCGTCCGGCGAGGCCGCTGCGGGCGATCGCCGGCCTGGCCGGCGGTTCCGCGATCCCGCCGGACCCGCCGCTCGATTCTCGCGAAGCCGGCGGCGGCCGTGCGAGTGGTCGTAGCGCTCGCGGCGCTGGCGCAAGAAATCCACGCCGCAGTCGCCGCCGTTGGGCGCGCGGGCCAAAGTGATGGATGTGATGGCCCGAGGGTGCCTCGTTGTCGAACACGACGCCGGGATGGTGGTCGAACCCGATCATGACCACGGGGCATGACCACAGGGCATGACCACGGGGCATGACCACGGGGCATGACCACGGGGCATGACCACGGGGCATGACCACGGGGCATGACCACGGGGCTGCGCACCCGGTAGTAGAACGGCCCGTCGTCGCTGGCGGCGCCCATCCACGGGAACCACGTCTCGTCGGGGAAGGCTTTGGACATCTTGCATCTTCACCTCGGCGTGGGACTGTCGCGGGCATGGCCGTCGCGCGACCAGCCGGCACAGGCGCCGATCAGCGATGCCAGGAGCCGCCGCCGGGCGTCGCCCGGGTCGGCGCCGCAGCAGCGGAGGCGGCCCGGCGATGCGGCGCCGCGCGGACGACGGCGGGAGCCCGCGAAATCCGAACTCTGTCCAGCGGGTTACGTCAGCCCCTCCCCCGGCCCTGCGAAATCTTGGGGGCGAAACCTTGGGAGGAGGCGGAGCCTTGGGGGCGAAACCCTGAGCACGATCATTCGCTCGCGCCCGCGGCCGGATAGATGACATCAGGACGCGTTCACCCCGGCCGCAAACGGGAATCGCCTGCGGCCATGCCGGCCGGAGCGGTCGCGAACCCGGGCAGGATCTCTCCGCGCCGGTCACTCCCCATCGCCCGGTTCCGCAGACGGTTCGGCCGGCGGTTCTCCGGGGGTTTCGGGTTCGTCCGATGCCGGATCGGATGTCGGGTCGGACGCCCCGGGCGCGGCGTCGCGCTCTTTGCGTTCCTGCGATCGCTCGCGCTTCGCCAGTTCGCGCTCTTCCCGCCGGGCGGCCTTCTTCCGTTCGCGCTCGCGGCGATCCATGCCGTAGTTCGGTTTACGGCCCATGTTCAGCCTCGCAGTCCCAACGGCGCGCATCGGCCTCGCGCCGATGCGCAGGCGACAGGGCCCGCCGGAATGTGAGCCGGCCGGACCCGCGCCGCGGTCAGTCGGCGCTTGAGAGGTTTTCGGCCGACATCTTGCCGCGCCGGTCGGTTTGGAGTTCGTATTTGACCCGCTGGCCTTCGGAGAGAGAGGTGAGCCCGGCGCGCTCGACCGCCGAGATATGGACGAAGGCGTCCTTCGTCCCGTCATCGGGTTGGATAAAGCCAAAGCCCTTGGCGGAGTTGAACCACTTCACGGTTCCTTGCGGCATGTTCGTGTCCAATCGGCAGTTT
Organism: Alphaproteobacteria bacterium; assembly: GCA_965202905.1. Taxonomy (GTDB): domain Bacteria; phylum Pseudomonadota; class Alphaproteobacteria; order MPNO01; family MPNO01; genus CAYFYS01. Next base: position 61,938 of record OZ241868.1, on the reverse strand, counting down.
GCGGCGACCGGGCGATGCGCCCGGCGGTGGTCGAGTTACCGAAATCTGTGGGAAAACGGCAGGGGCCGACTCTGCGATACGCCGCGGCCGCGACATTCTGAGTCGGCGGGCACACTATGACGCGTCGATGATGACGTGTCGATGCGCGGACATCAAAAATTATCGCAACATCGGCGCTCATCGTTTGCGACTATCGTTTGCGACCGCCGCCGGCGCGGCCCGCCGGCGCTTCCCGGCTCATGCGCCACCGTCCGGATCGGGGTCCGGATCGGGGTCTGGATCGGGCGGGCTCTCGGGCGACTCGTCGGTCGGTTCGCCGCCGAGCGCGGCCAGCGCCTCCTTGAGGTCGGCGAGGACGGTCTCCAGCAGGGCCGGATCGGTGCCGCGCAGCACCACGCTGACCCCGAATCGGCGCTGGCGCATCGCCGGGTAGCTGCCGATGTCGATGGCGGGATAGCGGTCCTGGAGCACGCCCAGGGATTCCGCGATCGCGCCCTCGGGCAGGAAGACGTGGACCGCCTTGGACCGGACCGGGGCGCCGCCTTCGAACCGGTGCTTCAGCCCGTCGAACATCGCCTGCATGATCTGCGGCACGCCGGCCAGCACATAGACGTTGCCGATGCGGTAGCCCGGCGCCGCGCTGACCGGGTTGGCGACCAGCTCGGCGCCCTCGGGAAAGGTCGCCATGCGCATCCGCGCCTCGTTCATCTCCCCGCTCCGCATGTAGGACCGCAGCAGGGCGACGATCTCCGGGTCGCGATACATGCCCACCCCGAACGCCTCGGCGACGCATTCCGAGGTGATGTCGTCATGCGTCGGGCCGATGCCGCCGGTGGTGATCACATAGTCGAAGGAGGCCTTGGTCTCGCGCAGCGCGGCGACGATCGCCGCGCGGTCGTCGGGGATCACCCGGACCTCGCGCAGCCTCACCCCGGCCTCGTTCAGCCCCTTGGCCAGATAGTTGACGTTCTTGTCCTGGGTCCGGCCCGAGAGGATCTCGTTGCCGATGACCAGGACGCAGGCGGTGACGATCTTCACTTCGGACATCGCGCCCCCGGCGGAGGAAATGGCGGGGCATATTTATCAGCCGGCGCAGGCCGAGGCCAGCGCGGCCGCTATGCCGGGGCTCCGGCGACCGCGCGGCGTCGGCGCGCGGTCCGCCACGCCCGCCGGCCGGGTCTCCACAGGCGACAGAGGCGACAGAGGCGCAGGCGACAGAGGCGATAGAACTGGACCGACCGCTTCGGCTCGCCCTATAAACGGCCCCATGAACGACCGCTGGGCCAGCCCCGAAGATTTGCGGGACCCCGCGCCTCACATCCAGCTGCACGGGGCGGAGGAATTCGCCGCGATGCGCCGCGCGGGCCGGCTCGCCGCCGAGGTGCTGGACTTCATAACCCCCCATGTCGTTCCCGGCGTCACGACGGGGCGGATCGACGCGCTGTGCCACGATTTCATCCGTGAGCGCGATGCGATTCCCGCCCCGCTGAACTACCGCGGCTTTCCGAAATCGGTCTGCACATCGGTCAACCATGTCGTTTGCCACGGCATCCCCGGCGACAAGGTCTTGCGCGACGAAGACATCGTCAACATCGACATCACGGTGATCCTGGATGGCTGGCACGGCGACACCAGCCGCATGTTCCCGGTCGGCGAGCCCGGCGTCAAAGCGCGCCGGCTGTGCGACGTGACCTACCGGTCGATGATGCGCGGGATCGAGGCGGTGCGCCCGGGGGCGACCCTGGGCGACATCGGCCATGCGATCCAGTCTTTCGTCGAGGCCGAACGGTTCTCGGTCGTGCGCGACTTCTGCGGCCACGGGCTGGGACGGATCTTCCACTGCGCGCCGAGCGTCCTGCATTACGGCCGGCCGGGCCAGGGCCTGGCGCTGAAGGAGGGCATGTTCTTCACCATCGAGCCGATGGTGAACGCCGGGCGCTACGAGACCAAGATCCTGTCCGACGGCTGGACCGCGGTGACCAAGGACCGCTCGCTGTCGGCCCAGTTCGAGCACTCGATCGGCGTGACCGCGGACGGCTGCGAGATCTTCACGCTTTCGCCCGCCGGGCTGCACAAGCCGCCTTACGGCTGAACCGAACGCGAACCGAACGACGGACGGGGAGACCGCCATGAGCAAGAGCTTCGGCGCGCTTTGGCGCGACCGTTTCGGCGCCGGGGCGCCGGCCGGCGCGGACGCCGAACCCGATCCGGCGATCGCGCGGCTGCTCGCCCACCGCACGCACCGGCGCTATACCGACCGGCCGATCGACGAGGCGCTGCTGGCGACGCTGCTGGCGGCCGCCCTGTCGGCGCCCTCGAAATCGGACCTGCAGCAGGTTTCCCTCATCCGCATCGCCGACCGCGAGACCCGCGCGAAGATCGCCGCCCTGATCCCTTCGATGCCGTGGATCGATTCGGCGCCCGAGTTTTTCATCGTCTGCGGCGACAATCGAAGGATCCGCCGGATCTCCGGGATGCGCGGGCTCGATTACGCCAACGACACGATGGACGCGGTGCTGAACGCGACGATCGACGCCGCGATCGTCATGCAGACCATGATCTGCGCCGCCGGGATACTCGGCCTCGGCACATGTCCGATCAGCCATATCCGCGACCATGTCGACACGATCGCCGAGATCCTGGCGATCCCGGACGGCGTCTTCCCGATTTCGGGCCTGTGCGTCGGCTACCCGGCCCAGGAAGGGTTCGTCAGCCTCCGCCTGCCGCCGGAGGCCACGGTGCATACCGACCGCTACGACGATTCCGACCTCGCGGCGACGATCGAAGGCTACGACCGCCGCCGCGACGCGCGCTATGCGATCCCGCCGGAGAAGTACCGGCGCACCGAACGGTTCGGCGCGCCCGAGTTCTACGGCTGGTCGGAGGACAAAGCCCGCCAGATGGCCGTCAATGACGGCCAGACCATGCGCGCCTATCTCGCCGCCAAGGGGTTCGCGCTGGCGTAAACCGGCGCAGCTCGGGCCAAGGCGGAGATCGCTGTGGAGCGCGGGATTGGCGTTGGGATCCTCCGATTTGGGAGGTATCCCCTATGATAATGCACGCGGAGTATCGCCGACAGCGGATAGGGTTAGCGGCCCCTCTTGCCGCCCTTCGGATAAGCTGGCGCTACCCGGTCCTCAAGACGATCCAGCGGGATCAGCTTTTCCATCCGCTCCGAGAAGCGCTCGCGCCGCGTCTTGCGCTTCTTGTTGTCATAGTCCAGATCCGTGAATGTCTGCTGATGCATGACCAATCACAATTATACACTCAACCTATACACCCATCCAATATCTTCAGAGATTTCCTAACCTTGATGAGAGCTATGCCATTTTGCTAAACGTGAGTATCACCTCGCGGCGCAGGCGGTTGCCGAGTGCTGCCGTTTCGGACTGTTTCGACGGAGGAGGCAAATATCGGCGGTTCGCAGGTAGTTCTCGTGAACGGCGCGCAATGCAGCGGAGTCCTGCGGTGTTCGCGACTGCTTCCACGATCATCGCGTTGCGGATGAATGTACCGCGCACAGTGTTCTCGCCAACTACATATATCGCCCTCCCATTGCCGGCAAGAACTCTGGATATCTCGCTGACAGCGCACTGCATGTCATCGATGTACCGAGCGAGCATAGCTTCTTGTCTCTTTTGTAGCTTCGGTCGCAACTTCAGCTCGGATAGAATTTTTTGGATTTTTTGATCGTCGCGCGCGTCCATTCCAACTTCAGTACCGACCGTCGTGGATCTGAGGCGGCGGAGCTCGCCAACGGAGTATCCCATCCACACTAGCGAGAACTTGCTGCACCGCAGGTAGTCGATCGCGTTCAGGTATGGGGGGGACGTGATTACCAAATCGACGGATCTATCCTGGAGATTGAGGTGTCGCGCATCTCCTTCTTGCGCTTGTACCGTAGGGCCGCGGGGCCAACTCCTGCTGTCAATGCAGTTTGTGGTGACGCGATCCACAGCGGACAAGAATCCGCGAAAGGGTTTTGCAGGCGCACGTTTGAACTTCCGATGCGGCCGGCTATGCGACAGATCCATGGCCAGCGATGCACCGGACTGCTTGGTGATGATCAGACGCGAGAAGGCACACCACAACGCGTCACGGATCGTGCTGTCTCGAGGCCGTTCTATGGCTGCAGCGAGCGAGGCAAGCTGTCGTCGCGCGTAATCATCAAACCAATATCTTGTGAACTGTCGGGTCTCGGTGTCTGCGTTCCTCGGATAAGCATCCCGCGTCGGTAACGACGTGAAGATACGGCGGGCATGTTCCAGCACCGTGGTAGCCGTGTCTCGAACGGCCTCTACGTCGATGGCAGTCGTCCAGACTCTCGAAATGAGCACCGCAAGAGGATCGAGATCGACACCGACAGCATGATGTCCCTTGGAGTGCGCGACGGCGAGCACCGTGCCGGACCCCGACATCGGATCGAGAATGCGCAAGGGCCTTCGGTATTTCGCGATCTCATCGAGCGCGAGGCCCGGCGCCATCCGTGCGGGGAACGGATGAACCGAGTCGCGTCCGAGAATTTCATAGACACTCTTTTCGCGCAATCGGTTCATCGAAGGCCGCTCACTCTTCACCGTTCATCCAGTGGATAGTCCTGCATAGCCGCTTCGATGGCGGCGACCACGTTCTCCGCACTCTGGTCGAGCTCGATTGTATCGGGGTTTGCAAACATGGCGCCCGGTGCCATTTGTGCCATTCCTCTGCATAGCTCGAAGAGATCCTCGTCTCTCTCGTACTCGATCGGAGGTGTCATGTGCGAAAGCTCAACAAGAAGTGCAGAATATTTTACAGATGCTCTCTTAAACTTCTTTTGTAGCGTCTCGATTGTCTCGACAATCTTACGGTAGGGAGGTTTTTCCACGATAGCTTGGTGAATCGAGTCGACCCATACAGTGCTTTCATCGGGAAGACTGCAATTCTGGAACAGCTCGCGGAGCTTCATAAGGCCGATCTGTTTCACGGGCCGAAGCCGAACGAGACGGGCGAGGTCGTCCACGGTGATGAGAGTTATGGTCTTGGTCGCTCCAGCCGCTCGCGACCTTTCCCGGTCGGCCTTGATCTGGGTTCCCAAGTTCGAGGTTTCCCCTCCTAAAGTCGGAAATGCCGGCCCGATCACGATCGCATGCTCGCATTCGCGTTTGTCTCGATGTTGAGCGACCGTGGAGATGCCGACGCCCTTTGCAGAAACCTTTGCACCTGATGCCTCCTTACTCTTGGCCTCCAGGCTCACCTTGTAATGCCGAGACTTTCCTTGGTCATCCGCCGACAAGTATGCGGCTGCCACTCCATCCGGATCGCCCCTCTTGCCAAGGGGAGTTACGTCGAAACCGAGGCTGCGGAATGCATCGCAGACGGCCTTCTCCAGACGATCCGGGCTGTTACGTGCCTCCGAAAGAGCATTGGCCACGGACAAAGCACTCCGGCGGCCTGATTCATTCGTGAGGTTTCGCAAAAGTTGATCGCGTGCAGAGAGAAAGCCTTCGATTTTCGACGCCTCGACACCAATGACATGGAGATGAGCCTCGGTGAGGACCTCGGCCATCGCCAGCAATTCCAACGGCTGGCCCAGCCGTTTGTTCATGAATTCGTCGTGGAAAGTGGCGACAAAAGGATGCCATCCATTCAGGCGCAACATGCGCGACAGCGTGTCGAACCTGGCGATCCCGTCGCGTGACGATCCTTTAAAGTCGATGTTGACACCGGTGAGAAATTGTTCGGCTTCGTCGGTTACCCGTTTATCGAGATCGACGAAAAATGCACCCATCTTCTCGTCCGATTCATACTCCGGGATTATCAAATAGCGGGACCTGCTCTTGCCGGCCGCAACAGCTCGAGACAAATCGACGATTGGCCGGCGGGACAAGCTGGCTGGACTGGCAGCGAGCACGCGAGCCAACTTTGCTCCTGGTGCTTCGTCGCTCTCCTGCGCCTCTATCGTATGACGCACCGCGTTGAAAATCGCCCGCAACACGTCTTGCGCCGTATCAAGCAACGGACCCTCGCCAACTGCCTCGCGATTTGAGCGGAGTCCTACGTCCAGTCCGTCCATATGGACTACGAGGCGGAAGCGTCCAAATGTGCCGTGTCTCAGCTCGTCGGGAGAGATACCGAAGTGCCCGTCATAAACGTTGAGAAGCCGTCCGTACACATAAACGAAGAAGCCGTGGCTCCGGCCGATTTCATCCGACTTTCCGGTCAGGAGATCCTTGTATGCCTCTGCATACCCCGTGATAAGCCCAAGCCCCGGCACATCAAGCCGGAAACGATGTTCGCTGGATTCATCAGCGTTCACGTCTTCCGATGGGGTGATGAGCTTGGGACTTGGTCTGGGAAGCTCGACCAGATCCCTTCCGAGAACCCACCGCTTGAGCAGGCCTTTGCCTTCCTTGCTCGATTCCAGCGCTTGGCCGTTCAGCCAGATACCAAAGTCGGGCCGAAGGGGTAATGCGGTGCGCAGCACCCATCCGAGAGTTCCCTGCTTGATCTCGTGTACCTTGGGCTTGAGCGATGACATGATGCTGAGTGTCCAAGACCCCGGGCTTCCCCGGCCGAACAGCACAGTCTTTGCCGCCTTGAACGCTGCCGTCCTGGTCCAAGGCTCAATAGCCTGCCTTGCCTGCTTCTCGGTCAACTCTCGGAGCGCAAGTATGATAGGCGCCTTCGGTTCAATCTCTTGATCTACGCGTCTTTCGATGGTTTGGTAATCCATGGAAGTCGAGTAGTACTCGCCCTTGCACTTGCTTATATGAGTGAGACGATTGGCAAGCACATACGTGGCCAGCTTTCCGATCCCGAATTTCCCGATCTGCTGTCGGCGCCTCGGGAGTTTCGACAGCTTGCGCTTGTTGCTGGTGCCGATGAGCCAGTGGCGTTTTAAGCCCTCCTGATCCATCCCCTCGCCGTCGTCGAACACCGCAATCGTCGCGTCCTGATTGTGCAGGTTCGACGAGAGGAGTACATGGACTTTCTGAGCCCCTGCGTCGAAAGAATTGGCAACCAGCTCCTCGACGGCCTTGTTCGGGCTGGTGTAGAGGCCTTCGGAGAACAACTCGATGATTCTGTAGCCGAGACGAACCTCGATGCGGTCGGTCGCATTACCGATAGCCACGAATGTCGGTTCATTGGTCATGGAAGTACCGTCGGTCATGGAAGTACCGTCATCGTATTTCAGTGTCCCATGCTGATGCCCGGAGATCTACCACACGCAGTCATCCTCGGGACACCAGGATGGGACTTGGCGCACTCGCAGGGTGGCCCAACGTGAGGAGGGACGCTGTGGGAACCACCGCCATCGACATGGCGCGATTGCGGGACGACCACGCCGGCGGCATTCGTGCCATATACAGGGCGAACCGCCATCCTGTCCATCGTCGCGCTCATCCGGATCAGGCAGTCGATCGTAAGCAAACCAGCGTTTCGAGAACACCAGATCGGGGCGGCCGGGGAGGTCCTTGCGGTGCAGACGGAAGCGCAGGCCCATCCGGTGGGCGATTCGGCGGACGGTCAGTTCCGGGGCCGTGTCGCGTCCGCGAATCCCCGCCATCAACTCGCTTCGCCGCTTGCTGTCCACGATGTCGGTCACTTGGCACCCTCCAGTAGACGGGCCATAAGAGACGTGCGAAGCGATGAAGCAACCTTGGCAGCGTGGACATGAAGTCTCTCAGTCTTTGTCACTCGGTTCAGGATGCCCACGATCCGCCTCTGCTCGTCGAGCGGCGGGAGAGCAACCTTACGTGCTTTGATATCCGACGGCTTTATAAAAGGCTGCGCCGACCCTGATTTAATCCAACTTTCTTCATCATTGAGCTGATACCAAATGAATTCTGGCATCGCCTCAGTGAGATCAGGAAAAACAAGATAGGTATTCGCAAGGCTGGCCCATTTTCCATCCGCCAGAAACGCTTTTCCGCAACGCGCTCCAATCGACGATATTACTATCGCCGGTACTCGGTATTCCCAGCAATCGAGGAAACCATCCTGGCCTGTTGCACTAAAGGCAGGATAACCAGAAGTAATATAATTACGCTTGCTGAGTTTGAGTTTCCCCCCTGATGAGAATTTGCAGAAATCTCTAAGTGGAACCAACGGCATCATTTATCCATCCCTCGCACCGCCTCCGCCAGTTCGTCGATCTCGCCCAAAATCTCGGTCTCGATCCCTCGCAATTCGTCCAGGATCTCCAGCGGGTCGCGGTGCTCGACCTTCGCCCGACTCAACGGCCGGTGGCGGTTGGCGCTGAGGTTGAAATCGGCGGCGCGGATGGCGTCGGCCTCGGCGAACCACCAGTTCTCCGTCCAGTCTTCGTCCGGGGCGCGGCCGCGCCATGCCGCCCATCGCGCGTCCCTATCCCGGAACGCCCCAGCTAGTCCGGGCAGGTCGTCGGCTTCGACCGGCTGGTCGTGGTTGGCGTCGAGCTTGAAGCCGTCATTGTCGGCGTGCAGGAACATCACGCGGTCGGTCGCGCCGCCCTTGCGGAAGACCAGCACCGAGGTCTTGACGCCGGAATAGGGGTTGAACACGCCGCCCGGCAGCGACAGCACCGCCTCGACCATGTTGTTCTCGACCAGCCGGCGGCGCAGCTCCCTGTGCGCCCCGGTGGAGCCGAACAGCACGCCTTCGGGAACCACCACGCCGCAGCGCCCGCGATCCTTCAGATGGTTGAGCATGTATTGCAGGAACAGGAGTTCGGTCTGACCCGTGCGGCCGACCTTCACCTCCTCGACGATGCGGTCGCGGTCCAGCCGGCCGGAAAACGGCGGGTTGGCGAGGATGACGTCGAAGCCCTGCGCCGGCAGGCCGAGCTCCGCCTTCGCGGCCCGGTCGAGGGACCGGGTGAGCGCATCGCGGCGCAGGATGCGCACCCGGTCCAGCCCGCGCAACGTGAGGTTCATGGTGGCGAGGCGGACCATCTGCGGGTCCACGTCGGCGCCGTGGAAGGTCGCTTCCTGCAACCGCTCCGCCTCGTCGGAGCTCAAGGCGTCGCCGAGGCCGCGCCGGATGGTCTTGCCGTCGGCCTCGACCTCCTCGATCCCGACGGGCGAGGAATTGGCGAGCCGGATATGGTCCCACGCGCCGACCAGGAAGCCCGCCGTCCCCGCCGCCGGGTCGTAGATCGTCTCGCCGATCCGCGGATCGACCAGCCGGACCAGCGCCCGGATGACATGGCGCGGCGTGCGGAACTGGCCGAGCTCGCCCGCCTGCCGGATCTGGCGCAGCACATGCTCGAACAGGTCGCCCTTGGTGTCCGCGTCCACCCGGTCGAGATGCAGATCGTTCAACTGGCTGACGACCTGGGTGAGCACGGTCGGCTCGTCGATCACCAGCCGGGCGCCGTCCATGAAGTCCGTGACGCCGTTTGCCGCGAGCGCGGCATGGAACGGAAACACCTCCTCCCGCACCCAGGCGACCAGCCGCTCGCCGTTCAGCGCGCGCGCCCAGGACGACCAGCGCAGGAGCTCGCGCGGCGCCGTTCCGGCGCCGGGCTGGCGGGCGTTGCGCGGGTCGCGCAGGGTCCATTCGCCGTCGAAGACGCTCGCATAGGGGGCAGCGCCGGGCCGACCGGCCGCGCGCGCCCGCGCCGCGTCCGCCGCCTCGTACATGTAGAAATAGATCAGGAAGCTGAGCTGTTCGGCGTTCTGGGCCGGGTTCGGGTAGCCGCCGCCGAACAGGTAGTCGCGGATGCGGTCGATACCGCGCCGGAGCTCGGGGGTCATCGGCATGTTCCTATCGCTCCCCGGCGTCTTCGGGCCGGCCGGCCGCCTGCAATTGGCCGAACACCGCGGCGTTGAACCCGGCGATCAGCCTGCCGAGCGGCTGCTCGCCGCCGAATACGCGCCGCGCCCGGTCGTAGCCGCCGAGGGCGGCGAAGGGATGTTCGTCGAAATTCCATTTGCCGAAGGCGTCCATGGTCATCGCGTCCGCCTTCACCCGGCTTCCGATCAGCCCCGCCCAGCGGGCCTGTTCCGCATCGAACCCGCCATGCTCCGCCCGCCACGCCTCGACGCGCAGGCCGATCCCGGCGGCGCGCGCCTCGTGCTCCGGCGTGCGCACGATGCGGCCGGTCTCGTCGAGCGTCAGCCAGTCGCGGCTCTCCGGGTCGATGTGGTCGTCCACGTCGAGGGTCAGAAGCAAGCGCGGCGCGCCCGGGCTGGAGGATTGCGATTCCCCCTGGTGGCCGCCCGGGATATCGCCGTCGTCGTCGCCGTGGAAATCCGTCACCCCGACGAAATCGAAGATCGTGAACCCGGTCTTCCCGATATGCGGCGCCTTGCGCGTACCCCGCCCGCGCATCTGCCGGTAGAGGATGGCGCTGCGCGTGAACCGCGCCATGACGAGGTTGACCGCCTCCGGGCAATCGAAACCGGTATCGAGCATGTTCACGCTGACGAGTATCTTCGGATAGTCCTCGTCCTTGAAGCGCTTGACGATGGCGGTCGCGTCGGGGGCGGGGCCGCCGCCCACATCACTGACCACGAAATCGGCGTAGCGCGTCGTCGGGTGCGGCTTCAGGTCGGCGAAGCGCTCATCGAACATCTCCGCCAGGGTCTCTGCATGGCGCCGGGTCACCGCGAACACGATGGTCTTGCCCCATGCGGGCCAGCGTCTGACGCCGTCCCGGCCCATGAAGCCCTTCTCGTGCGCGTCGCGAAACTCCCGCACCAGGGCGCGGTTGCGCTCGGGGATGGTGAACTTGCGTTCCAGGGCGCTCGGGTCGACCGTGATCGTGTCCGCGGCGGCGAACAGCTTCTCGAACTCCGCCCGCGTTCCCTCGTCCATCGCGCTCCAGTCGAGTTCGCCGCGCCCGACCTCGAAGCCGTCTTCGGCGGCGGTCTTCACCGTCATCGCCCGGTAGATGCGGTAGGGCGCGAGATGGCCCTCCTCGATGGCCCGGCGCAGGGTGTAGCGGAAGGTGGGTTCGGCAAGTCCGAAAAAGCGCAGCGTGTCGCGCACGGACTGCCCGTCCTCGGAATCGGAAACCGCGTCGGCCGCGGCGCACGGCGTCGCCGTCAGCCCCAGCTGGACGCCGTCGAAATGCCGCAGCACGCCGCTCCACTTGCCGTAGATCGAGCGGTGGCATTCGTCGGTGATCACGAGGTCGAAATAGCCGGGCGACAGGTCGCGATACTCGGCGATCATGGTCTGCAGGGTCGCCACGGTGATGCGCCTGGTGTGGTCGAAGTCGCGGCCGGGCCGCAGCACATGGCAGGGATAGTCCCGGAGATGGTCGGTGAACGCGTCCTCGGCCTGATGGGCCAGCGCGATCCGGTCGACGAGAAACAGGACGCGGGTGACGACGCCCGCCTCGAACAGCCGCCCGATGAAGGCCGCCGCCGTGCGGGTCTTGCCGGTTCCCGTCGCCATCTCGACCAGCAGCTTGCGCCGGCCGCGCGATATTTCGGCGGACAACGCCTCGATACACGCGATCTGGTAGCCGCGGTCGACGATCTTCCGGTCGATAGCGACATCGGCGAGGTCGCGGCGCACCCGCCGCGCGGCGATCCGCCGTTCCAGATCGTCCTGCGAAAAGAAGGCGGCTATCGTCCGCGCGTGGGCGTCGGTCTCCCGATCCAGGAACCGCACTTCCTCGCCGTTCGACAGGAACACGAACGGCACGCCGAGTTGCTCCGCATAATGACGTCCCTGGTCCTGCGCCGCGATCGGATCGGCGCTCGCGCGCTTGGCCTCCAGCGCCGCCATCGGACGGCCCTGCCGGTCGCACAGCACGTAGTCGGCCTGCGTGCCGTCGGGCAGCGCGTGTTCGAACAGGACGCTCGATCCGTCGGTCAGGTTCCAGCCCACATCCTTGAGCAGGGCGTCGATCTTGACGCGCGCGAAGGCCTCGGTCGTGCCGCTCATGAGTCAGCCCAGGTCATGAGTCAGCTCAGGGGTCGACGATGTCGATGTCGATGTCCTCGAACTCCCGGACATCGCCGGCCGCCGCCATGTTGCGGGAGCAGACGATCGCCGCGATCCAGCCATCGGCCTGGGAGAGCGGACGCCCACCCGCACGGCGAGCCGCCGCGATCTCCGCGTAAGCGCGGGCCGCGGCGCTGTCGAACGGCGGAACCCGGCCGGCGAACAAGCCAAGCCGGAACCTCCGCGCTCGGAGCGCTGCGCATCAACGCGGAAACGACATGGGTATCGCCGAATGGCTTGAAGAGTTCGTGGATTGCCGTCCCCAAGCCCTTCGCCGGCGCCGCCTTGCGCGCGACCGCCTCGGCCGGGATCAGCCGCGCCTCCTCTTCCATCGACCGGTCACACCCCGCCACCCACTTGCGAAGCCGGGTCTTCACGTCTCGTCATCGAGGTCGCGGATCGTGATCCTCGCCATGCCCCTGACTTCCGTTCGTCCGGGCGGCCAAGCTACGCAGGAATTGCGACGCCATCAAGGCGGCGTGGGCAGGCTCACCGGCCAGCCACGCCGGCACGCCAACCATCCACCCCGGCGCCCCTTCCCGGAGAGCAGGCTTGGGTCATCGCCTCGTCGCGGTCGGATATCCGGCAAAAAGGCCACTACCGGGTCGGCCAACGCCGGTCGGCAACATCTTCAACCAGGCCGGCGCGCACCAGCTTGAGTACGACGTATCGGCAGAACCCGATCAGGCGCGCGTCCCTTTGTACCAGGATCGTCTGGCGCCTCTGAAAGACATGCCCCACCCGGCCGCGCCATGGCGGCGACTCTCTGTCAACGCGTCCGGAATGTAGCACTGCGAGACCCGGCCCCTTCCCTGCGCGGCCCCTTTCCCTGCGCGGCCGGGGGCGGCGGTCTACAGCAGCTTGAGGATGGCGATGGTCAGGCCCACCAACCCCGCATTGAGGCCCACCACCCAGATGACGAGGCTGTTCTTCGACGCTTCGATCCCGGCCCTGGTTTCCTGACGCAGGGTCTCGATCCCGGCCTTGACCAATTCGATCCCGGCCCTGGTTTCCTGACGCAGGGTCTCGATATCGGCCTTGGTCTCCTGACGCAGGGCCTCGATCTCGGCCGTGGTCTTGAGGCTCAGCTTCTCGAGCCCGGCCTGCGTCTCCTGACGCAGGGTCTCGATCTCGGCCGTGGTCTTGAGGCTCAGCTTCTCGATCCCGGCCTGCGTCTCCTGACGCAGGGTCTCGATCTCGGCCTGCATCTCCTGACGCAGGGTCTCGATCCCGGCCTGCATCTCCTGACGCAGGGTCTCGATCCCGGCCTGCATCTCCTGACGCAGGGTCTCGATCCCGGCCTGCGTCTCCTGACGCAGGGTCTCGATCCCGGCCTGCGTCTCCTGACGCAGGGTCTCGATCCCGGCCTGCGTCTCCTGACGCAGGGTCTCGATATCGGCCTGCGTCTCCTGACGCAGGGTCTCGATATCGGCCTTGGTCGCGAGACTCAGCTTCTCGAGCCCGGCCCCGGTTTCCTGGCGCAGGGTTTCGATATCGGCCTTGGTCGCGAGGCTCAGCTTCTCGAGCCCGGCCCCGGTTTCCTGGCGCAGGGTTTCGATATCGGCCTTGGTCGCGAGGCTCAGCTTCTCGAGCCCGGCCCCGGTTTCCTGGCGCAGGGTTTCGATATCGGTCTTGGTCGCGAGGCTCAGCTTCTCGAGCCCGGCCCCGGTTTCCTGGCGCAGGGTTTCGATATCGGCCTTGGTCGCGAGGCTCAGCTTCTCGAGCCCGGCCCCGGTTTCCTGGCGCAGGGTTTCGATATCGGTCTTGGTCGCGAGGTTGTGTTCGAGCAGCAGGGTCTGTTCGCGCACCACGGCCTCGGCCTGGGGCTCGGGAAGCCCCGCCTCGGTCAGCCGGCGTACTGCCGCATGGGTGTCGTAAACGACCGTCGCTCGCGCCATGGCCATAACATAGCCCTTGTTTCGTGACGTTTGAACCGTCCCGAGCGCGTGCACAGGGGACAGGTCTCACATCACTACATCTTCGTGAACCGGGCTCCGCCCTCGAACCTGCGTACCGCGCGGTTGACGGTCATATGGTGGACGCCGAAGATTTCGGCGGCAAAGGCCTCTAACCGGCCCGGCCGGCGCGCGCCGGATTGAATACGACATATCGGCAGAACCCGATCAGATGCGCGTCCTTTTGCACCAGAACCGCCATGTAGCGCCCCTGGAAGACGCGTCCCACCCGGCCGCACCGCCGGTCGAACGCCCGGGTGTACGCCATTGAGCCGGCGCATGCCGCGCGACAGGTTGGCAACTAACCGTCCAGCCGAAGCGGGCGCAAACTTGGCCCGGAAGCGCGAGCAAACGCCCGCGATCATCATCGTCGACAAAGACATCCTCCCGCCAGCCGCCGCGCTCGCACGCGACGCCAAGCTCGCTTCTCGTGTAATGTGGCGAGGCAGGTCGAATACCTGCATGGTGGTGGTCCTTCTTCAAGCTGTCTGTTCTCACCAACAACTTCGGAGCCCTCCGCCCCGGCCCAAGGACTGCGTCTCACATCTATCCGAACCTGGTCACGCGCTTCCAACGAGCTGGGGTTCTTGCTACGATACCGTCGCGGAACCCCGTTGAAACCTTGCTCCGGACAAGTAAGGCCCCGATGAAATTCGCCGAACCTGCACTGATGCTGGGAACGGCTTTGCTGATGCTGGTTACCGCCGCCCTTGCGGGATCCAACACGCACGAAGCCGTCCCGGACGCGGTGATCGCAGGGCAGCGCGCAATGTTGGCGAAAAACACCATAGGCGCGGGCTTTGGCCCGCAATCGCCTCGCGATATCGATTCCGCGGGCGGGCGCAACGCCCGCGTCTTTGAAGATGCGCCTGCCCGCACCCGAATGAACCTTTGCAACATCCATTTTCATGAAAATTCCGAGCACAAGGGCGGAGAGTTCACTGCCTATGCCGGCAATGGCGATGGCCACGGATATGGCGCCGGTTTCAAGTATGACGGCGAGCTGAGCGCGGCCGAACTTGCGCATTACGACAATGCCGTGGGCGCCGGCGATCATGGCGATCTGCGGCCCGGCGACACCATCGAGGTTCACTACGTGCATAGCACGGCGCAGGTCGGACCCGGTCCGACCCTTGGCTCATGCCTGAGCGAGGCCATTAGCAACCCGCAATTGCGGGTAGAAGCGCAGGTTTTTGTGCTGGTCAATGACGATACCGCCGCCGATTTCGTCGAACTGACGCATCACGAATTCGTTGACGGTCTGCACCAGGCTACGAACATACCTGCGGACACGGGCGCCCCGGTGCTGTATTCCGGGTCCACCACAGGTCCGGCCTACAACGAAAAAGGCTCGCCCTTCCAGGTAACCTGGAGCGTGCGGCCACAGGTCAAGAAAGTCAGCATCTCGTCGGTCGACGCCTGGTTGCGCGACAACGCGTTTGACGAACATCGCGCCCACGGGGTGCGCAATCTGGTCACGAACCCCGATTTGCTCTCGCCGATAGAGCGCTAGTGGTTTGAAGCTTTCGCTTCGAACCACTGGTTTTTCTGTTGATGGACCAACTTATCGAGACCTTTGAATGCGTTATGATCGCCAGAGCATCATCGGCCGGGGGATTCAAATGTCTCGGTTGATCCACCCGGCACCGATGACAAAGCTGGTTTCCAAAACGCGCGAGACGCGCTTCGGAATGCCGGATTGAGTTGGGGGGGCGTCTCGATCCGAGACCCGCTGAGCGACGGGGAGAGGTCGTTCTTTGGACCGCTCCCGGTCGAAACCGGACCGGCGCGGGGCGGACGCGCTGGCCCGCGAGCTTCACGACATCGGATAACGTTACGCCAGTCTGCTGGAGCCCGGGCCTTCTCGGCCGTGGAGCACGGCGATCCGCTCTACGATGAGCGGGGCCGCCCAAATGATCGTCGATACCTCGGCTATCCTTGCCATCCTGCCCGGCGAGAAGGACATGAGCGGGCGCATCGATCTGCCGGTCCCGCCCGAGCTATCGCCGCTTGCGGTGTTCGCGATCGAAAGCGCCCCCTGCGAGGCGCGCGGGGGATATGACCGGTGGCATTGCGAGCCATAAGCCATAGTGTCCGAAGGACCATAAGCCATAGTATCCGAAGGATCTGTGCCTGGACGCGCCGGTTGTGTCCGTCGCCGAGGGTTCCCGGGGCGGAAGCGACGAAAGGCGTTTCGGGCGAATCCGAACCACCGGGCCGATCCGGGAACAATGAGCCGAACAACGAGCCGCAGGAGACGCCTTCCGGGCCATCGGAAGACGCATCCGGGAAACCGGATTCACCTTCCGTACAACTCTCCGACGATCCCGGCTCATCGCGGAACGAGAATTCCGACTCGACGGAGGAGAAGAAGAAAAGGCAACCGGAGCCGAAAGGCCCGCGCGCGATAGGAGGGAGGCGAAAAAACCGTCCCAACCCCGAAACCACCGCCGCAACGACCGCAATCTCCCCCCGTCCGGAGTTGATCTGTCGAGAATCTCCCGTTTCAGGGCAATGGGAGGTTGTCCTGTCCTTCGACGATGAATGCAGGATCGCGGAAGTGCGGCGCGACAGGGGCTCCGACGATGGGGACTCTCTGGAAATCGTGAACCGCGAGTGCTGTCTTTCGTCGTTCCGCGGCCGGCTATCCATTCGCTTCGAAGACGGTGAGCGGGACGATCTCCCGTTCCCGTTGTTCGACGGCAAGCCCCTGATATTCGAGCTGCGGACCGACTGGAACGGTAACGGCCGCAGGGTCCACAAAATCACGGATGGATACTTCGTCGTCATCGTGCCGAACGATTGGCGACGCAAAGGGCATGCGCCCGTTGAGCGTCAGGGGTGCACGGACCGGAGCTTCACGGCGCATTATTTCTATCGAAGCAAGGACGGGACGGCGGAAGATGTGGGCGGATTTGAGGGATACGACTTCCCGTTGACCGCCGCTGTTAAACTCTCGGGCGAGTCCGCTTTCGATGACTCTGAAAAGGGGGAGCTGTTCGTCGGCAATACTCCGCCGAAGCTGACGCCCGCACCCGGCGTCGTGTGGGCGCGAGTCGGCGAGGAAGAGGAAGGAGATGGCGGCTGGAAAGGTGAAAACTTCAACCCGGCCGAGCGATCGCTTGCGGAGGTCTTGAACGGCCGACAAGGATGGTTTTTCGTCCGCGTTTACGATGCCGAACCGGAGCTTATGGACAGTGTCGAATTTCGATACCTGCGCGGTCTTCGTGAAATACTGGTCAACGGCGAGCGGTACGGTGAGCACACATTGCTCGTACCGCTCCCAACCGGGTATCCCCCAACGACGGTGCGTTTCAGCGGCGCCGATGGCGCGATCGTCCGCCCAATTCCGTTGTCCGAGACAATGTGCGTGGACGCGCGGGAAGACAGTCTCATCGTCCCGCCGCATCGCGACGCGGACCGCATATCCTGCGTGCTGGAGTCCGACGCCGGGCGCGTTGACATCGAACTGACTCTGCCGCGTATCTGGTGGCGGATGGAGCACGAGGAGGGTGAACCCGGCGCGTGGCGCGACACGTCGCTCGAGATGACGCGACAGGAGTTTCGCCGTCGCGCCGATGAGAAAGCGGCAATATGGCTATCGCTGCCGCAACGAGTCGAATCGGCCGCTATCGGGTTCGACAACGAACTGAATCAGAAGCTCAATCTCTATAAGAAGAACGGGAACGATGTCGAGATCCGGTTGGACGATTTCGTCGATCATAAGCAGATCGACCGTCCGCTGAACGAGGAGGCCTCGCTGAACATCGGATGCGGCGAATACGTCTCGACGCTCATCCGGGTCGCCGCCGATCCCGCGCCGGAGATCGTCTCTTTCACGTCGGAACCGGCGGCGGTCTTCGCGGGCGATGTGGCCACATTGCGGTGGACCACCCGGCATGCGGAGCCCGGCAGTGTCGCGATTCATCCCGGAATCGACTCTGTGGAGTCGAGCGGAAATCTTGACGTCACACCATTGCGGACCACCACCTACAGGCTTACGCTTGGCGCTTCCGATACGAACAATGTCACGATGGCTGTCACCGTAGCCGTTAACGGCCCTCCGCGGACGGGTGAAACGCTGTTCGCTCGCGTTCCTCGCGCGAATCATGGGAGTCGGGGATGGCGGCGCGGCAAGGGGTTCAGCCGCGGCGAGCTACAGGCGGTCCCTGACCTGCTGGGCGAGTCCGCTTTCGATGACTCTGAAAAGGGGAAGCTGTTCGTCGGCGATGCAACGGCCGGCGGGGCGCGACGGTCCATCCCCATCGACGGACGCCGCCGCAGTATGCATCGGGTTAACGTGGAAACGCTTGGGAGGCTGGTCGATGACTGATGCAAGCGATGTGCGGCAGTGGCCTGAGAAGATACGCCAACGTTACGAGAACTACCTGAAGACCTCCTTTTTCTTCAAGGAACCCGAACTTCGGGCCTCATTCGAGGCGGCCCTGAAAGAAGAAGGGAGTCTGCTGAAAGGCCCTTTCCCCGAACCCGATCGGGGCTTTGAGACCGGATCAACAGCGCGAGCCTTGGCGCGGGCGTGTTTCCCGGACGAGAGCGAAGGTCTCCTTCCGGCGCTGATCGACCGTAAGTTATATGTGCATCAAGAGCGCGCCATCCGCGCTACGCATATCGAAGACCGGAATATCGTCGTCGCCACGGGCACCGCCAGCGGCAAGACCGAGAGCTTTCTCTACCCGATCCTGTTCGAGCTGTACCGCCAGCATCTTGCCGGCGAGCTTGAAAAACCGGGCGTGCGGGCCATGATCCTCTACCCGATGAACGCGCTCGCCAACGACCAGCGCGATCGCCTTGGAAAACTCTGTGAGACACTGCGCGACGCCGCATCCGGATTCAAACCGACATTCGGACAGTATATCGGCCAGACGCCCGAAGACGCCAAAGATTCTTTGCGCAAAATCGCCACGCGGGCGGAAGACCGTATGGCAGGCGAGCGCGTCTTCCGCAATGAAATGCGAAACAACCCGCCTCATATCCTGCTGACCAACTACTCCATGCTGGAGTACCTGCTCATCCGTCCCGACGACAGCCCGCTGTTCGATGGCGGCCGGGGCGCGCGCTGGCAGTTCATCGTGCTCGACGAGGCGCATCAGTACCGGGGCGCCAAGGGCATGGAGATGGGCATGCTGATCCGGCGCCTCAAGCAGCGCCTGCGCGATGGCGGACGCCAAGATCCGTTTCGCTGCATCGCCACCAGCGCGACGATCTCCTCCGGCGAGGGGGAGGAAGACAAGCAAGCGGTTGCGGAGTTTGCCAAGGAACTCTTCGGGGAACCCTTTGCGGCGCCCGGCGTCATTTTCAGCGACTCACGACCGACGGACGGCGACGGGCCCCCACGTCGCTACCACGCCTTTCTGCGCGCGCTCGAAGGGGCGTTCCTCGTTCACAGGGACGGCGCGGACGCCATCGTGCTCAACCGCAAGAGCGAAGGTGAAGATGGGTCGCCCACGGAGCCGTTGGAAATCGCCCTGTGCCGCGAGTGCGGTCAGCACTACTACGTTGGCCGGGAGCGGGGCGGAAAGCTGGAGGAGGCCGTCCGAGACCCCAGTCAGCTTAGCTTCGGCGTGGACTACTACCTTCCCAAAGAGGATGGGCCGACGGGGGACGGGGACGACCTGTTGTGCCGGTGCTGCGGAACGCTCTCGAAATCTGTCCCGTCATGCGGATGCGGCGCGGCGGTTCGGGTAAAGAAGTGCGAGTCCGACAAGGACCATGCCGATCAACTGAAACAATGCGAGACCTGCGGCTACGAGCGCGGCGGCGTCGGCGACCCGGTGCAGGAGATCGTGCATGGCTCTGACGGCCCCAACGCCGTCATCGCCACCGCCCTGCACGAATTGCTGCCGGAAGACAAGCGCAGGGTGCTGGCGTTCGCCGACAGCCGCCAGGAGGCGGCGTTCTTCGCTTGGTACGCCGAGGATTCCTACGAAAAACTGCGTGACCGCAATCTCATCCTGCGGGCGATCAAAGCAGGCAATGTGGCGAAAGAAGGCCTGTCCATCGACGATCTCGAAAACCGGCTGCTCAAGCAATGGGAGCAAGCCGGCCTGTTCGGGGCCTCGGAGACCGGAGAGGGCAAAAACCGGCGGGTGCTGACCTCGATCCTGCGCGAGGCGCTGACGGACGAGAGAAGGCTGTCGTTGGGCGGCGTCGGTCTGGTCACGTGGTTCGTCCGGCTTCCCGATGATTTGGAATTGCCGAAAGCCATGCGACAGCCGCCCTGGAACCTGACCGAGGACGAGGCGCGCCGCCTGATCGGATATCTCCTGGACGAGTTGCGCCTGCGCCGCGCGATGAGTCTGCCGGAAGGCGCCGGGACACCGGTATGGAGCGATGTATCGCCTTGGCCGCAACGGGCTTACAGCAAGGCTGCGCCCGGCAAGCGGAGATACGTCTCCCAATGGGGCGGTCCTCGATCTGCGGTCGTGGGACATTTCCTTTGCCGGCTGCTCGCCGATAGCGGCCTGTCCGAGCGCGAGAAGCCATCGGCGGAGATCATGAAGGATGTATGGCGTGCGTTGCGGGATCGAGATCAAAAACACGGGGAAGCGGATTACGTTCTTTCACGCGCAAAGCTGGACGAGACCTTCCGTCTCAACCAGCGCTGGCTGCGGGTCAAGCCTGCCGCGCCGGAAGAGATTTGGGCGTGCGACACCTGCGCAAGCTTGACCATCCATAACATTCGCGGCGTCTGTCCTCGGAATGGTTGCCCTGGCGGGCTGTCACCTAACCACAGAAACCTTGAGGGGAACCATTATCGAATCCTCTATGAAAGCGCCGGTTTACCGCCCGTCCTGCGGGCTGAGGAGCATACCGCGCAGATTGAAAGCAACGCGGCGCGCGAGCGGCAAGACAGATTCAAGAAAGGCGATATCCATCTTCTAAGCTCCTCGACCACGTTCGAGGTCGGCGTCGATCTGGGTGACCTGGAAGCCGCGTTCCTGCGCAACGTGCCGCCGGAGCCGTTCAACTACACCCAGCGGGCCGGGCGGGCCGGACGGCGCGATACCCCCGGCCTGGCGCTGACCTACTGCCGCCGCAACCCGCACGATCTGTATCACTACGAAGACCCTAAAGGCCGTGTGATCGAAGGCAGGGTGCGCCCGCCCCGATTGCGGATGACGAACCACAAGATCGTCTCTCGGCACATGGTCGCCACCGCCCTGTCCGCGTTCTTCCGGGAGAACGGGGAGCGTTTCAAAGATGTGAAGGGCTTTGTTGGCGACTGGTCGAACCCTCGCGCCGCCACAGACCTGAAGGAATTTTGTAATGACAGCCACGCGCTGAAGGAATCCTTGCGCAGGATCGTGCCGACCGACATGCATGAGCGAACCGGGCTCGGGGACGATGCCTGGATCGACAACATCGCCGGGCCGGGGAGCCGCTTCGCCGATATGGAAGCGGAAGTCTGCGCGGACTACACCGAGATGTTGAAGGCAGAACAAAACCTCATTGATGACAAACCTCCGCGCTGGACGACCAAGGTTAGACAGCTGGAGAAACGTATGAATACCATTGCTGGCGAGCAAACTTTGAACTTCTTGTCACGCAAGGCCGTTATCCCGAAATACGGGTTTCCCGTGGATGTCGTGGAACTCGAAACTCGTTCCGTAGACGGCAGCGCGAACCGCATTACGCTCCATCGGGATCTTTCCCAGGCCATCGCCGAGTACGCGCCCGGCACCAAGGTGGTCGCCAACAAACTGGAATGGAAATCCTGTGGCGTGAAAGCGGTCGTCGATAAGGCATGGCCTGTTCGCCGCTACCAGTATAAAGACGCGCAGAGTTTCACACAATGGAATGAAAACGATCCAAATGCGCCGCCCGGCGGCGGGCGGAAGTACCTGATCCCTGAGTTCGGTTTCGTAACGCCGTTGTTCGAGAAACCCGAGAAGCCTCAACGGCGGGTGCGGCGCCTGTATACGACGCGGCCTTTCTTTCGGGGCTTCGACAGCGGTATCCAATTGGAAACGACAGACATCCAAGGCGTACAGGTCACAAAGGCTTCGCCGGGAACCTTGGTCATCCTGTGCGAAGGCCGAAAGAAAGGGGGTTTCTACATCTGCCGGTCCTGTGGCGCGCACATGACAGAACGGAAAGGCGAGCACAAATCGCCTTCGAGCTCGGAGTGCAGGGGCACTCTGGAACAGTTTTCGCTTGGCCATGAATTGGTTACCGACGTTACGCGCTTGCAGTTTCCGGGACTGACCGGCGAGTGGCTCACCTATTCCGTCGCCTACGCCGTTCTGCTCGGCGCGGCGGAGGCTCTGGATGTTCCGGATACCGATCTGAATACGACGATTACCCGTGGCGGCGAGAAAGACGAATCCGCGATCGTGCTGTACGACAACGTGCCCGGCGGCGCCGGGCTGGTGGCGCAGCTGGAGCAGGAGAACATCTTCGACGAAATGCTCCGCAACGCGGGGGAGCGCGTCCAGGGCAGATGCGGCTGCGATTCGAGCTGTTACGGTTGCCTTCGCAGTTACCGCAATCAGTTCGCGCATCCATACCTGAACAGGAAGCAGGCGCTGGAGGTTCTCGATAAGAAGCGCCGGTAATGAGAATTACTCATTGTCAACAAACTCGTTGACGACAACCGACACGGGGAGCGAGCCGGGAGTCGTCGCACCTGGTGGATCAACCGAGACATTCTTCAGCCCGCCCTTTGCCCGAGGCCGTTCTGGCCATTTCGGACCGCGCCGCCGGGCGCCGGCGCCCGGCGCAAGTATTGCATCGCCGGCCGATGGCGACCGGTCCCGATCGGGCTGGCGACGGTTGTGCCGGTCCCGTGTTCCGGCGAAGATCGGGCGCGGGTTCACGACAGGCAGGCGGACGGCAGATGACAAAGCATCCCTTTCCGGTCTTCGACGGCGACGGGCATGTGCTGGAGGACGACGACGAGTTGCTGCAGTACTATGAGGGCCGGTTCAAGGACCTCCGGCTGCAACGAACCTTCGGGATCTGGCCGAGCCTCGACGGCTGGGCGCGCGGGGTGATCAATTCGACCGAGGATGCCGGGCGCAAGTATTTCCACACCAACGCCGATGTCTGGCGCGAGATGCTCGACCTGATCGGCGTGGCGGGATCGGTGCTCTACCCCACCGCCGGGCTCGGCGCGGGGCTGATCACCGATGTCGAATGGGCCACCGCGACCGCGATCGCCTACAATAACTGGCTGGAGGACCGCTATACCCGCCAGGACGAGCGGCTGTTCGGCGCCGGCCTGCTGCCTGTCCAGGACCCCGAGGCCGCGGCCGCGGAAATCGCGCGATGCAAGACCGGGCGGGTGCGCTTTCCGGTCTGCCTGCTGCCCTCGATGACGCGGCTGGGCAAGACCTACGGCGATGCGTTCTTCCGGCCGATCTTCGCGGCCGCCGAAAAACACCGGATGCCGCTTGCCATCCACGGCGCGCCCAGCCGCGGGCTCGGCTTCGACCACTTCGACGAGTTCGTCAAGGTGCATGCGCTGGAGCATCCCTTTCCGCTGATGATCCAGCTCACCGACATCATCTTCTCCGGCGTCTATGACGAGTTCCCGGGCCTGCGCATCGCCTATCTCGAAGGCGGCTGCGCCTGGGTGCCGTTCATGATGGACCGGCTGGACTACGAGTACGATTCGATCTTCGGTTCTGCGGCACGCAAGCGGCTGAAGAAGCGGCCCTCGGATTACATCCGCGAGGGCGACAATTTCTGGGTGTCGATGGAGCTCGGCGAGCGCGGGCTCAAATACACTATCGACGCCATCGGCTCGGAGAAGATCCTCTACGCCTCGGACTACCCGCACGAGCCGACCGAGGAAGATTTGACGACCGAGCTGCCCGAGTTCATCGCCTCGAACGAGCATAGCGAGGCCGTCAAGCGCAACGTGCTCTACAACAACATGATCGACTTCTACCAGCTACACTGAGCGTGGCGCGCTTTTCCGTCGGCTTCATCGGCCAGCCCACCGACGGCGCCGGGCGGGACGGTCACGCAACCGCCGGGGCCGAAATCGATCACCGCATCCCCGACCCGGACCGCGCAAAGGGCGTTGCGAGACGGGCCAGCGCGCCCATGTCGTCCAGATCCTCCAGCGCCGCGACCGTCTCGATCAACGCCTCGGCGCGCCCGGCCGGGAAGCCGGCATGGGCGGCGCAGCCGCGGACCTTCTCGGCGACATCCTCGAAGGCCATCGGCGCCTGGGCCGCGCCGATCGCCCAGTCGATGCGCCGATGGATGGCCTCGCCGTCGCGCAGCGCGATGTCGAGCAGCGTCGTCATGTTGGTGTAATCCGGGCCCGGTTCCTCGAAGACGGCGAAGGTGATGCGCTCCATGACGGCGCGGATATCGGGTCGCGATGTGGCCGCATCGGTGAACTCACCCAGCCCGGCGCGGCCCTCGACAAGACCGGCGGCGAGACAGAACTCCATCGAGAAGCGCGCCTGCATCGCCGTCCCGGGGTCGTGATGGGCGAGCGTGTCGCGGATGCGCGCGTTGGTGCGCACGACGATGGCCGCGACATCGTCGGCCGAGAGCCCGCGCTCGCGCCTGACCGCGAGCAGGCCGGTCAGCGCCGGGTGGGTCAGCGCGCCGCTCGGGAACGGCTTGATCGACACCCCGGGCTCGACGAAGGCCCAGGGATCGCCCAGGGTAATCTCCTCTTCCAGGCCGCCGGCCGAGGCCTCGAAATAGCCGGCGCGCCCGCCGAGCGCATCGCGGCCGCCGGTCAGCCCGCGCGCAGCGAAGTCGGCCGCAAGCACGCCCGCCTCGGCCGCGAGGCCGGGATGCAGGATTTCGACCATCGAGCCGAAATTGTGCCGCACCCCCGCCGCGGCGCTCGCGGCGAAGGCGAGCGCATGGCGAATCCCGGCGTCGTCCAGCCCGCCCAGCATCGCCGCAGCGACCGCCGCGCCGAACGTGTTGAGCGTCGCGGTGTAGTGGAAGCCGCTGTCGTAATGCCGGGCCGCGATCGCGTGGCTCAGCCGGCAGGCGATTTCGTTGCCGGCGTGGAAGGCGGTCGAGAACGCCCGGCCGTCCACCTCCCTCGCCTCGGCAAGCGCGAGCGCGGCCGACAGGATCGCCGCAGTCGCATGGATGCCGCCGTTACGCGCCGGGCTCGGCTGCGGGCTGGTGTCATCGAAGTTGTCGGCGTGCATCGCCGCCCCGTTGAGCAGGGCGGCAAACCGCGGCGCGGACTTATCGGCGGTTCCCAGGACCGAAGCGGCGCCGGAGGCGCGGAGATCGGCGACATGGCCGCGCACGATGCGGCAAGGCTCGGAGCCCGCGCCGGCGATCGCAAGCCCGAGCGAATCGAGGATGTGAGCCCGGCCGCGCTCGAGCACCGGCCGCGGCAGGTCCTCGAACCGCAGCCCGGCGGCGAACGCGGCGATCCGCTCGGTGGGGGTCGTGCTCAGCGCATCGCCTCGTCGAGGTTCATCACCAGCTCCTCGATGTCTGCAGCACCGTTCCAGCGCGCGGCCACCGCGGTGTGCGGCGTGGCGATCACGTTGGGAAAGCCGACCAGAGGATCACCCGGCGCGGCCGGCTCCTCCCAGAAGACGTCGAGCCCGGCGCCGCCCAGCCGGCCGCTCCGGAGCGCCGCGATCAGCGCCTGCCGGTCGATGATCGAGGCGCGCGAGATGTTGATCAGGCACGCGCCCGGCTTCATCCGGGCGAATGCGGCCGCGTCGATCATGTTGCGCGTCCCGGGCGTCGCCGGAAGCTGGATGCTCACATAGTCCGAGCGCTCCAGCAGCGCCTCGAAGCCGCAATAGCGCGCCGAATGCGCGCGTTCGACATCCGCGGGCAGGCGGTTGCGCTGGTAATAGAGCACCTCCATCCCGAAGGCGTCGGCCCGGCGCGCCACCTCGCGGCCGATCTCACCCAGGCCCAAAGCGCCCAGGGTCGCACCCTCCAGCGTGCCGAGCCCGCCGACCCTGCCCCAGTTGGACGCTCCACAATGGCGCCGATCGTACAGCTTCGGCGTGTAGCCGACATCTTCGAGGCTCGCAGTATCGATCCGGCCGTTGAGCACGCAGATCCGCTTGGCGAGCGCCAGCATCATCGCGAACGCATGCTCGGCGACCGCGCCGTTGACCCGCCGGCGCAACGGCTTGACCACGACGCCGCGGCGCGCACAGGCCTTCAGATCGATGTTGCGCAGATCGACGCCGAACTTCTGGACGATCTTGAGCCGCGGCGCGGCCGCGAGATCCGCCTCGCCGACGGTGAAGGTCTCGACGATCGCGCCGTCGGCCTCGCCGAGCGCGCCGGCGAAATCGGCCTGTTCTTCGATCATCCGGAACGCGGCCGGCCACACCCCGCTCGCCCGGCCGCGCAATTCGTCGCACCACCGGGCGAAATCGGGCATGTCGACCGAGAAGTAATCGGTGATCGCATCGACCCGGTCGCGCGGCGCATCGGGGTCCAGCGCCACCTGGATGTTGCGGATGATCGGATCGTCCTGGGCGACGATGACGGGCATGGCCGGCTCCTCAGGCGCGCGCCGCGGACGCGGCGGACGCGCCGGCGATCTTGCCGAACACCGAGCCCGAGGTGAGCCCGCTGCCGCCGGGATAGTTGAAGTAGAAGATGCCGCCCACCAGCTCTCCGGCGGCATAGAGGCCTGGGATCGGCTCTTCCTCGGTGTCGAGCACCTGGCCTTCGGTGTTGATGCGCAGGCCGCCGAAGGTAAAGGTGATCCCGCAGGTCACCGCGTAGGCCTCGAACGGCGGGGTGTCGAGCACGTTGGCCCAGTTGGATTTCGGGATCTCCAGACCCTCGGTGCAGCGGCCGTCCTTGACGTTGGGATCGAACGGGATGTCGGTGCGGACAGCGCGGTTATACGCCGCGACGGTGGCAAGGAACGCGTCCGGGTCGACGCCGTCGAGCTGCGGGGCGAGCGCTTCCAGCGTATCGGCCGAGGCCTTGGTTATCCGGCGGATGTTGTACTCGTCGCGCTTCAGGTGGGCGACCTTGGCATCGAAGATCTGCCAGGCGAACTGTCCCGGCTGCTCGAGGATGACCCGGCCGTACTTGGCGTAAGTGTAGTTGCGAAAGTCCGCGCCCTCGTCGACGAAGCGCTTGCCGTTCGCATTCACCATGATGGCGAAGGGATAGCTGTGCTTCTGGAACTGGTCGCCGACGGCCAGATCGCCGAACTCCGGCGCGTTGCGCTCCCAGCCGACGGCGTGGCAGCCCGACCAGTTGCCGTAGGGCATCGCGCCGATGTCGAGCGCCATGCGGATGCCGTCGCCGGTGTTGAACCGTGTGCCGCGCACCTTGGCGAGTTCCCAGCCGGGACCGAGATACCGCGTGCGCCATTCGTAGTTGCCCTGGAAACCGCCGGCGGCGAGCACGACGGCCCGCGCCGCGACCTTCTCGATCCTGCCGGCGCGCTTGACCCGGACGCCGCTTACCGTGATGCCGTCGAACACCAGGTCGAGCGCGCGGCTGTTGTAGCGGATCTCGATGCCCCGCTTCCTGGCGCTGTCGTGCAACGCATCGACCAGACCGGGCCCGCCGCCCCACGCCTCGACCGTCAGCCCGCCCCAGAACTTGAACCTGCCGCCGATCTTGAAGGCCTGGCGCCCCCAGATCGGCGCGAAGCGCACTCCTTTCTCGCGCATCCAGAGCAGCGTCTGGCGGCTTTTCGTGACCAGGAGCTCCACCATGTCGGGATCGGCGCGGTATTGGGTGACGCGGGCCATGTCGTCGTAGAAATGGTCCTGGGTGTAGGCGCCGAAATCGGTCAGCGCGATCTCCTCGTTGGTGAGATCGGGCATCAGCGCCTTGAGATCGTCGACCCCGTCATAGACCACCCGCATCGCGCCGGCGGTGAACCGCGAGTTGCCGCCGGACTCGTCCTCGGTCGCGCGCTCCAGCACCAGCACTTTGGCGCCGTTTTCCTCCGCCGCCAGCGCCGCGCACAGCGCCGCGTTGCCGGCGCCCACGATGACGACATCGAACTCGGAATCACTCATTCAGCCCCGCCTCCTCAGCGGCATCGGTCCTTGACAGCGGCTCGCCCGGCCGCGTGCGATGCGCAAAATAGCGCTTTGGCGCCTCCTTGGGGAGATGCGATGCTTGGGGAGAAGGGACGAACCCCGCCGCGGCGGTCGTCCGGTATCCGGATGCGGCCGGCATCGCCGCGGAAATCGGCCCGGCGCGAGATCTGACGAGATTCAGGATGTGTTGCAAACCGTCCAAATCCGGTCAGGCTCGGCCGCCAGGGAAGGCGGAACGATGAAAATCAGCGAAGACCGGATCCTCACCACCCATGTCGGCAGCCTGCCTCGCCCCGACCCGCTGGTCGAATTCCTGTTCAGGCGCGACCGCGGGGAGGATTACGAAAGGGCGGATTTCGACAGTGCGCTCGCCGAGTCCGTCCGGGCGGTCGTCGACCGCCAGGCCGTGATCGGCATCGATGTGGTCAGCGACGGCGAGCTCGGCAAAATCGGCTATTCGAGCTACATCTCAGGACCGGCTCGACGGGTTCGGCCACGAGACTCCGCGCAAGATCCCGCTTGATCTCGGCGACTTCCCGGCGCTGCCCGAAAAGCTCAACCGGCGGACCGGCCCGCAGCCCTTCAAGCAGCGGGCCTGCGTCGGCCCGATCGCGGTCAAGGACCGCGGCCCGCTCGAAGCGGATATTGCGAACTTCACCGCAGCGCTGGCCGTCACGGAGGTGACCGAGGGCTTTCTCGATGCCGCCTCGCCCGGGGTGATCGCCGCCTTCCAGCCCAACGAGCACTACCCGAGCCATCGGGATTATGCGGCAGCGCTCGCCGAGGCGATGAAGGAGGAGTACGAGGCGATCGCCGCGGCCGGGTTCCTGTTCCAGGTCGACTGCCCCGACCTCGCGATGGCCCGCCACACCGGCTTCCCGGACATCGACAAAAAAGAATTCATCGAGCGCGCCGAGATCGGGGTCGAGGTGCTGAACCACGCGCTCGCCGACAGCCCGGCCGGGCAAGTGCGCATGCATCTGTGCTGGGGCAATTACGAGGGGCCGCACACCCACGACATCGCGCTGGAGAAGGTGCTGGCGATCGTGCTCAAGGCGAAGCCGATGGCGATCGCCTTCGAGGCCGCGAACCCGCGCCACGAACACGAGTGGGAGGTCTGGCGCGAGGCCGACCTGCCGGAGGACGAGGTGCTGATCCCCGGCCTGCTGGACACCACGACAACTTCGTCGAGCACCCGCGGCTCATCGCCCAGCGGATCTGTCGGTTCGCCGGGATCGTCGGGCGCGAACGGGTGATCGCCGGCGCCGATTGCGGGTTCGCCACCTTCGCCGGCTACGGCAAGCTCGACCCCGAGGTTTCCTATCTCAAGCTGGAGGCGATGGTCGAGGGCGCGGCCATCGCCTCGGACCGCCTGTGGCACTGAAACTGGAGGCTCGCCGGCCTGAATCGCGGCCGCGTCGGCGGCCGGCTGGCGGGCGGCGGATCTGGCGGCGACAGAAGACGGCCGGTAGACTGCGCCCGGCGGCAGTCACAAACCCGGACAGGGACAGGTCGTGAAATTCTCGTTTTTCATGATGCCGGTGCATCACCCTTCGGAGAACCCGGCGCTGGCGTTCCAGCGCGACATCTCCTTCATCCACTTGGCGGACGAGCTGGACTACGACGAGTTCTTCATCGGCGAGCACCATTCGGGCGGCTGGGAGACCATGCCGGCGCCCGAGATGGCCCTGGCGATGGCCGCGGCCCACGCCCACCGCATCCGGCTCGGCACCTCGGTGGTGAGCCTGCCCTTCCACCACCCCTTCCACGTCGCCGAGCGTATCGCCTTCCTCGACCATCTGACCAAGGGCCGCGCGATCCTGGGCATCGGGCCCAGCAATCTTATCACCGACAAGAAGCTCTTCAAGCTGCCCGACTCCAAGCTCTACGCGATGATGTCCGAAGCGCTCGACATAATCGTCGGGCTGCTGGACTCGCCCGACCCGATCAGCCATCGCGGCGACTTCTGGTCGTTCGAGGATATGCGCCTGCAGCTTCGCTCCTATCAGCGGCCGCGACTGCCGGTCACCGTGGCCTCATCGGGCAGCGACGACAGCTTCGCGCTGATCGCCAGGCATGGCGCGGGCCTGTTGATGCCGACCGGCAAGAACCTCGGCAGTTACGGCACGCTGGCCGAGCGTTGGGACCGGCTGGAGGGCGTGGCCGCCGGCATGGACAGGACCGTCTCGCGCGATGACTGGCGGATCGCGACCTGTGTCTACCTGGCCGAGAGCCGCGAGGAGGCGATCGCTGATGTCGGCGCCGGCATCCTGCGCGACGCCGAGTACTTCTCCTCGATCGGGCTGAAATTCGCCTACGAGGCCCGCCCCGGCCAGCCGGTGCGCGAGTTCACCGTAGAATCCTGCATCGACCGGCGCGACTGGATCGTCGGCACGCCCGACGACGCGATCGCCTGGATCGAGCGAAAGCAGGCCGAGACCGGCGGGTTCGGCGGGCTGATGCTGACCACCCACGAATGGACCGACACGCCGCGCCTGCGCCGCTCGCTGGAGATGTTCGCTCGCTATGTGATCCCACATTTCCGCGGCCACACGCGGACCTATATCGACGAGTGGGAGCGTCTGAAGCCCGATATCGAGTGCGGCGCCAACCGGCTCGACGACACCGGCCAGATCAGCAACCTCGCCCAACGATAGACCCGATACGGTCCGCATCGTCCCGCGCCCGTGCCTCAGCCCGGGCGGTAATGAATCACCCGCATCGGCTTGACCCGGAAGTTGTTGCACTTGTTGCGCTCCTGCGGGCAGTTCGACATGGCGACCAGGACGTCCATATCCGCGGTGAAGTCGATATAGTCGCCGGCCCTGGATTTCGGCAGGTCGATCGAGTAGCCGCCGTCGGGTTCGATCGGGCAATTCATGAACACGTTCATGTTGTAGGGGATCTGCTTCCAGGCAATCCCCCACGGCTCCAGCGCCGCGGCGAAGTTGTCGCGACAGTTGGGCAGGTCCGGGACGTTGTAGCGGTATTCGTTGGTGAACCGCGAGCAGGCGCCGGCGATCATGTCGTGGGTGCCGCAGGTATCGGCGGTGATGGTCATCAGCTTGCCCGCCTCGTCGGAGAACAGGGCGTAGCCGATGCCCGGGAAGATCGAGCCGTTCAGCAGCAGCGTGTTCTGCGGCGAGAGTTTCTCCTCCAGCCGGGCGAGGTTGAAGCACAGGAAATCGGCAACCTGCTCACCCTCGATATCGACGATCCGGTAGACCTCTCCGGCCTTGACCTCGCGGGCGTGGTAGCCGCGCGGATCGATCACCGTGTCCGCGAGCACCTCGCCCTGGACAGTTGCCGCATCGTTCATCGTCGCTCCCTCCCTCGTTGACCGTTCAATCGAGTTTCAATAAACGCTTCGCGTTGCCGCTCAGGATCTTCTCCTCGTCGCCGGCATCGAGGCCGAGACCCCGAACCATCTCCAGGCCGCGCTCCTTCAGCGGGTAGAGCGGCGGCGAATCCGTGCCGAACAGGATTCGGTCCGCGCCTACGGTCTCGATCGCGCAACGCGCCGCGGGCGCATGATAGCATACGCAGTCGAGATATATCTTCTTCAAATAGTGCAGCGGTGGGCGCCGGATCAGCATCGGCTCGTGAGAACCCAGGAAATACGCCTCCTCCTGCAACTCGTAGGCGTATTCCATCCGGCCGATCACCTCGCAGATGCCGCCGCCGAGATGCGATCCGACGAACTTCGAGTCCGGGAGCTCTTCGAAGATGCCGCGGACCAGGAGGCGGGCGATGGCCAGGCAGTTGTCCGCCGGCCGGCCGGCCGGTACTGGAGGCCAGCCGGTACTCGCGCGGCCGTTCCTCACCGAAGGCGACGGCCGGGGAATGGATCATCACCGGCACGTCGAGCATTTCGATGAGCCCGAAAAACGGCTTCGCCTCGTCGTCGTCCGGGTAGGCGCCCTTGAGGCTCGACATCGTGATCACGCCGCGCAGGTCGAGCGCTTTGATCACGCGCTCGGTTTCCTTCAGGAACGCGTCATCGCCGCAAGGAACGCCGGTCGCGAACGCGACCAGCCTGTCGGGGTGCCGGTCACGCTGGCCGGCCAGGAACTCGTTCATCCGCCGGACGTTCGTAAGCTGCTCGTCCGGCTCCATCCGGGCGAGATCGTGATAGGAGTTGCTGATCACGGTCACGTCGATGCCGGCGCGCCAGCACGTTCTCGACGGTCAGCGGACAGCGGCCCTGCCAGAACGGATTCGCCTGGTCCTCGGTCGGGTAGGCGTGGGTATGCCAGTCGACGATCATCGGGGCTAAATCTCCAACGCGGCCGCACGGCGGCGGATCTCGGCCACCACGGAATGGGCGGCGAGCGTCGAGGTCTTGGGGTTATCGGGCAGCGGCCGGCCGCGAACCTCGATGTCGAAGGCGCCGAACGCCCCTTCGGCGCGGAGCTGATGGATGTTGCCGCCGGCCGCCGGATCGGCGACCAGCCGAACCGACGTGGCATCGAAACCCGCGCCGGCCAGCGCGACGGTCGCGGCCACGTTGGCGTTCTGCGGGTAGAGTCTCGCCGCCTCGTCGGCCGGGCCGGCAAACAGCACCGTCTCGGCGTCGAGAGCGTCGAGGTCGTGCGACTCTTCAGCGGGAGTAGCTTTCCAGGCGCGCGGCGGCTTGCGCGAGGTGTAGGTCACCCGCTCCAGCCCGCCGACGCGCGCGGCGGTCAGCGCGTCGGCCCCGGCGACGGCGCCGGCCGGCAAAATGAGCTTGGCGCCGCCTCGCTCGGCCGCCCGTTCGAGCCGCGCGCCAAGAGCCCGGTCGGCCAGCGCGCCGATCGAGATCGCCAGGAAATCGATGCCGCGTCGCAGCGCCGCCTCGCCGTATTCGGCGACCGCGCCATGCCCGGCGCATTCGGCAATCAAATCGGGAGTCGTGGACAGACCGTCCAGCGACTCGGCGACTTGCAAGCCGGCAGGCAGCACCGCGCGGGCGGCGTCGGCCCGGCCGGACCGGACGATCACGCCGACGATCTTCGCCGGCGCGTCCGCGCCGATACGCTCGATCACCTCCCGGGCAATCGCGCCGAAGCCGATAAGGGCGACGTTCAGCATCGGATCATGGCTTCGCGTCGGCCTCGCGCACTGGCGGACCCGCGAAAGGCCGGGCGAACGGTCCCAGCGCGGTCATATCGATCTCGATCATCGCCGGCCCGTTTTCGGCGATCGCCCAGTCCAGCGCCGGGCGGACGGCGGCCTGGTCGCCGACCCGGCGGAAGGGCAGGCCGAGCCCTTCGGACAGCTTCTCCAGGTCGGGCAGGCTGACGTCGGCGAAATAGCGCCGGCCGCCGAACTGGCGGTCCTGAATGTTGCGGATCACCCCGTAGCCGCGGTCGTTCATAAGGATCAGCGCGACCGGCGCACGCTCCTGGACCAGCGTCGCGATCTCGCCCAGCGTGACGGCGAACCCGCCGTCGCCGACCAGGGCGACCGTCTTGCGTGGCCCTGCGGCGAGCGCTGCGCCGATAGCCATGGGCAGTCCCTGGCCGATCCCGCCGCCGAGCGCATGGACCCCGTCGCGCGGCCCGGAAAGACGGGGCAGACGATTGCCCCACATGCTGTTCGACAGGGTGATGTCGCGCACCCAGACGAGGTCCTCGGGCGCCGCGTCCTGGAGCGCGTCGATCAGCGTCTCGTAGGGGCCGAGCGCTTCGCGCATCGCCGTCCGTGCGGCCTTGTGCGCGGCGGCGATATCGGCGTCAAAGCCCGGATCGACCGCCATCCGGCCAGCCAGCCGCCCGGCGAGCCCGCCCAACGCGCGCGCGGCATCGCCGGCGACGAACAGCGCGTTGGCGAACGAGCGTCCGTCGGCCCGTGCATCGGCGTCGATCCGGTAGAGCGGGCTGGGGAGCGCGAGCCGGTATTTCAGGGTCTCGTTGCCGCGCAGCCGCGAGCCGACGACGAGCATCGCATCGCAGGTCCGGTAGAGCTCCTCGACCGGAGGCTGGAAATTGAACGAGCCCAGTGAACGGAAATGCCCCTCGGCGACCACGCCGCGGCCCTGGATGCTGGTCACGCAGCCGAAACCGAGCTCGACCAGCGCGTTTGCTTCGACCGCCGCGCCGCGCGCGCCGCCGCCAAGCCAAAGCATCGGGCGCCTGGCGGACGCCAGCGCATCGGCGAGCGCATCCAGGCTCGCCGCGCCGGGCTCGGGCGCCAGCGCCGGCGCCGGGGCGATTTCGCCGGGCCGGTCGATCATGGAGTCCTGCACGTCGATCGGGATCTCGACGCTCACCGGCCCCGTCGGCGGGCTGAGCGCGGCGCGCGCGGCCTCGCGCAGGGCGCCGAGCAGAGTCTCGGGGCTCAGCACCCTGTAGGCGGCCTTGGAGGCGGCGCGCAGCATGGCGAGCTGATCCCGCGCCTCGTGGATATAGGCCCTGTCCTGATCGAGATATTCCCGCTCGATCTGGCCGGTGATGTGCAGCAGCGCGGTGCCGGCGGTCTGGGCCTCAACCAGCGCCCCGCAGGCATTGCCCGCGGCCGTCCCGGTGCTGGAGAACGCGACCCCAAGCCCGCCCGAGACCCGGGCGTGGGCGTCGGCCATGTTCACGGCCGCCCCCTCACCCCGAGCGGTCACGAACCGGATCCGGTTCCGCCTGCCGATCGCATCGAGGATCGGCATGTTGTGGATGCTGATTACGCCGTAGGCCGCCTCGACTCCGCAAGCCTCCAGGAACGAGGCGACAAGCTCGCCGGCGACGATTTGTTCAGACATGGCGGCCCTGCCCGCCGGCGACCTCGATCGCCGATCCGGTCAAATAGCTCGCCGCGGGCGAGGCCAGGAATACGATCAGCTTGGCGGCCTCCTCGCTTCTGCCGAGCCTGGCCAGCGGGATATCCCGGTCGGCGGCCAGTTCGGCAAACCACTCTTCCATGCCCAGCCCGCCTCCGTCGCCGTTCTCGTAGCGCCGCTTCCACTGCCCGGAATCGACCAGGCCGACCAGGATCGAGTTTACCCGGATCCCCTTCGGCGCGAACTCCCGGCTGAGCGACTTGGCGAGGTTGAGCACGCCGGCCCGCGCCGCCCCGGTGGCGATGAGGCAGGGCTCGGGCCGGCGGGCGAGCAGGGCGTTGGTACACACGACCGCCGAAGGGGCGGCAGCCTCGAGAAGAGGCAGAAAGGCGCGTGTCGGGTTCAGAACGCTGAAGAACTTGAGGTCGAGCTCGTCCCGCCAATCCTGATCGCCGGTCTCGGCGAACGGCTTCATCCGCGCCTGTCCGGCGTTGTTGATCAGGATGTCGGTCCGGCCGAAGCGCTCGGCCACGCCATCGCGGAACCGCGCCACCCGATCCGCATCGAGCACGTCGCAGACGAAGCCGTGAGCGTTCTCCCCGCCGAGCGAGGCGACCGCCTCGTCGAGCCGGCCCCAATCGCGCCCGCAGATCGCGACCTTCGCGCCTTCTTCCAGGAAAAGCCGCGCGGTCGCCAGGCCGATACCGGACGAGCCGCCGGTGATCACCGCGACCTTGCCCGCCAGTTCAAGATCCACACTCGTCCCCGTTTGTTGTCATTCCGCGGCGCTGCTGAGCCCGGCCGGATGATGGCCGAGCCATCGCGAGATTTCCGCCGCGGATTCGAGCACGCAGTCCTTGACGGCCCCGTGCATGGCCTCCGCGTCGAGCGCGTGCTCGGACGTGACCACGCTGACCGCGGCGGCGATGGCGCCGGCGGCATCGCGCACCGGCGCGGCGAGGCTGACCACCCCGCGCTCGTAGAACGACCGGCTCGCGACATAGCCCCAGCGGCGATCCTTGGCCTGAATAGCCGCCAGCGCCGCGACCGTTTTCGGCGTCTGGTCGGTCGTCGCAGCCAGCGGCGCGCTGCCGAAGATGTTCCGCAGCGCTCCTTCGTCGAGATCGAGCAGCAGCGCCCGTCCCATGGTCGAGCCGTGCGCCGGCAGGCGGGAGCCGACTCCGATATTGCTGGTCAGCGCCGACTGGCCGGAGACCTGGGCCAGATAGACGATCTCCGCCCCGTCGCGGACCGCGAGATGGGCCGATGCGCCGGTGGCATCGCGCAGGCGCTCGAGCACCGGCCGGGCGATGTCGGGCAGCTCCAGCCCTGAGAGATAGCCGAAGCCCAGGGAAAGCACGGCCGGGCCCAGCCGATAGCCCTGGCCGGCGGGCTCGCGCACCAGGAATCCCATGACTTCCAGCGTGTGCGCCAGCCGGAAGACGGTGGCGCGCGGCAGGGCGTTGATCCGCGCCAGTTCGACCATGGTGAGCACCGGCCGCGCGCGGTCGAAGCTGCCCAGGATCGCAAGTCCGCGTTGCAAGGCGGGCGCGATATAACGGTCCTCCGACGCCTTGCCGCTCGTCACAGGCCGCCGATGAAGTCGCCGAGCGCGGCGTTGAACGCCTCCGGGCCCTCGACGTAGCTCGCATGGCCCAGGCCTTCGAGGGTCCGGTAGCGTGCGCCAGGAATGGTCGCGGCGATCCGGCGGCTGATCGCCTCCGGCGTCACCTTGTCCTCGCTGCCGCACATCACCAGCGCCGGCGCCGCGACGGTCGCGATGTCGTCGTGAATGTCCGATCCGTGCAGCATCCGGGCGGCCTGGGCATAGCCCTCGGGGCGCAGCCTGGACTGCACCGCGCGGATCTTCGCGCAGATCTCATCGGGCGCGGCGGGCGAGAGCAGTTCCCGCGCCCGGCGTTCGGCAAACCCGGCCGGCCCCAACTCGGCCATCGAGGCGAGGCGGGCCTTGAGCCGGCCAACGCGCAGCTCGTCGGACGCCTTGCCATAGCCGGCGGCCGCATCGGCCAGCACCACCGACAGCAGCCGGTCGGGGTGGCGCCGGCAGAAAGCGGCCCCGATCAGCGCGCCCATCGAATGGCCGACCAGATGGATTTTCTCGATGTCGAGCGCATCCAGCAGGGCCGCAGCCGCATCGCCATAGGCCGACGCGCTCGGCGTCTCGCCCGGCAGCGGGTCGGAGCCGCCGTAGCCCGGGGTGTCCCAGGCCACGATCCGAAACCGCGGCGAAAGACCGGCGAGTTGGGCAGCCCAGGACGCCGAGCCCGAGCCGACGCCGTGCAACAACAGGACGGCCGGGCCGGCGCCGGCCTCGCGATAGGCAATCGTCCGGCCGTCCGCCCCGGCGGTCCGCAGCTCCGGAAGGGCGTCCTCGCCCATGACTCGTCCGCTCAGCGCTTGATCGCGGCCAGCGGATGATCGGGCGGATAGCTCGGGATCCCGGGTTTCGCCGCACCCAGCATCACGCACATCAGCGCGTCCTCCTGGCCCTCGTTGATCAGGCCGCGATAGACCCCCGGCGGCACCGAGACCAGGTCGCGCTCGTTGAGCACGGTCTCCCACATCTCGCCGTCCTGTTCGAAGCTCAGCCGGATCCGGCCGCGCAGCATGAAGAAAACCTCCTCGACATCGTCGTGGACATGCGTCGGGCCTTCGCAGCCCGGCGGCAACACCATGGTCGAGAAGGTGAAGTTCTCGGACGGCACCGTGTTCGTGTCACTCGCCACCCCGGTCCCGCCGGTGCCCATATAGCGCATCTGCGCGCGGCGGTATTTGGGGTCGTAATCGGCCTGGAACCTGAGCGCGTCCCAGTCGTAGCGGCGCGTCTCGAAGCGCGCGATTCGGCTTTCCATCCAGTCCCTGAAGTCTCGATGACTGGCCTTGATCCGGGTGTTCATCGGTCTCTCCTTCGCAAGCTGACCGCCTCAATTCATGCAGAAGCCGCCGTTGACCGGCAGTAGCTGACCGGTGACGAAATCCGCGGCGTCGGACAGCAGATACATCACCGCGCCGACGACATCGTCGGGCTGCTGCGCCCGGTTGATCGCCCGGCCCTCGACATAGAGCCGGCGACGATCCTCGGGCACGTACCCGGTCGCCTCGACCAGAGTCAGGCCCGGCGCGATCGCGTTGACCGCGATGCCGTCGCCGCCGAGTTCGCGGGCGAGCGAGCGGGTCATCGCGATCACCGCGCCCTTGCTGGCCACATAGTGCAGCAGGCGCGGCGCGCCCCACAGCGCAGTATCGGAGGCGACGTTGACCACCTTGCCGTTGCCGCTGCCCCGCAGGTGCGGCAGACAGGCTTTGGTCATCAGCCAGGTGCCGCGGACGTTGACCCGCATCACCCTATCCCAGGTCTCGATGTCGATCTCTTCGCAGGTCTTGCCGCCGATGCCGGTCGCAACCGCGGCGTTGTTGACCAGCCCGTCGAGCCCGCCGAGCGCCGCGCCCGCCGCGCCGGCCAAGGTCTCGATCGAGTCGGGACGGTCGAGGTCGAGCGGCACGAAGGCCGCGCCGAGCGCCTCGGCGGCGGCACGGCCCTCCTCCTCCAGGATATCGGCGGTCACCACCCGCGCGCCCGCGGCGACCGCCTCCCCGGCGAACGCGCGGCCGAGGCCGCGCGCGGCTCCGGTGATCAGCACCCGCCTGCCTGCGAGCGAGACCGCGCTCACTCCGCGGCCTGAGCGCTGGTCTCGACAAGCGTTGCGACCTGCGTCTCGGCCTCGGCGCGGAGTAGGCGGCGGACCCGCGCCAGCCCGGTGTCGTGCTGGTAGAGGAACTCGTGATCGCGCGCATCGCTCGGCATCCGCTCCAGGATCGCGCGGTCTTGTTCCAGCACATCCCAGTGGAGCGTCTCCAGCTTGTGCTTGTACATGAACCGCCAGGCGGCCCGCTGCCATCCGGCGCACTTGCGCGTGCGCCAGAAGAAGACCCGGCAGTTGTCGCGGTCGATCGGGGTGACGAAGCCCATGATGCCGAACTCGCCGCCCGGTCCGGCGTTCTGCTGGTACGGGATCGACAGGCGCATCCAATGCGCGCCGGTATCGCCGAACTCCACCCAGTCGAAGTTGACGCCGCGCTGTTTGATCTTCTCGAAGATCAGACCCTCGTCGGTCTGGCGCACCCGCATCCTGGCTTCCTTGTCGCCGCGCGCCATCGAATGGGATTCGGCGTGCAGATAGGCGCCGTGCATCGGGTCCATCACGTTGTCGATCGCGTAGCGGTAGTTGCAGCGCCAGTGCGACGTGCACAGGATCGCGTCCCATTCTGGCGAGTCGAGCTGCTCGGGCAGTGAGAACTCGACCGGATCGGGATGGGCGGCATCGCCGAAATAAGCGAATACTGCGCCCATGTGCTCAAAGCAGGGATAGGCCTTGACCGCCGCGGCGCCGACCAGCGGACAGTCGCCGACGGCAGGGACCTTCCGGACCACGCCGTTCTCGTCCACCTCGACGCCGTGATACCAGCAGGCCAGCCGGTCGCCGAGGTTCCAGCCCATCGACAGCCGCGCCCCGCGATGGGGACAGCGGTCGGCCAGGACCTGGACCGCGCCATTGGTGCGGCGCCAGACCACGACCGGTTCGCCCAGCCGCATCAGCCCGACGGGCTTGTCCTTGATCATCCAGCTCGCCGCGATGGGATACCAGCGATTGCGGACGCCGAGATCGACCAGCGCCTCGGCCTGCTCATGCGCGTTCGGTTCGGCGGACATCGTGGACATCGTCAAGTCTCCGCTCTCATGCGCCCAGGCGAACCAACTCAGCCTCGAAAACCGCCGGGGTCCAGACGTCCGCGCCCTCCGGCCGCGGACCGACTTCGTTCAATTTCGCGACTATGCCGTCCAGTTCGTGGATGCCCTGGCCGAAGATCGATTCCAGCGAATCCGCCAGCGCCGCCGCGTAGGCGTCCGGCGGCGCGTCGATCTGCGTCTGCCAGACGACGTTCTCCGGCTCGTCATAGGGAACAGGCATTGTGGGTCTCCCCGGAATGGGACGGAGCCTCATATATGAAATTGCGTTTCGCAGATTATCTTGTCCGATCGATCGCCGCGGTCAACCCCATTCTCGCCACGCCATTCTCGCCGCCCGATTCTCGCCGCCCGATTCTCGCCAACGCGCCGGAATTTCGATTTCGCTGGCTCGCCGCGGCTTGGTAAACTCCGCGCGGCTCGTGATCGCGGGACCGGGGAGATGACGATCACAACAGCGGAATCGGCTTCGGCGCGAGCGCGGATCGCCTGTCGGCATGATCGCCCGCGCTGATCGCCCGGCAACGGCACAGGTCGCCGAATTCGGGGCGCCGGACCGCGAAGCGATCGCCCACGCGCGGGCGACGACCGTTGCATCGGGTTCGTCGTTCTACTGGGCGATGCGCCTGCTTCCGGCCGACCGCCGTGAGGCGATGTTCGCGATCTACGCCTTCTGCCGCGATGTTGACGATATCGCCGACGGTCCGGACCCGGTGCAGGAAAAGCGCCGCCGGCTGGACGGCTGGCGCGACGAAATCGCGCGGATCTATGACGGATCGCGGCCGCTGGACCTGACGGCCCGGGCGCTGTGCGGGCCCGTCGCCGCGTTCGGCCTGCGCTGCGAAGACTTCCTGACCGTGATCGATGGCATGGCGATGGATGTGGGCGAGGGTCTGCGGGCGCCGTCGATGGAGGTGCTCGACCTCTACTGCCGGCGCGTTGCCGGCGCGGTGGGCCTGCTGTCAATCCGCGCCTTTGGCGCCGACGAGCCCCGGGCGAAGGACTTCGCGTTGTCGCTCGGCACGGCGCTTCAGCTCACCAACATCCTGCGCGACATCGGCGAAGACGCCGAAATCGGGCGGCTCTATCTGCCTCGGGAACTGCTGGTCGAGGCCGGGATCCAAACCGCCTCGCCGCGCGCGGTGCTGATCCACCCGGCGCTGCCCGAGGTGTGCGCCGGCTTGGCGCGAATCGCGCGCAAGCGGTTCTCCGAAGCCGAGGCCGCGCTTGCCGAATGCCACCGCAGACCGCTGCGGC
Source organism: Alphaproteobacteria bacterium (assembly GCA_965202905.1). GTDB lineage: Bacteria > Pseudomonadota > Alphaproteobacteria > MPNO01 > MPNO01 > CAYFYS01. The sequence goes on along the minus strand of OZ241868.1, from coordinate 21,288 downwards.
CGGCCGTCGTCATGCAGATGAGCTACAAGCGCTTGCTCGACAGTCTGGAGCAGCGCGGCTGGCGCAGCCTCGACCGCCCGGTCGTCATTGCCAAGCCGACCAAGGTGTGGCTCGCCCTCCGATACGGGCTTTTGGGCTGATTCATAAGAGCTTATGGACAAATAGCCCGGGCATTACTACCTTTCGACAGGCTTTGCTCCGGGGTCGGCGGAGTCAAATACGAGGAGCGACCGGGAGGGTTTTCGTGAAAGGGTCCGCGTCCGCGCGCGTGACGGTTGAGCCTGCGGACCCACAGCCCGTCCGCGACATCGCGGACGGCGCGTTCGCGGAGCGGCGCTCACAGATCGATGATGTCCTGGAGCAGGCCGGCGCCGCGTTGCGTGAGGCTCAGACTGAAAACGGCCACTGGGTGTTTCCGCTCGAGGCCGATGCGACGATCCCGGCGGAGTACATCCTGCTCAGGCATTTCATCGACGACATCGAGCCGGACGTCGAGGACATGCTCGCCGCCTACATCCGCAACCGTCAGAACGACGAGGGCGGCTGGCCGCTGTTCTATGACGGCAAGACCGACATCAGCGCATCGGTGAAGGCTTACTACGCGCTCAAATGCGTCGGCGACGACTGCGAGGCCCCGCACATGCGCAAGGCCCGCGCGGCGATCCTGGCACTGGGCGGCGCAGCCAAATGCAACGTCTTCACACGGATCACGCTGGCTTTGTTCGGACAGCTCCCCTGGCGGTCGGTGCCGATCATGCCGCTGGAAATCATGCTGCTGCCGCGTTGGTTCCCGTTCCACCTGGATAAGGTGTCCTACTGGTCGCGGACAGTGATCGTGCCGCTGTTGATCCTGATGTCGCTGAAGCCGACGGCGGCAAATCCGCGCGGAGTCGGGATCCCCGAGCTGCTGGTCGCCAACCCCGCCCCGCCTCGGAAATACATGATAAACCCGACGGGCGCGGTGCTGGGCACGCTGTTCCTCGCCGTCGACCGCGCGCTGCGCCTTGCGGCCCCGTTCGGCCCGCCGGCCCTGAAGCGCCGGGCGCTGGCAAGCGCGGTCGGCTTCGTAGAAGAGCGGCTCAACGGTGACAAGGGCCTGGGCGGCATCTTCCCGGCGATGGCCAACGCGGCGATGGCCTTTCACGTTCTGGGCTATGACAAGAATCATCCGAGTTATCGCAGTGCGCTGGCCGCGATCCGTTCGCTGCTCGCCTTTGGCGAGAGCGAGGCGTTATGCCAGCCTTGCGTCTCGCCGATCTGGGATACCGCGCTGGCCGCGCACGCCCTGATGGAAGCCGGCGGAGACGAGAACGAGACCGCGGCGCGCCGCGCCGCCGCCTGGCTCGCCGATCAGCAGATCGACGATGTCGTGGGCGACTGGGCGGTCGCACGTCCCGGACTTGCGCCGGGCGGCTGGGCCTTCCAGTACCGCAACGACCATTATCCGGACACCGACGATTCGGCCGTCGTCGTGATGGCGGTCGACCGGGCGGAGATCGACGGCGCCGAAGCCGCACTCGCGCGCGGGACCGACTGGGTGATCGGTATGCAGAGCGCCAACGGCGGCTGGGGCTCCTTTGACGCCGACAACACTTATCGTTACCTCAACCACATCCCGTTCGCCGATCACGGCGCGCTGTTGGACCCGCCGACGACCGACGTGAGCGCGCGCTGCATCGGCATGATGGCCCAGCGCGGCTATCGCGCCGACCATCCCGATGTCGCCAGGGGCGTCGAGTTCCTCATCCGCGAGCAGGAGCCCGACGGATCGTGGTACGGGCGCTGGGGAACCAACTATGTCTACGGCACCTGGTCGGCGCTCTCGGCGTTGAATGCCGTCGGCCAGTCCAGCGAGGCCCCGCACATCCGCAAGGCCGTCGACTGGCTCAAATCGCGGCAGCGGCCCGACGGCGGCTGGGGCGAGGACGGCGCGACCTATTGGCCGGACAGCCGCGCGGTGGCGAAGGCCTCGACGCCGACTCAGACCGCGTGGGCGCTGCTCGCGCTGATGGCCGCGGGCGAGGCCGACAGCGAGGCCGCCGAGCACGGCATCGCCTATCTGCTGGATGCGCCGCGCAGCCGCGACAACTGGCACGAGCAGTACTACAACGCCGTCGGCTTTCCCCGGGTCTTCTACCTGAAATACCACGGCTACAGCGCCTATTTCCCGATCTGGGCGCTGGCGCGTTACCGCCGGCTGCGGGACGGCAACGCCAAGACCACTCGATACGGATTGTGACCCAGCCGCCCAGGCTCGGCATCGTCACCGGGCTGGCCGCCGAGGCACGGATCGCGCGCCGCATCACCGGGCGGGTCGCGCTCGGCCGGGCAGACGCGCTCGCCGAGGCCGGGCTCGACGGGCTGGTCAGCTTCGGCATCGCCGGCGGGCTGGACCCGGCCCTGCGCCCGGGCACGGTGGTGATCGCGCGCCGGATCCTCGCCCCGGACGGATCGCCGGCCGAAGCGGACAAGGACTGGGCGAAGCGACTGGATGCCGCGCTGCCCCGCTCGATCCCGCGCTCGAACGGACCGGTCATCGGCTCCGACCGTCCGGTCGCCGTTCCCGCGGAAAAGGCGGCGCTCATGCAGAAATCCGGTGCGGTCGCCGTCGACATGGAGAGCCACGCCGTGGCCGCCGCGGCTGCCGGCCGCGGGATTCCCTTTCTCGCGGTGCGCGCCATCGCCGATCCGGCCGGGCGGAGACTGCCGCAGGCGGCCCTGGCCGGGCTGGACGGCCGCGCGCCGCCGGTCCTCGCCGCGCTATTGCGACGGCCGGCGGATTTGGGGCCGCTCTTGGGAGTTGCCCGCGACTATCGGGCGGCGCTACGGACGCTAGGCCGCGTCGCTCTCTTCGGCGGGCCGTCGCTCGGCCTGGTCTGACGCGCCGACGGCGCCCTTCACCAAATCCTCGAAGACGAACGCCGCCGGCCGGGCGCCATCGAGCGGAATCTCGGGCGCCATCGGACCCTCGGTGCGGAAGCCGCGCAGGGCGACCGCAAGCGCCTTCCACGGCCGGCGGACGGTGTCCGCGACCGCCGTCGCCTCGTAGCCGCAATGGGCCATGCAGTCGGCGCACTTCTCGTAGTTGCCGGTGCCGTAGGTCTGCCAGTCGGTCTCTTCCATCAGCGCGCGGAAGCTGCCGGCATAGCCCTCGCCCAGCAGGTAGCACGGGCGCTGCCAGCCGAAGACGTTGCGCGTCGGGTTGCCCCAGGGTGTACAGCGGTAGTCCTGGTTGCCGGCCAGGAAGTCGAGATAGAGCGCCGAATGGCTGAACGGCCATCTCTTGCCGCGGCCGCGTGCCAGCACGCCGCGGAAGAGCTCCTTGGTCTTGCGCCGGTTGAGGAAATGCTGCTGGTTGGGCGCGCGCTCGTAGGCGTAGCCCGGCGAGACGGTGATCCCGTCGACGCCGAGCGCGGTGGCGGTGTCGAAGAATTCCGCGACCTCGTCCACCGGCACGCCGTCGAAGACTGTGCAGTTGACGTTGACCCGAAACCCGCGCGCGCGTGCGGCCGCAATCGCCGCCGCCGCGCGGTCATAGACCCCGTCCTGGCAAACCGCCCGATCGTGGACTTCGCGCGTGCCGTCGAGATGGATCGAGAAGCACAGGAAAGGGCTGGGCTGGTAGTCGGCGAGCTTCTTCTCCAGCAGCAGCGCGTTGGTGCACAGATAGACGTAGCGCTTGCGCGCGACGATGGCGCGCACCATCTCGGGCATCTCGGCATGGATCAGCGGCTCGCCGCCGGCGATCGAGATCACCGGCGCCCCGCACTCCTCGACCGCCCCGACCGCCTCGGCGACGCTCAATCGCCTGTTCAGGACCGCCTCGGGATAATCGATCTTGCCGCAGCCGGCGCACGCCAGGTTGCAGCGGAACAGCGGTTCAAGCATCAACACCAGCGGGTAGCGTCGGTTGCCGCACAGGCGCTGTTTCAGAATATAGGATCCGATACGCAACTGTTGGGTGAGCGGAACGCCCATGAAGACCTCGTCCGGTTCGATCGCCGCCGCCGGTCGCCGAACGATGCCCAGCCGCAGATCCCTTGGGGTTCAGATAGGCCATATTTGCGCGCGCATCCAGTCGTTACCGCGATATTGTTGTCCCTGCCGGGAGGCAATCTTGCGATGAAGGCGGCGATGGATTGCGCATCGAGCGGATCGCTCCCACATGTTGCGCGCGGCGCGGGCGCCCCGCCGGCCCGTCCGAAGAGAGGCTCGGCGATGATCCTGCGACACCTCGGAACCTGCGTGTCGGCGGCGGCGTTCGCCCTCGCCGTACTGTCGCCCGGCACCGTGCCGGCGCAGGGGGGGCCGGCGCAGGAGGGACCGGCCGCGGTGGTCGAGCGATTCCACACCGATCTCCTCGGGGTGATGAGGAACGCCGGGCGCCTCGGCTATCGCGGCCGGGTCCGTATGCTGTCGCCGGCGATCGACGACGCCTTCCATATGCCCGAGATGGCCCGTCTGGTCGCCGGAAGCAGCCGCTGGAAATCGCTTTCCGACGACCGGAAGCGCGCCTTCGTCGATGCCTTCACGCGGATGACCACGGCGACCTACGCCCACCGCTTCAAAGGCTTTGCCGGCGAGGGGTTCCGCACGCTGGAGACGGTGCCGGTGCGCGCCGAAACCGTGCTGGTCAAGACCTCGCTTACCAGGTCGGGCGGCGAGGCGGTCCAGCTCAGCTACCTGTTGAGGCGGTTCGGCGACGGCTGGCGGGTGATCGATATCTTCCTCAAGGGCACGATCAGCGAGCTTGCCACCAGGCGCTCCGAGTATGCGAGCGTCCTGCGTCGGAAAGGATTCGATGCCCTGATCGCGCGGATCGACGACACGGTGGCGTCGCTCGAGGCCGATTCGGCGAAGGAGTGACGGCGACGGCCCGTGCCTCGTTCACGACAAAGCCGGCGACGATTCTCATGGCCGCGCGCCGGCGCGCGGCGGTAAACGAATAAGGGGATGACATGCTCGAACTCTATAATTTCCGGCAATCGACCTGCAGCCAGAAGGTCAGGCTGTGCCTGGCCGAGAAGAACCTGGAATGGGTCGACAAGCGGCTGGACTCCCGCAAGCAGGAGCATTTGCAGCCGGAGTACCTGAAACTCAACCCGAATGCCGTCGTGCCAACCCTGGTCCACGACGGCAACGTGATCCTCGATTCCACGGTGATCATGGAATACCTCGAAGAAGTCTTCCCCGAGATCCCGCTGAGCCCGCCCGATGCGGTCGGCCGGGCCAAGATGCGCAAATGGCTGCGTTATTTCGACGAGGTCGCGACGCCCTCGGTCCGCTACCCCTCGTTCAACCAGTACCTGATCCGCCCCTTTCAGCGGATGGACGCAGCCCAGTTCGCCGCGGCGGCGGAGAAGCGGCCGTTGCGCAAGCACTTCTATCGGCGCATGGGCCAGAACGGCTTTCCGCAGGAAGACATCGACCGTGCGCTGGAGACTCTCGGCCAGTCGATGGATCGCATCGAGGAAGCGCTCGCCGCACCCGGCGGGCCGTGGATCATGGGCAAGCGGTTCACCATCGTCGATGCGGCCTACCTGCCGAATATCGACCGGCTGGACGATCTGGGATTTGCGCGGATGTGGGAGGATGGGCGGCCGCTGCTGAGCGACTGGTATGACCGGATCCGCGCGCGGCCGAGCTATCCGGTCGCCTGTTACGAGGGCTCGCGCCTGTCGGCGGTCTATGCCGAGCCCTGTTGAGCGCGGCCGAGTAAGCCGGCAAAGATCCCGCCGGCTCCGCAGCGCGCGAAATCCCAGCGGCTGAGCACGACCCTTCGGGCGATCGGATCGTTGGCGCGCAGCAGCGTCAGAAGCCGGTCGGCGAGGCGCACGATCACCGCCGCTTCCATCGCCAGACGCCGGTTTCTCAGCCGCGCAGGCAGCGTGCGCGCCGGGACCATCAGCGTCTCGACGCCGGCGAGCGTCCGGTCGAGCACCGCGCGCATCGCCGGGCTCGCAGCACCCGCTTCGAGCGCCTCAACGGCGGTTCCCTCCTCCGCCATCCAATCTCCGGGCAGATAGACCCGGTCGAGCACGAGATAGTCGTCCTTGCAGTCCTGCAGGTGGTTCAGCACCTGGAGCGCGTTGCACAGCGGATCGGACGCCTGCCAACCCGACGGGTCCTCGCCGTGGAGGTCGAGCAGGTAGCGCCCGACCGGGGCGGCAGAGAGCATGCAATAGCCCATCAGGTCGTCCCAGTCGCGGTAGCGCCGCCTGGTTGCGTCCTGCTTGAAGGCGGCGATGATGTCGAGCACATGGCGCGGGCCGAGACCCGTGGTGGCCAGACTCTCGCGCATGTGGTACGCCTTGGCGAGCGCCGGCGCGCCGGCCCGCTTTCCGAGCACCGCATCCTCGAACGCATCGAGCCGGCGGAGTTTCTCTTCAGGCGCGAGCGCCGGGTCGTCGGCGATGTCATCGGTGGTCCGGGCGATCGCGTAGTAGGTCGCGACATGCGGACGCAGCCGGGCCGGCAGCAGCCAGGAGCCGACCGGGAAGTTTTCGTCGCCGGACCACTTGCCCGACGGCGCTTCGTAGCCCGCCTCAGCCGCCATCGCCGCCTGCCGGGTGGTAGGCCCGCGCCGTCCGCACCCCACCCCGCCCCGCCCGGTGACGCCGCGCCGAATCGACGGCCATCTCGGCAGAGAGCGCCGCGGCCGCGCGGTCTGCGCCGGCGTTGCCGACGTTATCGACCATCGCGATCGACAGCGCGCCGGGATAGTCCCGGGCAGCGGGGGACGCCGCGGACCGGCCGATGAACCCGGCCTCGTTACGGGCCGGCGCGACGGCGGCGACCGCGGGCCAGATCTTCAGTGGATCCCCGGCGTCCGCCGGCCCGTCGAGCCGGGGTTGCGCCTGCCACAACCCGCCGAGCCCGGCGATGCCGTCATGCGCCAGCTTCAGGCCCATGATCGTCAGCAGCACCAGGACGCAGGCGTTGAATGTCTTCGCGCCGATCCGATGGCCGAGCCACAGGCCGAGCCAGGTCCCGGCGGCGACCGGGATAATGGCGATCAGGCCCTGGACCACGCGCTCGGCGGTGAAGAGCCCGAACAATGTCATCGAGGCGGTCTGGGCGATCGAATAGGAGAAGAAGATCGCCGAGAGCGCGAAGACCAGCACGTCGCGGTCGAGCCGCATCGCATGCATCGCGGTGACCACGACCGGACCGGCGATCCCGGTCGCGCCTTGGCAGATTCCGCCGAGGCCGACGGCCGCGGCAACCAGCGCGCGCCGCGCGCCCGCCGCCTGCGAGACGGAAAATCCCACCGCGCGGCTTGCCAGATAGACGCCGATCCATCCGGCCAGGATCAGCCGCAGAAGCGCCGGATCGAGCACTTTCAACAGCCACGTCCCCAGCCCGATGGTTAACAGGCCGATGGTGATCCCAAGCCAGAGCCCGGGCACGCCGCCCGAGGTCTTGCGGAACTTCCACAGCAGCGCGACGTTGGAGTAGCCGGTCGGTATGACCATCACGACCACGGCGGTCTCGACACCGATGAAAACCGCCATCACCGGGATCGCGATCAACGGCAGGCCGAAGCCGGTGATCGCCTTGCCGATCGAGCCGATCAGGAGCGCGGCGACGATGACGATCAGGGAGTCCGCGGTCATGGCCGGCGCGATCATGCGCGGGCGCGATGCGGCGCACAAGGACCCGCGCCCGCAGCGGCCCGAAGCGCGGCCCGATCGGCTCCCCGACCTTGGCGCAACCCCGAATCTCCCTATAGTGGGGCGGAGCATAGTGGGGCGGAGCGGACAATCGCCCGGCTGGGCGCCAGGGAGACAGACCTAATGACAGGCCGCATGATCGACATCACCGCCCGCGACGGAGGACGCTTCAAGGGCTATCTGGCGGTCCCGGAGGCCGGCTCCGGGCCGGGTCTGGTGATCGGCCAGGAGATCTTCGGGGTCAACCCGACCATGCGGGCGACGGCCGGGTATTTCGCCGAGGAGGGCTATACGGTCCTGGTGCCGGACATGTTCTGGCGAATCGAGCCCGGCATCGAGTTGAACTATTCGGAAGCCGATTTCGGCAAGGCCTCCGGCTACATGGAGAAGTTCGACATCGACCGGGGGATCGAGGACATCGGGGCGGCGATGGACGCATTGGCCGCGCTGCCCGAATGCACCGGCGGGGTGGGCTATATGGGCTTCTGCCTGGGCGGCAAGCTTGCCTATCTCGCCGCCGCCCGCCTCGATCCGGCGGTCTCCATCTCGTTCTACGGCGTCGGCCTGACGGACCTGCTGGGCGAGGCTGACAAGATCGCCTGCCCGATGGTCTTCCACTGCCCCGAACTCGACAAATGGATGCCGCCCGAGGGTGTGACGGCCCTGCGCAAGGCCTTCGCGGAGCGTACCGACATCGAAATCTACACCTACCCCGGCGCCGACCACGGCTTCTACAACCAGGACCGGGAGGTCTTCGACAAGCCGTCCGTCTCGATGGCGCACAGTCGGACGATCGCCGCGCTGCGCCGGACCATGGGCCCCAACTACGACCTCAGCGCCCTGTGGGACAAGCATTGCGAGTACGAGTTCATCACCCGCGACGTGGACGCCACCATGGCGACCATGGTGGCCGAGCCCTATGTCAACCACATTCCGACGATGACCGGCGGGGTCGGCCACAGGAACCTGCATCGGTTCTATCTCAACCACTTCGTGCACGCGAACCCGGACGACATCAGACTGGTCCCGGTCTCGCGCACCGTGGGCGCCGACCGGGTGGTCGATGAGATGCTGCTGTGCTTCACGCACGACCGCGAGATCGACTGGCTGCTGCCGGGCGTGCCGCCCACGGGCAAATACGTCGAAGTGCCGACGGTGGGCATCATCAACTTTCGCGGCGACAAGCTATATCATGAGCATATCTATTGGGATCAGGCCTCGGTCCTGGTCCAGATCGGTCTGCTGGATCCGACGGGCCTGCCGGTCGGCGGCCAGGATGTCGCCAGAAAGATGGTCGATACCAACGCGGTCGAATCCAACCGGCTCATGGCGCGCTGGAAAGACAGCGAGCCCGTGGATTAGAATCGCCCGTGGATTAGAATCGCCCGTGGATTAGAATCGCCCGTGGATTAGAATCGAAGGACCCCCGCAATGGACATCGCCAAAGCGACGGCGCTGGTCACCGGCTCGAACCGCGGCATGGGCCGGGAGATCGTCAAATGCCTCCTCGCCGCCGGGGCGCCCAGGATCTATGCCACCGCGCGGGATCCCGCCACGGCCGCCGACCTCGCCGACGGCGCGCGGGTCGAGACCTTCGCGCTCGACATCACCGATCCCGCCCGGGTCGCCGAGGCGGCCGCGCGCTGCGGCGACGTGACGCTGCTGATCAACAACGCAGGCGTCAACCGCAATCGGCCTCTGATCGGCGAGGTCGATGCGATCGCCAACGCCCGCGCGGAGATGGAGGCCAATTATTTCGGCGCCCTGTCGATGGTCCGGGCCTTCGCGCCGGTGCTGGGCGCCAACGGCGGCGGCATGATCGTCTTCATGCTCTCGCTGCTTTCGCGGGTGTCCATCCCGGCGATCGGCACCTACTGCGCCTCCAAGGCGGCGGGTTTTTCGATGGCCCAGGGCGTACGCGCCGAGCTTGCCGCCCAGGGCACCCACGTGCTGGCCATCATGCCGGGCTCGGTGGACACCGATATGACGCCCGGCGGGCTGGCCAGGCCCGAGGACATCGCCGCCGCGGCGATCGAGGCGATCACGGACGATGTCGAGGACCTCTACCCCGACGCGATGGCTCAGGGGATCGCCGAGGGCCTGGCCCGCGACCCCAAGGCGACCGAGAAGGAGCTCGCCGCCTACCTGCCCGAGTAGGGCCCGCCCGATCCGGCGCCGGCGGCTACCCGTCCGAGCGCGGCCGGACGCCGCCGCGGAACGACCCGAGGGTGCGCAGATCGACCCGCAGGAACACCGAGTCGGTCGGGCGGATGTCTCGGTCCTCGGTGAAGTCGCGCGCGAAGCTGAGCGTGATCAGGAAACAGTCGTCCTCATAGCCGATTTCGATGCGGTGCTTGAGCGAGCGCCCCTCGGCGATGTCGCGGCGGGTGGAGCCGGCGAGCCGGAAATTCTCGGCGATCTTCGTCGCCAGGCGCAGGCCGACCTCTTCGCGGTCGGCGAAGCCATCGGGCGACTGCTGGCCGTCGATGAACAGGTATTCGCCGCTGAGCCTCAGATAGTCCGGTCCGATATCGGCCTCGACCTCGTTGCGCTGGAAGACAACGTCATCGTGGTCGAACCTGAAACGGTAGAGGACGCGGGCAAACCGGCCGAGATCCAGGGAAAGCCGACCGACGACATCGGAAAAGTCGTCCTCGAGTCCCGAACCGGCGGGGAACAGGTCGCTGCCGTCGATGCGGTAGCTCTGGCCCAGGAAGGCGGTCGCGCCCAACCCCCGGGGAGTCAGCAGGCGTAGCTGGGCACCGTAATAGGCGCGCTGCCCGTTTTCCACCAGGTCGAGCCCGGTCAGGCGCGAGCGCGCGAAAACGTTGGTCTCGTTGAGCTCCAGATCCAGGCTGTCCTCGTTGGGCGCCTTGGACGGGTTGCCGCCACCGGGCGCGGCGATGATGCCGACGACCGGTTCCAGCACTTCGGAGAACCAGCGGCCACGGTGGATGAAAGGATAGCGCCAGTCGAGCCCGACCTGCGGGAACAGCCTGCCGGAGAACCCTCGCAGGCGCCGGTCCGGGTCGTCCGGGTCCGGCGGATCCCTGACCCAGTAGCCGTCGGACTGGAGCCTGGCGAACAGGGTCAGGCGCTGGCCGTCGGCGGTGGTGTAGGGCAAGGTCCAGCCGCCATCGAGCGACAGGCGGACGTTCCGGCCGCCCGTCTCGCGCCACAGGGCGCGGAAATTGGCATCGACGTTGAGCCGGCCGCCGAGCCGGTCCGGCGCGCCGAAATAGCTGTAGTCCAGCTCCGGCAGCACCAGCGGGATCGTCTCCTGCACGTCGGTCGCACGCAGGCCCTGGAAGCGGTAAGCGTTGGCGGCGAAATAGTTGCGCCCGCGAAACCCCTCATAGAACAAGTTACTGGTCAGGGTCTTCTCGGAGGAGAAGTCGTAGCGGCCGAGATAGGTATCGTCCGAAGCGAAGGCGATGTCGAGCCCGACCCGCCAAGTGTCGTCGATGTCGTAGCGGACGCCGCCGTCGAAATGCCCGCGGGTGGTCGAGGACTGCGTCTCGCTGCTCGCCTGGGTCAGGCTGCCCTTGCCGGAGAACTGCCCGCCGACGAATCTGTGGCGGTATTCGAGGACCCCGACCGGCCCTTCCTTGGAGGTAATGATGGGCGTGATCGTCGCGTCCTTGTTGGGAGCGATGTTGACGAACACCGGCGTCTTGGCGATCAGCCCAAGCTCGGTGTCGCGGCCGAAGACCGGGACCAGCAGGCCGGACTTGCGCCTGACCGTGGGATCGGGATGGGAAAGATACGGCGTGTAGAGCACCGGCACACCCCACATCTCCAGCGTCGCGTCGCGATAGACCACTTCCTTCCCGGTGCGGTCGTGGACGACCCGATCCGCCTTCACCTGCCAGGTCGGCGGTCTGGTCGGGTCGTCATCGCATAGCGGGCACGGCGAATAGACGGCGCGGTCCATCTCCGTGCGGGCACCGCCGATGTGTCGGCCCGCGGCGGCGGCCAGCCGCGCGTTGTCCGCGAAGCGCAGCCGAACGCCTTCCGCCACCCCGTCCTTGAGATCGCCGGAGACCTCGACGCTGTCGGCGAAGACCACATCGCCCGAGGGGTCGAGGATCGAGACATTGCCCCGCGCCGTCACCCTGTCGGCCCTGCGGTCGTAAGTCACCGCATCGGCGCGCAGGATGCGCTCGCCCCGGACGATCTCGACATTGCCTTGGGCGGTCACCGTCTCGCCCGCGCGGTCGTAGGACAGGCTGTCGGACTTGAACAGGACCGGGGCGTCGCCGGGCAAGGGCCTTTGAGCGAGGCCGGTCGGGACGGCGCATGCGTAGAACAGCACGGCCAGGATCAGCCCCGCGACCGTGCGCCGCATCGGCCTCAGCCGTCTTCCGGGTGGAACGGCATCGCGCACCGGCTGACCAGGCTCAACCGCCCTTGGACCGACGGCCAGGCCGAGCGCATGCGCCGGCCCCTCGAGGAGGCGACCGTCAAACGCGACCGCTACCACAGCCGCGAGACGCCGCGCTGCCGCCTCGACGACTCCATCGCCGCCCGCCTCGCCGCCCGCAACGTCGCCCGACGCCCCCAAATCCTGCACGGCCTCACACCGTACGAATACATGTGCAAACTCTGAACAATCGAGCCCAATCGATTCCGACTCGACCCGATCCACCACATGCCGGGACTAAATACCTAGCCGGCTTCCATCGCCATCACCCCGCCGTCGGCAAAAATGTTCTCGCCGCAGATGAAGCTTGCCGCCTCGGTGCACAGGAAAAGCACCACCTGGGCCGTGTCGTCGGGCTGGCCGGCGCGGTTGACGAGGTTCTTGAAATACCGGTTCGGGTCGACGTCCTGCCGGCCGACCGGCGAGCCGGTACGGTTCGGCGAGACCGAGTTGACCCGGATGCCGTGCGGGGCGAGTTGGAAGGCGAGCGCGCGGGTGAGATTCGCGACCCCTCCCTTGGCCGCCGAATAGGCCACGGCGCTTCCGCGGCCGCGATAGCCCGAGGTGGAGCCGATGTTGACGATCTTGCCGCCGGAGCCCTGTTCGACCATGCGCGGGGCGACGTGCCTGGCCATCAGGAAGGGAGACTTGAGAGTCACCCGGATGGTGTCGTCCCACTCCTGCTCGGCGATCTCCAGGATGTTGCGGTTGTCCGAGATGGCGACGTTGTTGACCAGGATGTCGATCCGCCCGAAACGCTCGACGACCGCAGCGACCAGCGCGGCCACATCGTCGTTGTTCGAGACGTCGGCGACGAAGGCTTCGACCTCGTGGCCGGCGTCCTTCAGCATCTTCGCCGCCTGTTCGGCACGCCCCTCGTCGAAATCGACCAGCGCGATCCTGGCGCCTTCGCCCGCCAGCACCTCGGCGGTTCGCTCGCCGATATTGCGCCCGCCGCCGGTGACGATCGCGACTTGACCTTCCAGTTTCACTCGTGCTCTCCCGCGCTGTGTTATGTTGGCCCTCATCATTCTAGACCACTCCGTCCCGGCGCGGCCACGCCGGGACCACCAGCAAGGCGAGGCGAAATGGGCGAGTTCGATGTGGGCAATGCGATCCCGCGGACGGAGGATCCGCGTCTGCTGTCCGGCGGCGGGCGCTATGTCGACGACATCGATTTGCCCGGCCTGGCGCGCGCCCATTTTCTGCGCTCGCCGCATGCACATGCCGGGATCCGGGCGATCGACACGGCCGCCGCCGCCGCGATGCCGGGCGTGCAGGCGGTGCTGACCGGCGCGGACTATGCCGCTTCCGGCAACGGCTCGATCCGGACCCAGATCGTGCTCAAGCGCCGCGACGGCGAGACCATGACGCGGCCGCCCTTCCCGCCGCTTGCCCACGGCCGCGTCCGCCACGTCGGCGAGGCGGTCGCCATGGTCGTCGCCGATACGCTCGACCGGGCGAAGGACGCGGTCGAGGCGATCGCCGTCGATTACGATCCGCTGCCGGCCAACACCGACACCGCGATTGCCGATGCGCCGGGAACGCCCGCGGTCTGGGACGAGGCGCCGGACAACGAGTGCTTCGTCCACCGGCTCGGCGACGCCGAGGCGGTCGAGGCCGGTTTCGCCGCCGCCGCCCATGTGATCGAACGCCGCTTCACGATCACCCGGGTGACGTCCAACGCCATGGAGCCGCGCGCATTCGTCGGCGAGTACGACCCCGGCGAGGGGCGCTACACGCTCCATTCGGGCGTGCATTACCCGCACCAGCTCCGCCGGGCGATGGCGGAAGTCGTTTTCGGCGTGCCCGAGACCCGTACGCGGGTGATCGCGCGCGATGTCGGCGGCAGCTTCGGGCTGCGCGGCGGGATGTATCCGGAGCAGATCCTCGTCCAGTGGGCCGCCGAAATCGTCGGCCGGCCGGTCAAGTGGACCTGCGAGCGCTCCGAGGGGTTGATCAGCGACCACCAGGGCCGCGACAACGTCACCGATGCGGCGCTCGCGCTGGATGAGGCGGGCAACTTCCTCGCCATGCGGGTGCGCACGCGCGTCAATATCGGCGCCTATGTCGCGACCTCGGCCGGCGGGCCGGCGACGGCCAATCTCGGCACGCTCGCCGGCACCTATGTGACCCCCGCGATCCATGTCGAGACCGCCGGCGTCTTCACCAACACCAACCCGACCTGCCCCTATCGCGGCGCCGGCCGGCCCGAAGCCGCGTTCGTGATGGAGGAGCTGATCGACGCCGCGGCGCGCAGGCTCGGCCGCGATCCGGTCGCGATCCGGCGCCAGAACACCATCCCGGAGAGCGCGATGCCGTTCCAGACCGGGCTGGTCTTCAAGTACGACTGCGGCCGGTTCGAGGAGAACCTCGACGCGGCGCTCGCGCTTGCCGGGCATTCCGGGTTCGAGGACCGCCGGGCCGAGGCCGGATCGCGCGGCAGGCTGCGCGGGATCGGCGTCTCGAACACCATCGAGCGGGCCGGGGCGCCGAGCCAGGAGCGCGCGGTGCTGCGTTTCGACCCCACCGGCGCCGCCACCATCAAGGTCGGCACGGTCAACCAGGGCCAGGGCCACGAGACGATCTACAAGCAGATCGCCTGCCAGACGCTGGGGCTCGCGCCCGACGACATCCGCATCGAGGAGGGGGATTCGGACGCGCTCGCGATCGGCGGCGGCACCGGGGGCTCGCGTTCTGCGACCATGGGCGGCTCGGCCGTGCTGGCCGTGGCCGAAAAGGCGCGCGAGCGGGCGCGGACCATCGCCGCCCACCTGCTGGAAGCCGCCGCGGAGGACGTGGAGCTCCGCGACGGGGCTTTCCGCATCGCCGGCACCGACCGCGCCGTCACGTTGAAGGACATTGCGCACGCCGCCTGTCATCCGCAGCGCCTGCCGCCGGGCTTCGAGCCCGGCTTCGAGGTCGGCGCAGGCTATGTCTCGACAGTCGAGAATTTTCCCAACGGCTGTCACGTCTGCGAGGTCGAGATCGACCCCGAGACCGGCGCCGTCGAGGTGATCGACTACAGCGTCGTCGATGACGTCGGCGCCGTGCTCAACCCGCTGCTGCTGAAAGGCCAGATCCACGGCGGCGTCGCCCAGGGGCTGGGCCAGGCGGTCATGGAGCGCGTGGTCTTCGATCGTGAGTCCGGCCAGAACCTGTCCGGCTCGTTCATGGACTACGCGATGCCGCGGGCGGACGACATCTGCGCGATCAAGGTCGAAGCGAACCCGGTCCCCACCGAGACCAACCCGCTCGGCGTCAAGGGCGCGGGCGAGGCCGGCACCGTCGGCGCGCTGCCTGCCGTGACCAGCGCCATCGTCGATGCGCTCGCCCCGCTCGGCATCGACGAGCTGACGATGCCGGCCTCGCCGGAGACGGTCTGGCGGGCGATCGGCAAGGCCCGATAGACCCGTCGCGGCGTGGCGGTCGATGCGACCGCGCCCGGCCCGTTCTTCGGCGCCGGCTACGCCCGGGGTCAGCGCTGGATGGCGGCAACCATTTCGACCTCGATCAAGAGGTCGGGCCGCGCCAGGCCGGCGACGATCAGCAGCGTGGATGCCGGGCGCTCCTCGCCGAGATACTTGCCGCGGATATCGTTATAGGCCGGGAGATTGGCCGCATCGGTGATGAAGTGGGTGATCTTGACGACATCCTTCATGCGCAGCGAGTTGAACGCCAGGACCGCCATGCAGTTCCGCCAGGCGAGATCCGCCTGGGCGGCGAAATCGGCCGGCACGTTGCCGTCCTTGTCGATGCCGACCTGGCCGGCGATGAACGTCACCTTCGCGCTTTCAGGCACCTCGATCGCGTGCGCATAGGCGCCGAGAGGCGGGTGAATCGTCTCGGGGTACATGGCTCGGTTCTGCATGATGGCCTCCATGTGGGGGATTTCGGCTGTGCGATGGGTCCGACTATAATGGCGCGCCGAGCCGCCGCAATCACCGGGTTGCGCACAGTGCCGCGATTGACAACCCGCAGCCCGATCCCCGATAATCCGAGCTTACCGCATTACATGCGAATGGAAGGAAGCGATCATGTTTCTGAGGAACACTTGGTATGTGGCCGCCGAGCCGCATGAGATCGGGCGCGAGCCGTTCGCACGCAAGATCTGCAATGAGAACATCGTCTTCTGGCGCACCGGGGACGGTACGCCGGTGGCCTTCGAGGATCGCTGCTGCCATCGCCGCATGCCGCTCAGGAAGGGCGCGGTCGAGGGCGACATCCTGCGCTGCCACTATCACGGGCTGCAGTTCGATCCGTCCGGCAAGTGCGTCCATGTCCCCGGCCAGACGACCATCCCGCCGGGCGCGGAAGTGCGTACCTATGCCGTGGTCGAGCGCTACAACTGGATCTGGGTCTGGATGGGCGATGTCGCCCGGGCCGACGAGTCGCTGATCGTTCCCTACCCCTGGAAGTCGGCCGAAGACTGGGGCGACAAGGGCACCTATTTCCACGTCAACGGCAACTACAAGCTGGTGATCGACAACCTGCTCGACTTGTCGCATCTGGCCTTCGTCCACAAGTCGACCATCGGCAACGCCGCGGTCGCCGAGCACGCGGCGCTCAGGACGCTGAAGGACGAGGACTCGGTGACCGTCGCGCGCTGGACCATTGGCCAGAACCCGCCGCCGACCTACCAGAAGATGTGCGGCTGGCCGGAGGATACGATCGTCGATCGCTGGCAGATCATCGAGTTCCGTATGCCCGGCGCGGTGCGGCTATTCACCGGCGCCGCGCCGGACGCCGCCGAGGGCAAGGAGTTCGGCCACACCGAGATGGAGCGCGACGTCCCGGAGAACGGCTTCGGGTTCCACAACCTCAATTTCGTTACGCCCGAGACCGAGGATTCGACCCACTACTTCTGGTCGAACGCGTATCAGGTTTCCGGCAAGCCGGTCGACGCCGGGCTGACGGAGTTGCAGTACAAGCAGATCTGGCAGGCCTTCCACCAGGACTGGGAAGTCTTCGATCTGCAGCACGAGAACTGGGACGACCGGCCGACGATCGAGACCAACCAGGATGCCGGCGGCATCGCCGCGCGGGCTTTGATCGACCGCAGGATCGGCGCCGAACAGGCCGCGAGCGGCGCCGCCATCGCCGCGGAGTAAGCGTTCGGGTGTCATTGCGGAGCGGCGGCGCCGGCGGCGCTGTCGTCTTCGTCGGACAGGAGGCCGTCTTCGTCGGATAGGAGGCTCGCGTGTTCATCGAAAACGCATGGTATGTCGGCGCCTGGGACCACGAGGTGGGCCGCCAGGACCTGTTGCGCCGGACGCTGCTCGGCGTCCCGGTGGTATTCTACCGGCGCGAGGACGGCGCCCCGGTGGCGATGGAGGACCGCTGCTGCCACCGCCACGCCCCGTTGTCCAGGGGCAAGCTGGTGGGCGACAACATCCAGTGCCCCTATCATGGCCTGACCTACGACCCCAGCGGCCAATGCGTCAGGGTGCCCGGCCAGACCACCGTCCCGCCGGAGGCCAGGGTACGCGGCTTCCCGACAGTCGAGCGCTATCACTGGATCTGGATCTGGATGGGAGATCCGGCGCTCGCCGATCCGGACGAGATCGAGGACTTCCACTGGATGGACGATCCCGAATACCGGGCGCGCGGCGAAAAGCTCGACCTCGAAGGCAACTACATCCTGCTGGTCGAGAACCTGCTCGACCTGTCGCATCTGAGCTACATCCACCCGACGACCCTGGGCACCGATGCGGTGGCCGAGACCCCGATGAAGGCCGAGCGCGAAGGCAATCTGGTCCGGGTGACCCGCTGGGTCATCGACAACACCCCGCCGCCCTTCTTCCAGAAGGCGGGCGGTTTCGCGCCCGACCAGCGGATCGACCGCTGGCAGATCATCGAGTTCACCCCGCCGGCCTTCGTCCGGCTCGACATCGGCGGCGCGATCACCGGCTCCGGCGCTCCCGAGGGCGACCGCAGCCAGGGCTTCACCATGCGCAACCTGAATGCGATCACGCCCGAGACCGACGAGACGACCCATTATTTCTGGGCCCAGGCGCACGACTTCCGCATCGACGAGCCGTGGATTACCGATCTGCTCTACCAGAACGTCCACACGGCCTTCCTCGAGGATATCGAGATCATCGGCCTGCAGCAGGCGAACGTGAACACCCGGCCCAATGCGGCGCGCGTCGATATCAACCACGACGGCGGCGGCATCCAGGCGCGCCGCATCATCGAGCGCCTGGCCGCCGCGCAACACCAAAGCGCCGGCGCCCAGGCGGCGGAGTAGGCTCTCAGGCGATCGGGCCGGGTGGGCGAAGATTTCGATATGCCGGGTTCATACATAACCGGGTCATACATACATGGCCTCGACCCGCTTGGCTGGCTTCAGCGCCGCCGCCTGTTCCCTGAGCGTCATGTCCGCATCGGCCCGATCCGCCGACGGCAAGGTCGACCGTTGGCGGATCGCCGAGGTTGAGGTCCCGCGCCATTGCCTGGTCGATGCCGGGATCGTCCCGCCGGGCCGCGGCGAACCCGGTGCGGACCGGTCGCAGGGCGTCGATTTCCGCGCCCGGATCTCAGCGACACCGGAGACCGATGGCGCGATGTATCTGTTCTACGCCCAGGCGCGCAACTTCGCCCATGACGACGAGGCGCTGGCCGGGATCCGGGTTCGCGAATTCCGCGACCTGTTCATGGAAGACGTCCGGGTGATGGAGGCCCGGCAAGCCGTCTACGCACGCGCGCCCGAAGCGCACCCGATCGACATCAACCCGGATGCGCCGCATCTCGCCATGAGGAGCCTTCTGGCCCAGCACATCGCGGCCGAGGGACGGAGCCCGACCGGGGCGGCCCGAGTTCGTGTCGGCTCCTGAGTTCGTGCCGGCTACGGAAATCCGGCGCCGCTTCGAGCGCGAAGAGGTCGACCGGGGCCGCCGATCCCCTGCCGGGCGGCGCTCTCCATGCCCCGCGCGCGAATACCGTGACCGTTGACCGTTGACGACACGGCAATCACGGGAATAGCGGTGCGCCGCCGATGACGGGCCCGTCCGCGCCCATATACCGCGCCGTGAGGGTTATCACCGCGCCCGCCGCGATCCCGCTTGCGGCGACGACGCTGAGCGGAAGAGAACCGACATTCGCTTCCGCCGTCCAGTCATCGAGTTCGGCGCCGGGAAGCGCCCGTCGGAGCAGGGTATCGAGGTCGCCCTCCGTCCCCAAGGTCTCAAAGTCGACGCCGATGTGCTCGGGCGCGCCACGCACCAGAGTCCTGGTCTCGCGGATCCAGTGACCCTTATAGGCGAGTGAGATCTGGACGGCGCGCCGCCGGCCGAGCGCGTAGTCCTCGTCCGCCCGCAGCAATGTCGTGTCACGATCGAGGTCCGGTGCGATGAAGACCAGCACCTCCTCCGCCCCCTCCAGGCGCAGCCGGCCGTCGATGGCGGCGACCAGGGCTGCGCTGCGTTCATGGGCGTCGAGGCCGGCGAATGCGGTCCTCGACATCTGTGCGGCGCGCGATGTCACGAGGATCTCGGCATCGTCGGCCGGGTGGCGGACGGATCGGTAGAGCGCCGTCGCATCGACCATCTCCGCGCCGCCGAGCCCTTCGGCGAGCGGTGCGGCGATTCCGCCCGGCAGGCGGGACAGCTCGAGCACGCCGACGGGCCCGCTTGCGCGCGTGCCGAGAAAGCCTGCGATCTCGGCACCCAGGCGCGGGGTGCAGATTGCTTCGGCGATATGGGCGGTCTCCTCGATCCAGCCGCCGACCCGCTTGGACAGGCTGACGAAGAGCGTGGGCGCGCCGTCGGGCAGGACGGCAAGCACGCCCTGCGACCAGTAGGGTACGAAATGGGTGAGCCAGGAGACCGCCGCCGGCCGCGGAAAGTTGGTATAGAGCAGAAGCGCGCCGAGCCCGGCATCGGCGATCGCCGCCTGGCAGCGCGCGATCCTGGCGTCCAGCGCCTCTCGCGGCGCCTCGGCCTCCGACCAGGCCAGAAGCCCGCGCCTCACGCCGGCGCCGCCAGGAGTTCGCGCGGCAGAGCGCCAAAGCATTCGTGCCCGTCCGCCGTCACGACCGAGACGTCGCCCAAGACCATGTAGCCCACCTCCGGATGGTAGGTGTTGGGGTGAACGATCAGCGTCGCGCCTTCGGGAAGGACGGTGTCGACATCCTCCAGGATATGCGGCTTGTTGTCGACGAAGAGCCCGACGCCGTGGCCGCGCACCCGGGTATATTCGCTGGTGGTGTAGTCGCCGAGGCCGTGCTTTCGGAAAACGTCATTCTCCGCTTTCGCGATCGCGCCCGCTGTCACCCCGGCGCGCAGCGCCGCATGCCCCGCCTCGACCGCTTCGATCCAGACGTCGAAGGCCTCGATCTGCGCCGCGCTCGGCTCGCCGAGGACCAGCGTCCGGCAGATCTGCGCGTAGTAGCCGTCGACGCAAGGCGTCAGCTCGGTGGTCACGAGGTCGCCCTCTCGCAGCTTGCGTTCGCCCGGCGGGTGCATGCCGCGCACCTCCCGGCCGCCCGAGCCCATGATCATGAAATTCTCGGCGATCCCGCGGGATCTGTAATACGCCTCGACATCGGCGACGACTTCGTACTCGGCGCGGCCAACCCGGACCGCATCCATGAACGCGCGGTAGCCGTCCTCGGCGATCGCCACCGCGCGGCGCACCGCGTCGACTTCGATGGGCGATTTCTGCAACAGCAGCGCGTCGATCAAGGCCGTGCCGTCCTCGGCGTCCTTCAAAGATGCGGCGCGGGTCAGCCCGAACGGCATCAGGGTCGCCGGCGCGGTCGCGAGCGTCCTGTTACCCATCCCTGCGAGCCGGCTTGCGGCAAGCCCGGTGACGTCCTCGCCCCACTGAACCGCCGCATCCGGACAAGCCGCCGCCGCCCGTGCGGCCTCGCCGGGATTATCGAGAAGCATCTCGGTCTGGCCATCGGCGGTGACGATCGCGAGCGCATCGCCCTCGACCACCGGAAAGTCGGTGGCGTAGCGCAGATAGTCGCACTGCCAGGCGTTGCCGTAGACGAGGAGCGCATCGAAGCCCGCCTCTTCGAGCGCCGCCTTCAGGCGGCGCGTCCGTTCGGCCTGGATCGGGCTCGTTTTCATTCCGCCGCCCGTCCGGCGATCGTCACGCCATAGTCCCGCGCCGCGGCGTCCGGCGTGACGTAGCCGAGTTCGAGATCGCGCAGAACGGCGGCACGGTCGCGCGCCGCCGGATAGC